>JBBCIS010000003.1:0-964422 GCA_037189845.1 bacterium
CTTAACTATTCACCCTGTCCTAGAACTATGCCCCCTTCAGAAGCGAGTGCAAAGATACAAACTTAATTCATTAATTTCATAACCCACACAAATACTTTTCTAATATAGTTTTATTCTATAAACATTAAGAGATGAGTATCAGAAATTTGAATAGAAAACAAAGAGCGAAAAAAATTACCACATACCCATTTTATGAGATTTTTATACACTTGTATAATGTGAACTGATCAAGTTAGTCAGAAAATGAAATCATTGAACTTCCTGTTCTTTTGCTTTTCATTCTGCCTAAAATCAGCCTAAATCAGAAGGTTCCTTTACTACACCAAAGGCATTTTTTAAATAGGACGTTATTTTGCAGAGAATACATTTTCGGGAATCTGACAAGAATCAATATATCTATTAATAAAAAAGGAGGCAATCTGCCTCCCCTCCTAATCTATATAAGTATCTTTATTTAGTACTTCTCGTCCAGGTATTTGTTTTACCTAAAGGTGTTCCGCAGATAGTTCCTTTTAAGAATAAGGTTCCATCCTCATTCAATTTGATCCTGCCACAATAATCTTTCCCATCTTTATATACTTTTCCTCCATTCCATTCGCCTTTTTCAGCATCCCACTTAAATCCCCATACGTAGATTTTTCCAATCACGGATTCATTTCTTTTCTCGGGATCTTTATTTGAAACATCTTTTTGGTTAGGATTTTTATGCCAAACGCATTTTCCACGCAATTCTCCATCAGCAGTTTTGTACAATTCAATTTTGGCATCTTTGTCCTGAATTAACCAAACACCTAAAACATCATTAGGGTTTGCAGCAAAAGCTGTAATACCGGAGATAACTGCTACCATCAATGTCATCAATATTTTTTTCATAAAGTCTTTATTATTTGTTGAACAATGTAAAAATTTTATTTCTAATTGTAAACTTTCAATTTACGTGCCATTCGCTGTTTATTCGTATCAGTTCATTCATATCGTCATTTTTTTGCGACCTAATAAACATTAATTCAAATAATTAATATATAATCCCTATATTTAACGTCAAGTCTACTAAATCTATATTCATGCAAAAGAAAATAGGATTAGGGATTGTGTGTTGTGTGTTTGGCTTTACTCATATTTTTTCTCAGAATATTTCAATTGACAGAACTGTTGATTGGAGTAATGCCGGGGTACAGGTCCATATCCCTGAATTTACCAATACCATCAATATTCTAAACTATGGTGGTAATAATAACAATTCTGGCGACAATGTCGCAGCATTTAATGCAGCATTAGCAGCAGCAGCGCCCGGCACTACCATTCTGTTTCCTGCCGGTACGTATAGCTTCAATAACTCTATCAGAATTAATAAGGATAGTATTATTATTAAAGGTGAAGGTATTGATACAAAACTAATGTTTAATCAAAACGGTGCTGCAAGAAATCTGATAGAAATTCAAGGGAATCGAAACAGTACTGATTATTGGGTAAGCCAGGATATTGAAAGCAAACAAAAGTATGCGCTGGTGTCTAATCCCAGCTTCTTTTCAGCTAATGAATGGGTGAATCTATTAGCTAATGACAGTTCTATCATGTATTCTACCTGGGCTTATAAAACCGGTGGACAAATTTTGCAAATTGAAAAAATCTCCGGAGATACTCTGTTCTTTAAAAGTGAGTTCAGAAGATCACATCCTCTCAATACAAGTCCAAGATTGAGAAAAATAAATCCCAGAAACTATGTAGGTATTGAAAATCTATACATCGAGCGGGTAGATAATGCAGATGCTCAAACTACAAATATTCTTTTCAACTATGCTGTCAATTCATGGATCATAGGTCTGGAAAGTAACAAAACCACATTTGCCCATGTCTCTTTTAATTACTCATCTAATATGGTATTGAGAGGTTCCTATTTACATCACTCGCACAGTTATGGAAGTGGAGGACGGGGATACGGAATTGTCATCCAGAATACTTCCGGAGAATGTCTGGTTGAAAACAATGTTTTTAATAATTTAAGGCACTCTGTTTTATTACAAGCCGGAGCCAATGGTAACGTAATAGGCTATAATTATTCACTTAATCCATATTGGACAGGCGTATTGCTTCCGGCAAACAGTGCCGGAGATATAGTGTTGCATGGAAATTATGTTTATTCTAATCTCATAGAAGGTAATACTGCCCAACATATTGTCATAGATAATTCTCACGGCATTAATGGACCTTACAATACTGTTTTCAGAAACAAAGCTGTCGGCTACGGTATTTTTATGAATGACGGTGCGGGAAACTCGACAAATATTGTCGGGAATGATGTAACAAACACAGGCCTGCTCATGGGAGCATACACTTTGACAGGTTCTGATAATTATCAATATGGCAACAGAGTAAAAGGAGCTAATAATTTCAGACCAGCCGGCAGTACTCAACTCACTAAAGAATCACATTACCTATGTCAGGTTCCTTCCTGGTGGGATGCCGGTACATGGCCAAATATCGGAGCTCCTTATGCATACAACAATACAACAATTCCTGCGCTCAACAGATGGAGCAATAATGCACCACTTATATATAGTAGCTCCTTAAGATTAAAGCACCAAAATCAATCTATTATCTGGTACAAAGATATTGATGGTGATGGATTTGGTAATCCGAATGAATCTGTTGAAGCTTGCTCATCTCCTGATGGTTATGTCGCAAACAATACGGATTGTAATGATAATGATGCCAATGTTCATCCGAACACCATCTGGTATGAGGACAAGGATAAGGATGGATTTCACTCCGGTAATACACTGACTCAATGTATTCAACCAACAGGTTACGTTCTCAGAAATCAATTAATCAATCTGACAATTGACTGTAACGATAACAATACTGCCATACATCCGAATTCTATTGATATATGCGATGGAATAGACAATAACTGTGATGGAAAAATTGATGATGGGCTGCTGATAACTTTTTATAAAGATGCTGACGGAGATGGATATGGTAATCCGAATGAATCTGTTGAAGCTTGCTCGTCTCCTGATGGCTATGTCGTAAACAATACGGATTGCAATGACTCTGATGCTTCTGTGTATCCCGCGGAGCAGAGGAAATTCCAAACGACCGCATTGACCAGGATTGCAATGGGGAAGATTTAATTTTAACTCATCTTCAAAATAATCAGGAATTCAGCTTTAAAGTTTATCCTAATCCAGGTAATGGTTCATTATGGTTAGAAACAAATAATCTGCCTGCCGATAGCTATATAATGGTGATTACAGATGTAAGTGGCCGAATTATTTCCACGGAGAAGCTCAACAATCTAACTTCTTACCAAAAAACTCCTTTATTTATTGAATTTCCCGGAATGTATATGATACAATTAAAAGGGACAAATAATAATTTTTTTGAAAGCATACTAATATTTTAGTATATTTATTGTCGAACACTACGTCGGTCCGTTAATATGGACAATAAATTAGCGGCCTCCCTTATCGGGAGGCTTTTGATTTTACTCAATTTTCTTTGTACAAATTGATTTTTAACATCGAAAAATTCGGATTTTACAATGCATGCATTATATTTCAGCATTATTTTCTCAAACTAAAAAGATAAACAGAATATCAATCATGAGTGATACTCCTTTAGCTAAAGTATTTGTTGCATTCAACAATGTTTTAGACAGTAAAGTGGGAACTTCCTTGGGTCTCCGCAAGTTGGTAGAAAAAATTACCTACCAGGGCATTGTCCAGGGAGCGAGCGTTGCAAAACAAGCATCTCGTATTTTCCCAAAATCCAATAATTCATCATCTGCTCAACGGCCTGAAAATGTCAAGAAATCAGACCTGTTTGACCTGAATCTTACGGAAGAGCAGCAAATGATTCAGCAGACCATCCAACAATTTGCCTCTCAATTTTTGAAAAATGCAGGTGAAAAGGCAAACGTTGATTGCAAAGTGAGCGATGAAATCGTAAAAGAATTTCGGGCATTAGGACTACCGTATTACTCCGTACCGGAATCTTTGGGCGGAGTACTAACAGACAAAGCCACTGTCACTCAAATGATTATTGCAGAAGAATTAGCCCATGGAGATCTTGGGATGGCATTGTCTCTCTTAGCTCCTGTAAATGCCTTGAACGCCATCACACGCTGGGGAACGGGGGCGCAACAGGAAAAGTACATTCCTGCATTTTTAGATGAAGCCAATCCGCTGGCTGCTGTCATTGCCGTCAATGAACCTGCCGCATTATTTGATCCGTTTGTGCTGGCAACAAAAGCTGTAAAAAAAGGGAATAAATATGTTTTGAATGGAGCAAAGGCTACTGTGCCATTGATCAATTCCAGTGAATTATTCATCATAGCTGCAAATGTAGAAGGAGAAGGCCCGGCACTATTCTTCGTAGAATCCTCCAATGATGGGCTTTCTGTGGTTTCTCAAAATGCCATGGGATTAAGGCCGGCTTCTCTGGGCGACATCACTCTGAATAATGTAGAAGTTGACTCAGATGCAAAATTGGGTGACAGTTCATTCAATTATGCAGAATTTATCAGCTATGCGCGATTGGGATGGTGCGCACTGGCCATAGGTGCGGCACGGGCTATTCTGGACGAAGCCATTCCTTATGCCAATGAGCGGGTAGCATTCGGCGAACCTATTTCCCACAGACAGTCCGTAGCATTCATGATTGCCAATATCCGCATAGAAACGGATACCATGAAAATACTGACCCAGAGGGCCGCTTCATTGGCAGAACAAGGCAAGCCTTTCCAAAAAGAAGCATACCTTGCTGCTGTGGCTTGTCAGGAAAGAGCAATGGATATTGGAAATGACGGAGTACAAATTTTTGGCGGTATTGGTTTCATGAGAGATTTCCCTGCCGAAAGAAAATACAGAGACCTGAGAGCCGTCTCATGGAGTTATAACGCAATGCACCTGTAATCTTAAAAATTAAAAGAACAATGAATCTCGAAATACCAAAAAAATTCAAACCTGTAATGGATGCGGCTCGTATGGCTGCCACCACTATATTCAGGCCTATTTCCAGAAAATATGACCTCAATGAACATGATTATCCAAAAGAGCTGGACTTGCTCAGAGCCGCTTTGGACGGAATGGCCGACGGAGGACAGAATCTTGGCGGAGCAGCCGGGGACAGGGGAAGAAAAGATGCCGAACAAGGCACAGTGAAAAACGGTGGCAATATGTCGAGTGTACTGAATATCATGCAAATGTGCTATGGAGACGTGGGTCTGTTGCTGACCATTCCAGGACAAGGCCTTGGCAACTCTGCAATTGCCGCTGTGGCCAATGACGAACAAATGCAGCGTTTCGGCAAAAAATGGGCGGCAATGGCCATCACCGAACCTGGTGCAGGCTCTGACTCGGCAGCTATCACAGCGACTGCTCAAAAGGATGGCGACCATTATATCCTGAACGGTACCAAGATTTTTGTCACGTCGGGAGAAAGAGCTGACTGTGTAGTCGTATGGGCTTCAGTAGATAAATCTTTGGGAAGGGCTGCCATCAAATCTTTCGTGGTAGAACAAGGGGCTCCGGGTATGAAAGTGGAGCGCCTGGAAACCAAAATGGGCATCCGTGCATCAGACACAGCCGTTATTTCTTTTACGGACTGTAGAGTACCGGCCGCCAACTTGTTGGGCTCACCCGAAGTGAATGTCCAAAAAGGATTTGCCGGAGTCATGGAAACTTTTGACAATACAAGACCTTTTGTAGCTGCAATGGCCGTAGGTTGCGCAGAAGCCGCTCTCGAACGCACAAAAGAACTTCTGAAAGAAAAAATAAATCTGGGCTACACCTCGCCTATCAATAACCTGAAAGCTGTAGAAGCCGAAATACTGAAATTAGAAGCAGATTATGAAGCCTCAAGGTTGCTGACGCTCAAAGCCGCATGGATGGCAGACAATAAGATACCGAACTCTATGGAGGCATCTATCAGCAAAGCGAAAGCCGCCCGTACAGGCAGCCGTATTACTTTAAAATGTGTGGAACTTTGTAGTAGCCTGGGATATTCAGAAGCTGAACTTTTAGAAAAATGGGCAAGAGATTCAAAAATCCTGGACATTTTCGAGGGGACTCAACAAATCCAGCAACTCATCATTGCCAGAAGACTTCTGGGAAAATCATCCAAAGAATTAAAATAACAAAGGAATTTTTATTCCATTGTTTTATAACTGTCCGTTTCGACACCCCGGTATCCCCAAATGCCGGGGTGTTTTTATTTTCACTATTTTTACCTGATACTCCCCAAAAATGCAGCAACACTCTCATATAGAAACGATTTACGAAGTCTTCAGTAAATATACCTTGAACGGTAGAATAGATAAGTGTCCGTGTGGCTGTATTTCTGAAGAGGAAGAGGATAAAATATATTCCAAACCACTAAGAGTACTTGGAATGGATGATTTAGGTTTATACTGCAGCGAGGCAATGACCATATGGGGAAACGAAATAGATTTCAAACATTTTTTACCACGCTTGTTGGAATTATATGAACAGCATAGGTACAACGGTTGGTATAACTTGATTACTATCTATAATAAATTAGAATGTGCCGATTGGAAAAACTGGGATAAGGCAGAGCAGGACTGTATTTATAAATTTGTAGAAAACGAATGGAAGAAACTCGTCAATTTATCACTGAATGACATTGATCATTTTGAATTTGAACAATATCTGAATTACTTTGAGTTTGACGAGTTGCTTATAATGTGGGATATTCCCTATAATAGTATAGCAGTTGAAAATCTGGTAACCTTTATCTATTACTATGGTGTAGACATTTTTTACAGGGGCAAAAAACTTAAAATCAATAAAATTGACAGAACTAATGTTGTCCTGAATTTTATTCAAAAAACAGGTTTTATTCAAAAGCTGGAAGCGATCTATTTTGAAAATGCTGACTTAGACACAGAATATGCAGATAAAATTTCGGTAGTTATCGAAATGCTTAGTACAACAGAAAAGTAGCATTTACAGAACCTTTGTCTGTTCCAATATTTCCAAACCCACATCGACATATCTGTAGCTTTCTGTATAATGTCCGTCTTCATCGAATTCAATAGGATTATCATGACCCAATCGTACTATCACGGCATCCAGTTCCGGTATAGTAAAAATAAACTGTCCCAAATGTCCTGCAAAATACCTTATGCTGTAATTCTTATAATTCATCAAAGCAAAGTGGTATCCGTAATGAGATACGGTTCTGCCATTTTCCAGAACCATGTGTCTGGCTGGTTTCATACCATCTTCCAGATATTCAGAAGAGATCAATTGCTGACCATTCCACATTCCTTTTTGCAGAATTAGCTGACCTATCTTCGCAAAATCACGGGCGGTAGCACTAAAGCAACAAAATGCCTTTTCCCTGCCATTCTCATGATCCAGGCTCCACAAAGCATCAGATTCCATCTGCATCGGTTGCCAGAAAAATTCCTGCATCAATTCAGAAAGATTTTTCCCGGAAGTAGTTCTGATAATTTCTGCCAAAATCTGTGTCACAATACTTTGATATCTAAATTCTGTACCTACCGGAATATCTTTTTTTACATTTGCCATTACTTCATCCAGATTATTGCCGTAATATGCAGCAACCGGCCAACCTAAAGGATTGTTATAGCTTTCTTTCCAGCTAAATCCTGTACCCATTGTCAACAAATGGTAGATAGTCAGGCTCGAATCTTTAGCAAATTCATACTGTGGAAGATATTTATATACCGGATCATTGACCGAAGTAATCCATCCTTTTTCCAGTGCTTTTCCTACCAATAAACTCGTTAGTGATTTTGCCATAGAAAATGAACCGGATATTACATTTTTATCCAGACCCTCTCCATAATATTCATGAATAATTTTATCGTGCTGAAGCACTAAAAAAGCTCCGGTCCTGCGTTTTTTTAAAAACTCTGAGCTAGTATCCGAAAGTTTTAGCTGATTATAAGTCTCTGAAAGCTCTAAAGATTGTGGGTTTTCAGTTTTAATGGCACGATTAGCAAAGATCTTATAATCGTCAATTCCAGGCAATAAATGATACAAAGCTGTTTTGGTAAAATCGGGCAGCTGAACCCAACCTACAAATAATGCTGCAAATAATGTTCCTACAGAAAATATCTTTTTTGAAACTACTCCTAATGCCATAAAACCACACTTACGGACATCTCTAAAAACCCGCCTTTCTGCGTTATTTTGAATATTTAAAATCCTCAAAAAGCCTTGACATACGAACTTTTAGAGATGTCCTTACTTTTAAACTGACAAACTTAGTAATAGTTGAGCAGGCAATTAAAAGTGAAATCCTAAGAAATCAATAAGTTTTTGTGATGAAACAAAGCCATCTAAACACCAGACTTCTTTATGTCTTTCAACATATCAGTTGTCAACAATCTGTAGGATTCATTTTTATTTTTTTTCATCCATACCGGAGAAGAAGATTTATTAAAGCTCTCTTGTTTCAGTTGTGTCTTGACAATTTTATACGTTGATGTGTATTCAAATTTTTCTACCAGCCTCACAAACAAAGGCACTGCATAAGATGGTAATTCTTTCAGAAGATATTCTTCAAAATCATTCCAGTCCAAATCAGCATTTTCTTTCAGCAGGATGGCTGCCATCCCGGCTTTTCCATCCGTATCCGGAATAGATACACCATAAACAGAACTGGTCGAAACCGCAGGATATGCATTGATAATTTCTTCTACTTCTGCTGTAGAAACATTTTCGCCCTTCCATCTGAATGTATCTCCATCTCTGTCTACAAACTGTGTATGCAGGAATCCTATATTACGCATGATATCTCCGGTATTATACCAGGTATCTCCATTCTTAAATACGTTACGAAAAATTTTCTTATCATTTTCCTCCTTTTTGACGTATCCGGGAAAGGGATATCTTTCAGAGACTTCGAAAATCATCAAGCCGGCATCTCCCCATTGTACCTTTTTCATGAAGCCCTTTTTATCGTAGACCGGCTCACTTTTTTCTCGGTCATATTCTACAATTTCAAATTTTGTAGCACACCATCCTACAGTGGAATCCAGATTCAATGTGTTAGTAAATGTCATATTCCCTTCTGAGGATGCATAAAATTCATACACTTCCGGAATATTAAATCTGTATTTAAAATTTTTCCAGATATCAGGACGCAAACCATTTCCGATAATTTTTTGCACATGATGCTGCTTATCCAGCTCACCCGGAGGCGCATTATACAAGTATCTGCATATATCACCTATATAGATAAAAGCTGTCGCCTTGTATCGTATTGCATCTTTCCAGAATTCTGATGCGGAAAATTTTCTTCGAACAGCCATTGCAGCGCCACTCACCGCTGAGCTCGACCAGGCGATCAATAAAGCGTTGGAATGGTAAAAAGGAATACTGACATAAATTACATCCTGGCTGTTCAGACTAAGATTGACTTTACCAAACCAATGCATGCAGGTCAGCCATTTTCTTTGTGTCTGGATAGATGCTTTAGGCATACCAGTTGTTCCGGAGGTGAAAATATAGGCAAAAGGTGTTCCCGACTGCATGCTGCTCACTCCCGCTATATTCGTCGAAGGAAATCTGCTGATTATTTCCTCAACATTTATATAGTCATCAGGAAATGAACATTGGCCTTTATCTTTCAGACCGATATATACTTTTCTTCCCGGAGAAATTATATCTGATTTCACTTCCTCAAATGCCTGCATCAACTCTTCACCAATAATGAAAAAACCATCATTTTTTTGGTTGATGCTGTGTTTTAGCACCAGGGACCTCTGATTGGAATTAATCAGTGAAGCTATTGCACCTAATTTTCCCAGTGCAGCCACTACAAAAAGAACTTCAGGTCTGTTTTCCAAAAACACAATTACAACCTGCCCTTTTTTTACTCCCTGATGGATCAGCAAATGAGCGTATTGATTGACTATTGCATTCAATTCTGCATGAGTCCATGATTTATCTTCAAACAGAATTGCAGGATTATTTTTAAATCTGACTGCATTGCGCTCCAATACTTTACCAATTGACTGCTCATCTGTATCTTTTTGTAGTAAAGCAGGAATTCCTCCCATAATTAATCCGGGGAGTTTTTCCGGTAATCTTTTTACAATCTGAGGAATCAGGTCCAGTAAACCAAGACGATATTTTTTATCAGAAGTATCAGACACAAGCATTCATTTTGATTGCTAAATATACACGGATGAAAAATTGATTACAAATTATCTTTCATCATTTAATATGCATGCATTTGAAAATCTTTTTTTAAAATTTAAGAATAGAATCCGGACAACAGGAGCGAATTAACCTTAACGAAGTATTGATATATCTCCATCCATAAAACTTTTACTTTTGCAGGAAGTACATTTCTTTATGTTAGGGTTAAAGCTACCAACCGACCCAAGATGGGTAAATCTTGCAGAAAAAAGTATAGAAGAGATTCTGACAGATCACGCATATTGCGAACAAAAAGCTGCATCGACCTGTATCGCATTGATACAATTATATCCTGACAAACAATATCTCGTTGACAGGCTGACCCCGGTGGTAATAGAAGAATGGACACATTTTAAGATGGTACTGGACGAGTTAAAGAAAAGAAATCTGTCACTTGGATATCAAAGAAAAGATGAGTACGTACACAAACTAATGGAATTCAACATTAAAGGTGGAACTCCTGAGCAAAGGTTTCTGGATAAGATGCTGATGTCGGCTTTGATTGAAGCAAGGTCATGTGAAAGATTCCGGTTATTATCCGAAGGCATATCAGACATCAGCCTGAGAGAGTTTTATAGAAAATTGATGATTGCTGAAGCACTCCACTATACTATGTTTATAGATATAGCCTCTCATTATCTAGATAAAGAAAAAGTAAAAAGCCGATGGGAAGAATGGCTTGTTTATGAAGCTGAGGCACTATTACAGCTGGAAATTCGTGGAGATAGAGTACATTGATGAAATATATAACAATAATCTAAAAATACTTTTGATAATTTCATATTAAATTCATTTAGCATTTCTTAATTTTGTGTTAAACACACAAGCTATGAAATTTTTCAAACCATTTATCATCTGCATTGCTATAGCAATCGGTATTGTATCTTGTTCCAAGGATAACGAGAACAATAATGACAATAATGCGTCTATAAAAACGACGCCGGTAACTGTATTAAGTTACAGAGCAGCAAAAACAGGAGGTGCTATAGAGCAATCATCTTCTGCTGTAATCCAAAGAGGAGTTTGTTACGGTGAATCTCCTAGTCCTACAATTACCAACACTATTACAAAAGACGGTACTGGTCTTGGAACTTTCACCAGCAATTTGAATCAGCTAACCGCAAATAAAAAATATTACCTGAGAGCTTATATGGTCAATGAAACAGGTACTTACTACGGTAATGAAGTTGAATTTACCACATTGGATTATCCGACTGAAAATATCTGGACTCTCAATGAATCGGTATACGTAGTTAATTCTCTTATTGGCTTTGTATGGGCTGCTACTGATAAATCATTTGCTGCAACTGATGAAGTAGCTACAGAAGGAAATATCATTTCTATAAAATTCAAACAAAAGCCCACAGAGACCAGAATATACAAATTGGTCAACAAAGATCCTAAAGTGTCTGAATTAGCTGATGATGAGTGTGTAATTGCAGTAATTTCCACAAGGAAACCCAATGATGGCACATTTATCTACACTCTGGATACACCTCATACCTTTCAGTTGACATATTCCGGAAGCAAGTGCACCCTAAACATTTCCAATGTAGAATTGAGCAACAGAGACGACATTGCTAAAAAAGTTACTTTCAAGGCAATATTGAAAGAAAAGTAAAAGAAGTACGACCTTTCGCTTTAGCCCTCCATTTACTACATTTGGTTATAATTATATCAATATGTTAGCCGGGAGTCCAAAGTTCATACGCCGAAGTTTACTTATCTTATCAGTTTTAATTGCACAGGAAGGCTTCTCTCAATCTTTTTTGGGACCTCACCTTTCTCAATACGATCCTTTAAAAGCAGTATATTTTAATCCTGCCTCTCTTCCCAATAGTGAGATGAGATGGCAGGTTAATATTTTAAGCGCAGATGTTTCTGTAGGAAATGATTTTTTAAGAGTAGCTACACTCAAAGGGATTTTTAAAGATTTCGATCCTTATCATTTCTTTGAGGTAAGCATGAATGGCAAAAGCAAAAATCTGAATATCAACTCCGACATCAGAGGACCGGGCTTTATGATGAATCTTGGAAAAAACTCGATCGCTTTCGGAACAAGAATCAAAGAAGTAGCCAGTGTTAACGATCTAAACGAAGATCTGGCGTACTCCCTGTTCCACCACTACAACGACCTCATGTCGTATATTCCGGAATTCAGGAATGAGAATACTTCCGCAGCTGTCAATGCCTATGCAGAATACAGTATTGCTTATGCAAGAAAAATCATTGACAAACCTATGCATGAATTATCTGCCGGAGTCAATTTTAAAGTTCTTGATAAAATATTTTATTCATCTTTTGATGGAAAAAATATTGAGTTCAATAAATATGAAGGAATTTTAGACGGATCAGTCAATGTACATCGTTCAGAATTTGATCTTGCTGTTTCTGATGATTATGAAGATAATTCATTCAGGCATGACTGGAGACCGGACGGATGGGCAATAGATGCCGGTGTGGAATACGCATTCAAGCCAAGCAGACTCTTCGGAAAGTACTTATTAAAGGTAGGTGTAGCATTAAATGATTTCGGTACTTTAAAACAGCAATATGGTACCTCCAGCTTCCACTTTATAGGCAACGACCGAAATGTACCTGCCAGTAGCTTACAAAACGAAAACGGAGAAATCAATCCATATAATCAGGTATTAGATTCTGTGGGCACAAGAACGCCGCTTACAGGCAAAAAGAACATCACTTTACCATCCGTCATGCATATATACATAGACGTAAAGGCACTTCCTAAACTTTACCTTTATGGAGGCTTACAGATTAATCCTTACAATTTTAAAAACAAAGACGGTCTCGCAAATCTTCCTACCAGATATACTTTGGTTCCGAGGTTTGAATTGAGAAGATTGGGAATATACGCTCCTTTAAGCTGGGATAAATATGAAAATTTCAGCAGTGGTGTTGGTGTAAGGTTCGGACAGTTTTCTTTAGGCTCTGCAAATATCATCTCATCAGTCATCAAAAATGATTTTAAAGGAGTTGACATTTATCTGTCACTATCATTCGGAGGCAAAAGAAGAACTGAAAAGATATAAACAAAAAAGCCATGCAATGCATGGCTTTTATTATATAGATGCTATGATATTAAGCTTCTGTAGCGATAGACACAAATGTTCTATCTTTAATTCCTTTAGTGAAAACCACTTTACCTTCTTTCAAAGCAAAAAGTGTATGATCTCTACCGATACCAACATTAGTACCAGGATGGAATTTAGTACCTCTTTGACGAACGATGATATTACCAGGAATTACTGCCTGACCACCGAATATTTTAACTCCTAAACGTTTGCTTTCTGATTCACGTCCGTTCTTGGAACTACCGACACCTTTCTTGTGAGCCATTTCTTTATATTTTTAATAATTAAGCAATTCCTTCAATCTTAATCTTTGTAAAAGACTGGCGGAAACCATTTTTCAATTTGTATCCTTTACGGCGTTTTTTCTTGAAAACGATAACTTTATCGCCTTTCAATTGATCAACAATAGTTGCAGAAACTTTTGCGCCTTCTATTACAGGTGCGCCTACCTGAACAGCACCGTTATTATCAATCAATAACACTCTATCAAAATTTACAGCATCTCCTGCATTTCCTTGTAATTTGTGCACGAAGATTTCCTGATTTTGTGCTACTTTAAATTGTTGTCCGTTAATTTCAACGATCGCGTACATCACCTAAATCTGTTTAGTGGGTGCAAAGATAGTATTTTATATTCTATTATTCGCACCGATTATAAAAATATATTTCCAATTTATCCACAAAAATATACTCCTCAAAAGTATTTTGTGAATTCTTCCTGTAAAAATTCGATTAAGAATTTCTACAGCTTAACAAACTTGTACGTTTCAGACAGATTCTGATCTGTAATAATCTGTATAAGATAGCTCCCCTGAGCCAAACGGCTGATATCCAAAGGTACGATATTGCCGGATTTGCCGGATTGTACATCTCTGTGAATCAGCAATTTTCCCTGTACATCATAAATCACCAGCTCTCTGCTTCTAACCTGAGTATCGGAAAACTGGACATTAATAGTGCTGCCAGCCGGATTAGGATAGATG
Source organism: bacterium (assembly GCA_037189845.1). GTDB lineage: Bacteria > Bacteroidota > Bacteroidia > Chitinophagales > JADIYW01 > JAMLHH01. The sequence goes on from JBBCIS010000003.1 coordinate 14,275, forward strand.
ACAGTGGTATATTTTACCACATCTTTAATAAATACCTGCTCTATAGGTGAGTAAGTAATACTACCACCTATATCTACCTGCTTCAATCTGTAATAGCTATATCCTGCATATGGATCAGGATCTACACCTTCGTAATTTCTCGGTTGATTGCTAAATCCCTCTGCAGGAACTTCCAGAACATACTCCCATGTTTTTCCGTCCAGAGACCTTTCTACAATAAATTTATCAGAATTCTGCTCTGAAACTGTCTGCCATGTCAGATGTACAATCTTATTGTCCACGGCCTCAGCCTCAAAAGATACTAACTCAACCGGCAACGGGCTAATCTTATCTACGATAACCCACCAATCAAAAATCTCGTCATTAGGGACAACCGGTACACTTACTGTATTATTGGTAACATTGACGGTAGCTTCTCCTCCTCCCGGCAGAAAGTCATACCAGGTATCCAGAACAGGATTATATCTTTGAATAAATACCAGATTTTCATTGATAATATTTCCGGCATTCAAATGTTCCTGATCTCTGTAAGAGAGTGATAAAAAGCTAAAGTTTGGTCTGTCGGCATTGGCTGAAGAATAGTCTCTCGCTTTAATTTTCCAGAATCGATCCATCACATACGGCGAATTGTCCGCTGCTTCAAATCCTCTGAAATTTGTAATGCCTGCGGGCAAATAAGATGTATTCAGATAATCAGGACCTCCGTAAGTTGCCAGTTCAAAATATCCGTTTCCTATTCCTCCGAGCGTGCTGAAATGCAATGGCAGATAATTGGCTGTTCCAAGTCCAAATGGAACAAAGTAATTTCCATTTCTATTGCCAATATTCCATCTGACCACGTCATTTTCATGCTCCGAAATAATATGACCACCGGCCATTGTTCTTTTTATAGCTGTATCTACCGGATTATCAATGACTAAATTAGCTCCGTTCTCAATATTGATAAATCCTCCGTTTATTACAAGGACTGCTCCGTTTTGAGCATTTACACTCAAAAAGACACAAAAACTCCAAAAAAATAAAAGCAGATACCTTCTCATTTGACTATAAGCAATATTCAAATGTAATACTTTTATCTTATAAAAAATACCTGATTCCTATCCTGTCAATTGAAGCTCCATGGTCTGTCATAATGCCTGTACGAAAAGCCTGCATTACCCAGTCCCTGTGAACCTAGCCCCAGCTCCAGCACAAACCCGAAATCTCTGCCAATTCTCATAGCTATCGGTGTGATCTGGTATGCAAAGGTGACACCGGTGTCGTTCAATTCAGAGGAGCTCTCATATTGGCTGTTTAATATCATTACTCCGGCACCGATAGCTCCATACAGAGCAAATTTAGGATTGCGGACATAATAAAAATCCAATCTCGGAAGAACAGAAGCTGCGTGAAATTTATTAGTCAATGTTGCACCTGCCTGATTTTCATATTTCATTCCTGTATAAGAATAGATCAGGCTTGCTCCAACACTTAGCTTTTCTTTGACGAAAAATTTATAATTGAGACTCACCGGCCCGATAAAGGAGTAAGATTCATTTTTCAGGTCTAAATCAGCAATAGGCTTTAGGATACCAATACCTATAGAATTGAGAAAGCTGATCGCCAGCTGATCATTGGAAAGATAACCATACCCCACTCCTACTTCATGCTGAGGATAAGGACAGGTAGAATAGGTTCTTGCAAAAGATTGCTGATAGCTCAATAAACTGATACCTGTAAATAAAGCAAGCTTATACAATGAAGATTTTAATACTAATTCCATCTAAAACAACAATAAATAATCTGAGCTCAAAGCTATATCATTCATCACTAAAAATCTTTTCTTTAGAAAAGTCTTAACAATAAATAAAAAGGGCTTCTCCGAAGAAAAGCCCTTGTATAGATTGATTTATAAAAATCTACTAGTGGAATTGGTTTGATGTGTTTTTAGCACCACCAGCTTTCAACGCTAATTCACCAGCAAAGAATTCTTTGTGATCATCACCTATGTCAGAACCTGACATTCTTTGGTGTTTAACACAAGATACTCCTTTACGTAATTCCTGACGTTGTACACCAGTTACATAAGCCAACATACCTTCTTCTCCGAAGTAACCTTTAGAAAGGTCGTTCATTTGAAGAGCGTTAGTATGGTAAGTAGGCAATGTGATCAAGTGGTGGAATACACCTGCTTCACGTGCAGCATCAGCCTGGAACGTACGGATTTTCTCGTCAGCTCTTCTGCATAATTCTGTACCATCATATTTCACATCCATCAACTCAGCACGGTTGTATGCAGATACATCTTCACCAGCTTCTTTCATTGCATCATAAGCTTGCTTACGGAAGTTCAATGTCCAGTTGAAAGATGGAGAGTTGTTATAAACCAATTTAGCGTTAGGAACAACTTCTTTGATTCTGTTCACCATGTGAGCGATCTGTCCTACGTGAGGAGTCGGAGTTTCAATCCAGATCAAGTCAGCACCAGCCTGTAAGCTGCTGATACAGTCTAATACTACACGGTCAATGTTAGAACCGTCAGCAAATTCAAACAAACCGCTTGACAAACGAACTGGTCTTACCAATTTGCCATCTTTTTTCAATAAAACGTCATCATCGTTTACATCTTCGATAGAAACTTCTTCAGTTTTAAGGAAGTTGATGTATTGAGAACCTAAATCTCCTTTCTCACGAGATACAGGAAGTGTTTGAGTCAAACCAGCTCCTTCAGAGTCAGTACGAGCAACGATGATACCATCATCAACACCAAGCTCTAAGAATGCATAACGAAGTGCATTAATTTTAGCGTGGAATTCTTCATGAGGTACAGTTACTTTACCATCCTGGTGACCACATTGCTTAACATCAGAAACCTGATTTTCAATCTGAAGAGCACAAGCACCTGCTTCGATCATTTTTTTACCTAACAAGTAAGTAGCTTCTGGGTTACCGAAACCAGCGTCGATGTCAGCAATGATTGGAACTACGTGAGTTTCGAAATTGTCAATCAAATCCTGAACGTCTTCACCAGCTTCCTGACGACGGAAAAGGTCGTTCAATTCTACAGCGTCAGCTTGTCTCAAGAACTTATAAATTTCTTCGATAAGTGCAGGTACTGTAGTTTTTTCGTGCATAGACTGGTCAGGTAACGGACCGAACTCAGAACGCAATGCAGCAACCATCCATCCAGAAAGATAGATGTAAGTTTTGTCAGTAGTTTTTTTGTGTTTTTTTACCGCGATGATTTTTTGTTGCGCGATAAAACCATGCCAGCAACCTAATGATTGAGTATATTTTGATGAATCAGCATCATACTCAGCCATGTCTTTACGCATGATAGCAGCAGTATATTTTGCGATGTCCAAACCTGTTCTGAAACGGTTTTGAACGACCATACGTGCAGCAGTCTCAGGGCTGATAGCATCCCAGGTATTGCCATATTTCTCTTTAAGAGCTTTTACTTTCTCTAAAGCAGAAATATAATTTGTTTCTGATGGATTTCCCATAATTCTATTAAGTTAATATATGTAAAAAATTAGTTCCCAATTTATTGAATGTAGTTATAAGCTTCTAACGTCAAGAATTCTTCCAACGTATCTGCCAGACTCATTTTCTCGAATAATTCTACTGCAAGATCAAATTTAGTATTTGCATATTTATCGCCCAAAGTAGCTTTGTAAGCTTCTTTTTGTGCAGCGATCAAATCTGTTACCAATTCTGCAGTTACTTTCGTTCCGTCTTCCAAAACAGCTTTAGGATGTTTTACCCATTGCCATACCTGAGTTCTTGAAATTTCAGCTGTAGCTGCATCTTCCATCAGGTTATGGATAGGCACACAACCATTGCCTCTTAACCAGGCCTCTAAGTATTGAATACCTACGTCTACGTTGTTTTTCAAACCCGTCAATGTAATAGTTCCTGTCGGCACTTCCAGGATATCAGCAGCAGTGACATTCACATCTTCACGTTTTACGTGGATCTGGTTAGGTGTAGGCATGTATTTATCAAATTGCTCCATTGCAATAGGAACTAATGCAGGGTGAGCAACCCAAGTACCATCGTGACCGTTTTTAGCTTCTCTTTCTTTATCTGCACGTACTTTGTTCAACGCAATTTCATTTGCTTCAGGATCATCTTTGATCGGAATTTGTGCAGCCATACCGCCCATTGCAAATGCATTGCGTTTGTGGCAAGTCTGGATAACCAATTCTGAGTAAGATTTCATAAACGGAGATACCATTGTCACCTGAGCTCTGTCCGGCACAAGGTATGCTTCGTTTTTCACTAATCTCTTGATGAAAGAGAAGATATAGTCCCAGCGACCGCAGTTCAAACCTGCAGAGTGGTCGCGCAGTTCGAATAAGATTTCATTTAGCTGGAAAGTAGCCATGATCGTTTCAATCAACACTGTACCTTTGATAGTGCCCAATGGAACATCCAACTGGCTTTGTGCTAAAATGAAGATGTCATTCCACAATCTTGCTTCTAAATGGTGCTCCATTTTAGGAAGATAGAAATAGATGCCACTGCCTCTCTTCAATCTTTCATGAACGTTGTGGTAGAAGTACAAACCAAAATCCCAGATAGATGCTGACATATTTACACCATCCACGATAACATTTTTCTCTTCCATATGCCATCCGCGAGGACGAGCAAAAAGAACAGCAGTAGTTTCGTTTAGCTGATAAGTTTTACCTCTTTTTTCATCTACCATTGAGATAGTTCTTCTGTTGGCATCTCTCATATTGATCTGACCACCTACGTTGTTTTCCCATGTAGGAGAATTCGCATCCTCAAAGTCAGCCATGAATACTTTTGCACCGGAATTCAATGCATTGATGATCATTTTACGATCTACAGGACCGGTGATTTCTACCCTCCTGTCCTGAATATCTGCAGGGACCGGAGCAACGGTCCACTCACCATCACGGATAGATTTTGTTTCAGGAAGAAAGTCAGGTAAAATTCCCTGATCCAGAGTTTTTTGACGCTCCACACGAGCTTGCAAAAGTTCCTTCCGTCTTGAGTTAAACTTTCTTTGAAGACCTACAACAAATTCTAATGCTTCAGGAGTAAGAATTTCCGCAAATTCGGGCGTGTATTTTCCGATAATTTGTACGCCCTGAGGTACTTTATAGCTTTGTGACATCAGGTAATTTTTAAATTGTAGCGCGAATTTAAGTATTTCTTATTTCAAAACGACTGAATGTATGTTAAACATAGATTAAACTCATAAAATGGAAAACATTTTTGCGATAATGCCAATAAACCGGTCAAAAATTTTACAAAAAAGCAAAATCAGCACTCAAAATCATATTGAAAGATGAAATTTCTTAACACTAATTGAAAACAGATTTATTTATTAATTAAAAATTTACACGCAAGCATTTTACTTTGATTTAATAAACAAACCCATATGTTTGTACGGACATGATCTTACAGCAATTTCAGAAGCGACTTAACAATATTGGTCTTGATAATTTTATTCTCGCGTTATTCGCTGTTGTTTTACTTGCATACCTGTTTCCTCAGCTGGGCACAGAATCTTCTTTCCTTCCATTAAAACCGATTTCAAACATAGGCGTATCTCTTATCTTTTTCTTTTATGGATTAAAGCTTAGCCCGGACAAGCTGAAAGCCGGACTCAAAAATATCCCGCTACACTTTCTGGTACAAGGTTCGACTTTTGTCTTATTCCCTGTAATCGTCTGGCTTACCAGTCTGGTTTTCCGGCCTGCTTCCGATAATTTAATCTGGACAGGCATTTTTTTCATAGCCGCTCTCCCTTCAACGGTTTCATCTTCAGTAGTTATGGTGTCCATCGCCAAAGGGAATATTCCGGCAGCAATTTTCAACGCCAGCATATCCAGCCTTGTTGGTGTTTTTATGACACCTTTGATCATGGGATTTTTTCTGAGCGCAACAGAATCCGGTATGGATCTCACTCAGATCATCCTGGACCTGATCATTCAGGTCATCGTACCTGTAGGCGCCGGTATTATCCTTCGTCCCTATTTAGGAAAATATGTAGTAAAGGCGGGAAATTCTCTCAGGATTTTTGACCAGAGTATCATTTTGCTGATTGTTTACAGATCTTTCTGTTCCTCTTTTGATCAGGGACTGTACGAGCAGATAGCCGTAACAACACTGATCACTATCAGCACAACAATGTTTATCCTGTTCCTCACAGTTTACTTCTCGATCAATAAAATCAGTCAGCTACTGAATTTTTCTCAGGAAGATACCATCACTGCGGCATTCTGTGGCTCTAAAAAATCTTTGGTTCACGGAACAGTAATGTCCAGCGTATTATTCAAAGGCAATACCTCTGTAGGAGTTATCTTGCTGCCGATGATGATTTATCACACGATACAACTCATTGCCTCCAGTCTCATTGCTCAGAAGCTAGGGAAGAGAATTGAATCGTAAGAAATGTATAACTCTCAAGTATACGGCAGACTTTATCCGTTTCAATTACAACCTGTATCACATTGAAATAAATGTTTCATCAGACATAGCCTCTACAAATTTTCGTCCGTATAAAATACATGCCCATCCACTATTTTCGCCGGTTGGGTGTATGGATGTTCCTGAGTTTTTCCTGCTGCCATAATGTGCAGCACTGTCCAGCCTTTTGCTTTCAGATAATCGGACACCATAGAACGGTGGCACCTCCACCAAACCGCTTCGGCACACATAATTGCAGTAGGCTGTTGCAAAGCAAGCATTTCTAATTCTGTTACTGCATTTGCAAAATTTTCTGTCTCCATGTAATCTGCATATCCCCGGAATGAATCATTATTCCAGCGATTATTTTTAGAATCCTTCCTGACTTTTCTTCTTCCTCCCAAATTTGCGAGATGAATATATTGTATTCCGTTTTCCGGTAAAGATATTTCTAAGTTTTCTCTGTCGAACTGAGGGAATTTCCGGGAGCCCGGTAAACCCCGGATATCTGCCAGGACTTTGATCTGAAAAGATTGCAGCATATCCAGAAACACATCCCAGCTATATGAGGAATGGCCTATGCTATAAATAATATGTTGTTTAGCACGACTCATCTGACATAATTAAATGCGAGCATATATTTGTCGATATAAGCTTGTTTTCTTTAGATTTCTATTGTTGAATATATCGCAGATACTCAGGAACAGACATACATTCAAATGGTTTTGCTTCCTTGTTCAGCTTTGGGATAACAGAAAAGATATTACATTCAAACAATTCATTATCAATCGGAAAAGAAAAAATCAATCTACTTTCTGCATAGGTTTCCAGTTCTGATCCTGGAATATTGCGGCCGGATCTAAATTGGGATTATTCGTCATAATAAAACTGGAGCCATCACTACGGCTCCATGCATGATCATAATGACTTGACATTTCAACAGTACCCGTAGCATCACGGAAATTATCGACTTCTCTGATAGATTTGATAAAATTATTGTGAATCTTATCATTGGTTTGCTGAGTAGATTCCCAGGAACGTACATGCTGGGCAAAAGCGGCATTTTTTGCAGCCATTTTATTCTGATGGTTGATAGCCATTTGTTTGGTCTGAGCATCCATCAGCTGAATTCTTCCGATATGCTCCACATTTCTTTGTGCTCTGAAATTTCTCCAGTATTGATTGACGGTATACGACCAGTCAGGATTGACACGAATACTGCCCACTATCACTGCTAAAAGATCCTTTGCCTGTTCTTCATGATCAGCGGGATATTTAAATGTGATATAATTATTGAGTGAACCGGAGTATTGTACACTATACGATCCGGTATATGCATTGGGGATGCTCATTTCTGAATTTATCATCCCAACCATAATGATACCATTATTACCATCAGGAAATCTGATCTGTGCATTTACAGCACTAAAATAATTGTTTATCTGACCGGCTCCATAGCTTTGTAATTCCTTATTAGCCGCTTCTACTTTTGCTTTTAAGTCACTTGCTACATTATTATTCTTGTCTATTTTGGCGAGTTGCGTTCCACCAGGCAATTGAGGCAATACTGCATTGCGGACAAAATTTTCTGCGTCCATCGGTTGTCCTACAATACAGAAGCTTCCCTGACGGGCAGTTTGCTGACTCATCTGATTGAGCGTAGGATCACTGCTCCACGTCCACGTGTAGATTGGATTGAACTTAATCTGCATTTTGCCATCCGGAGAGGTAATAGATATTTGCTGATTGGTTCCTTCGCAACCCTGCCCCGGTAATGTCCATATAATGTTCCCATCCACCTTCCAGCCTTTAGGTACTAAAAAGCTGGCAGCCTCTATAGGTTGAGCAAATCCGTTTCTATCCAGCACCCGCTGTCTTTCAAATTCTATATAATCTTTACCAGCGACATAATTTTGAGCCGTTTTGGCTGTAGCGGTTTTACCTGGAGAAGAAGTACTTTTTTCGGATGTATTCTGTGCATTGCAGGACATTGCAGACAAAGCGATACCCAGACAAGCTATTACTTTAGTGTAAGGAATATTCATACAAAAGATTTTGTAGAACATAATTTACACATTTCAAATGATATCTATATCAACTATTTCAGAATTTCTCTTCCAATAATTGCAATAATTGTGCATGTGTCTGATTGCTCCCGACGACTATACTTTTTCCATGCAGCCAATCTTCTCCGCCTTTGAAATCGGTCACAACTCCGCCGGCTTCTCTGACCAATAATGCTCCGGCTGCAACGTCCCATGGAGCAAGACTATACTCATAAAATCCATTGAATCTGCCACAGGCTACATAAGCCAAGTCCACTGCGGCTGCTCCCATTCTGCGAATCCCGCGTGTGCCTTTCATCAATTCCTCCAAAACTTCCAGATAAGCTTTTGTCTTACTGAAATCATAATATGGAAATCCGGTAGCTATCAATGTATCTGCAAAAGCAGCTTCGTTTACAGATATTTTATTGTGATTCAGAAATGCTCCCTGTCCTTTCAGTGCGTAAAAACATTCCTGACGATTGACTTCGTACACCAAGCCAAAAATTATCTCACCCTGATATTGTAAAGCTATAGATATTGCATATACAGGAATCTGATGTAAAAAATTAGTCGTGCCGTCCAGCGGATCAATGATCCAAATGTATTCAGCATCCGTTCGGGCAGTCGTACCTTCTTCAGCAAGAAATCCACTTTCCGGAAGAATGTTTTTTAAACCTTCAATAATTATCTTTTCAGAGCCTGTATCTACATAACTCACGAGGCTATTGAGGTCTTTGGTAACAATTTCTCCGGCTTTTACGTTACCATGACTGCTGCTGATAAATGCGGCAGCCTTTTCAGCTATGGCAATCACCGATTCCGCAAAAGATTTATTCAACGTCATCATACTTGCTCTTTTTAACAGATGGCTTTCCTTCCAGAACAAATACAAATTCTCCTTTAGGTTCATTTGTCTTGAAATGAGCAAAAACTTCTTCAACAGTTCCTCTGACGACAGATTCAAATTTTTTACTGATTTCTCTGACTGAAACAATTTTTCTTTGTCCTGCACCGGCTTCTGCCAGCTGTTCCAATAGCTTGACTACCCTGTATGGAGATTCATATACGACAACGGTGCATTCATAGTCCAGAATTTTTGAGATTTTTTTCTGACGACCTTTCAAATGGGGTAAAAATCCTTCGAACACAAATGCATCTGTCGGAAGTCCGGAAATGACCAGAGCAGGGACAAAAGCCGTAGCTCCCGGAAGGCACTCTATAGTAATGTCATTTTCGATACAGGTCCTGATCAGCAAAAATCCGGGGTCAGAAATCCCTGGAGTACCGGCATCAGAAACCAATGCCAGATCTGAGCCGGAGAGTAATTTTTCAATAATATTACTGACTGCCTTATGTTCATTATGCATGTGATATGCCTGCAAAGGAGTCTGAATACTGAAGTGGCGCAAGAGATTTCTGGAAGTGCGGGTATCTTCTGCAAGAATTAATTCTACTTCTTTTAAAACTCTCAATGCACGAAAAGTAATATCTTCTAAATTCCCGATCGGGGTAGGAACAACGTACAATCTGCCGGACATGATACAAAGGTACTAATACCGGTGGATATCTGTAGTTCCTCACTTATGATGGATAAGGCAACTTTTCATGTTGATTTAACGTGTAGAATATCAGCCAATTTCATAAAATTTTCTTAATTTCATTTAAAATCAACATTTATGACGAAACTTTACTCAGTGGTCTTATTGATGTTTTTAGCGACAACTGGTGCGCTACATGCTCAAACCAATGTCACATCAGTAGATCAGACTTACTCGCAAAACTTTAATACGCTTGCGAATTCGGGCACTACTAATGCCTTCGGACTCAGTAACTGGACTTCCAACAAAGAAACCTATAATGGCAACGACGGAGCTCTCGGCACAGGAGCTATATACTCTTACGGTGCAGCAGGTACTACTGAAAGAGCATTGGGCTCTCTTAACTCGGGATCAAATCCTAAATTATACTTCGGTACATCTTTCAAAAATGAAAGTGGTGCATCCATTGGTAAGATTTCAGTAACATACACCGGTGAACAGTGGAGAAACGGTACTAAGAATGTGCTGGGCGCAGGAACATTATTACCAGACTCACTAGTTTTCCAATATAGCTTGAATGCTACGGGTGCTGCAGATTCAAATGCGACCTGGACAAGTGTTGGTGCTCTGACATTTATCACTCCAACTATTGCTGCAACAGAAAGCAAACTGGATGGTAATGCTTCGGCCAACAAAGCTACGCTATCAGCTGAATTAGGCATTTCGCTGGCAGCAGGTCAAACGCTCGTAATCAGATGGGCGAATGAAAGAAGTACTTCCAGCTCTGTGGTAGGCTCAAGACACGGTCTTGCAATCGATGACCTGACAGTTACCTTCGGTGAAGGTGGTGAAGTACCAGTAGATCCTTGCGATTTTGATCTGGATGCAATACCTACAATTACTTATCTTGAAAGCGATCCTAGTTCTTTCTATGTTGAATTTGATAAAGTAGAGGGAGCTAAAAGTTATCTGGTACTATTAGATCAGGTTGTATCTGAAGATCATGAATTCGGGGTTCCAATTGACGGCAATACATATAGCGTAGGTAATTTTATATTTGATTCAAAAGTAGTAGGACTAATCACTGATGACCATTTTGAATTAACTGATTTAGAGGCTGATAATTACTTCTATGTAACAATTGTACCGGTATTTGAATGCGATGGCAATACTCTTTACGGAACTGAAGACTATTTTGATTTCTTAACTATAGAAATATGTGATGACCCGTCCAGCATCGGAACTAAATTCATCAACTTAACTCCAGGAGCAACCAGCGTATCATTCCAGGCAATGGAAGTAAGAGATGCTGTTGGCTATATTATTCTTATGGATGAAAACATTGATGAAGAATACTCTTTTGGATATCCTGAAGATAATACTGAATATGAAGCAGGTGATTATATAGAAGATTCCAAAGTAGTATATGTTGGTACTGATTTAGGTGGTACTATTGAAGGTTTAAATCCTGATTCAGAGTATATATTTACAATTATCCCAATCTTTGAATGTGAAGACGATATTCTTTATGGATATTACTATGAGCAAACAATTCAAACTCTTTTACCAACATTGGTTAGAAAAAATGATGTTAAAAACATTCTCATATATCCTAACCCTGTATCAGGAAATGTTTTGAATGTAAGATTGGATGCTGCGACTCAAGGCAAAGCAAATGTTCAAATCTTTAACGTTTTGGGTGCTCAGGTATATGGTGCACAACAATCTATCTCATCTAACACTCAATTAAGACTTCCAAACGTATTACCTGCAGGAAGATATACTTTGAGAATTGAACAAAACGGAGCTGCTCAAATCGGTTCTTTTATTGTGGTGAAATAATCTCAATCTTTTAAAATAACTTTTGAAGCCGGGCAAATTGCCCGGCTTTTTTGTTAAAAAATGTACCCCTGATATAAATCCGCTGCCCAAATATAGCCCCAAGAAAAGTGGTAAGGATAGAGGCTATATAGCAGTGAAATGCAATGGAACAGCTATACATGCCGATAGCCTGCCCAGCCGCCCGAAAAAATCTTTATTATAATGGTATCAACTGCATTATTTGTACCTTTGAGCAGATTAATTTTCAGCAAAGAATGATACAGAATTATCTATCCGCTCACGATATAAAAGACGTAGAACTACTCGCACGGGAAGTATTGGAAATCAAAAAAACACCTTTTCAGTGGAAGCATTTGGGAGAGAATAAAACGTTGGTCCTTATCTTTTTGAACAGTAGTCTGAGAACTCGTCTGAGTACACAAAAAGCTGCTCAGAATCTGGGGATGAATACGATAGTATTAAACCTGGGTCAGGATAGCTGGAATATGGAATACGCAGAAGGTGCTGTTATGAATGGCAATACTGCTGAACATATCAAAGAAGGTGCTGCTGTCATCAGCGAGTATGCTGATATGATCGCACTGCGTTGTTTCCCATCTTTAACAGACCGGGTAAATGATTATCAGGAATTTGTTTTGAAGCAGTTCCTGAAATATGTCAAAGTTCCTGTAGTCAATATGGAATCTGCTACTGTCCACCCTTTACAGTCGTTGACAGATCTGGCCACTATCAGAGAGTTTACAGCTAAAAAGCGTCCGAAAGTAGTTTTGACATGGGCTCCCCATGTGCGTACGCTACCGCAATGCGTGTCCAACAGCTTTGCACAATGGATGAATCATGCAGATGTGGATTTTGTCATTACCAATCCGGAAGGTTATGATCTGGCTCCGGAATTCAGAGGGGATGCTCCTGTGCTGAGAAGTCAGGAAGAAGCTTTCAAAGATGCAGATTTTATTTATGCCAAAAACTGGTCATCTTATGAGCAGTATGGTCAGATTCTGAAAAGTGATTTTGACTGGATGGTGAATAAAGAAAAAATGGCATTGACCAACGATGCTAAATTTATGCATTGTCTGCCGGTCAGAAGAAACGTTGTAGTCAGTGATAGCGTTATAGATAGTCCGAACTCAATTGTCATACAACAGGCAGGTAACCGGGAATGGGCTGCTCAGGCTGTTATTAAAAGAATTTTAGAAGGAACTTTACATCAATAAGATATGGCATTACCTAATGTATTTGAAAAGCCTGCAACAGATCAGCTTTTGCAAAGGATAGATGAACTGACTCCGCAATCTCAGGGATTATGGGGCAAAATGAATGTGGCACAAATGCTGGCACATTTAAATGTATCTTACGAGCTGGTATATGACAATAAGCACCCGAAACCAAACTTTTTGCTAGGCTGGATCATGAAAACTTTTGTAAAAAAGCATGTTGTCAATGAAATCCCATACCAGGCTAACCTAGGTACTGCTCCATACTTTATCATCAAGGATACCAGAGACTTTGAAACAGAGAAAAAAAGATTAAAAGATTATATTATAAGAACTCAGGAATTAGGAGAGATTCATTTTGCAGGTAAAGAATCTCATGCTTTCGGAGTATTGACAGCTACTGAGTGGAATAATTTGTTTTACAAACATCTGGACCATCATCTGAGACAGTTTGATGTGTAATGATCTATCAAAGGGATAAATTATAATTCTATCCGTACCAGTCTAAGATCATTACAATGTCCGGCTTCTAACAAAATACTATCATTTTTTATTAGATAAAAGGTCAGCTCCTCTTTCATTTTTAAGGTATAATTCAGCTGTTCTGCTTCATTTAGCCGGATATTTATTTGCATTTCTTTCTCCTGAAGATTTTTACCAGAATGCTTAAAGATGAAAGAATCTTGATTTTTTACAAAATCCTGCCATTCTGAAGTATCGCTTTCTATAATAGTTCGATACCGGATATCATCATTCAGATATGGTGTAATTGAATCTATTTGATCTCCGACCAAGGATCTTTCATGCTTAGGATCTACAAATTGAAAGGCTAACTCTATCCGATAACATTCCTTGACATCAGGAATATCACATACCATACAAGATAGTCCCATTAATGCAACACAAAGACTAATAATCCATTTCATTCGAAACATTGAAGATATAAATATAAAAAATGGCTTCCGATTGGAAGCCATTATCTTTTAAAAGTATTTCTCTGTTTTATTTCGCTACTGCTACAGATCTTGTTTCTCTGATAACAGTGACTTTGATTTGTCCCGGATAGGTCATTTCATCCTGGATCTGCTGAGCAATTTTGAATGACAGCTGCTCTACATCTTCATCAGATGTTTTATCTGCTTCCACAATTACACGCAGCTCACGTCCTGCCTGAATCGCATAAGCTTTGGAAACTCCGTTGTATGACATGGCTGCCGCTTCAAGCTCCTGTATACGTTTGAGATACATTTCCATGATTTCTCTACGTGCTCCCGGACGTGCTCCTGAAATAGCATCACATGCCTGAATAATAGGAGAGATCAGATACAACATTTCCATCTCATCGTGATGCGCTCCAACTGCATTGACAATTGTAGGATGCTCTCCGTATTTTTCACACAATTTGGCTCCAAGCAAGGCGTGAGACAATTCCGGATCATCGTCTGATACTTTACCAATGTCATGTAGCAAACCTGCACGTTTAGCCATCTTCACGTTGAGGCCTAACTCAGACGCCATGATAGCACAAAGGTTAGCAACCTCACGGGAGTGTTGTAACAGGTTTTGTCCGTAAGATGAGCGGAAACGCATTTTACCTACTAATTTGATCAGTTCAGCATGCAATCCATGCACTCCCAAATCAATCACAGTACGTTCGCCTATCTCCATGATCTGCGCTTCCAGCTGGCGTTCGGTCTTAGCCACCACTTCTTCAATACGAGCCGGATGGATACGTCCATCGGACACTAATCTTTGAAGGGATAAGCGCGCAATCTCACGTTTATAAGGATCATATCCTGAGATAATAATAGCTTCCGGTGTATCATCTACGATGATCTCAACTCCTGTAGCAGCTTCTAAAGCTCTGATATTACGTCCCTCTCTACCGATAATCTGACCTTTCTGATCATCACTGGTGAGATTGAATACAGAAACAGAGTTTTCAATGGTATTCTCTGCAGCAGTACGCTGAATAGACTGGATGATGATTTTTTTAGCTTCCTTATTAGCTTTCAATTTAGCCTCATCCATGACCACCTTGATATGCGCCATTGCTTCGGTTTGAGCTCTGTCTTTCAGCATCTCAACCAATTGAGCTTTGGCCTCATCAGCAGTTAATTTCGCAATCTGTTCGAGCTTGGCGATGTGTTCGGAGTGGGCTTTATTCAACTCTTCTTTTTTCTTAGCTACTGCTTCCTGAAGAGTCTGCCACTTAGCTTTCTCTTCATCTGCCTCTTTTTCCTTTCTATTGACGTTTTCCAGTTTTTGGTTAAGAGACTGTTCTTTCTGTCCAAGAGATTGTTCTTTTTGTTTGATACGATTCTCGCCTTCTAACACCTTCCTGTTACGAGCATCTACTTCCTGATTATGCTCTTCTTTTAATTTAAGGAAGCGTTCTTTTGCTTCCATGGCACGTTCTTTTTTATAGGCATCAGCCTCTATCTTGGCTTCTTTGAGCAGCGCTTCAGCATCGAATTTCGCCTTTTCTTCGACAACTTTTGCATGAGCAATCTGATCTTGCACATTGGCTCTGAAAATCAGCTTACCAAGTACAATTCCTATCGCTAAGGCTGCTACACCTACAATAATGGTTACAATCATTTCTTTTATAGCACAGTTATGGTTAATAATGTACTGAGAAAAGGCTGGTCTTTCTTAAAGATCGGGAAGGTTTTTGGTCAATAAACTATCAAGTGCATCTAGTCTTGCAGCCCACTCTTCTGATTGAGTCTGCACCCCTGTTTTTCTCAAAGCTTCTACTTTTTGCTGAAGCAATAACATGATTAAAAAATCCTGCTTGTCTTTACTGGGGAATTTTTGTTGATAATCAGAAACCTGATCATTGATATCTTTGACAGCTTGTCTTACCATGGCTTCTTCAGCAGGATCCACCTTTAATTTATAAGGCCTTCCTACTAAAATAATATTGATATTTATGTTATTATCTACCATGGTTAAGCATTGATTTTTGCCAAACAATCATCAATTTCGTTTATATAGTGCTTGATTTGCTTTTTAACTTCACTTCTTTCCTCATCAGAAAGGCCGACACCTTTAGCCAGCTTTAAAACATTTATATTTTGATTTAAGTCTTCTTTTTCCTTTTGTAACTGAACATTTGTCTGTTCAATCTTCGCAATCTGTGTTTTTAATTGTGCTACTTCTGTCTCCAGCTTACGGTTTTTCTCCAAAAGCAGATATACTTTGGCTACAATCTGATCCCATTTTTGCGATAAATCTTTCATTCTATTGCCCTCGAACAGTTGCGTTCAGTTGTTTTGAATATTGTTCTATCATTTTACTTATGATGCTGTCAATATCTTTATCAGTCATTGTCTTCTCATCATCTCCGAAGATATAGCTAACAGCATAAGATTTTTTGTCCTCTGCAATTTTTTCGCCTTCATATACATCAAAAAGCATTACCTCTCTGAGCTGCTTTTTGCCGGATTTCACAGCGATCTCCTGCACTTCCGTGAATTTAACATTTTTGTCTAACAAAAGTGCTAAATCTCTCCTGATTGATGGGAATCTGGACACGTTTATTTTAGGAGTTGAGGATTTCTGCGCCAATTTTGCAATTTTATCCCAATTGAAATCTGCAATAAACACTTCTTGTTTGATGTCCAGCTTCTTAGCTACTCCTGCTGAAAGTTTTCCTACAGTAGCTACTACTGTCTGCCCCACCAGATAATTTAGGGTGTACTCATGTAAATAATCACTTTCTTCTGTTAAAGAAGAATATTTTACTCCCACTCTCGTCAAAACACTTTCTACCAGTCCTTTGAGATAATAAATGTCGGTTTTTACTGAGGGAGTATTCCAATTCACCGGTAATTTTTCTCCAGTTACAGCAAGAAACAAATGCAGGTCTTCCTGATATTTATCTCCCTCTCTGGTATATGTTTTACCATATTCAAAAAGTTTGAGATTTTTCTGAGAACGATTGATATTATAGCTCAATACTTCCAGTGCACTGGCATGCATGAATGGTCTGAGAATATCCAGCTCTGCATTAATGCTGCTCAATAACTTCACCTGACGTTCCGGCTCTATCCACCCTTCAATATTTTTAGAACGTGTTAATGAGTTGTTCAGCATCTCATAAAAACCGTTAGCAGCAAGGAAATTAGCTGCCGTACGATATAACTGATCTTTATCTATTCCTTTTTTAACAGGAATGGCGGCATGTATAGCGGCAGGAATCGGAACGTTATTATATCCGTAAATTCTCAGAATATCTTCTATCACGTCTACATCTCTGGTCACATCTGCACGATACAATGGCACCTGCAACACCCATTCTTCCTGAGCTGTATCTGCATCTATTTCCAGAAGGGATAAGATTTTCAGGATCTCTTCATTCGTGATCGGAGCACCTGTCAATCTTCTGACTTTATCAGGATATAGTGTTACTGTATTTTTTACAAATTCCTGAGAAGCAATATCAGTAATATCAGATACAACTTTTCCTCCAGCCACTTCGATGATTAGCTGAGCTGCAATTTTCAATACTTCTACAGTTTCAACAGGATCTACACCTTTTTCAAAATGCTGGGCAGCTTCTGTACGAAGACCGTGACGCATAGATGTTTTTCTGATAGCAACCGGACGAAAGTATGCACTCTCTAAGAATATAGCAGTAGTAGATGCTTTCACTCCGGAATTTAATCCTCCGTAAACTCCGGCAATACACATAGGTTCAGAAGCATTGCAAATCATCAAATCCTCTTCGTGCAATCTGATCTCTGTATTGTCTAAAGTTTTAAAAATTGTTCCCGCAGGCAAAGTTTTCACCTCTACAGTATTTCCAACCACACCTAAATCAAAAGCATGTAAAGGTTGCCCGTAGCTGTGCAAGATATAATTAGTCACATCGACTACATTATTGACAGGCTTCTGACCAATTGCCTTCAATCTGTTTTTCAGCCATTCAGGAGAATCTCCTACTGTCAGACCTTCTATCACCAATCCTGAATATCTCGGAGCTAAGTCTTTAGAAATCACTTCCACTTTTACAGGAGATCCTGCTCCGGATGCAAGATCTGAAGCACCTTTTTGTACAGAGATATCTTTCCCTGTTCTGAAACTCAAAGCAGCAGCCAAATCTCTGGCAACGCCATAATGAGACTGCGCATCTGTACGATTAGGTGTCAATCCTATTTCATACACAAAATCATTTTCTACATTATAAATCCGGCTGACAGCAGTTCCAACCGGAGTATCTGCCGGTAAAACGATGATGCCTGCATGAGATTCGCCCAGACCGATCTCATCTTCGGCACACAACATGCCATTGGATGCTACTCCACGGATTTTAGCTTTTTTGATTTCAAAAGGCTCATGTCCCTGCGGATAAAGCTTCGCTCCTACCGGTGCCAGGACTACTTTTTGTCCTGCAGCTACATTGGGCGCACCACAAACTACCTGTACAGGTTCTCCCTCTCCGGTATTAATAGTTGTCACTTTTAATTTGTCCGCATCAGGATGAGGTTCACAAGTCAGCACCTCTGCCACGGTCAGCCCTTTCAATCCTCCGGGTAAAGATTCGTACTCTTCGATACCCTCAGCTTCCAGACCAATATCAGTCAGTAAATCTTTGAGTGTCTCGTTGTCAATGTCAATATTTATAAATGTTTTCAGCCAGTTCAGAGAAATCTTCATACTTCTGTTATCGAAATGGCAAAGGTAGGAATATTGAGGTAAAAAGAGGTAAAAAATAGATTTTCAAGCATCCATCACCTGTCAATAAGACAATAGAAACCGGCACTAGCCACTTATTGCTGCCTCATATTTTTGAAATGTTTTTTCGGCATCAAATTTTTTATCAATTGTCGCTAACGCATTTGATATAATCGGTTCGAAGAACGTATCATCCTGCTGAAGCAGAAACTCTATTTTCTCTGCCATTAATTCAGGATTTTGAGCAGGTACCAGAAAACCATTTACCCCATCTTCCATATATTCCACAATACCTTCTACCTCAGTAGCCAGCACAGGGGTTCTTTTGGCAAAGGCTTCCAATACTACCATCCCAACTGTCTCGGCTAGTGTAGACATGACAAACAACTGAAATGTAGCACAGAGCTCCTGTGCCTGATCAAACGATATATTTCCGGTAAAGGTGATTTTATCCTTTAGATTGAGCTTATCTGCTAAAGCCTGACATTCACTCAATGTTTCCCCTGAGCCAATTAAATACAGCTCTACATCTTTATTACGCTTTGATAAAATGCTAAAAGCCTCAATCAATGTTTTTTGATCTTTCTGATGAGAAAATCTGGAAATCATTCCAATTCTTCCTTTAATCGCTTTTTTAGCATAGTATTTAGGATAGGTAATACCATTCGGAATCACAACTATTTTCTGCTTATTTTCTCTGTATAAAGGGTGACTTTTCTCCAGTTCCAAAACGTGCTGATCATTTAACACTACATATTTCTGAGAGAATTTCAACAATGTTCTGCATGCCCAATTTTCAGATTTTCTTTTATTTAAATTGGGAGTATGATCCACCGTCACCAGTATTGGACGGTATAAAAAATAATAGAGTAAGGCAGGCAATAAAATAACAGAGTTGTGCACTAAAAGCACATCTGGCTTTACTTTTTGAAAGTATCTGAAATGTTTCCAAAGCCCGGCAAAGTCCAGCTTACTTTTCTTCACTGCGGAGCTATATGCAATATGATTTTTTTCACAAAATTCCTGATGGCCTTTTTCAAGCTCTTCTACACCATAGAAAAACAAATAGTTGTCCCAATTTTTCAAACCTCCATTTTCCAGTAAATTAAATACAACGACAGCATGTCCTCCGGTTCCTGAGTAAAGGGTTTGAACGACCTTTTTCTTCATGATCATTAAAAATTTCTTATTACAATTCTGGCTTCTTAAATATTAATATCTATCACGAATATAAACAAAAAAGCCCCGTAATTTCTTACAAGCATTTGCGCTTTCAGCGGAGAATACAATCATTCTCTCATCCCCTTAAAGTCATTGAAAAGTTCTAAAATGCTATAAATCATTAGCGACTTATTTTGCTGTACAGTAGATATTATAATTAAAAAACCTGCTGATCTGAATACTTAACAGGCATTTGTTGCAACAAGTTCCTGCATTTGTCTGCCGTTTTGTAAAGCAGCATGCCCCCATGTATTGTTGAAGTAAATAAACACCTTTTCTGTTCCAGTTCTTACTTCGTTAAATATTCGTTGTAAAGTTTCTTTTCCGTATGCTGATTTATATAAAACAGGTTTCCCGTGGAATCGATAATAAACAATATCATTGTTTATGACAGCAGTTTCAGGTAGATTACCGGGATAGCTTTGTCCACAAAAGATAATGTGATACTGTTTTAAGGTATCGAACACTTCCTGTCGCCACCAGCTCTCATGTCTGAACTCTACTACATTATTAAAACCACTATCCAGCTGCTCACAAATCAACTGCAAACGTTCAGGAGTATAAGAAAATGACGGTGGCATCTGGAACAGAATATTTCCAAGCTTTTCTTTCAATCCAGCCGCTATTAATTCATAGAATGCCTCTATTTCTTCTTTTCCCAAATTAAATCGCTTAAGATGTGTAATAGTTTTGGGAGCTTTTATAGTGAATAAAAAATCTTCCGGACTATCCTGATACCACTTTTGCAGAGATGCCAAAGTAGGTATACGGTAAAAGCTGGAATTGATCTCAATGGTGTTAAAATGCTTACAATAAAATTTAAACCATTCTTTGGGTGACATTGCTTCAGGATAGAATATGTCTTTCCATTCTTTGTAATAAAAGCCTGAACAGCCTATGTAATATTTTTTATTATCCATTTTTATTTCACTATACTATTTTTTCAAAAGCAAACTTCTCTTTGATATAATTATTGAAGAAGATTCCTTTGCTTTTTACTTTTTTGAATTGATCAAATATACTTTCCGGAACATCTTTATAAATGTATACTGACCCGGAAACAAATGTTATCCGAAGCACTCGTTCTGCTACATCATAGTAATATTTCAGAATAACAGAAGACGGCATAATGACTCCTTATTTATGTCATTAAAAACTATGTCAACAGATCATTAAACAAATTCATTGCCATAGGATCACATGTTCTATAATGATCAGCCCGGTCACACAGTAATCATCTTAAACCTATACCAATTTTCATGCAAATATTAAATGTAATCTCCACGAAATTTTTTAATTATTATCATACAACAATTGCCTGATTTTGGAACAGGCAGTGTAAAAAAATCCCCATTTAGCGTAAAAATTGCAACTTTATTATTGTACTGCCCGTGAGTAGGTATGAGTGCTGAACTGTTTAAATATGCTCTGCTACCAGAGGTCTTTTATATCACTGATTCTCTTATCGGTGTGGCATATATCTTGTTTGATTTTGCCAGGAGCAAATCAATACAGATCATAGTAATTCATCAAAATAATTTGAAAATATGAAAGCGATATGGACAGGTGCTATAGGTTTCGGGTTGGTAAATATTCCGGTTAAAATGTACAGCGCAACAGAAGATACCAGGCCCGATTTCGATTTACTGGATAGAAAAACGCTGGACCGGATCCGGTATAAACGTGTGAATGAAAGAACCGGGAAAGAAGTAGACTGGAATAATATTGTAAAAGCACATTACCTGAAAGATAAGTATGTCATTCTTGAAGAAGAGGATTTTGAAGATGCAAGCCCGGAAAAGACAAAGCTCATTCAATTGCAATCTTTTATTGATGAATCCGATATAGAAAGTATTTATTATGAATCACCTTATTATCTGCTCCCTCAGAAAGGAGGAGAAAAGGCTTATTCGCTTTTGTTACAGGCACTAAAAAAAACTAAAAAGGCAGGATTTTCCACTTTTGTGATGCGTGCCGCAGAAAGCGTTGCCGTCATCCGACCTTATGAAGGATTACTCCTGTTAAACAGATTACGCTTCCATGAAACCATAAGATCCGTTGATGAAATAAGACCCAGCCTATCAAAGGTTCTCAGAAGCGAAATGGAAATGGCAGTGCAATTGATTAAAAGACACAGTGGCAGTTTCAATATAGAAGATTTTAAAGATGAATACAGCAGGGAACTTTTGAAGCTCATCCGGGCTAAAGCCAAGGGTAAAAAACCTGTAATACGCAAACTTACGCCGATCAAAAAAACCTCCCGGAGCCTCCTCGAACAACTGAAGCAAAGCCTTGCTTAATAAAACAATAGGTTATGGCGCTATCAACGTACAAAAAAAAGAGAAAATTCGGAGACACTCCGGAGCCTCAGGGAGGACAACCGGAGTCTGAGCAGTTACGATTTGTGGTGCACAAGCATCATGCTTCAAGATTGCATTATGATTTCAGACTGGAAATAAAAGGTACACTCAAAAGCTGGGCAGTTCCAAAAGGGCCGTCTATGAATCCTGATGACAAAAGGCTTGCTGTGGAAGTAGAAGATCATCCTTATGACTACAAAGATTTTGAAGGTATTATACCTAAAGGGAATTATGGCGCCGGCACAGTGATTATATGGGATGAAGGAACCTATGAACCGCTGGAGCCATTGGAACAAAAGAAAAATATGGACCTGGCGTTGATAAAACAGTGGAAAGAAGGCCATATTAAATTCAGGCTAAAGGGACATAAGCTGAAAGGTGAATTTGTGCTGACAAGAATAAAAGGCAATGAGAAAAACAACTGGCTGCTGATTAAGCATAAAGACCGGTACGCTTCAGAAAGAGATATCACGCTCAAAGACAAATCTGTACGTTCTAAAAAAACAATTGAGCAATTAAGTAAACAAAATGCTGCGAAACCAAACAGGAAACGTACAATTGAGCGAAAATCAAGTAAGACTTCTGAAAGTACCAATGATGGTGCTGTAGCTGCCGGAACAGAACAAGAGCACACGGAAGCATCTGAGAAATCCATCCGGAAAAAATTACAATCATCCCCATTTCCCGGCCGGCTGTCACCTATGCTGGCATCTGTAGCCAGTGAACCCTTTGATGCTCCTGGCTGGATCTATGAAATCAAATGGGACGGCTATCGCGCCATAAGCGGCCGGTATAAAAATGACTGTTTGCTTTTGTCCCGGAATGGAATTTCCTTTGAAACAAGATTCTACCCTGTATTTGAAGCCATAAAATCCTGGGATGTAAATGCCGTTATGGACGGCGAGATTGTTGCATTAAATTCAAAAGGGCTACCTGATTTTAATCAGCTACAAAACTGGCGGTCCGAATCAGACGGCAAATTACATTATTATATTTTTGATCTCCTGTGGTATGAAGGGAAAGACATCACTGGCCTCCCATTAACAGAACGAAAAAAAATTCTGAATACTTTGCTACCCGATGAGCATCCTATTATTAAAAACAGCTTTAGCAGCTCAGGCCCGGGTACGGATTTTTTTAAAGCTGCTGCAGAAGCGGGATTAGAAGGTATTATAGCCAAACGCTCAGACAGCATTTATCATCCCGGTCATCGTTCAAAGGCATGGCTCAAGATCAAAACCCATCAAAGGCAGGAAGTGGTCATTGGTGGCTATACCCGGATAGCAGGTACTTCCAGGCCATTCAGTTCACTATTGCTCGGTGTATATCAAAACGGCAAGCTCAATTATGCAGGAAAAGTAGGAACTGGCTTTAAAGTAGCGGAGCAAAAGCAATTGCTGCACAGCTTCCGGAGTCTGGAAAGGAAGACGTCTCCTTTTAACATCGAACCGGATATCGGCAAACCTACAAAATTCAGGTCGGCAGTTACAACCGAAGTAATATGGTTAAAGCCGGAGCTGGTTTGTGAGATACACTTTACAGAGGTAACAGCAGAAGGTATATTCCGGCATCCTTCTTACATAGCACTCCGGGAAGATAAGTCTCCTAAATCTGTCGTTCTTGAAAAACAAACGATTATGAAGAAAATATCCACTGCAAAAGATAAGGAACAGAAGACCGTTCCTGTGAAAAGCGATCAACAAGACAGCAGGAATACAATAATCCTTTCCGGATCAGAGAAAGATATTATACGCCGCATCAACGGCGTATCGCTGGAACTGACAAATTCTGATAAAGTATTGTGGCCCAAAGAAGGTTATACCAAAGGAGATATGCTGAACTACTATTATTCTATTGCTCCATATATTCTTCCCTATCTGAAAAACCGGCCACAATCCCTGCACCGCTTTCCGAACGGAATTAAAAGCAACAGTTTTTACCAAAAAGATGTAACGGGTAAAGTACCTGAATGGATAAAACTTTATCCGTACAAAGTAAGCGGAGAGCGTATACAGAAGCATTACATGCTGTGCAATAATAAAGCCGCTTTATTATATATGGTTAATCTGGGTTGCATAGAGATCAATCCCTGGAGCAGTACAATACAGCATCCCGATCATCCTACCTGGTGCATACTGGATATTGATCCTGACAAAAATAATACATTTGAGCAGGTGATCGATACAGCCCAGGCTATATTTCAATTCCTGCAGGACATCAAAGTACCTTCATACTGTAAGACTTCAGGCTCCACCGGTATTCATATATACATACCATTATCCAATAAATACACCTATGAGCAATCACAATTGCTGGCTCAATGGATAGCCGGTGAAGTCAGCGGGCAGCTCAGCTATACCAGTATAGAAAGAATGACGGACAAAAGAAAGGGGAAAATATATATTGACTATTTACAAAACCGTCCGGCAGCCACATTAGCAGCTCCCTACTCTCTCAGACCTAAACCGGAAGCCACGGTATCAACGCCTCTTTATTGGGAAGAAGTAAAAAAAGGTTTGAGGTTGACAGATTTCACGATCGAGAATGCGCTGGACCGGATAAAATCAGAGGGAGATATTTTTAAGCCCGTACTGGGTAAAGGTATCAACCTTAAAAAAATTCTTCAGCATATCGAAGTAAACGATTCCGGAAAATATTAAACATTCACATATCATATAAGCATATTAATAACATATTATTTAATTAAAATTATATTATGCCAGAAGGTCCATCTATAGTTATTCTGAAAGAACAGGCAGAGCTCTTTAAAAGGAAAAAAATTATTACCGTATCAGGTAACAGCAAAGAAGATATACAGCGTATGAAAGATGAAGTGGTCATTGATTTTAAATCATGGGGCAAGCATTTTCTGATTTGTTTTAAGCATTTCAGTCTCAGAATACACTTTATGCTGTTTGGTACTTACCGGATCAATGAAGAGAAAGCTTCCGCACCAAGATTATGCCTGATATTTGATAATGGATATATCAACTTCTATGCCTGCTCTCTGAAATTTATTGAAGGGAATTTAGATGAAATATATGACTGGCCGGCAGATATCATGAGCACGCTTTGGGACGAAAAGGCAGCCCGGAGAAAACTTAAAGCCCAACCGAATGCTTTGCTCTGCGATGTACTTTTAGATCAACACATTTTTGCAGGTTCGGGTAATATTATTAAGAACGAGGTATTATACCGTACTAAATTGCATCCGCTCAATACCGTTGCAATATTACCTTCAAAAAAAATAACCGAGCTGATACAGGAAACCCGCAATTATGCTTTCGACTTTCTGCATTGGAAGAAAGAATTCACCCTTAAGAAGCACTGGCTGGCACATACCAAAACGGTTTGTATTCGCTGCAATTTACCTTTAATAAAAGCATATTTAGGAAAAACAAAGCGGAGGACTTTCTATTGCAATAACTGTCAGAAATTATTTACTGAAACCAAGTTATAAACTTATAATATGTGGACATCTGTTACTCATATTGAGCAATAAAATATACACAAAAAACATCTATTATCTTATAAACGATTGATTTATAATCAGGTTTATACCTGGCGCACATTTAGTAGAATTTATAAGAAAATTGTAAACACAAACGACACAATCAAAAGGATACGAATCTTAATTTAAAAGATCCGGCAGGTGAAATTTATTACTTACAGTCAAAAACAATTATTATGAAAAATCTTAAAAAATTAAAAGTACTCTCAATACTATTTTCGATTCTCCTGTTTGCCGCATGTGATAATCATGATAGGAATCGTAATGGAAATCCTGACAGGAACTTGCATGATAAAAATTATGAAAACAGAGATGAAAATTTGATGAATAATAATCATCCGGCATCTCAACCGAATACAGTGCCTTCACCAACATCGAGACAACCTCGTGATACTAATGTAATGGATACTACTTCCTCTAAGAGGCTGGATACTTCCGGAAGAAGAGCCAATCCATAATTGATGAAGACAAATCTATCTTCTAAACACGGAAACATTTGCCTGAAAAATTATTTCATATAACAATAAGAAGGAGAGTTTTTAAAGCTCTCCTTTTCATTTAGATTATTATAAAGCAGTAACAATTTCAGATTGAATTTTGAAGAATTCATTGATTCCTCATTCTTGCATTTATAATTCTATGATCGAAATTATATTGATTAGCTTCCTGATAATTTCGAACTTAAAATTACTCCATTGATTGGAACTGATTTTAGTAAAAAGGGCTGAAAGGGGTTACAGTCGAACACCTTATACCCGTTCTGACGTTTATTGATTCCTTAAATATTTGATCACTAATAAGTTCTAATGTCCATGAATTCTATTGTAAATAATCAAAGTATGAATATTATGGGAAATCAGGAAAATGATGGATGAAGCAATAAATCCATATTTAATATATGGCAAATTAAAATAAGATTTTTCTCCTATCAGCCCAATCCCGGTTAACCATATTAGTGGTGTATAAGCTGGAGCCATAAAACCTAAATATCCACTACTCCATTTGCTTTCCGGATAATAGATCAAAGCTAACCATGAGGCAAAATAGAATAATACTCCGATTATGTAAGTGGCAATGCCTATTTTCTGAGTCTTTGTTTTAATGGATAGAGGCATTAATAAGGTAAATATGAAAATGATCATCCGGAATACGGATTCTCCTATGGTCAGAAACAAGGGTATGTCAGCCTGGAATATTTCAGGCTGAAACGGTTCGGGTAATTTGGAAGCTAACAAAATATTCCATGCCATAATAGGTATGGTCAACAAAAAGCAGTTCAGTGAGTATTGTTTTATTCTAACAAACCTTTTTTTCATTGGCATCTGTGAAGTCTATAATGTTAATATGATCTTTATTATTGAATTGGATACCTATCGATAAAAAAAATTACAGGTCCTAAAACGGCATATCCCACTAATACAAAGGTGGTATAGCTCCATTTCTCACTCTTTGGATAAGTGATAGTTCGATATTACACACTAAGTATCAAAAAAAAGCCCTGAAAATCAGGGCTTTTTATCTTTTGCGGAGAAAGAGGGATTCGAACCCCCGGACCTGTTACAGTCAACTGTTTTCAAGACAGTCGCAATCGACCACTCTGCCATTTCTCCGGGGGCAAAGGTAGCAAATTAACTTTCTTATTTGCAAGTGTCGGAATAAAAATCTCTGAAGTTTTTTCTCATGTATATAAATTATTCAAATCATACACATATAAAACAAACAAATACTTCTGATTAACCTATCTCAAAAGAGCAGTCTGACCTTTATTATCTGCTATTCGCAGGTCTTTTTACTGGCAATACTGTTATTGATTTCAAAGCCGATCAGTAGTATACTGGAATTCAGATAGACAAAAAGCATTGAAACTATGATAATGCCCAAAGAGCCGTATAATTGGTTGAAATTGGAGAATAAGCTAAAATAGTACTTCAATAAATTAGACAGTATGACCAGCGAAATCGTCGTAAAGACTGCTCCTGCTGAAAAATATCTGAATTTCTCTTTTACTGACGGCCCGTAGTAATATATCAGCGCAACAACATTGAAGAAGGCAAAAAAGACCAGGAGATACTTCAGAAATACAATAAAATAATAGGTGAAGAGATTATATAATTCCAGCTGATTCAAGATTTCTTTAATCGTCCTCTCTCCCATAATGACCAAAGTAATTGACACCAGAAACATCATACTGACAAGCAGAATAATCTTCAGTGAAACCATTTGTTTCTGTAAAAAATTCCGTTTTCTGTAATTTTCGCCGGATTTATCAAATGCTTTGAGCATTGATGTCACCCCATTACTGGAAAAGATAAATGCCAGAACAAAGTTCAGAGAAGTCACTCCTCCCCTCTGTATGCTTACAATATCTGTAATAGTAGACCTCAGCATATTAAATATTCCTTCAGGCAATATCTCCTTCAGGTAACTCATCAATACGATATTATAGTTTTCTACCGGCAAGTAAGGAATCAAAGAGAAAAAGAAGATAATCGTAGGAAAAATTGCCAGAAAGAAAAAGAAAGACATGGATGAAGCTCTGATGACCAGATCATCATTTTTCAGCTCTTCTCTGACACCTATAAAAGCATCTTTAAAAGTAACTCCTTCTAATCCCGGGGCTGTTTTCTCTAATATCTTTGGCTTTTTATCGTCCATGTTATCTATAGATTTGTTGCTCGTTGAGTGCTTTCTGATAAGCTCTCGCATATTCTAAATGTTCAGAATATGTTTTTGAAAATGCATGCTTGCCACTTCCAAATATCGCACAAAAATATAGATAATTATTGGATGGCGCTTTTAATACGCCATTGATAACGTCTGATTCCGGCAATCCTATCGGTCCCGGAGGCAATCCTTTATACATATAAGTATTATAAGGCGAATCCGTTTCAAGATCTTTTTTCAATATTCTTTTAATGGCCATATCCTTTACTGCATATTTCACTGTCGGGTCTGCCTGCAATGGCATTCCGATTTTTAATCTGTTCAGATAAACGGATGCAACAGTGCCATATTCAGGCTTATAATTGGTTTCTTTTTGTACTATAGATGCCAGAATAATCACTTCCTCCGGCTGCAATCCTATTTTTTCAGCATCCTGTTTTCTCTCGTCATTCCAGAATCTTTTATACTCCTGATGCATCCTATCCACAAAGCCCTGTAATCCTACATCCCAATACAGCTGATATGAGTTACATAAAAACATGGCAAAGAAATCTTCCCTGTTAAAACCATATTCCCGGGCATTTTCCGGATCAGTGATATAATGTATAAAATCTGTAGAATCTATATCCAGCTTCAAAGCTACTCTGGCAGCCAGCTGTTCAGGAAAGGTTATATTATTGATCACAAAATTTACAGCATCCTGATTACCCGAACGAAGCTTTCTCACAATATCTACCGCAGAGCTACCCGGAGCAAGTACATATCTACCCGTATGTATATGTTGATCATACTGAAGTATTCTTGCAGTAAGAATAATCAGATGAGGGAATCTCACATCAGGATTTTCCAGTAGCTGGCTTTTTATTACATCCCAGGAATCATCTTTTCTAATCTTTACCTCCACACCTTTATCTCCTTTTACAAGACCAAAAGCTAAAAGTGCGCATCCAAATCCAAGTGCAGCTAATATTAAAAGGATAAAAACAAAAACTATCTTTTTCAAACCTGGCTATTTTCTGCCTAATTTACATCAACTACAAGTATCGAAGTACAATTTCCCAGATAAATTGATACGGTAAAATTTCATAGTCATTGGTCAGAAGCCCGTCTGTATTGGATTTCAACCTCTCATACATAGCCTGATTTTTATTCAATATGGACTTTTTCTTAAATTTTAATGATTCTATACTGGATAACATATTAATGAACCAATATTCTCTCTGGGTATTATTCTGCAAAATATATTTATGACTATACCGCTTTACCATCAGACACTGATCATAAAACGTATCCAGCTGACCGGACCGCAAGGCTTCTATCATATCCAAAAAACGGATTGACAGATAAAATCCGGTTTTATCATTGACATAATAAGGTGTGTCATTATATAACCTAGCCAATTTTAATCGTGTATTGCTTTTTAGCTCCAGCTCATCCTTCATCAACAAAAGATATACCTTATATATTGCCATTCTTTGTTTATAATGATCAGGCATAGATTTGTAAGACTTATTTCTGGTTATTTCATTGACCAGTGTTTCTGATGCAGCACTATTCAGCTGATGCATAGATAACTTTAACAAATACTCCTGTGCAGTAAACCAATTCAGGCCTCCTTCATTAAACAAAGAAATATCTATTCTCAATCCTTCTAACCCTTCCTCATATCTACCCATTGACAATAAAGCTTTAGCTCTGTACAATGTAGCTACTCCCTGCCAGACAGGTTGTTGAAATAATTTTTGAGTGCTTAGCTCAGTGATCTGTTGACATGTTGTTAAAATGTCATCCAGATAACCGGTATGCTCATAAAGAAATAACTTGGATCTCAGGTAAAGGTATTCTGTTTCATAACTAAACGCCTGATCTCTGAAACCTTTCAATTCGACAATCAGATCTTTCAACAAGATACTTTTATCGTTATCGTTCTTCTTTTCATTGGAATGATGAACATAAAACTGAATCTGATAGTATGTCAGCGTAGCATTCTGAATGGCCTGTTCCTTCAGAAAGAAATCTTCATACAGCTCTCTATTGGCTTTGAATAGCTTATGCTTACCTGACATTGCATAATATTTTGCCAATTCAAAGGCATAAAATTTAGCTATATCATACAGATGGTAATTTATTGCAGTCTGAAAATTATTCTTGATGGTGCTGATGTATGCCTTCATAGCTCCATTACGTCTCAGAATATTAATTGTCTGTACTGCTTTATTTTGTTCAAAGAGAACTTTTTGAAAACTTGACTGAATATTAGTCTGGTTTAAATCCAGAAAATACAATGTATTAAATATTCTGGTTTTTAATCTGGATTTCAACCTACGGTAACTCTGGTGACTTTTTGTATTCACCTCACCATACAAATACTTAATAGCTTCAGTATCATTCGCAATTATATCATCTTTAATAGCTAAATATAATTTTGAAAATAAAGTATCCTCATAACTGACCATATTATCATCAATCAGCTCAATCTTATCCAAACGCTTCCGGCTGATAATTTTTACGATCTCTTTTAAACTATCCATGTAACAAAAAAACTATTCATTTCGCTCTTTAAAGCTAATGATAAAATAGTTTTCAAAACTATACAAATATCAAAAAATAAAACATGACGATTTAACTATGTCACAAAACACTGCTAAATCATTTTATGAAAATAAACATGTACTATAACTTCACATTCAAAATTAACAACTATGACAACCGCATTATTTTTATCCCTCTTTTTAAGCCTATTCTCTGGTAACACATCTGGTGATCAAGACAAAGATGTTCAAGTGACTACTAGCGCTAAAATCAAGCCTATCATTACCGATGATTTTGGAGGTTGATTTGCTCCCTTTATTTTTTCCCCTAAATAAACTTTTAAAAAAGTTAGAGCCTGCATCCCTCAAAGCAGGCTCTTTTGTTGTTGTTGATGTTGTGTGTGTTTGTGTATATGGAGAACCGATAAAAGAGGGCATTGTTGTTTCTAATTTATTGGACTTTTATTCCGTTTGACAATACAAATATAGCTCAATACTATGCCGAAAAAAGCACCAGTTATCATACTTTGTGACATAGTTAAATAATACACTTAAAAATTATTATAATAAATAAACGTATTATAATCATAACTTTAATAAAAAATACCCTTATTAAAAAATCAAAATAAGGGACATTTATAATGCAAAAAATATTTCTCTTTTAATTCAAAGCAGTTTCATCGCGTTTTAGTAATTTCCACTATGAACATCGTAGTTATAGATGGGTACACACTCAATCCCGGAGACCTGGATTTAAGCGCGCTGCAACAGCTGGGCACAGTAAGCGCTTACGACAGAAGCACATCGGAAGAGACCGTAGAAAGGTTGAAAAAAGCCGATATCGCAGTGGTCAATAAGGTTGTTTTTAATCAGGCGCTGATTGACCGGTTACCACGACTTAAATATATAGCTGTTACAGCTACAGGATATAACAATCTGGATATTCCTTATCTCCGGCAAAAAGGCATTGCTGCATCCAATGTATCAGGCTATGGCTCACATGCAGTGGCTCAACATACTTTTGCTCTTTTGCTGGAATTATGCAATCATGTAGTACATCATCATAGGGAATGCCAGAAGGGAAAATGGAATCAGACAAAAGATTTTTGCTTCTGGAGTCAACCTATGACAGAACTCTACGATAAAAAGATGGGCATCATCGGACTGGGAAGTATCGGTCAGCAAACTGCTGCTATTGCCAAAGCTTTCGGAATGGAAGTATTTTATCACGGAAGAACAGATAAAAATATCGAAGGATTGACCTACGTAAAATCACCTGAAGAAATTTTCAGCACCTGTGATGTAGTCAGCTTACATTGCACTCTCAACGAGCAAACCCGGTACCTCATCAATAAAGAATCTCTGAAATTATTTCAACCACATACTTTTTTACTCAACACTTCCAGAGGTGGTTTGATAGATGAGTCCGCTTTGTTAGAAGCTTTGGATAATCGAACTATTGCAGGTGCGGGATTGGACGTACTGTCTGTAGAACCTCCTATAGAAATCAATCCTCTGATTCATCATCCAGGATGTATTGTCACTCCTCATAATGCCTGGGCTGCCAAAGAAACCAGGCAAAGGCTACTGGATATGGCGATTGATAATATCAAAAGTTATTTAGATGGTAAGCCTAGGAATTTGATTGTGTAGAATTATTTAAGGTTAGCTGACGCCCGATAAAGTCTGAACTATGGCAGTGGTCGCCACTTGTCCGGCGAGGTGTATAGAGGTTTTTTTGATTGTTATGATTTACGATACCACCCAATCACAGTTCAGACAGTTACACATTGATATATTACCCGATTAACTCTTCCGTAATCGTCAACCCGATAGACAGACAGGAAGTAGCCGCAGGAGAAGGCGCATTGCACACGTGAATCATTTTGGGAGAGTGAATCAGTAAAAAATCATCTATCAGACTTCCGTCCTTTTTGATAGCCTGTGCTCTGACTCCGGATGTTGCCGGAAGTAAATCTTCTTCTGTAATAGATGGCATCATCTGTTGTACCGCTTTGGTAAAAGCTGTTTTGGACATTGTTTTTTTCCATTCACCGAAACCTATCTTTTTGAAATTGAAAATCATCTTCCAGAATCCGATATATCTCAACGTATCCCAGGTATCTCTCCAGGAAAACGCTCCCCGTTGATACCCTTCCCTTTTCAATGCCAGAATAGCATTCGGCCCGGCTTCTACCTGATGGTGTATCATGCGTGTGAGGTGTACTCCTAGGAACGGCAATCCGGGATGCGGCACAGGATATACTAAACCTTTGATCTTTTTGGCAGCTTCTTCTTTCAGCATAAAATATTCTCCACGGAAAGGAATGATTCGATGCTCAAGCTTCGCTCCTGCCATTAAAGCTATTTTATCAGAGTACAATCCTGCACAGTTGATTGCAA
The DNA here is from genome assembly GCA_037189845.1 of bacterium. Lineage (GTDB taxonomy): Bacteria > Bacteroidota > Bacteroidia > Chitinophagales > JADIYW01 > JAMLHH01. Next base: position 47,715 of record JBBCIS010000003.1, read on the forward strand.
AGTCCACCTCAAAAGATTGTGTTTGGGTCTTTATCACCAAAGAGTTTTCAGATAGCTGAATATCTTTTACTGTATGATTAAAATGTAGTTCCACTCCTTTTGCTCTGAGCAATTCACAGAACTTATCTGCCAGCTTTGGAAAATCTACTACCCCTGTCTGAGGTACCCACAATGCACTTTTCGCCTGAATAGCCGGTTCTATTTCAGCAATTTCCTGTGTATTGAGTACTTTCACTCCGTCCAACTCATTCTGCAGAGCTCTCTCCTGTAATATGGGTAACTGTTGCTCTTCTGCTTCATTGACAGCCACAATCAACTTCCCGGTGATCCGGTAAGGAATATCATGCTGCTTACAAAAATCTATCAGATAATGATAACCGGCAATACAGTTTTTGGCTTTCAGACTTCCCGGTTTGTAGTAAATTCCGGAATGTATCACTCCACTGTTGTGGCTGCTTTGGTGGCGGGCTGGTCCTTCTTCTTTTTCTATGACTAAAATTTGGGCATCCGGCATCGCTTCTTTCAGCCGGTAAGCCGTAGCTAATCCCACCAATCCTGCACCTATGACAGCTATTTTCTTTTGAGGTATCATTTCGCACTCAATTTAAAAGAAAGTCCGCAGATAAATAGTTGTAATTTAAAATGAGCAAATTTGAAAATGCACCAAACTTCAAAATCTTTTGAATACTTGTACAGAAAATTATATTTATCACAACTCTTGCTAGTAGGATCATATTACAAATTAGGTGTACTATATTAGAAGACAATCAACCAAAAATATTAAAAATGACAAAGCAAATATTCATCAATCTGGCGGTAAAAGATATTCAAAAATCTATGGACTTTTATACTGCATTAGGCTTTACAAACAATCCGCAATTTTCTGATGACTCAGGAAAATGTATGGTATGGAGTGAAAGCATTTTCGTCATGCTTCTGAGTCACGAAAAGTTTGCAACCTTTGCCACTAAACCTATTGCTGACACTAAAAATACTTTAGCAGGACTTTTTTCATTATCCTTAGAAAGTCTGGATGCAGTGAACAGCTTAATAACTAACGGACTGAATGCAGGCGGAATTGAACCCAGCGAAATGAAAGACTATGGATTTATGCAGCAAAGAACTATTGAGGATTTTGATGGTCACACCTGGGAAATTTTCTATATGGACATGTCAAAATTTCCTTCGGGGGAATAATCAAAGCGACGATATATAGTTTTGGTTTCACAAATAATGACAAAAATTCACTCGCTTATTGATTTACCCAGTTTTCAAGTTTGAGATTTTTCACCCTTTCAAATTCTTTGAGATTATTGCTCACCAATGTGGCATTTAAACTTCTTGCATGAGCTGCAATCAGCGTATCCAATGCTCCAATCGGAGTTCCTGCAGACTCTAATTCAGCGCGAATATTTCCATAATGTATAGCTGCATTAAAATCAAAATCAACTATTTCCAAAGGCGTCAGAAAATTATCTAATGCCAGTTGGTTTTTATCAGGAAAACTACTCTTGGCTACTCCATACTGCAATTCAGACAATGTAATGCTTGAAATGCCAATACTTCCAATGGATAGAGTCTTAAAATGCTCAATAACACTCAATGGTTTCTGTCTGATGATATAAATACAAATATTGGTATCTAAAAGGTATTCCATTAATCAAGACTTTCTCTTTGCTGAAATTCCGGTTCGTTGCGTTCCTGCATAAAATCATCACTGAAATCAGCCAGACTATTTATCATATTCTGCCACGGATTATGAAACGGAATAACTTGAATAGAATTCCCTACTTTTTTCAAATAAACCCTATCATCATCTATCTCCATTCCTGCAGGCAGATGTATAGCTTGTCCATTATTTTTCTTTTTTATTTCAATAGTAGCAAATCCCATCTGATTGAATTCATTTTGCCTAAGATAACGAATATACTTTATTCCTGTTTACAGCAATTCATATTATAACCGTCAGACTCCCTTCTTTCTATTCAAAATCAGGATACAAAAGATACTTCTTCCTTACCTTTTTGAACTGTTCTAATCCTTCCTGCCAGGATTGCTTGATTTCTTCTTCTGTCAATCCGGCTTTGATTTGAGCTTCCAGTTCTTTTGTACCGGTCAGCTTTATCATGAAACTATTGAAGAAATTTTGTCCGTGATAGGAATGATATGCTTCCAGAATAGGTTGCAATGACAAACCGAAATTTCTCAGTTCTACTGTACTTAAATCTGTATATGCTTTACCAAAAGATTTTTTTCCTAAAAGTGGCGGATTTGTCGCACCCGGACGACTCTCAGGCGTGAAAGTAGTATCTTTTACAGCTGACTGTGGATGTCCCCACAGCTGGAACTGATGTCCTGTTCCTCTGCCCACGCTATATGGTGTTCCTTCAAAAAAACACAAGGATGGATACAGATAGATAGACCTCATATTAGGTAGATTAGGTGATGGCGCTATCGGCAAATCGTAAAAGGTATTATGATCATAACCTTTCATCGCAACGACCTCCAAGTCGCACTTAACTCCGTTTTTCAACCATTTTTCTCCATTAATCATCTGAGCATACTCTCCTATTGTCATGCCGTGCACAATCGGTATCTGATGCATACCTACGAATGAGCTGTTTTCCTTTTCTAGAATCGGACCGTCTACATAGTGACCATTCGGATTCGGACGGTCTAAAACGATGACCTTCTTACCGTTTTCTGCTGCGGCTTCCATCACATAATGTAGTGTAGAGATATAAGTATAAAATCTCGCTCCTACATCCTGAATGTCAAAAATGATAACATCTATATTTTTGAGCTGCTCAGCTGTCGGTTTTTTATTATTTCCATATATTGAAAAAACCTTCACACCTGTTTTAGTATCGACTTCATTACTGACTTTGGCTCCTGCATCTGCGTTGCCTCTCACTCCGTGTTCCGGTGCAAAAGCTGCTGTCACATTCACTCCGAGCTGGTATAAAGTATCCAACAATAAAGTATTTCCTACCGTAGAAGTCTGATTCACGACCAAACCTACCCGCTTGCTTTTCAGCAAAGGCAATAGTTTATCCAATTGCTGAGCACCTGTCTGTATCTCAGACGAATGAGTACCATGCTGGCATCTGGCCGTCAGCGGAGAAAGTCCTGTCAACAAGCAGCACAAGGCGACGAAAATATTTATCTTGCAGCGCATTTCAATTTATTTGATTCCTTAAAAATAAAGCATTTTTGAATACATCCTGGCAAATAGCTAAACAGATATCCGGAGGAAACAAAGATTCTTTTTCGGGTTTTATCGTGAAGATTGCTATTGCAGCAAATGCTTTGAGCATAGCCGTGATGGTAGTCGCCATTTGTATGGTCAGCGGTTTTACCAAAGAAATCCGTGAAAAGGTATTCGGTTTCTGGGGACACGTTCAAATCAGGCATTTTCAGAATAATTCATCTTATGAGGAATCTCCTATCACAGAAGATGCCAAACTCATACATACGATAGAATCCATCGGTGGAATTCAGCATATCGCTCCATATATCAACAAAGCAGGCATTATCAAAACGAAAACTGCGATGGAGGGAATTGTACTCAAAGGTGTAGACGAAAGATATGATTGGAATTTTCTACAGCAATATGTTAAAGAGGGCAGGCTGCCACAAATCAACTCCGACAGTATATCAAGGGATATTCTCATTTCATCTAATACTGCAAAACGCCTGGGCGTAAAAACTGATGATGCTTTAATTATTTATTTTTTACCGAAAGAGGGTGGACGGCCGATAGGTCGGAGGTTTCAGATTTCAGGATTGTATCATACTGGTCTGGAAGAATATGATATACGTTTTGCTCTGGGTGATTTGAAAGTCATTCAGGAACTCAATCAATGGACAAATAACGAATACAGTGGTTATGAGGTAAAAGTTCAGGATCTCCGAAAATTAGAAGAAACCACGAAGCTCATTTATGAAGAGTTGCCCGCTGAGCTGAATGCTGAAAGTATCCGGACTGCTCAACCCAATATCTTTGACTGGCTGGATTTATTAGTTAAAAATGAGATTTTTGCTTTGAGCCTGATGCTGATAGTGGCCCTGCTCAATATGACTACTGCCCTGATGATACTCATTCTCGACAGGACTAAGATGATCGGTATTCTGAAAGCTTTAGGTGCTACCAATATGCAAATCAGAAAGATTTTTCTCTATAATGCTTTTATTATTCTGGGTTATGGCTTGATGATAGGAAACGTTGTAGGGTTGAGTATCTGCTGGATTCAAAAAGCCTTTGGTATTATACAATTAGATGAATCTGCGTACTATTTCAAAGAAGTTCCTGTATTGTTTGACTGGGTGCCTGTGTTGGGTATTAATGTGCTGACGATTGCCATCACGCTGTTGGTGCTGATTCTGCCTACGATGATTATCTCTAAGATTTCTCCACTAAAGGCTATCAGGTATGATTAGATTTTAGTATTGGGTATTGCCCCGATAGCTATCGGGGTGAGTATTGGGACTTTGACGATAGACTACAGACGACCGTAAGACGGCAGATTCGAGAAAGCTTAACAGGCATCATTAAGCCTTAAAATTAATTTTCATTATTCCCTTTTAGGAATCAATCAAAAAGAGCCACGAAGACACCAAGTCTCTAAGTTTTTCTTAGTTTTTGTGGCATTTTACAGGCTATGTCAAATAATTAAAATCATTTTATGTTCCTCACTTAACAACTTAAACCTGAAACTATATGCCCTGTTTCGGGAGAGGGATAGAGGCAATAGCTCCGTAGTGTAACGGAAGACTACATGCCGATAGCCCGACGCTATCCGCAATGATAATGAAGGACAGCGACTCCCCTAAAAATAATCTGCTTAAAAACTACAATGGAATGTTGCCGTGCTTGCGTTTAGGCATTTTCACGACTTTGTTTTCCAGCATTCTGAAGCCTTTGATGAGCTTGATGCGAGTATCTTTCGGGTCTATGACTTCATCCACAAATCCGCGAGCTGCGGCTCTGTATGGGTTTGCAAATGTTTCTGTGTATTCGTCTACTTTTTCCTGTAGCTTGGCTTCTTTGTCTTCGGCTTTGGCAATCTCTGACTTGAAGATAATCTCAGCAGCTCCTTTTGGTCCCATCACCGCAATTTCTGCTGCCGGCCATGCAAAATTCAAATCTGCTCCGATGTGCTTGGAATTCATCACATCATAAGCACCTCCATATGCTTTACGGGTAATGACGGTTACTTTAGGAACAGTTGCCTCACTCAAGGCATACAATAGCTTGGCTCCGTTGATGATGATGCCGTTCCACTCCTGGTCTGTTCCCGGAAGGAAACCCGGAACGTCTACCAATACAAGCAATGGAATATTGAATGCATCACAAAATCTGGTGAATCTCGCTGCTTTTCTGGAACTGTTAATGTCCAAAACTCCTGCAAGATATGCGGGTTGATTGGCGACAATACCGATAGAACGTCCTGCCAGACGTGCAAAACCAACTACGATATTTTCTGCAAAATCTTTATGTACTTCCATGAAAGAGGTTTCATCTACGATTCCTTCAATGATGTCTCTCATGTCATAAGGCTGATTGGGATTGGCAGGAATGATCTCTGCCAGCTTTTCCCTGATTTCAGATGCTGCACTTTCATAAGGATATACAGGTGCATCATCTTCGCAGTTTTGCGGCATATAGCTCAGCAGCTGACGTATCATCTGGATACACGCTACTTCGTTGTTAGCAGTAAAATGTGTCACTCCTGATTTGGAGGCGTGTGTTTTGGCACCACCCAATTCCTCAGAAGTTACTTCTTCGTGCGTTACAGTTTTTACAACATTGGGACCTGTCACGAACATATAAGATGTCTGGTCTACCATCATCGTAAAGTCAGTCATAGCAGGCGAATACACCGCACCACCTGCGCACGGACCCATAATGGCAGAAATCTGAGGTATTACTCCGGAAGATTGTACGTTGCGCAAAAAGATATCTGCATACCCGCCCAGTGAAACCACTCCTTCCTGAATACGCGCTCCTCCTGAGTCATTCAGTCCGATAACGGGCGCACCTGTTTTCATGGCTAAATCCATGACTTTACAGATTTTCTCTGCGTGTGTCTCGGAAAGAGAACCTCCGAACACTGTGAAATCCTGTGAAAATACATACACTAAACGACCATCCACATGACCATATCCGGTCACTACTCCATCTCCTAAATATTGCTCTTTGTCCAGACCGAAATCCGTGCTGCGGTGTGTTACCAGCATGCCTATTTCTTCGAATGTTCCCGGGTCTAATAATAGCTCTACACGCTCTCTGGCTGTCAGTTTGCCTTTGGAATGTTGAGACGCAATTCTCTTGATGCCACCTCCTAATAAAGCTTCAGCTTTTTTCTGCTGTAGAAGCTCTAACTTCTGGTCGTTTGTCATATCTGCAAATGTAAAGATTTTCAAACATTCAGAATACGTAAATCCATTTTATTGATATTTGACTATTGATTTGACGGCGGACCACGGTCTACAGACCACCGTTTTTGACAATGTAGATTGCGTTAGCAAAAATTCGTATTGGCTTCGAGCAACTCAGCCACCCCGTAAATAGTCACTCATACTTTGTTAATCATATAAATCTTGCTTATTTGCTAATTGCCATTGCTCATTTTGAATCTCCTCTTAACCACTACAGAAAAATAATTATACCGGCATGATTAACTTTACCAACGGATATCTGTTACACTTGTATCGATTATGGAAACTGTAAAAATGAAAATTGAAATCTGGTCGGATGTTGCCTGCCCGTTTTGCTATATAGGAAAAAGAAATTTTGAGGCTGCATTGGAGCAGTTTTCAGAGAATGAATTTATTGAGGTAGAATGGAAGAGCTTTCAGCTTGATCCGAATGCTGCTCCCAAAACCGGGGTGGATGCTTATACTTATCTGGCTGATCTGAAGGGAAAATCTCTCGAATGGTCAGTACAGGCGCATCAGCAAATTACAGAAATGGCAGCTCAGACAGGATTGGAATATCGTTTTGACATCGCTAAACCTGCCAATACGCTGCAAGCTCACAGACTCATACAACTGGCAAAAACTCAGGACCTGGGTGGTGAAGCTGAGGAAGCATTGTTCAGCGCACATTTTACGGAAGGAAGGGATTTGAATCAGCTTTCTACGATTATAGAAATCGGGACTGATATCGGTTTATCCGGTGAAGATCTGGAACTACTGACTGACGGTAATGCTTTTACAGATGAAGTCAAAAGGGATATTTTTGAAGCGCGTCAATTGGGTATCAATAGCGTACCGTTCTTTGTTCTGGACAATAAATATGGAGTTTCAGGTGCCCAGCCTCCGGGTGTATTAGCACAGTATATTGAGAAAGCTTTTACCGGATGGGAGAATGTGAATTTGTAGATTTAGTCCATGGTTAACAGATGACGGATAACCGTTTTGAGCATTAAGAGCTTGACTCCACCACCGACGGTAAACGATGAACCGATAACACTCTACTATTTAGCTCTTATCGCCTCAACCGGATCGAGATTAGCAGCTTTTCTGGCCGGAAGAAAACCCGAAATCAATCCTATCAGCATAGAGATACCTATACCGATCACTGTATTTGCTGCGCTTAACTGAAAAGTCATTCCTGACGCGTTTGATAATGGACCGGTAAGGGCTATAATCAATATCAGACCAACTATACCTCCGATGAGACATAAAAGAATAGATTCAAACAAAAACTCCATCAGAATATAGCTTCTTCTGGCTCCTAATGCTTTCTTTACTCCGATGATATTGGTCCTTTCCGTGACAGATACATACATAATATTGGCAATTCCGAAACCTCCGACTATCAATGCAAAGAAACCTATCACCCAACCAATGATATTGAGCATAAAAAATATCCCGTCGAAACCCTGCGCAATGATACTGAGCTGATTCATTGCAAAATCATCACTCTGGGTAGGTCTGAGCTTTCGAATAGACCTCATATGTTGCTTGATATCAAATATTAAATCGTTCAGTGTCACACCCTCTTTTGCTTTTACCTGAATTTCAGGTGAAGAGTTCCAGGGATCCAGATAAGTCACCTTATCTACAAAAAGATAAGGCATTAGTATCTGCTTATCGTTATTCATACCTAACAAACCTCCTTGTCCTTCTTTTTTGAGAGCTCCTATGATCCGGACTTTTCTTCCAAAAATCGTCAGCTCCTTTCCTACCAGCTGGGGACTGATACGTCGTAATTCTTCTGCAATACCTCCACCTATTACAGCTACGCCTGTACCCAGATTTGCCTCTGAAGCAGAGTAAAACCGCCCTTCCTCTATATCAAAATTGAATACATCCTGATATTCTACTGATGTTCCGGCCAGGGATACATTTTCTAACTTTTCTCCTTTAAAAGTAATCTCAGAACTCTGCGGCTGCACTGTAAAAGATATGCTTTCTGCTTTGGAGAGCCGGGATTTCAATTTTCTATAATCATCATAAGAAGGTTCAGGACGTTTCCAGTAATCCCACCACGGATAGTCAGTATCACTGAATGCCCACGGCCATTTTCCGACAAAAATGATATTGTCACCCAGCTTATTAATAGAGCCGCTGATGTCATTTTTCAATGCATCTACTGCTGTCAGAATGGCGATAATACTAAAGATACCTATCGTCACACCCAAGAGGGATAGACCCGAACGGAGCTTATTCGTCCACAATTGCTGCAATGAAAGCAGGAAAGATTCCTTGAGAATAGTCCAGACGGAAAACATAGTCACCAAATGTAAGAAACTGGATGATGTGATGAGAAAACCGTTTTCATTTATTGTGTTAATAAATGTGATAATTTAGCCGGCAGATAACAATTATTAAAAGTTAAAATTGGTTTATCGTAACTTTAAAGCTGTCACTAATCAACTATATTATGATAAAATTTAACAAATTAAAGGTTTTACTACTCATCGCAGGTTTGAGTTTGAGCGGTTCTGATTTCGTACAGGCGCAAGGTCTGAAAGTTCCGACGCCAAGCACACTCCAAAAAGTATCTCAGGGTTTCGCACTATCTGAGATCCAGATCGAATACTCAAGACCAAGTGCAAAGGGTAGAGTAATTTTTGGCGGTTTAGTTCCTTATGGCAAATTATGGAGAACAGGTGCCAATCAGTCTACAAAAATTACTTTCGGCGAAGACGTAAAAGTAAACGGTCTGGAAGTAAAAGCCGGAACCTATGCTATTTATACAGTACCTGGTGAAAAAGAATGGAAAATCTCTTTGTACAATGATCTCAAATTAGGCGGAAATGTTGCTAATTATACTACAAAGAATGAAGTAGTAGCTATGCAAGTACCAGTGAAAAAATTAGCTGATAAAGTTGAGACTTTCACTATCCAGATAGACGATATTTCTAATACCAGCGCAAATATTACACTTTCATGGGAAAACACACAAGTATCTTTTAATGTAACTGCTGACATTGATGCCCAAGTGGTAGCAAATATAGAAAGCGCAATGAAGGACAACAGACCTTATCATCAGGCAGCAAGCTACTATTTGGAAACCGGAAAAGATCTGAACCAGGCTTATGAATGGGTACAAAAAGCTGCTGAGCAAAATCCAAATGCATTCTGGGTTTTATTGAATAAAGCCAAAATCGAACACGCTTTGGGTAAACATGAAGCTGCCATTGCTACTGCCAATCAGGTAAAAGTAAAAGCTGCTGAAGCTAAAAATGATGATTATATCAAAATGGCTGATGCTATGATTGAGCATTGTAATGCTGAACTGAAAAAGGTAGCACCTAAAAAGAAATAGCTTGATTGGTAGCAGAAGACGAAAGGCAAAAGACTCATGACTATTGATTTTTATCCTTCTGTCTGCAAGTCAATATTAAAAAACCAGCTGTTTGAGCAATCAGGCAGCTGCTTTTGTTTTTTGAAGTTAATATCTTTAAAAAATTGCAAAATCGTAGAATCGTTTACGATAGCTTTACACTCAATTCAGGAGTTTTAATCATATTTGTATTATGGCGCAGTTATTTCCATTACAAGATGTTCCCAGCTCAGTAGAAACTTTGTTGAGAGCCAGTTTGACAGGATTGAAAAAACCAGGTAAAAGCTTACCGGATAAAGGTTATACAATAGAAGGATTGACCATTGATAAAAAACAATTTGCGGCATACTGCAAAATGTTTGGTTTCGACGGTAGTACAGTACCCTCTGCATATTGGTATATCAGATTATTCAGCTTACAATCCTTGTTGCTGGCACATCCTGATGCTCCGTTTCCTATGCCGGGAATGGTACATCTGTCTTGTGAAATCAAGCAATACGATACCATCTACCCTTCTGACAAGTTAGATGCCACCTGCAAATTCGGAAAGCTTATCCAGCATGATAAAGGCACAGCAGTGGAGATTATCGTCACGCTCAAACGTCATGACAAAGTTGTATGGGAAGAAAAAAACATCAACCTGTACATGGGTAAAAAAGGTTTGGGTGAACCTGCCGAAGAAAAACCAGCCATCGAAATCTCTGAAGCTGACAGAACCTTACCATGGTCTTTAGGTACAAACTTAGGTTTGGAATATGCCAAAGTAAGCGGTGATTACAATCCGATACACTTGCATCCTTTGGGTGCAAAAGTTTTGGGTTTCCCTAAACACCTGATTCACGGATGGTACTCATTGAGCAGAGCTATTGCACCTATCCAGACTTCATTAAAAGGTGCGCATGAATTGTATGTATCATTTAAAAAACCATTATTCCTTCCCGGAAAAGTAGTTTCCAGAACTCAGGAAACAGGAGATACCATCTTCTTTGATGTCATTAATGAAAAAGAAGGTTATCCTCACCTGAAAGGTTATGTAAAAAAAGGATAAAAATTTCTTACAGAATTATATCAGGCCTCAGCAATTAGTTGAGGCTTTTTTTATTCTGAGTCTCAAGTTCGTTTTTCTTAGAAAAATCCTATACTTCAGGATTTAGACAGGAATTAAAAAAACAGTTCTTTAAATTTCTGATCCAAAATTAGATTTTCCACAGGTGCTCATCAACAGCAGACCCAAAAAGCACAAGTGCTCATTATAATTGCACAATAAAATACATCATTTCAAACCTATATTTCTAAATAGAATGAGATCTGTATTGTTACAATCCATATTCGCATTTAAAATTTGCAAACTATTAATATAATGTTGATTTTCAAAACTTTAACAATTTAAATTCATTGAAGTAATCGGAAATTTTATAAATTGAAGCTTTATAGAATTAACTTTAAACGGATAAGAATGTGGGAGAGAATCAGAGAAAAGCTGACCATACTGGCTGATGCAGCAAAGTATGATGTCTCCTGTAGTTCCAGTGGCAGTAACCGCAAAAATGATTCTAAAACCGTTGGTGATACCGGATCAGGAATTTGTCACACATACACTGAGGATGGCCGATGTGTTTCCCTGCTGAAAATACTGCTTACAAATTATTGTATTTATGACTGCCTGTTTTGTGTGTCCAGAAAAAGCAATGATGTCAAACGGGCGGCTTTTACTGTAGATGAGGTAGTAGAGCTGACAATGGAATTTTACCGGAGAAACTATATTGAAGGTTTATTTCTAAGTTCCGGCATTTTCAAGAATGCAGATTACACCATGGAGAGGCTGGTTAAAATCGCAAAAAATCTAAGATTAGAACAAAAGTTTAACGGATACATTCATATCAAAACGATTCCCGGAGCAAGTGAAGAACTGATACAGGAAGCCGGATTGTATGCTGACAGGATGAGCATCAATCTGGAAATGCCTACTGATGCGGGATTGAAATTATTTGCACCTGAAAAATCTCATGAGGAAGTAAAGCGGGATTTAGCTATCGTAAAAAATCAACTGACGGTTTACAACAGTGAACGAAAGCTGATTAAATCTACTCCAAAGTTTGTTCCTGCCGGACAGAGTACGCAAATGGTCATCGGTGCTTCTGCCGAATCAGATAAGGATATTCTTTTGACGGCAAATAATTACTATAATGATTTTAACCTGAAGAGAGTTTATTATTCGGGATATATTCCCATCAGCAATGACTCCAGACTACCGGTTATAGGTACACAGCCACCTTTACTGAGAGAAAACCGATTATATCAGACGGACTGGCTGATGCGTTTCTATCAGTTTGATGTTCATGAGATAGTCAATGATAATCATCCCAATTTAGATTTGGACATAGACCCAAAATTAAGCTGGGCATTGAGAAATACTCATTTCTTTCCGGTAGATATCAATACGGCAGACTATGCTGCTATTCTACGGATACCCGGAGTCGGTGTCAAAAGTGCTCAAAAAATTATTGCCGCGAGAAGATTTGGAAGACTAAGAACTGACCAGGTAAAAAAAATGGGTATTGCCTACAACCGCGCTCAGCATTTTATGGTTTGCTCAGATAGCTCTTTTCAGCTCAATACACCTGAACCCTACCAGATAAAATCTAAAATATTGTCAGAAGGCAATTCCAGATTCAGTAAAACGGCAGCAGCACAATTGACTTTATTCTGATGCTTCAAACCCACGAAAATATTCCATTAATGTTGTTTGATGGCTCCTGGACAGGGTTACTGACGGCTGTTTTTGAAGCATTTGAGCGAAAAATTCTGAAAATCAGACTGGTCAGCCAGGAACATTATGCTGAAAATATATTTGATATACCTATCCTGATTGAAAGTCAGACCAAAAAAGCCGAAAGAGTCTGGAAAGGTTTACTCAAGCGGATGGATAGTACTTCCCGGAAGCATTTTTTTTATACTTATCTGTCAGAACAACCGGAAGCATTTCAGCATTTATTGGATTATGCAATTTATATTTTCTCCAATAAAGAGAATGCGACTAAAAATTACGGGCATCCTGATGTTCTCGCCATCAGTCAGATCGCTAAAAATGTCAGCAGAGAGTCACATCGCATGAAAGCATTCATCAGATTTGAACGATGGAACGATATGACTTACTTCGCTTTGATTCAACCGGATTTTAATGTAATTCCAGTTATAGCTAAGCATTTTAAAGACAGATACGCAGATCAGAAATGGATCATTTATGATAAGAAACGTCATTATGGAATTTTCTATGACCTGCATAGCATTATCGAGGTTAATTTTGACTTTGTAGATCAGCAATACCAATCTGCTTCACTGGTAAAATCTGTAGAAAAAGATCCCTTACAGGAAAAGTACGAGCTGCTCTGGAAAGATTACTTTAAAAGTACGAATATTCAGGAACGAAAAAATATGAAGCTTCATATCAGGCACGTACCCAAACGATACTGGAGATTTTTGACAGAAAAAGATTTATCATTTTAACGTTCCAACTCTTCAGCAGGATTCCACAGCAATTCTTCAAAATTCTGAATCTGATTGTTTTTAACCGCGATTCCTTCCTCTGCCAGAAGATTTTCCATCTGGTAGATATCTCCAAAATGAGCCTTCCCTGTCAGTAATCCCTGACGATTCACCACACGATGAGCAGGAATCGTTTCATCGCCGTGACAAGCATTCATCGCCCAACCTACCATACGCGCTGAACCTTTTGTGCCCAGATAGTTGGCTATCATTCCATAAGTAGTCACTCTTCCATGCGGAATTTTTTTAACGACTTCATACACACGCTCAAAGAAGTTATCTGACATAGCTTTTTCGTTTGATGGTTTGATTTGTTTAAAGTTCAAAGTTAACCTATATCAGATTTTCGTCTGTACTCGAAAATTTACTCAAAAAATAACTTTTTCTTTTATACTCGAAATTTCACCTCACACTTATTCGTGTGCAGGCAAGTAAATTTTAAAATTACCACAGAGACACAGAGGTCAATATGTTTTCAATTTAATTTTTTGTTGCTGAATAGTAATGTTTTGCCACTATGGCACGAAGACTCTAAGTTTTTCTTTGTGACTCACCTTTACCTTTTCCATTGCTACGTCAGCATAATCGTACATTCAAAACCTACAATCGTAAATCAAACTTACTCATTGCTACGTCTGCATTTGCCTATTGCCCACTCCATTTCAAATCGTAAATCAAACTTACCTATTGCGCCACAGCTTCAGCCAGCATCATCTCGTACAAGTCCAGACTATTTTCATTCATCTTGAATTTCGTCCAGTAGTTCAACGCTTTGAAATATTTATCTTTCGGACATTTCTGGGTAAATTCCAGCCACAACAAACCGATAGCCAGTTCACCCAGATAGAAAGCCACATCTCTCGAACAACCTACCATCATATCTTTAGAAGATATTTTGCCGACAAATCTGAACAAGGTTTTCAGCTTCTGAGTCAAAACCGTTTTTGCTTCCTGTAACTCAGGATGAGAAATAGAAGTCAGTAGTTCCTGTGCAAAATCCTGAAAAGCAGGCAAACCGCCTTCTTTTTCTATAGCGCGAAGCATATCTAATGAAAGCACATTCGTCGTACCTTCCCAGATGCTCAGCACCTGCGCATTTCTCAGCATTACCGGAATATTGCTATCCTCCAGATAACCCAATCCCCCAAACATTTCTATGTGTTCAGAAGCAGAAGCTATCGAAGCTTTAGCAGAATACAATTTTGCAATCGGGGTCAGCAATCTCAACAATGCTTCATCTCTTTCTGTAGATTCTTTACAATCCTCCTTGCCTAGCAATTGCGCTAGGAACAAAGCCAACAAAGTACTGCTCTCATAAGCTATTTCCAGATCCAGCAAACTCTTTCTGTACAAGATATGCTGGTCTAGCTGCTTACCAAAAGCTTCACGAATGTGGCTGTAAGCCTCCGACAAGGAATAAGCTCTGCGCATATACGAAACAGCAGAAATCGTGTTGTAAATTCTCGTCACGTTGAAAAGCGTAGCAATTGTTTTGACACCTTTTCCTTTTTCACCGACCATTCTCGCCTGAGCACCTGTCAGCGACAACTGTGCAGTCGGCAAAGCCTTCGTACCCAATTTATCTTTCAGCGCTTCCACTTCGATACCGTTCAGCGAACCGTTCTCATTTCGTATAGGCAGATAAAACAGCGACAAAGGCGCACGTTTACCATCCTGCGGCTGCTCCGTAGAAGCCAGCGTAAACGCCATATCCGCCGTGATAGCAGAAGTAAACCATTTATGACCTCTCAACACATAACCACCATCTTCCTCATACGCAAAAGTCATCGAACGCGATACATCCGAACCGCCTGTACGTTCTGTCATCCACTGGCCACTAGTCAGGAATTTCTCAGGATTTCTCGAAGTCAAGCCGCTATATGGCGTGCCTTTCAGGAACTCATCACCATAGATTTCTATCAGCCTCGTAGCACCATCCGTCATCGCCAGCGGACAAGTGTATATCGCCGAAGACGGTGTGTAGAGATACAGTTTCGTGAATTGATACAACCTTGAATACTTGCCATATTTTCGCTCATAACCGATTGCAATCAGACCTTCCTCCGCAGCCACCGCTTCCAGCTTTTCCCATTCTGGCGCCACCTGAATATCATCTACCCGTTCGCCCCAGGCATTAAAAGAGACCAGCTTCGGGGGATTATTTTCACACGCATTCGCATACTCTATCAGCTCTGTTGCTACCCTCGCTCCGAAACGCTCCAAATCCGGACGAATATCTTCCATGACATCTTCCGGCAGATTTGCCTCCAGATAATCCTGCAAAAATTCATCATTGGTGTATTCATTGCTGAGTTTAGGGGCTTTTTGTAAAAACTGTGAATATGGCGTATGTCCTTTCATGGCTAAAAAATAAGTGATACTAATGTACGGTTTTTTTGATTTTGGGCACGTCCTTCACCTCCATTTTATTCCGGTTTCGGGTCGGGCTATCACTGCGGGACGTATGTCCATACGCCCCTGCGTTCTATCCCTCGTGCAGCAGAGCTGTTAGTTGGAGGTCAGGGTTGTAAAATGATGACGCTTACTTGTTACTATCCGTAGGATGTACCCGGATCGTGATTTCATTATAGCGGGGAAAATTCCTATTTTCAATGACTGAAACCTAACCTAATCATGAAACTCAATTTTCCGAAAGATTTTATCTGGGGAACTTCCACAGCTGCTTATCAAATCGAAACTGCCTCCGATCACGACTGGAAAGGCGTTGTCAGTAACGATGGAACTGTTTTTGACAAGTGCTCGATGCATGATTTGCGCAGGGATGAGGACATTGAATATATCGTTCAGCTGGGCAATGCTTACCGTATGAGCTGCGACTGGGCAAAGCTACAACCTACTCCTTATGCGGATTTTGACCCGAAAGTGACACAAGAATATCTTGATTTTTTGCAAAAAATTAAGGCAAGAGGTGTAAAAGTGATGATGGTTTTGCATCACTTTACGAATCCAAACTGGTTTGTAAAAGAAGGCAGCTGGGAGAAAAAGGGCAACAGGGTCATGTGGCTGGATTTTGTCAAAAAATCTGTTGCGACTTTTGGCCATCTGGTGGACCACTGGAATACTTTTAACGAGCCGATGGTATATATCTCCAACGGATGGATCATGGGCGGCTTCCCTCCTTTCAAAAAAGGGAAAATTCTTCTGGCGAGAAAAGTTCTGAAAGAGATAGGCCGTGCACATGATGAAGCCTATGATATTATCAAAGCTAGTTCATCTGCCCCGATAGGCATATCTAAAAATACAGTGAAGTTTGTAGGTGAGATATTTCCGGGACATATTCTGGCTAAAATCTTTGATTACTGGTTCATGGATTATGGCGCAGACCACTTCAGAAAAGTAGATTTTCAGGGAATGAGCTACTACTGCCGTATGCCTTTCAGACCGCTACCTGTCACTGAAATAGACAATCCCGGCAAGCTTAAAGCGCTGGGAAGACGTCATGATGGTATGTGGGAATATAAGCCGGTAGAGTTTTATCATATTATCAAACGTTACTGGAAGAAGTATAAAAAACCGATATATATCACGGAAAGTGGTGTCTGTACAGAAGATGATGCTTTCAGAATTCAGGCGATTCAGGAATATGCTTACTGGATAAGAAAAGCGATGGATGAAGGCGTGGAGATCAAAGGTTTGTACCACTGGTCTACTGTAGACAATCACGAATGGAATCTGGGCTTAACTTACAGATTCGGTCTGGTTCGTGTGAATTTTGACAATGGCGACCGACGAATGACTGCTGCCGGCGAATACTATGGTCAACTGGCGAAAAATCAATCTATTGAGGTGGATAGTGAGCAAATTGAGAAGTGGGCGAAGGAGTTTTAGATTTTTGATTTGGGATTGATGATTTACGATTGTTGATTTGAGATTGACGATAGGAATTCAATCTGCACATCATTCATTCTATTACCTTTAGCAATTTTCATATAACGTATCGCTCAAAGCGATAGAATGAAACTTCAAAACTGCAAGTTCTGAAGAGTGGAAGAAGTTATTTTCAATTAGAGGATTTTGTATTTCTGTAATATTTTCCTCAGAATAATATTCTGTGTTTTGCGTAAAAATCTGTAACTACGCAACAAATTGAATTCCTTTTTGTTAAAGGAACTATCACGAATAATGCAGGGAATGAAAAAAATTTATTTAACTATCAGCTTAGCTCTTTTATCAGGAGGAATTATGCATGCACAAGAAGCCCCGAAGGCCGCCAAGTATCCACATACCATGACCAACCATGGCGACACGAGAGTGGATGACTATTACTGGATGAATGAATACTGGTTGGATGGTCCCCAAAAACAAGAGGTTGTAGATTATCTGAATGCGGAAAATGCTTATACAGCAAAAATCATGGAGCCGACGAAAGACTTACAGGAGTCTTTGTACAACGAAATTCTGGCACGCATCAAACAGACAGACGAAAGTGTACCATATTTTGAAAATGGATACTGGTATATTACCAAAACTGAAGAGGGTAAGGAATATCCTATCTATGTAAGAAAAAAAGGCAATATGGATGCTCCTGAAGAATTACTGCTGGATGTCAACAAAATGGCTGAAGGATATGATTACTACCAGGTAAGCGGTCTGAATATCACCCCGGACAACAAAATTCTGGCATATGGAGTTGATACAGTCAGCAGAAGACAATACACTATCTATTTTAAAAATTTAATAACCGGCGAAACTCTGAAAGAAACGATTGCGAATACTTCTGCCAATCTGGAATGGGCACAGGATAGCAAAACTTTCTTTTATACTACTCAGGATGAAAAAACGCTCAGGGACAACAAAATCTGGAAACATCAGTTAGGGAATGCTAAATCGACCAAGCTGGTATATGAAGAAAAGGATGAGAAGTACTATGCTTACGTCAGTAAAACGAAGAGTAACAGGTACATTATTATTAACAGCCACAGTACATTGAGCAGTGAACGCAGGTTTATTCCTGCTGATCAGCCTGATGCCAAATTCATTGTATTCTTACCACGGGAAAAAGATCATCTGTATAATATCACTGACTTTGAGGACAATTTTTATATCGTTACCAACTGGAATGCTACTAATTTCAGGCTGATGAAATCTCCGGCAGGTAAACCTGCTGCTAAAGAGACGTGGACGGAGGTGATTGCTCACAGACCTGACGTGCTTCTGGAAGATATTGATATTTTCAAAGATTATCTGGTGTTGACTGAGATAAATAAAGCAAATACCCATATCAGAATTATTCCGTGGAAACAAAAAGACAAAGAATATTATATCCCGTTTGATGCGGATGCTTATGTAGCCGGAGTAGGCTATAATCCGGAATTCAATACTGACAAAATTCGCATCTATTACCAGAGTATGGCTACCCCGTCTACTCAATATGAGTTTAACATGAGTACAAAGGAGCGTACAATACTGAAACAACAGGAAGTGCTGGGAGATTTTAAATCTGAAAACTATACTACTAAAAGGTTATGGGCTACAGCCAAAGACGGCACACAAATCCCTATCAGTATAGTATATAAAAATGACTTCAAAAGAGATGGTTCTCAGCCATTGCTGCTGTATGGATATGGCTCATACGGAGCTTCTATGTCCCCCTATTTCAGCTCTACCAGACTTAGTCTGCTGGACAGAGGATTCGCTTTTGCAGTAGCACACATACGAGGGGGCGAAGAAATGGGTCGCCAATGGTATGAAGATGGTAAGATATTCAAAAAGATGAACACATTTACAGACTTTATCGATTGTGCAGATTTTCTGATAAAAGAAGGTTACACAACGCCTGAACATTTATATGCCAACGGTGGCAGTGCAGGTGGGCTTTTGATGGGTGCCGTTGTCAATATGCGTCCGGAGCTATGGAAAGGAGTTATTTCAGATGTACCGTTTGTCGATGTAGTAACCACAATGCTGGATGAAACAATTCCTTTGACTACAGGTGAGTATGATGAGTGGGGCAATCCTAACAACAAGGACAGCTATTTCTACATGAAAAGCTATTCACCTTATGACAATATCGAGGCTAAAAAATATCCGAATCTGATGATCAATACCGGATTGCATGATAGTCAGGTACAATATTTCGAACCTGCCAAATATGTAGCTAAGCTCAGAGAATTGAAAACTGATAACAATATCCTGATTTTGAACTGTGATATGACGATTGGTCACGGTGGCAGTTCGGGCAGATTCCAAAGACTAAAAGAAATTGCAAGAGATTATTCATTCTTCCTGATGCTGGAAGGCATTACGAAGTAAATATTCAAAGAACATAAAAGAAGAGGTCATCTTACTGATGACCTCTTTTTATTTTTTATCGCTGGATAATAAAACTTTGTGTTCCGGTATTTGAACCACCATTATAAACGGCAACATACATACCATTGGGCAGCTTACTTACATCTATTTGTTGCTGTAATCCATTAGCTCTGAAAGTTTGGTGGATCTTACCATCTATTCCTACTATCATCATCTGACCATCCAGATGTTCTCCGGATTGAATGATGATAGATTGGGAAGCAGGATTAGGATAAACAGACAATTTCGGCTGGTTTCCGGAGATATTATTTTTCAAAGCGGTTACTTCTCTTCCATTCAGACTCCAGACAATCAAATTGCCATCTTCATCATCTCCATAGTTAAAGAACAGCTCTTCTCCTATCTTGAAACTATATAATCCAAAAGAAGGGCTCACTAATCCCGGAGGATTTACAGTATCAAATTCAATTACTCTGTAATCATCACTGACTAAGAAATCCAAAATACTCACGTTGGTAGAATCTGTAGATATTTCTCCAAATCTTGAAACAGCCAGCTTCTCACCCACATTCCACGCCCTTATCCCAGTAATAAGGGTACTATATTCATTTCCATCTTCTATTTCTGAATACACCTGATGATTTTCCTGAAGTATTTCCAGACTATTTCCATCCAGTCCGATCAGACTCAGATAATATTTCATACCTTCTGATTCTACAGTCGTCATCTGAACATATGCCAGCAGATCTCGATCCTGAAAACTTACAGGAACGATGTCATTGTATAAATAGAAGGAGAGATTATTAAAACCATACAGCGAATTATAATTTATTAAAGCGACATCTTCCACACATGTCAACCCGCCTAATGACTCAAATGCACCTTCATTAACTTCGTATATCTGAAAATTCCAGAGCATATCAATATCCCCTAACCATAATAGCCTGTTATCCAGTTCAAAAAGCTTGGAATTCTGCAGGCTTCCTGTCATTTCGTCTGTCTTAGGTATTCTATTGAGCAGTTCTGTGCCGGCTTTTGTACCATCTGTTTTCCATATTCTGGTATACCCATCGCCATTCATAGCTACATAATAAAACCCAAGATCATAGACCCAGACATCTCTGTAAACAATGTATACATCGTCGCCATGTACGAAATACTGAGTCGCCATGGAGATACAAGCATCTGTTACTCCTTCCGTATCTCTGGTATCATTAATAATAGTATCTATTGTATAATCAGACGTGTTAAAAGTGTACAGCTTATTTTGGGCAGACAGGTAAATTTTTCCTTGATGATAAAAAGGTATTTTAGAATCAAAATTGGAAATATCCGGCCATCCGAAATCTTCTACTGACCATACCTGCGACCACGTAGAATCATCTAATGCAAATAAACTGAACGGCGTCTCACAATTGGATTCTACAATAAAATTTTTGTCATCTGACCTGAGAAAACCAAAACGCGCATTACAGTAAGGGTGCAGATATTGTACTTTTTGCTGCATAGTTGCCAGGTTTGTTTCCAGGACATATACCCCCTGCTCTATATTTCCTTCTCCAAAATAACTGACAATGCTATAAACCAGATCTCCATCATGCAGATAACGCCCAAAATCATAGAATGAATGATCAGGATAATAATCCCATACGTTTTCAAATCTTCCATACAGACTATCCTGATAACTGATATTAATACCCGTTCCTGTATTCAGATTATATATCCAGGAATCTTTGAACGCCTGATTATCTTCGACGATCAGCCCGATATTATTTTCATCAATTTGCTCAAAATAAATAATTCTGGCAGGACTGGCATAGCCTAAATCTGCAGGCGTAATTTGCTGTTTAAGGTCATTTGCTGTCAATATCCCTACGGACACAAATAACAAAAGTAAAAAAGAGTTAAACTTTTTCATAATTAAGTGGGTTGGTTACTACAATGTAGTAATTATTTTTCAACTACAAACCTATATTACGAATTTATTTTTTGTATAACCGGACACATTATCAGCTTAAAAATTAATAAAATACAACATGTCTCAATATAAAATATTATACTGATTTACTGAATTTATCAGGAGAATCATTGGCAAAGAACTGATACATCGGGTCAAACAACGCAGCTACATTGCGAATAAATGACTTCCCATCTTCTGTTATTTGAATACGGCTTCCATTTCTCTGGATAATGCCGTCTTCTACCAGCATCCAATAGTAATCCTGGTCCAGCTCCGACAATGTCTCATCTGAAATCCGGGTTTCCAGATTACAGGTGATATTCAGAATATGCTGACGTTGTATCAAATCCCGTTCAGTCAGATCTGTTCCTTTGATTACCGGAAGCTTATTTTCATCCAGAATCTGATAATATTCTTCTATCGTTTTGACATTTTGCCGATATCCCAGGTAAAAATCACTGATAGAAGAAACTCCCAGACCTATAGAAATTTTTGCGGTACTGGTTGTATAACCCATAAAATTACGATGGAGCATTTTTTTCTGCTGTGCAATATACAGCTGATCGTTTTCCAAAGAAAAATGATCCATTCCTATGTCCTGATAACCAGCCTGCAACAACATTTCCTGTCCTTTTTCATACAGCTGCCTTTTTTCTACTCCTTCAGGCAGATCATTTTCATCATAAGCCCGCTGTGATTTGCTTACCCATGGTACATGCGCATAGCTGTAAAATGCAATTCTGTCCGGTTGCAGTGCAATTACCTTTTCGAAGGTATGAGCAACAGAAGATAAGCTCTGAAATGGTAATCCGTAAATCAGATCAAAATTGACTGACCGATAACCTGTTTCTCTGGCTATCTGCGTCACTTCTACTACTTTTTCATGGGGTTGCAAACGATGAATAGCGCTCTGCACTTTTACATCCAGATCCTGCACTCCAAAACTTACTCTTCTGAAACCGACATTGTACAATGCCTGAAGATGCTCCCGGGTTGTATTATTCGGATGTCCTTCAAAGCCCGCCTCAAAATCCTGATGCAACGTCACATCTTTCAGGATTTCTTTAATAAGTGTCGTCAGATTTTCCGGACTAAAAAAGGTAGGTGTACCTCCACCCAGATGTAGTTCTTTCAGAATGATTTTTCTATCCAGCAGATTTACATACATCTTCCACTCCCTGAGCAGATAATCAATATACTTACTTTCTACCGAGTGATTCTTAGTGATACGCCTATTGCATCCACAGTATGTACAAAGGGATTCACAAAAAGGCAAATGAATATAAATGCTGATTCCTTCATCCAATAATTCTGCCTGAATGAGGTTTCTAACATCTTTCAACTCCCTTTCATCTACCCAAACCGGTACTGTAGGATAACTGGTATATCTCGGAACCGGTACATTGTATTTGTCAATCAGCGCATCAGAGGTAATCATATCACAAAATTGCATCGAATCAATTTACTCCGTGATGACTCCGGTCACAATCTGATTTTATGACAGTTGCGTGATAAATGAGAATAAAAACGGGTATAATACTCCTGACTTTACCTTATTCTCTCCGTCAATTTATATTCGCATTACGTCCCTGGAGACAAATTTTCCACTATTTAAAATACAATGACGCTATACCAAATCCAACCGCCAAAGCATAAATCAGATCTATCCAGAAGAATCTTAAAAAATTGAAAATATACACTGCCAGTACCATTGGATAGCAAAGTACAACTAAGTAATTACCTTTACCCAGTTCTTCTTTTGCTGCATTATAAACATTACTGACATCCTGATTAGAAGGAATAGCATGCATCCCGATAGAAATACCCAGCCAGGCTAAGAAGAAGTTGTACAATTGATTGGGGATATCAAAATAGCTCAAAGGCAGGTAGACAGAGAAACACAACAGAAAGCAAAGTATTGAATTCACAATAAATGGTCCCATAGATACCCAAAAGGTATCTGCAAACTTTTCTGTTTTCTCATGTATAACATACCCTGAGTTGTCATTAGAAAAGTTCAGGTAAGAAACATCCAGTATTTCAATTTTCCGCCACTTGCAAAACAAAACATGAGCATATTCATGTACTATTACTCCGGGAAAAGTGAAGGCTGTAATTATTTGTCCAGGTATAAACATATCTTATTTTTTCCAATCGTTAGGGAATTCTTTTACATATTGCTCTTCAGTGAGGATGCGTTTTGTTGCTATTCTATGCTCTATCTTACTGGCATAGTGCTGTAGGCTTTTACTGGAATCATCCAACAAAAGAGCTTCGGATAGCTGCGTTTCTGCCAACTTTCTGTGTTTTTCATCATTTGTCGTGGCGTACAAACAGGCATTAGCTGATGCTACTGATAATAAGGCTGATGCGCTGCTATCTGTTTTATAGATTTCCTCAGCGTAATACAGCATCGTTTGATATTCTTTATCATCAAATGCAACACTCAGCCGGGCATTATTCTTCAGATAAACAAGAAAATCATCCGGTTCCTGAATTTCATTCAACATTTCCAATGCTTTTTTTGAACTATCTACAGACAGAAAATACATTCCTCCGTAGTAATTATTCACAAATTTCAAATCTTTCGAATCCGGAATCTTAGCTATTAGCTGCTCTGTTTCCCGGTATGCAGATTCAATATCTCCCAAGACATAATTCTCGACAACTTTATTCAGGATAAAATATCCTTCAAAATATTTCCAGTTAAATACTATTCCTCCCACAATTGAAAAGCCTATCAGAAATAAAAATGGACTGAGCCAGGCAGGAGATATTTTTCTTTCTATGGAATTGGTGCAATCATCACAAATCGGTCTGCTTGCTTTCAGTGGTAAATCCAACTCTCCTGCATCATGCCCGCAAAAAGAACAAACAGTAGAATCAAATTCAAATACCGCATTATTCATATCTACACTTTCCCCGGACATGACTTTTTTATCTACACAATCTGCGCAGATAAGCTCCCGGTTAATGGCAAGAATATCATTTTGCGGCTTATCTTCTCCACATGAAAAACATTTTCTATACTGCATAAGATTTATTAATAAAACCTGAAAATATATAATATACTTTGATTATTTCTGTACCTATATTGAAATCTATAAAATTATTTTCCTATTTGTATATAAATCAGGTCGTAACATATTTCTTATATCCCAAAGTGAAACCCTGCAAAATCTCTGAAATATATTCAAATGATTATTATTCCTTACCAGCTAACCCTTATATTCCCCAGATCTTTCCTGAAGACAAAATTTCTTTCCCATTAATTATCTGGTACAGATAGACACCTTTTATCAGAGGTTGTAATTGTATTTTCTGCACCGCAGTCCCTACCGGAATCAGTAATTTTTGACTCTGTATTAATCTACCACTCATGCTATAAATATTCAAAATAGCTTCCTGATTATTTTCAAAATTGGAGTGAATATAAGCTGTGTAATCATCGTGAAAGAGATTTGGTGTCAATTCTATTTTCTGCTTTTCCGGAATCAGCATCTCTCCGCAAATATCTTCAAACATTATCCGGCTGCATTCTGCTGCGCCTTTGATGTTATCCTGTTGATTTGCAATCTCAAACTTTGTATCACACGTCCCGCACATTACTGACTGCATGAACCCAATAGATTTTTTAAACACATCTTCTAAAGCCCACGGGATTATACGCTGCCCATCCCCCACTGCTGCCAGATCATGGCCAAATCCGCAATACACATAATTCTGGTGACAAACATGATGTGCTTCTAATGATTTTGTCAGGATGCCCGACCCATAATAGTAGCCCATATTTCTGCAACCTGCCAGAAATTGTTTGTCATAAGGGACCGCATTATCACATGTACCATGAAAAAAGGCTATCGGTGTATTATAGTCAGGAGAAATATCAGGAGTAAGATTTGCCCCGGCAAAACTTAAAATCCCGGCTACCTGCGTGCTGTAATTTCTATTACTCTCAAAAACTTCCAGTGCGCCTAATCTTTGAGACCTGTTATCATCTGAAGATATCCATTCATCTTGCAGTCTTGAGGAAACTAAGGTAGCTCCGGAACTGATCCCGAAAATAAAGATCCTGCTGGTATCGAATCCTATCGTATTAGCCTGACTTTTAAAGTATTGAATAAGTGATCTCTCGTCCTGCATCACTCTGTACTGTGCATCCAGATAATCTTTTCTGGTTCCGGCCCCACAAAGTACTGTACCTTCTGAATTCACCCAGCCTTTTCTATAATCTGCACTCACGGTCACATATCCTCTTTGTGCAAAATACTGTGCAAACAGCTGCATAATTCCTGTATTTCTACTACCCGATTTGAATCCTCCCCCGTGATATAAAACCAGCAATGGTCTTTGTCGTTTCTGATTCTGATTCCAGTTCAGATTTCCCTGATAAATATCTGCCTGCAATTTTATTTCAGCTCCGGTATAATCCTGTGTGGTCTTATACGATTGTGTGGTCATGGAAACATTTTGTGTCATCACCTGAGTACCGAAATTGCCATTCAAAGCACTGCAACCATTGACTTGCGCATGGAGCCTTGCTCCAATCAACAGAAAAACAACAATTGTACAGATCCTAAAAACTTTCTGCAACATTATCTCTTTGTTTAAAGTTAATCTCAGGAGTTCATGCCAGCCGTCCCAATATTTGACACTAATCCTGACACTCCAGGCAAATCCCCTGTATCAATAAATTTGCAGAGTGAATAGTATATTCATTCAATCCCGGAATATTCGGGATTGCTATATCATGAAAGCATTGCACTTTGGAACATTTCTCACATTTGAAATGAACATGATTATCAAAATGCTGATGCTCGTTGCAATCCGTTTTACACAAAGCAAATCTTGCAATATTTGAATCATCCGGCACTTTATGCAACAGGCCTTTCTCCAGAAAACTGTTCAAGGTACGATAAATCGTCACTCTGTCAAATTCGTCTTCAAACCGGCTCTCAATATCAGCATGCGATAAAGCAGTCTTACTCTGGGCAAAGCAATCCAATATCGTCGTCCTCACCTTAGTGGTGCGTAATGAATGATTTTTGAGCAAATTTTCTACCACAACTAAATTATTTAATCTTATTATTGCAACAGTGTTGCAAATTTAATAACTTTACGCCCCAATCACAAGTAAATGAGCGAACCAGCTAAAATTCATTCTCACAATATAGGAAAGATCAGCACAGCTTTGTCTGTTTTATGTGCGATTCATTGTATTGCGACTCCGATTTTAGCACTCTTTCTACCTTTTCTGGATACTCACAGCTCCGACTGGATAGAATTGGCCTTAATCTTTTTTATCCTCATCCTTGGAGGCTCCTC
Source organism: bacterium (assembly GCA_037189845.1). GTDB lineage: Bacteria > Bacteroidota > Bacteroidia > Chitinophagales > JADIYW01 > JAMLHH01. The sequence continues at coordinate 74,618 of JBBCIS010000003.1, forward strand.
TATTTATCATGGATATAAAAGCCATCATGGAAAAACACTTCCTGCTGTTCTTTTTGCCATCGGTTTATTTTTGCTGGTTATCGGATATCTGATTCATAGCTTGGAAAATCAAACCTTGCATACAGCAGTAATGATTATCGGAAGTTTGTTCAGTGCAGGCGGTCAGATTTACAATCTAAAGCTCAGCCACTATCATTAGCGTTTTACGTTTAAAGTTCAAGGTTTGCTAACGCACGATATGCAATGGACTAAGCCAAATCCGGCGCAAGCCAACTTTAAATCTTAAACAATTCGGCTAAATTCTAAAAATGACCACAAAAATATTATACTGTAGAGTATAACAAGCTTTCAATTAATGAGATGACCTCGAAGAGGTCAAATGTTTATAGGAAAAAGATTAGTTAGTGATGTGACTCCGAAGGAGTCATATCTCATGTGATATTTTCTTTTCTATAAACATTGAATCCCTTCGGGATTGAATAGGAAAAATAATCTCATATAGAGCAGCAAAACCGGAAGTTTTTCTTCAACAATCATACGAACTATTAAATTGTTGATTATCAGCGATAATTTCAAATTCTAATGTGCTGTTATTATTAGAATTTAGTGAACTATTCAAACTTTAAACTCATAAGGGAGCAGGTGCTCTGAAACGAGGATTTGTCAGATAAGAATTGTCTGTAAGGGTTTTCAAAAACTCAATTAAATCATCTTTTTCTTCCTGAGTCAACCCCAGGCCCCAGCGACCGAACTGCAGAATTCTTCTATTGGCCTCTGCGATCATGATTGGTTCCAAAGATGGTGACATTTTAGGTCCTTCATTGTAAAAATTCACTACTTCTTCTAAAGTATTAAATCTTCCGTCGTGCATGTACGGTGCTGTCATAGTGACATTTCTCAGGGAAGGAATTTTGAACTTACCGTTATCAGAAGATGTTCCGGTAAAGCCCCCCAATCCTTTATCAGCAAATCCATCTTCATTATCTACCAGATCCAGCCCGTTATTCATAAATGTAACAGATGGATGAACAAATTTCTCCGGTGTAGTATGACAATGGAAGCAATCGGCTTTTTCCGAGTTGAACAGTGCCAGGCCTCTCAGTGCTGCTTCACCCAACTGTTTTTCACCTCTCACATACTTGTCGTAGTCTGACTCATATACGACCAGAGATTTTACATATTGCTCCAATGCTTTCGCTATTAGTTGTGATGATACCACTTCTGAATTGAATGCTTTTTTAAACTTCTCTACATAAGCCGGAACAGATTGAATTCTGGCAACAGCGTCTGACCATTCCAAATGTAATTCTATCGGATCCGGAACAGGAATTAATGCCTGATCTCTTAATGTAGCAGCTCTTCCATCCCAGAAAAACTGTTTGCTCCAGGCGAGATTCAACAAAGACATGGATTGTCTCGTACCTCTGATTCCATCTACCCCAATACTAAACCTCTCAGGATCACTAAAGCCATGTTCCGGTTGGTGACAGCTGGAACAGGACATTGTGAAGTTTTGAGATAATCTGGTATCAAAAAATAAGTGATGTCCCAAATCCACACCTTCTTCTGTCACAGGATTAGCAGAATCATCAATAAATGCTCTGAAATTGGATATTTCCGGAAAATCGTAAGGTGTCGTAGTAAATGGCTGTTCCGTATCATCCGGCACATCCTTTTTACAGGCGGCAAAAAGTGGTAGAAAAATCAAAAGGCTATATCTGAAAATCTTCATTATCTGAAACTTTGGCTGATATTATCCATCATTTTTAAACCATTTTCCTTTTCATCCTGTATGCTGTGAAAGCTAAAAAAAGTTGTCCAGTCTATATCTTTAAATACTTTTTCCAGATCAAAATAAATATTCAAAGCACTTACTTTACTATCAGTAAGCGTTATTTCAAATGGCAGCTCTACTGTCCGCAAATATTCATCTCCACCCAGATGATAGCTCATCACGTGTGTAAAATTTCCTTTCACCGGATAATCTGCTTTCCCATCCAAAACAAAAAATCTGTACTTCATCATATCCCAGTACATGTCCTGATCTCTGCTCAACGGATGTGATGCTGTAAACTGATTAGGATTCAGATCATTGATTTCCGGCGTCAGACCGACGTTGAATGCGATAGATTTATATTTTCCGGGGGGAACTATGAGAGAAAGTTTTCCGCTATTACCTAACTGATACAAAAAAACATTTTCATCATACGCTTTAAAAGCTGCTTTTTCTTCCTGATTTTTTTCATTGATGAATGTAATACCGGAGATATAAAATTTCAAATCTGCCAGATTCAATTGGACCGTATCATTGAAATTCAGCGCTGTATTTTTTACGATTTCCGTACCATTCAAAAGTGTATGAATTCTGACCTCAATATTCTCAGAATATTCTATCGGATCAAAAGTTTCCTTTTTGCATCCGGTAATCAAAGCTGTCAAGCAGAATATGACAAGATATCTTCTGAACATTTTTTGCCCTTTCCATGAAGATACGAAAGACGATTTCCTCTAACAATTTAAAAATGCTTAAAATAAAAATCCCGACTTCTGTAGCCGGGATTATATGTTTAAAGTTTAAGGTTTTTTGTTTAAAGTTTGCTACGCAAATCTTCTTTCCTCTTGAAAACCAACACTCATCTGCATTAGCAGTCTTGTGTCTTTGGTCTATTATCTTCTGTCTAAATACTAAGCATCAATCTTAGCGTATTTAGCATTTCGTTCAATAAACTCTCTTCTTGGTGGAACTTCATCACCCATCAGCATGGAGAAAGTAGCATCTGCTTCAGCTGCATTTTCTATTGTCACCTGGCGAAGTGTTCTCAATTCCGGATTCAATGTAGTTTCCCAAAGCTGTTCTGCGTTCATCTCTCCCAAACCTTTGTATCGCTGAACGTTTACCGAATCTTCTTTTCCTGCACCGGCAATTTCTTTAATGGCGGCAATTCTTTGTTCTTCATTCCACGCATAGGTTTGCTTCTGACCTTTTTTCACTAAATAAAGAGGTGGTGTAGCGATATAGATATATCCATTCTCTACCATTTCTCTCATATATCTGAAGAAGAATGTCAGAATAAGGGTAGTAATGTGGCTACCATCGATATCGGCATCACACATGATGACTACTTTGTGATATCTCAATCCGTCGAGGTTTAAAGCTTTATCATCACCTATTTTCCCTCTGGAAATACCCAATGCAGTGAAGATATTTTTGATCTCTTCGTTGTCGTAGATTTTGTATTCCATTGCTTTCTCTACGTTGAGGATTTTACCTCTCAACGGCAGGATAGCCTGCGTTCTGCGGTCACGACCTTGCTTAGCCGTACCACCCGCAGAGTCCCCTTCCACCAGGAATAGCTCACTCAAAGCAGGGTCTTTTTCAGAACAGTCAGCCAATTTTCCCGGAAGTGCTGAGCTGACAAGTACATTTTTGCGTTGTACCATCTCTCTGGCTTTCCTTGCAGCATGACGTGCAGTAGCTGCCATGATTACCTTATTGATGATAGACCTCGCTTCTTTCGGATGCTCTTCAAGGAAATACTCCAGCTGCTCACCTACAATAGATTCAGTAATCCCCTGTACCTCACCGTTACCCAGCTTGGTTTTGGTCTGGCCTTCAAATTGCGGTTCAGGAACTTTCACAGAGATAATTGCCGTGATCCCTTCACGGAAGTCGTCTCCGCTGATTTCCATTTTTACCTTTTCAAAAAGACCGTTTTTAGTCGCATAGTTTTTGAAAACTCTGGTCAATGCTCTTCTGAAACCGGAAACGTGCGTACCACCCTCTATCGTGTTGATATTGTTCACATACGAGTGAAGATTTTCGTTGTATTCCCCGTCGTTATATTGGAAAGCAACCTCCACAGATACATAATCTTTCAAACCTTCGATAAATGCCGGTTCAGGCAGTAAAGGTGTACGTGTACGGTCGATGTATTTGACGAAATCTTTGATACCGCCTTCTGAGAAGAAAGTTTCAGACTTAATGTTGCCATTCTCATCTTTTTGCCTTTCATCGCGAATGGTGATAGTGATACCTCTGTTCAGGAATGCCAGCTCTCTCATCCTTGCCATCAGTGTATCATAGTTGTACACTGTATGTGTAAAGATGCTTGCGTCCGGAGTAAACTTCACCGTAGTACCTCTTCTTTCAGTCGTACCGATTTCTTTTACCGGATATAATGGTGCTCCTATAGAGTACTCCTGGAAGTATTTCTTCCCTTCTCTTTCAACAGTTACTGCCAGGTGCGTGGAAAGTGCGTTCACACAGGATACACCCACCCCGTGAAGACCACCGGATACCTTGTAAGAGTTTTTATCAAATTTTCCACCTGCATGAAGTACTGTCAGTACAACCTCCAACGCAGAGCGACCTTCTTTTTTGTGAATTTCTACCGGAATACCACGACCATTGTCCTGAACAGTAATGCTATTGGTTTCATCAATAGTCACTACGATAGTATCACAATGTCCTGCAAGAGCCTCGTCAATAGAGTTATCTACTACCTCATAAACCAGATGGTGAAGACCTCTTACGCCTATATCGCCAATATACATGGCAGGACGTTTTCTTACTGCTTCTAATCCTTCGAGTACGGTAATATTATCGGCACCATACTGCGCATTGTTTTGTTCCAAAGGAGTAGCACTTTCTTCTAATTCAGACATAAATAGACTTAGATTAAAATTTAACTTGCTAAAGATACGGAATTTGTACGGCTTAAAAGACGGGTAACGGTATCGTCTTATCCACAATTCAGGCAGTGTTATTCTATGAGTTTACAACCACCATTTTTCCTTTTGTTTTGGGAGTGCCCCGAATTCCTCCCGAATGCATTCGGGAGGAATTCGAGTCGGGCTTTCGGCATGTAGTCCTCCGCTTCACTTCGGCCTATAGCCTCTATCCCTCACTCGTGCAGAGCCTCGATGCTGAGGGTAGAAGAATAGATTTTTTCACATTTTAAGGTATGGAGGACGTCATTTTCAATTGATTTTGAAAAATCTAACAATGTCATTTTACATTTTATACAATCTGATTTTTCTAAATCTCATCAGATTCTTTTAATTTGAATTTCTACAGCTACTATTCATCTGACATGCCCAAGGGAATGAAATAAGCATAAAAATCATCGCATAAGTCTGGCTAAATCATTATATTAGTACCAAACCCACTTTGAAATGTTTAGATTTTTTTTGGCTTTAGCTACTTATATAGCTATTTCTCCGGCAACAGCTCAGGAGCAGATTGAAAAAATATTTGACCCTGTTGATCAGGACTGGCAGGGGAAAAACTTAGGCCAGCCTGGCTTTGCCAACACCAGCTCTGCAAGAATCAGCGACAACTGGTACTTTGTCGCTTATAATGAACACACCAAGGCCGATATCTGGAAGACAGATTTAGATCAGACCACATTATTTATAGATTTGGATGACTCTGAGAAGCCCTTTATACATGGCACTTATGGAGAATGGCTGATATATTCAGATTTACAAGATGAGTCTATGTGTCGTTTCACAGCATTAAGTTCCCAAAACAATCAAAAGATTGATTTGATTACAGGAGCAGAATGCAATAATGAACGCTTCAGTAATTTCTCTGTTAATGACAAACATCTGGCAGTGATAGTGGGGAATGAGGTCTTTTATCAGGATCTTTCTTTGCTTCCTACCGTATCTGTCAGGAAAAGTAAAATCAACGACAATGGCGTAATATTCATCAGAAACATAGACCCAAACAGCATTCTTCTGAAAGATGCAGGTAATCCTTTTGGGTTTGCTCCATTTTATATACTGGATATGAATACCGGAAGTATTACTGTCCTGAATGACTTACTTGGCAAAGAAATCCATGATGTATCACAATTCGTCGAATATAAGGGAAAATACTTTTTTCAGATTACAACCGAACCTTATGTAGAAAGACTCGTAATGTCTTGTGATACTAATTTCAGCTTAGGTAGCATATCGAATCATGGAAATATATGGGGAGACTTATTATTTATTGAAAATGACAGAGCATATTTATCCGATTTTCATGATAGAAATAATACCTTAGGCATATATGATATCCATACTTTCTCCAGAATTGATAGCTTGGAAACCGGTTTGAGCTATGGTTACAGTATTTGGAGCGAGGCCACTAAAATCAGTTATGAAAAATATATTCTATCCAGCGGGTCGCAAAGTATATTTCACTACGACTTATCTAAAAATGAATTAACGTCTTTGGGGATAGATACTATTCAACAACAATTTGCAATTCCATGGCTGACCATAGATTCAGGAATCGTCATCAGATACAGAGATAATGTGCCGAAAGAACGACTATTTTATTTCCCTTTTTCTGATTTGAAACCAAGGGAATTCTACATACAATCCTATCCAAGACCTCATGAAACAAATATATTCTCAGCTCTTCCGGGAAATAAGCTTTTAGCATTAGTTTATGACCAACAGGCTTCTTCAGAATATGCAGTAATAGATGTACTGAATGACAACTATCGGATATTAGCGGATATTCATACTGCCAATCAAGGAAATCAGTCACAATCTAATTTCACATATTTATTGCCGGATCATCAGATATTGATTGGTGTTGCTACAGAATTTGGCAGTACAGGTTTTATTTTCAACCCCATCACTCGTGAGAGCAATGCTATAGTGGATTCCAATGGAAAATTTGTGATCATACATCCGAACGGGATGTACGGTAACATGTATTTATACAGCAATCTTTATGCTAATGGCAAAACTGAATTTTCACATCATGGAGTACTTGCACATGATGACTCTGCAGTATATTTCATAGGAAATTTATCCGATCAGAAAGAGCTGAAATTGTTTGCTTACAATTATAAAAACAGACAATTAAAAAGTGTAGATGGAATATTCCAGTGGGATAAGATTTTCAAAGTTGGATCAGAAATATATGTAATCAGAAACAAGGATGATCATTGGAATCTCTTAAACAGGAAAGTGCTGCATTGGAGTGACAATCAACTGAAAACTATTTTCGAAGCTGAACAGCCGGACAATTGCTATGACAAAGAGGATATACACCAGTATTTTATCCACAATGATTTTTTATATTTCACCATTTCCGGTAAATTATTTTCATTAAACAGTCGAAACAATGAGATTACACTTCTTGTAGATAATCTTATCAATCATTCTGAAGGATGTTATACAGATGGTATCGTTTACGGAAACTTTCTTGTCAAGGATAATCAGGTTTATTTTACAGAAAGCAGGTCATACATGTTTTACTTTTACATTGTATTCGTAGGATTTACCGAGGAAATTGAACAATATTTCTGGAAAACAGATGGAACCCAGAATGGAACTACACGCCTGACAGAAATGGTCAGAAATCAGGAATTTACAGATCAAAGTAGTCCCTCTTATTTATTTATGTACGATAATGAAATCTACATGTTTAGCAATCTTGCGGAAACGGATAGAAGATTGTATAAATGGACAGATAATAAATGGCAAGCTTTGGATGTAATGATAAATTATACTCTTAATGCTGCTATTCCTCACTTTTATTATCATGATTATCTGCCTGTCATGTCAAAACCAGGGGCTAATCAACGTGTTGAAGCACACTGGGACAATACCTCCTACTTTCAAACAATGTCCTACCCTCCCGGTATGGATTATAGCCCTACCATGCTTGGATATGTTTATTCATTCAAAGGAGGTGATATTCCGGAATTGAAAAAAGAGAGAGAATATATTTACAGTATCAATAGTGAAATCAGAAGCAGAGATGCTTTTCCTACTACGCAACTAGGATATAAATGGTATTTCCCTTTTAATTACAGAGAAGAAAACACTGTTTATCATTATTACCCGGAAATCCACCAATATAATTTCAGCAATAACAGGCTGAGAAATATTATCAATGATAATTCGATGTTGCTGAGTCACGATGGATATATTGTAAAAGATGAAGTTTTAGAAACAGGCTACTTCTTACTGGCAGAAAAGAATTCCTATAATGCTAAAGTATATAGATTAAATAGCTGCCCTCTAATAGACGAACCTGTCGTAATAAAACAGGCAAATGGTGTGATTTGTAACAATGCTCCTGTGAGAATACAACTGGATGGCTTGAGCAGTATGAACTGGATTGTTATTAAAGTAAATGGAGTCGAAACCTCCTATGATTGGGAGAAAGAATCCGGCAATACGTTTTTAGCATATCTGAATCTACCGGAAGGGAAATATACCGTATCCTATTTTATGGATTCGGGTTGCGGAATAGATTCTATTGCTACAGATTCTTTAGAAATCAATGGAGTAAAACCGATCTTTACCATTACCTCTGAGCCTGAGTCTTCTGATAATATTTACAAATACACCTGTTCTGACCTATCCGCAGGAGTGTATCAATGGAGCATTACCGGGGGAAATATTCTGTCGGGGCAGGGAACATATTCTGTAACGGCAGATTGGGGGCAAAGTGCAGAAGGAAGTATCAGCCTGATGACGAGTAATGGTCGTTGCAATTCAGATGTTACAACAGTTGCATTTAGCAAAATTACCAATACAAATGATGAAAAATCTCAAAGCTTCAAAATAATCCCTAATCCATCTTCAGGAAATATAGTGATCGAATTGCCTGAAAAATGGAATAAAGCAACCTACCAACTTCTGAATATTGATGGCAAGGTACTGGACAGCGGAAATATACCGACATCCCGGTCTACATTGGATTTTAGAAAATTTCCAGCCGGAATATATCTGATGATGTTAAAAAATGAAGACAATATTATCACTCAACGACTGGTATTAATGGATTAAGCTCTGAAAGTTTAGTGAAGGCAGATTAATAAATGACATAACATACTGCTTATATTTATCAATAAATCTCAGGGCGTATGAACCGAAGCAGTATTCAGGGACAATTGGTAGATATTTTCAGGAAAGAAATCAGACCGTCAGAAATCATCATTGAAAACGAAAAAATCGTTGAGATCATTGAAAAAAACGCTGATGAAGTTCCCGATATCTATATCCTTCCGGGATTCATAGATGCACATATTCATATAGAAAGTTCTATGCTGAGTCCATATGAATTTGCCCGTATGGCATGCGTACACGGAACGGTTGCTACAATTTCCGACCCACATGAGATTGCCAATGTGTGTGGACTGGACGGCGTGAGATTTATGATTGAAAACAGTAAAAATGCTCCTGTAAAAATCTTTTTCGGGGCTCCGTCCTGTGTGCCTGCTACCAGCTTTGAAACTGCCGGAGCGATATTAGACTCTAAAGACGTTGCTGAGCTGATGCAACATAAAGATATCTGGTACCTGAGCGAGGTCATGAATTATCCCGGAGTGCTTAACAATGATCCTGAGTTGATGGCAAAAATTCAGGCAGCAAAAGATGTCAACAAACCTGTAGACGGTCATGCTCCGGGACTCAGGGGAGATACAGCCAGACGCTATGCCTCTTATAGCATCACTACTGACCACGAATGCTTCACGCTCGAAGAAGCTCTGGACAAAGTAGATGACATGTACATACTCATCCGGGAAGGCAGTGCTGCAAGAAATTATGAAGCACTGGCTCCTCTCTTGAAATCTCACCCCGAAAAGGTAATGTTTTGCAGCGATGACAAACATCCCGACGAGCTGGTTTTAGGTCATATTAATCTGATTGTCAAAAGAGCTGTGGCAGAAGGCTATGACTTGTTCGACGTATTGAAAGCAGCTTGCATTCACCCGACCCAGCATTATAAAATTCCTGTAGGATTGTTGAAAAAGGGAGATTTTGCAGATTTTATTACGGTCGATAATCTGAAAGATTTCAATATACTTGCTACCTACAATCAGGGCAGAAAAGTAGCTGAAAATGGAAATTGTCTGCTGGAATATCTGAAACCGGAAGCTATTAATCATTTCAAAGCCATCCCAAAATCTGTTGCTGATTTTGCATACAAAGCGAATTCCAGGGTTCAAAAAATCAGAGTGATAGAAGTAGTAGATGGTCAACTGGTGACTCAAAGTATCATAGCAGATGCGCATATTGAAAACGGATATCTGACGAGCAATACTGAAAACGATATTCTGAAGATAGTTGTAGTCAACCGGTATACAGAAAATGCTCCTGTGGCTATAGGTTTTATCAGAAATTTTGGATTAAAATCCGGGGCGATTGCTTCTACTGTAGCACATGACAGCCACAATATCATCGCTGTAGGAGTCAGTGATGAGGAAATTTGCAAAGTAGTCAACGCATTGATAGATAGTCAGGGTGGCGTAGCTGTAGTAGATAACGAAAGTAGTTTTCCTGATGTAATGCCGCTGCCCGTCGCCGGACTGATGAGCATAGAAGACGCTCATTCGGCAGGTGAAAAATATAGCAATATTGACCAGAAAGCCAAACAGCTGGGTTGCAAGCTCAAAGCACCATTTATGAGCTTATCATTTATGGCATTGCTGGTGATACCCTCTCTCAAGCTGAGCGATTTGGGCCTGTTTGACGGAAATAAATTCGAGTTTGTTGATGTTGAGAGCTTATAAACACCATTAAAATATAACTGGTCATTGATAGACTTGCCATCTATTATTCTGCTCCAATACGTAGATGGAATCATAAATCGGAAATTCTGTGATTCTACCTGTTCTGCCATGTTCTACTAAAAAAGATCCTGACCAATAATGCATTCCTGTATCTTTTGGAGTAAAGGTAAAATAATCTTCGCTGGTTCTGATTTTCTTTTGATTTTCAGTGTTTTTATCTTTTTGGGGTATAGTGTAAATTATGCCGTCTATCCGGGTATCATGATACTGATAAAAACCTGTGCGGTAATCATACTGCTCATCAACTTTACCAAACTTCTTCAAATTTATTGGCTTGTATTTGTTAAATATCAGTACACATCCCAACTTATCCATATCAAGGAAGTCATGCATTATCATCATCTTAATTGTTGCTTTTCTGATATCCCCTTCTTTGACAAATTTCAATGTATCTAACTTTAACCTCAATGACTCGTTTTCATTTTTCAGATTATTATAGTTTTCATTTCTACATGAAATAAACATGACAGATACAATTGATATAAACAAGATTTCTTTCATATACTTCACCAGATTATTCCCACTATATAAATACTGTCAATTATTTGATAAGTCCTCAATTGTCCTGTTCTTTCGTTATGTATTTTCAGCTCTGCTGACCAGTGATACAATCCGCTCTCTCTAGGAATAAAGCTTGAATTTTTTTCATCCGTTTGAACAGTATCTTTATATCTTTTATTAAAATCTTTTGTAGGGAATGTATACACAACCTTATCAAAATTTATTGGTTCAATAAATGATAAAGCTCCTTTGTTCGTGTATTTTTTATGGATTTGTGCAAATTTATTTTCATTGTGAGGTATTATTCCACTCCAAACCCTGTAAATGCTGTCATAAAAATTATTGTATAAATTATTCTCAATAGAATCCAGAATACCTTGCCTAATTTCTATTTGTTTCCTAGCGTAATTCTCTTCGATTTCCCTTTCTCGTTCAGATATCAATTGCTTCAGCTCACGATTTTCTTGTAAAAGCTCATCATAGCTTTTCTGTCTGCACGAGCAACAAAGCAGTATAATTACAGGTATCCAATGAAAAATTTTGAAACGGAAACGAATTATAGAAAATGACATATCGGATTTATAACGAAAAAGATATTTGTAATATTACCCATACTCATAATTATTATCTAACAGCATCTTAAAACCAGATATCAACTACTAGTTGTATTTTTGCCCGAAAATTTACACAGTTTATGAAGAAGTTATTATCTATTTTGATGCTGTTTAGCTTTTTACATGTATCAGCTCAGGATGCAGACAAAGCTAAATCCAAAGATGATGAGAAAAAATTAACAGAAAATCCTGAAGGGTGGAAGCTTGGAGGAACAGGATCATTGACTTTCAATCAGGTAGGTCTTAAAAACTGGGCTGCCGGCGGAGACCCTTCTATCTCACTTTTAGGAGTAGTCAATGCTTATGCTGACTATAAATATGGTAAGCACCTGTGGCAAAACAGATTAGGACTTGAATATGGTACTCAAAAAATCAAAGATCAATCTATCCGCAAAAATTCTGACAGGGTAGAATTGTTCTCAAAATATGGCTATCAGGTTACAAAAAAATGGTATGCTTCTGCATATGCAAATGTAAGAACTCTTATGACGCCTACTTATGAATATGATGCAGACGGAAATAAAATTCAAACCATTTCAAAATTTGCCAATCCCATGGTAATTGATGGAGCAATAGGTATGGATTATGTACCCAATCAGTATTTTTCCATGTTCCTTTCTCCTGCAGCAACTAAAATGATTATCGTAAGTAATGATAAAATTGCAGCAATGGACAGATATGGTGCTTTGGGAAACAACTTCAGATTTGAAGTGGGTGCTACAGCAATATTTGCTTACAAGCAGGAGGTCATCAAAAATGTAAACATTCAGAGTGTTTTAAAGTTGTTTAAAGATTATAAAAAAGGACCAGCTCAGAATATAGATGTTGACTGGCAGACGACTATCGGATTAAAAGTGAATAAATTTTTATCTGCTGCCGTATTTACACATCTGATCTGGGATTACGACCAACTAATCCCTCAATTTGAAGATAATGTTCAGGTAGGTGAAGCAAGAAAATTACAATTCAGAAATGTCATTGGTATCGGTCTGGCATATTCTATGGAAAGAGTTCTTGTAAGGCCTGTGCCTGAAGAAAAATAAAATTTGAGTTTTGAAAACTTCCTGAATTCAGGACAAAAAATAAAGGGTTGTTTTTCGGCAACCCTTTTTATTAGAAGTTTATGTATCAACCTCCACAGCCTCCAAAAAATCGACTTTTATTTTTTACCAGCAACTCTTCGAGCTCTTCATTTAAAGACGTCGGAACCGGCTTTTCTTCATCATCATTTTTCTCCTCATTTTTTTGAGGAATATTTTTCAAAGAATGTAGAACAGATTCAGCTTTCAATGCTGCATCATCTCTGCCGGAAACTTTTATTTTACCATTTTTCTTCATCATCTAATTGAACGGGAGCATTTTTAAATTTGTTACGCCAATACAGCTTTTGCTTCTGTCTTTCGATGATCATCTGCGCAATCAGTCCTGAAGAATTCTGACCTTTATTTTCTGCCAGCATAGTTTTTACTTTTTCTTCACTGACATCAATTCTGTAAAGCAGTAAAAGCAAGGCATCAAAATCTTTAGAAACCAGGTAATCAATATAGTCCGTCAACCATTGCAGAATATCCTCTTCTGTATGAAATTTATTTAAAGACAGACCGTCTACATTTAATGTAGTAGCTAACAGTTGTTTTATATCATCTAACTTTTCACTCATGCTGTTTCTATGGCATAACTGTGTGTAATCGTCGCTGCTTTCTCCAGCATTTTGGTTACTGAACAATATTTTTCCATTGATAAGACAATTGCTTTTTCTACATTTTTTTCATTCAGCTTTCCTTTCAGAATAAAATGTACATGGATTGTCTTAAATACAGCAGGAACCTTGTCCGTATCTCTTTCTCCTGTGATCTCTACTTTATAATCCTGAACATCTTCTCTCATTTTTTTCAGCATGCTCAATACATCCATACTACTACATCCCGCCAACGAACTGAGTAAAACTTCCATAGGCCTCATTCCTAAATTTTCACCGCCAATTTCCGGTGATCCATCCATATTAAACGATATTCCTGCTGAGTTGGTTGCTTTTAAATTAACAGCCTGATTGATTCTTTCAACGACAATTTTCATCATGCAAAGATACGAAGAAGCAACAAAAAAGGCATCCTTATGGATGCCCTTTACTTTAGGTTGTGAAGTAATCTTAGAATCTAAATATTCCGTAAATCTGGAATCCTGTATTGGACACAAACTTGTTATCTGCAGGTGGAATCCATCCATCACTGTTGGTAACAGATCCTCTATAATCATCATTGGTTAAGTCAAGAAATCCTTTCTGAAATCTTGCACCTATACCAAATCCACCATTGCTGACAAATTCAAGTCCCGCCTGTGCTCCAAAGTCAATTCTTTTCAATGGCAGCTCACCATTTGCATCTTTGTAGTCACTATCATACCAATTATTGGTTTCTTTCGTAGTGGTATTTCCATTAAAATTACCTTCAGCTTTTACGTTGGCACCCAAAATGTATGAAAAATAAGGTCCGACATAAATATTGAAGTTATCTCCTAAATAGAATTTTGCTGAAAGAGGAATGTCTAAAGTGAAAAGATTTGTTTTAAGATTTGCGTCTAAATCTCTACCCAGAACAGTGTAAGTTTCCTCTCTTTTTACCCCTTTGTTTGCAATCAACGCTTCAATATCCATTGCAAAAACTTTTCCAAATCTTTTTTCGTAGGTAATACCTAACATACCTCCCAATTTCCAACTGTTTTTACTGTCTTTTACCTCAAGTCCTGTTTGTGAAGGATCACCAAAACTAATAGTAGAAAGTCCAATACCACCTTTAAGACCAAATCCTCCCGGATTATCTTCCTGCGCAAATGCAACTGTACTTAGTCCTAACGTCAATGCCCCTGCTAAAAATAATTTACTTGCTTTCATAAAAACTAATTTTTCATTTGTAATTCAATGTATAACAAAATATACTTTGCGTGTTCTAAAATTGTGTTAAAAAAATATCTGTATTTTATTTTCAATCAATTATTTATACGTACCAGATTTCCGTTAGATTGGAATCTGAATTCCGGTGCATACAAACACTCACCTGATGTCACTCCGCTGCTATACACTCCGGCAACATTGACAAAAACGGTATATTCAAATACATAGTTTCCTTTTCTTATAAAATCCATATACCAATGTGTTGCGGCATCCCCTGTCACTTCGTAGTATCCCAGACCTCCCTGATACCTGTAACCGGACAATACATTTGCAGGTTCAAATCCTGAAGCTCTGGCATCCTGCAAATGAAAAAACTCCATATCTCTGTCTATTTTCAGCTCCAGTCTGATTCTAACCTTATCTCCTACTTCCAATGGCTGTGATTCAGTAACAGGAATCAGCTTCTCACCGGATTCAGTATTCAAAACTTTATAAATTGTCCTTCTTACCTGAAGCTCATTTGTAGTAGCTTTTACTTTATCCAGATCTTCCCAATACTGATGATAGATAGCACCAAATGAAGGAGTGTTCGTTTTCTTCTGAATTCTGATGACAGCCGGTGCTTTTTCTTTATTTTCAGTATCCCAGGTTGTTTTCACATAAGAAGTACCAAAGCTGAAATCTTTCGCTGTCAATGCTTTTTTATCATAAGTCACTACATCAATACTATTGACTTGTTTCCAGTCTCCTCCGGTCAGCAATAATGCGTAGCATGCATCAACTGTAGCTCTCGGTTGCTCCCATCTGTTGGTTTGCTTTTGTCTGAGCAACCATATTTTCAACAAGTCCACGGTTTTGGTATCATTTGAAATTTCATCAAATGCCTGAATGATAATAGCCTGAGTTTCTATCGGCGCATGATACCAGAAGTAAGAATTAGCGGATTTCCAATACATTCCTTCTTTCTCAGAAACTACTGCTGACTGTTTGAAAGCATTCAACATGCTCAAAGCAGTTTTTTTATCATTCATTCTGTTCAAAGTCAATGCAATCGCAGCTTTTGCATAATTACTTTTTTGCAGACCGAATTTCTGAGCCTGTTCAAAATAGTACTTTTCTGCTTCAGTCAGTTTTTTCCCGCTGATATGAGAAATCAGGTATAAATACTGAATTTCACTATAGTCCAGATGATCATTTTTAAGATAATTTGAATCTGATTTCTTAATTTCTGAGTATGATCTAGCAACTTCTGATTCCAGATAATCCAATCCTTTTCCGATAAAATCAGCAATCTCGTTATCGGCGGCTATATCCAGGACTCCCAAACGTTGTAACTGATAAAATCCAAGTATAATATTCTGTGTCATGTATCTGTTGGAAGGCATTCCAGGATACCATGTAATGCCACCTAACTCGTTTTGCAGCTCTTTCAGTTTTTTCAACAATTTATCTCTGCCTGTATGATCTTCTGCATCATTTAAAAGCTTAAACAATTGCTGCATTTGAGCTGTCTCATCCTGAGCATCTCTCAACCAAGGTGTAGCTTCCAGAATAACAGATTTCAGCTCCTGATTTTTCTCTAAAGCAGATTTCAGCGAACCTTCTTTTTTCCATGCTTCCAGAAGTGTTTTGCTTTCAGGAATTGTTTTCAGGATATATGCCGCCAATGAATGTGCATAGTATCTATAGAATAAAGATGTTGCTGAAGCATCCTCCTGTTCATTCAGGAAAGGTAATGCCATCAATGCCTGCCAAACGGGTTGTGCGGTATATTCAAACATAACAGATTTGGTTTGAGATGTACCCGATTGATGTACATAATCCTTCAGATTAAAATCATATTTTCCTTTTTTACTGATAAAGATCGGAGTAGATTCTGTCAAAAGGATTCTATTTTCCAATACAGGGATCAAATCGCTTTCACCATCTGCCTGATCACCGGCAGAGGCTGACACTTCAAAAATGAGCCCCTCATAATCGGAAGGCACTTTTATCATCCACTCTGTACGGCTGTTGGATCTCGGAGCTATCTGCAATTGAAGTTTTTGCCCGGATTTCAGGATTTTATCTGTTATATCTTCATTGGTTTGTGCATCTCTGAAAACAATATTTGCAGTCACATCCAATGATTTGTCAGTCAGGTTTGAAACTCTTGCATTGAGATACAATTCATCTCCCATTCTTACAAAGCGCGGCTTATTGAGCTGTATCATCAAATCTTTCTGTGTGACAACCTGATCTTTGATCACTACATTTTTCAGATCAGTAGTATGTGCTATTGCCAGAAATTTCCATGTAGTCAACGCATCCGGAATTGTAAAGCTGATATTGTAATTACCCGATGCGTCTTTTCTCAACTGAGGATAGAAAAAGGCAGTTTCATTGAAATTAGTACGTAGGATTACAGATGGCTCTTTAGATTTTTCAGGAGCTGATTCATCATCCTTTGTATCAGATATTCCATCTGCGTCCGTATTTATGTTTCCAGCTTTTGCAACAGGAGCAGGAACTTCTGCATTCGACATTGCAGATTCCTCTCTCACTGCACCACCTGCTGTACCATCCAAAGCCATGCTCCTCATCATATATTGTCTATATTGCTGTAAGGACAGACTATATCCAAAGTAATTCAGGTTTGGATACTGTATAGCATAATAAGAATGACCCGGGTACAAATTACGTCCTTCAAAACTTCTTGCCCATGCAGCTCTGAAAGAAACAGATGAATTCATATTTCTTCCATACCAGTATTGAATGGGATCAGCCAGCTGGAAGAAATAATCATGCATCACAAACTGATCCAGAGAAGCATCATACAATGCTGCCAGAAGTTCTGCATCCACCAGATTTTTATCTTTGTCCAGAATCTGTAGCATCCACTGTTCTTTAGATCCGGGCAATAGCTTGTTTCTGAAGCTGGTCCATTTGTAAGTCAGCTGCTCCGGGGTTGCAAAAGGTATCTCGGCAGTCAGTCTTGATGAGTGGTTTCTGTTTTGAGCGACTACTTCGTAATGCAGAATAATATTGCCTTTCATAGCTTCTGTAACAGGTATCTGCCAGCGGGCATCTTCACCTTTCAGATGTATCACAGTATCTTTCAACACCTGATTTTTATGTGTGATAAATGCGTAAACGTGGGCTTCTTTCAGATCAGAAGCAAACGACATTTCTGCAATGTCACCCGGCTTATATGATGTTTTATCAAATGATACTTTGATGAATCCGGGTGCTACAGAAGGAGATAATGGTTTTCTGACTTCATATGTTCTCTCCAGACGAATGGTATCTTTTTTATCAATAATCAGGGAAGTGATCCTGTACATTCCCTCCGGAAGATTTGCCGGTAGAATATTGAGCGTAGTATCACCTTTTACTTCTACATTTTTAGACCAGACTACAGCTCCTGTTTTCCAGGTTTCCACAGAGATATTCTCTTTATATAAGTCAAAAGGGAATAGCTTGTTATGCTCAGCTTCTGTCATTGAGAACTGATCCGGAGCCTCCCAATATCTGTTTTTCTTAGGATGAGCAGGTGGTATCAGCGATTGGATAGAAATCTGAAACACGGAACTTACTGCTACATCCTGCAGATTTTTAGAGCTTACCCTCAGGCTGGACGCTGTTTTCGGAACCCAGACAGGATCTACATCCAGATTAGGCTGTACTCCACTTTTACCCACTCTGACAGAAGTCGTTGTGCTCCTGACTTCACCGGAGATATCCTGTACATCCACGGTGATTTCATACTGGTAAATATCATTTTTATACTTATCCGGTTCTGCAATAAATGAGATAATAAAGTTACCTTCTGCATCTGTATGGGTAGTCCCTGAAGCCATGACTGCTGACTGAGAAGAGTACGGAGGCCAGATCATTCTGGCACTATATCGCCAGTATGGGAAGTATCCTTTTCTCTGAATCAGATATCTGACTTCCGCATTGGCAATATTAGCTCCACTATATGCTATTGCCTGCCCTTTCACATGGATAGAATCTTTTAGCTGAAAGCTGCCTTCAAGCGGTAAGGTTTTCACTTCAAATGTCGGTCTCTTGTATTCTTCCACAGCAATGCCGGCAGATCCAAAATCTGTACTGAGTGTAAACTGACCATTCAGCCCACCTTCAGGTATTTTGAAAAAGCCACTGATGCTGCCAAATTCATTGGTCGTAAAAGTCTGTGAATGAACAGCCTGATAGTTAGCATCCAGAAAATTTACCTGAATATTTCTATTTACAGATGGTCTGGCACTATCTTCTTTGGACTCTATAGCAATTCCTTTGAAGAACACTTGTTGTCCAGGTCTGTATATCGCTCTGTCTGTATAGATCTGTATATTGGTATTCCAGGCAGGTACAGGTTCTGTATAGTCATTCTGGTAATAATATTGAGACGGGATCTGATATTCATCTTTCCCTTTCTGAACTTTTACGTAGTAATTAGAGTACTTCCCTAATTTATTTTTAGGCAGTTCCACTTCTCCTCTGGCATTTGAGAAAGCAGTGAGAAGACTTTTGTCCGTTTTTTGTCCGCTTTGACTCTGAAATACTTCTACCTGTGCCTGATTGACGAACTGTCCTGTGATTCTGTTTTTTACAGTAATGGCAATAGATTTATCATTTTCTCTTAAAAGAATAGCTAAATCCGAAACCCTGAAAAAGGACAAGGTAAATTTGCCTTCGTTTACATTTTTTTCTGTTTCACTTGTGTAAACCAACAATGCATATTCTCCTGCAGGCAAACCATCCAGAGCGAACTCTATTCTGTGTGAAAGCAGGTCTTTGGAGGAAGGTAACTGGAAAGTACCGGTGCGAACAGATTTCTGCTTCTGAATTAACTTCCAGGTTTCATCAGTGTTGTAGCGATTTCCCAGATCAGAAGATTTCATTTGAAGAAGCTTATACTTGACTGCTGAAAGATTTTTATACTGCACAGAAACTTTAAATGGTAACTGAGGGGCAACAGCTTCCTCCATTTCTACATTCAGCTCTTTCGTCTGAAGTGTGTTGATGAGACGTATCATTGCTTTGGCTCCATAGGTATCAGGAAACTGCTGGATGACTTTTTGTGCCTCGGCAACAATCTGTACAGGAGTATAACTAAAAGTTCCTTCGCTGTTAGTATTCCAGAGATTGATCAGCTCTGATTTGAAGAGTGCCTTAGATTCTTTTGAAGTATAAAAACTGGAAGCATTTTCCAGACTTTTTGCATAGAGTTCGTCTCGTTGTCCGCCCACGTATTGCCCATTCACAAAGCTCAGTCTGTAATGATCTATAAATGCCGGTAATTCTGCATCTTTTTCTTTCGTATATATTTTCATCCAGTCCTGCAAGAGTTGTAATGCTGCCAGAGAAGAAGAGCTTTCCTCATTATTTTTCAATTTCAGCTGCACGAATTTTTCAGCAGAAGCAAAATAATCCGGCTGATCTATTTCAAACTGGTTGCTGGCTTCTGTCAGACTGATTTTATCTGATCTGTAATATTGTATAGCCTGATAATAAATCAGATCCAACAGAGATTTGAATGGAACAGTATAAGATTCCTTGTTTCCGGAAATCAGAATATCAGAATAATCTTTTAGTGGATTTTGAGACAATGCAGCAGGTTCTTTTAATGCAGACTGGTACAGTTGGCTGATTTGCTCATGAAACTGTTTAGCATCCCACATCGTAAAATCATCAGATAGTTCCTGACTGTAGGTTCTGCCGATTATTTTATACTGATTTGCAGAATAGTATGTATAATACGAATGTGCCAGCAATACTTCCAGCAAAGCTTTTTTTCCCGGAATATCGGTTTCCCAGATAGATTTCTTCAGATCATCGACTATGCTTTTTTCACTATTCTCTTCTATAACTGTTTTGTTCTTATAAATATGTATCAGCGCTTTGTATTGCTGATCGGATTTTTTATCCTTCTCAGCCTGAGCATATATTTTCTGAGCGAGCAATAATGCATCTCTGTTGCTGCCTTTATTTTCCAGATTCTGGTATTCTTTCCACATTTCTGAGTATTGCTGAGTGTTAGCATGAGAGTTTTGAATACCGGTCAGTATCATTAAAATGAGCAGACCTACGGATTTCACCTGATTCATCATATTTTCAAATTCACCTTGTTATGGTAATAGCTTTTGCTTCTTCCAATTAAATGCCAGAAATTGAGAAACTATCAGAAAAATTAATTTCTAACAACATTTAACTTCCAATACAAATCTGACTAACGATAGTAGCGGGTATTATGTTATAAAAAAAGCTGTCCTTGTGGAACAGCCTTATCAGGTCACCTTGGGTGTATAAATTAAAACCGGCTTTATTTAGTCAGGTTATCCTCTCCTTCTCTCCAGCAAAAGCATCATCATGCAGCCCAGTAAAAGGTTTTCTTCATTCTCCAATGGAATATCAGCCAGCTTGTCGAGCGTAAATTTTCGTCCCCAGAATGAAGGTTGTTTTTTGAGCATTGCGACCCTTTTGCCTGAGTTATCTGTAATATAATATGTAGGATTGAAAAAGTATCCGGTCAATATTCCCAGAATCGGAATTTCACCCAACAGGCTATCCAATACTTTCACCCAACCGTTGCCTTCTTTGACAATCATTGTTTCCTGGTTATTTTTGTCGAAAATATGATACCGGGCTCTCCATAGAGAAGCCCATCCTTTTCTTCCTACTTTGCCTATCGTCTCCCCTGCCTGGTTGGTAAAATTGTAGGTAGTAGAGAAATCCAGCCACTGATTGGTCTGAATGGTGTACAGCTTATTGGTTTTGCTGTCATCTTCAAATACTTCTACCTTCTCTTTTAAACGCAGCATTTTTTGTCTCACATAAGCTATTTTCCTCCCATTAGCATCTGTGATACTAAAATCATTGGACAACGTAGCTATATGAAACTGTAGTTGTAACGGGTATGCAAAAGTCTCCATATTAAATATTATTCTTTTTTATGTAGTGCAAAATAGTTGATTTTAAGAATATGGTTATATAAATTGAAATATAGAAACAATGAAATTTATGAAAGCACATAAACTTATTACCTTATTCATTTTGAATCTCTTGATAATAAAAGTAGCTGATGCTCAAGAGTTTTCCATTTTAGGTGGCGCTAACTTATCGAATATGACTATTAAAACAGAGGGGAAAAATATCTCTGATGAACATAATTTTCAGCCCAGAATAGGTGGCCACGCAGGACTTTTGATAGATCTGAAATTCGGAAAAACATTCTCTCTTGAACCAGGAATTATATTTATTACTAAAGGGCATAAATTCCAGGCACCTACTATCGACGAAGTAGATTTCAGATATAACACTCTTTATATGGATATTCCGGTACTTGCCAAGTTTAACTGGAATCCTAAAGAGAACTTCCGGCTCTATGGAGGTCTTGGACCTGTCATTGGGATTGGCCTGATCGGAAAAATCAAAAATGAAGGTTTAACTGATGCTCAGAGGGAATATATTCAGGCTAATTACCCTGAATTGCCCGTAGATAATAAGAAAGTTAATTTCGGGACAGATATTAAACGCATGGATGTAGGATTAATGTTTACCGGAGGAATTAACGTAGCCGGAGTAAGGCTCGGGGTATTTTATAATCAGGGAATCAGAAGTCTGGAATACCGGAATTATACTCAAAGAAACAGAGTAGCAGGTGTGCATATTGGCTATACCATTCAGTTTAGGAATAAAAAAGAAAATTCTGAAGCCAATTAGCAGCCCGAAGATTTTTCTTATTTTTCTAAAATGTTAAGAAAAACTCTTTATGTACTGATCATACTCGGGACAGGGTTAGCAGTTGCACCGGTCTATATTCAAAGAGGGATTATCAGAAACTTTGCTGATGTCACTGATTATAAGTTTTTTGATAATGCTGTCGTCAAAAAAGGAAATCCACAACCCTGGAAAATCAAACCGGCAGAACAGCAAATTTCACCTGACGAAAAAACGCTCAAAGAAATAGAGAAAAGAAAATCTATTGCATTTTTAGTCATCCAAAATGATAGTATTCAATATGAAAAATACTGGAAAGGTTATAGTGAAAACAGCTTGTCCGGGTCTTTTTCCATGGCAAAATCAGTCGTAAGCTTATTAATGGGTATTGCTATTGCTGAAGGGAAAGTCCGCAGCATTGAAGATAAAATCTCAGATTACATTCCTGAATTTGACAGGGATGATACACGTGATGTCAAAATCAAAGATGTGATGACCATGAGCGGAGGGTTCAAATACGTAGAATCTTATTGGAATATTTTCGGAAAAACTTCACAGACGTACTACGGAGATAATTTGCATGAAGTGATAGGCAACCTGAAAAAAGAGCACAATCCGGGAGAGATTTTTTACTACTCCAGTGCAGAGACACAAATTATAGCATGGGTGGTAGAAAATGCTTACGGAATATCTATTCCTGAACTGGCATCAGAAAAAATATGGTCAAAAATCGGTGCAGAACATGATGCTCTATGGAGCCTGGATAAAGAAAATGGTACGGCAAAAGCATTTTGCTGTCTGAATTCCAATGCGAGAGATTTTGCACGTCTGGGAAAGCTTGTATTACAAAACGGCATCTGGGACAGCAACCAGGTCATTCCTGCTGATTATATCAAAGCAGCAACAACAGCTGCTTCATGGTTGAAAGATGAAAACGGTCATCAGGTGAATTACTACGGGTACCAGTTCTGGATCCTGGATTATAAAGGAATGAAGATTCCATATTTCTGGGGAATTTTAGGACAGCTGATTTTTATTATTCCCGGTAAAAATGCGATCGTTGTCAGATTAGGAGAAGACATCGCTGAAAAAAGTATAGGAGAGCATTCTATAGACTCTTATTTTTATTTAGACGCTGCTTTTGAGGTATTGAAGTAGAATTTTCTCAAATTAGTACCTGAAGGTAATAACCATGAAGAAAGCACTCATCGTTTTTGTCGTTTTAGGCATACTCATTGCCGTTTCGCCAACATATATCCTGAGAGGGATATTCAGAAATTTTTCTGACATTACAGATTATCAGTTTTTTGCTAATTCTACTGTAAAAAAAGGAGCAGCAGAGCCTTGGGCTCTTTCGGATAACTACAATCAGAATTCACCCTCTGATGCATATATTGATTCTATTGTTGACAATAAATCTATTGCTTTTCTGGTCATTCAAAATGATAGTATCATATACGAACAATACTGGAGAGGATACAGTGACAGCAGCTTATCAGGTTCATTTTCCATGGCAAAATCTGTTGTAAGCTTGCTGATGGGAATAGCATTGGAGGAAGGGAAAGTCAAAAGCGTAGAAGATTATGTGGCCGATTATGTTCCTGAATTCAAGCGGGAAGGAACCGACACCATCAAAATCAAAGACATTCTTACCATGAGCGGAGGTTTTGACTGGGTAGAATCCTACATGAACATCTTCGGTAAAACGGCTGACATCTATTACGGAGACAGGGTACAAAAAGTAGTCGGAGGTCTAAAAGCTTCTTATGCACCCGGCAAGGAGTTTTATTATTCCAGTGCAGAAACTCAAATGATAGGCTGGGTAATAGAAAACGCCTATGGAAAAACAGTTCCGGAATTATTTTCTGAAAAAATCTGGTCAAAGATAGGTGCAGAACATGATGCACTATGGAGCCTGGACAAAGAGAATGGTGTTGCCAAAACATTTTGTTGTATTAATTCCAATACAAGGGATTTTGCACGTTTGGGTAAATTAGTGCTTCAGAATGGCAGGTGGGACAGCACACAAATAGTTCCTGCAGCATACATAAAAGCAGCAACGAGCCCAGCTACATGGTTGAAAAACAGAGATGGAAATAGCGTAGATTATTACGGATATCAGTTCTGGATAATGAACTACAAAGGATTGTATATCCCTTATTTCCGTGGAGTAAAAGGACAGTTTATCTACGTGATTCCTGAAAAAAATGCGATCGTAGTCCGATTGGGAGAATATGTTTCACAAACTAAAATTCATAACCACTCTATCAATTCCTACACGTATATAGATGCAGCTCTGGAGGTATTGAAGTAATATTATCTGCTTTCCTCTGACTGAGTGATCAGCATCTTGTTGCCGGCAGATTCAAATATTTCCAAATCAAAGTATTTGACTGAAGATATCAGATGATCAAAAATATCTGACATGATATTTTCATACTGAGCCCATTTTGTAGTAGCTGTAAATACATATAATTCTAATGGCAGCCCTTTGTCCGTAGGTGCGAGCTGGCGTACCATCATAGTCATGTTTTTATGTGTATCCGGATGCATTTTCAGGTACCAGTCTATATATGCTCTGAACAATCCCAGATTCGTAAGATTTCTCCCGTTGATAGGCAAGGTTCTGTCAGCTCCTATCTGTTCGTTGTGCAACTTGATTTCATTAGTGCGACGATTGAGATATTCTGATATGCCTTGTATCCTCTTTAATTTTTCTATTTCATTATCCTCAATAAATCTGATGGAGCTCTGCTTGACAAATAAGGCTCTTTTTATTCTTCTGCCTCCCGCCTGCTCCATTCCTCTCCAGTTTTGGAATGAGTCAGCAGTCAGTGCATAAGTGGGAATGGTCGTAATTGTTCTGTCAAAATTCTGAACTTTTACCGTCGTCAGATTGATTTCTATCACATCACCATCAGCTCCGTACTTATTCATTGTTACCCAATCACCGATTCTCACCATATCATTGGTTGTAACCTGAATACTTGCCACAAATCCCATGATCGTATCCTTAAACATGAGTAGCAACACTGCTGACATAGCTCCCATAGCTGTAAAAAATGCTACCGGGGATTTTCCTGTAAAAATGGAAAAGACAATGATAGCTCCAAAAAGGAAGAAAAACATCTTGATAACTTGCAGATAGCTTTCCAACGGCTTCTTTCTGTAGGCCGGATTTTCTTTCAACAAGTCTGCTCCCGAAGACAATATGGACATTATCATCCAAATCACCATCAGTACCATATATGAGTCCGTTATCTTGTCCAGAATTGGGATCCATTTAGGGAAATCAATAAAAACTACACCTATTGAATTTTTTACCAGACTAAACGGTACTATTAATGCCAGAAAATGTGGAAATCTGTTTTTTAATAAGTACCCGAAGAAAGAATTTTCTGATCTTTCACCTACCTTTTCCAATCCCTTTTTGAGTAAGGTCCTAACCGTAAACTGTACTAAATAAACCAGTATTATCAGGATAATAATAAGTGTAAGCGCATTTAAATGACTGGCAATGGATGATGGCGTGCCGAGATTAATTAACAAGTCATAGGTCAATCTGCTTAACTGATAGGCTGTGGTATCTACTTCAATAAAATTCATGCTTCGAGTTTAAAAAACGCCCCCAATATACAGAATCGAAAGGGCAATGACAGGCAAAACGGCAGTGAATACCCTCCTGTCATTTGTTAAGAAACATAAATTAAGAGATAAGGCTATCTTTTATTTCCTTGTTCAATACATACAAATGATGCTCTACTTTTTCTCCATAATGGTCAAACATCACCATTTCCTGCAATCGGGCTCCTAACCTTAAAACAGCAGTCTGCGAACGAATATTAGAAACTCCCACATGAAAATATACCTTATCCACCCATTGGAAAATGTAATCCAGCATCAGCTTTTTTATGGACGGATTATAGATACCGCCCCAATATTTTTTAGCGAGAAAGGTATATCCGATAGCAATACTTTTATTGGCTTTGTCATATTCGTAAAATCTGGTGCTGCCTATCACCTGACCTGATATCTTATCAATTATCAGGTAAGCACTCCCCGACTCTATGGCTGCATCAAAAAACTTTTGAAAAACCTCTCTTTTATATCTGTCAGGGGAAGGATGCTGCTCCCAGATTGCCGGGTCGGATGCAACTGAGTACAACCGTTCGAAATCTGTTTCCTGTACAGGCTCCAGCTTTACCAGCTCATTTTCAAGAAATTCAGATAAGATTTCCATTTTATGCACTCAGGAAGTAAATTTTCACAGTAAATTCTGAGCAATCTCAGTTTCTATACATCTCTCTATTCTTTCGGTAATTTTCCGAAATCGAAAGTTTCCAGAAACTTGGTATTGAAATCTCCTGTATTAAAATCAGGATCGTTCATTAATGCCTTATGGAAAGGAATAGTCGTTTTAACTCCTTCTATTTTAAATTCATCCAAAGCTCTTTTCATTCTGGTGATGGCTTCCGCCCTAGTAGCTCCCCGGCAAATGATTTTCGCTATCATGGAATCATAAAAAGGTGGTATTGTATATCCTGCTGTCACATGTGTATCTACCCGGACTCCATATCCTTTGCTGGTATGCAGAGATATAATTTTTCCAGGATTTGGCATAAATCCTTTGTGCGGATCTTCTGCATTGATACGACATTCTATAGCATGACCGGATGGAAGATAAGCTCCATGCTCCAATCTCTTGCCTGCTGCCAGCTCTATCTGCAAACGTATTAAATCCAATCCTACGACTTCTTCTGTCACGGGATGCTCCACCTGGATACGGGTATTCATTTCCATGAAGTAGAAGTTTTTGTATTTATCTACCAGAAATTCTATTGTACCTACACCTTCATAATTGATGACACCTGCAGCCTTTTTCGCAGCTTCACCCATTTTGTTTCTGAGCTCTGCATCTACAAAAGGTGACGGACTTTCCTCTACCAGCTTCTGATGTCTCCTCTGAATGGAGCAATCTCTTTCAGACATGTGGCAGGTATTCCCGTATTGATCACCGGCTACCTGAATTTCAATATGACGTGGTTCTTCGATAAATTTCTCCAGATAAATTCCGCTGTTACCGAATGCAGCTCCTGCTTCTGTACGTGCAGTATTAAATGCGGTTTCAAATTCGCCTTCATTCCAGACTATTCTCATGCCCTTACCACCTCCACCGGCAGTAGCTTTCAGAATCACCGGATAACCTATTTGCTCTGCAATAGATATTCCTTCAGCGATGTCTGTTATTAATCCCTCAGAACCCGGAATAACAGGAACATTTGCAGCAATCATGGTTTCCTTAGCGGTGATCTTATCACCCATTTTACGGATTTGGTCCGCTGTAGGTCCGATAAATTTAATGCCCTGTTGCTGGCACAATTCTGCGAATTCTGCATTTTCCGCTAAAAATCCATATCCCGGATGAATGGCATCCGCCCCGGTAATTTCAGCAGCAGCTAAAATATTGTGAATCTTCAGGTAAGATTCTTTCCCGGCCGGAGGTCCTATACAAACAGATTCATCTGCAAATTTCACATGCAGACTATCTTTATCAGCAGTGGAGTAAACAGCTACTGTAGAAATACCGAGCTCTTTGCAGCTACGAATAATTCTCAGCGCTATTTCTCCTCTGTTAGCTATTAATATTTTTTTGAAAAGCATGAAAGGTTTAGCTTGGATCAATCAAAAACAAAGCCTGATCGTACTCAATAGCCGTAGCGTTATCTACTAAAACTTTGACAATCGTACCACTGAATTCAGATTCTATCTCGTTAAATAGCTTCATCGCTTCGATAATACCGAGCGCGTCTCCTTTTTTCACTGCGTCACCTACTTTTACGTATGGATCCTGATCCGGTGACGATGAACGATAAAACGTTCCGATCATCGGAGATTTCACTGTCAGATATTTTGAAGTATCTTCAGATGGTGCCGGAGCAGAATCAGCTGCTTCTTTTATTTCAGACGGTACAGATGCCTGAGGAGCAGCTACAGGAACCGGAGCTGTTGTTGCAGCCGGGGGCACAACTACAGGCGCAGATGCTACTGTAGTCTGAACAATACCTTTCGAATGATAATCTTTATGGCGAATCGTCAGTTTAAAATTACCTTGCTCGATTTTAACTTCTCCAATATTGGATTTGTCCACCAATTCAATGAGGGCTTTAATAGATTGCTGATCCATGCTTTTAGTATATTTATTTCGCCCTTTCAATATACGAGTTATCTGCCGTGTTTATCTTGATTTTATCACCTGTATTGACAAAAAGCGGCACCATAATTTTTGCACCTGACTCTACTGTACTCGGTTTCAATGTGTTGGTAGCTGTATCGCCTTTCAGACCCGGCTCAGTATAAGTTACTTCCTGAATAGTAGTCATCGGTAATTCACAAGTCATTGGTCTTTCCTGATCTGCATCGAAAGTAATATCGCAAATCATACCTTCCAATAAAAGCGGAGCGTTATTGATGATTCTTTCTTCAATCGCAATTTGCTCAAAGGTGTCATTATTCATGAAGTTGTACATATCACCTTCTTTATAGAGATACTGATATTGTCTTCTTTCTACACGTACTTCATCAATTTTGTGGCTGGAAGGAAAAGTATTTTCCAGAACTTTTCCGGTAGAAACACTTTTTAATTTTGTTCGAACAAACGCCGCACCTTTACCTGGTTTTACATGAAGGAACTCAACAACCTGATAGATATCATTGTTGAATTTGATACACATACCGTTTTTAAAATCTGCCATATAGTTTAAAATTGCTAATATACAAAAATAGACAGCCCGCCGAAAATATTATTTCCCGGCAGGCTTTATCTTTTAAATCATGAAGAGATTAAGCTTCTGCTTTTTGAATGAAAAGTTTACCGTTGTAATAAACGTTTCCATCAACTTCATAAGCTCTGTGTGATAAGTGAGCTTCGCCAGTTGTTTTACAAACTACTACATTAGGAGCTTCGATTTTGTAGTGAGTTCTACGTTTATCTCTGCGAGTAGTCGACTGTCTTCTCTTAGGATGTGCCATCGTTGTTTATTTTAAGTCTTTTAGTTTATTTAAACCTTCCCACCTTGGGTCAGGAGTTGTTTCCTCTTTTGTTTTGTGCTCTTTAAATCCTTCCAGATGCCTGATGACTTCAGGATCGCATTCCTGACCTGCATCTTTGCATACTTTGGTGTAAGGTATGGAAAGCAGGGTGAAGTCATACAGATACATTTCCAGATCTATTTCTGAATCTTCAGGATGCAGATATAGTATTTCCAGGTTTTCATCTGTCAGTACATCAGCGTCAGCATCGAACTTTACAAATACCCGGTGATTCCCGTGTATCGGAAGATTGATCTCTGATGCACATCTGTCACATTCGGACCGTATAGTTCCATTGAGTTCGAAATCCAGAATGTAGGGAGCAATCGTTTTATCGAATGTCACTTTAGCTACTACATTGCCTTCCTGAATCAATGACTGCTCATCTTTTTTAAAGAACGTTCCATCCAGCTGATACTCAAAGATATGCTTCTCCTTTTTCAACCCGATGTAGGGTATCGTATATGTTTGTCTTTTAGCCATTACACATTACCCTTATTAAAAGGACTGCAAAGTTATAATTTTTTTTCTTGAAAAAAACTTCTTTGCAAGCTATTCACAATTTTCTTTCTATTGCAGGGTAAGAGATTCTGCCACGCTCTGGAAACGAACTTCTTACACTTCTGATTTTTTTAAGCTTCGACCAATTCCCCTATAACAGTAACTCCGCCTTTTACTTTTTGCCCGAGCTGAACATCTACTTTGGTATTCAAAGGAAGGAAAAGATCTACTCTGGAACCGAATTTTATAAACCCGAATTGTTCACCTTGCTCGACTTCGTGCCCTTCTTCCAGGTAATTTACGATACGCCTTGCCAGCTTACCTGCGATCTGACGCATCATAATGTCAAAGCTGCCATTATCGATTACAATAGATGTACGTTCATTCAATTCGGAAGATTTAGGATGCCAGGCAACCAGATATTTTCCGGGATGATATGCAGAATATTTCACTTCACCTGCAATTGGAGTTCTGTTAACATGCACATTGGTGGGAGACATAAAAATGGATACCTGTAATCTCCGGTCATCGAAATATTCATCCATTTGCACTTCTTCTATCACTACAATTTTACCATCTGCAGGACAAATGATCTTATTATCTCCTGAAAGCAGATTTCTTTTCGGATTTCTGAAAAAGTAAGTTACAAATCCTAAAAATACTGATGTAAAAACTAAAATCAACGTTTTGATAATCGGACCGAATCCTATCACTTTAATAGAAATAAAATTAATCAGCAACACTGCTAAAAGTGTTACCAATATTATCTTTCGGCCTTCCTTATGTATGTATTGTTTATGCAACATAGCGTACAAAGATAATCGGTTAGTGCAGAAATTATAACTCCTCCTAGAAACCCCTAAGATTCCTTAACATTCAAGATATATCATCTTATATAATAAAACATGGTTCGGTGAAAAATATTGTAAAATATCAATTCATTCCATTATAAAGTATTGTGCAATAAGTGTAAAAATCTTTTTCAACACAAACTTATACCTCAAAAGACTTTCGTTATTGCCGGGATATTCCGGGATTTACCGGTTATCTTTCAGGAAATGCTCCCAAATGCGTTTTACGCTGCCCGTTTCTCCGGTCTTCGAAATATCTTTTCAAGGCAAAATAGGATGAGGTAAAAGCCATTTCGTTCCAGGGAATTTCTTCTTCTGTAAATAACGCTGTTTCTATGCTTTCAGGACCATTGGAATAGATCCCGTCCTTTAATTCACCAATAAAATGAATATACACCTGATTAGCCTGCGGAAGATTGTATACGGCATGCACACCTTCAATGACGACTTCTGCACCTGCTTCTTCCCAGACTTCCCGGGCTGCTCCTTCTTCTGATTTTTCGCCATCTTCCAGGTAGCCTGCCGGAAGGTTCCAGTAACCATAACGAGGTTCTATGGCTCTTTTACATAACAGAACCTTATCTCCCCAATGCACTAACGCTCCTACTACTACATTGGGATTGGTATAGTGTATTGTATGACAACCGGTACAGACAAATCTTTTTCTGTTATCTCCTTCTACAAAGTCAAAGCTGACTTCTGAGCCACAATGACTGCAAAATTTCATAGAATTCATCATCTCTCCCAATGTAAGAAGAGATGACGAATTTTTATCATTAATATTTAAAAACGATGTCGCTCGGGAAGTAGCCCAGCTCGTATGTTCCTTTTACTTCGTTCGTTTTAGTATCAATTCTTATTAACTCTCCTTTCTGACCTCCTTCAACTGCATCTAAAACGTATAATTCATTTCTTTTTTCATCAATCTGATATCCATATACATAACGATCTGTTCCTGAAAAATACGGAGTTGCCGGTAAAGCAGTGCTGTTAACCGGCATCTGGAAAATATTAAATTCTGTATATTTTGCCGGATCTCCTGCTAAAGCGAAGTAAAGAATATTTCCGGCTTCATTGAATTTCAACGGGTTGCCAAAATACGCCAACTTACCAAAGTCATATGTTTGAGATACTTTGTAAGTCCTTCCATTGATTTTATACAATTTGCCCGGTGCATTATTGCCCCAGAAACCAGTACAGTACACCCAGATATTTCCTGTCACATCGACTTCGATATCAACCGCACCTTCAGATAATTTTATATATTCCTCGATACTGTCTTTTTCCGGGTTGATGACAAAAATACCCTGCTGGCTATCATCGGTATATTCCATAGACTGGTTAACTGCCACGATCAGCTTTCCATCAGCTTCTACAATATCTTCTGTGGAACCTGCTACAGCAATAGCTCCGATTCTATTATATGTAGTTGCATCCAGAATGGTGATTTCATTGCTGTACAGATCTGTCACATAAGCTTTGTTTTTGTAGAAGTGTATCTTTCTGGGAGAAGTAAATCCTTCCAGTGTTTTAATGCTGCTCATGGAAGCACTGTCCACCACTTCTATTTTGCCGGAGTTGTTGACCACCAGAAAGCCTTTCCCCTGATAAAATTTGATGCTTTGAAAAACATCGCCCAAAGGTCTGCTGTTGACACTCTCAAACAAATCGTTTTTAACTGTCTGTGTTGCAAAATCATAGAAGCTCAGACTTGCATTCCCTTGTGTAAAAAGTCCTTCATTGATGATATAGAATCCCTTTGCATCTTTGATGTTGATGGGCTCAAAATTTTCATCTTTCTTACAACTACTGATCAGGATCATACATCCTAATACAAACAGCCATGCTGTGCTAATTTTTTTCATGTTTCCAGGTTATGAATAAAGTAAATAAATAATTTCTTCCGGGCATCGGACGAAAACGTACTTCTTCGTATTGCTCATCCAATAAATTATTGAATGACATCCGTCCTTCTATTTCTACCATTTTTATGGTATGTGTGTAGGATAATGCTGTATTGAAAATCGAATATGCAGGCACTGAAATTCCTCCGTCACGTGTCACTTCTCTCTTTGAGTAAGATTGTCCATCAATATTCAAAGCAATTCCTTTCCATGTATAATTCAGCGCCAGCTTTCCTGAATGAACAGGAAAATACGGCAACTGTATCCATTGAGATTTGTCATTCTGAAAGCGTTTCTCTGAATTCCCGGACCTGTTCCAGCTGTATGACACATCAATTTTGACCTGATGATGATTTTTTACCCAATCAAAAGATTGTTGAAATGTAGTACCATAGGCTATAACTTTACCCACATTCATCGGCTGAAAATACCCTCTGTTGGTAGGCATCCACAGGATCATATCTTTCAGCCTGTTGAAGAAGATTTCGACCTGTTGATTCCAGATAATATATTTACCCAGCTGAAAATTAACGGATGTACCTCCTGATGTACTGATATTTGTTTCCGGCAATAAATCCTCTCTCCCACCCGGTACCCAGAATCTGTCATTGAGCGTAGGATACCTGGTATCCATCCCTGTTCTGACCCACAGCTTCCAATGATGATTTTTTCCTGTAAAAGCATTTGCCTCCAATAAAAAGGGAATTTTCCAGGGAAGATTGCTTCGGGTAGTAATTTTTACCATTCCTTTCAGATTGAAATACAAATCCGGCTGATATGTCATGGATGTATGTGCATCCCAGCCCCACTCACGTATACCTGAAGAATAATTTTCGGTTTTTACAGTAGTTATTTTAACATCTGACCCGTAAGCTAATTTCCAGTGAGGATTGAATTTCCAGGAGCCGCTATATCTTAAAAAGCTCAGATTTTCTTTGTTTGCTCTGGCATATTTCAGCACAAAATCTTCATAAAAAAGATAGTTGTAAGCATACATTCCATTGACAGCATGCTCAAGGCTTCCTTTTTTGTATGACCATTTCACCATTTGTCTGGCTACAAAGTCTTTTTGCTCTGACAAATTATTCGGTGTCACCAAAAAAGGAGGAATTTCACGATGACTGGACACAATTTCCTGTAATACGCTCAATGTGCTTCCACCTTTTAATTGAACTTCCCACTTCGGATAAATATTCCATTTGCTATAGTTGCCGTTTCGCTGGTATTTTACGGCATTAGGATATACTGTATAATCCTTATAGGAAAAATCATTTTTTGCTCTTTCATACCCACCATATACAGACCATCTGTGCTTTTTACTGTTTCCCTGATGATATAGACTGGTAAGACTTTGACCGAAAGAGCCCACAGCTTGTTTCAATCCTACAGAATATCCCTGATGGGATGAGGTTTTCTCTTTGATATTCACAATACCTGCCAGACCTCCGGTAACCAGCTCCTGCCCTTGTATAGCGTAAGACACTTCCTGCTTATATCCTACGGAAAATAACGAAAGATCTGAAATCCCCAACATTCCCGAACTCACCGGAATATCATTCCATAATACCTGAACATGTTGAGTCGCAAGACCCTGTGCTGCCACAGTCTGGATGCCACCTGAAGTACTCGTCCTTAAAAATACTCCGGGTACAGACTTCAAAACATCTCCGGCAGATCTATTGTCATTGTGCAAGGTCCGGGTGAATTCTGTATAATTCAGCGTATCGGTTTGCGAAGAAAAAGCCACAGTATCTACTTCCTGAGCATGGGAAAGCCCACAGCTCAATGGAAGTAATAAGATGTGTAGCACTATAATTTTTCGCATTCTGTCAATTATAAATCCAGGCAAAGAGAATGCAGAAAAGATCGCCCCCAAACAGACCTTAGCTTCATCCCCTTTGCCTCGAAAGTTTTGAATTTTTGCGCTTTATGGCAGGTCTTCTGACTTGTTTCCCTTTTTAACGCCTTCCCATCAAGTAAATAGTGGCATTATGTTAAAAGGTACCGAAACTTACAGCAGCGAGGACTGTCCCGGAATCGCACCGGAGTTCCCTTTTCATTTTTTATCTGTTCAATAAAAAAACCATTTGGCACGACGAAAATAAGGATAAAAACGGAAGCTACAAATAATAGCCAGCTCTTGATAACGGAAACCTTTTATACAAAGCATAGTCACTATCCTCAAGTATAATCTGTGATATTTATCTATAATCATCTAAGCTTTCACTAAATATTTTAGAATAAATTTTATGTGTTTAAATAATTTTAAATTGACAGAAAAATGTGCTTAATATGAAATTTTATATCTAATTTTCAATATAGCAAACAACAAATGGGCATAGAAGGAGTTTAACTAAAAACAATAAAGATAAACCCATCGCAACTTATTACACAAGTATCCAAAAACAGATGGGACTTTTATTCAAATAATATTCCGGGTAATAAGTTGACGATTATCCGGGAAACCACCGGAGAATGGTTGTAACATAGTGATTAAAGTGGTGCGTCTTGGAAAGAGGGGATAAAACAAGACAAATCCTGCCGGTGGGAAGAATACTTAATACTATTCTTAGTATTTGATTCTTATTGGGGGCTGCCCGCAAGGGCAGTCTTTTTTATTTGTATTTTCAATTTGTAGGCTTGTAATGCTATCTTAGACTCAAATAAATTACGATTGCATTGAAAGTATTTTTTGAAGGTCCGATAAAATTTTCGTCAGCAATATTTCATCTGGCTTTATGGATTCCTGTTCTTTTCTATTTTGTCATTTATTCGGCTTATACTTTTCCATCAGAAGATGCAGCCATACTTTTTGCTTATGCTGAGAACTGGGCAAAAACCGGCGTGATCAGCTATTATCCGGGAGGTGCGGCGACAGAAGGCGCTACAGATTTTTTATTTCTCTGTCTGGTAACTTCAGGCATCAAAACCGGTTTATCTGCACATGCTTCTTCACTGATCATCAGCGCACTTTCACTATCCGGCAGCATATACCTGATTGACAAGCTTGCCAATAGCAAGAGATTATTCGTTCGGTTATCCTGGATCTTTGCGTTTGTATTTGCTCAACAGATTTATCCGGGAATCTATGGCTACGGAACATTGTTGTTCGGATTTGGGCTGATTTCGTCTATTTATTTTTTCCAGAAAAATCAATTTCCGGCACTGGTCATTGCAGCATTGCTGACTGTGCTTTGCAGACCGGATGGCATCATTATGATTACGCCACTGGTATTATACAGATGGTTGTCAGAAAGCTCATTGCGAAAAGAGCGATTCTTTCAGATGGTAATGTGGGGAATTGTTCCCGGGATGATCTATTATACATGGAGATTGTATTATTTCCAGGAATGGTTTCCATTGCCGTTTTATGTAAAAACGCAGGGTGAAAGAGCTTACGGGATCTTCCAATCCATCTCATTTTACACTCAGATACACTATATCAGATTTTACCTGTATCCGATGCTGGCAGGCTTAATCATTGCCGGAATCTTATATTGGAGGCACATACCTGCCAGAGTCTATGTCATAGCATTCTCTTTTTTAGTTCTGCCATTTATATTTTATTCAACTACTCAACAGGATATGAATCTGGGCTACAGATATCAATACCCTATTTATATAGGATTTATTGCACTTTCTGCAGTATTGATACAACTATACAGAGCTGAGTGGCTGGCATTTTTTGTTATTCTGAATGCTTTGATTGTTCTCCCTGTTCACCAGAAAAGTCTGAGAGACAAACCCTTTCAGATTGAAAACAACTATGTAAAAGTTGTCAGAAAACTGCAAAAATACGACGGAGCCATTGCAGCGACTGATGCGGGATATATTGGTTGGCTGAGCCATTGGCAGGTAAATGATCTCTGGGGGCTGAACACACCCGAATTTTCCAGAAAACTGGCTTCTCCGGAAGATATTAAAAATCTCCGGCCGGATCTGGTAGAAATTGCTCCCTACAACTGGGATTCTTCTTCTACTGACAAAACGAATAAAACCTTTCACAACCTGATTCAAAATACTTATCTGTTTCTCCACAAGCAGGATTATCAAATCTGGCGGCTACCCTACCCTGAATCTACTTATCAGGACCTGGTATGGACACCGGAAATAGATTCATTTTTCAGAACTTCCACTCATCTTTCCAAAAGAAGAAATACTGATACGGTTACATTTGGCATAAGAAAAGATTTCAGATATGCCAGAGATCTGGAAGTGATTTTCAGAGAGCACGGCGGAATTGTACATGATAATCTCCTGCCCGACCAACCACACAACTAAAACCCTAATTTTTGTAACAAAGGCTGATGCAAGGGAAACGGAAGATGAAATTCATTTCCTCCGAATGGTGCTAAAAAGCAACACAGCAACAAAACAATCCATTGCCACTTCTGAAGTGTAAATTTTTGCTGTCCCATCTGATACACCATCCATATCAAGGCGAGATTTGCAGACAATCCTACCCATCTATAGTAATCTATTGCAAAAAAGGTAGCAACTAAGGGAAAACAAATACTCAGGAACAAACACCACTTTGTCATACTTAGGTTTATACTTTTCTGAAAAACAACGGAAATGACCAAAAACAGCATATATGCTGTCGGGATAATGGCAAAAGTATAATAATGAATATACCGGGCAATAAAATTCTCGCCTTCCACCATATTTTCTTTTACAGAAGTAGACAATTCAAAATATCCGCTCCAAAGGCTGTGCTGATATGCCGCAAGTGGAATCTTCTCCACTACGATCTGTTCGTAAAGCGTTCTTTCCATTTGTAATTTTCCTCCGATTGTTATCATCAGAAAAACTGCTAATAAACCAACGCCGGTCAACAAACAGGCTGCTGAAAAAATGTTTTCACCTTTCTGAATGGAATGAATGATGAGTATAGCAGGGACTAAAAAAATAAATAGCTCATGTACCAACAGACCTATAATTGAGATCAGTATAATTCCAATCCAGCTTCCTGCATAAAAGACAGAGATTGCTGCAAGTATCACCAAAATAACATCCTGAGTGCCTGTAGTTGTACCCATCTGCTGAATAAAAAACGGAGAAAAGAATATAATCAGGTATTTGTATGGCTTCTCCAATTCATGGTTCTTCAGAATATAATGAAGGAAAATCCCTGCCAAAACTATGATTGTAACGCTGTGAAAAACATGTCCGAATACAAACTCACTCTGAAAAAAATCAGTTATGTGACTGGCTGAAACAATCGTACCGACAAGCAATCTTCTGACAAATCCCACATCCTGATATCCGACATAATATTGCCATACTCTCGCAAAAACTTCTATCGGTACAT
Source organism: bacterium (assembly GCA_037189845.1). Taxonomy (GTDB): domain Bacteria; phylum Bacteroidota; class Bacteroidia; order Chitinophagales; family JADIYW01; genus JAMLHH01. Next base: position 112,575 of record JBBCIS010000003.1, read on the forward strand.
TGGTAATCAACCACCGGTTCAAAAATAACAGGCTGAAAGCTGAAGCAGCAACAGCAATACCAATTACAATCATCTGATTTTTAGTAAAACCTATCACGCTGTCTGATATCTTGCTGTTTTGTATAAATGTAATGTAAAATGATTTGCTGACTTCAAAAGAAAGCAAATTGTTCTTATTTATAGCAATATTCTTCTACTTTTAGACATCAAGATTTCAAAAAATGTGGTTGGTATTGTTTCTCCTGGTCATCATTTTATCTCTGTATATTGCTTTCAGGTTTGACGGCATCTATCACAAAGTGATTACAGCAGGTACGATTATATCATTGTTTTCAGTACTACTTTTCCATGACCATACAATATTAACCATAAGCTATTTTATCTTTTTCATCATGCAGATAGCGACATTTCTGTACGGAGTCATGAACAAGCAGCTCCGGACATTGGACGGAATCAGCATCGTAACGATGGGATTATTTTTTACGATAAAAAGTACTATCCAGCTTTTCCATTATCCTTTTGTCAATGAATCTATTGCTTCTCTGATTCTTCCAGCCGGTTTGTTTCTGATTGCATTTATCTATGACCGGAAAATGAGAAAAGAACTCAGCTTTATGATTTTCTGGTTCTGTTATGCTGTGTATGAAATTGTAAATATGTATCTGAAGAACCTTCACAACTGCGGATAGACATTTGCCCGGGAACAGAAATACGGAATGTATTTATCTTCAACAATTCTGTAATAATCCTATCTGAAGTAAACAGGCATGTAAATCAGGCAGGTTCAGATCCTGATTGTATTGAAATAGCTGTCAATCACGATGTAGATGAACAAGCCAAAGTGATTTGTTTATAAAACAAGATTATCTGAATTTGACTCTTCGAAATAAGGTCTGACGCCATTAGTCAGAATGTAATTACTCACTTTTTCTGTTTCAGAAATATCTACAAAATCGAAAAGTGTTGATTTTCTTAAATCATTCCACAATATATGATTAACCGAACCCTTTGCTGATGGTTCTCTACCTATCACAAAGTATTTCCCCTTTTTATCATTTACTTCTATCGCTTTGGTCAACGCAATATACCTTGATATATCATTCTCCAAATGATGATGTAATTTTTCAAAGTTCATAGTTTGACCAGTCACCGGCATACCATTTACTCCGATAAAATTAACTTTAACAGAAACAATTAAATCTTCAAAGTCATTGTTTGTAATTTCTTTATCCAGATTGACATTTTTATTGATAATTGGATAAAGCTTCTCTTTAACATTCCGAAGAGCATCAAAATCGTGCGTAACTTTTGATTCTACTGTATAAGCATAGATATACTTCCCATAGACCTTTTCAAAATTTTCAAAATCACAAGACACGTCTATTTGTTGAGGTCGAGAAAATTGTATCAGGTTGTTAGCGTATCTTGACAAATAAGAAAAGTATCTTTCTGAATACCTTTCCTGAGAAAATGTTGTTCTTTCAAAATCTATACTTTGTTCATTTGCTATACTTAAATCATGAGCAATTGACTGAAAGTACTTTTTTGCAAACCAATAGTTTTCATCCTGAATGACTCCCCTTATAGCATTTAGCTTTTCTTGAGAAAATTTAAAAAAAGAGGTATACCCATCAGACATAAAAAGTCCTATACTTATTTTTTCTTTTAAAATAGTATTCAGGTTTATGTATAATATTGAGTAAAAGGTGCTCATTTCAGTTGATTATAAATAATTGAATGTAATGCCTGAATGTTGTTTCACATTGCTTTAGCCATTCTCTGCTAAACAATTGATTACTCATTAATCTTTTATACTCAATTATATCTATATTCCATGAATCTGGTATTTCCAGTAGTATTTCTTCTACGTTTGATTTGCATTCAGCTACACAAAGGTAGAAATTTCCTATCAGCTTATCCACATTTTCTATAAGCTGTTTATTCCCGGCAAAAAGTTTCTTGGAAATATCAGTATTTATAATGGTTTCGTCTTCGGAGATAATGTATAATCCAAGATGTAAATTATTAGTATTAAAAATTGCTCCGTGATCTATTGCTACAAATTCAACATAATTTCCCGGTAAAAACTTTAGTAGCATATTAAAGTTATTATAGTTTCTATCATCATTTGAAAGCCAGATATCAAATAATGCTATTTTCAGAAAATCATATTTATTGATAATCCTGTTTGTAAATGTTTTCTCACTAAAAAGAGGAATTGTCGTAAGGTCCAAATAATTTGAGTCCTTCAAATATAACGACCCAAAGCATTCTTTTTCAATCATATAAGGCTGTATAGTAGAAATAAGTCTTTCACTGATATGCTCAGGCTTTACTTTTATCAGGGCTATTTCCGGCGTACTAATCTGCCAGATATTAGCAAATCTGGATGCCACAACTTCATTAAAAAGATTTTTTGTAGAATAGTCATATTTACAAACCCAATCATTAAAATCCTCACACATCACAACTACCGGACGATTGCCCGTTTCAATAATATGATCAGTTTGCTCTATAGTCTTTATTATTTGCACAAAACACTAAAATATATAATTCTGATTATACATTAAAACAAAAAGATTGCCTTGTAGCAATCTCTCTTTATATTTCTAATTGAAGAATTAATCCCTGAATCTCTTCACGATATCTCCATATTCGTCGATACGTCTGTCCCTCAGGAACGGCCAGATACGTCGGACCTGCTCAGAACGCTGCATATCTATATCTATCACCGTATTGACAGCCTCTTCGACCGGTGCACGATAAATCAATTCTCCCTGAGGTCCTGCTACAAAGCTTTGTCCCCAGAACTGAATACCATTGGTTACTCCGCTCCAGTCCGGCTCATGACCCACTCTATTCACTGCAATAACCGGTACCCCATTGGCTACAGCATGACCACGTTGTACAGTTTCCCAGGCTCCGTGCTGACGGTCTTTTTCTGATTGCTCATCTGTACTTTCCCAACCTATCGCAGTAGGATAAATCAACAACTCCGCTCCTGCCAGCGCCATCAATCTTGCTGCCTCAGGATACCATTGGTCCCAGCAAACCAGCACGCCTAATTTACCTACAGATGTCTGTATCGGATGAAAGCCTATATCGCCCGGAGTGAAGAAAAATTTCTCATAGTATGCAGGGTCGTCCGGAATATGCATTTTGCGGTATTTCCCGGCAATACTCCCATCCTTCTCAAAAACAACAGATGTATTATGATATAGCCCCGCAGCTCTCTTTTCAAATAATGAGCTGACAAGTACCACTCCATTATCTTTGGCAGCCTTGCTGAAAATATCTGTATCCAGCCCTGGTATAGGTAATGCAAGATCAAACATATCAGTATCCTCAACCTGACAAAAATAAATACCTGTATGCAATTCCTGAAGTACGACCAGCTGTGCACCCTGCTCTGCGCAAGCTTTGATACCATCCAGACTCTTCTGTATATTTTCCATGCGGTCACGACCACACGATTGCTGTACGATTCCTACTTTTAGTGTGTTCATAGTATTGTATAACATGTTGAATTGTTAATGCTGAATAGGTAAATGATGTTTACGCCGGCTATTAACAATTAATAATTTACAATTCGGTTTTATATCACTCCTTCCGGATACTGCATCGTCACACAATGTAAAGATCCGTGTTGTAAAATTAAAGCAAAACAATTGATTCCGATGACTTCTCTGTCAGAGAAAACTCCCCGTAAAATTTCCAACGCTTCATCATCCTGCGTCACTCCATATACCGGTACTAAAACAGCTCCGTTGATGATTGTAAAGTTAGCATAAGTTGCAGGGATTCTGTCTCCGTCATCATCATAGCAGGCATCAGCCATAGGCAGAGCAACCAGCTTGTAAGATTCCCCGTTTAAATCAGTGAAAGCTTGCAGCTCTTTTTCCATCGCGGCTAAAGCTTCATAATGCTCATCGGATTCGTCTGTACATTTTACGTAGGCAATCGTTTTTTCATCACAGAATCTTGCCAATGTATCTATATGTGAATCGGTATCATCCCCTGCTAAATAGCCATTTTCTAACCATAGCACTTTTTCTGCACCAAATAATTCTTTGAAATTTTCCTCTATATCATCTGCATTCAGGTGAGGATTTCTGTTTGGAGATAATTGACAGGAAGTCGTAGTCATAATGACCCCCTTGCCATCACTTTCTATCCCTCCACCTTCGAGCACCATACCTACTTTGAACAGCGCATTGGTTTTGAAGATTTCTTTTTCAAAAAGCTGATAATTGATGAGATTATCTTTATCTGAAGCAAATTTCAATCCCCATCCGTTGAAAATAAAATCCAGCATAGTCAGCTCACCGTCCTCTTCTATAGTAATAGCTCCGTGATCTCTTGCCCAAGTATCGTTGGATGGAATTTCCGCTAAGATCAAGCGATCTTCAGGAATATTACTCAAATAATTTTTGACTTCTGCAACATTATTACAGACCACCAAAACTTTCTGAAATCTGCTGACAGCTTCTGCTATTTCCACAAAACAAGGAATCACTTTGTCCATCAAAGGTGCCCAATCCGAATTTTTATGCGGAAAAGTTAATTGTACAGCACTTTGAGGTTCCCACTCAGCAGGTAATCTTCTATTCATTCAAAAGGATTTGATACAAAAGTAAGATAAAAAGCCTTTAGAAAGTCTGGATTCTGATTCTTCCGAACTCTCACTGTTGGGAAATTACCCTGCATTTATCCGCAAGCGATTCTCACTGTTAATACCTGGATTTATCAAATTCCTGACTTTATACATAAAAAAATAAATTTTTGAAAATCAATTAATTAATTGCAAAAATAAAAATTCGCTTATCACAAAATACCAAAAACCTTCTGAGCTATATGAAGCAAAAAAATCATTTTAGAGTGTGTTATTAGTTCCATGGCTCATCTATCCATGGATAAAGTGACTTTACTAAAACAGATGGCTATGACTACATGTTTAGACTATTACGGCAAGACATTCAAGCAATATTTCTATTGCCTGCCACTACTCTTTTTCCTTTGTGCCTTACTGCCTGCCCAGGCGCAAAACGTAGGTATCAACGCTACAGGAGCGATTCCCGATGCTTCGGCTATTCTGGATGTCAGCAGCAGCGACAGAGGACTTTTAGTGCCACGGGTAGCTTTGCTGGGCAAAACAGATGCTGCCACTATCCTTACGCCCGCTACTTCGCTTCTGGTATATAATACCAATAGCAATATCCTACAAATGCCCGAAGGTATCGGATTCTACTACAATGCAGGTACGACACTAGTTCCCAACTGGACAAAGCTGGTAACGGCGAACGATGCCAATGCATGGCAACTGACAGGCAATGCGCTCACAGTGGACGGCGTAAACTTTATAGGTACTACCGATAATGTGCCGCTCAACTTCAGGGTCAACAACTATCCGGCAGGCAGAATAGACAACGGCACCAGAGGCACTACAGCCATCGGCTATCAGGCTTCGGAAGCTAATACTACCGGAAACTGGAACAGTGCTTTCGGCTACCAGTCACTCAACCGCAATACCACAGGAAATTATAATACCGCCAACGGCTATCAGGCTTTATATCTGAATGTGGGTGGAGGTACCAATACGGCTACCGGAACGCAGGCATTATTCTCCAATAGTTCAGGAACCGGCAATGTAGCCAACGGTGCTTTTGCGCTATATAGCAATACATCAGGCAGTGCCAATGTGGCCATTGGCAATTCTGCATTGAATGGCAATACTATCGGCTACAACAATATTGCCATTGGAGAGCAGACACTGGAAATTAATTCAAACGGAGGTTCTAATATAGCAGTCGGCAGGTTTTCACTCAGCCGCAATACCGCCGGAAGCAACAATATAGCACAGGGCTACCAGGCATTGTTTTTTAATAACACGGGCAGCAACAACATAGCCATCGGCCTGCATGCCTTGCGCCAGAATACGACAGGCAGCCACCTTGTAGCCATCGGAGACTCCGCTTTGTTCTTTCAGGATGGCGGTTATGGAGCAAATACCGCCGTAGGCAGCAAGGCGATGTATAGCAATACGACAGGAAGCTTCAATACAGCCAATGGATACCTGGCTTTGTATTCAAATACCAATGGAGGGGAAAATACTGCCATTGGTAACGAGGCCCTCACAGCAAATATCTCAGGAGATAGAAATATTGCCGTTGGGACGTTGGCCCTTAATACTAACAGCTCCGGAGGAAATAACGTTGCATTGGGGCATGCTACATTGCTGAATAATAATGGTGAGAACAATGTAGCCATAGGCTCAACAGCCATGATGGGGAGCATTGCAAGCTATCCGGCATCCGATAATGTAGCTATTGGTGCTTTTTCTATCAATTATATCACATCAGGAAGTGGCAATATAGGAATAGGATATTCTACTTTGAACGGTACTACCACTGGTAGCCGTAATATAGCCATAGGTGCTCAGGCATTACTTTCTAATACTACTGGCAGCAACCTCGTAGCCATCGGGGATTCCGCTATGTACAGCCAAAATGGAGGATCAGGCTTCAACACCGCTGTAGGCAGCAAAGCACTTAGGGCGAATGTCTCCGGCACTACCAACACTGCCGTAGGTGCCGAATCATTATATTCCAATACGGGTTCTGCCAACACGGGGGTAGGCAGTCAGACATTACGAGCCAATACAACCGGGAACTATAATACTGCCACCGGAACCAGTGCTTTATGGACGAATGTCAATGGAAGCTACAATACAGCCACCGGATATTCTTCCTTGTACCAAAACTCGGGAGGCCAGTATAATACCGCCACCGGGGCAAATGCACTCAACGGCAATACTGCCGGAAGTAACAATGCCGCCATCGGCTATGGTGCAATGTACCGAAATACTACGGGTTTCAGCAATGTCGCCGTAGGTATCCGGGCATTATACAACAACCAGGCAGGCAACAACCTCGTAGCCATAGGCGATTCGGCCTTACTGAATCAAAATGGCGGAACTGGTGCCAATACCGCCATAGGCAGCAAAGTAATGTACAGCAATACCACAGGAAGCAGTAATACGGCAGTCGGAAACAACGCACTGTACAGCAATACCACAGGAAGCCGCAATGTAGCCATCGGTGACTCGGCAATTTACTTAACGGGCAGCGGATCGTATAATACAGCGAATGGATTTAAAGCACTGTATTCAGGTGGTGGAATGTTAAATACTGCCGTTGGATGCGAAGCACTCCAGAATAATACCGCAGGGGCGTTGAATACTGCCATAGGAGGGGGAGCATTATCCACCAATACCGATGGCTACTGGAATACTGCCATTGGAGTCTTTGCCCTGAATGACAATACTTTAGGAATCAGCAATATTGCTACCGGAGTCGGTGCCCTGTACAACAACACCACCGGAAGTAATAATATAGCCTCAGGCAAAGCGGCATTGTACAGCAACGAAACAGGCAGCTACATGATAGCCATAGGCGATTCGGCTCTGTACAGCCAAAATGGAGGTACAGGCCGGAATGTCGCAGTAGGCAGCAAGGCATTGCACCGAAATACCACAGGGTACATGAATACGGCGTATGGGTACAGGGTCTTGTATAGCAATATTGAAGGATATTGGAATACGGCAAGTGGAGATTTGGCTTTGCATGGCAATACTTATGGCATAGAAAATACTGCCACCGGAGCCGGAACCATGTTTAACAACAGCACAGGAAGCCATAACACGGCCTACGGATTTAGCGCCTTGTACCATAATGCAAGCGGAAACAATAATGTGGCTGTCGGTAAACACGCTTTGCACAATAACCAGACAGTCAGCAATCTCGTAGCCATAGGCGATTCGGCTCTGTACAGCCAAAGTGGAGGTGTGCAAAATACCGCCGTGGGTAGCAAGGTATTAAGAAGCAATACCACCGGATCCTACAATACCGCAATGGGTTACAATGCACTTCTCAATAACACCACTGCCGGAAACAACGTAGCTATCGGCGTAGATGCGCTGAAAGCCCAATCCCATACCAATGGAGGATTCAGCTATGCTACCCAAAATGTAGCGGTAGGGGCAGGAGCTTTGGCGGTAAATAATCCCACTAGCACTTCCAATGGAAGAGAAAACGTAGCCGTCGGGGATGCCTCCCTGATTAGGAATACGACAGGCTATAATAATACAGGAAATGGTACACGCACATTGGAATTCAATACGGCAGGATATAACAACACCGCAGTCGGATACTATGCGGGAAGTACAAACTCCAATAATGTCAACAATACACTTATAGGCGCCAATGCCAATACGACCGTAAATAATCTTTCTTACGCCACCGCCATCGGCTCGGGTGCTACGGTAGCCTGCAGCAACTGTATGGCTTTGGGCGGAACTACCGCAACCAACAATACAAGAGTGGGTATCAACAGAAACAATCCTACTTTCACTTTGGATATCAATCAAATCGGGGCTTGGGGTATTGGTCTGAGAAATGGGGCAAACTATTGGGAAATTTTTAACAGTGGTACGGATTTAGAGTTATATGCAAACAGTGGTACTCCTATCGGACGATTCAATTACACCACTGGTGTTTACACTCCTGTATCCGACAGAAGGCTGAAGACCAATATCAATACCATGGAAAGTGTCCTGGGTAAAGTGATGAAGCTGGCACCGAGCAGGTACGAATTTATCCGTAACAATCCCGAACATATACAGTCACTGGGTTTCATCGCACAGGATGTCATGCAGCTGTTTCCCGAATTGGTCAACAAAAACGATGTGGGCGAAAAAGACCCCGAATTGAAAGAAATTTATACCATGGACTATTCCGGCATGTCGGTAGTGGCCATCAAAGCCATACAGGAACAGCAAAAAATCATCGAGCAACAGACACAGGAGCTGAAAATATTGAAAGAAAGGCTGGAAAAAATAGAACAGAATATGGCTGTTATTCAGCATTGAGCCTGTCAGTACAGACTATCATCTTCATTTATTTACTAATAGTCATTACCATTTCAACAAGTTCATACCATTAAATGCTGTCCACAGTACCATCCATACAGTTCTTTATACAAAAAGAGAAGTGAATTTTAATAGCGAATTTCTGTTTTAACAAATTCCAGACTTTATACATCATTAAAAAATAAATCATTAAAAATCAATTAATTAATTACATAAATAAAAAATCACTTATCACAAAATACTAAAAACCTTTTAAGTTATATGAAGCAAAAAAATCAATTTTAGAGTGTATTATTTAGTTCCATGAGTAATTCTTTTTGGATGGATTTTCATGGATAAGGTGACTTTATTAAAACTGATGGTTATGAAAAGATATTTACTGCAGTTATGCCTGATTTTGCTCGTGTCAGGTAACGGTAAATTGTTGGCGCAGGCCAACAGGATTTCTACCGAACATTTGCTCACAAATGATGAAAAAGCAAGACTCGCAGACTTGGGCAGAAAGTACGAAAACAGCTATAAAGCTAACTACAGCCAGGCACTGATGGCCGCCAAAAGAAACAACTGGCCATTGGTGATGAGGGATTCTTCAGGTAATATATCTGTCCTCCACGGACTGAGTCCGAATGGAATGCCGATATATTATACCACTGCAAACGCAAATGCAGCTGTCACTATCAGGACAAACAAAGTCTATCCCGGAGGAGGTGCGGGCTATAATCTCACCGGAAAGTATCGTACGCTTGGAATCTGGGATGTAGGCGCAGTGCGGACATCCCATGAGGAATTTGGTGGTAGGGTAGTCTATAAAGATAACGCCAGAACCATAGAGTCCCACCCTACCCATGTAGCAGGCACGATGGTGGGAGCAGGGAAAGACCCTAAAGCAAGAGGAATGGCGTATGAAGCCTATCTGTGGGCATACGATTCAGGCAATGATTTAGCAGAAATGGCCGCCGCCGCTAAGGAGGGCTTGCCCATTTCAAACCATTCATACGGAGCGATGTACGGGTGGTATTATAACGATAAAGAAAAAGAATGGTATTGGTATGGGGATACTACCATCAGCAGTACGACAGATTATCATTACGGATTTTATGATAACGAATCCAAATCCTTAGATGAAATTGCTTTCAACGCAAAACATTATCTAATAGTTTTTGCGGCACACAATGTAAGAGGTATCGAGCCCCCGACACTCAATACCAAACACAAAATTTGGGCAAATGGGAAATGGATATATAGTACAGGAACAAGAAACTCCAATAATAATTTTGACTGTCTGAATGGTTTAGGCGTTGCAAAAAACGTGCTCACTGTAGGAGCCGTAAATCCGGTAAACTACTCGGGACCCTCCAGTGTAGTGATGTCTGGATTTAGTGCCTGGGGGCCTACCGATGACGGCAGGATCAAGCCCGATATTGTCGGGGACGGAGTCGGAGTATATTCTGCGGATTATCAAAGCGACACAGCTTACGGATACAAAAATGGCACCTCCATGGCTACGCCAAGTGTCAGCGGCTCCCTGCTATTGGTACAGGAGCAATATGCTGCCGAAAAGGGAACTTTTATGAACGCTGCCACACTGAAAGCCATCGCCATACATACCGCAGACGAGACTGGACCGAATCCGGGACCGGATTATATGTTTGGCTGGGGGCTGATGAATACCGAAAAAGCGATAGACGTGGTCAGTAACAAGGGCGGCAACCACACCATCAAAAACGGGATTTTATTCAAAAACATCGAACTGAATTACGATCTGCCTGCCGACGGGCAGAGTGCTTACAGGATTACCCTCGTATGGACAGACCCTGCCGGAACGGTCAGCGCACCCTCGCTGAACAGCAGGACACCCAAATTGGTCAACGACCTCGACCTTTTGGTTTATGACCCTGAAGATGGGGAAAAGCATTATCCTTGGAGATTAAACCCTGCCAATCCTGCTGCTGCCGCCACGAGAGGGGATAATTTCAGGGACAACGTAGAAGTTATAGATATACCTTACCTCCCAAAAATAGATTATAAAATTAAAGTGAGCCACAAAGGACAGCTCGCCAATAACCAGCCATTCTCGCTGATTATTTCCAAAATTCCGATTGTAATCCCTGAACTACAAATAAGTTCAAGCGTTTCAACTCCTGTCTGCCCCGGAAAACAGGTACAGTATTCGCAGACTGTACAGGATGATTTTTTTACTAAATACGCATGGTCATTTCCCTATGGGACACCCTCTTCTTATGTAGGTAAAATTCCTCCTAAAGTCACTTACAATACTCCGGGTGAATACGATGTAGTCTTGGTCGCCAGTAACGATAAATTTACCAGAGTATTCAAAATGGCCACAAAAACAGTGGTTAGCGATCCCCAACCGGGTACTGTCACCATATCTCAGATCTGTCAGGATAGCAAACTATATGTAACAGGCAAATCTACGGGAAAGTATTTTAACGATGGGCTCGTTTCCTGGTACGTCAATAACGTATTGGTCAAACCCGATGGCAGGTTATTTTATTTATTTGATGGAAGCAACCTAAAAAACGGAGATGTCGTGCGGGCAGAGGTGTCGGCGACTTCATCCTGTAAGACAGCTTATAAGGTATATTCCAACAGCATCGTCATCCAAAAACCTGCAATAGCGATACCTAAGGTGTCCATTTCTTCCCCTTCCGAATATTTCTGCACAGGCGGAAAAATAACGGTCACACCCCATGTTACCAATAAATCAGACGTTAAATATGGATATAACTATTGGTATGTCAATGGCAAGTACTATAACGATACTGAAGATGGAGTACCTGTTTCATATTGGCCCGATGCAAGTGCAAGTGAAGTAAAAATATACTGCATATATGTAGCCCATACAGAATGTTCAGGCACACTTCGCGACACCTCGCAGACACTGGTATTTAAAAGAGGAGCGCCTTTCAATCCTGTGGTCAGCATCAGCACGCCCAAAACCAAAATCTGTAACGGAGAATGGGTAGAAATTACAGGAACTACTAATATACCCGAATCAGGGAGACAAGTGATGTGGTATCTCAACGGCATGCCTTATTCAGAAGGATTTAATACAGTAGGCTTTACTTTAAAAAACGGAGACAAGGTGTATTGCAAAATCACTTCCACCAATCCTTGTGCATCTCAATCGGAAGTCATTTCCAACGAAATCACTTTCATCGGTACCGATATGCTTTTCCCTACCGTGAGCATACGTGCCACCAAAACATCTATCTGCCAAAATGAAGTCGTGACATTTTTTGCCGATGCCACCGACAAAGGCACGAATCCTACTTATAAATGGTATCACAATCTTGATTTGGTAAAATCAGGCCCCGAAGCCACTTATGGCAATTCCGCTCTCCAGGACCTGGACGAAATTACTTGTATCATGGTTCCCGACCAGTGTACTTACAACGACATGGCTTATTCCAACAGGATTGTCATGTCGGTAAGAGGGCCGAACGATTCAAAATTAAGTATCGTAGCCAGTGAAACCGCTGTCTGCGCAGGTACTTCCGTGACATTTACCGCCACGCTCACCAAGCCCGGTTCATTCCCTGTCTATAACTGGAAAATCAACGGACAAGTAGTCAGTTCCACAGAGAATAAGACATTCACTACCGACCAATTGCAGGACGGCGACATCGTGGATTGTTCTGTCAGCCAGACTACCGGATGCATGAGCTTTACCCCTGTTTCCAATCAGATAAAAATGTCTGTGTTCCCAATCAGTGCGCCTGTGATTTCTATTGCCAACGTGACACCGATGTGCGACAATGCCGTCACCACTTTCAAAGCCACCGCCACCCATACCAATCCGGCGACCACCTACCAATGGATTGTCAGCGGTGAAACGAAGCAAAATTCGACCTCCGATATTTTCAATGCATCCGGCTTGAAAAACAATGATTTCGTCAACTGCATCATGTTTACCCGCTCAGCGTGCGCCACTTCTAATACCGCTGCATCCAACTACATACAGGTGGAATTAGGCTATGGCAATCAGGGAGATATTACCATACACCAGAGCAATTTCAAAATCTGTGAAAACGAGCCTGCAAGATTTGAGCTGTACAATTCCAATTTTGTACCGGGCTCTGTCTATCAATGGAAAATCAATGGCGAGATTGTAGAAACCAAGGATTTCCCGGGTGAGTTTAGTACCACGGCGCTGAAAGACAAGGATGTGGTTTCGGCTACGTTTATTTCCGGTAACGTGTGCGTAAATCCCAAAGAATACCATTCCAATGAAATTCCTATCGAAATCATTCATGCTTCTCCTACCATTAGTATAGAAGCAACATCTTTCTGCAAGGGTACTCCAATTACTTTTTACGCCGTCACTACAAATGTGCCTAAAGGTTCTCTATACTATTGGAAGAAAAATGGAAGCTATGAAGATACCGGCGAAGATTCTACCTATACTCCTCCATATTTTAATCCGGGAGATATTATCTCGTGCACTTTATTTCCAAAAGCCTGTACTGCTGAAGATGAATATTATTCCAATCAGATAACAATTCCGGAAATGCCCGACATACAGCCGTCCATAGAAATCCAAGCGGATGGTATCACATGTCCGGGACAATTTGCTACATTCAGAGCTGTTACAAAAGATGAAGGCGAAAATCCCACTTATATCTGGTACAAAAACGGAAAACTCATCCTTGCTGACCACTTCCCTACTATAACATTTTATGATTTCAAAGAAGGGGATATATTGACTTGTACTCTCGTCAGCAGCGAACCATGTGCTTTGGGAAAATTAGTCGCTTCAGAACCATTCGTCATCCATCCTGCTTCACCCGTCAATGTAAATCTTAATATTACTGCCAGATATCCAAAAGTCTGTGAAGGTCAGGCTCAGGAATTTAGCACCACAGTTTCTGTCCCTCAAAATCAACTGACTTATCAATGGTCAATAGACGGATATTCGGTTGAAGATTCTATTTCCTCTACGTTTACTTCCGGCAATCTAGGAACGGACAGCAAAATTTCATGTACCGTACAAAGTGATAAAATATGTATAGATGCCAATACAGCTACCAAAACTGTTTCATCCAACATTGTAGAAAATCTTTTTCCTGAAATTCAAATCAAATCTTCGTCATCGCAAAATTGTAAAGGTCAGGAAGCTGTTTTTACTGCCACAACAAAAGATGCCGGAACTACTCCTGATTTTGAATGGTTTGTCAATGAAATTTCCGTTCAGAAAGGAACAAGCGATACTTTCAAATCCGCTCTACTCAGTGATGGAGATAAATTAACCTGTCATTTGATGCCAAAAGATATCTGTTCTCAGGAATCTACTATAGCATCCAATGTATTGACAGTAGATATCATTGAATCTGAAACTTCAACCATTGTCATCAAACAGATTTCTACTATTATTTGTGAAAATGGCATCTCTGAATTTCAGGCGGATGCCACCCATGCAGGCGCAAATGCCGTATATGAATGGAAAATCAACGATGAAGTCATTCAGTCCGGAGAAAATTACAATTTCACGACCGATTTGCTCCAAAACGGCGATGTGGTCAGTTGTAATCTTTTGAGGGAAGATTTCTGTTCGGGTGAGCAAATATTTGAATCCAATACCATCACCATCACTACTTCTCCGAAATCCACCCCATCGGTCAGCATCAGGTTATCAGAAAACGGCAACTGTGAAGGACAGCCCGTACAATTGATAGCCGAGGCTACGCATGGTGGAACTTTCCCTGTATATAAATGGTATGTCAACGATGAATTAGTGGCTTACGACTCCAAAGATACCTTGGAGCTACACGATGCAGAAGATGGGGATATTGTATTCTGTGTATTGGTATCTAATGAAGAATGTATCACAGATGAAGAAGTCTATTCCAACGATATTATCATTCAAAAAGATGAAATTATTACCCCTGCTGTCAGCATATCGGCTTCCAATAGTTTCATTTGTCCGGGGACAGGTATTTTAGTTACAGCTACAGCGCAACAAGGAGGTTCACAGCCTGTATATGACTGGAAAATCAATGATATTTCTGTACAGAGAGGTACGTCAAATACTTTCTATTCCGAAGAATGGAATGACGGCGATGTCATCCAATGTACCCTTGAAAGCAGTAGTCCTTGTGTAACTACACCGACTGCAGAATCTGATCCAATCACTATAAACGTGATAAATGATGCCATCCCTACACTGATTATCAATACCTTGAATGAAATCCAGTGTAAAGGGACAACTCTTGAAATAGAAGCAGCTTACACGAACGCACTACGTCCGGTTTTCATTTGGAAAGTAAATGGCGGAGAAGTACAAAGAGGTATGGAAAGCACATTCAGCTCTGACAATCTGAATACAGGAGATATCATTACCTGCGTCATGGAATCCGTCGGGTCATGTGGTCAGAATGTTACGACTTCCAATGAAATCATTGTTCCCGAATTGTTGGATGCGGTAGAGCCGTCTATAGAAATTATTCCGCTCGGTATTTTATGTGAAGGACAAAACACCCGGTTCAGGCTTGTCACAAAAGGCTTGGGCGATAATCCGGCCTTTGCATGGTATCGCAACTACAAAGTCATCTACGGAGGAACAGATTTTGAACTTCCATTGGAAGTCCGTGATGGAGATACGCTGACCTGCATACTTCTCACCAGTGTTGCTTCCTGTGCTACCACCACGATGGTAATGTCTGAGCCTTATGTCATGCATTCTACTATACCTGTCAATGCTAATCTGCAACTGGCAGCCAAATATTCTCAGGTTTGCATCGGGCAGCCACAGGAATTTATTACTTCTGTGTCTGTTCCTGAAAATCAATTAGAATACATTTGGGAACTCAACGGCTTCACGGTAGAAAATGCCGCTTCATCAACGTGGTCGTCCGCTTCACTGAATCCTGACGATGAAATCACCTGTATGGTTCGAAGCGGTGAAGTTTGCGTAATTCCTGACTCCAAAACAGTCAGTTCCGGCGTTTCAGATTATGCACATCCTGTATTCTTCATACAATCCGCATCCGGTACGCAGTGCAAAGGAGCAGAATCTGAATTTGTTGCCGAAACATTCGATGCCGGAATAGATCCTGTCTTTGAATGGTTTATCAACAATATTTCCATACAGAAAGGCACGGAAAATTCTTTCAAATCCTCTCAGCTCAGCAACGGAGATATTGTCACCTGCCATCTGATTCCGAACGGTATCTGTATCGAAGGGGAATATCTTCTTTCCAATGCTATTGCTGTAGAGTTGCAGGAATCTGTTATACCACAAGTCTATATCTCTGCTTCAGGTAATTCATCCTGCGCCGGAACTGAAATCTCTTTCACTGCCGAAGCCGTAAATCCGGGAAGTCATCCTGTCTATATCTGGAAAGTAAACGGCGAAACAGTCAAACGTGGCACGGAAAATACTTTCGTATCCGAATCGCTCCAAAACAATGACATGGTCGCTTGTGAAATGATTTCCGATCTGGCATGTGCAGTTCCGTCTGTCGCCGTTTCCGGTGCAGTGCAAATTATCAGGGTTGAAAGTGTGCAGCCATCGGTAGAAATTGTTCCACTCGGTATTTTATGTGACGGACAATCCACCCTGTTCAGAGCTGTCACACATGGTGGAGGAAGTTCTCCTTACTTCGTATGGTATCGCAATGGTGAAATGTTCTATTTAGGTCGGGATTCTATACTTCCGGTAGCTGTTCAGGAGGGAGGAGATACACTGACCTGTGAATTTGTCAGCAATGATCCTTGTTTCAATACACCGGTAGCTTCCGCACCTTATGTTTTGGAACTGACCGAGGGTAATACCAATGCCAATCTACAACTGACGGTCAAATATCCGCAGGTTTGTATCGGACAAATGCAGGAGTTTATTACTACTGTATCCGTTCCCGAAGATAAACTGAAATACATTTGGAGAGTCAACGGTGAGATTGTAGAAGGTGCAAATTCGCCATCATGGTCATCTTCATCCTTGAATCCTGACGACCAGATTAGCTGTAGAATAGAAAGCGACCAGATATGTATCTTCGGAGATTTGGAAACAGTCAGTTCCGGCGTGTCTGATTATGCCCATCCTGTATTCTTCATACAATCAGCACCGGGTACGCAGTGCAAAGGAGAAGAAGCTGAATTTGTCGCAGAAACATTCGATGCAGGCGTGGATCCTGTTTTTGACTGGTTTGTCAATGATGTTTCCGTACAGAAAGGGGCAGACAATTCTTTCAAATCCACCTCATTGGATAATGGTGATGTCGTCACCTGCCACCTGATTCCGAACGGTATCTGTATCGAGGGCGATTATCTTGCATCTAATGAGATTGCCGTAGAGATTGGAGAATCCGTCACTCCGCAGGTCACTGTTTCCGTTTCGGGCAATTCATCCTGTGCAGGAACAGAAATCTCCTTCACCGCCGCAGCCGTACATGGAGGAAGCCAACCTGTTTATATCTGGAAAGTCAACGGCGAAACAGTCAACCAAGGCTCTGAAAATACTTTTGCTTCCGCATCCCTTGAAAACAACGATGTGGTTGTCTGCGAAATGATTTCTGATCTGGCGTGTGCGGTTCCGTCCAATGCCGTTTCCGATGCGGTGCAGGTAGTCAGGGTGGAAAGTGTGGAGCCGTCTATACAGATTACAGCGGACAAAACCGAAATCTGTGCAGGCACTTCGGCCGTATTTACCACAGAAACCACTCACGGTGGTACGTATCCTGCCTATGAATGGAAAGTCAACGGAAATACCGTACAGTCTGGTGCGGAATCCACCTATATCACTGATGCACTCCAAAATAATGATGTGGTGACGGTTACTTTGTTTTCGGATGTAGCGTGTCTTGCGCAATCTTCGGCCACATCTGAGCCTGTAAGAATAACAGTCATTCCGGTACTGCAACCGGAAGTGGAAATTTCATCTTCCGAAACATCTGTCTGTACAGGATCGGAAATCATTTTCACTGCTGCCGCAAAAAACACCTACGGCAATGCATCCTATGAGTGGAAAGTCAACGGCATCACCGTCCAATTGGGTACGCCTAACGAGTTCAAATCCGACATATGGAGAAATAATGACCAAATATCCTGTATCGTCCATGTCAGCAATGAGTGCGCCTCAGTATCTGATGCCGTTTCAAATACTATTCAGATCGAGGTCACAGAACCAAATATTCCGTTGATTGAAATCAAAAACCACTATGACAGTATCTGCAATGATACCAGGATAACACTGGAATTGAGTATGGTCAATGTCAGTTCGGGTACGGCTTACCAATGGTATAAAAACGGAACGGTAGTCGGAAATGAAGACAAGCTCAGCATCACCAACCTTGCCGATGGCGATGAGATCTGGTGCAGTATTTCTACTAAGGCTACCAACTGTGACGTAACCATGTCGGCAGTTTCAGATACATTCACTGCCAAAGTATATCCTGTCACTGAATTTGAAGTATATCAGAAAGGCGATACGCTTTTTGCCACTGCGGGATACCTTGCTTACAACTGGTATTTTGACGGCAGATTGATCGCCAAAGGAATGAACAACTTCATCGTACCGGAAGTCGCCGGAGCGTATACCGTCAACGTTACTGACCCCAAGGGATGTGCAGGAATCTCCCGGACAATAGATTTTGTGCCTACTTCCGTTAGAAATATTACGAATAACACTTACAGGATTTATCCTAACCCTACCAACGGAAAAGTCCAGATAGAATTTTCTGCCTATCAGAGCGGTATCGTCAGTGTCCACCATATCAACGGACAGTTGATATTGCAACCTACTGAAATCCATCATCTGAAAAATTACTCATTGGATTTGTCCCGTTACCCCGAAGGAATGTACATCATCACCTTTGAACAACCCGACAGGAAATGGTCTGAAAAAATCATCAAGATGCAATAGTTGACTTTATTGTTCATACCTCCCCGCCCTGAAACGACACACGAGCCTTATTGTCGTTTCAGGGCTTTTTATTAAAAACAATATACCTAGAAAGCATCCCTTTAAAAATGTGATGTACAGGACAATTTTATCATTTCTGTTTATTACAGGATGTATTTCGCTACTAAAAGCACGGATATTTCCAATATGATTTTTGATGGAGGCTCTATAGAAACAGCTCCGGAATTTCCGGGCGGACAGAATGCCTTAAAAAAGTTTATACAGGAATGTCTTTGCTACCCGGCCGATGCATGGAATGACCGGATAGAAGAAACGGTAGTGATACAGTTCTATGTTGAGGCGGATGGCAAGCTCAGTGATTTTAAAATTCAGAGCTAATACTGAATCGCTGGGACAGGAAGCTCTGGGTGTTTTAAAACAAATGCCCGAATGGAAACCTGGAACGCAGCGAGACAAGCCCGTGAGAGTAAAAATGAGTATCCCAGTAAAGTTTAAGCTGGATATGAATATTTCTACTTGCGAATAGTTTTCTACGATAGAAATACTGTTCCTTTTCGCAGATAGCTTTACTAATGATATTGAGCAATTACAATAGAAATGCTGAATTCAATAAAACTTATAAAGTAAAAAATTCTTAATTTTGCAATTCGCGAATTACAAAATTGTTTACCATATTTGTATTACATTCATAAATACGATGAAGAAACACAACGGAATGCGCCCTCATGATATTGTTATACTTCTTAAAATAGCGAGTATGGAAAATCGTGAATGGTTAATGAAAGACATAGCTTATGAGCTTGGCATCAGCAATAGCGAAGTTAGTGAGAGTATTCACCGTTCTGTCATTGCCGGACTGATAAGCAGCGACAAAAAGACCTTAAATAAATTATCTCTGTTGGAATTTTTAAAATCAGGTCTTAGGTATGTTTACCCCCAATCACCCGGGGCATTGGTCAGAGGAATAGGAACAGCATACTCCGCATCTCCTCTAAATAAAGAAATCAGGAGTCAGGAAAATGTAGTATGGGTATACGGGAAAGGAAATATAAGAGGACAGATAATAGAGCCGCTACATCCCAATGTTCCGGAAGCATGCCTGAAAGATGAAAAACTTTATGAATTAATGGCCTTGACGGATGCACTGAGAATTGGTAAAGCAAGAGAACGAAATTTAGCATTTGACATGATAAAGGAAAGGTTGTAAAATGCTTAAGAATCAAATTATAAATCTTAACGTAGTCGAAAAAGTAGCGATTGCTTTGGGCGAACTGAACAGTGATGTAATATATGTGGGAGGTGCTGTTGTCAGTCTGTACGTAACAGACAAAGGAGCTGAACAACCAAGACCTACTAAGGATATAGATGTGAGTGTTCAGATAAGCTCATATTCAGAAATGGAAGAACTCAGAATGAAATTATCTTCTAAGAAAATATTTCCTGCCGCATACGAATCTGTGATGTACCGATACAATTTTGAGGATATTTTAATTGATTTTATTCCGTATGGACCAACTCCTCTTGGTCCGACAAACAGTTGGCTAAAACCAGGTTTTGCCAAAGCTTATCCCGTAAAAATCGGAGCAGTTGAAATTCATATTTTACCTGTGAGTCTATATCTCTCAACAAAGTGGGAGGCATTCAAAAGCAGAGGCAGAGACCCAAGATTGAGCCATGATTTTGAAGATATCATTTATGTAATAGATAACAATGTCGATTTAGTAGCCGACGTAATGAATGCAGATAAAAACGTTCAGCATTTTTTGAGAGAAATGTCCAACGAAATATTACTTCATCCTTCAAGCAATGAAATTATTGAGTGTCATTTGAGTCCATATACTATTAGAGAAAGAAAACCAATAGTAATAGACAAGCTCAATAAAATAAAGAATCTAAATATTTAGATTCCAATTATTTGAAAATCCTATTAGAATCAGAAGAATATAGAAATTTATAAACATCCCATATCAATACAACATCCGTCTTTTCGCATCTCTATATAAAACATACTTTTTAGACAAAGCATTTCCTTTTCTCCCTTATAATATGGAAATTGTCATACAATGACACATCCAATCAGAAGAGTCCATATCATTCGTTATCTGCAACCTTTAAGAGAAGGCGGCTCCCTACCCGGTCTGATAGAGGCAGATGATGATTTTCTATACGTGATAAAATTTCGCGGCGCAGGACAAGGTAGAAAGGCATTGGTTGCGGAACTAATCTGTGGCGAACTTGCAAGAATCTTAGGTTTCAAAATGCCGGAACTTGTTTTTGCTGATCTGGATGAAGGTTTCGGCAGATTAGAACCGGATGAAGAAATACAGGATTTGCTCAAATTCAGCACCGGCATGAATCTCGGAGTACATTTCCTCTCCGGAGCACTGACATTTGATGCAGTTGTCAATGACGTAGATGATACACTGGCATCCAAAATCGTCTGGTTCGATGCCTGGCTCATGAATGTGGACCGCACTGTTCGCAACACTAATATGCTCATCTGGAATCGTGAGCTCTGGCTCATTGATCATGGCGCAGCACTATATTTTCATCACAACTGGGAATCCTGGCAGGATGCCATACAAAAACCTTTTGTACAGATACGCCAGCACGTGCTATTGAAACAGGCAAAAAATCTAGAGAAAATTGATGCAGATTTCAAGAAGATTTTAACACAGGAAGTCCTTCGTAGTATCGTCGATATCATTCCTGACGAATGGCTCGAAAATGATGGGGATGAATGTACGGCTGCAGAAAAAAAATCTGCCTACTTCAGTTTCCTCAACGAGCGGTTACAACACAGTCATCACTTTATACAAGCAGTCTATGATGCCCAGAAATGACGTGTACGAATACGCAGTTTTGCGCCTGGTTCCTCGTGTAGAGCGTGAGGAATTTATCAATATAGGAGTATTGCTGTTGTGTCGCAAACAAAAATTTGGCGGAGTGAAGTATCATGTCAACCACGAACGCGTACAGGCTTTATTTCCTGAGGCAGATATTCCCTTGATAGAAAATCAGCTGCGTCTGTTTACCAAAATTTGTCAGGGAGACAAAGCTGCCGGACTCATAGCCAATCAGGAACTACACGAAAGATTTCGATGGCTTACTGCCAACAGAAGTGCCATGATACAATGTTCGCCGGTACACATCGGACTGACCACTGATGCGGGAGCAACTCTGGAAAATCTTTTTGAGAAAATAATTTTATAGGATTTGGGCGGCACCCGCCGCGGCGGGTCGGGCATTCGACATGTAGTCCTGCATCCCGATAACAATCGGGATTTCGGAGCTATAGTCTCATTCCCTGCCGTAGCAGAGCTACTCGCAAGATCTTCGGTTACTTGTATTCTGTCAAAACTTCACGTTATTGTCGTTTTACGGATGCATTGCCGAACTTTTCGTATTTTCAGTTCGCTTTATAATACTACCATGAAACAAATTTTCATTTTGCTGCTCATGACATTGCCCATGTCTTCGCTATCTGCACAGACATCATATTCAAACAGCTCATTACAACCCGTTTTTACAGGAATTTCACCCTCTTTTCCGGGAGGAGCCGAAGCGAAAAAGAAATTTATTTCAGAAAACATCCGTTATCCCGAAGAAGCGAAAACCAATAGAATTGAAGGAACTGTAGAATTGAAATTTATTGTAGAAACCAATGGCCAGCTCAGTAATTTTGAAATCACCAACGATCCCGGAGGTGGTTTAGGTGAAGAAGCACTCAGAATTTATCAGTTGATGCCTGCCTGGGAACCAGGAAGACTTAAAGGAGAGTCTGTCAGAATACCTGTCACAGAAACACTAAACTTCAAACTGAAACTTCAACCTATAAAAAAATAATCGATGAAACAATTCATCATCTTGATTTGCTTTTTAGCATTTCTATGTAATGCAAATGCCCAAAACACAGTAACTACACCAGTATATCATCCAGAGCATCCAGATAGTTTATTATTTGAAATAGTCGAGGAACAACCTGAATTTCCGGGAGGGTTGAATGCCATGATGCTGTTTATTCGGGACAATGTAAAATATCCACAAGAAGCACTGAACAAAGAAATTGCAGGAACGGCTGTCGTAAAATTTGTGGTAGAAAAAGACGGCTCGCTGACAAATATCGAAGTGGTCAGAGATCCGGGCGGGGGTTTGGGAGCAGAAGCGGAAAGGATCATCCGAGAAATGCCAAAATGGACTCCGGGCGCACAAAGAAACCAACCTGTAAGAGTACAAATGATGGCACCTATTAGGTTCAGTCTCACCAAAAAATCGAAAAATAAAAAGTAAAATGAAATCAATTTTCTTTCTTTGCACATTCATAACAGCTTTTCAAATAGCTTCAGCACAAACTACAGCCTCAGAAAAGCCATCCGCACTTGCTGATACTTCTAAAATTTTTGAAATAGTTGAAAATCAACCGGAATTCCCGGGAGGAGTGAACGCAATGATTAAGTTCATTTCGAGTAATGTAAAATATCCCAAAAAAGCTCTGGACAAAAAAATAGAAGGTACAGTCGTCATACAGTTTATTGTAGAAAAAGATGGTACCCTTACTAACCTCGATATTATCAGAGACCCGGGAGGAGGATTAGGAAAAGAGGGGTTGAGAGTGGTCAAACTAATGCCTAATTGGAAACCAGGCTCACAAAAAGGCAAAAATGTCAGAGTAAAAATGTCAGCGCCTATCAGATTTAGAATCACAAAGTAATAACCTATAACAGACATGAAATATATTTTACTCATTTCCATATTTATAGCATCATATCAAATCACCTTTGGTCAAGCTAGTACTTCAGAAAAATCACCAATTTCTGCTGACACTTCCAAAATTTTTGAAATCGTTGAAGCTCAACCGGAATTTCCGGGAGGTCCCAATGCCATGATGGCATTTATCTCCTCCAATGTAATGTATCCGGAAATAGCATTGGAAAATGGAATTGAAGGGACAGTAGTTGTACAATTTGTAATAGAAAAGGATGGCTCCATCACAGATATCAAAGTCGTAAGAGACCCGGGTGGAGGATTAGGTCGGGAAGCTGAAAGAGTCATCAAAGAAATGCCTAAATGGTCTCCTGGCAGACAAAAAGGAGAACCTGTGAGAGTAAAAATGTCTGCTCCCATTAGATTCAGACTAAAGCGGGATATCCCAATGAAAGTATTAGAAGACAACTCTATTTATCTTAAAGCGGATCAAAACGCAACATATTCTGGTGGTGAGGATGCTATGAAAAGCTACATCACTTCTCAACTCGTCATTCCTAGCATTGTAAAAAAGAAACAAATAGAAGGGACAGCTCTTATCTATGCCATAGTCGAAAAAGATGGGACATTATCTAATATCGCCATACAGGAATCACTCTGTCCGGAGTGTGACGAAGAAGCCATCAGGATCATTTCCGGCATGCCCGCATGGACACCTGCTGTTCTTAAAAATGAAATAGTCAGATCTGTAGTTTTAATACCTGTTTATATGAAAAAACAGTAGATTTTTTATTCAAATTATCTTTCCCCTCATATTAAAAAATAGACGCACAATTTATTTGCGTAGTTTCGCAGAACTCAAATTTTTGAAACATGCGCAAATTAACACTATTACTTACAGTCATAGCTTTGACTGTATTTTCCTGTAAGAAAACAGAGGTTTTTGACATTGATGACACCTACATCTACAAAGGTCCTTTGGGAGATGTTGTAAAAATCATTTCCGACAAAACGATGTCGGCTGAAGAGATTGAGGCATATTTACCTACCGATGTATCTCAGTATATTTCAATTTCTCACACCGTGAGAATACTGACATTAGAATATAAATCGGAAAACAAAGACGGGAAAACGGTTGTTGCCAGCGGCACAATTATGATTCCGGATATTACAGACTCTGATTTACCTATTGCCAGCTATCAACATGGTACTACCATTGAAAAAACAGCTGTACCATCAATGGACACCAGAGGTATGGAATATCTTCTCAATCTCGGATTGACTGGAAGCAGCAGGATTATCTCCTGTATTCCAGATTATCTGGGATTAGGCACCGGTGAAGGACGGCACCTGTATCTTAATCCGAAAGAACAAGCCAATTCGGTAAGAGATATTATCCGGGCTGCCAGAAAGATTATATTATCAGAAAAGAAAATCACATTGAAAGAAGATGTTTATCTTTTCGGGTATTCTCAGGGAGGACATGCAACTATGGCTGCCCAAAGAGAAATGGAGCTGCATTATCCCAAAGAATTTAAACTGAAAGCATCTGCACCGATGGCTGGTCCTTATGCATTGAGCAGAACCAAACAGTTTGAAATGCTTTTTGATTCTGTGTATTACCCGAATCCTTTTTATTTCCCATACATATTGGTCAATCTAAAGGCATCTCACCCTGAATATATCTCATCTTATTCAGATGTATTAATTTCTCCTTATGCAGAAAGAGTAGATGAAATTTTAGACGGCAAACACAATTTTTGGCAGGCAAATGCACAGTTTTCCAACTATATTAACACTATGATCAGGGAAGATGTCAAAGAAGCTGTCAAAAACGATCCGGAACATCCACTGAGAAAAGCTGCGAGGACATTGGATCTGACCGAAGACTGGATTCCTAAAACTCCTACCCGTTTATATCATTGCAGCGGCGACAGGGATGTTTTTATAGAAAATGCAATTTATGCTGATTCTGTTTTCAGAGCAAAAGGAGCTCCGGTAGAATTCATCAATGGAGGCAATTATAATCACGGCGATTGTGCTCCGTACGCTATGGTAGCAACTAAGATGTGGCTGGATTCTTTCCTGAACGAATAATCTTGTATTTTAAATTTTACACTCAGTATAAAAACAAAACCGGAATTTCTGTCTGAAGGAATTCCGGTTTTGTTTAATATTCATTCACTTAATTACGGAGTCACTACGCTTTTGAAATACTCCAGAGTTTTAGTGAGGCCATATTTTCTGTCTACTTGGGGAGACCAGTCTAAAATCTCTTTTGCTTTGGTAATATCCGGACATCTCTGTTTCGGATCATCGACAGGCAACGGATGATAAGTAATTTTACTGCCGGTTCCTGTCAGTTCTATAATTTCCTCCGCCAGTTGTTTCAAAGTAATCTCCTGAGGATTGCCTATGTTCACCGGCAAGTGATAGTCACTTAATAGCAATCTGTAAATCCCTTCTACCAGATCATCTACATAGCAGAAAGATCTCGTCTGCATACCGGTACCAAATAAAGTAATATCTTCCTCTTTAAGAGCCTGTGACATAAATGCGGGAATAGCCCGTCCGTCATTGACCCTCATTCTCGAACCATAGGTATTGAAAATCCTGACAATGCGGGTTTCTATTTTATGATAGTTATGATATGCCATAGTGATAGACTCCATGAATCTTTTGGCTTCATCATATACACCTCTTGGCCCTACAGAATTGACATGCCCCCAATATTCTTCAACCTGTGGATGCACTTCCGGATCGCCATATACTTCAGATGTTGAAGCAACAAGTATTCTTGCATTCTTATCCTTTGCCAATCCCAACAGATTGTGGGTTCCTAATGCACCCACTTTCAAAGTCTGGATAGGGATTTTTAAATAATCTATCGGACTGGCCGGAGAAGCAAAGTGTAAAATATAATCCAATGATCCAGAAACATGTACAAACTTCGTCACGTCATATTCATGGAATTCAAAGCTACCTGAATCAAACAGATGCTCAATATTGGAAATTGATCCTGTAGACAGATTATCCATCCCGATGACCTTGTATCCTTCTTTGATAAACCTGTCACACAGATGTGAACCCAAAAATCCGGCAGCACCGGTTATCAATACTGTTTTCTGTTTCATAAGATGTTTTCTCTTCCGATGCTATAATATTTAAAACCCAATGATTTCATCTTTTGCAAATCATACAGGTTCCTACCATCAAAAATAACTTTGTCTTTCAACAATTCAGCTATTCTATCAAAATCCGGAGTTCTGAAAATAGACCATTCTGTAGCAATCACCAAAGCATCTGAATTTTTCAACGCAAGATATGGGTCTGCACAATATTCCACTTTATCACCTAATATTTTCCTGGTATTGGCCATTGCTTCAGGATCATATACCGAAATGACAGCCCCTGATTCCAGCAATTTTTCAATCATTACCAATGCCGGAGCTTCTCTTATATCATCCGTACTGGGCTTAAATGCCAATCCCCATAATGCAATTTTTCTGCCTTGTAGATTTTGCTCAAAATAGCCGGCTATTTTAGGTAAAAGAGATTGCTTTTGCTGTTCATTGACTGAATGTACAGCATCCAGTATCTGAAACGAATAATCATTCTCCCGGGCAATATGCTTCAATGCCTGTACATCTTTCGGAAAGCAGCTTCCACCATATCCGATCCCTGCAAATAAAAATCTTTTCCCTATCCGGTCATCTGCTCCGATTCCTAATCTGATATCATCAATATTAGCTCCTACCTTCTCACACAGCTGAGCAATCTCATTCATGAAAGTAATCTTAGTCGCCAAAAATGCATTCGCAGCATACTTGGTCAGTTCAGCAGATTTTTCATCCATAAAATAGATAGGATTGCCCTGACGGATATATGGCGCATATAACTCTTTCATAGTACTAATAGCTCTCGGAGACGTAGTTCCGATAATAATTCTATCCGGTTTCATAAAATCTGCGATTGCCATACCTTCTCTCAAAAACTCCGGATTCGAAATCACATCCACTTCATGAGTAGTATTTGGCTGTACCAGATTTCTCACCAGATCAACGGTTCCAACAGGAACAGTACTTTTATTGACAATAATTTTATACCCGTTGACAAATGCACCTAACTGCTTTGCAACATTTAATATATAAGACAGATTTGCAGAACCATCCTCTGCTGAAGGCGTAGGCAATGCTAAAAAGATAATATCAGATTTTGTAACTGCACTTTCTATATCTGTTGTAAAAGACAATCTGCCGTGAGCCAGATTATACTGGAGCATTTTTTCCAGTCCTGATTCATAAATAGTAGGAATTCCTTTGGATAACAATTCAACTTTTTCAGGATCAATGTCTACACAGATTACTTGATTACCGGTTTCCGCAAGACATACACCTGTCACCAAACCTACATAACCTGTTCCTATTACTGCAATATGCACTTTTTATTTTTAGCATGAATTTATAATAATTATCAAACATTCTAAGCATACTGAGTGGCTCTTCTGCCTGTAATCATGATTTTTGTACCCTTTCTCAAACTGAAAAGCCTTTCCCACAGGGCGTTCCCACTTAACTTTTTAGCGAATATTCGACAGTCAATTATCCAAAGAGATGGCCACGAATTCACTAATAAATGGATAAATCATTCCTGTAACTACCCCTGACAGGTAGTCTGGTTATAAATGATAGTAAAAGACTTATATGCTACACCGAAAATTTCAATTCGTGTATTAATGGCAAATAATAAGCTTTCAAATGCGAACGCCGTACCTTTCCCGGAAGTAATTTGATTTTTCAAATCTGAATTATTTTAAAACAGGCTGTAACACTGAAGCCGGCTTATTTCAGGACTATGCAAAAGCCCGGCGCCTGAATGATCTTTTTACCGTAAATTCAGCATTATTCCGAACATTTAATCACCAGAATGAGAGTTATCATACAAAGAGTTTCCAAAGCACAGGTCATTTCTGATGGCATATTAACCGGACAAATTAATCAGGGATTGTTGCTTCTGCTAGGTATTCACCCGGATGATACCGAAAAAGATATTCAGTGGCTCATCCATAAAATCATTCAAATGAGGATTTTTTCTGATGAAAACGGTAAAATGAATCTTTCTGTAAAAGATATTCATGGCGGGATACTCGTGGTAAGCCAATTCACATTATTTGCCAGTAGCAAAAAAGGTAATCGTCCCAGCTTCATCAATGCAGCAGCACCTCCGGTTGCCGTTCCGTTGTACAATCAGTTTCTGGATACTGTAAAAAAATCAGGTTTTGATGTACAGGCAGGAATATTTGGCGCTGACATGAAAATAGAGCTGGTGAATGATGGACCAGTGACAATAATAATTGATTCTCAACATCCCGAATAAGTTTTAAATTTTGCAAACTTTTCCCGGAAATATTATTCACTTTTTGCACAAAAAAATGTGAAGAAAAATTCAAAGTCCTGAATCACTTGCAAACACTGAATACTATTCACAATTCACACAGAGTGTTGAAAAAAGAAATCAAAATCCTTGAAAGGATGATGTAGTTTAGTTGAGGATTGTTGTTAGAGGTTTTGTGTCTGTTTTGACAATTATGAACTGACAGCAATAGTCATTTGTTATTTCCTTACCCGGGAATGTTATAAATAGAATAGTTTAGAGATGAATCAAAAAGCAGAGCCGATTTTACAGGAGAAAGACAACAGATTTGTATTGTTCCCGATAGAATATCAAGCTATCTGGGACATGTACAAAACTCATGTACAGGCGTTTTGGGTGGCTGAAGAGATTGATTTGACTCAGGATCTTGTTCATTGGAAAAAACTCAACGCGGACGAACAACACTTTGTTAAACACGTTTTGGCATTTTTTGCTGCAAGTGATGGCATTGTAAATGAAAATCTTGTCGTGAATTTCATGCAGGATGTTACTATCCCTGAAGCGAGATGTTTTTATGGTTTTCAGGTAGCCATGGAAAACATTCATGCCGAAACCTATTCGTTGCTAATTGACACATATATCAAAGATCCTCAGGAAAAAGATGGCTTATTCAACGCTATCGACACACTTCCTTGTGTACAGAAAAAAGCAAAATGGGCATTGAAATGGATTGACGAATCTCCTTCATTTGCACATAGGTTAGTTGCATTTGCTGCTGTGGAGGGAATCTTCTTCTCAGGAAGCTTTTGCTCTATCTTCTGGTTGAAAAGCCGCGGACTAATGCCAGGGCTGGCTCAATCCAATGAGCTCATCAGCAGGGATGAAGGCTTACACACTCAGTTTGCATGTCTGTTATACTCTATGTTGGAAAATAAACTTTCAGAAACTGAAATTCGTGATATCATCTGTAATGCAGTAGATGTAGAAAAAGAATTCGTAGTAGACGCCCTGCCTGTATCACTGATAGGTATGAATTCCAAATTAATGACACAATACATAGAATTTGTGGCAGACCATTTACTGAATTCACTGGGATATGATAAAGTATATAATGTAGAAAATCCTTTTTCATTCATGGACATGATTTCCTTACAGGGAAAAACGAACTTCTTTGAAAGAAGAGTCTCAGAATATACAAGACCGGGAGTAGGCGTGGCACGTGAAGAGCAGGTATTTACATCTGACACCGATGATGTAGATTTTTAAGAATAATTAAGATATACGACTTATGTACGTAATAAAAAGAGATGGCCGCAGAGAACCTGTTCACTTTGACAAAGTAACAGCCAGAGTTTCTCAGCTTTGTTTTGGATTAAATTCCAGATATGTTGTAGCTCATAAAATTGCTCAGAAAGTAATAGAAGGGATTTATGATGGTATCACTACTACTCAATTAGATGATCTTGCTGCTACTACCTCAGCTTCTATGGCAGTAGTACATCCTGATTATGCTATTTTGGCTGCGAGAATAGCTGTATCCAATCTGCACAAGAATACGAAAAAGGTATTTTCAAGAGTAGTAACAGATCTGTATCACTATATAGATCCGAAAACAAATGAAAAAGCTCCTTTGATTGCTGATGATATCTATCAGATCATCATGGAAAACAAAGACAAGCTGGATGCTGCTATCGTACATCATCGTGACTATAACTATGACTTCTTCGGATTTAAAACACTGGAGAAATCATACCTGATGAAACTGAATAATAAAACTGCAGAACGTCCGCAACATATGTTGATGAGAGTAGCAGTAGGTATTCATTATAATGATATTGATGCTGCTATTGAGACATATAACTTAATGTCTGAAAAGTGGTTCACACATGCAACTCCTACGTTGTTCAATGCGGGTACACCGAAACCTCAGCTTTCTTCTTGTTTCTTACTGACCATGAAAGAAGACAGTATTCCGGGAATTTTCGAGACACTGAAACAATGTGCTGAAATCTCGCAATCTGCCGGTGGTATCGGTTTGAGCATCCACAATATCAGAGCAACAGGCAGCTATATCAAAGGTACAAACGGAACCTCTAATGGTATTGTACCGATGTTAAAGGTTTTCAATGATACTGCAAGATACGTAGATCAGGGCGGAGGCAAGCGCAAAGGAGCATTTGCAATATATCTGGAACCATGGCATGCTGATATCTACGAATTCCTTGACCTTCGTAAGAATAATGGAAAAGAAGAGCAGCGTGCAAGAGATTTATTCTTTGCGCTCTGGATTTCGGACTTGTTTATGAAGCGTGTTAAAGAAAACGCAGAATGGTCTTTATTCTGTCCGAATGAATCTCCGGGCCTATATGAAGCATACGGAGATAAATTTGAAGAATTATACCTTCAATACGAAGCTGCAGGCAAAGCAAAAGCGAAAGTCAAAGCACAGGAATTGTGGTTCAGAATTCTGGATTCTCAGATTGAGACCGGAACACCGTATATGTTGTACAAAGACCACGCAAACAATAAATCCAATCAGAAAAATCTGGGAACCATCCGCTCCAGTAACCTGTGTACAGAGATCATGGAATACACCAGTCCTGATGAAGTGGCTGTTTGTAATCTGGCTTCTATCAACCTCAGCAAATTCGTCGATGTTGAAAAGAAAACTTTTGATTTCCGGAAGCTATACGACATCACTTATACAGTGACAAAAAATCTCAATAAAATTATTGATATCAACTACTACCCTGTTCCTGAAGCTAAAAAGAGCAACCTCAGACACCGTCCTATCGGTATCGGAGTACAGGGACTGGCAGATGCATTTATCTTATTGAGACATCCTTTTGAAAGCGAAGAAGCAAGATTGCTCAATAAAAATATCTTTGAGACCATCTATTATGCTTCACTGTGCGCATCCAAAGATCTGGCAAAAATTCACGGTGCATACGAAACATTCAAAGGCTCTCCTATCAGCGAAGGAATTTTCCAGTTTGACATGTGGGGCGTGACACCATCTACACGTTGGGATTGGGATACTTTGAGAGCAGAGATCATGGAAACGGGTGTAAGAAACAGCTTATTATTGGCTCCTATGCCCACTGCTTCTACATCTCAGATTTTGGGTAACAACGAATGTTTCGAGCCATATACTTCTAATATCTATACCAGAAGAGTGCTGAGCGGCGAGTTTGTGGTAGTCAACAAGCACTTATTGAAAGACCTCAATGATCTAGGACTGTGGAGCGAAGAGATGAAAAACGCAATCGTAGCCAGCAACGGTTCTATTCAGGGAATTCAGGGCTTACCGCAGGAGCTGAAAGATTTGTATAAAACTGTCTGGGAAATCAAACAGAGATCCATCATCGAAATGTCTGCTGACCGCGGTGCATATATAGATCAAAGCCAGAGCCTGAACATTCACCTCGAAGAAGTCAACTATAAAAAACTGAGTGCAATGCATTTCTTTGCATGGGAAAAAGGCTTAAAAACAGGTATGTACTATTTGAGAACCAGACCTGCTACGGATCCTATTAAATTCACTGTAGACAGAGAAAAAGCCAAAATGGCACAACAGGCTGTAGAAGCAGGAGTTTTCAATTCCGTAGACCTTGCAACTGCTCCTATCAGTGTAGCACAACCGGAAATCTTTGATATGGATACTCAACCAAAAACTTTCAAAGAAAGACCGAGCGACTCACAGTTTGAGTGCGAGGGTTGTGGCTCATAATTTTGCTTAGAACCAATTATTCATATGTAGGCTGTCAGATTTTTCTGGCAGCTTCTTTATTTCAGGGAGGCTCCTTCGGATCGGGCTTTCGTTTCGTCTTTCCCGATTTCGGATGAAGCATCCTCATCGGAATGATACTCCACTCTATCCCTGCCTTATGCGGAGCTGCTCTCTAGTGGTATATATTATTTTCCCTCTATTGAAAATCATCTCTAAAAAGACCTCCTGATTTTTAACAAAGAATTACATCACAGTAATTAAATAATTGCTTTTAACTATTCGTTATCCGGATAATTCCAAACCAATTAAACAATTATTATGAAAACGATTAAAATCACGATGGTAGTGGCAGGCATTTTTTTGCTGATCAGATGCCAGCAATCTGCAGAGTACGCACCGTCAATGGAGAATTCCTCCTCAAAAGCAGAATCAGAAAACTCTTACATCACACAAACCGGAAATTCAGACAAAAGCAGAAAATTTATCCGCACAGCAGATATGAAATTCAAAGTAAAGGATGTCACCAAAGCCACTGAAAACATTGAAGATATTACGCTCAAAAACGGAGGTTTTGTTACCTATACAAATCTGGCGAGTGAGATTTCCGGCACCGGTACGACTGCTATCAGCAAAGATTCCTCTCTGATTACGACACATTTCACAGTGACGAACAACATTACACTCCGTGTACCCAATACCCTGCTCGATACTACATTGCGAGAGATAGCAAGAAATATTGAATTCATGGATTACAGATTGATTACGGCTGAAGATGTAGCAATACAAATGCTGGCAAATCAGATGACACAACAAAGAAACGGCGGCAAAGATCTGTCAGGTAGCGAAAAAGTCAAAAGCAATATCATGGCAGATGAACACAACATGAGAAAGAAAGAAGTAGCAGACAACGCAAAAATTGACAACCTTAATCTGAATGATAAAGTCAACTTCAGCACTGTACAGCTTTCACTTTATCAAAATCCATCCATCCGAAGGGAAGTCATCTCCAATGAGAAAAATATCGACGCATATACTCCCGGATTAGGAAGCAGACTCGTTGATTCATTCAAAACCGGATGGGAAATCGTTGAAGACATTCTGGTATTTGTCACTCAATTATGGGTATTTATTGTAGCCGGAATTCTATTTTTCTTCCTTTACAGAAAATATGGGAAACAAATTAAAGACAATTTTCAGCAGTAGATTCTCTTAAAATCCCCGCTATTTCCTTTCTCACTACAGTGAGCCTCCACATCCCGGACAAGTAGTGTATGTAGCTTTGCATAAAAAGCATGAGACTATTTACACTACTTCTCCTTTTGATAATAAGCAAGGCAACCCTTGCTCAATCTCCGCTCGTGAGAGGTCCATACCTAAACATCCTCACGCACGAGGGAGTTGTGGTCAGATGGAAAACAATCAACAATGAGACTGGTATTGTACGTTATGGTACTCACCCGGATAGTCTGACCCAAACTGCTACAGAAAACAGAAGCAGGTCAGAACATGAAATACAGATTTCTAACCTTCTGCCCGATACAAAATATTATTATCAGATTGGTTCAGAATCTTCTTCCTATACCACAGCAGGCACAGATTTCAGATTTAAAACAGCTCCCCTTCCTGACACCAGACAACCAATAAGAATCTGGGCATTCGGAGATTTCGGAGATGGCAGCATACATCAGAAAAGAGTGAGAGATGCCTATATCCGCCATTTCGAAAAGGAAGATACAGATCTTTGGATCTGGCTGGGAGATAACGCATACGAAGACGGCACAGAAGATGAATTTCAAAAAAATGTATTTGAAGTTTTCCCTAAAGAATTAGCCCGTATGGGAGTATGGATGACTCCGGGCAACCACGACTACAAAAGCATCAACTGGCTGACTCATCAGGGGCCTTATTATGATCTTTTCACAATGCCCACACAGGGAGAAGCAGGCGGTAGACCCAGCAAAGACGAATCATACTTTTCATTTGACTATGGCAACATTCACTTTATTTCTATCAATTCGGAATACGTTCCACATATCCTGAGCAATAACACCATTTTCACCAACTGGCTGGAAAAAGATATTCAGGAAACTAAAAAAGACTGGATTATCGCATTCTGGCACCAGCCACCATATTCCAAAGGAACTCACGATTCTGATGATTTTTTCGGCAATATGGAAATGACCAGAAAACATGTCAATCCTATACTGGAAAGATATGGCTGCGACCTTGTACTTGGCGGACACAGCCACGGATATGAAAGAACATACATGATAAAAGGGCACTTTGGCTCATCCAACACTTTCCGCCCTAATATGATTATAGATGGGAGCAACGGCAATCCGAACGAAGGAAACACTTATCAGAAATATACAGAAGGAACTGATGCCAATAAAGGTACTGTATACGTAGTTGCCGGAAGCGGCGGCAAAAAAGGTGATGGTTCCAGCCCACTGAACCACCCTGCGATGTTTATGTCCTCTGAAGACCATCACGGCTCCATGGTGATAGATGTAGATGGGTTGACACTTCATGCGAGATTTATAGACACTACAGGCGGCGTGATAGATGAATTTGCTATTCAGAAAAATCAGGTAGTTACCTCCGCTAAAAATCATGAATTTGACAGACTGGTACAGCTCAATGCCTATCCGAATCCATTCAAAGAGAGCTTTACAATAGAATTTTCACTGGAAAAAGCTGACGATGTAGAAATTTCAGTAAAAGATTTATTTGGCAGAACCATAGAGGCTATCAACAGAAAGAAATATCCTGCAGG
Organism: bacterium; assembly: GCA_037189845.1. Classification (GTDB taxonomy): domain Bacteria; phylum Bacteroidota; class Bacteroidia; order Chitinophagales; family JADIYW01; genus JAMLHH01. Next base: position 147,967 of record JBBCIS010000003.1, read on the forward strand.
CAAACATCAGATAGTCATTCAGGCAAAAGATAAATACACAACGGGAACATATCTGATAGAATTAAAAACAGCAGACAAGCTTGGAGCGAAACGAATGCTGTTCGTGGAGTAAAGCGTTTTATAAAGTGGATATCAACATAGCTCCGGGCTGACGCAGTGTTTTTCCAGTTGGTATCCACGACTATTTTTCAGGTTAGAGTTTTGTAGCGTACTTCGGTACGCTTTTTTGTTCTGTACAATACATATTCCTCTCTTAGAAGAGATATCCACTAAAACCCTACCTTTGCTGTAAGATGTCACAAGAATTAGTTTTTTCCGGAGAAAAATCCCTGTCGGAAAACCAAAGATTATTCAATGAATATTCCAGGCAGGTAGACAGTCTGAATAAAAAGCTGGAAAGAGAAAAAGAAAGATTAGATGTACTGAAAAAGGAATTTCACAAGGATATATACCAGCTATTTGAGCAATTATCCCGCGAAAGAATCTCTTTGGCCATGCTGTTTCATGAAGCAACCTACGATTTCAAATATTCCGGAAGCCAGACAGAGATTTTCGGAGATGTCATAGTTTATCTTTTTGAACAGGCATTTGAATCAGTTGACCCTGACGATGATCAGGAGATCATCTATCAGCAATGGAAAGGACAGTCATATTCCAATGTAAAGAGTGAAGACATTTATACACTCAAAGAAAAAATCGCTGAACAGCTCTTGCTGGAGCACGGTCTTTATATCAATATTGACGATTATGCCAATGATTTGGACAATTTTGCCCGATTCAGGAATGAAGTACAACGCATGTTGACAGAAAATGATTTCTCTCAAAAGAAGAAAAGGAAAAAATCCAGACAGGAAATCAAAGACCAGCAGGCAAAAGAAGCCGATCTTGCTATTCAGCAACGCAATATCCGAAGCATCTATATAGCTCTGGCAAAAGTGCTCCACCCTGATACCTCACAGAATGATACAGACTCCTCCGTGAAAGAAGATCTCATGAAAAAAATCACTATAGCTTATCAGGCAAAAGATCTGCATACACTTCTTCTACTCGAACAGGAATGGGTAGACAAGCAAAATCTTCGGCTGGACCAACTGGAAGAACACCAATTGAATATCTATCTGAAATCTTTGAAGGAAAGAATCAAATCTCTGGAACAGGAAATCGAGGCTTTATACAAATCTCCTGTTTATGCGGAAATTGCACATCTGATTCACCTTCAGGAAAAAAAAGCTATGCAGAAAATCAAAAGTCAACGATCAGACATCAAGCAGGTCATCCAGACTTTTCAGCATAATCTCGGCGTATTAAAACATCATTATTCCAGAAAATACATTCAGGATGCTGTGAACCAGTTTCATGAGCTGATATAGTTTTTCTATGCCTACTGCTTTCAAAGCGGGCCCAAACTTTCATATTTAGCTGCTTTCTTTGTTCTTCTCTGATTTGCCAGCTTCTTTATGTTCAAATTGCTGGTTATACCCAATTGTGTATGCATTACAAAACCGACTGAGCTTCCCCCAAGTCCGTATTTCATATTGAACCTGCAAAACTCAGGACCTATTCCCATCCCTGTAAAAAATTCTGTATGAAATGTATTTCCTCTACTAATAAAATAATATTGTATCGGATTTCTCGTCAGCGTATCATCCATATATGCCGTCAGAATATTTTCCTGAACATCCATTTTTAATTGCTGCTGAAATGCGAATGCCATTCCCAGATAAAATGTAAACATTTCTTTCTCCAACATAAATGAGGGCTGAATATAGTATCTGATGGACCTGTCATGAATACGATAATTTGCCAGATCAATTTTATCTAATGAATCCGGAATAATAAGCTTCTCACCTATTCTGTCATAATACTCATATCCATTGAGTTCCATATAATTGTGTGTATTACGATACTGTATTCCTCCAAAAACATCAAAATCCCGTCTGATCTTTTCTTTTTTTGGTTTCAATGGCAGATTATAATTCACCCCACCACCGGCAGTATTGGCAGAGAAAGAATATTGATTCGCAGAATATCTGTACAATCCAGTCAATGCCCATCTATCGGTTATTGCGACAGTTGCATTGACATTACATCCGGCTACGTCTTTATTAATATAGACAATATCACTCTTACTTTCGACCAACCCTAAACCTTCGTTACTCCCTTTATAGTTCTGAAAGTCAACTTCTAACCGGATATCACCCTTTTCTTTCGTATCTATCGGAATCTGACTGATATGCTCAATCGGAGAACTCACTTTAAATGTTCGCGTTGTGATTCTACAGGAAGTAAACATTACTATAGCAATCAGAAAAATAACCAAGACTCTCATCTGTATCAGACTTAAAATGAATGTCTTGAAGAAATCACATTATCCCCTTTTCTATTAAAATTGCTGGTCACTCCAAAATTGAAACCATAAAATCTTTTATCTAACTTATCTGTGGACCAACCTCGTGAATACTTATAGGTTATTCGGCAAAACTCAGGTCCAAATCCCATCCCCAAAAATACAGATCCCAAGAAGTCAGCACCTCTGTCCTTATAGTACACCATTGGATTGGTTTTATCAGTATCAATGACATAATCTACAAATTGCTTGTCCAGCTCAGGATTATATCTGAATTGGTGCTGTAATGCTGCTGCGCCACCAATAAAAAATCTCACCCACTTGTGATCTACAGAAAATGATGGCTGTACTATAAATCTGTACTGATTCTGCCTGATCTTGTAGTAGCTCAGATTTCCACCATCCACATCTATAAACACTTGTGTTGTTGGAACAGGAACTACAAAATAGTATAAGTTAATAGTCCCTTCGTCAACGCTCATGAAATTTCTTGCTGTCTTGTACTGAAAAGTTCCCATGATATCGTATCCATAAACAGCTTTACCACGTTTAGTAGGAAAATTCTTAAAATGATTAATTGAACCGGCTATACTATGACTCTGAAAATTTTCTACGCCGCCGGCTATTTTATATCTCATCCCAAGAGATAGTGCGTCTGTTATAGCATAATAACCACCGAAAGTACCTTCTACTACCGATAATTTTCTATATAATACTGTCTCACTCAACATGTTACTATAAATGTATTCATCCGAGGAACCATAAACTCCAAGTTGCATTTCTACATTTACATCTCCTTTTTCCTTTGCTTCTATCGGTATATTGGAAATTGCATCAGCGTTTGAGGCAGTAGTATAAATCCTTATGTTACAGGATGTAAAAGCTAAAAGGATGATGAGTGCTGCTAAACAGATATTTTTCATATCGGGTGGTTATTATTAATCCGCCAAAAATAGCCAACATATCTCAAACACAATCGAATACTTCAAAAAATACATATAAACAGCTATTACAACAAAAAGGGTTCACACTTTTCAGTGAGAACCCTTTATATAATCAGTTAGCAGATGATTACATCATACCGCCCATACCTCCCGGCATTCCGCCGCCCATAGGAGCAGCTTCTTTCTCAGGATTTTCTACAATAGCGCACTCCGTAGTTAAGATCATACTTGCAATAGATGCAGCATTTTCCAAAGCTACCCGAGTTACTTTTGTAGGATCGATCACACCTGCAGCCAATAGGTTTTCATATTGCTCAGTACGTGCATTATAACCGAAGTCACCAGCACCTTCTCTTACTTTAAACACCACGATAGAACCTTCTACTCCGGCGTTTGCAGTAATCTGACGTAATGGAGACTCCAAAGCAGTCTTGATGATCTCAATACCGGTTTGCTCATCTTCATTAGCACCTTTCAATGCATCCAAAGCAGGAATAGCTCTGATCAGACCTACACCACCACCAGGGATAATACCTTCTTCCACTGCAGCGCGTGTTGCATGTAAAGCGTCATCTACCCTGTCTTTTTTCTCTTTCATCTCTACTTCAGTCGGAGCACCTACATACAATACTGCTACACCACCGCTCAACTTAGCCAGACGTTCCTGTAATTTTTCACGATCGTAGTCAGAAGTAGTTGTTTCTATCTGAGCTTTGATTTCTTTGATTCTTCCCTGAATAGCTTCTTTTTCGCCAACACCGTTTACGATAACAGTATTGTCTTTGTCAATAGTTACTTTTTCAGCCACACCCAATTGGTTCAATTGAGTATCCTCCAATTTATAACCTAATTCTTCAGATACAACCTGACCACCTGTCAGAACAGCGATATCCTGAAGCATTGCTTTTCTTCTGTCTCCGAAACCCGGAGCTTTTACAGCAGCAATTTTCAAAGAACCTCTTAATCTGTTTACTACCAGTGTAGCCAAAGCTTCGCTTTCTACATCTTCCGCAACAATAAGTAAAGGACGACCTGTTTGTACCACTTTTTCCAGGATTGGAAGTAATGACTGCATCGTAGATACCTTTTTGTCATACAACAAAATATACGGTCTTTCCAGCTCAGCTTCCATCTTCTCTGTATTGGTCACAAAGTATGGAGACAGATAACCTCTGTCAAACTGCATACCTTCCACCACTTTTACTTCTGTCTCAGTTCCTTTAGCTTCTTCTACCGTGATGACCCCTTCTGTAGAAACTTTTTCCATTGCCAGAGCAATCAGCTTTCCAATGTTTTCATCACTGTTAGCAGAAATAGTTGCTACCTGAGCGATTTTGTTATAATCATTTCCTACAACTGTAGAAAGGCCTTTCAATTCTTCTACTACTGTTGCTACAGCTTTATCAATACCTCTTTTCAGATCCATCGGATTAGCACCGGCGATGATGCTTTTCAAGCCAGGACCGATGATAGCCTGTGCCAATACAGTTGCTGTAGTAGTACCGTCTCCTGCGATATCATTTGTTCTGGAAGCTACATCTTTTACTAATTGAGCACCCATGTTTTCAAACGGATCCTGCAGCTCAATTTCCTTTGCTACAGATACACCATCCTTAGTGATGTGAGGAGCACCGAATTTTTTCTCGATGATCACATTTCTTCCTTTAGGACCTAAGGTTACTTTTACAGCATTAGCCAAAGCATCTACTCCCGCTTTCAGCTTATCTCTTGAATCTCCTCCGTAGTTGATGATTTTATGTGCCATATTGATTGTTATTTTTTACGTCAGTTGAAATTAGATAATTGCTAAAATGTCAGATTCTCTCATGATCAGGTAGTCATAACCTTCCACATTGATTTCCGTGCCGCTGTATTTGCCATACAATACAGTATCTCCCACTTTTACTGTCATAGGCTCGTCCTTTTTACCTGCACCTACAGCCTGCACTGTACCTCGTTGTGGCTTTTCCTTCGCTGTATCAGGGATGATGATTCCTGATTTTGTAGTGACCTCTGCTTCTGCCGGTTTAACAACAACCCTGTCTGCAAGCGGTTGAATGCTTAACTTTTCTTGTGACATAATTATTAATGAGTTTAAAGTTTAAAAATATGCACTATCCCAAGCATTAAATATGCCAATCAGAAAACACGACAAATTTACAGAACTAACTTCAGGTTCACAGAAGCAACGTCAGAAAACTCTGCCATTTTTACACTCTTAAAAGCCATTACTTCACAGATTCTACAATACAAATAATATTGCTCAAGCTGTCAACAAAGCAAACATTGAAGTGTTAATCCATTATATTAAACTGAAATGCAATTAGTTAAATAAAAAAGTTTAACATTTTTTTAGTTGAAATATGAGATTTTTCATACCAAATTGAAATCATTATTAACTATAAAATTTAAGGTTATGAGTACCAATAATGAAAAAAGAAATGAAAGAAGGCCTGAAACTGAAAAAAAAGTAAGTCAGCAACAACAAATGCAACAAGATCCTAATCGTCCTAAAAAAGATCAGGGCCAGGAAGAACGCAAACCTTCCCAACAACAGCAACAAGGACAAAGAACTCCTTCGAAATCTCAACAGCAGCAACAAAATCAGGAACCAAGACAAGATCGTTCAGATTCCCGTCATCAGCCTCAAAGAGATACGAGAGAGCGAAAAGATCAGAAAGAATAGAATATTTTAAATAATTCAAAAAAGTGTAATGGTAGGATTTGCGTCCTGCCATTATTTTTTAGTAGTAATTTTTATGATTATCCTGTATAAAATGAATTTCAAATAGTTTTTCAGACTCGTTTTAAATGATTAATAGTAAATTTGCACCGACTTTTTATAATTCTAAATTCAATATAACATGAAAGTTACTGTAGTAGGCGCTGGTGCTGTAGGCGCAAGTTGTGCAGAATACATTGCAATGAAAGATTTTGCATCAGAAGTAGTCATCGTTGATATCAAAGAAGGCTTTGCAGAAGGCAAAGCAATGGACTTGATGCAAACAGCTTCTTTAAATGGATTTGATACAAAAATCACTGGTGTTACAGGTGATTATTCTGCTACTGCAGGTAGCCAGGTTGCAGTCATTACTTCCGGTATTCCACGTAAACCGGGAATGACAAGAGAAGAATTGATTGGCACAAACGCTAACATCGTAAAATCAGTAACTGAGCAATTGGTAAAACACTCTCCTGAGGTGATCATTATTGTTGTAAGCAACCCAATGGATACAATGACTTACTTAGTGCACAAAGCATCCGGCTTACCTAAAAACAGAATCATAGGTATGGGTGGAGCACTTGACAGTGCACGTTTCAAATACAGATTAGCCGAAGCATTGGAGTGTCCGATCTCTGACGTAGATGGTATGGTAATCGCAGCTCACTCTGATACAGGCATGTTGCCATTATTGTCGAAAGCGACAAGAAATGGTGTTCCGGTAAGCCAATTCCTTTCTGAGGAACGTTTGGCACAAGTAGCTGAAGATACAAAAGTAGGTGGTGCTACATTGACTAAATTATTAGGAACTTCTGCATGGTATGCTCCGGGAGCAGCAGTATCTGCAATCGTGCAGGCAATCGCTTGTGATCAAAAGAAAATGATTCCCAGCTCATTATTATTAGAAGGCGAATACGGATTAAGTGATATCTGTTTCGGTGTTCCTGCATTGATCGGTAAAAACGGTGTAGAAAAAATCGTTGAAATTGAATTGACTGAAGAAGAAAAAGCTAAATTCCTCGGTGCTGCAACTGCAGTAAGAGAAGTAAACGCTGTATTGTAATCACCATTCATTAAGTATAAAAGCAGGGTGGATTAGTTTTCAGCCTGCTTTTCATTTATAATCTGATTAAATCAGAAAATTATAAAGAAAGGCTTCCTTTTAGAGAAGCCTTTACTTTTGAACCAAATATCATAAAATGAAAAAATCCTAAACAACTGATGAACGACTGGCAATAATTTCAACCTCTGAAATCACGCTAATAGATCTTTTCAATGAGTTCGGTAATTCCCTTGCTATTAAAAGATTCACCGTTGAATGAACTGAGACCCGCCCTACCTCATTAACATCTAAGTACATTTAATATGTTAGGTTGATATGCAATGAAGCCATCCATCAGTACTATTAAGTTAACTACAAAAAATTATAGAAACAATTTTTTAACATTTAGCAAATGTTAAATCTAAGATACACTTGTTAAAGATCGGTTAAAAACAAATTGCTACAATAATACAAATATTTAAATACCAACCACTTATACTTAATACGAATTAAAAACCCACCATTTTTAGGGATATGAAGTTTTGAAAAAAAGATGTCTTGCCTTATTTTCACGAAGTGCGAAAAATCTTAGGTTTCATACTCATCATATTCTGCAGCGCAATAACAGGCTGGTCAAATGATCAGGTGACTTGTACAATTGAAGCTCTTTCTTATGAGCATGAGGTCAAGTATGAAGATGTTATCAGTTTTATAAGCAATGAAAAAATTAATTTAGAACAGATTGCCTTCCCTGACGTCTACGTTTTTGCCTATACCTGGTTAAACACTCCATATAGATACGGGGGAGATTCAAAAAAAGGTATAGATTGCTCCAGATTCGTTATGAGAATGTATCATGATGTTTTAGGTCTTCAAGCAAACGGTTCATCTAAGCAAATCTTCGAGCAAGGCAATTTCATTGATAGAAATCAGCTAAAAGAAGGAGATCTTGTATTTTTTAAAACAAGAGGAAACTCCATCAGTCATGTTGGCATCTATCTGCAGGATAACAAATTTGTACACTCTTCCAGCAGCAAAGGTGTTACGGTATCTTCTCTGAACGAACCATACTGGCAAAGAACTTATTATAAATCTGCAAGATTTTTCGAACCTAATCCGTTTTAATCACCAGAGCCATAAGTTGATTAGTGCATACCCGCTATGTAATAATAGTGACTATCAGCTTTCTGCGACCACCCCTATTCCTGAATTCGCAGAGATAAATTCCCTGCCAGGTTCCCAGCGCCAGTCTTCCGTTTATAATGGGCATATTTACTGAACTGCCGCACAAAACGCTTTTGATATGCGCAGGCATGTCATCCAATCCTTCTGTAGTATGTGAATATGGTAAACCTTTTTCCGGCACCAGCTTATTAAATACCATTTCAAAATCATCCAGTACCGTACTATCGGCATTTTCATTGATACAAATTCCGGCGGAAGTATGCTGAATAAAAACCTGCAATAACCCATTTTCCGGCAACTGTGGTAATTGCGCTAAAATTTCCCGGGTGATCAAATGGAATCCTCTGCTATACTCCGGCAGTACTATCTGAAAATGCTGTACCATGCTGTTACTTTTATTCATTCAATATACAATTTAAAATCCTCAGCAACTCCTCCTATATAATACTGGTTTGAATTAAAATACTTGAAGCAATTTTAGTATTTTTGGCAAGTATGAAAACTACGTCTTTTAAAGATATTCACGAAGCTGCAGGCGCCAAGATGGTGGATTTTGCAGGCTTTTACATGCCCGTACAATACTCAGGAATTATAGACGAGCACAATACTGTCAGAAATGGTGTAGGTGTTTTCGATGTATCACATATGGGAGAGTTTATTGTAAAAGGGCCAGATGCTTTGGAGTTCTTACAAAGCATTGTTTCAAATGATATTTCCAAAACTGTCCCGGGTCAGGCACAATACGGTTATCTTCCAAACGAAAACGGAGGAATTGTAGATGATCTTCTTGTATATCATTTAGAAGATGGCAATTATATGTGTGTTGTAAATGCCGGAAATATAGATAAAGATTGGGCTTGGTTCCAAAAACACAATACGCAGGGAGTAGAATTGCATAATATCTCTGATGACACATCTCTGCTTGCCGTACAGGGACCAAAAGCAATAGAGGCACTACAATCCCTGACAGACATTGATCTGTCTTCTATCCCTTACTATAGATTTAAAAGAGGCACATTTGCCGGCATAAATAATGTCATCATTTCTGCAACGGGATATACCGGCTCAGGAGGATTCGAATTGTACTTCCACAAAGATCATTCAGCTGCTATCTGGCAAAAAATATTTGAAGCCGGTGCTCCACAGGGCATTAAACCCATAGGCTTGGGCGCCAGAGATACTTTACGACTGGAAAAGGGCTTTTGCCTGTATGGAAATGATATCGACGATACAACCTCTCCGATAGAAGCTGGTTTGAGCTGGGTAACGAGCTTCAAAAAAGACTTTATAGCTAAAGATAAAATTCAGTCAGTAAAACAAAACGGAGCAGAAAAAAAGCTGGTAGGCTTCGTCATGATAGACAGGGGTATTCCAAGACATGATTATGAAATTGCTGATGCAGATGGAGCAATCATCGGAAGAGTGACAAGCGGTACTCAGGCACCATCATTGAATCAGGGAATAGGACTTGGTTATGTAAAAGCAGAATATTCAGCTGTTGGAACTGAGATTTATATTCCACTCAGAGGAAAATTACTAAAAGCTCAGGTGGTTAAAACTCCGTTCATTTAATCTATAGTTTCAAAAAATAAAAAAGGGAAGGATTTAATCTTTCCCTTTTCTATTAGATCCTGATTATAATTCAAAAGACTGGTCTTCTACTTTCACACTTCGTTCTGGCATAGAAAAAGGTATCAAACCTGATTTGACAATTAATTTAGCAGCCTGTCTGGTATGAACAAATTTGACAAAGCCAACGCCCTTTTCGCTGGGCAAATTACAATATAGTATAGTGTAGGGAATTACAAACGGCCATTCTTTAGTATAAATCGTCGATTGAGAAGGATAAATAGCCTGTCCTGATGTTCCCTTAATCTCAAGCCAGCTGAACTTCGAAGTAATATCCTTCGCAGTCGGGTTATACTGATCACTGACTAATGAGAATGGTAATATTCCTACACTTTGCGGATGTAATTTTAAATAAGCCTGTAAATCATCAATTGAATTCACAATATTCAAACTTCTGTTTCCTTCAGTTACCCCCTTTTGTCTTAAAAGATGGCTAAACATGCCTGCATGCTCTTTTGTACCTACAAACACATCGCTGCCATTAATCAGCCACTTATTGAGCTGTAAAGAATCTAAAATAGTATCTGTATTAGCTGCATCTCTTACCAATGCGATAGCATCATAAGCGAAAGTATACTGAAGTGGCTTAGCCTGATATAACGATTTTAATTTACTCAGCTCTCCGGATGAACACTCTCTCATGAGCACTATCAATCTCACACTGTCAGCATAAATAGCATCCATCACATGAGTATCTTCCCGGTATGATACGTTTAAAAATGCTTTAGGAAAATGTGCTGAGTAAACTGATCCCAGCTGCTCTAACAAATACTTAGAATTGTAGTCAGCAAAAACTTTAACTTCCCCAACATTTACTTTCTCCAGATCATAGTTCTCATTTTTCGCCTCTCTTTCATTTTTGTTTGCCTGGCAGGAAACAAAGACAATAGCTATCAAAAAATATAAATAACGCATCCTCATCTGTTCAATCTTTTATAATCTGAATAAATTCTGTAAATACGAAACAGTCCATAAAAGACAGCACCTCCGCAAAACAAGTATTTATACAGAGGCAGGTCGACTAGAAAATTAGGAATATAAAACAGCAATCCGGCAAACATTATATAAATAGACGCTCTGAAAAAGTCCAGAATAGGTTTAGGTTGCAATAAGTATTTAAAGAAACTGATTTGTTCTTTGGATCTATGCTCAATCATAGTACTAAAATAAACAGAACTTATCAAAAGAAGTTCACCTGACAGATATAATAAAAAACGGCTCCGAAGAGCCGCTTATTTTAATATTCCCAAAGATCGTGTTCGAAATTGAAGATCTTTTCTTTAATTCTTTCAGATTCATAGAGCTGATCTATAGGATCCTCCCATATGTCTTTGATTCTCTCATCTCTGACGTTGTCTTCTTTATAGACTACAGAACTGAATAATCTTTGAGTAAAGATGTCATCCCATGTCAACCTGACTCCATCCGGAAACGGGTTAAAGGCTTCAGTCTTTACCAGCACATTTCTCAAACTAGGCATAAATACCCAGAAAAGAGCTTTTACCCCTCTCTTTACACCTTCCTCACTATAGTCATCCATAATAGGAGCAATTCCTAAAATTCTCACCTGCATAGTAGATGTTTGCTTATTGAAATACCATACTTCTTTTACTCTGTATTGTTTTACATTTTCGTAATTGAAGTCTTTAGTAATTACAGTAGGAATCAAAACATCAGGATTCATTGCATCCGGCACATAAACTGTATCGGCAGAAGAACCTGTCATTGCAAGTGCGTCCTTAGGATCAATAGGAGTTTTAAACTCATCATCATTGGCACCAAATACCGGAACATCTCCGGATTTAACAGCCTCAATCATAATACTGATGAGAGGATTCTTAGGATAAGTAAAAGGGAGATTCATCTTCTCTCTTGTATCAATTACTCTCCAGATTTCTTTTTTCCAGAAAACATCTGCTTCTCTTACATACTCGTGCTCAAGTGCAATTCTCTGTCCAGTCACCTCTTGTAACCAAGGTAATACCTGTAATTCGGTTTTCTGAACCTCTGCAGAAGTATTTGCTTCAGTCGCATCCACTACTTCCATTGTCGGTTGCTGCGCCAAGGCATCAACTGCAATGAATAAACCTAAAGCGGAAGGAAATAAAGATTTAAAAAATATGCTTTTCATCTATAATTATTTGACAAATATTAGGTCAGCGTAAATACTATACCAGGAATTCTACGAGTAGTGCCATCCGGACCTTTTACTCTTACTTCCTCAAAGTATACCATATCACCTGGCTTCATATCCTTTTGAAACGATTGAACCTGAGAGTTGAAGTAAGCTCCGTTACAAACCGCAGATACAGGATCCTGACGTCTTGGAACATAAGTCACCTGATAAGAAATTACCTCAAATCTTGCATCAAAATCAAAGTTTTCCAATACAGCTGCAAGACCATTTTGAACACGCATCTCTGCTGCATTCATACGACCACCGTTTTTACCACCTACTTTTGCAACTGGATCCGGGATCATTTTAACTCTGAATTTTTTAGAAGTTAAACTTTTTCCTTTAGCAGATACATTTACTGTAGCTTCTCCAGCAGTAGAAACTCTTACCACATAAGAACCTCCGGAACCGGAGATATTCCCTCCTGCAACGGATACATTCATATCCTGTCCTCTTACACCTGCAGCTGATACCTCAATTGGATTATCAACTCCGATATAGAATACATTCATTTTAGTAGGAGATACTGTAGCAAACGGAGCCGCCACTGTATACTTAAACTCAGGAAGCTTGTAGCTCTTCACCTGATTAGTTCTGTCATTTTTAACATTGATAGTACCACTTACAGGGAATTCACCCACTGAAGTAGCTGTACGTTTGAATGTACCAACACCATCAGAGTTAACCGGTAGACCACCTCCATTCACAGAGATAGAAACATTGTTTGTTTTTGAGTTAAAAGCTGCTAAGAAGATCTCTGCTTCAAAAGTTTCACCCAACATCACATAGGATGTAGGAGCTACGATTTTAGCCTGAAATTTATCAAAGATAATCTCATCTTCTTTTAATTGCTCCGCCTGACCAATTTTAGCAAGCATGTAGGATGATAAATCATTTTCTATGCTTTTGATATCTGATTTATACTTGGTCAACATTGTTTGAGAAGCAATAGCAGGTATCTGTGCAAAGCTTTCTCTTACCCAATCAGATGCCGGATTTGCAATTGGAGTTCTCTCATTAGCCTTAGTCGGACCTTGGTTAGGCAACAATTCAACTTTACCTCCTTGGATATTAACATTGAAAGGCCAGTTTTGAGTAATAACTTTCACATCACCAGTATCTGTTAATGCTAAAAATTTAGTCAAAGCATCTTCTATCTTTTGTTTTAAGATATAACCTTCACCACCTTTAACATTGCCTTTTTGTGTACCTTCCACTAAGTATCTTGTAGATAAATCTACATCACCCCTTTGTTTCATATCACCATTGTACTCTTCAGCCGGGCCTCCTCCTTGTTCAATCAAGCTAGCTATTACGCCGTCAATATATGATTGGAGTTCTTGTGAAATTTGTTTTACCTGTAATGCTTTACCTTCATAAAGGCTAACTCTTGCGTTTCCAGGTTCTTTTATTTTTTTCTGGGCGAAAGTTTCATAAATACCTTCACTTCTTTTATCAAGAGTTTCTGATGATTTCACCAAACTCTTGTTAATGAGAGAGAATGCATTGAGAAGCTCAGCCGAAACGTTTAATGCGAGCAGTGCCGTCAACACGATATACATCATGTTGATCATCTGCTGCCTACTTTCCTTAGGAATTGCCATTTTTTATCTCCGTTTTAGATTAAACAATATATAAAACGAAGGGATCTATGATCTCATTGCAGTTAACATGTTACCATATACTTTGCTGAGATTATCCACATTCTTGGATAATGCACTCATAGCCTCAGTAGTATGTTTTGTTTGGGCAGCCAATGCTTCAGTAGCAAGTTTAGCCTGAGCTGCAAATTGCTCTGTAGCTATTTGTGCGTTAGCTACATTAGCTAATGAGCTTACATTTTCACTTAATTTTTTCAGATTATCTCCCAATCTGTTGATAGAGGCCTGATCAATTTTAGCCTCATCCAACATTTTGTCTAAAGCAGCAGTAGAGCCACTTCCAGCCGGAGCTTTTGCAGTAACAGCAACCTGAGCACCCTGAACTGCACCTTCCGGATTATCCAATCCCGGATACAATTTTTCCCAGTAGTAGTCTTTCTCAGGAGGTAGCAAGCCGGAGATAGTAAACAACACAGCCTCTGTTAATAGACCTAGAGTAAGAGCAAAATTTGCCCACGGTTGATGTGTTAATTTACCCCATGCACCGATGATAACGACTGCAGCACCTACACCAAAAACGAAGTTTTTAGCATATTTAAATCCTGTTGATTTTACGAATGAAGCCATAAATAGTGATTTGTTTGTTATTGGTTTTGAATGATTTTTTATTTTTTTATAAATCGATTATCTAAAATCATTGATAGATCTGCCCATATAAGGCATTACGTTTCTGAATCCGACGAAAGATTTTGCAGAGTCCTGATACTCCCAGCTTCTGGTACTGGTCTGCAAGAAATATGCGATATCTTTCCATGAACCTCCACGAACAACTTTTCTTCTCATTGTAGATGGATCATCATCTTTAGCATCATAACGAATATCCGGGTTCATATCGTGCATAAATGCATAAGAATTTTCAGAAAATGCTGATAAAGTCCATTCTGCCACGTTTCCTGACATATTATAAAGACCATAATCATTAGGCCAGTAAGATTTAGCAGGTACAGTGTAGAAACCTCCGTCTTCCTGATAAGAACCACGACCAGGTTTGAAATTTGCTAATAAACAGCCTTTTGTATTTCTGATGTAGGGACCGCCCCAAGGATAAGGAGATAATTGTCTTCCACCTCTTGCTGCATACTCCCACTCATGCTCGAATGGTAATCTGAATTCTTCCGGGAATGCTTCACCGTTCTTTTGCTTATATGAAGTCCAAAGTGCTGTTCTCCAGTAAGCGAAAGCATTTGCCTGCACCCAGTTCACTCCTACTACAGGATATTCATCATAAGCAGGGTGTGAGAAATAGGATCTTGTCATCGGCTCATTGTATGAGTATGTAAAATCTCTGATCCATGCATTTTCATCCGGCCATACATGTACTGTTTTTCTTTCGATGAAAGAGGATCTTGACTTGGTTCTGTCTTTGTCCATAGCCATATCTTTCCATCTTACCCAAAGATATTCGTAAGTTAATTTAGAAGGATCTAACTCTCTTCTTCCAAAAAGTCTGTCTTTCTCAGCATAGAATAGCTCCTCTACAACCTGAGCATCTTCCCCGTCTGCCGACCAGTCAATAGGGTAATCCCAGTTGATATATTGATTACCGTTCTCTGCATCTGTAAGGTGCTCACCACCAATCATTTTGTGCGCAATTGAGTCTCTTACCCAATCCACAAACTGGCGATACTCATTATTGGTAATCTCAGTCTCATCCATAAAGAAACCGACAATAGAGATTTGCTTATTAGATGCCTGCAATGAATAAACAATGTCCTGATCAGAAGGTCCGGTATGAAATGTCCCGGAAGGTACGTACACCATCCCGTAAGGCATCATTTCACTGTCCCATTTAGGTCTGTCTGTAGCACCTACTAATTGACCGTCTAAGCCATTTTTCTTGTTACATCCGGCTAGTACAACTAAAAGAAGCACAGCGATTAATGAAAATTTCGATTTATTCATCGTTCTATTCCTTTATCAGTTCGATTTGGTTTTCGTATATTATTTGAGATAAAAAACGAAGTTATAGAAAATTTTAACTCATTATAACTTTATCGCAAATTCTTTAACATTTTTTTTAGAGATATCTTGGGTGGTTGACTATTTTGGCACTTTTTACATTAAAATTCTTAGGTATTACATATAAAAACGATACCTCATGCGACCCATGACTCACTGTATTGATCTTGTTCAAAAGTAAATCAAAACTATACATAACAGACATCTTTGGCAACAATTTTATTTTTGTTATAAACATTAACGATTCAAAACTTTTTTTATTATATCCTCTTGCTCCTATACCTATTGTATATTTTTCCCGCAATGTGGTCGCCAAAGATACATCAATCTGATAATGTATCGCATTCATTTTCAATAAAATTGCAGGATCTATACTTATATTTTTATTTATAGGAATAGCAGCGGCACCTGTCAGCCCATAATACCGGCCAAAATCAGTATTGAATTCTGCTGTCAGCCCGTTGAGCTTACTCTTAAAATCCGCAATGTTATTAACAAAAGCTCCTACATGAAAAACAGAATGTATATATGAAACACCTATACCTATATCCGGTCTGATTGCAGATTGTTTCTCTCCGATCAATATCGGGTCTTCAATACCAATATTACCAGAAGGCGTAATTAATTTAGAGCCATCCAGTGACATATTGTTTAATCCGGTCCTTACTCCGATACTAATAGAATTCTTTTTTACAGGAATAGCATATGCTAAAGAAATATTTGCACTGGTAAAAGTAGCAGCACCGACTCTGTCATGTGCAAAAAACACTCCTCCACTCAGATTTTTCAAAGGAAGCTTCATATCAGCTCCTGCATATACTGTCATTGGCGCACCCTCTATACCAACCCATTGATATCTGAATGCTGCAAAGGTTCTGATACCTTCGGAGTTACCTACCAATGCAGGCTGGTCCACCTGCTGGTGCCATTTAGGTATATGTGTACTATTAAAGAAAACCTGAGTCCATCCATTGTAGCTCAATAAGAGAAATACACACATTAAAATGTATTTCCTATTCAGACCAAAGATTAAAACAGTCGGATTGTCTCTCATTGACATACGGTTAATCAACGAGTAAGTTATGCAATTTATTTCTTTTTATTGGCCTGTTCTACATAAGATTTGATAGCACTGACCATAGAAGGGTGTGCGGGACTGGGTGCAATGATATCTAATCTCAACTGGCTTTCTTTTGCAGCTTCAGCTGTTGTGTTTCCAAAAACAGCAATCCTTGTCTCTCCCTGTACAAAATCAGGAAAGTTTTTGAAAAGGGAAACAATTCCAGTCGGACTAAAAAATACCAGGATATCATATTTCACATCGCTCAAATCAGATAAGTCGCTGGCAACTGTTCTAAACATCACAGCTTCAGAAAAATCTATATTAGATTTTGTCAGCAAATCAATAGTTCCCTGATCTCTTACATCTGAGCACGGCAAAAGAAATCTACCGTCGGTTTTATCTTTTTGCTTCAACAATATTTCTATCAGCTTGGGCATTTTCCCGTCTCCGAAAAATACTTTTCGCTTGCGATATTGTATAAATTTCTGAAGATATAATGCAATGGCTTCACTGATACAAAAATATTTTGTGTTCTCAGAAACTTTCACGCGCATTTCTTCTGATAATCTGAAATAATGCTCTATCGCATTTCTGCTGGTAAAGATGACGCAAGGATACTGATCTATGTAAATCTTAGATTTTCTAAAATCTTTAGCCACCACTCCTTCTACATGAATAAATGGTCTAAAATCTATTTTTAATTGATATTCTGCTGCCAGATCCAAAAAAGGCGACTTGCCATTTTCAGGGAAAGGCTGAGAAATCAAAACAGACTTTACTACTTTATGTGAAGCGGTAGTATCCATTGTTATATAGTTATTGCTCTTTAATTTCCTTCCTGATCATGTTGCAAAATCATTGATAACCTTGAGTATAATCAGATACGGGATAATTTTGAAAGTGCAAAGGTACATAAAAAAATAAATCAAATTATCTCTCCACGCTCCATTCAGTAATATTATAGAACGAACTATAGCCAGAAATGAAAAAAAAAGTACAGGCACAGCCAGAATCAGGGTGATTATATTATACCCCAAGTGTATTCCATTTAAATGCATGACTAATATAATGAGGATGAGCGGTGACCAGCTCCATGTAGTAATCAGATAATATTGAGTAAAATACATTCTGAAGACCTCACCTACTCCTATTGCATTCTGAACAAGATATTCGATAAAATACAGGATAGAAAAAAAAGCAGTAATCAGAATGAAACCGATTCCGAAGTATTTTATACCCAGAAAGGAACTATCATTTGAATATACATATACCAGATATTGGCAAAGCATTACTGTTACAATATTTCTCAATAGAAACAGTATGAATAAAGGGATAGGTTCAGAGTATTTTTTATTTCTATAGTGAAGCTGAAAAACTTTTCCGTTCACTATGCTGGACATACTGGTGTTGAAAAAGCTTTTGAAGAGATATTTCATGATAATAATCAGAAAAACAACTACCGGCAACATCAATATCAACGAAGGCATCGTTCTCTTTTCTCTCAAATGCTGCACATCCCAGACTGATTTTTCTGAGACTCCTGTACCGGCTACCTGATCCACAATTTCTGACACTTGCGTATCCTGACTATTCTGCACCATAAAGGAGTCTACAAACTCCGGGCTATATGTAACTTCCTGCGCATAAACAGAAGTAATGCCCATGAGCAGCATCAGCATAACAGCAATCATCAGCTTAGAATATATTGACATATCCAAAGTGTAACTTTGAAGTTCTGAAATCGATCGGATTGTCTTGTTGTTTGCCCACTGCATAACTGACCCCAAATATACCTGCTTTTGTTTCAAAAGCTATTCCTGCTCCAAATCCAAACGGAAAATCTTTGCTAAATTTTTCTTCCTGCTTTTTTGCTACAAAACCGGCATCAAAAAAAGTATAGAAATAAGAGTTCTGATCCAGGATAAATCTGTACTCCAGAGTAGCAATAGCGTAATGCTGGGTAAAGATAGACTCTTCATCAAATCCTCTCAGCAGATTAGTCCCTCCAATTCTGTACATCTCATTCTCCAGTATTCCTTGGTTGATTTTTGAAGCTCCTTTAAATCCTAGTTTTGCGACTTGTCTGTTAGATAATCTTATGTAAGCCTGAAACTGTGCCCGGAATTGAGCCTGCAGAGATTTCAATTTGACAGAATCATATAGCTGCTCGTATTGCTCACCCATGCTGGTGATGGAATAATTCGGTTTTATTTTCCGTGTGCCCACCTGCACATTGGCACTGGCTTCTATCCCTTTCCGGGGATTGAAGAGATAATCTAAGTTTTCAAAATATCCTTCAAAACCATATAGTAATGCGCTCACATCCTGTATTGTCGGCAGTCTCATTCTGTTTTTTACACTTAATGTGTCAACATGCAAGACAATGGTCTGGGAATTTTCAAGATATGCCTTGATGTAATTGTTTGCTTTTGTCCGGAAAGGAACACCTAATGTCCAGTTGATATCCAGAAAGGTAGAATCTCTTTTATCCAGAAAAAAAGATCCGTTTGCACCTATCGGTGATTGAAGTATATAAGGATAATTAAATTTCAGTCTTAGCTGCTGAGAATTGGCTTTTACCCTTTTCCACTCCAGAAAGATCTCCTCTCCTCTTTTAAAAGCATTCTGCAATTGCAATCTTGCTTCTCCTGTGATGAGCATTTTCCCGGTTGCTTCATTATTAGGGAGAAGTCCTAAGATAAAATCGAATTTACTGACTTTACGTTGAGCGAGATATACATTTAATGTTGCATTATCTCCCTGAAAATTAACATTGGAAGGTTTGACAAATTTTACAAAAGGAAGCTTCTTTAGCAACTGATCACTTTCTGACAAGAGAGATTCCCGATATGGCATATTTTTTTTGATACCTAAATAAGACTTCAGGAATGCTTCAGAAATTTTTCCGTTTTCTCTGTTTTTCAGGCTGTCAAAAATGATTAAGGGCCCCTTCTCTATTCTGGCATTCATTTGTATGTGATGACTATCTATCTTCAGCGTATCCCAGGAAATTTCAGCAAAGGGGTAACCATTGTCCTGCCAGAAAATCAATTGATCATCTATCGATAGAATAGTAGAGGATAAATTGGGCGGACCTATTTTAAAAGTTGACTTGCGGCTCTTTTCATGTATTTCGGGCAGGCTCATACGCATCTCATATTTTTTCCCGATATGCAGATGGATCCATAGTGTATCAGTTTGTTCACCCCAGACTGAATCTACTGAAGCTTCTATATACATTCTGTTATGCAGATCCTGTATCATCTGCTGTATAAACTCCGTTCTTTTTGATGAAGAAGAAAATTCCTGTAACGGCTGAATCCTGAATTCTTTCAGATTATCCTGACTTTGTATCACCAGCCAGTTTCCATCTCCAACCCCATAAACAGATAATATTCCCAGGGAGAAAATCATCCAGAAACTGTAAATAGACTTCGTCAAGGTCATCAGGTTAAAGCTAATTCAGTAAATTTGAGATATTTTCTGCAAATGGCCGGCATTTATATACATATTCCTTTTTGCAAACAAGCCTGTCATTATTGTAATTTTCACTTTTCTACCAGTTTTGAAAAATATCGTCCTGAGATGATCGACGCTATTTGCCGGGAGATAGAGCTTCAAAAAAATTTCTTTGGTGATAAAAAAACGAGCATCCGGTCAGTTTATTTTGGCGGTGGAACTCCTTCTCTACTGACGGCTACAGAATTTGATCAAATCTGGGCTAATATTGACAAAAGTTTTCATCTTCAGAATGTAGAAGAAGTAACACTGGAAGCGAATCCGGATGATATGGATGACAACTTTTTTGAATTATTGTCAGCATCAGCCATTAACCGGCTCAGTATAGGTGTCCAGTCATTTGATAATTTAGATCTGGCATATCTGAACAGGATTCACGACAGTCATAAAGCTATCTCCGGCATAGAAAGGTCATTAAATGCAGGAATAGATAAAATATCTTCGGATTTAATTTTTGGCATTCCTACTTCCGGTGTTCACAGATTAGAAAAGGATATCAGAACGCTGGCTAATATCGGAGTCAACCATATATCTGCTTACGGGCTTACGGTAGAACCTAACACTTCGCTGGACCACCTGATAAGAAAGAAAAAATCTATTCCGGTAGATGAAAACAAATCTGCAGAAGAGATGCTTTGGCTGATGGAATTCTTACCAGGTCTGGGATATGAGCAGTATGAGACTTCCAATTTTGCAGTGCCGGGTTCAGAAGCTATACACAACAGCAGTTATTGGCATGATATACCCTATTTAGGAATTGGCCCTTCAGCACATAGCTATAAAAAGCCTGTCAGAAGCTGGAATATAGCTAACAATATGTCTTATATCCGTATGATTACTGAAGATAAAATCCCCGGTGAATCCGAAACGCTGGATACTGTTTCCAGATATAATGAATGGATCATGACAAAAATCAGATTGAGAGAAGGCATCCAGTTCAATGAGCTGGAAAATGAATTTGGAGATAAAATATCCAGAAAATTTATTCTGGCGGTGGAGCCTCATATACGCGCAGGTAGTGTCTTATATCTCAACAATTGTTTTGTATTGTCCATCAAAGGGAAATTACTTACTGACAGTATTACTGCAGATCTTTTTTTGTAATATCATCAACCAATTCATAGTTTTAGTATATTTAATATCAACTCATTCATAAACTATTGAACATTACGATAATCAATGGTTTGTAAACTGAGGAAAGATTTAAAATCTAAAGCTTATGAAATTTTCTACATCTCTGATTTTCATTTTTCTGGTATCGTTCAATATCCTTTGGGGACAAAACTGCGGAGACAGGTATACAAAAAATATCTTCAAAGAAACCAAGGTCACCCGAAATATCTATTATGGCGAAAATACTATGTCGAATAATAAGATCAAGAAAATGCACTTTGATGTATATGAGCCCAAGGATGACAGCAGCAGAAGCAGGATGGTACTCGTGATGATGCATGGAGGGGCGTACTGGAGCGGAGATAAAAATCACGGACAATGTAAATTTCTCGGTGAAGACTTAACTAAAATGGGATATGTGGTCATTTCTCCGCAATACAGGTACGAACCATCTTTCTTATCTCTCCTGGATCAGGAAAAAATGGTCAAAGCTGTGGCAAGGGGAACCCAAGATGCAAGAGCTATTATCAGGTATCTGTTCAGAGATGTCATGGAGAACGGTAATACATGGGGAATAGACACTTCTATGATTATTATAGGCGGAGCTTCGGCAGGGGCATTTAATGCTTTACACGCAACATATCTGGATGATGAAGATGTACTACCGGAGGACTGGAAAAGATGGATGGAAGAAGCTGGCGGAAGTGATGGCACTACAGCTGCTGTAGGATTTCCTTACAAAGTAGCCGGAGTCATCAGTATCAGCGGCGCATTGGCAAAGGCAAGTATTCTGGACAATGAACATCTGCCATTTTTGAGTGTGCATGACATCGAAGATCTTCAGGTACCTTTCAACAGCGGACAGCCATATAGTATTACAACGATGCCCGTAGTAGATGGCAGTAATGTTTTACATGCAAAAGCACTGGAAGTAGGAATAGAAAATCCTTTTTATATTATTCCGGGTAAAGGCCATACTTCCTATGAAGAGTTTGGTTTTCGCATACAGCCAATGTATGACAGTACAGTATTTTATATTAAGAATTTTATGTCAGGGATTTATTGTAAAAAATATTTGACTACCGGAATTTCTCAGCAACAACGATTGCCCGTACTTTATGTTTTCCCGAATCCCAGTGCCGGAATATTCCAGATACAAATACCCAACGAAAATCTACCTCTGAATAATTTCAAAATCCGGATTTCTGATATTACGGGAAGAACTCTAAGATTTGAATCTGTTACATCTTCTCTTCACAGGACTGATCTGAGTAGCCTTCCTAATGGTACATACCAGCTCATGATTCTTCATGAAGATATACCGGTTGCTGCCGCAAATGTGCAGTTGTTAAAATAGATAAAGAAAACACTGGAACGCATTAGCACCAATAACGCAATAATACTTTTACTGACTTTCCGGCACAAAGATAGAGCGGAATATCAACCGCCGCATTCATTTCGGCTATGCTCAATGCCCTGCCCAATAACTGCGGCAGGAAGATGAAGTGTTGCCAAGCTATACTAAAACTGTGGCGGGAATATGAAGCGAAAGCCCGGTTGTACTCCAAAATCAATATGACTTTCCCCTTCTGTCTTTTCTAGCTTCTAAACGTAGTCGACGACCTTCTCTTTTCTCTTCTTTCAACCGTATATTTTTGTAATAATTGCCTTCAAAATGCGCAAATGCTTTGATGAAATCTTCTGAGAAAACATCCGGCTCTGCTTCTCTGAGTGACTGACGCTGACCGGCTGGTTTCATGAGCTCATCTACTACTTTGGCAGATTTTTCCTGTAGGGCATTCAATGACCACTGACCAAATACACAATGGCCTCCTTCGTACATCTGTAGCTGGTATTCTTCGTTGGTCACAATATAACCGTTGTATGCATTGGCGTAAGGTGCTAAAATCACGTGTTGTATTCCATGTTTGACAACTCTGTCCTCAATAGTTTTCACCAATCTCTTACTGGCTATTGTAGTAATCTCGAATGGAATACCCAAAATAAGTATTGTTCCGATTCTGAGTGCCTGAACAGGAAGTACCTGAGGACTCAAAGGTGTCTGGTCCAGTACACCAATCCGGTCAAAATGTTTGATATTGCGAATCAGCTCGTCTGCAAAATCAGGAAGAATAAGGTGGCGAGGTTTGGCTCCCAGAATGAGGTTACGGCCAGTCTCCAGAATCACAGGTTTGCAAGCCTGTGCCCGAACAAAACGGTCTATATATTTTTTATCTTCTCCTTTGCTGAAGAGCTCTCTCTTTTTGGTAATAACTTTTGACAATGCGACAGACCCTTTGCCTAATAATTCCGGCATACCGGGACCATCCATGACCGAACCTACCAGAAATGCAGCTCCCATACAGGACGGACTGGTAACACAGCCTTCTTTACCACCTGTAAATTCAGGATTCAAGTCTATTGCTCCGAAATCGGTAAACAAAGTTTGACCATCTACTCCGGAAGCTCCTAAATCTTTCGTAGTATCAATGCCGGTAATGATCTCTTTCGCTTTTTTGTATTGTATGTTTCCGTTGTATCTGGAACTTTTCAGATCATCTTCAAACGGCCCTTCCCAGTATCCACGCTGACGGTCTAGTCGGGGATTAAACTTCACACGGGCAGATACGTCTCCGCAAGCTCCCTGTGCAAAAGCAGAGATATAATCTTTGTTTTCTTCTTCATAAGATTCTTCCAGTTCTGTAGCTGCAAATCCTTTGTTGTCAGAACAGACTTTCGTCCATGTATTGGGTAGATTGGTCGTATGCACTGCAAACCAGTTTACAGAAGCTCTCGGACGTCCTTGCTCGTCAGTGATCTGAAGCAGTGTCATTTTCTTATCTGCAGCCATATGCCTGTCAGCAAAAGATATTTTTTGCTCTACTTCCGGATTCAGATTATATGCCGCTATAGATCTGTTATAGCTGATAGATGTTTCATAATCAAAAGTACCTGTCCCTACCTGCACTTTCCCCGGAGCCTTATTCAGCTCAGCCTGTACAATTGAGTCAAAAATTCCGTTGACTATTTTATCATAAATCTCCTGAACGAATCCCGGAGAACTCATGCTGTACAAAGGGTGTAATGAATATCCGCTGGGGCCTGTATGTGTATGCTGAGCAGTCAGCATCAGATTATCATAATCATATCCCCATTTAGGATATTGCTCTGTCAACTTTTTAATCACTCCATCTTTCAGTGAGGGATTAATCATACATAGCTCTGTATTGACAAAGGTCACACGTTTTTGAGTGGCCGGATCGAAAAATACAAATGCCCGGGAATATAATGCGGTCTCAATATCCAGCATGGGCTGAGTCGCTAAACCATATCCCAACATTCCTACTCCTCTGACAAATGCAGTAATATCTGCTTTTCCGATTCCTATCTCTAACATTTTTACCTAACTGTAAATGGTGACTCAACAATAGGATAAATGTAAAGTTTAATTACCAGAAACGAATGTCAGCATTGTAAATAAGTTTTGATTTTTGTTAAAATTTATATAGTGGACACGAAGACGCTAAGGCTTTTATTTATCTGAAACAGCAGAATTGTTGCGTTAGTATCACATCGGCATATTCTCTCATTGACACATTTGTTTTGCCACTAAGACTCTAAGGCACTAAGAGTTTTTTCGTGATTTTGTGACACTTTCTTTATTTGCCACTAAGGCTCTAAGACGCTAAATTTTTCTTTGTGACTTCGCGACTTTGTGGCTCTTTCTTTTTGCCACTAAGAAACTAAGACGCTAAGATTTTATTTGTGACTTCGTGGCTTTGTTGCACTTTCTTTATTTGTCACTAAGACACAAAGGCACTAAGATTTGCTGCTTTACCTTCTAAATCTTCGGATTCCGTTTTTAATCAGAGGCACATTGAAATTAATAAGATAACCGAGGTTCATACCTGTAAGTTTTAAATGGCTGATGATTTGGGCTTCCCAAACCGGATTCACTAATTCTACTGCTTTCAATTCGCAGATAACTTTATCATTTACGAGTAAATCCAATCGCAAACCTTCATCAAATTGAATCCCATCATACGTTATTGGGATATTCACCTGACGTATGACATAAAATCCTGCTTTTCTTAGTTCATGTGCTATACAAACCTCGTACACTTTTTCCAATAAACCCGGACCAAGTTCTTTATGGATTTTGTAAGCAGCATTTACAATGGCTTTACCAATTTGCTCTTCTTCTGGGGAAAGTTCTTTATACTCCATTTGTTTTATTTTTATTTGCCACTAAGACCCTAAGACGCTAAATTTTTCTTTGTGACTTCGCGACTTTGTGGCACTTTTTTATTTGCCACTAAGAAACCAAGACACTAAGATTTTATTTGTAGCATTTTATAATAATATAAACACTTTCTAAAATAAATAAAAAACACTTTGTATTTGGTGATTATTATGATAGAATAGCTATACTGTCAGCTTTCTACATAGAATCAAACATTAGAATCTCATTTCTGAAATCACTATCTTGGCATATATTTAGTGTATTCATCATCAAAATTTTTCTGTGAAACTGACGGCTATCCTTTTGACATGTACTGTATTTGTGTTGAGTATTATTTCCTGTAAGGGTCAAACGACTGATGATCTGATTCGTTCTCAACAGGAAAAATTAGATCAGCAAAAAGGAGAAGTTCAAAATATTATCGATGAAATAGAAGATCTCAAGCTTCAGAAAATCAGAGAATCTCTGCAAAAATATATTCCTCTGGACCCTCAGAAGTATGAGCTTGTCACTCATTCAGCGATGATGCTCAGCTACAATGAGGAGCATGAGCAACCAAACTGGGTGATGCATATCGTACCCAAAGATGTCATCACCGGAACTATCACCCGTACCAACGATTTCAGAATTGACCCCAGCATAAGTACAGGTTCTGCAGATGTAGCAGATTACTGGGACAGCGGATACGACCGCGGACACATGGCACCTTCTGCGGATTTCAGATGGAGTAGAAAAGCATTGAGCGAATCATATTACTATAGCAATATGAGCCCCCAAAACCCGGAACTGAACAGAAATTCCTGGAACAGTCTGGAAATTCAAATCAGAGAATGGGTAGTAGAACATGGAGAACTGGTTGTATTGACCGGACCAGTATTGAAGAGCGACCTACCTAAAACCCAACAAGGTTCATACCGGCTGAGTATTCCTGAGGCATATTTCAAAATCGTCGTAGATATGAAATCTGAAACTCCGAAAGCAATTGCGTTTCTTTTTCCTAACCAGAATGTCGCTTATAGCCTTCCCAGATACGCAGTGACAATTGATAGCATAGAAGCTGTCACCGGAATCAATTTTTTCCCGAATGTTGCAAATGCAGAAAATTTTGAAAGCACTTTTGATTTAAAAGACTGGAAGGTCAGTTCTACTAAAGTATCTGAAGCTCCCGATTTCAAATATGATCTGAATCATATTCCTACCAAACAGGCGAATTATTTCATCGGTACAGAATGTAATGTATGCGGAAAAGTAGTTGCTACCAGATATAATAAAAACACTGAAACGGGTCTCACTTATGTCAATTTCGATGAGCTCTATCCCAATACTCCATTTACTGCGGTTATTTTTGGCAAGGACAGAATTAATTTTACTTATGAGCCTGAACTATATCTCAAGGATAAAATGATTTGTGTCAGAGGAAAAGTACAACTATTCAAAGGTAAGCCACAGATTGTAGCAACAAGCGAGGAACAGTTTTCTATTTATAAGCCGTAATTAGTTTTTCAGTCCACTCCGATAGCTATCGGAGACAGACCACTGATTTTGGCTGCTTTCGGCAGACGGCTGTTTTAGCTTCGGGTAGCCGAAGCCACCTTAACGGGGGGCAAAGCCGTGAACGTACATTAGGCCATTCGTGGCTTCGAAAACTTCTGTCACCGGTAAATTGTATTGAGGCATTAAAATCGAAATGTAGTTGTTGATTCTAATTTTATGGATTCACTTGAAATAATTCATTAACTTAATATAAATATCAAGGGTAATGATGCGCTCACTCAAATATACTTTCCCCGTTATTGTTTTACCGTTTATTGTTTTGACAGCAATTTCGTGGGGAGGTCTCTGGAGCTTTTATCCGGTATTATTTGCTTTTGGCCTTATCCCTTTTTTAGAATTGTTCTTTAAAGGGAATACCGAAAATCTAAGTGCAGAGGAAGAATCTGTTGAACGCAAAAACGGATGGTATGACTTTCTTTTGTATTTCATGGTTGTCATACAATATTTTATGTTACTGTGCTTCGGATACAGAATCGCACAATTGGATCTGGTATGGTATGAATATATTGGAATGTCTTGGAGTATGGGACTCGCTTGTGGGATTATAGGTATCAATCTGGGACATGAATTGGGTCACAGAACAAAACGTTATGAGCAAAATATGGCAAAATCTCTCTTGCTGACTTCTTTGTACATGCATTTTTTTATAGAACACAACAGAGGTCATCACAAAAATATCGCAACACCTTTGGATCCGGCCACTGCAAGATTGAATGAACCTGTGTACAAATTCTACTTCAGAAGCATTATCGGTTCCTGGCGTTCTGCATGGCATCTGGAAGAATACAGATTGAATAAGCTAAACATGCCTTTCTGGTCATGGCAAAATGAAATGCTGAGATATCAGATTATACAAATCCTTTTCATTGCAGGGTTATTCATAATCTTTAGCATTATTGGTCCTCATGGTTGGGCAAGCGGTCTGGCAGTAGTGATTGGATTTATCTTCAGTGCAATTGTAGGCATTCTCCTTTTGGAAACGGTCAACTATATTGAGCATTACGGTTTACTCAGAAATGAAATCTCACCAGGCAGATATGAAAAAGTAAAGCCTATACACTCGTGGAACTCCAATCATTCTTTGGGCAGATTGTTGTTGTTTGAGCTGACCAGACATAGTGACCATCATTATAATGCTGGCAGAAAATATCAGATTCTGCGCCATTTTGATGCTTCACCTCAGATGCCTTCCGGATATCCGGGTATGATGCTGATTTCACTTTTCCCTCCGCTTTGGTTTAAAATCATGAATCCGGAAGTGAAAAAACATAGGGATCAACTGAAGAGTATAGTTGATTAGATTTTTGTAGTTAGTTCTTCCGGCTAAGAGGGAGGTATCACAAATAAGCTGATTTTATTTTAAGTGAATTGAGATGCTTACCACTTTTGCTGAGGTTACGAAGTAGCATGACATCCTTACTGATTTGTTATGCTCCACGAATCTCCGATTGGCTCTACCGAACTACTTCGTCAGGTTTCTGAAAGGATCTCTATCAAGTACTTTTAAAAATATTCATCCAATTTGTGACACTATTGATAAGAGATACCTGAAATCTCTTTCAAGTCAGTTTTCACACTTTTTCAAACGACTTTTTGTATCAATGCTACACTTTTTCAAATGACTTTGAAAAAATCCTGTAAACTGTATAAAATAAAGTGATTAAAAATCCTTAGAAAAGGAGAACATCCACATTGGTTTTTTACTTACCAAACCGCCGTCTAATCCCCATGCCCAGTCCAGTCGCATAAAATATCCAAGCAAGACTGTTCTGATACCAAATCCGGTTCCCATTACAGTAGGATTACGATAATAATCTACTTTCACTACTACAGGAGTCTGCTGTCCATTGGGCGTCACCTGCTCTGTTACATAAGGATTGTCCTGATTGAATGGCGTCAATCCGTTGTATGCTGAACCAATATCAAAGAAACCTAAGAGCTGGAAATTACTGATAAAAGCTGATTTAATGTTTTTCTTAGCCAGCAAAGAAAAAATCGGTACTCTCAGCTCACTGTTGTATACCATGTTACTGCTTCCGTTTCTGATATTGATAGGAAACCCTCTCACATTGGTCGCCTGTGCCTGAAAAGCATAATTTGTCATATTGGAAACTCCTATGCTGTTGTCGTATTTATTGTTCAGCCAGGTATCTACCCCGCCCAGATAATAGATGACTTTTCTTTGACCGAAGGAGCTGGCTCCTGCGAGCCTGTTAGCCCAGATAACATTTTTGAATACAGTAGTATAATGTCTGGCATCAAATCCAAAAGTGAAAAGATTAGAATTTTTCTCGCTCCAGTTCCTGAAGTATTCAGTGTAGATTTTATATCTGAATCCGTTAAAGATGTTCGTTTGAACTTCTCTTGAATTATCGTGAACAAATTCCAGCTTCAGGAAGGACCAGTTTTCATTTCGGTCAATATCCGCCATCATTGTGATAGTATCTGTATAGCCCAAAATCAATCTGTCATTTCTGTAACCTGCATATAATCTCAAGCTTTTGGTCACGTCAAACGGATAGCTGAGACGAGTCTCCATATAGTTGGTTTTTTGTTTCCCAACAGCAGGTATTATATAAGTATTATTGACCAGCAGAGATAATCTTTCCTGATTGGATTTTCTATAGAAAAATAGTCTCTTATCTAATCGCTTTTTAAGATTCTCATAACTGACAAAAATCTCTGTTCCTTTAAAATTGCTGGGTAATCTGAATCCTCCGGTCAACTTATGATCTTCCATTAAATCCTGGATTCCGAACATGATCATTCCGCTCAGGTTAGGATAGTCAAATCTTGACCCATTCAGTGCAACACTCTGATAGGTAAAGGGTAGTACTGAATTATCTATCTGAGTTGTCAGAAAACTGGATGAAAACTTAGCTCTGTACGGCACAGATTGTCCTGCTCTGAACTGTACAAGCGGCTTCTCTTCTTCACTGACCATCTGCTGATATGTTTCTTCTGATTCAATCCTGACAGAGTCCAGAAACTGTTGTCTGACAGCTTGCCTTTCTGCTGAGGTAGGTAATGTATAATTATATCTTGAGTTGAAAGTGAATTCAAAATTCTGATTGATCAGTGTGTCAACATTATTGACCGCCTCTATTTCATTTTTTGTAACTCTTTCAGTTCTTTTCAGAACAGTTTCAGCTTTCTGTAATGATGTCAATGAATTTCTGTATGCTGTAGAAGTCAACTTCAGAGGCAGCTCTTCACGCGGGACCGGAGCAATATATACTTCTGATTTCTTAATGCCTTTCACCAGATATGCCCATTTTCCGACCCGGCTGGCAATGGAAGCATCCAGAATATTGGTAGAAATATCTGTCAACGGTTGAACAGATGCTGTAAAATATCTGATGGTATCAATTCTGATGGTTTCTCCTTCTGTGATGGTATCAAATCTTAAAATAGCAGGATGAAGCTCTCCTTTGTACAGATTGACGATCCCATTTTCATCTGATAAAAAAGCAAAAGATTCATCATCTAATTTCAAACCGTGGGACTGGCCTCCTAAGCCATCCGAGCCAATTTTGACAAATTTAGCCGCAGGATTCTGTAAATCCAGAAAATACATTGCAGATTTCCCCACAGGCAAAATGGAGTCATAAGTTGCAAACTGAATGTTTTCGTCCGGCCTGTTGGAAGAAAACAGGATTCCTCGAGTACCTTCTATTTCCAGCATCACCGGATACGCATCATCAAAGATATCATTGGTCAGCTGCGTGGCAGTTTTATTCACCAGATTATAGGTATAAATATCTGTCTGACCTCTGTTTTGAGCAGATAAGACCAGCGACCGGCCATCTACAGAAAAAGATGCCTGATAAACTCTCTGAAATCCTCTGAGATCTGATTTTGTCTTTTTCTTTTCGACGATATCATAATCAACCTGCTTTACCTGATCTCTTTTTTCATGAATACCAATTAATACTGAACTGGCAGGATTCCACGCAAGAATAGGATATGACTGATCATGAGGATAATTTTCTGAATTAAATCCGCCCTTGAAAATCCGTTTTCTTCTCTTCGTTTCTACATTTTGAACATAGGCTTTATATTGTCCGTGTTTGTGTATAGAATACGCCAGATTTCTGCCATCAGGAGAAATTTTTATCTGGGAAATGATCTGATTTTTTCTCAGCCTGGTTTTGACCTTGAACTCTTCTTTTGGTCGCTCTCTTTCTGCAATATCATTTTTTGCGTGAAACTTATAAAACTGTTCCCACTCTTCAATGATATTGTCATAAGATTTACCTAATGCAAAAACAAAGCCTTTATTAATGCTTCTGTTGATACGGGTGAGATAAAGAAGATTTTTAACGGAAGTACTTCCGTATTTCTCAAAAATAAAATACCATAGCGAATGCCCTGCAAATTCAGGATCTAACTGTGCCAGCTTAGCAAAGCTTGGCCTGGATGTTTCATTCCAGAATTTTCTTAATCTGTCATCATTCTGAACATTCCATTCTTCACCAAAATATGCTGCCATACCGGAAATATACCAGGCAGGAAGATTCAGAAAAACTGCATTTTGTACTATTTCGGCAAAATTTCTTCCGGCCATCATAGAATTGAGGTATACTTTTGTCAATTCTTTTTCCAGCATATTGAGCATATTGCTGTGGTTGCCATCAAAATACAGGAAGATTTTTGTTCCGTCGGAATAGTTCGTACCACCTACATTATAAGTACCTTCTGAGATACCGATATTTGTTTGCGATAAGTCAGTTATATCATTGTAGATGAGCAGTTCAATTTTTGAGCTCAATACAAAATTAAGACGTTCCTCCAGCTGGCGGATCCTGTCTTCAGCAGCAATAATGACAAATTTACCCAACTCCTGACCTCCGGGGTAGAAATAAGTGATAAAATGATCCGATTCGTGAGAAAGCCAGTCAAAATCATGATACTGCACCCTGTTCTGACCAAAAGAAACCTGAGTCCCACCCTGTGCCATAGTCAATTGTATGCTGAATGCGAAGAACATCAGCATTATCAACGGTTTCAGGAGCTTCTCTTTCAACATTTATAAATCTACTTCTAAAATATTATAACTTTACAAAGTTCCAATAAATATCTACGTTACAAAACATTAAACGCAATCTTTATGACCACTATTACATCTTTTGCATTTAATCCTTTTTACGAAAATACATATATCATTTCCAATGAAGAAGGTGAATGCTGGATTATTGATCCAGGATGTTATACGGACTCTGAACACAAAAAGTTAACGGATTTTATTTCAGACAACAAATTAACTCCGACAAAGTTGTTAAATACTCATTGTCATCTGGATCATATTTTCGGCAATGCATTTATTGCTGATACTTACCAACTATCTCCTCAATGGCACGAGCATGAAACTTTTATTGCTCAAAATTCCAAAATATCTGCTATGATGTTCGGTGTAAAACCTCCTGAATACAGGGAGCCGGGAGATTTTCTGATACCGGGAGCATTCCTTCAATTAGGTGATGCTTCTTTCAAAATGCTTTTTACACCGGGCCACTCTCCGGGCAGCATTACTTTTTATAATGAAGCTGAAAAATATGTCATAGCAGGAGATGTTCTTTTCAGGGAAAGCATCGGAAGAACGGACTTACCCGGAGGAAATTATGACACGCTGATCAAATCTATCAAAAAAGAGCTACTGACATTACCCGATGATGTAACTGTTTATAACGGTCACGGACCGGCAACAACTATCGGTCATGAAAAGAGATATAATCCCTTTTTGAAATAAGATATATGATTTTTGATTGCAGATTTACGATTTCGTTAACGCAACAATTGGCAATCAGCAATAAACAAACAACTATAATTTATACTTAATAGATATCACAAATACCCAATACCTTTTTTATGAAATACCTTTTTTACATCGCTTTCGGTTTCTCTATTATTTCCTGTAATTCTAAACAAGAAAAAAATTCTTCCGGGAATTCTGAATTATCTATAGACCCAAATATCGCATCGCTATATCCTTTAAATGGAAAATGGCTGGATCTGCAAAATCCGGAATACACATCAAATTCAAATGAAAGCAGAAATTTCAAAAAATCTGCCGCTTACAATGACCCTTTAAAAACTGACATCTTTTCCCGCTGGTGTGAAGGTGGACAATGTTATCAGCTCAACCAGATGAACCTTCCGGAAGTAGTTCCTCAAACAGACGGAAAAACACAAAAAGCGAACAAAAATGCCATCAATTTCCTGATACCATTTCAAAACGGGCTCCTGACTGCTACTTCTTTACCACAGGAAAACATTTTCACTGTCAGGTATTATGATCTTCAGCTGAATGAAAAATGGAGTACGATCTACGAAAAGAGCAGGATTGATTCTGCCGGCCACTCCATACATTATGCTGAAGTTCTGGGATACAACGAGCATCTTTTAGCTTTTCATTCCAATTCAAATGAAATCAGAAAATCCGGCTATATCAATCTGGATAATGGTATCAAAAAACAAGAAGAAGCTCAATGGACCAATCTTCTGATAGATGATGATCAAAGAACTGTGCTTGGACAATTGATACAAAACAAAGATCAGAGCTATTCCCTGATGATAGGCAATCGCCTGACACCTCTTTCAGGCTCTGTGACCGGATATTCTGAAAGCTCTGTTTTACTGGCAGGAAATAATATTTTTCTTGGATTTTATTATCCTCAGACAGAGATATTAAAATTGATCGCTCTGGATTACCACACAGGAAATAATATCTGGGAATATTCACTCACCAGCTCCAAATCTATTCAGGATGTCATTTTTTCTGATTTTCAGGATCAGCTGATTGTAGAGATAGAAGCTACACAAGGCAGTAATCTATATATTTTCAATCAGGCAGAAGGTAAATTATCAGGTAAGTTTTAAAGACGCTTTCATCCAGCTCTCCAATACTTTCTGCTGTTCAGGAGCCAGCTCATTTTTCAGTATGTAAAAAAAAGATTGTGGAGTACCATATAATATCCAGGCCTTGGGATGATTTTTTATCTGATACAATTGTCCCCACCTGATCACTTTTTCATTCTGGTCGTAAAAAATTTGAATTTCTGCTTCAGTTATTTCAAATCGGATTGTTTTTTCCATCAAAGCATGATTTGTCAGGGATTTTTCAATTCTCCACTTCAGCAAAACCGGTAAAATAAAAACAAACACTGCATAAAAAGCTGTGAAATAAGGAAAAGAATGGAACCTGAAGGGATTCCATGACAGTAAATACCCGATGGCTAAAATAAATGATACTATTCCGCCCAGGGTCAATAAAATGATGCTAAATTGCCTGTAATATTGAAAAAAGATGATTTCGGTAAAAAATCGTTTATTATATTTTGTAGTATATGTAATTTTGTCGGTTTGCATCTTCGAATCACTTAAAGCTTAGAAATTGGAAAATACTCGTAAAGATATCATTGTTAAAGGTCGTTATAATGTTTGGGATTCAAAAGATTGGTTAATTATCATCTTGTTTATCACCTTGCTGACACTGGGGCTGTTTCTCATGACTTCCATTGACCTGAGAAAATATTGCTACTACCCGTTAGGGCTCTCATTACTGGTCTGCATATATATCATCCTAAGAGTCATTTTCCTGGGTAATTTTCATGTTTCCAGATTTAATATTGTCTGGAAAACGATGGTTGGCTCTATTCATTCCATTGCATTTGACCAGATCGGAGATATGAATTTCGTTTATTCCGGTACGGGTCGTGCTGCCTGGATTGTGAATAACAAACAAGGTAAGAGGATCAAAAAATTCAGAATGGTTTCGCCTTTACCTGCCACCGGAGCTGCTATTTTATTTTTCCGGTATAAATATCTTTTACCGGAAGTTGTTTTCAATCTCTGGAAGCCGGTTACTAAAGGTAAAAGAACCTATGAGCAGGTAGATTACAAGCTCAAAATTGATGGCACTCTTTCACACGAAGCTAAAGGTTCCATTGTCTTATACGAAAGTAAGCTATTATATATTCCTACGGATCAACAATATGCGCTGAGTGAACCGGAACTGGCAAGAATCAAAAGGGCCGGATTCGTTCCGGAATTCAGCATATATCCGGCTGACGGAAATATCAAAACACATACTTTGATTGAATCTTTACTGGAAAGCAATCTTCCTACTGCCATCAGGGATGCTTATATCCAGAAAATTGTCAATGAAAACGGCGGAAATATTTTTACCGATATGACCAGAACCGGCAAGCAGTGGCAAACTTATAACGAAGGGGTAGAAATCATCATTATCAGACCGTAGATTTTTAAAGTTTAAGATTTCTTTTGTTTAAGGTTTTGTCCACTATCCATAGTCGTCAGACCACTAATTTCGCTGATTTCGGTGAGCCGTTATGGACATACTTCTATTCCCTGTTCATTGCTATAAAAAAGGTGTTGCCACCTGCGCGACAACACCCCCAATTGTGTATGAAAAAATAGCTATTGGATAGCAATAGATTTTTTTACGTTTTCCGGCTCTGATTTTTTAGGGATAGTCAATTGGAGAACTCCGGATTCATAGTTCGCAGTGATATTGTCCACATCTACATGCTTCTCATCCAATGTAAAGCTTCTAGAAAATGAAGCATAGCTAAACTCTTTTCTGGTAAATTTCAAAGATTCATCCTGAGTTGTTTCTTCTTTTTTACTTTCACTGGAAATTGTCAGAACATTTTTCTCTACAGAAACATTAAAATCTTCTTTTTTCAGACCAGGAGCAGCTAATTCCACCTGAAATTCTTTCTCATTTTCTTTTACATTGACTGCAGGAACATTGCTTGCTGTTCTTGGTGTTGCTTCAAAAAAATCCTTAAAAAATGCATCGTCAAATAATACCGGAAATGCATTGTGTCTGAATCTGTTTTTAACGAGTGTCATAGTCTTTAATTTTTATTGTTAGTGAATTTTTGTTTTACTGTTACAATTTCAAATGTTATTCCACCTGCTTTTGCAGCATATTTTTCGGAAAAATCAACAGGTTACCTTTTCACGCAAAGACAAAATGGCTGAAATGCAAAAACAAACAAGCCAAAATGTCTTGAAATAATTATTTATGATTTAAAAACCTGAAAATTAAAATCATTATATTCGGCATAGATTTGTTGTCGGAGTACTTTTTCCCCATTCAATTATGTATCAGCCTCGTATTGCAGACCATGTATTCATGTTTAAGCTGTCGCCTCAAAAGCTCGACAAGCTTTTATCTTTGGGATATTTCCGCAATGCCAATATCATGTATCAGTCACAAGTGATTTGTCTGGATGGAATTCTGGACGATGTCACTAATATCAGGCTGGATCTGGGGCAACATCAGTTTTCTAAAAGCCTGCGAAAAATTGCCAGAAGAGCGGAGCAGAAGTTCACTTACAAAGTGCAGAAAGCTGTTATCGATGAGAAGAAGGAAATGCTATATGCCCAACATCGCATCAGATTCAAAGGATTTCAATTCAAATCTCTGGAGCAATTGCTGTTTGGCGATAGTCCCGTGAGGCTGTTTGACACGTATGAGATTGATGTATATGACGGCGAAGAGCTGATTGCATTCAGCTTTTTCGATGTCGGAAAAAAGAGCATTGCCAGTATTTTGGGTGTTTTTGATGACAGATATAAA
This sequence comes from bacterium, assembly GCA_037189845.1. GTDB lineage: Bacteria > Bacteroidota > Bacteroidia > Chitinophagales > JADIYW01 > JAMLHH01. The sequence goes on from JBBCIS010000003.1 coordinate 184,734, forward strand.
TCTTACAGCCTGGGCATTTATACGATGTATGCAGAAATATGCTGGGCACAAAACAAAGGATTTGAGTTTTATTATCCCGGGTATGTTTTGAAACAAAACAACTTATTTGATTACAAGCTCCGGCTAGGAAACTTTCAGTTTTTTGACTGGCAAAATAATCTTTGGGTAAATAAAGAGGATTTATTGGAATCCACTACTGTAGGAAACAAGATACAGTCGGGTCTTAAAAACCTCATGCAACTACTGGAAAAAGCAGGAATAGACTATGAATATAGATTGTATCCTTATTATTCACTGGGATATCTTTCGATGACGAATTATCAGTTCTATGTAAAAAGTCCTGTACATATACTTCTCCCCTTTTATTCCAATGAAAGCAGAAAAGTTTTGTTAGAATACGATTCTGAAGACAATAAATTTGTCATCGCTACTACCCGCGAAAATGATACGTACAGACAACTGCTTATCGACAATCAGCAAATGTTCAAGACCAAACATTCACATGAATGGGAAACTGTACTGGAATATGTAAGTGTACAAAAATTTCTTTTTGCGGAAAATCTGGTGCACGACTTATGGATTAGTCATTAATTTCTCAGACTGTCCAAAATAATCATCAGCGGATCCTGAAAGTTCTGTCGCGGATATTTTCATCGTACTTACTTATGAAGATATCAATCCTGTCAGCATTCAAAGTCCCATCGGCATTCAACACTTTTTCACGCAATAGCCAATTGACCACTTTTTCACTGGTCTTTTTTACATTCATGCCCCCTATTCCCGTAGTATTGGCAGCTGGTATTGCTTCTATCTTTTTCTTTTCCAGAATAAAATTCAGGACATAGTAATCATCATTGCCGTCCCCGGGAGTTTCATTGTCGTGCAATCTGTACATCAATAATTCTTCGCCGTCAATGGTATAGATAGAAAAGGATGCTATTTTATTTTTCTCGAACTTCAGGACATCTTTACCATCTATCTTAATCAGGTTGCCATTCAATTCCACCGTTTCCGCATACATAAACGTACATGTCACCATGAATATAACAGTCAGTATCAGCGATTTCATTTTAAAATTTTCCGGCATAATATTTAATTCAACAAATCATTCAATTCGTCATCCAGCAATTTGCTCAATTCATCTATAGATAAATCTTCTTCCACAATTTTATCCACTGATATTTCGACAGGTGATTCCTGGTTTGTTTTGACTTCTACCTGAACAGGAACCGACACAGCAGGAACTGCAACCGGTTCAGAAATTACAGCTTTCTTTTCAGCTGTAACAGGTTTTTCAGCAGCTTCTACAGTATTCAACTGGATTTTCTCCAGCAGGAATCTTGCATAATCTCTGATATTGGAATGTGTCCAGAATGCAGTCACTGACAAAGCAGTTCCATAAGTTTTTTCTAATTGATTTTTCAGCTGAATGGACATCAGAGAATCTATACCAAGAGATTTGAACGTTGTTTTGATATGAATATCTTCCGGTTGGAGCTTTACAACTTTTCCAACAATTTCTTTTAGTTGATTTTCAAGTGTGGCAATCCTGATTTCCATATCAGAAATTCCTGCTAAAATATCACGAAGACTTTCTTCTTTGGTGACATCATTCTGTACAGAATCTGATTTCACCTCGGTACGGAGCAAATCGTAAAAAGTATTTTTGGCGGCCGAAGGATACGCCTGTTCCCATTTGTGAATATCAAATCTGAATGATCCTGCAACTGATACATCGGATTGCGCTATCACATCGTATAACTCTGTGCATTCCTCAGGACTCAGCGGAGCAACGCCTTCTTCCCTGAGGCGTTCTGAACGATTTTCAGCTGATGCTGCCAGCCCTACATCCGACACAGTACCCCATTGGATGGAAGTACCCGGTAAACCCATTCTATGCCTGTATTCTACCAACGCATCCATATACCTGTTCGCTGCGACATAAGCGGACTGTCCGGGAGAGCCAAACAGAATAGTAGAAGAGCTGAATAATACAAAATGGTCCAAATCAAAAGCCTGTGCTTCTATGTGCAGATTATAGGCACCCAGCACCTTTGGACTTAGAACTCTGTAATAAGCATCTTCATCCAGATTCAGAATAGATGCATCATCCAATATTCCTGCAAGATGGAAAATTCCTTTGAGCGGTTCCGAATTGCTGAGATTGACAGCCAAAACCCTTTCTATATCTTCCCTTTCACTGACATCTGCTTTTTCAAGGATAATTTCAGCTCCGGCCTCCCTCAGCTCATCTATGACGGGACTATCAGATTTACCTGTTCGTCCTGTGAGAATTAATCTTCTTGCACCGTTTTCAACCAGGTGTTTTGCAAAAGTTAATCCCAATCCTCCGTAACCACCCGTGATCAGATAAGTAGCTTCTGCATCAAACGATACCTGACAGGATTCTTCCACCCAAACATCTTCATTGTCAATTTTAATAACAATTTTCCCGATGTGCTTACCAGTAGTCATGTACTCAAAAGCCTGCTGTGCCTGAGAGACATGGAAAACTTTACTTTGTAATGGTGTAAAATCTCCTGCCTCAAAGTATTCCAGCATTTCACCTAAAATACCACCAACCAGACGTGGTTTCTCGAAAATCATTTTTTCAAAATCTATCATGAAATAGCTCAGTCCTTTGCTGAACACTTCAAGACCTATCCTGGAATTATCATAAACATCCTTTTTACCTATTTCTACAAACCGGCCAAAGTTCCTCAACAGCTCAAGACTTTTCACCATTGCACTGCCTGTAAGCGAGTTAAGCACTACATCTACGCCTTCGTCAGACGTATCCTGCATAATTCTGTCTGCAAAATCCAGACTTCTGGAGTCGTAGACATATTGAATACCCATAGATTTAAGCAGATCTCTTTTCTCCTTGCTACCTGCCGTTGCATATATTTCAGCTCCGACATATTGCGCAATCTGTATAGCTGCCAGCCCCACTCCTCCTGTGGCAGAATGAATCAATACCCGTTCTCCTTTCTGAAGATTAGCTAATTCTATCAGGCCATAATACACAGTCAGATATACTACCGGGATTGTAGCTGCTTCTTCAAAGCTTAAATTATCAGGAATCACCTGCATCAAAGCTGCATTTACATGTATATGGGACGTCATCGTATGATATGCCATGCCGAATACTCTATCTCCGACACTGAGATGTGTAACATCGTCTCCAACAGCAGCTACTACTCCTGCACATTCAATCCCCAGAGTAGCAAATCCATTTTCTTTTCCCGGATAAATTCCTAATGCAGACATCAGGTTCATAAAATTGATCCCTATTGCCTTAACTTCTACACGAACTTCATGCTTACCTAATGCCGGCAAAGATTTTTTTCTGACTTTCAGATTACTTAAAAGTCCGGGCTCTTCTGTTACAACTTCAAAAGGTTGATCTTCAACCAGCACTTTTTTCGTTTCAGAAATTACATGCTCATCTGTTGACAGCGGACTGAGTCTCTCAACTGAAATATTATCCTGACCAACCTTCCATGCATTTTCTTCGGTATCACTCAGAAAAATATCAACGGCCTTTGTATATCTGCCCCCAGCTACCTGTACAGAAGACGCATTCAATTCCGGATGTTCATTCCTTGCTACATTCAATAATCCGATAGCCGTTGACTGTGCAGGAAACTGATCTACTGAGTCAGTCAACAACCATAACCTTACTCCTGAATCGGTATGCGTCACAGCCTGAATAATCCGCACTACCGAAAGTGTCGTATTTTCCTGTGGTTCAAGACCCGCTACTGATTTTTCATCTGTATTCCATGTATGTATAACCGTATCTACCTGATCTTTTACCGCTTCAAATACTTTCAGATAATCATTGTAAACGGTAGGATTCACAATGAACTCATGACTATTCCGGGAAAACAATTCTCCCTTTTTCACAATAAAGACCGGATTAATTTTCTGTATAAAATCTTCGGGCAAATCATCCGCAGCAAATAACAAAAATTTCTTATCTCCTTTTACTGGCAGTTCTGCTTCTACTTCTATGGTTTCAAATAAAATCTGCTCTGATGCCCCATCTTCTGAAAGATCCTGCTCCAACCTATCGAGCTCGAAATCTCTCATCTCCAATAGTGCATTACCCTGAGCATCATATACTACTGCATTACCAATCAACTTATCGTAATGGTCTGAAGTCAGTTTCACAACAATAGTTCCTGAGGAAATATCTTTCCCATAGTGATGTAAAAGTACTTTGCCCACCGAGACCGGAACGAAAGTGCCTTTGTCCTGGTCGTTGTATACTGCAGAAAGATATGTCTGAATAAATCCATCCAGAATTGCAGGATGTACAAAATATCTCGAAACAGCATTCTGTATTTCCTTTCCAGCTTCAATTTCTGCCAGAATAAAATTTTCTCCTGTCCTTAATTGAGTGACTGTTTGAAAGGAAGGACCATAAGGAAGGAATATAGACGTAGTTTGTCCATAATGCTCTTCTTTAGTAATTACCACATCCTGAACAGTTCTTTCAACTATCTCCACAGGAAGAGAATTTGGTAATAAACGTTCCTGTGTGGCATTGATATGTATTGTCGCCTCTGCATGTTCTACCCAGCTGCTCTCCTCTTCAGTATTTTGGGTACTGTAGATTGATATTTTATACGTATCGGCTATCTCCTTAGTCAGGACTACCTGCACTACAGTTGATTTTTCTTCCTGTAAAGGCAAAGCATTTTTCAATTGAATATCCTGTATAAGATGTCCTCCGGCTCCGAATAGCTCATGAATAGCAGCCCAAATCATCTCAATATAACCAGCTCCCGGGAATACGACTGTTTCCTGAATTGTATGGTCCTTCAGATAGGGATGTTCTTTCAGGTCAATTTCTGTTTCCCATACATGAATCTCGCTTCCTTCCGGCATTTCTACACGATGCATCAAAAACGGATGAGGAGCAGAACCATCTTTTCTGACAGATGTCAATCTTTTACCGGAAGATACATTTTCATCTACCCAATATCTGACTCTCTGCCACGGGTATGCCGGGAGCTGTACTTTGGAAAAATTCAAATCATACAGCTTTTTCCAGCTGATTCTTCCACCATTGGAAAAATATTTTGCCACCTGATAAATCAATGTGTATTGTCCGTCTTTTTCCCTTTCTATGCTTCCTGCGGTCTGTACTTCCAATTGAAGACTTTCTGCATTTTCAGATATAGCCTGTAATAAAGTAGGATGAGGGCTGACTTCAACGAAGTGTCCGTAATTTTCCTGTATCAGCTGTTGTACAGTCTCTGCAAATCGGACCGTATTTCTGAGATTCTTTGTCCAATAATCTGCATTCAAAGTAGTACCATCTACTTCTTTAGCCAACACTGAGGAGAAAAATTCAATCGGAGTAGAAACCGGCTGTACCCATTCTACCTCAGACCTCAAATCTTCTACCAATGGCTGCATCTGCGGACTGTGAGAAGCCACATCTACTTTTACTTTTCTTACAAATGCTCCTGTTTGTTCAAAATGCTGACAAATTTCATCTACAACATCCGGATTCCCTGAAATCACGCATGAGCTTGGACTGTTTTGCACACCGATGCCTACTATATTTTCTCTGCCTGCAAATTGCTCAGTGACCTGCTCCGGTGGCAAAGCAATATATGCCATAGCTCCTTGCCCGGAAGTTTTCTTCATCAACCGGCTTCTGGTACAAATAATTGCGGCAGCTGCTTCAATAGAAATTATCCCTGCAAGATAAGCAGCTCCGATCTCTCCCATGCTGTGTCCGATTACTGCTTTAAAATCCAGGCCGACTGATTTCCACCATTCAGCCAATGCGATTTCTATAGCCAGTAATGCAGGTTGCACCGCATCAATATCTTTCATGCCATCCGCTGAGAATAATTCTTCCGTCAATGACCAGGATGCGTAGGATTTACATGCCTCCGCAAACCGGTCAATCGCATTTTTGAATACCAGTTCAGACGCATAAAGATCTTTTCCCATTCCATTCCACTGTGCTCCTTGTCCCGGAAAAACCAATGCAGTTCTCTTTTTTTCTTCATTGTAGCCAACGAGAACATTGTCAGCGGTCTTACCATCTATAATAGATTGTAATCCATTCAAAATATCTCCCTGGTTCTGGAAGATAATGGCTGCTCTGTACGGCAAGTCTGCCTTTCTGATCGCAACATTCTTAATCAGGTTAAAAAGCTCATCTTCACCGGATGCTTTTTCAAATAGTGGAAGGTAGAGCTTGCAATATTCCTGTAATGACTTTTCATTAGCAGCAGAAACAGGAAGTATGTTGTATTTTCTTCTGATTGAGTTAGACTGTTTATTTCTCTCCGGAGCTTCCTCTACAATCACATGCGCATTCGTACCAGAAATCCCAAAGGAATTCAATCCAGCCATCAGAGGACGTTCGGGATGAGGCCAAGGCGTAGCTTCTGAAGGAATTTTCAATGTCAGCTCATCCCATGGAATGCCTGGGTTTCTTTCCTCATCAGCATACAGATTGGCAGGTATAGTACGATGCTGTATTGCCAGCAATATTTTGATTAAACCGGCAACTCCTGATGCTGCCTCTGTATGACCCAGATTGGTCTTGATAGAACCTACATAAAAAGTATCATCTGCATCACGACCCTCACTTAAAGCTCCTGATATAGATGCAATTTCCGCAGGATCACCTGCTTTAGTGCCTGTACCGTGAGCTTCTACATACTGAATCATTTTAGGCTCAATATGTGCTCTGCTCAAAGCATCCCTGATCATTATTTCCTGAGTAATGGCACTCGGAGCCAACATGTGCTTGTGTGATTGCCCGTCACTGTTACATGCCGAACCGGGAACAATTCCATAAATAAAATCTCCATCCCTTTGTGCGTCGCTTAATCTTTTCAAAATGACAGTAGCAGCTCCCTCCGTTCTTACATATCCCGAAGCATCTTTTGCTCCGAATCTGCATTTACCATAATCTGATAAAAGTTTTGATCTGGAATATCCAATAGAAATAAAAGGATCTAAAATTAAATTTGCCGCTGAGCAAACAGCCAGATCGCATTCTTTCAGGTGTAAGCTCTGACTGGCAAGATGTATAGCTACCAGAGAGGTTGAGCACGCAGTATCAAGAGTAAAAGTTGGCCCCTGAAGATTAAAAAAATATGCTAAACGGCCTGCAGCAGCATATCTACCGCTACCCGTAGTTGAATAAACATCTATATCATCTTTGGAATTGGTCAGAATATGTTCAAAATCACTGGACCACATCCCGGCGTATACACCTGTACGTGTACCCCATATATCTTCCATCTTTAACCCTGCATCCTCAAAAGCTTCGTAAGTCACTTCCAGCATCAATCTCTGATGCGGGTCGACCTTTTCAGCTTCTCTGGGAGAAATCTTAAAGAATTTAGCGTCAAAATCCTTTAAGTTATCCAGCCAGCCACCTTGTCTGGAGACTATTTTACGATATCCTCTATCAGGATCCTGCAGAGAATCAATATTGGGAAATCTTTCGGACGGTACGTCCTTAAGTGTGCTTTTCTTTTCAATAAGAACTTTCCAAAAGTCATCTAAATTAAAAATATCACCGGAGTATCGGCAACCGACTCCAATGATAGCAACAGGTTCTTGTTGAGTAAATGTTCTTTTAGAATTATCTGCAAGATCAGAAATTTTCATGTACAGGTGTTTACCATAAAGATAACACCTATACACGATTTATCTTGATGCTAAGAGAAAGATGTGTTAGATTTTTCTTGTGCTAATTTTTCTTCATCAAAAGAATCTTTTGATGCTTTTACAAAACACAGGATAAGAATACTCAGACCACATCCAACAGCAAGGCCGATAATACCCCAGAAATCCGGGTCTCTTTCATCCAGCTCCGTTGAAAATGCAGGTTGATCTACGATTCTCATTACCTGTGCTTCTACGCCCAATGCTGATTTTGCAGCTTCCAGAGAAGAAACGGCATCATTATATTGTATATTCAGAATAGTAGTTTCTCTGGATATCTCACTGAGATTAACAACTCCTTTTTCCTTGTTATTGAAAATATTCTGATCCTTGGTAGATGCCATCAATCCATTGTAGTAATTGATTGCGCTGGCGATTGAATCTACTCTTTTTACCAGCTTGTCATAACCCTCCTGCGCTTTCTGATTAGAACTCAGCGCATAAAAGCGATGTGTGTTTTTAAGCATAGATTCGCATAGCTTGGTAGAAAGCTCTTTTACAGGTGTAAAAATGCCTGCTCTTATCAATCCGGCCAATGGGTCAAACTCAACTTCCATAAAATCTTCTGTAAACATCAGATACACAGCAGACATAATACTGTCTTCAGTGCTGGAAAGCCTGTAAATATCAGTAGCTGTGAATTTAAAGTTCTCCAATCCCGGAGTTACTTTATAGACATCCATATAACCTATCGACTGCAAATAATGGTTAATGAGCTTGTCCTTCTTGCCATTTACAACAGCCTCGTCCAACATAGATGTCTTCAAGACATTTCTGGACATAAAGATACCTGAAAGAACATCATTGGATGTACCGCCGCCCATTCCGGCAAAAGAAGCCGCCAAAGACATCAAACCTCCGAATCCGCCACTACTTCTTGCATCAATTGCATTGAATGAGGTATTAGCAACCCAAAGCTTTTCTGAAATATCAGCAAACCACCTTCCTCCGTAATACATCAGAATTGTTGCAGCTATCACGATATAGATCCTCTTCAGGATATATATCGTATAGTTTTTTATACCTCTCAGGAGGTCTGTCAGTTTTATATCATCACTTTGAAAATACGGATCCATATAATCCCCCAGTTTATTGTCTCAATAGGTAAATGATTCCAATCGTAGATGCGGCACTTGTCAAGCTGATGATGATACTTGGTAGTACTAAATTCCAGTTCAATGGTTGTTTAGGAACAGGAACAGATTCCGGCTTAGGCGGTTTGTAGTACGTCAAAACCTGAGAGCCTTCTCTTACTTTAGCGTATTTTTTAATTCCTAAGAAACTTTTTGTTCTTCCTACGTCACCGTTTGGATGTAATACCATTGTTGCTTTGCGTTTTGCTCTTGGAGCATAACCACCACCGTAATGATTAATATAAAACTTAGCTTTTTTACCCGGAATAAATTTGGCAGAAATAAATCTGTTCGTATCTGCTTCAGGATATTTAATTGCACCTCTCACAGAAACCATCGGGTTCATCAAAGGAATTTCAATGATATCTCCATCTCTCAGCGCATAATTCGCATATGAAGTACTATCGCTGTATGCAGCCCTCAAATCAAGAACTTCGATTGCATTAACGCTATCTTTTCTATATAGCCGCGCTGAATTGATATGTGCATAAGGAGTCAACCCACCGGCTCTTTCTATCAGATCAAGAATAGTTTCATCTTTAGACATAATCGGGTAAGTTCCCGGATACAAGACCTCTCCTGTAAGAGATACATTCATTTGTTCATTGAAATCAATGTTTTTGCGAACAAACACCTGATCCATAGGAGCCAACTCATAGTTCTTGGAAAAATTATCCAATTCAAGATTTGGTCCTATCTGAATCGTTTGTACAACAACTCTTTGTGCTTCTAAAGTTTTTCCTAAATCTTTATTGACATTTATTACCCTTGAAATTTCAATTTTATTATTAGCAGCTTCTTTTTTCAGACCTCCTGCATAGAAAATCAGGTCGTTTAAGGTAAGTCCCTCTGAATATTCTATTTTCACAGGTTTTCTTACGGAGCCAGTAATAGAGACTCTAAACGTATCAACAAAAGCTTGTTTTGAAAATAATTCAAGTTTATCTCTCTTTTGTAGTAAAACATTATCAGCAGCATTTTCATCCATAAAGATGTCCCTTACACTGATTTTCTGGATAACACTTGTCCCATCTTCCATTTTACGGGTAAGATATGCCCTCTCCATATATGTGGTAGGCAACATTCCTCCTGCTATTTTAATCAGGTCACTGATTCTATATCCATCTTTGTACTGATAAACTCCCGGGATTAAAATTGCACCTGAAATTTCAACAGCATCTTCGCCTTTAACTGTAGACTCAGGTATAAAAATTTTATCTCCGTCTTTTAATTCAAAATCTGTACTACCATTTAAAATGGAAGTCAAATCCACATTGACAACTTCAATTTTCTGATTGACATATCTTTCTACTTTGATCAGATCAGTAAATGCACTTGCTCTCAAACCGCCGGAAAATTCCAATAGTTTCTTCAAACCTTCACCGTTTTTGATTTCGTACTTATTCTGTTTTCTGACTGCACCGGAAATCTCAACTACTTTACCAATAACAGGAACATATATTACATCATTTTCCTGCAAGTAAAAATTCTGTGCAGAATTACTGTTCAATAAGAATTCATAAACATCAAACGATCTCAAAAATTTACCATCTCTTCTTACTTCAATATTTCTTATACTACCATTAACGGTTGGACCGTTAGCTGCATTCAATGCATTAAACACTGAGTTAATTGCAGGAATCTGGAAAGTACCTGGTTGATTAACTTCACCTAAAATATTGATGCCGATATTTCTGGCATAGTTCAACGTAATTTCATACTGAGTATTTTTCGGATTGATGAAAGAGGCCAGGCGTTTAGCAATCAATTGCTTCACTGCACCAAAGGTCAATCCTTTTACATATACACGACCAAATTCCGGTATTTGAATATATCCCTCTTTATTCACTTTGAAAGTACCATTATAGTCTGCATACCCCCATACTGCGAGTGTAATTTCATCATCTACACTTACAATATAAGAATCACTTACTTTAGCATCTGTAGACTTAACAAAAGTCTGAAGTAAGTCATTGTAAAAAATCTCATGGCCCCACACATGCAAAGCTATTTTTTGTGTATTACCAACATTATCAATTTTCTTTTGCATCAATCCGATAGAATCCTGCAGAATTCTCATTTTGGAGGTTTGATCATACATCATATTAAACATACCTTCAGGAGTTGAAAAATCATAATTTGTCGGTATGATATCACCTGCCTGAGGAGTAGCTAATGCATCAGGTTTCTTATACGGTGTATTAGTAGCTTTCTTAGCAGATTCTTCAATCTGTTCACTACTACCCATTAATAACTTCATCGTATTCTGATCCAAACCCATCATAGATGACTGGTTTTGATTAGGGAGCATGCTCATCATTTTTGATGGATTCATCAGATTGGTGATCTGATTAAGATTAATGCCTGACAACTGAGCTTGCGCAGAAAAAAGCAATGACGATGTGAAAATTGCTAATGCAATTAGTTTTTTCATTAGGCTGTTTTAATATTTTGATGCAAATGTAGTAAAAATGTTAACCTTCTTGGTTGTTTTAGTTAAGATAAAAAAATAGGGTTGCACGTTGGCAACCCTATCATATTTATTTAAAAATAATATTACTCAGCTATTCTGATTTCAACACGTCTGTTCAACTGATGTTGTTGCTCTTTAGTAGCATTTTTGAACATATTGTCAGCCTCACCATAGTAGGTGCCTATGAATCTGTCTCTGCTGATTCCATAAGTATTTGCCAGGTAGTTGATTACGGCATCAGTTCTTCTTTCTGACAAACCTATGTTATAGCTTTCGCTTGCTCTGACGTCTGTATAACCTTTAACTTCCATTTTGATTTCAGGGAATCTCAACATGTAGTTAGCCACCTGGTATAGCTCAGGAACTTCGCTTGTTCTGATATTAGATTTATCCAGGTCGAAGAATACGATAGACAAGAACCAACCAGAAACCTGATGTTTCACTTCGTTTGTGATCAATTCTTTGATTTGGTTGATCATAGCAGGAGTTAAACCATCACTTCTAACATTTACACCATTTGAATCAATTGGAAGCATTGGAGTAGAGTACGGCTCCGGATCTTTGTGATCAGGAATACCATCACCATCACTATCCAAAGTTCTACCATGAGTATCTACCATTGCACCTTCTTCAGTATCCGGTTCCCAGTCTAACTCATCGATTACACCATCATTATCTGCATCCTTAACAGTATAAAGATTCGCCAGTTTAGCATCAGTCAGTGTCATGTACGATTCAAGCGTATTTACCCACTCCAAATGTTCATTTTGAGCTTCTTTACTACCGAACTTATATGTCAGGTTCACATTAGTGTATGCCCATTTATCCAATCTTCCACCTCTGTGGCTATCAATAATCAATGCATCTAACTTATCAGAGTTAGTCAATGTAAACTGTCCTTCCAGACCAATATCAAATCTCTTGTTGATTTTATATTTCAGACCTAAAGCCATAGGCACTACAAACTCAGTTGTTTTGTTTGTAAAACCTCTCATATACTTATAGTTAGGATCTGTTTCCTGTAAAGATCTTTTTGTTTCCAGATCATACAATTTGGAATCAAAGAATAATAAACCGATACCTACTTTACCGTAAGCCGAAACTTTTCTTTCATTGATAGGACGGTTTTCTTTATTAGCTCTGATATACCTGTTCAAACCAACAAACATGTTGGAGAAGTTGATATATACATTACCGCTTACCTGATGCATTTGTGTCTTAAAGTAGAAAGGATCTCTAAAACCCAGTTGTAACCAGGTAGATCTGTCCTGATATCCTGTCTCTAATGGTCTTGATGCTCCCTGAAGCTTGCCGTAGATATAGTCAACCTGTACACCAAAAACGTTTCCCATCATTCTTGTGACTGATCCGCCAACACCGTATTGAACATCACTCAAAGGCCTTTGGAATCTATTGAAGTCATAAGAACGTACATCTGTAAATGGTGTAGTCATACCACCGTGTATTGTTACAGAATAGTTTTTAAGAATTTTGTCGGTCTGGATTCCTTGCGCGCTCACAACTTGAGGAGCTGCAACAATCCCTAGGGCAAATATTCCTAAACCTATGTTTTTACATTTTGAGTTAAAAACTTTCATGAATTGATATTGTTAGGTTTAATCAAATGGTTCGTGCAACCACAAATTTATAAATATGTTTGATAAGTAGTGATAATCCTCATAATATTTTGTGCCATTTACTTAAAAAAGTTAAAAAAAATCAAATTATGGTAATATACTGATCTGTTTATAGATATAACTTTGATTGTTTTAAAATAACATTTTGCAAATGTATCATGTGTTTAACACCGACGAAACTATTGTAGCCTTATCAACTCCTAATGGCATAGGAGCCATTGCTGTAATAAGAATTTCAGGTACAGATACTTACACTATCATAAAAAAATGCTTTAAAGGGCGGGATATTGTCAATAATGGAAGTAGCTCGATTTATTACGGCCATATCTATGACGGAGATACTCAAATCGATGAAGTTTGCCTATCGTGCTTCTGGGCACCAAAATCCTATACCAAGGAAGATTGCGTTGAAATATCCTGCCACGGATCTGTCTTTATCCAAAGAAAAATCATTGCTTTACTCATCAAGTGTGGTGCAAGATTAGCAAAAGCAGGCGAATTTACACAAAGGGCATTTCTCAACGGAAGATTTAATCTTTTACAGGCTGAAGCTGTTGCAGATGTAATAGCCAGTGAATCGGAAGCCCAATTACAGTTAGCCCTGCATCAATTAAAGGGTAGAGTTTCGGGAAAATTGAAAAATATGCGCACACAATTACTCGATTTGACTTCTTTACTTGAGCTGGAACTGGATTTTGGAGAAGAAGATGTGGAATTTGCCAACAGAGAGCAACTTCTGAAAATCACGAAAGATATCTTAAAAGAAGTCGACAGTCTGAGCGATACCTTTCAATATGGTAATGCTATAAAGAACGGTATAGGGGTGGCAATTGTGGGCCCTCCCAATGTCGGGAAAAGTACTTTGTTAAACAATTTATTACAAGAGGAAAAAGCTATTGTTTCTGATATTGCCGGAACAACCCGCGATGTTATTGAGGATACGATGGTCATCGACGGAATTCTTTTCAGGTTCATTGATACTGCGGGTATCAGAGACACGGAAGATTATGTAGAATCTTTAGGAATTCAGAGATCCAAACAAATGATTCTCAAAGCACAAATTGTAATCATTCTTTATGATGGGTCAGTAGAGAAAAAATATATAGATGAAATTATTGCAGATGTTGATCAAAGCAATAAGCCTTATCTCTTGGTCAGGAATAAAGCAGATAAATCTTCTGAAGAAATCTTTAACAAGGAATTATCCATCTCTGCATTACAACACCTGAATATAGAGGAATTAAAAGAAAGACTTATAGAGCTTAGCGGTACGACTGCTGCACCTCTGGATGTGACTGTCAGCAATATCCGTCATTATGAAGCGCTCCGTCAGGCATCTGGTGCACTCAACAGAGTTCTTGAGGGTATGGAAATGGGTTTAACATTAGAACTCATCGCTCAGGAACTCCGTGCTGCCATATATTATATAGGTAGTATCACAGGAGAAGTTACACCGGACGATATTCTGGGGAATATTTTCAGCAAGTTTTGTATTGGAAAGTAACCAGTGCAAAATAACTAAATACATAAATCATAAAACTCAATATAAATCCCTGAATTACAGGGATTTTTTATTTTTAACAACTTCCATTACTTTGTAATAATAAGTATTATTGGGTACAAATTTGTACCTTTATTGTACCTGATTTCAAAACTGTCCGTTTTTGTACCTCATTTAGATGACAATGGCGAAAAATCACAGGTTTTTTCAGGCTATTCGAAAGGATTAACCGGGGAATTAAGTACGAAAGCGATGATTACAAAAGTAAGTTTAAGACAAAAGAAAATCAGTAAAGGACGGCTAAGCTTGTACCTTGACTTTTATCCGGCTATACTGCATCCGGAAACGGGCGCACCTACGCGCAGAGATTTTTTAGGCCTATACATATTTGAAAAGACAAAAACACCTGTTGACAAGCTACACAATGCCGATGTATTGAAAATTGCGGAAAGCATAAGACAACAACGGGAAAACTTTCTGAATAAGCCTGAAATATACAGTCACTATGAAAAAGAACAGCTCAGAATAAAAGAATCAGGAGAACAATGTTTTATTGAATATTTTAGAAAGCTGACCCATAAACGCAAAGCCAGTAATCATGATAATTGGGTTTCAACACTTAATTACCTTGAGGCGTTTACGGACAATAAATTAAAATTTGCCGATCTGAATGAAAAGTTTTTAGAGGATTTTAAAGAATATCTGCTTACCACCAAAAGTAAAAGAAGCAACAAAACAATTCTCTCTCAAAATTCAGCTGTATCCTACTTTAATAAGGTGAAAGCGGCACTAAGACAAGCCTATAAAGACGGAATACTGCAAATCGATCTGAATGCCAAAATACAACCTATTAAGATCGCTGAAACAAGACGAGGATATTTAACCCTTGAAGAGCTGAATAAGCTGGCAAAAACTGACTGTAATAACCCTCTGTTGAAACGTGCGGCTCTTTTTTCTGCCCTTACCGGCCTGAGATTTTCAGACATTCAAAAAATGGTATGGAGCGAACTTGAATTTATAGAGGGACAAGGATATGTACTGAATTTCAGCCAAAAAAAATCTAAAGGTGTTGAATTCTTACCCATTTCAGAACAAGCATACCTTCTTTGTGGAACACCAGGAGAACCAACCTCCAAAGTTTTTGACGGATTAGAATATTCGGCTTACCATAACAAACACTTATTTCAATGGATCGGAGCTGCCGGAATAACAAAGGATATTACCTTTCATTGTTTCCGACATACATACGCTACGTTACAGCTTTTTAATGGTACGGACATCTACACCGTCTCCAAAATGCTGGGGCACAAAGACCTGAAAACTACACAGGTCTACGCTAAGATCGTAGACGAAGCCAAACGAAAAGCAGTAGATAAAATCAAACTGGATTTTTAATGCTCAAAATATAAAGGACCATGGCAAGAGGGAAAGTATTGGATATGAAAGGTGTAATTGTAAAAACCATTCCTGAAATAAAAAGACAACACTGGCTCAATAAAGAACTAAAAGAAGCCGGTCACGTACACATTGAAGAGTGGTTTGATGATTGGCTGGATGAATCAGATGACTATTGGAGACAGACATATCAGGAGCTGTTAAAGTTTGAAAGTGAGTTTTATTATCTGAAAGAATTCGTTTGCCAGATAGAGAGAGGTGCTTTTCTTTCAACTCTTCATGAGCTAGAAAATAATGAATCAATCGCAGAAGTTTTTAAAAGTGCTGAAATGTTAGTTCTAAGTGCTCAAAGTCCATTTGAGAAATTACTGATGAAATGGATTGTTGCTGATTTACTTTACTTCCATAGGGACAAACACGAAAACTGTTATGATATTGATATCTGTGATTTTTACAATAAAGTAAAAGTTATTGTACTAAAGGAAACGGAGCAATATCCTATCAGAATTGAAATAAAAGAAGCCTATACCCCATCAGAACCCGGAATTAATTATGTCTCCAACAAATGGAGACTGATTGGAAATGTAAATCAAAAAAATACGACAATGGAAACAACAAAAAACACCACTGAAACAAAACGTTTAACTACGGAAGACATTATCAAAGCAGAATATTCAACTGTAGAAGAAATTATTACACGCCTAATTGTTTGGGATGACCCAGAAGCTGTCCGGAAAGATTTAAGAGAAATAATGGATTTCTACCTGACAAAAACAGAAGATAACGCCGATCGCAGAGAAGCAGTCTATGGCTCATTTTATACAATGAATGCAGTTCTTGAAAAGGCACAACCCCTTTATGATAAAAAGTATTCTGACAAAGAATAATTATCAGGCCTCCTATCTTATCCATCTTCAATATTCCTATTAAAGCTTAAAAATCACCCTTTGCAATACTTCACAAATTGCGAAGTATTTTATATCTTTATATCAGTATAATGAAAATTACCAACAAGAAACTCTTAGAGCAATTTACTCAAAAACACTCCGGAGCTACCTCCGCCGTAAACAAGTGGATTGAAATAATAGAGGACAACGATTTTACAAATCATAATGAGCTGAAAGCCATGTTTCCATCGGCTGACTATGTAGGGAAACAAAGATATGTATTCAATATCAAAGGCAACCATTACAGATTTGTAGTAATGATTGTGTTTTTGATGGACTTTGCAGAAATACGATTTTGCGGGACACACTCCGAATATGATAAAATTAAAGACATACAAAATATCTGAATCATGAATAAGCAATTTCAAAACCTGATAGAAATAACGGATGAAGCGACGTTTGACGATGTAAGAGCCTATTTTGAAGATTTGATACAGTACGCTACACATAACGGATATCTGGAAGAACAGGATGCGGACAACGAGTACACCCGTGAAATGGGACGTATTGCCGGAATGATAGCCGATTACGAAAGTATTTACATGGAGTTTGAAAATATCAAGGTAAAAAATCCTCTGCTGGTTACCATCGAAAAGGAAATGAGAAAAAAGAATCTCAACCAGCGTCAAACTGCTGAGCTTCTGGAAGTGAAAGAAAATACCTTTTCACAAGTCATGTCCGGAAAAAGAAACGTATCCATGAAGTTGGCTAAGAAGCTATACAAAACTCTGAAAATAGACCCTAAAACTATTCTGGAGTTTTCGTAGGGATTAAAAGATGGAAAAGTCAAATAGAAGATTACCTGAAAATAAAGACTTAACTCCTAAAGGGATGGAATTCCTTTGTCAAAAATATACTTTAGAATACTATGCAAAGTATATTGAAGATTACAGAGCTGGGTTATCATCAATTGAATTTGCTCAATTAGAGTTAGATAAGAATCGAAAAAAATTGCAACTAGAGATTGAATATGTAAACCCTAATGCTATTATAAAAAGGTTCTCACAAATATTTTATACAGACGAGCTTATATCAATCAGTATTACAAAACAAAAATCTGTTCATTTCCGATCGCATAATACTGAGCATTTAAAAATTCTGCCTGCGTATACAATCCGGTAAAATGGCTAAATGCAGGTAAGATAATCTGATGCGGCATCACCACAAAACAAGGTAGCCGCAGCTTACTTTTATTCAGAGTCTTCACCTCTATACCCGGATGAATATGTCCACTGATGACGAAAAGATCTTCCGAGAAGGTATTCACAGGTTCGTGCACCATTTGAATATTTCCTATCTGATACACCTTCAATGACTGGAACAAACCCAATGAATCCCATTCTTTTTCTTTTAATCGATCGTGATTGCCTTTGACAAGGGTGAAACGGATATCCGGGTAATTTCCCAACCAGGTACGAAACTGTATCACTTCACTGTTTTTCTGAGCGTGAAGGATATCTCCTACTATCACAACTTCTTTTAAAGTGTAATAGCTGAATAAAAAATCTAAACGATCCAGATCGGCTTTACCAATCGTACCGGGTACGGCTAATCCGTTTCTCCGGAAATGCGCTGCTTTACCAACGTGTAAATCTGACAATAGCAGTATCTGATAAGCCGGCCAGTAAATTGTTCTCAGGGAGTTGAGAATCATCATCTCTCTTCCAAATACAATATTTTTTTCCTGAATTTTCATTTTTTCTTTTTATTCGGCTGAAACTGCCGGGCTTTTATTTTTTCAATTCTGGTGAGCAGGTCTTCACTACTCAGGGATTGCCTCAGGCTATCTACTTTGATGGGAAAGCTCAGGGGTGTAAAGAATTTCGATTGGATATAAACGATTTTACTTTTCTCTATACGTTCGAAAGCTGATTGTAGCCGTGGCTCTTCCAGCTGCTGAAAAAATACTTCATTATAGGCTTGCTTCAACAAAAGATTATCAGGGTCATAGGTTTCTAAAACTTTAAAAATCAGACTTGCAGATGCATGCAGGGATTTGTTGTTTTTCTGCCTGCCATACGTTTTTTGTACGACCAAACCTGAAATAACTGCTATATCTCTGAATTTGTGACGTGCCATTTCTGCGGCATTGATACAAGCCTGTACATCATTCAACAGGTTTTCTTTTGAGAATAATTGTCTGAGCTGTATTTCATCTAATACAATTTCCGAATCTGTAAACAATTCAAACCCGTAGTCATTCATTGCCATGGAAAAGCTGATGGGATACAAGCGGCTGATTCTATAGGCCAGTAAGCTTGCCATGACTTCATGTACTAATCTTCCCTCTAACGGATAGACAAATAAATGATAGCCTTCACGGGTATAAATATGCTCTATCAGCAATTCATCTTCCCCAGGAATATGTGAACGCTCTGTCTGATAAGCCAATAAGGGCTGTAAAAACTTCAATTCATCATCTTTCTCCCCGACAGCAGAAGCAGCCGCCAGCTTTTGTCTCAGAAAATAACTGAGATTAGAGCTTAAAGGTAACCGACCTCCCAGCCAACTGGGTGTTATCGCCTTGCCGGAAGAAAGCCTGACCTGAGCCTCTAAATCTTTTACCCTGATAAGCTCCAGCACTCTTCCTGCCAGAATAAATTTGTCTCCGGGTTTTAATCTGGTGATAAAATATTCCTCTACCATACCTATATAGCCACCCGAAATGTACTTTACTTTTATCATAGCATCGCTGACAATGACTCCCATATTCATACGATGCAGCATGGCTATTCTCCGGCTCCGGACTTCATATTGACCGTTTTCATTCCTGACCACTTTATGAAATTCTTCGTAATGAGCTCCGATTTTGCCTCCGACTGTGATGAATTGTAAGCACCACTTCCACTCTTCTTCTTTTAAGGACTGAAATACGAAAGTTTGCTGTATAACCTCAAACATTTCTTCTGCATTAAAACCTCCACCTAAAGCAATGGTCACTAAAAACTGAACCAGTACATCGAATGTCAAAACCAACGGCTGCCGTTCTTCAATGGTATGTGTCGATACAGCTTCTTTGAGCGCTGCCACTTCTATCAATTCTATGGAATGTGTCGGAACGAAATATATCTTTGACACTTCATAAGGTGAATGCCCGCTGCGTCCGGCCCGTTGAATAAACCTCGCCACACCCTTACTTGACCCTACCTGAATCACTGTATCCACCGGTTTAAAATCCAGTCCCAAATCCAGCGATGAGGTAGCAACTACTACTTTTAGTAAGCCTGTGCTCAGGCTATCTTCAATCCAGCTTCTCAATTCTGCATCTATGGAACTGTGGTGCAGGGCCATCTGACCTGCGAGTTCCGGATTTGCCTCTAACAGCAGTTGGTACCACATTTCACTCTGGCTTCGTGTATTGGTAAAAAGAATTGCAGAACGGCTTTTTTCAATAATAGGAATCACTTTATCTGCCAGTTTTCCTCCGAGATGGCCTGCCCAGGGCAATAATTCCACTTCATCAGGATATACCGGCAGTATGTCAATCTTTTTTTCCTGACGTGCCCTGATTTCTTTTCTCTTTGAGATATTGGGCAGCAATACTTCCAGAGCTTCCGGCAAATTGCCAATCGTAGCACTGATGCCCCATATACGGATATTCAGGATCCGGGCTCTCAGATATGCCAGGGCCAACTCCACCATGACACCTCTTTTAGTCCCCAGCAGCTCGTGCCATTCGTCCACAGCGATACATTTAAGATGGAGGAAAAACCGGTCTCTCGACTTCTGAGCTAATAAGAGATGCAGGCTTTCGGGTGTTACCAGCAGGATTTCAGGCATATGTTTTGACTGTCTCGTCTTCACTTTAGCATCTGTATCCCCGTTGCGTACTTCTACTGTCCAATCCAGGCCTATATCATTCACTGCATCCTGCATAGCTTTTGCCAGATCTTTTGCTAAAGATCTCAGTGGTGTTATCCACAGCAACTGCAAACCTCTCTGAAATTGTTGCGGATGATTCATATAATCAATCAGTACAGCCAGAAATACAGAAAATGTTTTCCCGAATCCTGTCGGAGCCACTATCATTCCACTATATCCTGCTGAATAAGCCTGCCAGGTTTCCTGCTGAAAATTGAATGGTACTTTATTCTGACTATGCAGCCAGTTACTAACGACAGAATATCCATCTGATGATCTGAAAGATTTTTTCACGCTATGATATCATTTTTTTGATGGTGGCCAAATCATCTATTTCATCTGCGGTCTTATCTTTTCTCCAGCGCAATATTCTTGGAAACCGAAGCGCAACTCCTGATTTATGCCTGGAGCTCCAGCCAATTCCTTCAAAAGCTATTTCAAACACCAGCTCAGGCTTCACTGTACGCACCGGCCCGAATTTTTCTACCGCATTCTTATTGACAAACCTGCTGACTTCCTGTATCTCTTTATCTGTCAGGCCCGAATATGCTTTAGCTATGGTCACCAGCTGGTCCCCGTCTTTCACCGCAAAGGTATAATCTGTGTAATGTCCGCTTCTTCTGCCGCTTCCTTTCTGGGCATAGATCAACACTGCATCAATGGTCAATGGATCAATCTTCCATTTCCACCAATCTCCTTTTTTCCTCCCGGTGTGATAGACAGAGGCTTTCTCTTTTAACATCAATCCCTCACTATTAACATTTCGGGCAAGAGTTCTGATTTGTGCAACTTCTTCCCAATTGTCAGCAGAAATAACAGGAGACAAAAATATTGCCGCCGGCGATTCCGTTTCCAAAAGAGCTTCCAGTCTTCTTCTTCTTTCTGAAACAGGGTGTAGTCGAATATCCTGCTGCTCCATTTCCAACAGATCGTAAGCAAAGAAAACAACTGGGGTCTCTTCCATCAGTTTTTTGGAAATCGTTTTTCGGTTCAGTCTTTTCTGTAATTCTGTAAAATTGAGTACATCACCATTCTTACAGGCTAAAATTTCCCCGTCCATGACAAAATCATCGTTCATTTTCTCTATGGCATCTATTAATTCGGGAAACTGACCGGTAACCAGTTCTTCCCCTCTCGACCATATAAAAACTTCTCCGTTTCTTCGAATAATTTGCCCACGGATACCATCCCATTTATATTCTATCTGCCAGCGGGATATCTCTCCCAACTCTTCGGGTGTACTTCCTAAAGGGTATGCCAGACAGAACGGAAATGGCTTGGAATTGTTGACATTAATATACCGGCCTTTTATCAGCTCATCAAAAGTCACTGTCGGTATTTCCCATTTTCCCATAATGCTATGGGCAATTTCACTGGCATCCATCTGATAATGTTTAGCCAAAGCGTTGATAAAAGTTTTAGATGCTATACCTATGCGAAAACTCCCTCCTAACAGCTTATTAAAAATAAATCTTTCTGTAACGTCTAAACTTTTCCATGCATCAATGACAAAAGCTTTCTTCTCTTCCTCACTGGCATCTTTGAGCAGGATAATTAGCTGCATCCATTCAGATAAAGGTCTTTCCACCGTTTTTACCGGAGGAGGTAAGATTAGCGCAAATGTCTCTCCCAAATCCCCTACTGCTGCGTAACATTCTACAAATAGCCACTCCGGCAACCCGGTTATTTCCAAAGCCCACATTTTCATCGCAGTAGTGCCTACAGCTCTCTTCGGTTTCTTTCCTGTAAAAAGTGCCAGCAGCCACAGCTTATCTTCATCTGAGGCAGTCTCCAGAAAATGTCCGATTGCATCCAGCTTGGGCAGGATCTTATTAGTGCTTTCAAGTGCATGGATCAATGTGGCAAACTCCTTCATATATGTTGATTTTCCGGAGTATTGTTTTCTATTTCTTCTTCTGCGCCAAATTCTGTCTGAATGACCTGGGCCTGAATTCCTATTTCATTGAGATATTGGGAAAAAACATCTGTCTGACCATGAGTAACATATACTTTTTCCGCTTCTGTCGCTTTAATCGCCGATAACAATCCATTCCAATCGGCATGATCGCTGACTGCAAAACCTGCATCGGCGCTTCTCCACCGCCGGGCGCCGCGCACCTGCATCCACCCGGAACAAATGGCATAGACCATCCCCGGTATTCTCTTAAGTGCCGGATTTTCTATCAGTGACGGTGGAACGATGATAATTTTCTGATCCAAAGGCCTAAGGTCTTCCCTCAAATCCATCACCTGATATGCAGGCAGCTGTACTCCTGCACTTTCATAGGCCTGGTTAAGCTGGTTAATAATATAATGTACATAAATGGGCGCAATTCCTTCTACAGCCTTCATAATACGTTGTGCTTTTCCCAGGCTATATCCTACAAAAACGGAGGTTTTACCCTGTATCTGATTTTGTAATACCCAATCCTGTAATTGCCGGTATTGAGTATCCACCGGAGACCAGTTATATATAGGTAATCCAAACGTGCTTTCAGTTACAAATTCATGGCAACGAACAGGTTCAAACGGAGTCGAAAGTCCATCTTCCTGTACTTTATAATCACCGGAAACTACCACCACTTTTCCTTTATGCTCCATACGTATCTGTGCTGACCCTATAATGTGACCGGCAGGATGAAAGCTGACTTTTACATTGTGTATATGTATGGGTTCATTGTAAGCAATACCCTGCACAGAAATATCTTTTCCTAAACGTGATTGCAGCACCGGAACTGAGAAATGATGACAGAGATAATGCTGCATACCCCAACGTGCATGGTCTGCATGGCCATGAGTGATAAGCGCCTTTTCTACGGGTCGCCACGGATCGATATAAAATTGTCCGGGAATGCAATAAATACCTTTTGAAGTAAATCTCAGCATAGCTATAATTTAAACAGAAAAGGTGGAATGGGGCAACAGGTTTTGGTTTGCTTTATCGCCGGATGGAGAAAATTTCAGGTTTTTTCAATTCATGAACTAGTGTTAAGTAAAGTATATTATGTCACCACATAGCCACATAGCTTATTTAAACAGAGAAGATTCCATAGAGAATGAAACTACGTTTCATCCATAGTTTTGAACGATGTAAACCTATGTGCAAGGAGCAAAGCGACTATCTATGCCTGCTCGCCACTTGTCCGCTGCGGTCAGTGAGTGTTTCGACAGGATCAACAACCACGAAGTCGAACTGTAGTTACTGTACTTCGATAAACTCAGTAACCATATCGAAGTACGGCGGATGACGAGTACCCTGTTTTTAATTGGATTACAAAATTCTATGACTTCTATGTTGCTATCCTCCTACGGCGGACAAGTTGTGTTTCAATATATACCGCCATTTTATCATGAACATAACACTAGCATATCAGCAAAAGACGATATTCTCCATCATTTTCTACAGGTGCTCTATGCACACATGGCAATACTTGCTGTTCGGGATGATCCACCGCCAGTCGCCAAAGATGCCCATTTTCGAGATTGGCGGGTTGAGCATCCGGGAATGCTTCATAATGCAAATCGAAAAAATTGTCCTTTAAAAAACTTTCAAAATCCTCTTCCTGATCATCATACATTTGAAAAAGCTTTTCACGGATTTCGGGTATTAAAATCTTTTGAATAACCTGTTCATTGGAAATAATATCACTTGCAGCACCAAAATAAGTACATAAAAAGGTATCAGTTCCAACAGGAGAACGATCTATATGGTATGAATAAACATCAGTAGAAATAAAATCGAATGTATTATCCCTGTCATAATACTTCAATAAGTTCAAAGATGGCTGTGCTCCGAATTCTGTGAGAAATTGTAGATCATTTAAAATAATTTCCCTGGCAATCATACCCTTTTCGGAGAGCTGTAGCACTAAAAGATCTTCAGGGAGTATCTCCGTAATATTTTCTTTCAATGAAAGTTTTGACACAATTTCTTCGAAATCACCCTCCAGATTTCTGTGCCAGCAAATGGCATTCTTTTCCCCTTCAAATTGAGTATTCACCAATTCAAAAAAATCAGAAACGATAAGCACCTGTTCATGATCAAAAACCGTATTTCTCATTCCTTCAAAAAATCATTATCCCAAGCCCAACACCTGCCACTCTCCTCCCGGAATTTCTTCCGAATCGTGTGTGACGTACAGAACAGTACGATTTTGAGCAAATTCATCAATTTTTTTCTTAAAATGTTCTCTCCACTGTACATCCATTCCCTGAAGCGGCTCATCCAGTATGAGCACCTCCGGATTCCTGAACATGGCGCGGGCAATCAATATCATCTTTTGCTGACCCAGAGATAAATCTCCCATCCGAATCT
The DNA here is from genome assembly GCA_037189845.1 of bacterium. Classification (GTDB taxonomy): domain Bacteria; phylum Bacteroidota; class Bacteroidia; order Chitinophagales; family JADIYW01; genus JAMLHH01. The sequence continues at coordinate 209,709 of JBBCIS010000003.1, forward strand.
GTAACAGCGATGTTATACCTAACCAATCTGCCAGTTTCTGTACCTGCTGCTTTCGTTCGGGAGTCAGTGCCGGAACCTGACCTACATAATCACTCCATCCGGAAGCTATGACTTCCTCTCCTGTCAGCCTGTGCTCAAAATACCGCAATAGTTCCGGAGAGAAAAATCCTATTCGTTTTTTGATTTCCCAGATACTTTCTCCGGTTCCTCTTTTTTTACCAAACAGGTATATTTCATTAGCATACGCCTGAGGGTGGTCTGCCATGACAACCGATAGCAGGGTGGATTTGCCGGAACCATTTTTACCCTGAATAATCCACCTTTCAGATGATTTTACTTCCCAGTGAGGGATTTTCAGAACAACTTTTTCTCCGTATCTCACATGGATATTTTCCATTCTGATGACAGAATCTGTTTCTGAAAAATTCACTATCCGGTACTCCTCAGGCAATAATGCAGTATTCAGAGATTCCAGCTTCATGACAGGTTGCAATCTGATGATATTGGTGACAAAATCAATTGCAGGTAATTCATGCTCATGTGCTGCAATAAAAATATGGATACCATGTTCTATCAAAACTTTTATCTGCTCATTCAGAGCGACTCTTGTCTCCTGATCCAGACCTGTATAAGGATTATCCAATATCAATATCTCAGGTTGTTTCACCAGGGCAATAGCTATCATCAGCCTTCGTGTCTGACCATTGGACAACTGCACAAATGGTTGTTCCAGCAACGGAGTAAGTGCCATTAATTCTGCCGCCTCGGACACCCGTGCTTCATCTTCATTAGCTGCCCTGAGCAGCACTTCTTTTGTATTGGGGATATCATCCTGCTCAGCTGCCTGAAATCTTCTCTGATAGTATAAATCTTCGATATATCCTGCAGGAATTTTTATCTCCTGAGGAACAAAAGCAATCATATCAGAAATAAACACCTGCTTTTCTGAAGTCTTCTTAATCTCTTCTAAAACCGGGAAAGTTATTTTCCCGCCAATAGCAAAAGAGAGTCCTGAAAGGATTTTGAGAAAAGTAGTTTTTCCGCTACCAGTAGGCCCGGTAACACACCATTGCTGACCAAACTCCCAGGTAAATGAAAAAGACGGTTGTAACTCACAACCGCCTTTTTTAATAATTACATCCTGTACTACGGCAACGCTAGCTGGCATAAGCTTCTGAATATTCTGATGATTTTGGAGGGGATTTTAAAAATCTGTTTTGAAAGATTAATATGCTTACGACTCCTATTGAAATAGCAGAATCTGCTACATTGAAAATATACTGGAAGAAAGACAACTCTGTTCCCCCTATCCCTGGAATCCATTTAGGCCAGGTCGTCTCAATCATTGGAAAATAAAACATATCCACTACTCTTCCATGCAACAATGTTCCATATCCACCTTCCGGCGGGAATAGCATAGCTACCTGTCCATGGCTGCTACTGAAAATCACTCCATAGAAAATACTGTCAATCAGATTACCCAATGCTCCTGCAACAATCAATCCTACTGAAAAAACAAGTCCCGGATGGTATTTCCTTTTGATAAGGTAAGAAATGTAATAAATCCCTACCGGTACTGCTATCAACCTGAAACTGGTCAGCAACAACTTACCCATCTCACCGCCAATGAGCCAGCCAAAAGCCATACCTTCATTTTCTACAAATTGTATCTTTGCCCATGGAAGTCCGAAAATATCAAAGCCGTCACCATAAACATACGTCAGCTTTATCCAAAACTTGATTACCTGATCAACAACCAAAATGCCGATGATCATGAAGGTTACATATAATCCCTGATTTTTCACTGATATTACTTCTGCTTCACTTTTGCTTCCATACTTAATGTAGCATGTGGCACAGCTCTCAATCTTTCTTTAGGAATGAGTTTACCTGTTTCTCTGCAAATGCCGTATGTTTTGTTTTCAATTCTTACCAGTGCATTCTCAAGGTGCTGCATATGCTTGTTCAACCGGGAAGCCACCTGATTCATATTTTCTCTTTCCAGAGTAATGGAACCATCTTCCAAATTATTGAAGTTATTCTCTCCTTCTCCGGCAGACTTGATCTGCTCCTGATAAAAAGCCAGCTCTTCCTGTGACTTTGCAATTTTTTTCAAGATTAACTCTTTGAACTCGGCTAAATCAGCATCACTATATCGTACTATTTCCTGCTCGCTCATTTTATTAGTTTTTTTGGATCTCCATAAATATTTCCTGGTCGTTCAACTCGTATGCTTTAGAGTTCTCTGCATTACCTACAAACTCTATACCTGTCGCTAATGTTTCATTGCAGATATATTCTTTGTAAGACTGAATCGCAGATTCAACTACAGGATGTTCAACAATTTTAATCAATATTTTATCGGTTACTTTGTAGTCGTTGTCTTTACGTTGATTCTGGATCTTGTTGACCAGCTCACGGGCATAACCTTCGTTTTTCAATTCCTCTGTCAAAGTAATATCCAAAGCTACAGTCCATCCTTTTTCACTGGCAACTAACCATCCTGCAATGTCTTCCGTCAAGATTTCAACTTCTTCGAGCAGCAATGTATAATTTTGATCTGAAATTTTTACCTCATAAGATTGATTTATTTCTAAATCTCTGATTTGGTCTGCATTCATTTCAGAAATAATAGCAGCTACTTCCTTCATTTTACCTCCTAATTTCTTACCTAAAAGCTTAAAATTAGGTTTCACCTTCTTGGAAACAATGCCTGTTGTATCTCTTACAAATTCCAGAGCTTTTACATTGACCTCCGAAAGTATCAGATTCTGAACTGCCGAAACCATTTCTTCCTGCTTACTGTCAACAATAGGAACTAATATTTTAGCTAAAGGTTGACGAACCTTGATATTTTCTTTTTTTCTCAGCGATAATACTAAAGAAGATAATTGCTGAGCAATTGTCATTCTTTTTTCCAAATCTGCATCTATCAGAGAATTTTTGACCTGAGGGAAGTTCGTCAGATGTACTGAGACCGCATCATTTTCATCCGCCTGCAATAGTGTTCTGTACAACCAGTCACTGTAGAATGGTGTAACCGGCGACATCAGCTGGGCAATAGTTTTCAAAGCCGTATGCAATGTCTGATATGCTGCAATTTTATCCTGAGGGTCATCTGTCTTCCAGAATCTTCTTCTGCTCAGACGTACATACCAGTTGCTTAACTGATCATTGACAAATTCCTGTATTGCACGGGTTGCTTTGGTCGGCTCATAATCATTCATGGCATCTTCTACCTCTTTTATCAAAGTATAAAGGCAGGAGAGAATCCATCTGTCTATTTCCGGTCTCTGAGCTACCGGGATTTCAGGAGTATCCGGATCAAAACCATCGATATTGGCATACAATGCAAAGAAAGCATAGGTATTATAGAGTGTACTAAAGAGCTTTCTCTGAACTTCTTCCAGCCCATCCATGTCAAATTTCAGATTGTCCCAGGGCTGAGAATTGGATATCATGTACCATCTTGTTGCATCGGCACCATACTTACCGATTGTGGTAAAAGGATCAATACCATTGCCCAGACGCTTGGACATCTTATTACCGTTTTTGTCTAATACAAGACCGTTGGACATTACATTTTTGAATGCCACTGAATCATACAGCATCACGGCGATAGCATGCAATGTGTAGAACCAGCCACGGGTCTGATCTACTCCCTCTGCAATAAAATCTGCAGGGAAAGATTTTTTAAAAATATCTTCGTTTTCAAACGGATAATGCCACTGAGCATAAGGCATCGCTCCTGAATCAAACCATACGTCTATCAGATCCGCTTCACGCTTCATCGCTTTGCCGGAAGCCGTTACCAATATCACTTCATCTACAAAAGGTTTGTGCAAATCTAAACTTTCATCTGAAAGGTCTATTTCTCCCATCACGCCTGCAGCCTGAGCTTTAGCAATTTCGGATTTTAGCTCTTCAATAGAACCGATACAGATTTCCTCTTCGCCATCTTCTGTACGCCAGATAGGCAACGGTGTTCCCCAGTATCTCGTACGGGAAAGATTCCAGTCCACCAGATTTTCCAGCCACTGACCAAAACGACCATCTCCTGTAGATTTAGGTTTCCAGTTGATGGTTTTATTCAGCTCCACCATTCTTTCTTTGGCAGCCGTCACACGGATAAACCATGAATCCAATGGATAGTATAAGACAGGCTTGTCTGTTCTCCAGCAATGCGGATAGGAGTGTTCGTATTTTTCAGATTTGAAGCACTTGTTTTCAGTTTTCAGCTTGATGACGATGCGTTCATCCACAGAGAGATATCTGTCACGTCCTTGTTTCAGGCGGGCTGCTTCTTTTTCTTCATCATTGAGATACGCTTCTTTTACAGGCTCACCTGCAAAATCAGTTACCGCATCTACAAATTTCCCTTGTCTGTCCACCAAAGTCAAAGCTCCGATGCCGTTTTCATTGGCAACTTTCATGTCATCCGCACCAAAACTAGGTGCGATATGTACGATACCCGTACCATCTTCTATGGTCACGAAATCTCCGGCAATCACTTTGAAAGCATCACCTTCTTCAGGTTGTGCATAAGGTAACAATTGCTCATATCTCAAGCCTACCAAATCGGCTCCTTTTACAGAAGCTAGAATCTGATAAGGAAGATTTTTACCATCGTTTTTATACGTATCAGCAGGAGCATTTTCATTCTCCGCTTTGAAGTATTTACCTAAAAGATCTTTTGCCAGAATGACATTGACCGGCAAGTGTGTATATGGATTAAAAGTAGCTACTACTACATATTCAACTTTCGCACCTACTGCCAAAGCGGTATTGGAAGGTAATGTCCAAGGGGTAGTTGTCCATGCCAGCATATAAATATCTGCATTATCAACAAGGTGCAATATATTTCTTTCAAATACATCATTATACTCCGACAATTTGAATTGAGCCACTGCTGACACATCTTTCACATCACGATAGCATCCCGGCATATTCAGCTCATGAGAGCTCAATCCTGTACCTGCAGCTGGTGAAAAAGGCTGGATTTTCAATCCTTTGTAGAGATAATCTTTATCGTACAGCTTTTTCAAAAGTGCCCAGATACTCTCTATGTAATAGTTTTCAAAAGTCACATACGGGTTGTCCAGATCTACCCAATAACCCATTTTCTGAGTCAGGTCATCCCAGACATTTTTGAACTTCATCACCTCGGCACGGCATTCTTTATTGTAGTCTGCGACAGATATTTTCGTTCCGATATCTTTTTTAGTGATGCCCAGCTTTTTCTCGACCTGAAGCTCTATCGGCAATCCATGTGTATCCCATCCGCCCTTGCGCTCTACACGATATCCCTGCAAGCTTTTATAACGGCATACCAGATCCTTGATCGTACGCGCCATCACGTGATGGATACCCGGCATACCATTGGCAGAAGGTGGTCCTTCGTAGAACACAAAGTTTTCCTGTCCCTCACGAATATCAATACTTTTGTCAAAGGTTTTATGTTTTTCCCATAAACCGAGTACTTCAGTTTCTATCTGTGAAGGAGTCAGTGACTTTGACTCTCTGAATTTTTTGCCTGTGTTTGCCATAATAAAAAACCTCCGATTTGAGTCTCCTCAAAATAAGAATGTGCAAAAATACGAAAAGCTGATCAGAATCTCAGGCCGAAGACAAAAGACAGAATACAAAAGATTATTTTTCACATTTTTTATACCTGAAATACTCAATACCAAGGATTTTCATCACCTATACAGCTAAAATTCCCACATATTCCGGCATCAAAAAGCCGGTAATCAGGTATTCATCAGAAAAAGGTGAGGCGATAAATAAGATTAATCACAAAAAACAGTTCCAATGTCAATAGTCTGAAAAGCTATTACTTTTCATTTCATAGGCTCTTAAATAATGGTATTTACCAGAAATTAAATGTACGTTCTACAACAAAAAAGGAGACCTTAAAAGATCTCCTTCTGGCAGATGTAAGCTCGTAAGCTGTTGTTGTGTGTGTGTGTTGTGTGTATGCAAAAAAGCGCTACAACTACCATTATATATAGTCAAAAAATAATAGAAATAAATCAAATCAGAGAAACATGGCTCATAATGCCGCCCACTCTGGAATCACTCACACATTAAATATATAAAAAGATTTCAACTATAGATAGCCGCCATTAAGATTTTTAACAAAAATCAAGGAAATAGCCTTATCTGCTGTAATTATATTGATTATAATTTTTATCACATCAAAAACTTTATCTTTTTCAATATATATAAGTAGATATTATTTCTTTGATATCTTGAAAATCTAGGCAAATACCGGATAGCTGATATTGAAGTTATATTTCTGTATTATTAAAAAAACAGTATCATCTATACACTAAGAGGGAGATCTTCATTAATTAATTTATTATTACCAAACTTTATATACTTGTTTTTAATAAATTTGAATTTTCTGAGAAACTATATTGCTTTTGATTAGGATGATAACAGAAATAAAGCTTAGAAAATATTTTATTCAACAGCATTACAGAAAATCATCCGCCAAAAGTTTATATAAAACACCTTGCAAATGAAACAATTGATCATAACATTTCTTTTAACATTAATCTTTGTTGCTTTAGAAGCACAATCCTTTGAGATGGTGAAAGATATAAATCCAAATGGCAATGCATTTTCTTATTCATACTCATTGCAAGCAATCGTCTATAAAGGTAAATTGTTCTTCACAGCTAATGATGGAAGCGGAGACTTTCTCTATTACACAGACGGTACTTCAGAAGGCACCCAAAAATTTCTAGCAGTTAATCTTAGGGGATCATCAGCCCCGATTTTTCATATAGTAAATGATAAACTAATTTTTACAAACAATGACACCGAACACAATGCCGAACTTTGGGTAACAGATGGTACTACAAAGGGAACTCATTTACTAAAAGATATCCATCCGACCCGTTCATCAGAACCTAGATATATAAAAAGCTGGAATGGGAAGCTCTATTTTTCAGCTAATGATGGAGCACATGGAAATGAACTTTGGGTGAGTGATGGTACCCCGGAAGGCACACACATATTAAAAGATATTCACGAAAACGGATCTTCTAATCCAAGCAACTTTACGGTATATAATGGAAAAGTCTACTTTAAAGCTACAGATGCAGTGCATGGAGATGCTTTATGGGTAACTGATGGTACTGCGGCAGGCACATCTCTGGCAATTAATATAAAGCCATATTTCTTAAATTATCCTATGCTGGTATATAAAAACAAGCTTTACTTTACTGCATCTGATAATATTCATGGTTATGAATTGTGGGCAACTGACGGTACTGAAGCCGGCACACATATGATTAAAGACATCCATCCTAATGGCTCATCTAACCCGATTTACCTGACATTGCTTTCTGAAAAAATATTCTTTACAGCTGATGACGGCATACATGGCACAGAAATCTGGGTAACGGATGGTACATCTGAGGGAACACATTTAGTTAAGGATATACGGCTTAACGAAACATCTGTTCCCGTTGAACTAATTGCATTTTCCGGAAAATTATACTACGCAGCAGATGATGGTATTCACGGGGAAGAAATCTGGGTGACAGATGGTATGACTGAAACAACTACCTTGCTGAAAGATATTCATCCGGAGTATGGTTCACACTATGAGGCATATTCTTTTGCTGAATATTCAGGAAAACTATACTTTGCTGCCAATGAGGATTATTCTAATCAACATCTATGGGTAACAGACGGTACTCCTGAAGGTACTCAAAGATTGATGCCGGCTAACTACACTCCTGCCGACGATGATCCACTGGGTAGTGTCGGTGAATTTTTTGTATACAATAATGCTTTATACTTCTCCGCAGTCTACGACGATCGTGGAATCGAACTTTGGAAATATACTGATGCTACTGTTACTAATATTGACAGTAAAGCAAGTAATAACTTAGGCTTTTCATTATATCCCAATCCTGTAAAAGACAGAATAAATATTAACTACTCAGACAATATTGATCAAATAAAATTGATTGACATCAATGGTCGAATCATTCGTGTATGGAATAATTATCAATCTTCTATAGATATTAAGAACCTGGATGCCGGAACATATTTTATACAGATAACTACAGACGAAAGAACAGGAACTAAGCTATTTATTAAAAATTAAACTTTGATTTAGCTGAAATATCCGAATTCGGTGTAGTATATGTACAAATCTTCCTTTATCTAATTTTAGATCTTTTTCTTTCATCAGTTTTTTACTGAGTAACGTGATTATTCTATCTCTTTAATGTCTTGAAAATCCAGTCAAATACCGGATAGCTGATATTGAAGTTATATTTCTGCATCAAGTCAGGATTGTGATGCTGATAATGATAATTTCTGAGCTTTCTGATGAGCGGCAACTGTGCAATCCAGTGATGGTCAGGTAAGTGATAGCTCAGGTGTAGCCACTCATAATTGAGATAATAAGCTATCAGTGTTCCCAGCAACAACCAGGCAGCATTAGCTGACCAAAGCCAGTACATCAGCAAAGTGGCAGGGACTGCAAATCCGAAAAAGAAAAAAATCAGCAGCACCGGTGGAAACAAAATCATCTTAAAATCTTTTGGACTTTCACAATCCATTTTTTTATCCGTGAAAAATCTGTGATGTTCCAGCGTATGTCGTTTAAATACTTTTCCCAGCCATTTCCTTTTGTGATGCATCGGACCTTTATGTCCCACGTATTCTACCCAGTTGGCATAAAAGAATGTAAACGGAACGACCAGCCATTCTTTCCAGTCAACATCATCCAGCATAAAAATGCTCACAGCAATCACAGACAGACACATCGTAGTAGTAAATAAAAAGTGCAGTTTCCCGCTGTAGGAAGCTGAAATATGTTCCCTGCGGTAACTGTTTCTGAATTCCTCTGTTTGCTGATGGAATGACATTATTATCAAGTTAGAGATTTTCTGATACTAATACAATGTATCTGAAATAAAAAGAGACTACCCTAAAGCAGCCTCATAAAAATGTGAGAAAGAGACATAAACAACCATGCAACCTTTATCTGACAACCATCACTTTTTCAGCTTCAGTAACAACACCTTCTTTTATAATCCTGATATAATAATTCCCTGCAGCCAGGCCGGAAATATCCAATTGTGTAATAACATCTGTTCTTTGAACAGACGAAACAACTCTTCCCAGTACATCTGTCAGAACTATGTATTCTGATGCATTATTATGTCTGCCATTCACAACTACATTTATGATGTTATTTGCAGGATTTGGATAAACCTTCACAAAACTATTTGTACAATTCAAATTCACGGAGACGGTTGGAAGCAATTCTTCTACCCCATCAAAATCAGTCTGCCCGATACGATAATACACCAGTCCCGTATATTCATAAGAATCTGTAAACGAATACTGATGACGAACACTGGAAGTGCCGTTACCTGTAATTCTGGTCAGCTCCTCCCAGCTATGGAAATCTGTACTTCTGTACAAGGTAAAGTAGTCATTGTTCAGCTCCGATGCAGTCGCCCATTCTAAATAGATGTTGCAAGCTCTGACAGCAGCATTGAAATACAACAATTCTACCGGCAATGCGCTTTCTGTCAGAATCGTATAGCTTGCAGGAGGGCTGGAAAATCCTGCAGCATCAACAATTGAATATGTAAATCCTATGGGATATTCTATTCCCGAACCTTCACGGGCATAAATAACGAGCTTAGAGGGATTATAGTCCGGTATAGTATCTCCCGGAACCAGCTGTCTGACGCTTGCTTCTCCTCCAAAGTCATAGAACAATATTGTGGACTCATATAGAGAACTCAGTACAAAAGTGCTGCCTTCGTTACACTCTTCCTCATCAGGACAATCTTCTGCATCCCGGCCTGTGAGCAGTCCGTTATTCAGGTATCCAGTCAACGCAGAGTTGTCCGTAGCTATCACAAAGTATCTCATACCCGACTCTATGGTACCCGGGTCAGGATATCTCATTGGAGCAGTTTCACTGAATACCGGGCTGGGTACAAAGTATGATTTGTTGTCAGCCACAGGAGGGCGCTGAATGCCTAATCTTACATTTGTAACAGAAGCTGTACCTACGGCAACATTTATCCTGCTATTAGCCGGAATACCGTCATGACCACTTCCTGTTCCCAAAAATTCTCCGGTACTGATCCATCCGGGAGGCAGGCCGGCTACAGGAGCAGTACCGGCAAATGTACCCGGGACAACGGAACTCTGGTTCAATACAACAATAAAATTTGTAGAAGGCGTAACACCGTGAGCATCTGTAAAAGTAAAGCCGCCTGTCACAGGATTGACCAGTTGATTACCCACGACCAAGCCAGAAGATGCATTGACTAATGTAGCATAAACCGTTCCTGTAAACGGTGCTCCATTCACGGTATTGTCAGTGAGCCCGTTTGTATCATTATATACATTGCCTGAAATCGTAACATTATTCATATCTAATGAAGCAGATATCATCGAGCCATCACCCGCGCGTCTGTTGGCGCTGGACCAGTCCACCGAAGCTTCTCCTCCGTCACCTCTTATATAAACACTAAAAGTGATGCTGGTTACCGGCACTCCTCCGCTGTTTACCCGCACACTACCGGCGCTGGCATTGCCCGATGTAACTGTATAATGATTAAAATCATTATGTTTGGCAGTTGCAGAGTTTAAAATTTTATTATCAGATGTTACATTAAATCTTGGATTACCCGATAGCCTTGTAAGTGACAAATTGCTGTTGTCCAATTCAAATTCTGTATAAAAACCCATAAAATCCGGTGCAGTACCATAAGCACCACCCATTCCTGTAAAATGCAATACCGGATTAACAACCGGACGGCTAAATGTAAATGTTATCTTGCCGTAATAATATCTTCCGGAGCGATTTTTACCTCTTTGATAATAGGTATCTACAAACATGTGAAATCCATAGTTGTAATCCACATCAAAATTGGTTCCTGCAGCCGATCCTGAGCCCGAAGTAAAATACGAATCAACGGGAGAACCTGAACCTGTAGCATTCATCAGGTTAAATGCCTGCATTCCCGCCAGTGTGCTGTTACTTTCCGGACTGGTTTGTGTCTGAGCACCAAATGTCATCCCCGGGTACGTTGAGGATGTATACTGCTGGTCAGAAAATGACAAGGTTAAAGTAACCTGAGGAGTATAGACACCCGAAGATGTATTTCTGGCGGTATTACTTCTGAAAATAGCAGGGCCATTAATTGTTTTTGGCCCATTCGTCGTCAGATTATTAGGACTTGCATTGTTCTGTGCAGCAAATAGTTCCAATTGCTGGGCCACTGCCAATGTGGTCTGAAAGGATAATAAGATACCCAATAAAAAAATAAAATATGTCCTGGAAATCTTAATAGTAAATAAGTCTGTAGCTTTAATTTTCATTTATATAATTTTATGATTCAATTAAATTTTATAATATTATCTACTTGAATTTGCCGGATAACTGAGATCTGTGCCAGTATTGTAACAGTAAGGCACAAAGCGCAACAAATGCAACAGTTTAATTATCCTTTCTTTAAAATCCCAGTGTATATTTATATCCATAATCAATAGTTTTCAGATCAATTGCGGGCTTACAAATGATACCTGTAGAATAAAGACATCGCTTCTTTTGGCCTGAGCCAGAATAAGCTGAGTGTCTCCTATACCGGGCTAATTCAACACAAAGAATAAATCAAAAAACACCTGTTTGCCTCACAACAAGTCAAAGGTATATTGCAATAAGACACCTATATAAAAATGCCATATACAATCCCTATATAATGCTACCCATATAGAGCGAATAGCATATTCTTGCTATACAGCTACATATATTATCCGACAAACAGCACATCAATTGCAGCAACAACACGTACATATAATCTTATAACAACATAATGGCTTTACTGTCTTTTGATATAATACTATACAGTAGAGTTATAATGAAAATAAACAATACGTCATCCTGAAAGGGGCTGAACATATTACTATTGAGATGTTTTCAGCTCTTACTTAATTTATGCTTTCTTAGAAAAAGCATGTTAAATGCTTCGGTCTTGCCCAGGATCCCACTGTTTCATATCGGGAAGCTTATACTTGTGCTGAGTCAACTGAAGTATAGTTACCGGGCTACCAATAATAATAGTATCACATTTTACGACTATGTCAATTCATTTTCGACACTTGTATTTTGAAAGCTTATATGTCAGTTCAAATAACTATACTTATTGATATCACTTTAAGATCTTACAGATAAAAAAAGGAGTTAATCAAGTCCGATAACTCCTCTTCTCTGGATGTAATACATGAGTGTGTGTATTTGTGTGTGTGGTATATTACATCCGGATATTTTTTTTAAAATCTTATTTTATCATCTATATTATACCTTAATTCTTACTTGATATCAACACTTTACTTATATTCAATTATATTATCTGAATTGATTTTGCACGTCTAAAAGTAATAGAATTGTTATTCCCAAAAAACCATTACCTATCGTTTCTATATAATATTGCTACTTATATATCGAAAAATGACATTTTTATGCTATTAGTTTTTATACTATTAATTAAAGATAATTACTGATTTTTGTAGTGTGATTGATAGAAGAGCATTTAGCTCTTATTAAGAATATAGTGCTTATTAAAAATTATTTATAAAATAACAACTACCCTTCTGTCATGCATGAGGTTAGAAATTCAATGTCCTTTTAAAAGATTAGACTATAAAAATTATGATTACAAAAAATGCGGTTAGTGTAGTAATTCTTGATGATCACCTGATTTTCGCCGAAACATTTTCCATCTTACTGGAAAGAATGAGAATATTCCAATTTATACACACTTTTACTAATGCCGAAGAAATGATTGATTTTACAGTGGAGAACCACCAGACTCCTTATTTGTTCTTTCTGGATTATCATCTGAACAATGAGAACTCATTGTATCTTGTCAATGATTTAAAGAGGCTTAACAAGCAAAATAAAATTATTTTTCTCAGTGGAGTCGTTAATCCGATGTTGATTAACAATATTCTCAACCATAATATAAATGGTTTTGTAAGTAAGATGAGTGGAACGGATATTATTCTGGAATGTATTACTACCGTACAGAAAAACCAGAAATACATTTGCCCGCATATTAAAGCCATTATCAAAGAAAACGAAAAGCTGGATGCAGTAAATTTTACTGACCGGGAAATTCAGATCTTACAGTTTTTTGCTCAGGGGTACTCGATTTCCAAGACGGCTGAGCTCACTTTTCTGAGTAAACACACTATTGTTGCTCACAGAAGAAAAATGATGACAAAATCTAACTGTAAATCTATTACTGAACTCTTAGCATTTGCGCGAAAAACAGAACTGATATAGGCTTTCCCTATATTTACATAAACCACAAAATGCTAAAGTATTTTCTTTGGCAATAATTGAAGTCTGCTAAATATAAACGAGTGATACACAGCAATATTTACCAGTATATTTTAAGAGCATGGCTGTTGCTTTTTTTAAATTGCACAGTTCATAGCACAGGTTTTTCCAATACACCCGGTCTTGTCAGAGCACAATTCGATCAATTGGAAGATCAATACAATGAAAAGATTTTTAGCGACTCGGTCTATATGAAGAAGATCGACTCGCTCACCTATGGCTTTGTTTCGCAAGGAATTATTTTAAAAACAGACGAGCTGCTACAGCATTTGTCTCTCTTCCATCACCTCGCATGGCAAGGAAAAAAGAATTCAGAAAAGAAAGTTTTGTATTACAAAATCCTGAAACGGAATGCCAATCTTGCAGGTCGTGGAGGTGAGGCGGTATTCTTTGCTGAAAAGATGGATGCTGAAATACGTAAAGCAGGAAAAGCTCCTTCTATTCTTGAAACTTACGAAAGGTGTTATTTCCATATTGTCAATGAGAATTACACGAAAGCTGTAGATGTATATGAAACGGACATACAGCTTATACAACGTTATCCGGATCTTTATCTGAAAGACAGCATTACTGCCGGGGCGGTAAACGATTTGCTGGGACTCAATGCACTGATCATAGCTGCCCACATAAAGCTGAAAGACACATTGAAAGTTCAGAGAGGAATAGATATTTCAGAAAAAATCCGGGCAAGCATACTCCGCAAGAAAAATGCAAGTCCTTACGATGTGGCTTCTTCTGAAATATTGATTAAAATGCTTTACAAAGATCAGGCGTATTTTCTCAAAGATTTCAAACGCTCAGAAAAAGAAGCTCTGGAAATAATGAAAATTTCCAATGAAAACAAAAAGGCCCTGGGAGACTTCTATGAGTTTGTCAAAGTAAATATTTTAGAATCCCTGATTGATGTCTACCTGACCATAGAAGATTATCCCAAAGCAGAATATTATATTCAGGAATATGAAAGTGCGCCGGAGCAGCTGATTGACCAGAGCTACCTTGTAGAACATTTCAAATCAGATTTATACGCAGGACAAGAGAAATACAAAGAAGCTTATGAGCTGCTTTCCAACGCTCTGACCAACAAGGACAAAGTGTACTCCACTCTTGCAAATGAAATGGATGAGCTCCTTTATGCTCATACCGAGTCTGAATTCAACAGGCTTGCATTGGAAAAAGTAGAAAAAGATAAACGCAACCGTTTGATTATCATATTTATAATATCAGGCATTGCGTTTATAGCCATTACAGCTATCATCATTATGATGCGCCGGAAAGAGCTAAAGGCAAAAAACCGCATCCAAAAGCTCAATAATGTGATTAACATACAGATCTCAGCAATGGAAGAAGTAAAGTTACAGGCAATGATCGAGGAACAACAACGACTTGGAAAAGAGCTCCATGATGGCTTGTCCGCATCTATAGCAAGCATCAAGCACCAGATAGAGCTGGCCGGGTCGCACACAGAAGATATCGAAAACCAGAAAGAGCTTCAGCGTATCAATACCCTTCTCAATGAAGCATATCTGAAAGTAAGGAGTAAAAGCCACAACTGGTATCAGAATACAGATAAATCTCTGGAAGAATCATTTGAAAAGCGCATCAAAAATCTCATTGACAGCGCTTTACCCAATAATCATTATAATAAAAATATAGAAATAGACGATGGCGCGCTATCCAATACCAATCTTGAGACACGAATAGAATTACTAAGGATAGTGCAGGAATCCATTGTAAATATTATGAAGCATGCAAATGCCAAAACAATTTCTATGCTGATATACCAGGAGCAGGACAGCCTTATATTAAGTATCAGGGATGATGGAAAAGGATTTGACACAAGTATTATTCACTCAAAAAACAGCCTTGGATTACATTCCATTAAAAACAGAGTAGATAAGCTATCAGGTACTTTACAGCTACTCTCAGATAGGAATGGTACGGAAATTATTGTATCAATACCTTTCAGCTATTGAAAACAGTAATGAGAACAGATCGCAGGCGAAATTTTCATACTATATTATTCTCACATAATTATATATTTTCATGCAGGCAAAAAAGACAATATTAAAGCAGCTTATGATTTCTATACATATCTTCTGCTTAATATTTTTTTGCCTCCCGGTTCTAAAAGCAGAAATCCCCCGGACTTATCAGCAAAAGTTTGAGCAATTGGAATCAGAACATAAAAAAGGAGAAATATCCGATAAAATATACCTTCTGAAAGCTGATACACTTATATATGATTTATTAGGAGAAGGCCACACTCTGAAGACTGCAGAACTAAAAAAATTATTACAATCCTATGAAAAGACAGCATGGGAAAAACCTGAATATAAAGAAGAGCGGGAAAAATATTTTTTATTTTTTATTAACAACGCGCAATTCTCTCAAAAAGGAGGCGAAGCCATTTTTTTCGCTGAAAAGCTTGCAAAAGAAATCGAAAAAAACAGCGGAACCAAATCTCTTATAGAGTTACACGAAAAATGCTACTTCTTCATTGTTAACAAAAGCGAAGAGAAGGCCATTGAGGCTTTTCATAGTGAGTCACAATTTATATACTCCTTCCCGGAGCTGGTCTCTGAAAATAAAATATCAAATGAAGAGCTAGTCAGATTTTTTCATCTATGTGCTACTATTTCCATTGCTTATGCAGAATTGTCTTATCATAAAAAAATGGAGCAGCTCATATCTCTTATGGAACGTACCCAAAGAGTTGCTGCAACTATAGCTCAATATGATACATATTGCTTTCTGAATATGGATATCTATCTCAATTTAGTAAGTTTTGATCAGGCTGTTTCGCTGAAAAATTTCCAGAAGGCCGAAAAAGCACTTGATAATATACAAACGATCATTGACAGTAATCCTCAAACTCTTCAATTGTTCATACCTTTTATCATTAATACAATTCATGAAGCAAGAATTGATTTATATCTGACCAGCGGAGAAAACCAAAAAGCTGCATACTATATCAGCCAGTATGAAAAGTTACCCGATCTGGGTATAGAGCAGCAATTCCTTATAAAATCAAATAAGGCATATCTCTATGAAAATTTAAAAAAATACAGGCTCGCATATAGTTTCCTTTACGATGCAATAAAGGATAAGAAACTGTTTTATAACTCATTGGCAGAGGAAATGAACAGCCTTCAATATGCGAACATGGATGCCAGGTTCAATATGCTCGCTATTCAAAATGAAGAAATTTCTAAAAGAAACAGGCTTATCATCATTTTTATAATATCATCTATAGCAATTATACTTATAACGGTGATGATTATCATCATGCGCAGGCGAAATCTGGACATCCGGAAAAGAATTCAGAATCTCAATAAAACCGTAAATACAGGAATAGCAACAATAGAAGAAATAAAAGATCAGGCAATGAAAACAGAACACCAAAAGCTTGGAAAAGAATTGGAAGACAGCCTGTATTCTTCATTGATAAGCATCAAAGACCGGCTTGAAGCAACGGATAAAAGAATGAAAAATCCTGAGCTCAAACAAAAGCTGCAACAAATTATTCCTCAATTAGACAATACCCTTCTGCAAATCAAAAGCAAAGATTTAAACTGGCAGAATCGTTCCGATGTATCATTTAAAAATCACATCCGGGAAATAATTGAGTGCGCATTCCCCGACCATCACTATGATAAAGATGTAAAATTAGAAGAGCATTCGCTGGAGCACATCCAACCGGATAAGCGAATAGAATTACTGCGAATTATTCAGGAAGCCATTACAAATATTATCAAGCATGCAAGTGCAAGGAAAATTTCCATGATGATGTATGAAGAAAAGGATAACCTGATCCTAAGCATTAAAGATGATGGAAAAGGATTTGAACAAAAATACTCCTCCAATAAATCTATCGGGCTTAAATCTATGCTGGAAAGAATTCATAAAATAAAAGGAAAGCTTAATATTATTTCGAATCAAAATGGAACAGAGCTGATAATTTCCATTCCCGCCAACAACTTTTAAAATTGTTATTATCAGATTCCACTTGCTGTTATTGTTTACTATTTCCCTTATTACTGAAAGGCAAAAATAGCTCAACAACCTTTTTCTTACATGCCACAATGACTCAGGTACATATGATATTGCTATCAAACTGTCGACATTAGCAATATATTGTTATAAATTTGACTTGTTAAAGTTTGAAAACCACATTCAATTTGAAGAATATTACGGTTTAAAAAATGTCCTGACTGAAACTGAGGGTCACGTCAAATTGTAAACAAAGCAGAATTGTTATGAGCCTACAGAACAAACATATACGCACCAGAGATTCCATAGCGATTATCTTTGATGACCATCTTCTGTTTGCAGATTCATTTTCGGCAATCATTGAGAGATTGAAATTATTTCAGTCTGTACAGACATTTTATCATGAAGAAAAGCTGATAGACTTTATTATCAATAACCATAAGATTCCTGTTTACATTTTTCTGGACTATTATATATATGAGAAGAATTCCCTGATGCTGCTCAACGAAATCAAAAGAATCAATAAGTCCTCCAGGGTCATTTTCTGCAGTAGTGTGAAGAATCCCACTATCGTTCAAAATGTTCTTACCTATCAGCCCAACGGATTTATCAGCAAATCTTCAGGAATAGATATTGTGCTTGAGTGTGTCAAGAACGTAGAAAACGGACAGTTTTATGCATGTCCGGTGATCACCGGTACCTTGAACCAGTATCAGGAAGATGAAAAAGTAGCCTTTACAGCCAGAGAAATAGATATTCTCCAATATTTTGCGCAAGGTCTGTCCATAGCGGAAACTGCTGAAAGTACATTTTTAAGCAAACACACTATAATAGCCCACAGAAGAAATATGATGGAAAAAGCAAATTGTAAATCTATTACTGAATTGCTTGCTTATGCAAGACGAAAGAATCTTACTTAACCAGCAATAATTCAGCAGAAACATTTCAGGGCATTCGCATTTAACTTTTTGGGGAATGTTCGACAAAAGAGATAGCCACGAATTCACTAATAAATAGATAATTTTTCTGTTTTTTCTTGAACAGGCTTCTTGCTAAAAAGTCAATTCGTGTATTAGTGGCAAACAATAAATTTTTTAGATGCAAACGCCATGGATAGCCACGAATTCACTAAATAAATGGCTAAATCTTTCAGCATCCTCACGGTATGACAGATCTGAGTTTGAATATTTATAGTTAAATCGCCAATATTATGCGGAAAATTTCAATTCGTGCATTAGTGGCAAACAATATTCTTTTAAATGTGAATGCCGTGGAAACATTTGCAGTAATGCTGCCTTCTAAAAAGAGTACAAGCAGCAGGAAATTATCATACCGATAGGACATTCAATATAGACCAATTTCAACTTTGTCTCATTGCTCTATTTGACTGTAACATCGGCATTAACGATTGTAAAATTTTAAAATATTGGTCTATTTTAAAATTACAATGCCGTATAAATTCTGATATAAAATCCGGATACAAAATATCAGGAACAATATTTTATAAATAATAAAACACCCCTTTTTTAGGGTAATCCTCTTATTTTTTATTGATTTATATGAGTTCAATTGAAACAGAACATAATTAATATTTACATTACATTTACCTCACAATTTGCCAACATTCATATTATAAACTTTAATCTCGCAAGAATTTTTTTTCATCAATTACATAGCAATAAACAACTAAATAACATCGAATAATAGCATTTTTATGCTATTATTCGATTCTTGTCTATACAACAGAAAATTATCACTAAAAATAATGAGATATATTCGAATCGTGTTGTTGAGTAATCAGAAGTAAATTAGTCGTATTAATATTCAGTTAATGTAATAGCTGGGTAAACGTACTTAGTCAAAGGAACTTTTGACCTGCATCAACATGCATAAACATTATATAATAGTCATAAAAATTATTAATAATAAAAACTATAACATGGTACAAATACCAAAAACTATAATGCAGATGACAAAGAACATTTCAGGTCTCCTTTTAAAAGCTCCATTTGAATTTAAAGTGGCACAGATTCTTAAAAGTTGTATAAACAATAGTGGTCTGTAATTATTACTATATAATTAACTATTAATCAATGCAAATAATCTGCTAAAAAGTTAGTATATCTTTGCATTGTTGTTGCAGGCATCTGCTTGAATGTGTAAATAAATATATTTTTAATTTTTTTATTTTGTGTGATATGAGAAAATTTTTACTTATTATTTTGTGTTTCTTATTTGCCGGTAGTCTTTTCGCCCAGACATACCCTGTCTCCGGTACAGTATTCAATGATTTAAATGGCAATACCATTATCAATTCCGGAGAAAATTTCAGCAGCCTGCCGGTACAATTTCGCACTTACTTAGTGGATACCAGCGGAATCATCATAGATTCGGCATGGGCACAGCCGGATGGTACTTATACGCTGGACGCTCCACCTAATCAGACATATACAATACAATTATCATCGGTGCAATATCCGATAGGAACGAATACGGTAACGACACCTATCAATAAGAATCTTCCTGCGGGCTGGGCAAGAACAGGTGAGAACGGCAATAACAACATCTTACCAAGCAACGACAATACGCCCAACGGCATACTGGAAGTAATTGTTAGCACATCCGCTGTCGGCAGCCAGAATTTCGGTATCCGGCGAGTATACACTATCTCCGGGCATGTCTACAACGACCCCGATGCCGGCAATATAAACAACAGCGCTGTTCCATTTTCACTACCATACGAAAGTCTTAGATCCGTTCTCATCAATGCTGCTACAAATACGATCGTCGACGCTGTAAATGTCAGCTACGTGAACGGCTCGTTTACCTTTACCGGTGTACCTCCGGGCAATTATTATGTCATGGTGATCACGCCCAATGAAGCTCTCAATGTAGGTAATCCTGTACCGCATCCGATATTGGAAACTGGCTGGACCCGTACCGGAGAGTCCCTGCTGGTGAGCGGAGCACCCGATGCCTCAACAAACGGCAGAACAGAAACATTCTCAGTAACGGATAGTAATATCACCGGAGTATTATTCGGCTTGCAGGAAAGACCTTTTGCAGACAACAAAATGAATGTGCTGCTGGACAATACATCCCTGGTTCCGGTTGCTTTATCGGTCAATATATCCTCCGCCTTTACACAGGGAGGAGCAGCCATACTCTCCGGCAGTGACAACAGCGGAGGAGTGATAGTAAATTATACCATCAATGTATTGCCTAAGTACGGCACATTATATCTGGCAGGAGTACCTGTTACTACACTGTCACAGGTAGCATCATTAACCCCGGTACAGTTTGCGACACTGGCTTACCAGCCCAATCCATCCGCCCTGACACAGGAGCAGGATATGTTTACCTACTATGTAGCAGACAATGCCGGTACGAAATCAAATAATGCCACCTATGTCATCCCGTTTCCATTGCTGGACTCAGATGGAGATTCCTATGTTGACCGCTATGACCATGATGATGACAATGACGGCATCACAGACATAGACGAATGTCCGCTGAATAATTTCGGAAACTTGGTGACAGCCTATTTTAATGATGAATTTACTTTCATCAGGCCTCACATGTTCGGCTATTCGATAGCACAGAGAACAGGACTAAATATTACCGGTGATCTGAGCCATTACTTCGGCTATCCTGTAGGTTCCGGTGCTATCATCGTGACCGTATCGAATGCCAATACCCACCCTACAGCCAACGAGTTTTATGTCAACGATTCCACAGGACCGTCTCAATGGACGATATCAGGAACAATAGGCTCATATTTAGCATTAGAACACGGACAGGAATATTTCAGCTATGATACCCGTACCATTACACTTCTGAACGGAACACCTAAGCACTATCTCATGGGGCAGACAGGGGTTGACCCTGCTGATAGTCGATGGTACCCCGGTAGTGACGGTACTTACAGCTGGTGGCTGACAAGCGATACCACACTCCGTATGAGTACAATAAATCCGACTGTAATGAACCCGCGCATAGGTGTTTTGTCAATAGCACTTACCGACCCGGAGCCTAAGTATTTCCAGTTTGCATCTACGGCTAACAACCGGGATGAGTGGGCGACATACTTTGTCCGCCTGTTACCGGAATGTGACCATGATATGGACGGTGTACCGAATCGTTTAGACTTAGATAGCGATAATGACGGCTGCCCGGATGCGATAGAAGGAGGCGGAACTTTTGGCTATAATGATCTGGAAAATTCAGAAGGAACAGTATGGGTAGGCACAGGCTCATCAGCAGGCAATCAGAATCTGTGCGCACATGTCAGCTGTGTGGATGCGAACGGCATACCATTAGTAGCAGGACCGGCAGGTCAGGGCGTAGGAACTAGTCAGAATGCAGCTGTATTAGACCCCGCCTGTTATCTGACCATCACAGGCACTGTTTTCAATGATGCGAATGGTAATACAATTATCAATACCGGGGAAAATTTCAGCAGCTTACCTGTTCCAATGTATGTTTACTTGGTCAACAGCAACGGAATTGTAGTGGATTCAGCGCATGTACAATCCAACGGAACTTATACACTTGACGCCGCATCCAATCAAAACTATACGATAGAGCTGTCCACCATACAATATCCGGTAGGCACAAATACCGGTACTACTCCTATTAATAACACACCACCTGCGGGCTGGATCACTACGGGAGAAAACGGTACCAATAACTCCGGACCCGGTGACGGAAATCCTGACGGAGTACTGTCAGTATCAGTGGGTACGACAAATGTAGATAACCAAAACTTCGGAATAGAAAGGCCTCCTGTTGCAGATGCAAAATCATACTTTGTGGCAAATGCTGCATTCTCAGAAACTCCGCCTTCAGGATATCCTGATTTGAATACATCCACATTAAAATACTTTACTATACCTACCAGCAGCCCTCAATTGACAGGTTATACTAATAATGGCTCTCTTACAGGTAAGGATGAAGAAGACTGCCCGTTAGCGGAGAGCTGTAATACAGGAAGCCGTTTTGTATTAGCTTCACTATACCCGTCTACTCAAGTTGTGTATGACTTTGGGGGAGAGACAGGACCCAGACTATTGGTACCGGGAGATACAATACCGGATTATGATCCAGCCAGATTAGTCATTTATGCATTAGAAGGTTCCGGCATAGAAGATCCGATTGGATTTACCTACTCTATCATAGATGCTGCAGGAGTAGCCAGCCCGGCGGTAAGCTACACGATCCTGACCGAAGCTGCACTTCCGGTAAAATTGTTACTCTTTACAGCAAAATCCGGCTACAGCCAGGTTACACTTCAGTGGGCTACAGCTTCTGAATTCAATAATCATTACTTCGAAATACAAAGAAGCACCGATTCCAAAGAGTGGACAACAGTTGGGAAAGTGACCGGAAACGGAACTTCCGCGCTCAGACACGACTATATATTTGAAGACCGGAATGCTCTCAACAGTATTACTTACTACAGATTGAAGCAAGTAGATTTTGATGGTCAGTTCGAATTTAGTCCTATCAGGAAAATAGAATACAAAGCAGTCCCTGAACCGGCTAAAGTTATCTGGTATCCTAATCCTGGCAACGGAACTATTACTGTACAGTCAACAGAAGGTATCAGAGAGGTAATATTGACCGATATATCAGGCAGACAAATTGTTTCTGTGTCTTTGAACTCAGAAAACACCCGGCAAATTTCTTTTGGATCAATAGCCAAAGGCACTTATCTGATCAGATTTATTGGAAATAATATCCTGCAAACAGATAAGATTATTATACGGTAATCTGATTGATTACTTATTCTGAGAAATGGTCACCCGAAAGGTGGCCATTTTTTATATTTCTTCGTATTATATTAAGAAATACATCCCCGGGATATTCGCTTATGTATAAAAAATCATAATTTATCTTCAGGTGTTAATGTTACATAATTTTCGCAATCTATATGGAGAGTCATAGAAAGGAACTTTTTTTACACGCTAAAAACAGCAGGCTGGAGATAAATGCCCAATACCTTCATGACTTATTAAAGTTGAGGCCTACTCAGTTGTTTGAGCCTCATAAAATCTCATTCTATGTGATCCAGATTTTTGCCCGGGGTGGAGGCCGGCACACTGTAGATTTCAATACCTTTGAGGTAAAGGAAAGATATATTCTTTTTCTTACCCCCAATCAGATCAATCAGTTCCATCATCCGGAATACAAAGCCTGTATTTTAATATTCACTCAGGATTTTTTTGTCACAAATGATACTCAGGAACAATTCTTCGGACTGTCCAGATTATTCAACGATCCGCTGAGGCTTACTTATTTTGACCTTGGGGACAGCTTCGATGAAATTCAGAAGCTATTTGAACTTATTGCCCATGAGCTGAAGAAGGAGGACAACAGAGAAAAATCTATTATACTCAATAATTATCTCTTCAACATGCTGCTGCTTGCAGATAGAAACTATTCTCCGGATACTGATGCTACCATCCTGAATCCTCAAAAAAGCCTGGTAGCAAAATTTAAATCAATAGCCAACAGAGACATCAATAAAGGTTATAATATTAGTGAATATGCAAAGAGAATGAATATAAGTGTCCGTACTCTACAAAAAGCTTTTGCTGAAGAAGAACAAACTCCCAGTGAATGGTTAGCGGACAGGATGATTTTAGAGATCAAAAGAAATCTGATCAATAAAAATGTAAAAATAAGCGACATAGCATATTCTTTAGGCTTTAAAGAAATCAGTCATTTTACAAAGTTTTTCAAATCAAAAACCGGTTTGACACCATCCGAGTTCAGGAATTCGATATTCTTATAGAAGTCGCATATATACCAATTTTTTTCGCGTACAAACCATACCGTATCAATTTCTAAGTCGAAATTTGATGTAATGAACGCAGTGTTATATTAAAAGCTTTGCTCGCTATTACACACTATGCACTCAAAATTCTGCGAGTCTAAGTACAGGGTAGTGAAAGCTACCCTGTTTTGTTTTTTATCTATAGCTCTACAGTTTAGATTTCAGTCAGATGCCTTCGAGTCGGCTCGCACACTCGCCCCTCATGCATCGTATACACGGTCAGTGAGGAGGTCATTGAGCAACGTCGAAATGCACTCGATGGTGGCTGACGCCCTCGAAGCCACCAAAATGTTAAAATCCCCAACTTTTTATGAAAAAGAGCTCAATGTTGCATCTTAATAAATAAAAACATGGGATTTGTCTACATCCTTTTATGCGAGGACAACAGCTATTACACAGGCAGTACAATTGATATTAACAAAAGGTATATACAGCACGTAAGTGGTCAGGGAGCTAACCATACCAGAAAGCATCCCCCGGTTTGCATAGTATATCTGGAAGAATATCCTTCTATAAAAGAAGCTTTTGAAAGAGAAAAACAAATTCAGGGATGGAGTAGAAAAAAGAAAGAGGCGCTTATCTATCAGCAACAGCATACGCTACCGCAATTGTCCATGGCATACCGAGATCTCAACAATCACTGAGGTGGTCACAGAGGCACTCGAACTGACTCGCCGATGGCTGAGTGGTCACAGAGGTTTTCGAACTGACTCGCCGGTGGCTGAGGTTCTCGAAGCCACTCGACGTTAATGCCAATCCATCATGAGTCGATCAGCTTCAGTTTCCGGGCGATGGACAGCAGCTCTGTAATAGATTTGCTGCCTGTCTTGCTCATCATATTTCTCCGGTGCGCCACTACCGTATGCTTACTGACAAGAACTTTGTCAGCAGTTTCACCAATAGACAAACCCTGATTGAAATAATGCAGCATCTCCAGTTCTCTTGCTGTAAAGCTGATTTCTGTTGCCGCGCCGGCTTCTGCCAATAGCTTCTGAATATGCCTGCAGATGTACTGTCTATCTGATAAAATATATTCGATACAGTCGGAAATGGCCAGAAAATCGGAAGACTTACTGATGAACCCATCCGGACTGTAGTGTATTATATTTGCCGCTTCTACCGGATTGGTAACACCTGTTACCACTATTATTTTTATATTCTTTACGATGTCCCTTACTTCACTGATCAGTACCAGAGAAGTACCTTCAGGTAAGTAATAACCCGTAAACAAATGAATGGGATAATGTCTGAATTCCATCAGGTACCGGTTCAACTCATGCTCATCTGTAAAGTACCGGACTGATTTGTAATTATAGTTCCGCTGTAAAAAAGAGGAAAAAGAAATTGCAAATAAAGAATGGGCGTCATAGACAACGGCAATCACCCTACCGGTACTATAGGTAAACCCCTTAATTTTACTCATTGAAAAATATTAAAATATATAAATTATATTAAGACACACAACACAATTAAAAGACAGATTCAGTAATTGTTATACTTATTTCTGATAACTACAACACGAACAATACTACGGCGCAAACTTGTTAAAAATTGATAGCAAAAAACTATACAAATACGAAATAAAATAACTAAAAAACGTATTATACACTTTAATTATAGCAAAAAAGTGTAACAAAACTAATACCCGGTAATTTGAGGTACTCCCCGAAGGCGCAGGATATCAGCAAACTTTAGAGATTCAACAAAAAATACACCTTCAGATAAGGTGAGGGAATACCTCCGCATGGCACTTTCTTCTATCATTTTTAAATTCTATAGCAACTTTTTGCAAAGCGCATCCATTTAACAATTTATTAAAAATCAAATAGTTAAACTTGCACTTTAATTCCAATAAAGATATTTAGCTGAATTCAGCTATGAAAATAATATTAGCGAATAATATATAATTAAGTAATTAAATAAAGTGTGTAAATTATGGTAAAAGCTTTACTAAAAGGACTCTTCGTGTCCCTCTTTTTATTCATGTGCCACGGGCTATATGCTGTTGCGCCGTCCTATATCTCCCACTCCCGGTTGATGGAAGGGGTAGGAAATTCGTTGGCTTATGCCGTTAAAGATGGCGAGCTGCATATTGTATCCAGAATAAATGATCCGGGTGCTCCGGTGACCAATGGTTCCGCCTACAAAGGAAATGGAGATCTGTATTATCAGCGCTATGACGCTGAGACCCATGAGCTGCTGACAGCGGCATATATAGGAGGAAGTGGGGATGAAAATATGCAGACAATACAGGATGTCCCTACTTTAATAGTAGAGGGAGATGATGTTTATTTTTTAGCCGGTTCTACTTCTGCAGACTATCCGGTGACCAATGGAAGTGCCCGTATTATTCCTGAGGGTGAAAACGAAGAAGACTGGGCATGGGCATCTAATATAGTTTTGACCCGGCTCAACAAGCACACAGGAAATATCACTATGGCGACCTATCTGGGGTTTCAAGGTGTCTCATATTCAAGCTTACGCGTGTCAGGCGGAGAGGCTTATGCAATAGTAATGAAGAGCCTGAATGATATCCCTGTGACACCCGGAGGACTTCCCTTTTCAGGAACTGAATCTCTCAACGCTTTGTATTTGCGTGTGAGCACTAATACCGGAGAAGTCCTGACTGCTTCATATTTTTCTGATAATGTATATAGTGACCTGCCGCATATGGTTGTTTCCGGCAACAAGGTATATGCGCTGACAGGATATCGCCCCCTTAGCTATCTGCTTGCCCGTTATGATGTTTTAGACAAAAATACCGGAGCATCACTGGCCTCAGCAACTTTCGCCCCGACAACACCTGCGGGAACTATCAGTGTGACCCGTCAGAACTTCTATGTACGGGATGGGAGAGCATATATAGTGGGTAATAAGACCGGATTGGGATACCCCGTCAATACGGTCAGCGTACCTGAGACCGCCTCTAATATTTATTATACTGTGCTCAATGCTAATACGGGAGCGATAGTGCTGTCCCGGCTGTACGAGCAGTCATCCGGTTTCAGGGTAGTACAGGATGACGCCGGTCATCTGTATATCGCCAGTGTGCAGGCGGCAGGGCTCCCTACTACAGATGGTTCGGGTATTCCGGCAGGCGGCTTTACTGCTGTTTATCTGCGCAAAATCAATATGAATACAGGAATGCCGGTGGTAGCCAAATATATACAAGGTAGCTACCTAACCGGAGCAGGATTACAAATAAGGGCAATAGCTTATGATTGTAGAGAAATCCACATTTTACCTTACTTTAGTGGAACCCAGGATGCCTTTCCGGTGACGGATGCCAGTGCTTCACAACCTTTTACTACCGGCAGGCTGGCCTATTTAAGATATAGTACAAGCCAGCTGCAGCAGACTTATGGTACTTATGTAGGTGGATGGACCGGTGCTAATTCATTGTTTACCCTTCATGCAGGTAACCGCACTGCAAATCTTATTGGATTTACCACCGGTGGATTATCTTACCCGAAAACTCCTGCTTCCTCAGGAGTCGCAACTACCATTCCAACGGCCTGGACTCAGTACAGAGTGGCAGACGAAGAGCAATTTACAGATGAAGATGATGTTTTGACTCCGTCTTTGCAGGAAGCTTGTGCCTTTGGCTCAGTCAGAACCATACACGGCACAGATATACTGATACCATCAGACAGCCTGCCACTGATATACAGGTCAAATGTGCCTTACGAGCAGGAAGAAATCAAGGCAAATTATCAATGGCAGTCAGCCGATGCACCTGCCGGTCCCTGGACGAATATCGGCGGTGGCATACTGAAGGATTATACGCCCCTGCCATTAGCTTCCACTAAATATTTCAGAAGAGTATCCTATATAGAATATTGCGGTACTGCAGATACTATCTCTGTCAGCAGTGTTGCTGCCATAGAGGTTTCTACATCTATAGCTCCGATCGTATCCGGCGGAGTTGCGCAGAATACCTGCCCCCTCTCCCCTGTGACTATCGGCGGAGCACCTACAGCATCGGGCGGAGCTGCTCCATACACCTACAGATGGTATCTTGGCAGCGATACCACTACAGTCATCTCTACCCTTGCCAATCCCGAAGTATCTCCGGCCAACAGTGCTGTATATGCGGTATTTGTGACCGATGACAATGGCTGTACGGCCATAGGCCAGAGCCAGGTATTCGTATATCGTGCGGATGCCGGGCCGGATCTGAGCACATGTGGTACGGATTCAGTGCGCATACAGTCCAAAGCCATACCGGGACTTCCGGGCGTGACCTACAGCTGGTCGCCGGCGGCAGGTCTGAGCTGTACTACCTGTTTTTCGCCCATGGCACTGCCTGCTGCTGAGACCAATTATATCTATACAGTGACAGTCCCAAAAGCTACAGGTACTTGTGCAGTGTCTGATACCGTCAATGTTTTTGTCGTGCCTGCACCTGCGCCGGGCTTTGCCGGACCGGATGCCGTGGCTTGCTATCAGTCAGGAAACATACCACTCGGCACGCCGAGAGCAGTATTCCCTGTATCTGTCAAAAGTGTCACCCAATCCACTACAGCTACAGCAGGCACGGTGGCTAACCTGACAGACAATAATTTCGGAACCGGGGCCAGAACAGATCAGGCTACTCAACAATGGGTACAGTTTGATTTGGGATCAGAGATAGCAATTTCCAGAGTAGAGCTGGCAGCATTGAGCAATGTGGCAGAGCTGAACGGAGCTGTCATCCAGTACAGTACAAATGGTACAAGCTGGACATCTTATTCCAATATTTCCGGAACTTCGGTATCCGCATTGACTTCTTTTACCAATGTAAATTTCCCTGTAGCACGATATATCAGAATTTTCAGAAGCGCTAATCAGAGGGTAGCTCTCAGCGAAATCAAGGTAGAGGCTACTTATACTTATACATGGTCACCATCTAATTTTCTGTCTCCTAATAACCAGCCCTCCACACAATACTACCATGAGCCGGCCCTTCCACTTGTTGAAAACCCAAGGGTATATACACTGACGGCCAGCTCGGGCAACTGCGTGTTCAGGGATACCGTGCAGGTAGAGGTCATCAGTGCCCATGCCGGCAATGACGGTTGCGGGCCGAGAATGATAGGCCGTACTACCAATGACGACCCGAGGATAGGCGAAACTTTCCACTGGGAGGTCGTATCCGGCAGCGGAACGATTACGGGAGCTGCCAATACACCAACTACTACGGTCAGTGCATCGCTCCCGGGACAGCCTACAGTATATAGGCTGACTACCAGCTACAAAGGCGTGGACTGCACAGACGAAGTGGTCGTGCCGGATTGCGGATGCCTGGTCGTGCTGGACGCTGACTCCGATATCGGTTGTCCGGGAGCGGGTGCTTCTTATATCCGTCTGTTTCCGGCTACTACTATCGGGCTTGGTGACAGCATGATATATTCATGGACACCGACCGTAGGCCTGTCAGCTTATAATACCAGAGAAGTATTCACAACAGATAATGCAGAGCGGACTTATACGCTGACAGTAACGAGCTTCTGGGATGCATCTGTCACCTGCTATGATACTATCCGGGTCAATCACCCTGCATGGAGCGCACCGGTATTCAATGCTGAAGATAAATATATCTGCAGCGGCAGTTCTGTACAAATCGGCGATATCACTGTACCGGGATATGTGTATGAATGGAGTCCGGCTACCGGGCTGAGCAATGATGGAGTGTCTGACCCGGTGGCGAGTCCTGGTAATACTACGGCATATCACGTAAAGGTGACAGAGTCTGCTACCGGATGCTTCAAAACTGATACTGTGACCGTCCATGTCCGTAATGTAACAGCGGAGGCGGGGCCTGATTTACAGGTTTGCTTAGACGGTATCGTACAGATAGGCGGACGGGCTGCACAGCCGGGATACAGCTACAGCTGGTATCCTGATGCGCAGTGGCAGAACGGGACTGACAGTTCCTTTGCCCGGCCGGAGGTGCTGGCAGCCGCCAACCTGACCTTTGTCCTGGAAGTACGGGACAGTCTGACCGGATGTGTGGATACAGATACGATGCATATTGAAGTATTATCAGCTGCTGCATTAGTGGCAGCACCGGATGTGAATATCTGTCCGGGAGGCTCTGCTCTAATAGGTTCAGCAGCGGAGCCGGGCGTGACCTACAGCTGGTCTCCGGCTACAGGACTATCTGATCCGAATATCGCCCGACCGGCAGCCAGTCCAGGCACTACGACTGAATATATCGTAACAGCCAGCTTCCCGGGAACTTGTGATGATGTCACAGATACTGTGCTGGTGTCAGTGTTTGATCCATCTTTTACCTTACCGGATATCAACTATTGTCCGTCAGATCTTAGCCCGCTCACACTGGGAGGTGCCTATGTTCCTACAACAGGATTAAGATCCTGGGGACCTTACCAGTGGACTTCGTTGACCCCGACGAATATATTGTCCGGTAACCAGACTGCTAATCCTACTGTTACGAATCCTAAACCTGCTACTCCTGTAGATGTATATTTGACAGTATACTACGAAAATGGCTGTATCGGCAGAGATACCATGAAGCTGATACCTACGGGTATCCAGCCGGAGGCAGGAGCCAATAAAACAATTTGTCTGGGTGGAAATACACAAATAGGCAGTTCACTGAATACTACAGGTGCAGGTATCACTTATGCATGGACACCTGCTGCAGGCCTGAGCTGTACCGATTGTCCTGAGCCGGTATTTACACCTTCAGCTATTGGTACATATAATTTTACCTTATCAAGAACGGAAGACGGCTGTACGCGTACTGATGTGGTGACAGTCACAGTGGTGAACGTAGCGTTGCCTGTTATGAGTAGCCCTACCGTATGCCAAAACAGCTGTGTACAGATAGGTGCTCCTGCACAGCCGGGCGTGACCTATGCGTGGACTCCGGCTACCGGACTATCCGCTACCAACATCTCTAACCCGGTAGCCTGCGCAGGCACTACCGGTATAAGCTATACACTGACGGCCGTTTCTGCACAGGGTTGCGTAGCTCAGCAGACGATAGCTGTCAATGTCACCAGCAGTGCATTGCCACAAATTAATATGCCGGATACGGTGATGGTACCGGGTATACCTGTCAATGTACAGTTCAATCCTGAGATGACTCCGGCAGGAGATTACAGTTATCTGTGGACTCCGAATGATCTGTCTCTATCCAATAGATATGTCCTGAATCCTGTGGCTACAGTGACAAGTACTCCTAAGGTATATACACTCACTGCTACGGATCTGACCACAGGTTGTGAAGTATCTAAGAACGTGATGGTACTGCAGGAGCCAATCATCCTGCCTGTAGAGCTGACACATTTCGATGCTGCATTGATAGGTGACATTGTCCTATTGGATTGGGCTACTGCCAGCGAGCGGAACAATGACCACTTCGTCATAGAGCGTAGCGTTGACGGTATCAGCTGGGAAGAGATAGGCAGAGAATATGGCTACGGAACGACTTCTGTTCCTCACAGCTATCGGTTCACAGATGAGCATCCGTTATATGGCGTGAGCTACTACAGACTGAAGCAAGTGGATTTTGACGGCAAGTATGATTACAGCCCGGTCAGAAGCGTAGAATATATAAAGTCTTCTGCTCCGGTCAGAATCCTCTGGTATCCTAATCCGAGCCGCGGAGAAATCAGGTGGGCAGCAGCTCATACTGAAGGTATTCTTACAATAGCTATCATGGATATTCTGGGCAGGCAGGTATTCAGCACGGATGCTTCCAACCTGTCAGGTAATACGCTGAATGTAGGTCATATCATACCAGGTACCTATTTCATCAGCTTTGTAAAAGAAACAGGGATACAAACAGATAAACTGATTATTCAGCAATAATAAAGATATATCAGGAGAGCCTCCTGCGGAGGCTCTTTCCTGAAATGATGAATTTCTACAAAATTAATTACGTTTTAGAGTCACTGATACATCCGGTGCCATATTAAGTAGCTTATAAAATAATTGGGGAGGACAGAATGGCAATGTCCGCTGTGTATCCGCCTTTTAAAAATAGAAAAGCAAGCTATAATATATAAAGTCCTTGCTGCTCAGTTTACTCACAAACACATACACACACTTTTAATTGACAGCAAGGAAAGAGGCCTCGAAACGGGGCCTCGCTTTTTTTGGAGTATCCACTGCCGGAATCTTACAAAACGTGCATGCTGGTTATAACATTCAATGACTATTTTGAAATAGAGCGTAGCAGTTTACTGCAAAAGATTAGAGAAAAACAGGCAAAGCGACCAGAAACAGTACCACCGAATTTTAAAAGTATTCAGCTGTCAGCTCATTATTCACCATTGCACCTGCCATATTTCCGGCGGAAACAGCATTGGCAACTGATCGCATCATGCTGGTGCTATCTCCACAAGCAAAAGCTCGTTTTCTGAAACATATCTGCTTTAATGTGTCCCATTTCTGTCAGTTCGCAATCAAGCGTTTCTTAAACGAGGTAGCTGCTACATAGCATCAGCGAAACGGCACTTCAATCAGCACCTCTGTTCCGCTTGGCTGGACAGGCAAGAACGAAATAGTACCTCCGAGATTTTGGATTCTGTCCGTGATGGATTGTAGTCCTAATCCTTTTTTGAGATTTTTAGGATTAAAACCGATGCCATCGTCTTTGATAGACAGGACGATATGATTCCGGTCTTCGAAAAGCAGAATGCTGATGGTTTTTGCCTGTGCATGCCTGACGATATTGGTAATGCCCTCCTGTATAATACGCAGCAGCTCAATGCGCATGTCGGTATTCGTATGCTTTAAAGAAGCGTTGTCAATATCGACATTGACGGTATAGTTCGTATCGGGTAGAATAGTGTTTACAAGTGAAGCAATCTGGGCACTAAACAGCTTTTCTTCCAGATCATCAGACGCTTTGTACCATTCGTGGCTTTTGTTTCTGACTTTTTGGTATATTTTTTCTATTTGATTCAGCACATTGTTCAGCTCGGTTTCGCTATGCTGTTCCTCATTCACTTTGAGCTGCTCTAATCTTAGCTTTACACTTGCAAGCGAAGAGCTGATATCGTCATGCAGATCCCTCCCCAGTCTTTGCTGTTCTTCTTTGACGGCCTTGTATTTCATTCCTTCCATCAGGGCTACCTGAATATTCGCAGTATTGTTCAGCTCCTGAATACGATTTCGGGCAATCTTGTTTTTTCGCGTAAGAAACCAATAAATAAGACTGATAGCAATAATGCTCAAAAGGCTTACTATCGCAATTATCAACGTACGGTTGAATTTTTCTTTCTCGGCCTGCAGCAATGCTTCCTGGCTCTCCTCCGCCTGAATATAGGCATATTGCATTTCCTGCTGCTCTGTGAGCATACGATTATGTAAGCTATCTGAAGCATCATAAATTGATTTCAGCACTTCATACGCTTTTTCCTTATTCCCTTTTTCGAATAAAAGTTCCGCATAGATCCGTTTGCCCCATAAAGTATTTACCGGATGTGCACCAAGTAATTGAAAGAGTTTTTCCAGATAGAATATCGTACTGTCACTCTGGTTACTTTTATTAAAAAAAGACACTTTATTGGTAGTCCATGTATGCTGCATGATTTGTGCCTGATATAGATTAGCTCTTGATGCTTCCCGTATTAAGGAATCCTGCTGCTCCAATATATACCGGGAGGACTCATAGTTGTTCAAATAGAGGCATTCTCTTTCAAACTGTACTTGCAAGTCATTAAATTGAACTGCAAAAAAATGTGGCATTTCTGCGCTGATTTTTTCTTCAGAACAGTACAGAGCTGATTAGAGAGCCGGACTACTTCATTTATATTGGCAGAATCTGCCACCTGGCCAAAAGTCCTCGCAAAATGAATAATTCCGTGTGCAAGGTTTATTCCGAGATTGAAGTCTATTTCATTTTTATCGATCAGGTGAGGGAATTGCAGAAAATAGTCCCTGTTTTGAGCATAAAGTAATTTTACTTGTTCGTAGTTTTTATATTGTATATATACCTCTGCCCTGTACAATATCGAATTAACCGGCTTTCCAACATTTTTTTTCCGTATTTCCGCTTCTGCCTTTTCGAGATAATAGAAGCACTCCCCATACCTTCCGGCCATCACTGCATTGCTAAACAAAAAATAATAGTAATTGATAAGATCCCCTTCGTTCTGCATATTACCTTTTGACAATACTTCTTTGTACAGTTGAAGTTCTTCTTCCAATTCTTTTCTCGTATAGAAAAATCCCTGCGCTGACTGTGCCTCAAACCATTTCAGTACTTTCCCGGCATAAATACTGTCATGGATAGCTCCGCCTGCCTTTAAGCGGTTGAGAGCACGGAGCTCCCTGAGTGCTTCATCTTTGCCGGAAAATTGTTTTCCGTAGGCGTTCAAACTGAATATTGTAAAGCAGCTTACAACAAGAATAAAGCGTATGCAAAGGCTCATTGATCGATTAGTTTTAGTTTCCGGACAATGGATAGCAGCTCTGTAATGGATTTGCTGCCTGTCTTACTCATCATATTTCTCCGGTGCGCCACTACCGTATGCTTACTGAGGTGGACTTTGTCGGCGGTTTCCACGATAGACAGCCCCTGGTTGAAATATTGCAGCATCTCCAGTTCTCTTGCTGTGAAGCTGATATCTGCAGTATTGTCCGCTTCTGACAACAGCTTCTGAATATAGCTGCAGATATATTGCCTGCCCAGTAAAATTTGCTCAATGCAGTCGGATATGGTTACAAAATCGGAAGATTTGCTGATAAACCCGTCAGGACTATAGTATAATATGTTTGCTGCTTCTACGGGATTGGCAATGCCTGTTACCACTATTATTTTTATATTCTTTACGATATTCCTCGCATCGCTGATCAGCACCAGGGAAGTTCCTTCAGACAAATAATAGTCCATAAACAAATGAATAGGAGAATTCCTGAAATCCACCAGGTATCGATTCAGCTCATACTCATCGGTAAAATACCGGACAGATTTGTAATTGCCGTTCCGCTGTAAAAAAGAGGAGAAAGAAATTGCAAACAAAGAATGGTCATCATAGACAACGGCAAGCTCCCTCTCTGTACTAAAGTTAAATTTCACAATTTTTATTTATTTTACAACTTTAAAATATATTAATTAAAATATCTACGAGTCAGAATACACAACACAATGTAAAGCGGATTCTATAATTTATTTTATTATACTTACTTCCAAATGTATCGGTCAAATTAATTTCAATCACCAATACTACAACACATACATACCAAGAATATATAGCAAATATATGCTATTAACATCACAAAATGTCGCAAATAAATGCATATTATATTTTCCCTTGTGGTGAAAATATGTCATCATACACGGTAGCCGGGGAAATAGCTAAGACGTGGATTGGTATGCTGGCGACGATAGTTGTGGAAGTTAACGAGGCGATAGCCGGGAGGTCATTGAGTCTATGAACACTGAGTGTTTCGACAAGCTGAGCCGAAGTGTCGAAAAGCTACCCGAGGCCCCGAAATACGGCGAAGTCACTACTATTAAAAAAGACCTCCGGTGAGGATTTTGAGGATACCTTCTGTATAGCTTTTTTTTGCTATCTACAGAAAATAATATAGCATCTTTTTTTATCGTTTGTCTGCTCTCTAAGTTATTAAAAGGCAGACAGTTAATTTTGGTGATCTATTAAAGTTATCAATTAAAACATCAATATTATTATAATTTTCAATTAAAACAAAACAAATATACCATAGGATATAATGCTCTTATATAAGAATACAAATAAGCATACTAAATATTATAAAATTTAAAATTCAATATAAATGAAACCTCTTTACGCGGATACGTTCCTTCTTTTCCACCCCTTAAAAAATTCAAAAGGCATAAAATACTTTCTACTTGCGGCAGCAGTGCTGCTGCTTTTCTGTCCTGCCATGATACAGGCACAAACACCCGGCTGTATTGACGGCAATGCCTTTTATAACGGCAGCCTTGAAGCCACGGCATCCGGCAGTACTACCACTGCTGCAACGATTCCCGGCTGGCTGCAAACTTCCGAAACCAGAAAATGGTATAGAAGCGGTACCGGCAGAGCCGGAATGCCTGCGATAGTGTCAACATTTGCCACCGGTGAGACCACAACCGCTTATCTGTATCAGGACATCGCCCGGGATGCGGCGTTAGACGGCGATTCCCTGACCCTTATCGTTGTAGCCAGTACTAATGCCTTTTCAGGTACCAATACAGGGAAGCTGGGTGTATTTTGGAAGCCTGCCGGAGCAGCTTTTAACGCAACCAGCCATAAGGTGGCGGAGATTCAGTGGACGTCCGCCACCGATGGTGCTGTTATAGGCTTTAATGGTGCCATAGCTACCGGAAATGGCCTTGGTTATAGGCAGGTTGCCTTAAAAGTACGCATTCCTAACCCCGGTTCTGTCAGGGGGCAATTGCGTTTACGGGGTGAAGCTTCAGCGGGAAATACCGGCAGCCTTTTCCTCTATAGTGCATATATGCCTAAGGCAGAAACTTGTGCACCATCTGAGCAGCTGCCTTTTGACTGCAGTACGGGCTATGCCTATATATCCCAGTCGCTTGATGCAGGCAGCCACGCTTTCTCTGTGGAAGGGCGTACCGGCCTGTATAAGGTAGATCCGCTTACGGGACGCATTATACCAGAAGGCCGCCTGATAAATGAAGACTCCAGTGATTTTGTACAGTTCAACGCTTTGGGCTACAATATCATGGACAACTACCTCTACGCTTACAGGGCAGGTACCGACCAGATAGTACGCATAGGAGCCGACGGCAGCACAGCTTTTTACAGATTCTCCGGGCTGAAGGGCAACTATGGGGCCGGCGACATCAGCAAAGATGGCACCTACTATCTGTACGGCTCTTACAGTTCCCCCCGGACGATAGAGCGCATCGATCTGAATACCATGACCCGGTTGCCTTCGATACCTGTCAGTAACATTAATCCATTTGCCCTGGATATAGCTGTCAATCCCCTTGATGATATGATATATACAATATCGAAAAAAGGAACGACAGTAGCAGGTCCCACGCATTATGTCCAGAAAATAGACCCGGCTGACGGTACGGTGACTGATTTGTACACCGCCACATTTACGGATTCTACCAATGTATTCGGTGCCCTGTTCTTTGATCATGAAGGCAACCTCTATGGCAGTATGAATGGTACCGGAGAGATCTGGAAGTTTCCCACCAATACTACTGTGGATAATTCGCAATTTTATGTAACCCCGGGTCCCGTGACTTCCAGCAATGACGGGGCACGCTGCCCGATAAAATTAAGGCTCCTGAACATCAGCGGCAAAGTATGGCACGATAAGGACGAAAATGCGGTCTGGAACGGTATAAATGAGCCGGGCTTCAATCCCGGTAACGTATATGCCAACCTAGTGGATGAAGCGGGCAGGGTGGTACGGTCAAACCCCTCTGACGGCAGCTATTCTTTCCCTAATGTGTCTTCTGTAGGCATCTACTCTGTAATATTGACTAACGGGCACTTACTTGCGGGCACTTACTTGTCTGCCTCGGAGCCTTTGCCGACCGGCTGGCACCACACCGGCACCAATTTCTTAAACGTTCCCAATACTACTAATCACAGCGGTACTATCACAAGATTTACCACCACCGGAGAGGACGTGACCGGGCTGGATTTCGGTATCAATGATCCATCGCTGCTCCCTGTCTCCCTGATTAGCTTTGATGCCTATAAAGCAGGTAATGTGGTAATTCTGAAATGGGCTACCGCCAGCGAGCTGAACAATGAAGGCTACAGCATAGAGCGCAGTGCGGACGGAAGTATCTGGGAGGAAATAGCATTTGTAAGCAGCTTGTCAGCCAATGGCAACAGTAGTGAACGGCTGGATTAAAGCTTTACGGACACCAAGCCGTTCAGCGGGCGTAATTATTACCGCTTAAAACAAACCGATTTTGATGGTCAATATGAGTACAGCAGGATTCGTTTGGTGGAGTTCAATGTTGTTCAGAATATATCCGTCTATCCTAATCCTGCTGCACACAACATCATGGTATATGGACTGAATGGTACTGAAACATTGGTGCTGCATCATATTTCCGGACAGCAACAGCTTCATGTAAAAGCTACAGATAGCAATATGCAATTGGAAGTGAATCATCTTGTACCGGGTATCTACATTCTTACAGTGACTGATACATCCGGTGCGGTATTAAGTACTTATAAAATAGTGAAGCAATAATTGAGGGAGTGCAGAATGACAATGTCCGCTGTGTATCCGCCTTTTAAAATAGAAAAGCAAACTATAATATATGAAATCCTTGTTGCTCAGGTTACACACATCACATATACACACACTTTTAATTGACAGCAAGGAAAAAGGCCTCGAAACGGGGCCTCGCTTTTTTGGAGAATATCTACGCCGGAATTTTACAAAACGTGCATGCTGGTTATGACATTCAATGACTATTTTGAAATAGAGCGTAGCAGTTTACTGCAAAAGATTAGAGAAAAACAGGCAAAGCGACCGGAAGCAGTACCACCGAATTTTAAAAGCATTCAGCTGTCAGCTCATTATTCACCATTGCACCTGCCATATTTCCGGCAGCAACAGCATTGGCAACTGATCGCATCATGCTGGTGCTATCTCCGCAGGCAAAAATTCCCGGAATGCTCGTTTTCTGAAACATATCAGCTTTGATGTGACCCATTTCTGTCAACTCGCAACCAAGTGCAACGGGAATAGTACAATGTTGCTCAAAAGGAATGGCAGCGTACACAGCATCAAAATTTTCTTTTGTCCCATCTTTGAAAATCAAGACATTGACCTGGCCATCCTGATGTTGGATTTCGGCTACTTCTTTTTCAATAAGGACGATGTTGTTCTTTTTCAGCTTATTCAGCTGCTCTTCTTTGAAATCCGGTTTCCCTTGCGTGATAATTGAGATCCGGTCTGTGAGATTATTGACCAGGGTAGCTATATGAAAAGCTTTTTCGCCATTCGCCAGAATAGCCGTTTTTTCTCCTTTAAATTCATATCCATGACAATACGGACAATGAATGACTGATTTTCCCCAGCAATCTTCAAATCCTTTGACAGCAGGAAAAATATCTTTTACACCGGTAGCAAAAATCAACTTCTTAGCAGAAAATATTTTGCCTGACTGCGTTCCGATTTCAAAGCCGATACCGGTTTTCTTTCCGGTTACCGCAATACCCTGATGATATTTTACGGTATCGTATTTCAAAACCTGTTCTCTGGCTTTAGCGGCAATTTCACCCGGAACAGTTCCGTCATGTGTAATGAAATTATGCGAATGTGGTGTATAGCGGTTACAAGGTTCCCCGCTGTCAATGACCAGGACTTTTCTCAACGAACGGCCTAATGCCATAGCTGCAGAAAGTCCTGCATAACTACCTCCCACTATAATAACGTCAAAAATCTGGTTGTTTTCCATCTCGTTAGATTTTGTGAATGAAGATAAAGGAAAAGGCAATATCATAGCCAGAGCCGTCATTCCTCCCTGTTTGATAATATCTCTTCTGCTCAGTTTGTTTTCTTTCATACTGTTCGTATTTATTAGAAGCAAGAGCTTATTATTTGCTACTAATACACGAATTATTTTTAATCTCCATTTCTATAATAATTTCATTTGATTAGTGAATTCGTGGCTATTCTTTTCTTCAGTTATACCACTAAGAAATTAAATGTCTCCCAACTGATTTATTGTGGGAATGGATCAATAAAACGGATATTTTTCTCAAACATGTAGATTTCATCATCCTGCAACAAACAAGCTTCCAATTCTAAAATCATCTGCTCTTTCTCTATATCCTGACCTATAAAAACGAGCTCATTGATACGGTCACCCCATTGCTTCGACCATTTGCTTTCGATGTATGCCTGATTTTCTACAAATGAAGCATAGCGGGTTCTTTCTGCATAAGGCATACTGCACCACCAGACTCCAGCTCTTTCCAATCTGAACGAACCTCCCGCCTGTGAAAAATTATATGCATCATTTGGACGTGATGCCAGCCAGAACAGACCTTTTGCACGGATGATATTGGCAGGGTAATCTTCATTCAGATATTTCCAGAAACGTTCAGGATGGAATGGTCTCTGATCGCGGAACACAAAAGAGCTGATGCCGTATTCCTCTGTTTCGGGAGTATGGGTTTCTGCTTCCAGCTCTTTTTGCCAGCCTGCAGAATTTTCTGCTTCCTCAAAGTCAAATAACCCGGTATTCAGAATTTCTTTCAGTGGTATTTTTCCGAAAGATGATTCCAGAATTTTTGCCCCGGGGTTCAGCTTTCGAATAGCAGCTTTGAGCAGTCCTACCGTTTCAGGTTCTACTAAATCTGTTTTGTTGAGGATAATCACATTGGCAAATTCTATCTGGTCAGTCAGTAGATTGACAATCGTCCTGCTATCTCCCTGCATATCCGTCAGCTCTCTGTCCGCCAGCAGCTCGTCTGTCATGAAATCTTTGAAAAAATTATAACAATCCACCACTGTCACCATGGTATCTATATAGCTGAATTGTGAAAGATTGCTGCCTTTTTCTTCATCTGTAAAAGAAAAAGTCTGCGCTACAGGAACCGGCTCACTGATACCTGTGCTTTCTATGAGCAGATAATCAAAACGTCCTTCCTTCGCCAGCTTTTCTACTTCTGCCATCAAGTCTTCCCGAAGTGTACAGCAAATACACCCGTTGCTCATTTCCACGAGCTTTTCTTCTGTCCGAGAAAGGGTGTTTTCATTTTCCACCAGGCGGGCATCTATATTGACCTCGCTCATATCATTGACGATCACTGCCACTTTCATACCTTCTTTATTGTGTAGGATATGATTGAGCAAAGTGGTTTTTCCGGCTCCGAGAAATCCGCTCAGCACCGTAACCGGTAATTTTTTATGGATTATATGTGGCTGAACCATGAGATGATATTTTGAAGATGCTGATTGCCGTATAACCGGACAAAATTTTGTGTTTCAGGATGATTACTGTCCTGATATATTTGCAGTCTTTGCTGTGCAAAATCTTTGGTAAGAGATATTTTGCAGTCATGAGTGATACAATGCACCCACTGCTCAAAACTTTGAGGTATCATTAATAAAAAATAAAAAGGAAAGAAATGGATAAGAGAAAGAATATTGCCCCATGTCATCATGAGGCAATACTACAACAACATCTAAAATGAAATTTAGTCCACGGTCCACTGTTTTTGACGCAGTCCGCAGTCGGTCGTTTTTGCTAATTTCGGCAGTCACTGAGTGTTTCGATTTCGCTAACAACCACGTAGCAGAACTGTGGTTTCGAGGATTTCGAGTCCCTCAGCCCACGCCTCAACCACCGAAGTGTGAGCTGCGAACCGTTAACATTCAACCATTAGTGATGATCTACTACTTCCAGAACGAACGTTTCTACAGCAGATTTTCCTGCGGCATTTTCTCCTTTGATAATCAGCTCTACTTTCTGATGCTCGTTTTCAAATTCTCCCAAAGTATAATCTTCCTCAAACTCAATGACCTTATCATGGGAGTGTTTCCTCTTTGTCCATAAAGTATCATTCTGAGGTTGTGCAATCAGCCAAAGACGAGCCTCGTGCATTTCTTTTTCATCTACGACATCTACGTGGATATGCAATACATCTCCCGGATGAAAATGGTCTTTGGTAGGTTCGTGAATAGTAATTACCGGCGCATGATCATGGTCGTGCTCTTCATCCTTTTTACAGGAAACAGCAGCTAATATCAATACTGCTGCGGACATAAGTAGTTTCTTTTTCATGATAAATGATTTAGTTAAATATGCAACTGAGTTGCAAATATAAAACAAGAAAGCATAAATGCAACTCAATTGCATTTAATAATTAACTCTGCTTTCACTTTAATACATAATGAGCTGTATCTTTCTTTCAGAATGCCGATACTCAAAACATATTTCAACTGGAGCAGTGGAAAAGACTCCGCCCTGGCTTTATACTATTTGCTTCAGGACAAAAAATATAGCGTAGAATATCTGCTCACCGTACTCAATGAGCAGCAGAACCGTGTGAGCATGCACGGGGTGAGAAATGAGCTTTTGCAGAATCAACTGAACGCCATAGGCATTCCATACGGTACTGTCTTTCTTCCCGAACAGGCAGATAATAGTATCTACGAAGAAATCATGTCTGATAAAGTTGGTCAGCTTCATTCAGAAGGATTTGAATACGCAGCATTCGGAGATATTTTTCTGGAGGACTTAAGGCAATACCGGGAAAATCAGCTCCGGAAAATGGATATCAAAACAGTTTTTCCTCTTTGGAAAAGAAATACTCGGGAGCTGATCCATGAGTTTATCGATTCAGGATTTAAAACTATAGTGGTCAGTATCAATGCTTCCTTACTGGATGAAAGCTTTGTTGGCAGAACCATCGACAAAGATTTCATCAAAGACCTTCCTTCCAATGTAGACCCATGTGGAGAAAATGGAGAGTTTCATACTTTTTGCTTTGATGCTCCGTATTTCCTGCATCCGGTAGATTTTACAAAAGGGGAAAAAGTGTACAGGGAATATCATCACGAAGGTCAGAGCTATGGCTACTGGTTTTGTGATTTGCTTCCTGAATAAGATGAATTTCTGACGTTCATCTCCAAAAATCAAATTGAACTCCTGATTTGTAAGAATCAATCAAAAAGAGACATTAAGATACTTAGGCTCTCTTTTTGACTTTGTGCCTTTGATATTTCATAGGCTATGTCAAATAATTAAAACTATTTTATACTCTATACTTATTCACACTCAGAACTGTCAGACCGTGAAGATGCTGAAAGATTTAGCCATTTATTTAGTGAATTCGTGGCTATCCATGGTAGTCACATTTAAAAGTTTATTATTTGCCACTAATACACGAATTAACTTTTTAACAAAAACCCTGTTCAGGAAAAAAAAGAAAAATTATCTATTTATTAGTGAATTCGTAGCTCTCTTTTGTCGAACATTCCCCAAAAAGTTAAATGCGAATGCGCCGTATCGGGATGCAGGGACGTGCCATATTCCTAAAATTAGGTATTTACATCACATTCTGATACCTAATAGTATTGAAATATCTATACCTATTTTATACCTAAGAAAGCATTTTTATCGGTAAGCTTCTCCCCGTACCTTTGTCTATTTAGAATAATTCTAAACTAAATACGACTCATGAGAAATATTATCACTCAACTATCAAAAACCATTATTTTCAGCTTGTTGGTCATCGCTATGTTTGCAGCATGCAGCAAGGATGAAGAAAACAAATGTGCTGTCACTAACGATGATTACTTAGGCACCTATTATGGAGAATATACATTTTCTGTAGGCGGATCGAAAATCAAAGACACTATCGTTGTTACCAAAAATTCTGATAACAAGCTGGATCTGTATAGCCATGTGATGGGTTCAACTATTGTGGCAAGTACTAACTGCGAAAAATTCAATATAGAGACTTTTACCGGAGTTAGTTTTGACCTTGGATGGGCTAATGTACTGGATGCAACTGGCTCAGGAAACGGCCAATACGACAATCAGAAAATCAAAGTTGCTATCAAATTCAGTGTGGTAGTAGCTGATATCGGTACCGGTCCTGCTGAATACAAAAACATGATAGATCTGACAGGAGATTTTTCTAAGTAACCGTCAACAAAAGATAGAAATGAAATCTTTTTTTCTGTTGATATTGCTCTCATTCAGTGCAAATATTTATGCGCAGCAGGCAAAAATATCAGGAATAGTACGTTCTGAAAGCAATGTTGCTCTGGCAGGTGCCAGTGTAGTGCTGGAAAATACTGCATCTGGTGTAGTGACCAATCAGTCCGGTGAATATGTTATTACTAACGTAAGTCCCGGAAAATACACGCTACAGGTATCTTATACAGGATATGTCACTCAGAAATCAGTTTTGAAAGTTAATGCCGGCGATGAGCTGACTCAGGATTTTCTGCTGGAGGAAGATAATTTATTGCTGGGTGAAACAGTGATCTCAAGCACTCCTAATAAGTATAAAACAGAATCT
Organism: bacterium; assembly: GCA_037189845.1. GTDB lineage: Bacteria > Bacteroidota > Bacteroidia > Chitinophagales > JADIYW01 > JAMLHH01. Next base: position 253,915 of record JBBCIS010000003.1, read on the forward strand.
GTTTCTGGTTCATTAAGACTGGAATCCAGGCTGACCGATATTGCTCAGAATATTGTGGTAGTAGATAAAAACATCATCAACGACCAGCAGATTTTCAATGTGCTCGATGGCCTCAACAGAAATGTCAGCGGCGTCAGAAGAGATATCCAGTGGGATAATGCTTATGCTGTACTGAATATCAGAGGCTCGCGTATTTCAGGAAATTTCAGAAATGGTATTCTGATGTTTAATTATCTGGGACCTCTGCCGGAAGATATGTCTTACGTGGAAAAAGTGGAGTTCATCAAAGGTCCGGGCAGCTTTATGATTGCCAATAATGAACCGGGAGGATTCTATAATGTCGTTACTAAAAAACCGACAGGAGCTTTCAGAAATGAATTAGGATTTTCTACAGGTAGCTTTAAGCTTTTCAGAGGGACGGGCGATTTTGACGGTACTATCGGTAAAAGCAAAAAGCTGCTGTATCGTGTCAATGTAATGGCTCAGCACAAAGGTTCATGGATAGACAAGGATAATCAAAACAGATATGTTGTCGCGCCGGTTCTGACGTATAAGATCACAGACAAAATCAGTATCACCGGAGAGTATGTGTATCAGCATCTGAAGTTTGCACAGATGGCACCTTATGCTTTTTCTTCGAAAGCGTACAAAGATCTTCCCATCAGCTTTTATGGAGGCGATCCTTCATTGGATCCTAACAAAACTCATGACCACACAGCATTCCTGACTTATCATCATATCATCAATGATAAATGGAAGCTGAATGCCCAGGCAGCTTATGCCAATACCAGACAGCGCGGGCAATACCTGTGGCCGATTACGATCGATCAGAATGGAAATGCTACGAGAGCTTTTTACCTGCAGGATCTGGATAATGCAGGATACATGCAGCAGCTGACTGTCAATGGTACCATACGTTCGGGAGCTGTTACCCAGAAGATCCTTATCGGTGCCGATGCCGGTCACAAGACCTATTATCTGGATCATACTATGCTGTCGATAGGTTTTCCGAATAATATTTATCAGCCGGTATATGGTGTGCCTGTTGATTCTATCCCTGATTATAATCACGACGCACCACTGGAAGACAGAGCCAACTACAGAGGGGAATATTTTTACAGCAGCATCTATGTGCATGATGAAGTACAATTGTTCAATGAAAAGCTCAGAATTACTGTAGGTGGAAGATTCTCACATACGAACAAAAAAACCGGTTCGATTGCCGGAATAGATCCTACCGTTTCCAAAAACAATGTTTTCACGCCAAGAGTAGCTGTCAGCGGTACGATCAACAAATATCTTTCTGCTTATGGATTGTATGATGTGGCGTTTGTAGAGCAGCAGGGTTCTGATTATTACGCAAATCCGTTTGAAGCTTTAAAAGGCACAAATCTGGAAGCAGGTCTGAAAGCAAATCTTTTCAAGGAAAAAATGCTGGCAACTGTAGCATATTATAATATCAGCAAGAAAAATGCTTTGACTACCGATGCGGAACATCCAGGATTTATGAGGCAGTCAGGAAAAATTGATGCTCAGGGAATTGAAATTGATATTGTCGGACAGATTGTTGACGGGCTGAACGTAACTGTAAACTATGCATTTACTGATTCAAAAATAACTGAAGACACAGACCCTCTTGTCGTAGGAACATATACGCCCGGTACTGCAAGACATATTACAAACGGATGGATTCAATATCAGCTAACTAAAACCAGGCTGAAAGGATTAGGAGTATCTTTTGGATATCAGTATCAGGCTAAAAGATATGTATCGAGCATGGGAGCTACAGATATTCTTCCTGACAATTATTTCAGGCTGGATGCAGGAATTTCCTGGACGAGGACTAAGTACAAAATCAGTCTATTGGCCAACAATCTGCTGAATGAATATCTCTATACTGGTTCATTGGTAAATCTTGGCACCGGCAAACAATATTACTGGCAGACGGAAGCTCCGAGAAGCTTTGTGGTGAATGTAGCTTACAGGTTTTAAGAACTGACGATTTTTGATTTACGATTGATGATTATGCTAACGCAACCAATAATTGTCCGAACCATGTTTTGATGATGATTATTTTGTGACCGTTCTGGCTTCTTCTGAAATCAGAATCATCACATGAATCAAAGAAATCCCGGTTCAGACGAAATGTAACAAAAGAAACTTTAAACTTTAAACACTTACTATGCCTAAAGTACCCAAATGGTTAGGAGATACCATGGAGACCGTCTTCAGCAGTCAGTATATTCCTGTGACCGTCACACAAAAAGAAGATATCGTTCCGGGGTTGAGGAAAATAAGATTTGAAGGAGATCTGTCCAAAAAACAATTTACACCGGGAATGGTGATAGAATTTCGTGTCTCGGAAAATGAATACAGGCATTATACACCATCCTTTTTCGATGCGGAAAAAGGCATTTGCGATGTTATCTTTTACCTCCACGACAAAGGCCCCGGCAGCAAATGGGCCGAATCTCTCAAAAAGGGAGACGAGACCAAGCTGATAGGCCCGGGCGGAAAGATCAGATACCAGAAAGAATTCAGCCATCAGGTAGTTTTCGGAGACGAAACATCGCTGAGCCAGTTTGTATGTCTGAATGAAGCTTTCATTCAGGACGGTAAGCAATCTCTCTTCATCTATGAATCTCCTGAGAAAAACTCCCACTGGGCAAAATCAGCAGGAATCGGGCAAGCCATAGCCTTATCAATGTCAATGGATGCACCTGCAGCCGCTTCTGTTACATACATTCAGAATTTATCCGACAGTGAATGGAATCTATGGAAAACAGGCGCATTCTATCTGACCGGGAGAGCAAAATCTATACAGGCTGTCAGAAAAGCTTTGACTGAAAGAGGTGTGAATATGAAGCAGATCAAAACAGAGCCTTACTGGTCAGAAGGCAAACCCGGATTATAATTTATTTATTTTATATGCAAACAACATTCAGACACATTCTGCTTTTAGCTGCTATCAGCTTATCTATCCTTTCCTGCAGCAAAGACAGTGAAGGAGATTGCAACGTTTCTACTGATGACTATACAGGAACTTATTACGGACAATACGCTACCTCGGTAGGTATCAGCGGTGTTGCAGATACACTGACGATCACCAAAGGAAGCAGTGATACAGATTTGAATATCTACAGCAGCAGATTAGGAGCTACCATTACTGCCAATACCAATTGCAACAAATACACAATTAACTCTTTCAAAGATGTAGCATTCTCAGTAGATTATATGGGTAAAGCAGCACTTGTGACGAAAGGAGAAGGAACAGGATCCGGTCAGCTGAATAAATCAGATAATAAATTAAACGTAGTGATCAACTTCAGCACAGTGACAGTTGATTTCGGAACCGGTGCTGCCGAATACAAAAATACTTTGAATCTGAGCGGCGATTTCACAAAACAATAGCTGATTTCCAAAAAGAAGACACCATGATTTTAGCTTACTATCTGGCATTTGCCGGAACATGGGCCGGATATGCACAATCAGGATATTATCCCAAAGATCTGTTTCATCTTCGCTTCAGAGGAGTTAAAATCATTGCTTCTATTCTGTTACTGCTATCCCTTATCCTTTTTGTAAAAGAAAGCAATTGGGCGATAGGCGGCACTATTTTCTTTTTCGCAATCATTCTTTTACTGACTTTGCTGCAACTGACAGCAGTTTTGGGTAAAAAATATTTCCGGTCACTGATTGCAATCATACATCTTCTGACCATCGGAAGCCTGATTTATCACTTCATTTCCTGATAATATGCCGGCAAAACAAGAATATCTTTCCACCACAGGGCAACGCATCTTAAAAATTTCCGCAGGTTTTCTGGGTGGATATATGTTGTCGTTGGCGATTCATTTGTTCATTGCGGCTATCTTTCCTGCATTGCAGGCGGGCATCATGCTGACGGCAGCTTATTTCATATTTTTTCTCTGGATGGTCTTTATGATTCTTGCATTTATGGCAAAAAGCGGATGGAAAATCTGGGGCATTTATCTGTCAGCCACCGCCGTACTTGGTGTGATCATCTATTTACTGAAATGATATGAGACTTAAAGCTTTACCCAACAGATTATACAATATCATTTTTCACACGCATACCATATCCGGTTTGCTGATCAGCGGAGCGTTGTATGTGATATTTTTTGCCGGAGCTTTTTCATTATTTAAAGATGCTTACTTCCTCTGGGAAAATCCCGGGCTCAGAAAATACGAATCTGTTGCTACGGATTTTGATAAGATCATGAAAAGCATTGACAATGAAATAGAAAAATACGATTGGGAAGATGATACATTTATTCTTTTAGGAAATGAAGAACGGCCGCTCGCATGGATTTTCGGCCACATCAAAACTGAAGGTGAAGGACATGAGCATACCAGAATTCAATATCACCCGGCATCGGATACCTTTTACAAAACTGAAAACAGCACCATAGGAGAAACCCTGTACAGATTGCACTTCCTGGACCAGATACCTTATGCAGGAAGATATCTTGCCGGATTTGTTTCCCTGTTTTTCCTGTTTGCTACGTTGACAGGCATTTTGATTCACTGGAAAAATATTGTCCAAAAATTCACCGGATTTTCTCTGAAAGGAGGCTGGAAACAGATATGGACCAATTCGCACACAGTTTTCGGACTGTTGGGACTTCCTTTCCAGATCATGTATGCCATCACTGGAGCCTTTTACCTGCTGGCCATTCTGGCTCTGGCACCGGTTGTACTGATGTATTTCAATGGAGATATCGAAGCAGCTTTCAAGGTGATCGACCCATTGGGCGGAGTCGTATCACCCTACGAAGCCAAACCTGCTGAAAATTTATTCTCTATCAATGAACTAGTCCAGCAATCTCTGGCGGATTATCCGGATTACGAACCCGAATCCATCCAGATAAAAGCCTACGGAAGAGAAGACGGCATTCTGCACATCGCGTTGAAAGGTCATGAATTTTTAGCCGGAACTGCACTGATTTCATACAGTCTCAAAGATGGATCGCTCATCAACGAAATCATTCCCGGGAAAAATAAAAAATATAAAGATTCCGTCAGAAACGGAATCGACAGTCTGCACTTCGGCAATTTCGGCGGCACCTGGCTCAAAATCGTCTATTTCTTACTCGCATTGATTACCTGCTTCATCATTATCAGCGGTATATTACTCTGGAAAGAAGCACGCAACAAGAAGATATATCCCGAAAAAGAGAAGCGATTCAACCATAAAGTCACCATCTTCCACCTGGCACTTTGTTTTGCTTTATTGCCTGCTATTACCGTCCTATTCTGCGCAGAATTGCTGATTCCCTATACCGGCGAAAATCATATCTTTTGGGTCAGAACTGCATTTTTCCTTAGCTGGCTTATCTTCGGCGTGATAGGATTATTCCTGAAAACAGAAATCCGGCAAGTCCGTTTTTATCTTTTACTGACAGCCATCGGTGCATTTGCAGTTCCGCTGGTCAATGGATTTGCAACCGGAGATTGGTTTTGGGTCAGCTATGCCAAACATCTGTACACAGTAGGAAATATTGACGTTTGCTGGCTGATGACGGGCTTTGTAGCTTGTGGCTTATTATACATGCGCGCTCAGAAGAATCTTCCAAAATCGGATTGATGCTTTATTTCTTCTGACTTTGGGCGACTATCCTGCTATCGCTCATAGTCCTCGCTTCATTGCATTACGCTGTGGGCTACCCGCTCTATCTGGGCCGCTTGCTTCCGCCTGATATCGTCTGAACGGTGATTTTTTTGATTCATGTGATGATTCTGATTTCAGAAAAAGCCAGAACGGTCACAAAATCATCATCATCATAAAAATCATAGTTCAGATAATTATTGGTTGCGTTAGCATAATCGTCAATCAAAAATCGCAAATTAAAATCTACCTGAACAAATCTTTCACTTCATCTAAATCAAAAGATTTTTTCTCATCATCCACACTGATAATGCTGGCTGCCACAGCTTTCTTCTTCGTTTGGAGCATCACTATTTTTTCTTCAATAGTATCCTTACAAATCATTCTGTAAGCCATGACTTTTTTGTCCTGACCAATTCTGTAACACCTGTCTATTGCCTGATTTTCTACTGCAGGATTCCACCATGGGTCAACGATATATACATAGTCTGCTTCCGTCAGATTCAGTCCTGTACCTCCTGCTTTCAGACTGATGAGGAAAACTCTGACATCCTTTTTTTGCTGGAAATTATCTACACTAGATTGTCTGTCGCGCGTCTGACCGTCCAGATATTCATAGCTTATATGCTCTTCATCCAGTCGGGATTTGATGATTTGGAGCATTTTTACAAACTGAGAAAAGACCAGTATTTTATGCTGCCCGGTTTTTTCCTTAATGTGCTCGACAAGCGTTTCCAGCTTCACTGAAAACTGCCCAAAATCTTCCTCTTCGTTGATAAGAGCAGTAGAATTACAGATTTGTCTGAGCTTGGTCAATCCTTCCAGAATATACATCTGAGATCTGGCGACACCATTTTCATCTATTTTATTCAAGAGATAATCCCTGTACTTATCCTTAAAAAAATCATAGACCTTTCGCTGATCGCTGCTCATTTCGCAGTAGATAACACTTTCTGTTTTGTCAGGAAGCTCTTTTGCCACATCTTCCTTGGTCCGTCTCAATACAAAAGGTGTGATAATTTTACTGAGTAGCTGAGATGTGTCTACATCTTTATCCTTGTCGATACTATCTGAAAACGTGGTTTTAAAATGAGATATCGACCCTAAAAGTCCCGGATTCAGGAAATTGAGCTGCGCATACAAATCGAATGTATTGTTTTCAATAGGTGTACCCGTCAATACCAGCCTGTTATATGCTTTCAGCAACCTGACAGCTTTGTATCTCTTGGAATCCGGATTTTTGATAGCCTGGCTTTCATCCAGGATCACATAGTGAAAATTTTCATCTTTCAGAAAATCAATATCATTCAGCAGCGTTCCGTAAGTAGATAATACCACATCATATTTTTGGAAATCATCCTTCTTTACACTTCTGTCACCTCCTGTATAAGTCAGCATCTTCAAGGTAGGACAGAATTTTTCCACTTCTTTATTCCAGTTAAAAATCAATGATGTCGGAGCGATAATCAGAGAGGGTTCTTTAGGTTTCTGAGTAGTTTTGAGATATTGCAAAAAAGTAATCGCCTGCAAAGTTTTACCAAGACCCATATCATCCGCCAGGCATCCGCCGAGACGGTGTTTATCCAGAAATGCGAGCCAGTTCAGACCATGCTGCTGATAATCCCGGAGCTGAGCTTTGATTCCTTTCGGAACCGGCACATTTTCAATCTCTGAAATATGCTGCAGACGTATTTTCTTTTCATACAGCTCTGTCAGAAATACCGGTTTTTGTTCCAGCTCATGATAGAGTTCGTCAATGATACCAAACTGATAACTGGAGATTTGTATACTATCTTTCTTTACCTGTCCGGTTCTGAAATATCCTTCAAATTTCTTCATCCAATCTTCCGGCAGTACACCTAATGTACCATCACCCAACAGTACATAATTGGATTTTTTGATAAATGATTTCCTCAGTTCTCTGATATCCACTTTTTGTTTTCCGAAAGAAATATCTATCACAATATCAAGCCAGTCAATTTCAGAGTTGACCTTGATAGAAATCATTGGCTTGTGGATATTGAACTTAAAAGATTTCAATTCATTGACGCCAAAAACCTTGATTCCGAGCTGCTTCATTCTTTCTACTGCATGCAGAATCCAGTAGTTTTCCAGCAATTGCTCCGGTAAAAGATAATAATGTTGACGCTGTTCCTCAAAATCCGGATGCAGTGATTTGAACTCCTGCAAAAAATCATCTTCAAAAGCCTGATCTCTTTCATGATAGGCGACCATTCCATCCTGACTGTAAACAATCAATTGCTCCTTTGAAGTAACAGGAATCTGCTTTTCTCCGTATTGTACCATCGGTTGGAAAAGAATATACTGACCTTCCAGATCCTTGAGATATACATGCTTTTCCAGCACAACAGAGCTCTTGCTTTTCCGTTCTTTTTTGGCAAAAGACAGCTGAACTTCGTACCGCTGATTCAGAGGTTGAAGAACATTATTGTAATAGTTTTCGAAATCCTTTTTAAAGTAATTGAATTCAGAAGCTTCCTGATGATAATTAAGCCTGTAAGATAGATCAGCATCCTTTATCGGGTAAAGCTTGTCTTCTATAGCTACAAAAAAATCCCCAATAATGATCTTAGAAGAATTGACGCTGTATGTGTTTTCTCCGATGCTCACTTTGACTTTCATCGTATAAAACATATCGTTTCCCGTCACCACATACGACAAGCTGATGGGCTCATCTTCAATCGTCAAAGGTCTCAGATTTTTCCTGACCAGATTATCTTTTGGGTTCAATGCATAAATGAATCTCTCTTTCAGCTCCGGCAATAAGTCATTCATAATAGTGATTGCTTTTGCCAGCCGTTGGATATCCCTTTTGTTATTATAACGGAAAAACTCCCTCAGCTTCAGCATTTTCATCACAAAATTCAGATCCTTGTCATCTGATATTTTATCTAAAAATTTTTCAAGGTAAGTCTCGGTCAGCGCGACAAAGGAAGACGCAAAATCTGTTTTTGCTTTATTGTATTTACCTGTAACCGGAAAAATGCCGGAATAGCTGCTCTTGTTCATCAACAGACACACTCCTACTCCAGTCTGTCTGTCTTCATTGTTTCCATAATAAGGCAATCGTAAAAGGGCTTCTGTCTCTTCGTCCGGATAGAATGATTTCCGCTTTATATGCAGCGGTTGGATATTTTTATATTTCGATGAAAATATCAGCCCTTTAGGTGTCAGCTCATACTGAAAAACAGACTGGTAATCATCCTCCGGCGTCATGCCATATTGTGCTAAATATGCAGCGATCTTATCCTCCAGATAATATGTAGTAAAGATATCATCTCCGTAAGTATCAATGATTTTCTCCAGTCCTTTCTGCCGGTGGTCGCACCACTCCGGCTTTTTAGAGCACGAACAAGCTGTAGATAATGTTCTGGTGGGTCTGTCATACTCAAATGTCTGATAGTATCCTTCCCAGCCCCGATACTCTGTTGTGATTTTTTCCAGCGTAACATCAGTGATTTCTGATGTGCTATAGTGATAACCTGAATATCTGAATCCGGGTGCGATCTCTGCAGGATTGAGCACATCATCTTTCAGGATATATTTTCCTTTGTTGCTGACAGGGGCAGTCTTGTTGCTTTCCATTAAACCTTTTGAGAACAACACCTTATTGTCTTTTTCTCTGATGAGATAGTATAATGCAGCTACCGCATGCTTACATAGCCCGCCCTGATCATAAGGACAGGTACAAGTGATTTTATGGATTCTTTCAGTGTCAAAAGCTATACTGATCTCATAGGGCTCCAATTCAGAACCATTGTGCGTAAACTCAAATTTCCCCTCTGAAAAGCTCTGTAGTTCTACCGGCAGCTTCATTGCCCTGCTTCTGACAGCATTGTCACTGTTAGCACTGATGTAATCTAATATGAACCGGATATTCATGAACAGAGTAAAAGATGATCGTATAAATTTATTGACTGGATATCAGTATGAGAACGAATATCTTAATAATCTTTCCACAATTTCTGATAGAAAAACCGTCGGAGATAGCCCGCCGGGAGAAATAATAAAACGGAACAATGACCTGTTCAGAGTATAGATAGCTGCTTATTCTCCGATGACAGTGTTCACAATTTGCAATACCTGCTGAATCTGATCTTCTATAGTAATATGCGAGGTATCAACATCAACCGCATCTTCCGCCTTTTTCAAAGGAGAATCTGCCCGGTTACTATCTATTTTATCGCGTTCCAGAAGATTGGCTCGTACAGATTCAAATGAAGCTTCCACGCCGTTTGCTGCCAGCTCCTCTACCCTTCTATTTGTACGAATGTCAATATCTGCAGTCATAAAAAATTTACATTCCGCATCCGGGAAAACCACTGTACCGATATCTCTGCCATCCATCACAACACCTTTTGCACGACCCATTGCCTGTTGTTGTTCCACTAATTTTCTGCGGACAGCACTGATCGCCGCTACCGGAGAAACAAAAGCTGCTACTTCAGGAGTACGGATAGCCGATTCTACATCTTCTCCATTGAGATAAGTATGTAACTTTTTGTCCGGATAGTGATAATTAAATCTTATTTCAAGCTGGTTAAGCGCAGCAGCCACAGCTTCCTCATCCTGAATATCTATACCATGTCTTTGAAAAAACAATGTTACAGCTCTGTACATAGCACCGGTGTCGATATATGTATATCCCAGTGCTTTTGCGACAGCCTTTGCAGTAGTAGACTTACCGCAGCCGCTGTAACCATCTATAGCGATATTGATCTTTTTACCGGACATTCTGTTAAAATTAAAGGAGCAAAATTACATAAGTTTCCACGCTTCACCTTTATGGAAAGATTATATTCCGGTAGCGATGATATATAATGAACAAGCCGGAATAGAGAAAATCAATCCGTCAAATCTATCCAGAAAACCACCATGTCCCGGCAATGAATGTCCTGAATCTTTGATATTCAGATTTCTTTTGATCATAGATTCCGCCAGATCACCGTAAGTGCTTGTACCTACTGTGATAGCTCCCATTGCCAGATAATGGGCGATACTTATATCAGAGAGATTGTAATATTTGAATATATAATTGACAGCAAAAGCAAAAAGAATTGTAAATACTGCCCCGCCGGCAAAACCTTCCCACGTTTTCTTTGGAGAAATTCTTTCAAATAGTTTATGTTTCCCAAAGAATCTTCCGATCAGATATGCGAAAGAATCATTAGCCCATGCAAAGAATAAAATTGCCAGAAGATATTTAAAATCATACACATCTCCTCCCTGCTTGAATACTAAGAAGCTGGCAGAACCGAAAGGTATCGCAATATAAAACAACGCCATTGAGTTGTAGCAGACATTAGTAAAAGGTGAATCCGATTCGTGATACATCTCTATCACAAACCAGCACAGAGGAAAAGCAGCTATCAGCGTGAGATATATCAGCGGTATTTTGCCGCTGGACACCAGAAAAATAATGGCAAAAATCACTACACCGAAGATGGTGCTCAAAAATTTATATAATGTTTGCCAGTCTTCCCCGGCATTGAGCTTATCCTGAATAATATTGTAATACTCATTGATAGAAAGAATGGTCAATAAACCGAAGAGCAACATAAAAGAATACTCATTCCAGATGACACCACCTATTAGTATGATGACAAAAAATATCCCGGTGACAATTCTTTGTACTAATTCGTTCATAATTCTAAATTTTCTTTGATGTACAAAGCCGTAACATAATCGGACTGTCTGACATAAATTTCTACTTCTCCGACAAAATTAAACGCACTATCGACTTTGTCAATCATTTTGTAAGCTATTTCTTTTGCTTCCAGAGAAGCTGCAAGTATCGCCGATTTATATTCCTGCCGGTAAGCCGACAAAAGTACCCATTTATTTGATGCCATCGACTTCCGGTTGGTTTTTCGTGAAATAAGTGTGAAAAATAAAATACAAAGTAAAAAACAATAACGTAGATGACAATGTCAGGGCAACAGGAAATGCTACTGTATCGTTTACATCCGGACTTGATTTCAACTGCGAGCTATAATAATACGCGCCGATCTGTAATCCGTTAAACAGAAAATGAGCAAAAACCGGCACCAATAATCTATTGGACCTCCAATATAAATACCCGAAAAAAATACCTAATGCCAGCCTGGGAAGAAATCCGAAAAACTGCATGTGAATGGTACTAAACAAAAACGCAGAAATAAAAATTGCTTTGTGAGGATCTATATAATCAGCTAAAATTCTTTGCAGCACTCCCCTGAAAAATAATTCCTCCAAAGCTGCTGCCACTATCGTAATGATAAAAACATTCATAGCGACTGCCGCAAAAGAACGATCTGCCATCATTCCCTCTATCAAAAGATTCATCTGTTGCTCCATTTTCAGTAAAACGGAATGTAAAGGCTCAAAAAAATGAAACTCCTGATTAAAAATATAAAATGACTGTATTAGCGGAAAAAAAGTAAACAGCATAGCAGGAATCAACAGATATGCCATCCGGGAGCTCCTTTCCTCCTTGGGGTGAGCAAAACGATATCCTCCGGCATACATCTTCCAGACGATCAGTGACGGAATCAGAAATGTACATACAGAATGCAGCAGCTGCACTCCCCTGACATAATACCATGCCATAGGAAACTTCTTTCCCAGCTCCAGCATCGATTGAGTCCCATGACCTTTGAATTGCCATTCAATGACCGCTGATCCCAATATCTGTGCTATCAACGTACCTAATATGGAAAATCCTATCAACCTCCACAGATAATAAACAGCACTTTGCGTCTGATTTTTTTCCATAAGCGACTACAAAGTTAAAATATTACCATAGTTTGAAGAATGGTTAAACGGATTTCACTCTGAAGATTACGCACAACTATTTCAGTATATTTGCATGAGATTCTGAATTTTGGTAAAAATAGATAACATATCACTCGGAGAATTTCCCGTTTTGCTGGCTCCCATGGAAGATATCAGCGATCCTCCGTTCAGAGCCTTATGCAAAAAGCATGGAGCTGATCTGATGTACACTGAATTTATCTCATCAGAAGGATTGATCAGAGATGCAAAAAAAAGTATCCAGAAATTAGATATCTACGACTACGAAAGACCTATCGGTATTCAGATGTTTGGCGGAGAAGAAGATGCGATGGTGCAATCCGCTCAAATCATCGAAAAAGCAAATCCTGATATTATAGATATTAATTACGGCTGCCCTGTACAGAAAGTTGTCTGTAAAATGGCAGGCGCCGGCATTCTTCAGGACATTGACAAAATGATACGGCTGACGGAACAAGTGGTCAAAGCAACTGACAAACCTGTTACTGTCAAAACCAGGCTGGGTTGGGATGACAACTCAAAAAATATTGTAGAAGTAGCAGAAAGATTGCAGGATATCGGCATTAAAGCACTGTCCATACACGGACGGACGCGCAAGCAGATGTACAAAGGCGAAGCCGACTGGACACTTATCGGCGAAGTCAAAAACAATCCTAGAATACATATCCCGGTCTTTGGCAATGGTGATATCGATTCTCCCCAGAAAGCACTGGATTACAAAAACCGCTATGGCGTAGATGGTGTCATGATAGGCAGAGCTGCTATCGGCTACCCCTGGATTTTTGATCAGGTCAAAGCGTTTTTCAAAGATCGCACTATCCTTCCTGCACCCACTATGGCCGAACGGGTAGAAGCTATTCGGCTGCATCTGGATAAATCTATGGAGTGGAAAGGAGAAAGACAGGGCATCTGTGAAATGCGTCCTCATTATACCAATTATCTCAAAGGAATACCACATATCAAACCCTTCCGGGCAAAACTGGTAACATCCCTGAATCCACAGGAAATACATGATATTCTTTCCGAACTACTCGAAGAAGTTGAGAAAGGAAATCTGGTAGACATTCAAGGGTAAACTACATATCAGTATTTAAATTAAATAAATTATTTATTTAATTTAAAATATGCAGTTGCAACAAATTGAAACAAAGATTTATGACATTAGAGGGCAAAAAGTAATGTTAGATTTTGACCTTGCTGAACTTTATGAAGTTGAAACAAAAAGACTTAAAGAAGCGGTAAGGCGGAATACTAACCATTTTCCAACGGACTTTATGTTTGAACTTACAAAAAATGAATTTGAAAATTTGAGGACGCAAATTGCGACCTCAAAAAGAGGTGGTATCAGATACACTCCTTTTGCATTTACCAAACAAGGTATTTCGATGCTTTCAAGTGTTTTGAATAGCGAAAAGGCAATTAAAGTAAATATATCAATAATAAGAGCCTTTGTATTTATGATTAGATCACAAAGACTTAACCGGAAGTTGGAAGACAAATACAATAAACAATTTAAAGACGTGTACGACGCCATAAACTACCTGCTGCAAAAGGATAAAATAGAAACCGAACAAAAGGAACGTAAGCGAATAGGCTTCAAACCCGACAATTAAACAACATTTTTTCTACAAAGAAAAATCTGTAATATATTTTTACTCAGTTCTGAATTCTACATCCCAATCTGCCGGCAATTTAGAAATCACTACCCAGTTATATGAGTAAACCAAAGATTTACAGTTGCCACATTGTTTGACCTTTACAGAATAAGTATATTTCTTCTTACTTGCATCTTTGGTAACATTCCCATGAAAAGATGCCTCACAGTTTCCGGAGGTAAAATAACCCAGTAACGTTTCTTTTTCAAAATCAATCACCGGTAAGTCACATGAATAACTTTCCGGTAAAAGCTCCAACAATTGCTGATAGGTAGAATCATTTTCTACGATAAAGCTTCGATCTGTAGTCGATAAAGGACAATCCACATTTATCGTTCTTATGATATCACCTTTGACAGAATTATTATCTCTGCAGCTCTTTGGTTTGTTACAGGCTACTGACATAATAATTATCATTATAGCCATCAGTAAAGGATGTATTTTCATTTCTAAAACTTTACAAGTTTTAACATAAAATCAAAAAAGCCCGAATGAACGGGCTTTTGATAAATTTCGACAATTCGGCTTATTAAGCTCCGCCTATCTTCGCCTGTGATTCTGTAAGCTTTTTATCAACCTGTCCGGTAACAAAATGAAACAGCATGATAAAATCAGAAGCTAAGCTCCATAACGGATATTGAAAAGTAGCAGGCTTATTTTTTTCAAAAATAAAATGCCCTACCCACGCAAAACCATAGCCCAATACTGGCATCAATAAAAATTTCCACCATACCGGATCAATTATTGTCCATACCAAAGTAGCCAGAAATAAGCTGGTACCAATATAATGCAACGTTCTGCACACCGGGTCTGAATGCTCCGTAAGATAGTAAGGGTAAAACTCTTTCAATGATTGATATCGCTGTGAAGACATGTGTTATTGTTTTTGTCCAATAAATATAGCAAAAAATATCCTCTTCTATTTTCACCAAAATTCATTTCTGACCTAATCCGCTCAGTTTAAACTATATATACAATATTTTCAAAAAAGTCAACAGTTTAAAAATTTAAAATGTAAAAAAAATGAAACCATTCTGTCACTATAACGTAAATAAGACCATACAACAAAAAACCGGCTTATGAAACAACTTAAAATAACGACTAAGATCACTTCCAGAGATTCCTACTCTATTGATAAGTACTTAAATGAAATTTCCAAGCTCCCGTTATTAAAGGAAGAAGAAGAAGTCGAACTGGCCCGGAGAATTCGCAAAGGCGACAGAGAGGCTTTGGACAAGCTCACTAAATCTAACCTCAGATTTGTTGTTTCTGTAGCTAAACAATATCAAAATCAGGGACTCTCGCTTAATGACCTGATCAATGAAGGTAATATAGGTCTCATAAAAGCCGCTACAAAATTTGATGAAACAAAAGGTTTCAAGTTTATCTCATACGCAGTATGGTGGATCAGACAATCTATCTTACAGGCTTTAGTAGAGCAGCCCAGAATTGTAAGGTTACCGATGAATAAAGCGACTATTTATAATCGTATTACTAAAGTCTCCAACGAGTTTGAGCAAACCAATGAAAGAGAACCTACTAATGAGGAACTCGCAGAATTAATGGATATGAAAACAGATGACTTACACCTCCTGAAAGGATGTCTGAGCTATCACGTATCCACAGATCAGCCTTTAAATGAAGAAGATAGCGTCACCACGGGAGATAATCTGACAGATGAATCTATGCCGGAACCAGACACTCATTTACATGTATTGGCACTCCACCATCAGATAGATGATATCCTGAGCATTCTTACCGAAAGAGAATTATTGATCTTACAATATTACTTCGGTCTCAATAAATTCAATCAGCACTACAGCCTGGATGAGATAGGCGACAAGATGTCCTTAACAAGAGAAAGAGTCAGACAATTGAAAGATAAATCTTTGAAAAAAATAAGAAAAGCGTCAGTAACAGAGAATTTAAAACACTTTTTATGTCAATAGTTTTTTCTTAATATTTGATAGAAATTGAGGCACTCTCCAATAAAGAGTGCCTTTTTATTTATCTTTATCCCATGCGTACTCCTATCATTGCTCCGTCAGTATTATCTGCAAATTTCGCAGATCTGAAATCTTCTTTTCAATTATTCCATCAAAGTCAGGCAGATTGGGTACATATTGATATCATGGATGGCAGATTTGTTCCGAATATCAGTTTTGGCCTCCCGGTAGTTGCAGCGATGAGAACATTGACAGAAAAATTTTTCGATGTTCACCTGATGATAGTAGAACCGGAAAAATATTTGCAGGATTTTAAAAATGCAGGAGCAGAGCAAATTACCGTACACATAGAAGCTTGTCATCATTTACACAGAACGATTCAGCAAATTCATGATCTAGGTATCAAAGCAGGTGTTGCAGTGAACCCACATACTCCTGTTTCTTTTCTGGAAGACATTTTACCTGATGTAGATCTGATTTGTTTAATGTCAGTCAATCCTGGCTTTGGTGGCCAGAAATTCATACCGGGGACACTCAAAAAGATCCAGCAGCTGGCAGAATTAAGAGAAAAGACCAATTCACATGCACTGATAGAAATTGACGGTGGAGTAACATTCTCCAATGCTCAGGAAATTTTACAGGCCGGTGCTGATGTTTTGGTAGCAGGTAGTACCGTATTCAATGCTAAAGATCCTGTAGCTGCAGCTAACGAATTGAAAAATATTAAGATTTAATTTTCGTTACCTTAGAATATGCAATACCTCCTGCTCTTTTTATTCAGTATTCTGACCGTACAAACAGCTTTTGCTCAGACTATTGAGTTAAAAGGTACAGTAAAAGACACTGAAGGCAAAGGCATTCCGGGAGTATCTGTTTATACCGTTCCGGCATCACATTCTTCCGGTGCCGTCACAAATGATGCAGGACAATATTCACTACAGCTGAAAACTAATCAGCAAAAGATTCTCATTGTTAACTTCAGACATATTTCTTTCAAAGAAAAATCAGTCCGGATACAGGCCTCTTTAGGAAAAAATCAGAACGTTGACATCATACTGGAAGAGATTTTAAATGAGCTGGATTCTACAGAAATATTGATTTCGCCCAATTCTCAACATGATGTAAGTGAGATCAAAATAGATCCCAAAAATCTGACTATGCTGCCTTCAGGAAGCGGCAATACAGTAACTGATATCCTTAAAACACTCCCGAACGTAGTCTCCAACAATGAATTATCTTCTCAATATTCTGTAAAAGGTGGTAACTATGATGAAAATCTGATTTATGTCAACGATTTTGAGATCTACAGACCTATGTTGGTTTCCAATAGCCAGCAGGAAGGTCTGAGCTTTATCAACCCCGATCTGGCACAAAGCATTTCATTTAATGCAGGCGGTTTTGAAGCCAAGTACGGCGATAAAATGTCCAGCGTACTGAATATCCGCTACAAACGTCCGACAAAATTCGGCGGTAGCGCTACCATGAGCTTATTAGGAGCCAGCGCGCATCTGGAAGGTGCTACTAAAAATCAGAAATTATCTTTCCTGTTTGGGCTCAGATACAAAAGCAATGCATATTTACTGGGAAGCTTAGACCAGAAAGGAGAATACAATCCAAGATTTCTGGATATTCAAACCAATATTATCTATCAGCCCAGTGAAAAGACTGAACTGGAACTTCTATTAGGATTGAGCAACAATAAATTTTCTTTCACACCTGAAACGCAATCTACGACCACAGGCGCATTCAACCAGGTAATGAGACTTTCGGTATATTTTGATGGAAGCGAAAATTCCTATTTCAACAATAGAATGGGAGGTCTTGCATTCAAATACAAGCCAAATAAAAAATCCATATACAAAATTGTAGGTTCTGCATGGCAATTAAACGAAAGTGAAAACTTTAACATCATCGGGGAATATTTTCTGGATGAAATAGAATCAGATTTTGACAGCGATAATTTCGGCAAAGTCAAAAATAATCTGGGTGTAGGAACTTTTCATGAATGGACACGCAATACCCTGAAAGGCAATATTTTCAATGTAGGATTTCGCAATACCCACGTACTTCAGAATCATACACTGGAGTGGGGTACATCCCTGCAATATGAATCCTTTTCTGATAAAATCAGTGAATGGGACAGAATTGACTCTGCCGGTTTTTCTATTCCTTACACCGGTGCATACCCAACGATATTAAACAGGCTGAAATCTCAGATCGAGCTTCAAAGTCTGAGGTATCAGGCATATGTACAGGATGAATGGCATATCCTGAACGGAAAAAACAAGCTTTCTGTCAATGGAGGCTTAAGGTTTCACTATTGGGACGTCAATAAGCAATTTGTCGTCAGCCCGAGAGCGCAGATATATTTCAAACCAAATACTAAGAAAGATTTTACTATCAAAGCATCCGGAGGTTTGTATGCACAGCCGCCATTATACAGAGAAATGAGAGACTTCGATGGCTATATCAATCCTGAAGTCCGTGCACAAAAAGCCTATCAGTTTGTTCTGGGAACTGAATTGAATTTTCAGCTTTGGAAAAGAAATTTCAAATTTACCTCCGAAGCCTATTACAAACACTTAATAGATCTTGTTCCTTATCAGATAGAAGATGTACGCATCAGATATTTTGCAGAAAACAATGCTAAAGGCTATGCTGCCGGAGTCGGAGTAAGATTATTCGGTGAATTTGTCAAAGGTACGGATTCATGGGTCAGCTTAAGCGTCATGAAAACTGCTGAAGATATTCTCAACGATCAATATTACAAATATTACAATGCGGCAGGCGAACTCATTACAGGATTTTCACAGGATCAGGTCATTACTGACAGCGTATCAGTTACTCCCGGCTACATCAGAAGACCTTCTGACCAGAGATTCAACATGAGCATCTTTTTTCAGGATTATCTGGTGAAAAATAAAAATTTCAAGATGCACCTGCAATTACATCTCGGTACAGGTCTGCCATTCGGGAATCCTGACAGAAAAAGATATAATGATGTATTTAAAATGCCTGCTTACAGAAGAGTGGATATAGGATTTTCTTATCTGTTAGTGAATGGTGAAAAACAATATAAAAGCAGCTTCTTCAACAATTTTGATAAAATCTGGCTCAGTGCAGAGGTACTGAATTTACTGGGAGTGCAAAACACTCTTTCATACAGATGGGTAAAAGATATCAGGAATACAGTATGGCCATTGCCTAACTATTTAACCTCCAGACGAATCAACGTAAAGCTTCATATCAGCTTTTAGCCTGAAAACACATTAAAATTTAGTTGATTCTTAAAATTTAAACTCCTCATGTTTGTTAAAATCCAAGAAATAGGTTTAATACACATTAATTGTTAGAAAACTATTTAAATTTTGGTTCTGATTTAAACAAATTAACATTAATTTTGCCCACTTACACTAAAAGCAATTTGTTGAATGTATCTATACAGTGATTGGGCAGCAGTTATTCCGATGGCGAATGAAGAAGAAGATTTTGCACCGTTTGTGAAATTACTTGCAGAAGTAATGGATGTAATGGGAAACGGGAAAATATATTTTGTCATCGACAATGCTTCCAAAGACAGAACTTTAGATCTCGCCAGAGAACTGGAGCAAAAAGATACACGATTTGAAGTATGCTGGGCTCCGCAAAACAGATCCGTAGTAGATGCATACATCAACGGATTCAGATATGCCTATGATAGAGGACATCAGCTAATCATAGAAATGGATGCCGGATTATCTCACGACCCGAGAGCTCTCCCGATGTTCCTGAGAGTACTGAACGAAGGCAATGAGTGTGCTTTCGGCAGCAGGTTCATCAATGGTGGTTCTATGGGAGATTCTCCTTTTAAAAGACGAACACTTTCTAAAACCGGTACAACCTTAGCCAACTTATTATTGGGCACTAAATTGAAAGACATGACATCCGGATTCCAGGGTTTCCACAGAGATGTCATCAAGGCAATTTTAGATTATAAATTATTGTCTAAGGCACATTTCTATCAAACAGAGTTGAGATATTTACTGAGAAAAAGAAGAATTTTTGAAGTTCCGATTCACTATCAGGCACCTTCACCAAGAGTATCTCAGGCAGCTATAAAAAATGCCAATCAGACATTGTTGCACTATTTTATAGAAAGATTGAAAGGAAACACACCAACCATTTAATATAATATCATGACTAAAAAATCTTTGGTTATTACTTCTATTGCTCCATCTACGATGGAGTCATTGCACACATATACAAAAGAGTGCGGACAGCGTGGATTTGATTTTATCTTAATCGGAGATACAAAATCTCCTGCAGATTTCCATATTGACGATTGTGATTTCTGGTCAGTGGACAGACAAGTTGCATTGGACTCTGAATTTGCAAAGCTTTGTCCTACCCGTCATTATGCAAGAAAAAACATCGGCTACATCGTAGCAATGCAAAGAGGTACAGAAGAATTAGTGGAAACTGATGATGACAACTTACCAAGAGAAGAATTCTGGAATGGTCATGATAAAGTAGTCAAAGCTCGTGACATCCAGGAATTAGGCTGGGTCAATGTATACAACTACTACTCAGATAAATTCATCTGGCCGAGAGGTTTGCCTTTGGAAGAGCTTCAAAAACCACTTCCTTCAATTGATACTTTTGAAATTAAAGATATAACCTGTCCTATCCAGCAAGGACTTGCAGACGAGAATCCTGATGTGGATGCTGTATTCAGATTAGCATTCCCATTGCCTTTAGACTTCAATAAAGCAGGAAATATTGCTTTAGGCAACAATGCATGGTGTCCTTTCAATAGTCAGAATACTTACTGGTATAAAGAAGCTTTCCCATTATTATATCTTCCTTCATACTGTAGCTTCCGTATGACTGATATCTGGAGAAGCTATGTAGCACAACGCATTTCCTGGGCTAACGGCTGGAGTATCTTATTCCATGATGCCACTGTATGGCAGGAAAGAAATGAGCACAACTTGTTGAAAGATTTTGAAGATGAAATCCCCGGCTATCTGAATAATGCTAAAATCTGTAAAGGCTTAGCAGCTTTAGATATCAAAGGTGGAAGAGAAAATATTTTATCCGATTTAGTCACCTGTTATGAATTCCTGACAAATGAAGGATTCGTAGGCAAAGAAGAAATGCCGCTGGTAAGAGCCTGGGTCAATGATTTAGAGAAATACTGGAAATAATTTTTTCCTTACTCATAAGCAAAGAGGCTGTCCGAACGGACAGCCTCTTTGCTTTTCAATTACGATCTTTAGCCTTACAGAGCTATCACATTTACAAATGTATTCTGATACTATTTACAGTCGTTTTTTGTCAACTTATTTCAGGACAATACATAATAAAACAAAGCCGGGCGGTCTTTCAGCCCGCCCGGCTTTGTTTTATTATTTCATCTCATATTGGTTATGGCACCGTAAATTGTGTACCTGAAATCCACTCAGAAGCATTATCTGCTACAAAGATCGCAGTATTACACAAAGATTTGACCATCCATGTATAAGTACCGGACGGAACAGTTACTGTAGTACCAGAATTGATAATACTATAAGCGTTCGCATATTGTTCTGTGGCTTCATTCTTAAGTAATACAGCATGTATATCTGCTCCGCTGGTACCTGACCAGCTAAATGTCACCTGATTACCAACTACATTCGCACTTAATCCGGATGGAGTAGAACAAGGTCCTGACGGAGTTATAACAGTTAGAGTTGCCACTGAAGAGGTATCGCTATCGCAGGGAGCATTAGCTGACATCACAACTCTGTACGTGAAGCCATTTTTACTTTGAGAGGGATGGTTAAATATTAAAGTAGAGTTAGTAGCCCCGCTAATATTATTCCAGCCTGAACCGTCATTCTCTTGCCATTGATAGCTACTCACATTAGAAGCTGTAACGCTCATTGTGCCGCTACCGGTAGATGATACAGTTCTGTTTTGGGGTTGATTACTGACAGAAACCGGACTGTTGACAACTACTGCATTACTTGCCACTGCATCTGACCAGCAAGTACCATTGTAAGCCCTGACATATACAGTACCCGAGCTATTCAATACATAAGGTGCGGAAGTAGGATGAGTTGTAGATGTCCCATCGGCTAAGGTCTGGAAGTAATATCCTGTAGTATATCCGATAGTAGCCGGGCCACAGGACGGATTTGCTGAGTAGGAAAACGTACCTGACGGATCATCCACGCTACAAGCAGGTTTTATAATACCATCAAAATCAAAATCATTAATACTAAAAGTTCCTCCTGTATTACTTGTTCCGTAGGCATAAATGCGGACTTCTACAGAGTTTGTCTGTCCCGTAATACCAGTAAAGGAAATATTATGAGTTCTTGTCTGATTTACAACCTGATTTGAAGAGTAAACATTTGAAGCGAATCCGTCCTTACTGGTGCGCACCACAAGGTTGGTGGGACCTGTGCCTGATGCCTGTGTTGTAACTTCTAATTTCTCCAAATCCAGTTCATAACCTGATTGAGGAGTCAGTATCCATGAAAAATATTTTCCGGTATTCAGTGTCAACTCCCAGTTATTAGTGTTAAATCTGTCATTTGCAGCAGTTTTTGTAGCTCCCGTCATCAATAACCCGGAATAGGTCATGTTGGATGCTGTATCCTGACCTGTTTTATATGGACTTGTAATACCTGCACTCGCACCTGTAATCGGATTCGACCAGATACTTTCTGCCAAAGGAGCCGTCACTGTCAATGTCACCACATTTGAGTACACATCTGTACATGGAGCATTGGCAGTCAGAAGGACTCTGTATTGATACCCGTTTTTGATTGCAGGAGGATTCGATACAGACAAGGATGAGCTGTTAGTGCCAACCGGACTCCAGCTTACTCCATTATTTTCCTGCCACTGGTAGCCTGTCACTCCCGTAGCCGTGACGCTGAATGCACCTGTGCCGTTTTGTGCCACAGAGATATTTACAGGCTGGGATGTAATATTTACCGGATTTGTTACACTCACCGCATTAGATGCTACTGCACCAGACCAGCAATTGCCATTGTATGCCCGCACGTACACAGTACCGGAACTGTTCAAAGTATAAGATGACGAAGTAGGAAACGCAGTGGATGTCCCACCGGCAGAAGCCTGGAAATAATATCCTGCATCATAGCCTATAGATGCCGGGCCGCAGGACGGATTCGCAGAGTAGCTGAATGTACCTGTTGGTTCGTCCGGTACGGCATAGATAGTGACGACCACTTCCTGGCGGGTGCTGACACAAGAGCCATTTTCACCTTGAATAAAATAGCTGTACGTACCTGCTCCGGGAGTGACTGTAAGCGTATTGCCAGATATTCCTGATGTGATCTCATTGCCACCTGTAGCTTCATCCCAAAATGTATATCCTGTCGCATTAGCAGAACCTGTCGCTGTAATAACCACTGCATTGCCCTCGCAAACTGCCGCAGGGGTAGTCGCCGCAGGCAAACCCGGTGTGGCCGTTATCACAACATCTGAACCATTATCATCTCCGCTGATAGTCACCGGATCTGCATTAATAACCCTGACTCTGTATCCCGTACCCACCGTATAATCAGCAGGAATGGTTGCAGATATCGGAGATGTTCCTCCTGCACCTATAATATTAGAGCTGGTATTCGGTGGAAAATTACCACTTGCATCAGAAATCTGTACTTTGAAATCTTCATTGAAAGTACCGGTTTCATCAAAACCTACACTAATGACATTTGCACTTCCATTACAAAACGGCCCAAAAGATGCCGCGTCTGTTAGTATTATATTAGAACCTACATCAGTAGTCACAGACTCTACATCGCCGGAGTTATTATAAACCCTGTCAGGATCGCAGTATTCATATCCTTTGAAATAGTACGTAGTATTTGGCAATAATCCAGTCACAGTAATCGGACCTTCAAATGTACTATCACTGTTATAAATAACCTGCTCTCCCGAACCACTATACGCAAGATTTGCAGTCGGGTCATCTTCATCATCTAAATCCGTAAAGCTATTGACAGCATTCATCACAATGACACGACCGGCACCATCACCATTTACCCATACTAAATCTATCGTATTTTCTGTAGCATCAGAATACTCAAATCCTACAGGTGTTTCATCTGGGGCAGAACAACCCACAGGTAGACTATTCGAATATTCTAAATCATCCAGATACATGACAGCAGCGTTACTAGTACTGCTCTCACCAAAAAAGCCGAATCCTGCGATGTTGTTACCAGTTGCCCACGTACCAGGCTTAGCCCATCCTCCACTTGGAGATATTTTCGTTCCATCTACCCACATATCCCAGCTATTTGCACCCAATGATTGTGTTCCAGAACGCGAATAGGTAGTAGCAGCATTCGTATTGTTAGCATAAATTTCAACTACCTGATCCGTATTTTTTGCAAATCCATGCCCTGAAATATCTAAAAAACTTCCTGATATTCTTCTTTGTACACTACTGATTGCTCCACTACTATAATTAATTTTTAAAGTTGTAATAGAGTTATTATAATTAGTATAACCATTATTGTCAGTAAAGAGTGTGGAGGCACTGCCATTTCCAAGATGAAAGACCAACTCCCCGTTTCCGGTGGAAGTTGTTCTTAGCTTAAACTTCACATACGCTTTTGTCGTTGGAGAGTTCCAGCCATAAACTGTAAATTTATTGGACGATCCACCTGTTGTAGCTGTAAGCTGCGCTTCTGTACCGCTTCCCAGCGAGGTGCCCGGATTCGCTAAAATAAGATTTCCGTTGCCACTACCTATTCTCACCCGGTAAGTACCGCCACCTGACGGAGTACTGGTAAAAAAACCTGTATTACCGGAACCGGAATTTGCATTGGTTGCTGTACCCGTACCTGTACCAAAATCATATGTCCACGGTTGTGCCAGAATTTCACCTAGCCCAAGAGAGCATAGCAATAGTAAAGAAAAGATTCTTGTAAAAAATTTATTCATAATCACAGTGTTATAATTCTCCTACATATTCGAAAATTATTATCTCCGAATACATAAAAATACAATTCATAATGTGATTTTTTACATTTTTTAACAGAAACTCAAAGAATTAACAAATCCCTAAAATTCAATAACTTCTATAAATAATTAGGAAATAAACCTCTATGTTTTTTCTTTAGTTTTTAATGCATCTGACAGAAAATGCCATCTCATCATCATATGCTAAAGAAATCACCTGAGAATTATCGTAGGAAATATACTTTACAATATTCAGGTTCTCTGCATTTTTAGAAGACGTCCACCAATAACCAAAGAAACCAACAGTTCCATATCTATTAGTTTCCAGGTTTTTGTAACCGCCTGCCATAGCAGAAAAGCAGTAATCATTCGTGGCTGGTGCTGGTTTCCAGACATTTTTCCTCTTCATCTTCACTCCGGGATTTGTTCCTACTGCCGCAATCAGCTCTTCCCATTCCTGATTGGAAGGTAATCTCCATCCTGCCGGACATGCCGTTTTTGCCGCATTAATTGTGTAAAGCCGGCCATATTCACCACAGTTTGCAGCCATATCATCATAACACCATGATCCGGAGGAAGTATATTTCAGGTTATCACCCATCCATATTTTACCGGCAATTTCAATAAACCTGTATACATTACCATCTCTTGGATCTGTAAATCTATCACTGACAAAATCGCAGGTATCAACTTCCAGTGTGGTAAATGAATATTGCTGACCATATCCCACTTCATCATTGTTCCGGGCAAATGCCCTGTAATAATATGTAGTATTATCTTCAAGATCCTCCATATTCACCAAAAACTCACCAAGCTCTTTTCTACCTGTGACTACTTTAGAATTATCAATTGTAGGTCTCTCGGTTTTGGCCCAGCATACTCCTATCTCAATCAGATCTGAGCTTCCGATTTCTGTCACCTCTCCTCCTCCTTTCGCAGAACTTGTATCAATATCGTATGGAGCTGCAGTAGTCACAGTCGGAGCTATTAATTCTCTGGCAACTTTTATATATCCCTTTCTAACCAGAGAATCCTTACCATAAGCATTTGTTACAACTAAAGTAACATCATATTCTCCCAAAGCACTGTACTTAATATTTTTAGGATGTTGTACTGTAGATGTCGCTGGTGTACCTCCTTCAAAATACCATTTCCAGGTCAATGGAAAACCTGTGGTTGAGTCTGAAAAATTAACCACCTCTCCAACTGCAATAACTCTCTGATCTGCTGTAAAGCTAGCCTTTATCGTAACAGGATTCTGCCTGACATTCGGCCTGTCCTTCTTACATGCAGATATCAGAAACTGAAAACATAAAATCACCAGAAGAGCTTTAATTATTCTTTTCATATAAACTTTTAATAACAACTGGTTTATTACCAATAGATTAAGGATAAGTCTAAAAATAGAAAAAAAATCCCTTTTGAGTGAATCCATTTAAAAGTTTCACCGGATTTTCACCAAACAATCGTTTGGTAAAAAGAAATCAAAAAATTATATTTGCTCTTTATCAAATTTTCAAAAAACCGCTCGTGCCAAAGCAAAAAGTCAGTGTAGATTATATTCTTAAGCAGTCTCTGAGATTGTTCAGAAAGAAAAGCTACCACAATACTTCCATCGCAGATATTGCAGAAGCATGCGGATTGTTAAAAGGAAGTTTATATCATTACTTTCCGAGTAAGGAAGCATTGATGAGTGCAGTTATCAAATATGCACACTCCTATTTTCAGAAAGAGGTTTTTTCAATTGCATACAATTCAGAGCTGACTCCTCAGCAGAAGATGGAACAGATGTTTAAAAAATCAGAAAGGGCATTACTTTCCGACGGAGACATCATGGGTAATATCGGTGTGGAAACGGCACGGGTAATTCCTGATTTTGCTGACCACATCAGAGAATTTTTCTCGGAATGGATCAAAGCAGTGAAAACAGTCTTTATGGAAATTACCAATGAAGAAGATGCTCAAAAACTGGCAGAGCAAACTGTTGCTGAATTTGAAGGAGCAGTCATGATGGCAAGGATTTTCAGAGATCCGAAGTTTGTACACAATGCTTATGACCGCCTGATGGACAGATTTGCAGCCTTCAGCCTTTCCTCTAAAAACTGATCATTTTTATTTTAATTCTATATAAACTCAAATTACCGGAATATGGAAAAAACCAACACTAACAGAGCCATCAGGAAGGTGGTAGTTCTGGGTGCCGGGGTAATGGGTGCCGGAATCGCATTACACTTTGCAGGCGTAGGCTGTGAGGTATTATTGCTGGACATGGTTCCTAATGACCTCAAGGAAGAAGAAAAAAACAATCCTAAATCAAGAAACAGGATTGTTACTGACCTTTTCAACTTCGCTCTCAAATCCAAGCCATCTCCTGTTTACACAAAAGCTGTAGCTCAAAGGGTAAAACTAGGAAACTTCGACGACGACATGCCGAAAATCAAAGATTATGACTGGATTGTTGAGGTAGTTGTAGAGCGTTTGGACATCAAAAAGCTGATCTACGAAAAAGTAGAGAAGTATCGTGAACCAGGAACATTAGTCACTTCTAATACTTCCGGTATTCCGATTCATTTGATGGCAGAAGGAAGAAGCGAAGATTTCAAAAAGAACTTTGCTGGTACGCACTTCTTCAATCCTCCACGTTATTTGAAATTATTGGAAATCATTCCTACTCCTGATACTGATTCAGCAGTAGTAGATTTCTTAATGACTTACGGTGACAAAATCTTAGGTAAAGAAACGGTATTGTGTAAAGATACTCCTGCATTCATCGCAAACAGAGTAGGTGTTTACTCAATGGCAAAAATCTTCCAGTTGACGACTGAATTAGGTCTTAAAATTGAAGAAGTAGATAAACTAACAGGTCCGGTGATCGGCCGTCCTAAAACTGGTACTTTCAAACTATCTGACCTTGTTGGTAACGATACAGGTACAAAAGTAATGAACGGTATCAAAGACTCTTGTCCTGATGATGAGCAGGCTAGCGCATTCATTACACCTAAGTATGTAGATTTCTTATTGGAGAATAAATTCTTCGGTAACAAAACTAAAAAAGGTTACTACGAAAAAACAAAAGATGCTAATGGCAAAACTGTTGTCAATGCACTTCGTTTAGATACTTTGACTTATGAGCCGTCAGGCAAAGTAGAATTTGCTTCTTTGAAAGATGCAAGCTCTAAAGAAAAACTGGCTGACAAAATCAAAACTTTCATCAAGCACGATGATAAAGGTGCTCAATTGGTAAAAAGATCTTTAGCTGGTCTTTTTGCTTATGTTTCTAACAGAGTTCCTGAAATCTCTGACAACCTTTACAGTGTGGATGATGCACTTCGTGCAGGTTTCGCATGGGAAATCGGTCCGTTTGAATACTGGGACATCGTAGGTGTACAAAAAGGTATTGAACTTGCAGAAGCTGAAGGTCTTGAAATCAGTGCATGGGTAAAAGAACTGGCAGCGTCTTCTGACAAACCATCTTTCTACAGAACTGAAGGCGGTGCTAAAAAATACTACAATCAGGCTTCTAAATCTTATGCTACTATTCCGGGTACAGAGTCTTTCATCTTATTAGATACTTTAAGAGAAAACAAACCTGTATTCAAAAACAGCGGAGGTATCCTTCATGACTTGGGTGATGGCGTATTGAACCTTGAGTTTACTTCTAAAATGAATTCACTTGGTGGTGACGTTTTGGATGCTATCAACAAATCTATCGATATCGCTGAAAAAGGATACGCTGGTCTTATAATTGGCAACGAAGCTCCTAACTTCTCAGTTGGTGCTAACTTAGCGATGATTTTCATGATGGCTATGGAGCAGGAATTTGACGAGTTGGATTTCGCTATCCGTCATTTCCAGAATACTACTATGAGAGCTCGTTACTCTTCTATCCCTGTAATTGCTACTCCTCACGGAATGACATTAGGTGGTGGTTGCGAATTGACTATGCACGCTGATGTAGCTATTGCATCTGCTGAAACTTACATCGGTCTTGTTGAAGTAGGTGTTGGATTAGTACCAGGTGGTGGAGGTATCAAAGAATTGGCAGTACGCCTTTCTGACAGCTTCTACGCAGGTGACGTTCAGATCCCGAAATTACAGGAAGCATTTTTGAACATTGCAATGGCTAAAGTAGCTACATCTGCACAGGAAGCATTCGATATGGGCTTTTTCCGTAAAGGAACTGACCGTATTGTGATGAACAGCAAACGTCTGATTGCTGAAGCGAAAGCTGAAGTGTTGAGACTGGCAGAAGAAGGTTATACTCAACCTGCTAAACGCAATGACATCACTGTATTGGGTAGAACTGGTTTAGGATCATTGACTGTAGGTGTGGAATCTTTCAAATTAGGAAGATACATCTCTGAGCACGATGCTAAGATTTCTAACAAGATCGCTTATGCGCTTTGCGGTGGTGATTTATCTCAACCAACTGTTGTAGACGAACAATATTTATTGGATCTGGAGCGTGAAGCTTTCTTAAGCTTATGTGCTGAGAAGAAAACACTTGAGCGTATTCAGGCAATGTTGACAACAGGGAAACCATTGAGAAATTAATGGAGTATTGGGTATCAGGTTTTGAGTATAACGAAAATGCTGATGAAGTACTTCAAAATATTCAATCTATCCAAAAATGATCTACAAACTGATTAATACATTAAAAGATGTTGAGTAAACGTATCGGGGCTCAATCCGCTCAGCGGACACAGTACTCAATAACCAATACTCAATACCATAAAATCTAAACAAATGCAAGAAGCTTATATCGTAGCAGGTTACAGATCAGCGATAGGCAAAGCCAAAAAAGGAGGTTTTCGCTTTACTCGCCCTGACGACTTGGGTGCAGAAGTAATTAAGCACTTAGTGGGCTCTGTCCCAAATTTCGACCCGGCATTAGTAGATGACGTTATCTGTGGTAACGCTATCCCTGAAGCTGAACAAGGTATGCAAATCGGCCGTATGCTCGTATTGAGAGCAGGTCTTCCTTTAAACATCGGTGGTGTAACTGTCAATAGATACTGTGCATCTGGTGTGGAAACTATCGCAATGGCAACAGCTAAAATTCAGGCTGGCATGGGCGAGTGTATCATCGCAGGTGGTGTAGAGTCTATGTCTCTTCTTCCAATGACTGGCTGGAGAACAGCATTGAACTATGAGATTGCAAAATCTACTGCAGATTATTACTCTTCAATGGGTCTGACTGCTGAGGCTGTAGCTCAACAATTCGGCATCTCCAGACAAGCACAGGATGAGTTTGCTTATCAATCACATGTGAAAGCAATCGCAGCTATCGAATCCGGTAAATTCAAAGATGAGATTGTTCCAATCACTGTTGAAGAAGTTTACTTAGAGAAAAATAAAAGAAAAACACGTTCTTTCGTGGTAGATACTGATGAAGGTCCTCGTAAAGATACGACTGTAGAAGGTCTTGGCAAACTGAAACCGGTATTTGCTGCAGGTGGTTCTGTTACTGCCGGTAACTCTTCCCAGACTTCTGACGGTGCTGCTTTCGTATTGGTCATGTCAGGAAGATTGATGAATGAATTAGGTTTGAAACCTATCGCAAGATTGGTAACAAGTGCTGTAGTAGGTGTTGAGCCTCGCATCATGGGTATCGGTCCTGTGGCAGCTATTCCTCAGGCATTGAAACAAGCTGGTTTAACGATTGATGATATCGATTTGATTGAATTGAACGAAGCTTTTGCTTCTCAATCATTAGCTGTTATCCAGGAACTTGGTTTGGATGCAAGCAAAATCAATCCTAACGGTGGTGCAATTTCATTAGGTCACCCATTGGGTTGTTCCGGTGCAAAACTGACTGTACAATTAATCAACGAATTGAAACGCCAGGGCAAACGCTACGGTATGGTTTCGGCTTGTATCGGTGGTGGTCAGGGTATCGCTTCTATTATTGAAGTACTTTAAGACAATATAGACGTAAGACAAAAGACTATAGACAGAGTATATCTAAAGTCTTTTGTCTGAAATCTCAAAACAGTTCTTTGATTTAGCTTAGAGCTAGTTCGGTTTCCCCCTCTGGAGGGGGCAAGGGGGAGGATGTTTACAGACGTTTTATGGAATTCTCATAAAATAGCATCTTATAGTGTATAAAATACTACTATGAACGATGAATTGAAATTTCATGAATACAACAAAAACTTACAACCCTACGCCCGTAACTTAAGAGGGTCTATGACCAAAGCTCAGGCTTGTTTATGGAAATATGCATTAAGGGCTAAATCCATGAGGGGTTTCAGTTTCAGAAGAGAAAGACCTGTCCTGAATTTCATAGCAGATTTCATGTGTATGGAATTAATGTTGGTCATTGAAGTCGATGGAATATCTCATACATGGACTGAAACTATTCGCAAAGATAGAATAAAGGATAAGGTTTTATGTGTTGCAGGATTTCTTGTATTGCGTTTTACTGATAACGAGGTACTTACTCAAATGAATGCTGTCATCGAAAGGATTTCTTTTGAAATAGATGAAATTATTGCGGAGAGGGCTTCACGCTAACGCTTTGAAGATGTACCTCCCCCTACCCCCTCCAAAGGGGGATACCGGTTGGGCGATTCCCCTCCAAAGAATAAAAAGCACAAGATTGACTTAAAAGAAATTTAAGCAGAGACATTCCGGACAGGGATAGAACGAAGTATCACCTGAATAGCCACGTGGTTTTAACCCGTGGATATGAAGGAAGACGCAGTGAAAGCCCGGCTGTCCGTATAATTAAAAAACGTAAACAAAATATTCAAACAAAATAATGGCAACTGAAGAATTATTAAAAGGCGGAGAGTTTCTTATCAAAGAATCTACACCGGAACAAATCTTTTCTCCTGAGGATTATACTGAGGAGCAATTGATGGTGCGCCAGATGGCAAGTGACTTCATGGAAAAAGAAGTTATGACACGCACTTACGACATCGAAAAACAAGTAGCTGGTGTATCTCCGGGGCTTTTGGAGCAAGCTGGTGAATTGGGTCTTTTAGGTACTGCAATTCCTGCAGAATATGGTGGTATGGAGCAAGACGTTATC
This sequence comes from bacterium, assembly GCA_037189845.1. Classification (GTDB taxonomy): domain Bacteria; phylum Bacteroidota; class Bacteroidia; order Chitinophagales; family JADIYW01; genus JAMLHH01. The sequence continues at coordinate 285,961 of JBBCIS010000003.1, forward strand.
ACTGGTTGTATCATCGCTGAGGAAGTAGGCCGTACTGGTTCTTTCGCTACTACTTTGATTGCACACATTGGTATCGGTACTTTGCCTATCCTGTACTACGGTACTGAGGAGCAAAGACAAAAATATCTTCCGGGATTGGCTTCTGGTCAGCTGAAAGCTTCTTATGCTTTGACTGAACCAAGCTCTGGCTCTGATGCATTAGGTGCTAAAACTACAGCTGTATTAAGCGAAGATGGTACTGAGTGGATTTTGAACGGTCAGAAAATGTGGATTACTAACGCAGGTTTTGCAGATGTATTCACTGTATTTGCTAAGATCGACGGTAAAGACTTTACCGGTTTCATAGTAGAAAAAGATGCTCCGGGTCTTTCTTTGGGTGCTGAAGAAGATAAAATGGGTATCAAAGGATCTTCTACAAGACAGGTATTCTTTGAAAACTGCCGTATCCCGGTAGGAAATCTATTAGGCGAAAGAGGTAAAGGTCACAAAATCGCTTTCAACATCCTGAACATCGGTCGTTATAAATTGGGTGCTACTGCTTTGGGTGGTGCAAGACAGGCTTTCAATATGTCTGTAACTTATGCTAACGAGCGTACTCAGTTCAATACTCCTATCGCTAATTTCGGTGCTATCCAGTACAAAATCGCTGAGATGGCTATCCGTATTTTTGCTTTGGAGGTGACTACTTACCGTTGTGCAAAAGATATCGAAAAACAAGAGCACATCTTCAAAACTCAGGGCAAAAATCTTTCAGACTCACTATTAGGTGCTGCTGAAGAATATGCAATCGAGTGTGCTATCGTGAAAGTATTGGGTTCTGAGGTTCTTGACTACGTAGTAGATGAGAATGTACAGGTACATGGTGGTATGGGCTACTCTGAGGAATTAGGCGCATCCAGAGCATACCGTGATTCCCGTATTGCACGTATCTATGAAGGTTCTAACGAAATCAACAGATTGTTGGCTGTAGATCAGTTGTTGAGAAGAGCAATGGGTGGCAAATTGGATATCATGTCTGCTGCTTTGGGTGTATCTAAAGAATTGATGTCAGTTCCTGATTTCTCTACTCCTGAGGGTGTATTTGGCGATGCAGAAAATGCTATCAAAAACGCTAAAAAAGCAATCTTGTTGGTAGCAGGTGCTGCTGCTCAGAAATTGATGACTAAGTTGAAAAACGAGCAGGAGATATTGATGAACGTAGCAGATATGTTGATTGACGTTTACACTGCTGAATCATTGTTGGCTCGTGTGAAAAAAATCTATGCTGCCCGTGGTGAGGAAGAGTCTGCAGTGTACCTGGATATCTTAAACGTATTCTTCAATGACGCTGTACAGCGTATCAATTACAACGGACGTGAAGCTTTGATGGGCTTTGCTGAAGGTGATGAGTTGAGAATGATGTTGATGGGCTTGAAACGTTACACAAAATATCCAACTGTAAACACTAAAGCTGCTCGTCGTCGTATCGCTGCCAAAGTGTTGGAAGGCGGAAGTTACAACTTGTAGAAATAGTTCACGGTTTACAGTCAATGGTTCACTGTTATAGGTAAATGCCAGACTTTGAACCTTAAACTTTATAAAATAAACAGTCATTCGGGAAATCGGGTGGCTGTTTTCGTTTTTATAAATACTTTTATCCATATTTATAATTAAAAATAAAATTTATGACCTTGGAGCTAAGTAAAGAATGGTTTAAAATAAATCAAGAGCAAAATGATTTGGAAAATGTATTAGCATTTATTGAAAATTTGCCAATAAATTTTCAACAAATTTTGGATGAACAAAAATCGAATTTTATTGAAACAAAAATCGAAAAAAATGTTATTGATAACATCGATAAAAAATATTCTTAAATACATTTAATGAAGCAAGAAGTCAACTAATCCTTGGTACTCAAACGTTAAAAAACAATCTATATACTGACAATATAACCAGAGCATATACATCTCAGAAAAAATCAGCAGAGATTTTACTACAAATAGGCTTCAATGGACAATCTTTAAAGTTAAAGTCAGCAGTGTTAAATGGACTTTGGAAAAAAATATTAGACCACATTGAAACATTAGGATTACACATTATTGATTTTGTAAATAATCCATTAGTAAAATTGATTAGAAATTTTTTAGCTTATTTAAATTCAATTCTAAATAGCTTAACAGCCTTAATTCCCGGCATCGATGCAATTAAAGAATATAAAGAAGTTATTGAAAGTTATTTAACAATTGCAGATGATTTATAATTTATACGATGAACATATAGTTTAGATTGTGAGCTACTTATCCAATTTATTTACTAACAGGTGCTTGTCATTAAGCAATAAATAATTCAAAGAAATACAAAAAAGTTTTCATAAGAAGTAATCCGATAAAAGAGATTGAAAATACTGACTTAAAATCAATACTTCATTAAGCAGCTTAATAGATTTTTTGAAAAATAAATATTCAATATCGCTCCTATTATTAGCTAAACTCTATAATCGTCAAAATTGCTCTTTTTTTACAGGTGGTTTTTCGTAAAACTGGTGAAGATGTTGAAATGCCTTAACAATTCTATTGAACAAATCTTTTTCAGCATCAAATTTGAAATTTACTCCAAAATAGTCCGTTACTCTATTTTCTGTTTCATTTAATTTAAATGAAATTGTTGTTTCTGTAATATCTGTGTCATTGGTATAGAAAGACAACTTTGAATTGTAATCAGATAATCTCTCCAAATGATATATAGGTATTTTACACTCTGTTTTTTGTTCTACTTGAGTCAATTTACCATTGATATCACCTCTTGTAATATTATCAAATGTCACTATAAGATTGTAATTATCAAATCTGTAATAATAATTTTTATACAAATATGAAACTAACGGTGTGCCAACTCTGAAACTATTATAATGCTCTTCCGTGTATTTATTTAGCTTTTCCAATATCCATTTTTCTGTTTCTTGTCTTGTCGCATTAGACTCACTTCTAACATCGCTCTGAGCGTATGTATAATTCAAAAAAAACGCCTGAATTAATAATAAAAATGCAATGACTGAATATATCCTTTTCATTAATAATCCATTAAAATTCAACAATTTCAGATGAGGTTTTCAGTAAAAAATCGTCCATAGTCATTTTTAGATGAATTAGAGTTTCACAACCGTTACATAGATATAAACTCCATTCAATTCTTTATCATCTACACTGCTATTTCCTCTAATTTTGATACGAGATCGATATTAATATATTCTTTATGAGCAACAGCGTGTTTTATTTTCAGATATCTTGCCATAAAATTTTTTTGATACAAATATTGAAAATTATTTTTTAATATAAAATTATTTATACAACTTAAAGTTATATAAATAGCGCCATGAGTTTTCAAAATATTGCTTTTAAATTGAAAACACTCAGAGAGTTTAATAACTACAGTCATGAATACATTGCCGGACAGCTCAATATTAGTCAGGTAGCTTATTCCAAAATAGAAAGTGGTGCGACTCAGTTAGCAATAGAACATCTGACTTAAGTTAGCTGAATTGTATAAGCTCACGCCTAATGATATTTTAGGTTGGGGAGACAAGTTCACAATCAATAATAAAGAGTGCAATGGAGTAGCTGCTGGTTCTCAGCATTTGGTTATCAATATCTACAATGAAGAAAGGCTGAAATCTATAGAGGAAAGAATAGAGAAGCTAGAGGACAAAAAAGGAAATAGATAGGAGACGAAAGACCTAAGACAATAGACTTTAGACTTTCGTTCTATTAAATAAAACAGCCACTCGGTAAATCGAGTAGCTGTTTTTATGCATATACAATTAAATTAAAAATATTTGTACTTTACTAAAACAATACATGTTTATGAAATACCTATTTGTAATTCCGTTTACCTTTTTTCTGGGATATTCATCCTATGCTCAATCTATCCAGGTACCACCGGATGTAACATATGAGGTGGGCGATGACTATGCCCTTTTTGAAGAAGATATTTTAAAAATTTCCAACTGGATGATCAATGGCAAAGTCAATGACGAATTTAATAAAAGCTGGAAAGATGCTTCAGCATTTCTAATGAAATGGATTGAAGGCTCACCTACTGTTTATATTATGGTTCAGCAGGAATTTGCAAGTTATGTAGAAAAACAGCCAGCCCTATTGATGGTATTTATGGCTGGATGGACAAAATATTCTCTGGAAAACAAAGTTATTTATGATAATGTTGGTGGCAATCTTGCCGCTTTGGATGCAGTAATGACTTTTTATCAAAACAATAAAAAGATTTTGGGAGAAGATAAAGAGATAGAGAAGTTTATCAAAATGAAATCCAAAAAACAACTGGAAGCGTATGTCAAAAAACATGCTGTAGCCAATAAAAGGTAAAAGCTCATTTAAAAAATTTCATTGATTCTGTAACGAAACTGAACAAGTGTGTACTTACACTAAAAATCAAACAACAGAATTATGAAGAATTTCTTACAAACTACTTTAAAGCTATCAGCATTTTTACTGGCATTTGTTGTTTTCGGGCATTATCAGGGTTTCGCAAAAGACAGCATAAATGAGAAAAGCCTGCTCTGGAAAATTGAAGGCAATAATTTGACACAGCCATCGTATCTTTTCGGAACTGTACACATGATTTGTCAGGATCAGTTTAATATGACGGAGAAGGTAAAAAGGCATTGGCTCAGACCTCTCAGACTTATCTGGAAATAGATCTCAGCAACCCAAATATGGCTGCAGAAGCTATGAAATACATGGCCGCTTCTCAACCAACGACTTCTGTAGTCTCAGCAGAAGATGCAAAATACATTGACAGTACATTGAAGGCAAAATTAGGCGCAGGCCTTGACAGACTGGATAATATCAAACCTATGATACTGATTGCCGGTATTGTACAACAAAGCTTTCCTTGTCCACTAGCGAGCTTTGAAACCGAAATCATCAAGTTGACTGATGAGAAATCACATAAAACTTATGGATTATCTACCGTTGAAGAACAATATTCTTTCCTTGAAAAAGCTATGAAAACCGAAAGGTTTGCGGAATATCTCAGAGAAATACTGGCTATAAATATCAGCGAGTTCTTTGATCAGATTTTTGGTTACTACAAAGAAGAAAATCTGGAAGCTATCAATAAAATCATGGAAGAATTCAGCACAAACGATGCTGAAGCTTACCACCAGCTGATGAATGTGAGAAATCAGCTGTGGGCAGAAAGAATTCCTGAAATTATCAAGGAAAAACCTACATTCATTGGTGTAGGTACCGGTCACCTGATGGGTCAGGAAGGAATGATTCAGCTTTTGAAAGCTAAAGGTTACACCGTAACTCCTGTTCACTAAAAGATGTCTTGTGTGCTCCGGTCATTGCATTGATGGTCGGAGTACAATATAAAATCCATAACTTATAGCCGGAAGTGAAGCAGAAGGAACAAGCATTTTTGGCCCATATCAATCAGCATAAGGGAGTTCTCTATAAGGTGTCCAAAATGTATATGGACAATACCGAAGACAGAGAAGATCTTTTTCAGGAGATTATATTACAACTATGGAAGTCTTACGAAAACTTCAAAGGCAACAGCGAATTTTCTACATGGATGTATCGCGTAGCACTCAACACAGCCATAGTTTACCTCAAAAAGGATAAGAAAAAATCTTCTATAGTCGCTTATGAAACCAGTATGGATATTGCTGTTGAAGAATATTCTCAGGAAAAAGACACACAGCTGCAATATTTCTATAAAGCAGTTCAGGAACTGAATTCGATTGAAAAGGCAATCATCTTTCTCTTTTTAGAAGGACTCTCTCATAAAGAGATCGGCAAAAACCTCGGACTCTCAGAGGTCAACGCGAGAGTAAAGCTATCCCGTACCAAAGAAAAATTACAAAAAATCATACAAGCGAAAGGTTATGAATTTTGATGAACTGAAAGAGCAATGGAATAAAGAATCAGATGATAACATTCTTGTTCCCGAAAATCTTGAGCAACTGAAAGCAGCTCAAACACCGATTGACGCTGTCAGAAAAAAGATGAAAAATGAATTCTTCCTGCAATCCATACTGCTGGTCGCTTCCGCATTTATCCCGTTAATACTCAGCTTTAGCTCCATTCTGACAATAGTCTTTTTCTTCTGCTATGGATTGATAGTAGCTTTTACCTCCTATTACTTCTATAAGTTTTTCACCTTTTACAAAAAGTCATATCATCTGAATTATGATACTCGAAAAAATCTATTGTGGTTCTACTATGAACTAAAGCTCAACATTGAGTTATACAAAGCTTTAAACTACATCCTCTTTTTCATAGGCTTTATCATGGGAATTCTTGTATACACGACCTTAAAAGCATCAGGAAATGAAATAGAAATCCTTATGGTGAATACGCTGGTCGGACAATCGCGGATATTATATTTTACAGGAATGTTTTTTATCTCTTTATTATTTTCCTTTGGTATGGCAGAACTGATTCCCAGATTCTACTACGGGAAATATCTGAAACAAATCAAAGCTATTCTGGACGAGCTGGATGAATGATCGTAATCAGTTTTTACAATTCATCCAGAAAAGCAGTTAACGGACTACTTGCATGAGCTTTCAATGACACTCCTCCTAAGCCTGATTCATAAGCCATTCGACCGGCCTCCACTCCTTTCCTGAAGGCGATTGCCATTTGAACAGGATCTTTTGCTACAGCAATTGCTGTATTGACTAAAACAGCATCTGCCCCCATTTCCATTGCCCAGGCTGCATGTGAAGGCGCTCCGATACCTGCATCTACTATCACAGGCACATTGGTTTGTTCAATGATAATACGTAAAAAATCTTTTGAAGAAAGTCCCAGATTGCTTCCGATAGGCGCACCCAACGGCATCACCGCTTGAATACCTATGTCTTCCAATCTTTTACATAAAACAGGATCTGCATGAATATAAGGCAAAACCACAAAACCTTCTTTCACCAATATCTCCGCAGCTTTCAAGGTCTCTATCGGGTCCGGCATCAGATAATTAGGATCGGGATGGATCTCCAGCTTGATCCAGTTTGTACCCAATGCTTCTCTTGCCAGCTGAGCAGCAAATACAGCCTCTTTTGCATTGCGCACACCACTGGTATTCGGCAATAAATTGATTCTGGAATGTTGCAGATGAGATAAGATAACATCTACATCGTTTTTCAGATCGATCCTTTTCAATGCTACCGTCACCAATTCTGAGCCGGAAGCTTCCAATGCTTCCTGCATGACTACCGGGCTTCCAAACTTACCCGTTCCGGTAAATAATCTGGACTGAAATGTTTTATCAGCTATCTTGAGTGGCATAAGGCAGATTTTCTATACTTTCTTTGACATTTTTTTGAAACTCATATAAGGCAGAATCGGGAAACGGAGCTGAAAAAATAGCTGAAGAAACTGCGACTCCGTAGATTCCCATCCGGAAAAGAGGCCTCACATCCATCGCTTTGATACCTCCGATAGCAATAATGGGAATATCAATACCTTTTTCTTTGGAAAAATTCACAAAATCCCTGTATGTCTGCGCACCCAGAAGATTTTTCAGATCCTTTTTTGTCGGCGTGAATTGAAACGGCCCTATTCCTGCATAATCCGCTCCGGCTTCATAAATGTGAACAATATCTTCAAATGTATTTCCTGTTCCTCCGATGATTTTATTTTCTCCCAATAACATTCTCGCAGAATGAATAGGCATATCGTCTCTGCCCAGATGTACTCCGTCTGCATCAATTTCCATTGCTATCTGCACACTGTCATTGACGATCAGTTTTGTATCAGACTGACGGCAAATTTTTATAGATTCTTTTGCAATCTTAATCCATTCATCGTAATGAGTATCTTTCACTCTTAACTGAATCCATTCTGCCCCATTTTTACAGGCCATTTTCACCTGATCAATGTGAGAATAATGCTTTAAATCCTGTGTAATTACATGCAAACGACTAATCATGACAACTGATAATGAACTCCCAATAAACTTTCTGAACTATCTAAATACTCTGCAATATACCTCTTGGCAGCCACACAGGCTGCATCTACCGGATTAGACAAGGCCAGATAACTTGCCAAAGCTGAAGAAAATACACAGCCTGATCCATGTTTCTCAAACCCCGAAATGTATTCCGGCACTAAAACAGTTTCCGTTCCATCTTCCAAAAGATAATCTACTGCAATATCCTCGTCATTATGCCCACCTTTCAGATATACAGTAGTATACTGAGATAATTTCTTTGCTGCTGACATGGCATCTTTTTTACCTGTAAGCTCCAATATCTCTTTCCAGTTCGGAGTAATAATATCTATGTATGATAAGACTTTCTTCAACCTCGCCAAAGACATCTTTTTGTGTAACCTGTAACCTGTAGAAGTTCTGACCACCGGATCCCAGATAATAATAATCTGACTGTCGTATTCCTTCAAAGAAGTAACCAGCCATTCCAGAACTTTCAAATTTTCGATGATACCAATTTTAGCTACCGATACCTTATATCTTTCCAGAATAGGCCGAAGCTGTTTTTTTATACCCTTCTTATTTATCCACTCCAAACCCTCGAAACTATCTTCTGTCTGATATGTCAAAGATGAGCAGACACTCAAGCCCTGAACTCCTGTCGCTTCCATCGTTTTAATATCAGCTGTAACACCTGCTCCTCCGGAAGGATCATGACCACCTATGGTCAGCACAAAGGGACGTTCTTCTATTTCCATCTACGAAATCATTTTTTTGAAGTTTTCAACAGCTAATTCCGGATCTTCCCAAAGATACCCCAATAAAGCAAAACCATCCACATGAATCTCTTGCAGGATTTCATTTTTATCCGCATTAACCCCTCCCAACGCAATGATAGCAGAGTTTTTCCCTATTCTGTTTTGGTTGTATTTCTTCAGCATTTCAATATCCCAAGTGCCTTTATATTCTTTTTTGGAGATGCTTTCAAATAATGGTGCTACTAAGATGAGATCAAACCGGCCATCATATTTCTGCAAAGTATCTATATCATGAACTGTTACACTACTGATTTTGTTCGCTTCTCTGATCATTTTTAAATTATCATTCAGATCCGTATCAGACAGATACTTCAGCATCTCTCTTTGAAAATGAAAGCCTCCCAGCTGTAAATCATGCAATAATCTATAACTGGTCGTTATCATCTTGGATTCATATCCCGGAGGAAATTGTTCAAGAAAAGCCATCCAATAATCAATTCCGGCAGCCGGCTTTCTCAGATAAAGGTAATCTGCACCTGATTCAAAGAGGGAAACAATTTTTTCCATCTCGCCTCTGACAGGATTCTCAGAAGTATAAATTACTTTTTTCAAGAAGATTCACTTTGAAATACAAAAATACTTAAATATAGCCAGAGCCGACAGTGGTACTATAACATCCAAAAACAGAAACGACCTCTTCAAATGAAGAGGCCGATAAAATTAAAAATGCGAAAAACTCTTACAAAACTTTCTCACCATGCTGTGATAGATCCATACCGACCTCTTCTTCTTCTTCAGAAGCTCTCAACGGAGTGATGATATCAGTTACTTTCAGGATAATAAATGCCATGACCAAAGTAAATACTGTAGAACCAACCAATGCTATCAGGTGGGCAACAAACAGACCTGTCTCTCCGAAGAATAAACCGTTAGTAGATACAACTTCGTTAATAGTGCTGGTAGCAAAAATACCTGTAAACAACATACCGACCATACCCCCGACACCGTGACAAGGAAATACATCCAATGTATCATCCAATTTTGATTTTGTTCTCCACTCAACAACCAATCTTGAAATGATAGATGCAACAACACCGATAATTAAAGAATGAGGTACTGTCACAAAACCAGCAGCCGGGGTAATTGCTACCAAACCAACTACCAGGCCTATCGACAATCCTAACGCAGATGGTTTTCCGCCTCTTGCTGCATCAAATAGGATCCATGCCAATGCAGCACCACCTGATGCAGTGGATGTAGTAGCCAATGCAGAACCAGCCAGCTCAGATGCTCCGAATGCAGAACCTGCATTGAAGCCATACCATCCGAACCATAGCAAACCAGCACCCAATAACACGTAAGGAACATTAGCCGGCTCGTGTGCTTTGCCATGTTCCCTACCTTGTTTCAGATAAATAGCTGCTGCCAATGCTGTCAAACCAGCTGACATGTGCACTACAGTTCCACCTGCGAAGTCTAAAACTCCCATACCAGCAAGGATACCATCCGGATGCCATGTAGCGTGAGCCAAAGGTGCATAGATAAATATGAAGAATAAGATGTTGAACAATACATAAGAAGTGAATTTCACACGCTCTGCAAAAGCACCGGTAATCAACGCCGGTGTAATCATCGCAAATTTCAGTTGATACATTGCAAATAATACCAATGGAATAGAGCTTGCGCCCGGCCAGTTTGCACCACCGATTACTCCTTTAAACATGAAGAAAGTCATCGGATTTCCGATCACTCCGCCGATAGACTCACCAAAAGCTAAGCTAAAACCAAATACTATCCATACTACTGCCATGACAGCCATACTTACAAAACTTTGTAACATCGTAGAGATAACATTTTTCTTCTTGACCATACCTCCATAGAAATAGGCCAGACCCGGGGTCATAAACATCACCAATGCAGTAGATGTCAGCATCCATGCTACATCTGCATAATTGAATTCTCTTTCTACTCCTGTTACAGGAATTCCCGGAAAGAATAAAGCCAATCCGACTACTCCGAGCAGTACGAGAAAGGGTACAACTGATTTTTTGTTATTCATAATATTTGATTTTTATGAGACAAATATATTTATACCCTCGAATTAGAAAAATTATTTCAATAATATTTTTTCACAAATACAGATTATTTCATGTTTTGTTTACAAATAGAACAGATATTGTTTTTTATAAATTATATCACACTTATAAATCTTGCACCTTTTATAAAATGCCTTCCACTGAGTCAATTTTTGAAAATAACAAATTACAAAACATTGGTTATTAATTAATTGAAGCATCAATAACGGAAGCATATAAACTGAAAAGGGTATGACCTTCGCCGTACCCTTTCGTCAAAAAAAATCATATTATATTTTTAAGCATAAGTTTTATCCGCAAAAAACTGTTCCACAAGATACCGGTCATCTATATCGTTGGGATGAAAATCCTTCCTGAAATAGCTCAGCAGGTTTTTAGCCATACCCTTACCTATCTCACCCAGCACGATTGTATTAAGGAACTCATATGCCTGCTTTGGAACCTTAACGATGCTCACATCCTTATCCTGAGTAATAAAATATACCTGCCCTATACCCAGATATCCCCACAATGCGATAGTGGCAAGTCCCATTCCTGTAACTCTCAACACATAGCTGTCGTCAATCCCTTTTAACACATCAAAACAGACTGCTTTATGTTCTATCTCTTCAGAGGCATGCCAGTGTAGCAGTTCCAGCATCTGGGGTGCCATATTTTTATTAGTAAAAATCGGCTCGTGAAAAACGGCATGGGCGATTATCGCCGTATAATGCTCCAATCCTGCAGTAAGAGAAAGTAGCATTTTGTCACCCAGGCGAGGAGAAATTTTATTGAGACTGACCTGTATCATCCATTCCAGGCAGTACTTTCCACCAAAAGCAGATGTATGCAGAAAATCTGCAAATCCTTCGGGCTTCAACCCCTGCTGTTCCATTACTTCCCAGAATCTTTCATGCTCACGCGCATGAATCCCTTCCTGGCCACAAAAACCCTTAATATCCTTCTTCAGCTGCACGTCAGTGACTTCTTTCGCAAATCTCCTTACACTTCTGATAAAGAACTTCTCTCCGTCAGGAAAAACGATGTGCATGCTGTTAACAAAGTGTGTCATGATAGGATTATCTAACACCCAATGTTTCTGTACCTGATCAAATGCAAAAGATACATTTCTGACTTTTATTCCATTTGTTATACCTTCCATGAGCTATTACTTTACCTAAATTTAACAAATAATTCAATGTATGCATTGCAATATCGGTTATCATTGATTAACAATAAATTACTAAGTACATTTATTATTAAGTTGGATGGGGATCTTGATAATAGTGGATAATTTGAGAAAATACTTTCAAGCTATCCTTTACTTAAATGATCTGTTTACAATGATTCAATCGTCGTCCATTTCTTTCTGAGCAAGAGTCCTGTGTTTAATTTTCAACATTCTGCTTAAGTACCATTGTGACCACAGTTATTCCGTTTCATATAACTGCTTTGATAATATAAATTCTTTTTGCGTAATGCTGGTTAGGACGATACATCATTAACAATAAGAAAGGCTGCCTTTTCAGGGCAGCCTCTGTTCTTATGCATAAGTCTTATCTGCAAAAAATTTATCAATCAGATATCTGTCATCAATGTCATTTGGATGAAAGTCTCTCCTGAAATACTTCAGCAGGTTTTGCGCCAGACCTCTTCCTACTTCACCCAACAATATCGTATTGAAGAATTCATATGCCTGTGCCGGTATCCTGACAATTTTTACATCATCGTCCTGATAAAGAAAATACAATTGCCCCAAACCCAAGTATGACCACAATGCGATGGTAGCAATACCCATACCGGTCACACGCAGCACATAACTGTCATCGACCTTTTGCAGCACGTCAAAGCACACTGCCTTATGCTCTATCTCCTCAGAAGCATGCCAATGCAGCAATTCCAGCATCTGCGGAGCCATATTCTGATTGGTCGCAATAGGCTCATGAAACAATGCATTAGCCAGAATTGCAGTATAGTGCTCCAGACCGGCAGTAATAGACAATCCCAACTTCTCTCCTAATCTTGGTGAGATCTTATCCAGACGGTTCAATACAAAGCCTTCCAGGCTATATTTTCCTTTAAAAGCTGATTTATTCAGAAATGTAGCAAAGCCCTCCGGTTTCAAACCTTGTTCTTCCATCACATCCCAGAATCGTTCGTGCTCCCGCGCATGTACTCCTTCCTGCCCGCAAAAACCTTTTATGTCTTTCTTCAGCTGCTTGTCCTCAATATCTTTTGAAAACTTTCTTACACTTCTGATAAAAAACTTCTCACCATCAGGAAAAACGATATGCATACTATTAATGAAATGCGTCATAATAGGATTATTGAGCACCCAATGCTTCGGAACCTGATCAAATTCAAAAGACACATTCCTCACCTTAATATCACTTGCAACACTTGTCATAATTATGATTTTACATAAACTTAACAAATAAAACAATTCAATGCACGCATTGCAATGTTAAATATTCATACCATGAAAAAATACAGGAAAGTTTGTTTGTGTGTGTCTTTATTGGAAAAACTCAACCACACTGTAACGTTATCAACAAAAAAGGCTACCAAAACAGGCAGCCTTTACATTTTTGATTCTCTCTAAAGATTAGTATTCATCTTCATTAAACAGGAAATCCTCTTTTGTAGGATAATCCGGCCAGATATCTTCAATGCCTTCATACAATTCCTCTTCTTCTTCCAGCTCCTGTAGGTTTTCGATCACTTCTATTGGAGCACCACAACGAATAGCAAAGTCAATCAACTCGTCTTTTGTTGCCGGCCATGGAGCATCTTCCAGATATGAGGCTAGTTCTAGTGTCCAGTACATATTAGTTTAGGTTTATTTTTCGGTCAATAATATTAATAATAATGATATTGCGTAAATATGGTTTTCCACATAACTGCGTTATCCACATTTTATGGTATCCATTTCAACTCTTGCACATCAAATTTTCTGCCAAGATCCCTTGCCATGACAAATAACAAATCTGACAATCTGTTTAAATACTTAACCAGCACAGGGTCAACTGTATCCTCATGTGAAAGCCTGACAACAGCACGTTCTGCTCTCCGACAAACTGTCCTTGCCACATGACAATGCGCCACTGAAATATGCCCGGATGGCAGGATAAAATACTTCAGAGGCTCCAGCTTTTCTTCCATACGATCTATAGCTTTTTCCATTTCTTCAATATGCGACTCTTTCACCTCGGGTAGAAACAACCCTTTTTTCCTTCCATCCGATGCCAGTATTGCTCCTATATCAAACAGCCGGCTCTGAATTCCCTGCCAAAAAGCGCATGCTTCTTCAGTGTCCAGATAAGCCATCACTACACCTATATATGAATTCAACTCATCCACCGTTCCATAAGCTTCTATCCGGATATGATCCTTGGGAATTCTGGCACCTCCATACAAGGAAGTCTCACCTCCATCCCCTTTTTTAGTATAAACTTTCATGTTTAAATTTTTTGGGCACATCCTGTTTCCTCCGTTACACTGCGGAAAAGGTCAGGCTATCACTTCGGCTTTCCTGATATCGCAAGCTTATCGGGATGATCCTCCGTTCTATCCTTTGTGCAGACAGAAGTCAATTTAAAAAGAATCAGATAATTTTAGTGTTACAGCAGCCGGATTTATTTATAGTGATGATACAATCCCCGACCGGGTAATATGTTCATTTTGATAATCACCCTCTATCAGCCCGTCACGTAATCTGACGATTCTATGTGTATACCCGGCGATATCTTCTTCGTGGGTAACAATGACGATGGTATTTCCCTGATCGTGCAATTGCTCAAACAGAGCCATGATTTCATAAGATGTTTTAGTATCCAGATTACCGGTAGGCTCATCCGCCAATAGCAAAGATGGACTATTCACTAATGCTCTGGCTACAGCCACACGCTGTCTCTGACCACCAGACAATTCATTTGGCTTATGACCCATACGATCCGCAAGACCTACCTTTTCCAATACTTCCTTAGCTTTTTCCAGTCTTTCTTTTTTGCCCATACCGGCATAGATCAGTGGCATTGCCACATTTTCCAGCGTAGTCAGCCTTGGTATCAGGTTAAAAGTCTGAAAAATAAATCCAATCTTCTTATTTCTGATTTCAGCCAGCTGGTCATCTCCCATTGCGCTCGCATCCAATCCATCCAGCCAGTATTTGCCCCCTGAGGGTGTATCCAGACAGCCCAAAATATTCATCAAAGTAGATTTACCACTTCCCGATGGTCCCATAAGCGCTACATATTCATTCTTTTCTATTGTCAGATCTATCCCTTTCAATACCTGGAGGCTTTCTATTCCCATCTGGAAACTACGCGTAATCTGCTCAAGACGAATGATGCTCATGAGTAAAGATTAAGACCTGTGAGTAACGAATTTTAGCACTTTGATATAATCAGAGTCATGCAAAGGAGCATTTGACAGCGCTTCTTCTTTAGAAATAGGATGATGGACTACATCTTCTCTGACGACATTCACATCATCATTTACATAGATGAGCGGTTCTACATTTTGAGTGTCGATGGCATCTAACTGTTCCATGAAAGTGAGAATTTTTTCCAAATCCTTTTTAATCTCAACCTTCTCAGCATCATTAAATTCCAGCTTGGATAATTCTGCCAGTTTCACAATCAATTTGTCATCTACTACCATCCGTGATTATTTCGTTTTGCAAATGTACGAGAAAGATAGAACTGACGAAAATTATAAGAAACAATAACATTTTTTAAACCCTTTTATACCGGAACTTTTAAGCAGATTATCGTGTTTAAATAAGTTCATTTAAATTCAGCTCTATGAAAAAGAAAAACAGCCTTCAGAAAGCTGTGAAGAAAGCGAGACGGGAGTTAGCTGTCCTTCACGGAGCATATGATGGAAGATTTGCTCCCAAAATTATCATCAACAAAAAGAAGGAACATAATAAAAATGCCTGTAGAAATTACAGGCATTTTTTATTTACGACACAGACTATTACTATTGGAAATCTTCCAGATTCAAAATCCCTTTAAAAACAAATTTAGCCGGACCTTCCAGCCAGATATTCGTGTAGCCCTGATTATTTTTATCAAAATATACTTTCAGAGGACCGCCTTTCGTATCTAAGTTTACCGGGCCCTTTGAAAGATCAAACTTTTCAGCAATGCTCAGCGCAGCAGCAACAGTGCCTGTACCACAGGAGTAAGTTTCATCCTCTACCCCACGCTCATAGGTACGTACAGCACAGATATTATCATTTTTCTCTACAAAATTGACATTGATACCTTCTTTTGCAAATCTGTCACTATACCTGACACTTTTACCTCCACTATACATATCTGCATCTGCCAAACCATCTACAAATCTGACATAATGGGGAGATCCGGTAAACATGATATAATCTGCACCTGATTTTTCTATCTCCTTCACATCTATCATATTCAGCTTGACCAATCCTTCATCATTGATGACATAATCATGAGAGCCATCTATCGCTATGAACTGACCTTCCTGATTTGCTAGCTGATTCTGAAACACAAAAGCCGAAATACATCTCCCGCCATTACCGCACATAGTACTCTGACGACCATCAGAGTTATAGTACACCATTTTAAAATCGAATCCATCAGCATCTTCTACCAGCATCAAACCATCCGCACCAATACCAAATCTTCGGTCACAGATACGTTCGATAAGTTTTATGTCGTCCTTTGGAAAAGCCAGCGTTCTGTTATCAATAATAACAAAGTCATTACCAGTCCCCTGAAACTTCTGAAATTCGAATTGCATACCTCAAAAATTATAAATCTCAAATCTACTGAAATTACCTCTCAATCCTTTCGATCTGCATATTACCAATGTTTCAAAAAATGCCAGATTTACTTAAAAAATGACAAAAAATCAGTTAACCTTTTTTAACCATACATACTCTGACTTATAAGACAACTTCACATCAAAAGGAACGTATTTTGTACAAGCAGAAATCATTGTCAATCACTAGAACAAACTGAAATCAGATATGAAACAATTTTTTAGCTATTTACTGATAGGCATCATGAGTGGTAGTCTTGTTTTATTGGTACACTCAAAAATGTCTTCAAACAACTATAGCACATCTCTTTTAAGTGACGGCAACT
The DNA here is from genome assembly GCA_037189845.1 of bacterium. Classification (GTDB taxonomy): domain Bacteria; phylum Bacteroidota; class Bacteroidia; order Chitinophagales; family JADIYW01; genus JAMLHH01. Next base: position 302,854 of record JBBCIS010000003.1, read on the forward strand.
CCGATACTTATTCTGTTCCGGCAGCATTTACAAATCTTAACGGAGCTTTACCATCAGATGCCTTTGTCAGAGCATCGGAAGTAAGTATGCCGGCAGTAGTACACATTACTACCAAGGCAAAAACCAGCAGCAGATATGGTCAGGGAGGGCAAATGGATCTTTTTGAATATTTTTTCGGAGATCCCTATCAAAGAAGAGGTCAACAGCAATCACCTCAGCAGGATAAGATAGTTCCTCTGGGAGCTGGTTCGGGAGTGATCATTTCTGCTGACGGCTATATCGTCACTAACAATCACGTAATAGAAGGTGCGGAAGAAATCGAGGTCGTCCTGAATGACAACAGGAGCTATACTGCGAAAATGATTGGAGCAGACCCTAATACGGATCTGGCACTGATTAAAATTGAACATTCTAATCTCACACCTATCACTTTTGGTAATTCAGATGCGACTAAAGTCGGTCAGTGGGTACTCGCAGTAGGAAATCCTTTCAATCTTTCATCTACAGTGACAGCAGGTATCATCAGTGCCAAAGCAAGAAATATTAACCTTTTACAGCAAAAAGCAGGCACATTTGCTATTGAATCTTTCATTCAGACAGATGCAGCAGTCAACCCGGGTAATAGCGGTGGTGCTCTAGTAGACCTGAATGGTTCATTAATAGGAATCAACACTGCGATCGCATCTCCATCCGGAGTATACGCAGGCTATGCGTTTGCGATTCCTTCTAATCTGGTAAAAAAAGTCATTGAAGACCTGAAAGAATTCGGAACTGTGCAAAGAGGGTACTTGGGTATTGCAATGGGTTCAGTGGATGATAAATTGGCAAAAGAGCTGAATCTTGACAGAGTAGAAGGCGCTTATATTTCTGATGTACAAAAAGGCAGCGGCGCAGATGATGCAGGACTAAAAGGCGGTGATATTATTACAAAAATCAATGACAGAACGATCAAAACTTCTCCTGAATTACAGGAAATTGTAGCGAGATATCGTCCCGGTGATAAAATTCAGGTAGAATATTTAAGAGACAATAAGGTAAAAACAACTGCTGTCACACTGAAATCCCGTGAAAACAGCACCCAGCTGGCGAGTAAAGAAGAAATCAGCAAAGCTGCAAAAGGTGTTGTAGAGCAATTGGGTATAGAACTGGAAGCTCTTTCTACATCTGACGCAAGAAAAATGGGATTATCAGGTGGTCTGAAAATTAACAAAATCAACAATGGCATTATCAAAGATAATACGAACATAAAAGAAGGTTTTATTATCACAGGGATAAACAAAAAGCCGATTACATCGTTAGAAGATTTAGAGACATCATTAAAAGCCAGTCGAGGCGATGGTGTCATGTTACAAGGTAAATACCCTGGCGAGAATGGTACAAGGTACTACGCATTTGGGTTTTAGTTTTGGTGGTTAAGGTGGTTTAGTGTCCCGGCTCGTTAGAGTCGGGACATGTTTTTTATAATTCACCTTGAAAAAGATGAAATCATCTGCTAATCCTCTCTTCCATTTTCAAACTTCAGCTTTTCTACCAGTTGATGAAAATAATCCTTGCTCCAGATTTTAAGAGCTTTGTCATCTTTGATAAAACGAATAACATCATCTTTTACATTATTAATTGAAACAGAATCTATTTTCTCCCTTAACAGCTGCCGGATTTCTTCTGTTGAGATAACATCTTTATTCCAATCATCTGTACTTTTAGCTCTCTGTAAAAAATGTCCTACATCCAATGGAATGCCTTTTTTGATATACCATTCCAAATCATACCAATCCCGCCCCTTGACCCTGTTTTTCCATTTTCTGAACAACAGAGCATGCATTTTACCTGCAAACAAACTTGGACGGGTGTAACATTTTACATAGAAAGAAAAAGGGCGAAGCAGTAACTTTTCTTCTGTCTCAAACCCAGGTGGCGGCTCACAATCTACTTCTATCTTTATTTTGATGGTTTTATTGGATTTAATGCCGGCTTGCCTGACGATATCTTCCAGAACCAATTCTTTCCAAATCGTCTCCGATTTAAGAAATGCAGATTCAACTTTCGTTTTTATCTTCTTATCTTTTTCCCGGATACTCACCGTCATCCCCACCGCTTCAAACTCTGTAAGAACTGCCTTGAAATAAGGTTCAAGAGAAAAATCAGGTACAGCTTCCAGCAAAGAAAAATCCAAGTCTTCAGAAAACCTGTCCAGATTATAAAAAATGCGCAATGCTGTACCTCCGTAAAAGGCAGCTTTACCGAAAAAATCAGTGCGGGACAAACCTGCAAGTACTATTTCCTGCATAATTTCACGCAAAGCAGATAATGTTTCCTCTTCATTAACCGGATTATATTCTGCTATCCAGTCTTTTATCATAATACTTCGAGCATTTTAACCAGCATTGTAAGGCTATTTTTTTTAGGAGCATCGCCTATCCACGAACGAATAACAGACAAATCCAATCTTCGCAATACATCTTCGTCCATGCGCATATCATCCAACAAAAACTCCTGTGCCTGATGCACACTTCTGAGCAAAATGCCGGAGGTTAATATTATTTTGTCACAGATGGCTTTTTCAGGAGAAGCAACCAATGCAGTCTGTTGCGAAGCCAATCTCACACTCCTGATTCCAAAAGAATAATAAGGTGCTGCCAAATGCTGATAACTAAATCTGCCTACCGGATTGATATAGGTTTTGGAGGTCTTCAATGTAACAGAACTAATCTCATACACACGCTCAGGAATCACACCCCAATACCACAGTGCTGATTCTAAAGAAACATAGCTCGGGCCTCTCAGATGATTTGCTATCAGAAATGGCTCAGGAACCGGCAAATCAGCCTCAGGTCCCGGAATATAAAGCCCTCTTCTGACAGACTGAAGCTCTCCGCTTTTTAAAAGCTCACTGATTTTATCATTAGGACGGCCATACTCTGCAAGGGCTTCTGCTACTATTTGATGAGTAACCGGAGCTACTACATATTTTTTTATTTTCTTCCTGAATGACATTATGTAAATTTACAACACAATAATCGGATTTTTTCCGATTATATACAAGTATTTTCACAATTTATTGAAAAATTTTAATTACTTAATCGGAAAAAATCCGATTATCTTATCATTATTTTACAATCAATATCGCACATGCAATTATTTAAGAATTCAAATTATCATAAACGGAAGAATAAATCGTTTTTTACCATACAGAAAAATCAAATTAATTTCAATTTACGGCAACATACAAACCTTATCTTTATGTACTTAAAAACTCAGATTTAAACTGATATGAGACAACTCAGCAAAGGACATGAAATCGCCAATACTCTGACCCATCTGGCAGGAATTATTTTGTTTTTGTCTTTTCTCCCTTCATTATTTATCAAAATGATGAACGATGATAATTTCACTTATTTGTGGTCAGTAGCTGTTTTTACATTCGGATTGATGATGGTATATGGCTCATCAACGCTATATCATTATGTAGAAAAAGATTCACTCAAAAAAACCATGAGAATCTGGGACCATGCATCCATATATCTTTTGATTGGCGGCACATATACACCACTGATAGCTAAATTTTTGCCATTTGACCAGGCAATGTGGTTTTTAATTATCATGTGGTCAGTAATAGCTGTTGGAGTGATTTTAAAAATATTTTTCACCGGAAAATTCGAAGCTTTTTCTGTAATCAGCTATCTCGCTTTAGGCTGGATGGCAGTTTTCGTTTTTAAAGATTTTGTTCAGGCAGCTCCGGAAAATGTTCAGTATCTGATTCTGTTCGGAGGATTATCCTACACCTTTGGAGTCATCTTTTACGCATGGCATAAGATTCCATATAATCATGCCATCTGGCATTTATTTGTTCTTTCTGGTAGTACATTTCACTTTTTTGCTATTCACCAGAGCTTTTAGATGACTGTAAAAACTCACACAGGCTCGAGCCTCCATTTTATAGCCTGTATACCCGAACCTTCTATAGAACAGGAACTGCATGCTTTTAAATTAGAGCTACTCGAAAAATACCAATGCAAAGCAGCCTTAAAATCTCCTGCACACATCACATTGATCCCTCCGTTTCCCTGGCCCAATTTTCAGGATGAAAAAATCATAGAACATTTCAAGGTATTTCAGAGCAATATTTCTCCGTTTGAAGTCATCATAGATGGATTCTGCACGTTTAGAACCCAGGTTTTTTATGCAAAACCGGTTGATCAGCCCATCTTATTCAAACTGCAATCTGAAATCAGAGATTACTTTGAGCCGATACTGAAAGATAAACTCAAAAACAAATTTCAGTTTCACCCTCATATTACTCTTGCAAACAGAGATCTGAAAGCAGGAGATTTACCACAAATTATACAGGAATTCTCAGAGAAAAACTATAAGGTATCTATACCCATGAAATCTGTTTCTCTTCTAAAGCACAATGGCTCCAAATGGGATGTCATATCCGAAACCAAACTTTAATATCATTTGAATATCTGTAGTTATCGGAAGGCCTATCGGGACCCCGGCATTTACTTATAAGCTTTTCAGTTTGGACGATTAAAAGCTATAATTGGTATCATTTCACTTTCATGACAGATTGGACAACTACTGGGTTATTACAGTCCAAAACAAATAATGTTTTTTTAATCAATATAACACTGTCTAATGCAGTTATAGAGAGTAACTTAGCGCCCGATTTCTATTGGAAGAATGTTGGATGTCGTTATTATAGGAGCAGGGCTTTCAGGGCTTTCAGCGGCATATCATTTGCAATCAAAAGGCTATAAAGTAGCTGTATATGAAGCAAATGGTAAAGTCGGAGGGCGTTGTAAATCAGATTATATTGATGGTTTTATCCTGGACAGAGGCTTACATTTTTTTCAAAAGGGTTTTGAAGAATCAAAAACAGTATTTGATTACAGAACCTTACGAATGGAGTCCGTTTATCCGGGAGTGATGTTACATTATAATAACAATTTTCACTTAGTCACCAATCCAATCAAAAGAATCGGAGACTCTCTTTCTCTGGCTTTTCTACCATTTATGTCTTTCAGAGATAAAATGAAAATGGGCACTTTTCTGACTTATCTGATGACAAGTACGGATGATCATTTCAAAAAGCTGAAGGATATCAGCACAAGAGCTTTTTTGGAGTCCAGAGGTTTCAGCAAACAATTAATTGAGTCCTTTTTCCGCCCCTTACATCAGGCCATTTTCTTAGATAAATCACTGAGCACATCTGCATATATTTTTGCTTCAATGATGAAAAATTTTTCATTTGAAGAGAGTGCTATTCCTGCTTATGGTATCGGAAGCATTGCTGTGCAACTAGCAGAAAAATTAAAAGAAAATACTGTAAAGCTTCATTCCAGGGTCAAACAAATTTTTGATGACGGAATAGAGCTGGCAACCGGGGAGTTTATTGCTGCCAAAAATGTCATTATCAGCATACCTCCACATGAAATTGAAAAAATCATTCCGGAATACAAATCTGACTTAAGCTTTAATCAGGTTACCTGCATGTATTTTGCTACCAAAACACCTCCTGTCAACACTCCTATCCTTCTGCTCAATGGCCAGAATCAAGGCATCGTCAACCATGTTTTTGTACCTTCTACCATACAGCCATCTTATGCTCCTCCGGGATCACACCTGGTAAGTGTTACACTGGATCTGAATGAAGACAAAGAGGATGACGAATTGATTGATGAAGTGCTGAAGGAATTAATTGACTGGTTTGGTGTAAAAGTAAATGACTGGGTTCATCTGAAAACTTATCATATACCGCATGCACAACCCAACGTGCAGTGCTATCATGATTATAAACAATTTGAAGAAAGAGATGGTATTTTCTACTGTGGCGATTATCTTTCTTACGGATCTGTCAACAATGCAATTCTGAGTGGAAAAAGTGCTGCTGAAGCTGTAATTGGTCATCTGAACGATGGCAGCAAAAAAAGATCTTTTACAAAGAGCTTATTCTCCTAAAATTTTTATCAAAAGCTGAAAGAAATATTCCGGCTGTTCGGAATGCACCCAATGCCCTGCATTCGGAACGACATATAATTGTGCCTGTGGAAAATACTTCCGATATGTATCCAGTTCTTCTGCTTTTATATAATCGCTGTTTTCTCCTTTGATAAATGAAGTTTTACCGGCAAAACTTTTATCCGCCAGTGGACTATCCATCAAATCTTTGTACACTTTATATAATACCTTTACATTTGGTTTCCAAAAGAATCCATTCGAATCACGTCCCAGATTTTTCATCATCAGCTGTACTATTTTCTGAGAGTGAATTTTCTCCGAAAAAATATCTTCTACTTCTTTTCTTTCTGAATACAATTCAGGCCGGATATCCAGCATGGCTTCCAGAATCGGAATATGATCTCCTTCATAAGGTTTAGGGCCAATATCTACAATGACCAGCTGATCGGTAAATTCCGGGTACTCCAGAGCAAAATTCATTGCAACCTTCCCACCCATAGAATGTCCCACAATATGTGCATGAGTCAAGCCTTGCTGATTCATAAAATCTTTGAGATCATTCGCCATGATCTGATAATTCATTTCCTCTGAATGCGGGGAACGGCCATGATTTCTATGATCGATGATCCATACACGATACGTTTCAGATAATTGACGGGCGATGGTTTGCCAGTTGTCCAATGAGCCCAATAACCCGTGCAGAATAATGACATCTTCACCAATATCACCAAAAACTTTATAATTGAGCTCCACCCCGAGATTTTTTATATTTACTCATCATCATAAAACAGTCTTTTCTCCCAAAGACCCGTGTCTCTGGATGTATGAAATATTGCAAAAACTCTTATAAGATCATCTTGTTCAACATATTGATAATGAATACCAAATGGAAAGGTTTTTAAGAAACAAATCCTCTTTGAATCGTATCTCACCTCAAAAATTAAAGGATTAATAAGTATAAGCTTTATCGCACTTCTATACTCTTTTAAAAAAGCAGATACTAAATCTATACGAATACCAGAGTACCATCGCCTGATTTCTTTTAAGTCATCTTGTACTGAACGAGAATAAATAATTCTACTTTTCACTTTCCAATTCATTTAAGAAAGTTTCCATTTCGTCCTCATTCATTATATTTTCAGGATTACTCATCATTTCCCTTTCTCTTCTTAAAACTTCCTTCTTCTGCCACTCAGGAATATCAGAAGCATACCTATCTTTCAGAAAAATCACATAATCATTTACCTGATCTAAAAGATTTTCAGGAAGATCTTTAATGTTATTTTCCAACTCTTTTATTGTGACTCCCATCTGACATGCTTTTATTCAATATACAAATAATCCAGAAGATTAAATAACCAATCTTTATAACCGTGTTCCGCGATGAGATTTTTTGACATATTTATAATCAGGGAGATGCAGGACACCTCCTGTTACAAACGCGTACTCATGCTTTTGGTTCGAACCGATGATGACCAATCTGTCAGATAAATTTTCAGCCAATAGATTTCTGTACCAAAGCACTGCATTCTCATCCAGATATGAAGTAGGCTCATCTAACAACAGAATTTTCGTATCACTCAGAATAGCCAGACTCAACTTTAATCTTTGCATCATTCCTGAAGAGAATTTGGAAATAGATTTATGTTTATGTTCCCTCAATCCAAGAATATCCATGAATTCCCCGATAGATTTTACTTTCATTTTCTTAAATCTGAAATGGAATTCCAGCATTTCCTGCAATGTAAAATCGTCGATCAGATGTATATACGGAGCTGCATAAGCCACTTCTTCCGCCACCTGGATCTGTGATAAATCTTTATCTTCTTTTTTATAGAAAATCCTGCCTTCACTGACAGACAATCCCCCTGAGATAATTTTGAGCAAAGTAGATTTTCCAGATCCGTTATGACCTGTCAAAGCATAAGAATAACCTGACTGAAACCGGAAATCAACATTTCTGAATATCCATTCCAACCCGTATCTTTTTCCTATATCTGAAAGTTCTATTTCCATTTTTCACTTGAAAAGGTCAGACAAACTTATGTATAACTTTAGAAAAACAGAGGCCCCTTCCATGCTAATTTATCCCTCTGATAATCCCTCTTTCAGATTTTTTGACAAAGTCAATAATTTCATCACGGATATCGGATGCTTCAAAGTCTTCTACTATTTTTTCGATGGCCTGTGTTGTATTCAATCCGTTACTAAAGAGATATCTGTATATATCCTGTATCAAATGTATCTGTTCCAATGTAAAACTTCTACGTTTTAACCCTACAGAATTAATTCCACCAAATACTGCCGGATCTTTTGCTGCTAAAACGTACGGTGGCACATCTTTTCTCAGCATAGTTCCTCCGGCCACAAAAGCATGCTTACCTATCCGTAAAAACTGATGTGCAGCACACATTCCTCCAAAAATCACATAATCTTCTACGACTACGTGACCAGCCAGGTTGGTTGCGTTTGATAATACACAATGATTTCCTATCACACAGTCGTGTGCGACATGTACATAAGCCATGATCAGATTATTAGTACCAATTCTGGTAGTACCGGCAGCTATTGTACCTCTGTTAATTGTGGCACACTCCCTGATCGTTGTATTATCACCTATTTCTACTGTGGAATATTCTCCTGCGAATTTCAAATCCTGCGGCTCAGCTCCGATGACTGCACCGGGAAAAATCCTGCAGTTTTTTCCTATTCGCGAACCCTTATATATGGTAACATTTGGTTCAATCCGTGTATTATCTCCGATAATAACATCTTCATCAATAAAGCTATATGCTCCGATTTGCACATTAGATCCAATCTGAGCCAGGGGGTGTATATAGTGATTGCTCAAGGTTTAAAAATTTTAGCGGTCAGTTTTACTTCTGTCACTATCTGTTGACCAACATAAATGACACCTTTCATTTTACGGAAGCCTCTTTTCAGCTCTTCCACTAATTCCATTTTAATAATCATAGTATCCCCGGGTTCCACCGGAGCTCTGAATTTGCAATGCTCTACTTCTACAAGATATGTAAGAAATTCTTCCGGAGTTCCTTCTCTCATCAAAGCCAGAATACCTCCTGTCTGAGCCATAGCTTCTATTTGTAATACTCCCGGCATCACCGGCTTGTTAGGAAAATGACCTTCAAAAAACGGTTCATTGATGGTTACATTTTTAACCCCGACGATGGTAGATTCTTTTAGCTCAACTATTTTGTCAACCAATAAAAAAGGATTTCTGTGAGGAATAATTTTCTTAATCGCTACCAGATCCATCACAGCCGGAGCATTGGGGTCGACAACAGGTATTTCTCTGAGCTTTTTTTGTTCCCGGATATATTTTTTGAGTCTTTTTGCAAAAGCGACATTTCCTGCATGACCAGGTTTTGTTGCAATAATTTTGCCTTTTATTCTTGTTCCTATTAAACCTAAATCTCCAACTATGTCGATCAGCTTATGTCTGGCCATTTCATTGTCATATCTCAGCTGTGCATGATTGACAATTCCTTTTTTGGGAATTGTATGCACATCCTGATTGAATAATTCTGCCAGATAATCGACTTTGGCTTCATCTATTTCTTTTTCTGCAATAACGATCGCACTATTCAGCTCACCACCTTTTATCAATCCCAGTTCAAAAAGTGACTCTACTTCATGAAGAAAACAAAAAGTTCTTGCAGAAGCAAAATCGTCAACAAATTCTGAGAGAGATCTCAATTGTGCATACTGTCTTCCTATGACTTCTGAATCAAAATCTATCATCACTGTGATGGCATACTCATCCGAAGGGATGGCTGTCATTTCCACATCTTTTTCGGGATCGTAGTATTGAAAAGTTTGATCCAGCACAAAATATTCCCGTTCTTCCTTTTGTTGTTGCAATCCTGCAGACTGTATCAATTCTATAAACGGTTGTGCACTTCCATCCAGAATAGGGATTTCCTGTCCATCCAGCTCTATACACAAATTATCTACTCCCAAAGCAACTATCGCTGATATCAAATGTTCGACAGTAGCTACCCTATGCCCATGATACTCTAAAGTGGTTCCTCTGGACACATCTACTACCAGATCACAGTCTGCCTTGATGATCACATCTTCTTCCAGATCAATACGTCTGAATACAATTCCTATATTTTCTTTTGCCGGTGACAATGTCACATGTACATCTTCACCTGTATGCAATCCTCTACCTGAAAAAGAAACCGGTTGAGCTATCGTATGCTGAAATTCAATCATTATTTTCCCAAGTTCGTATTTTTTGATTTTATTTCTTCTTTCAGAAGCTTTATTTCCCGCTCAAGGCTTTTCAGAAACACCTGAGCACGATTGTAATCCATATACGGTTGCGCAGGAGTGCCTGTCATTGTCATACCTTCTTTCAATATTGATTTAGATATTCCTGATTGAGCATTTATTTTAACACCTGAAGCTGTTTTAAGGTGAGGAGCAAATCCTACCTGTCCGCCAATCATGTTATTTTCTCCTATCTGACAGCTGCCCGCAATACCTGACTGTGCAGCTATTACAGTATTGGAACCGATTTGTACGTTATGACCAATTTGTATCAGATTGTCCAGCTTTACACCTGTCTGGATAATCGTAGAGCCCAAAGTAGCTCTGTCTATACATACATTGGCTCCGATCTCTACATAATCTCCGATAACGACATTGCCCATTTGGGGAATTTTCTGAAAAGTTCCGTCCGGCTTGGGCGCAAAACCAAATCCATCTGCGCCGATCACTGCACCTGCATGTATTGTACAGTAATTCCCGATGATTGTATCATCCAGAATTTTCACTCCGGGATATAAAGTAACATTTTCCCCTATAGACACTCTATTACCTATATATACCTGGGGATAAATGACTGTATTATTTTTTATCCTTGAATTTGCTCCTATGCATGTACCTGAACCGATTTGTAGATTTTCTCCCAAAATCACATCAGGTTCTGCATAATACTGATGAGATTGAAAATCGGGTTTCTTTTTTGGAAAAAACACCTCCACTACCCGTGCAAAAGCCAGATAAGGATCGTCTACTACTAACCAGACAAAAGGTAGAGCTGTATCCACCAATGCCTCAGAAGTCACAATAGCAGAAGCTTTACAATCAGAAAGCGTCTGTTGATACTTTACATGTTGTAAAAATGTAATTTCTCCTTGTTGCGCATACTCAATTCTATTCGGAGCATTCAACAGCAAATCACCATCGCCAATTACTCTGGCGTCGATTATTCCGGATAATTCACTTACACTAATCATAGAGCGGGATGACAAATATAAGTTTTCATCATAGGATTTGATAATGATTTAATGGTTAATACTTCAGTCAGTTCAGCAAAGTCCTTCACTGATCCATCTTTCATCTTTATCAGGATACTGTCTCTTCCCGGTATATATGCATTATTGGCAACAGTTCCACTATTGAATAAATACTCATCATAACCATTTAATTCAGGATGTTTTGAGTAAAATATCTCTTTCAATCTATCTGACAATCCGGAATCCGGATCTGTATACTTTATTTTGAAAAGATGTCTGTCAATAAGGCATGCAGATAAATAAGATAATATTGGATCTTCATGGTTCATCCAGCTTTTCAATGCAAACAAAACATCAATATCATCCAACTTTACAAATTTTTCCAAATGAGTATTATCATTCAAAAATTCTTCCAGAGAGATCTCATTGGAAATGAAATATTCCATATTGGGAGATAAGAAAAAATTCTTCTTTCCTGCTTTCACCAGATCCTTGGCTCTCTGCAATACATTGATAAGCATATGATCTGCCGCAATCGATGTTTTATGCAGATAGACCTGCCAATACATCAACCTTCTTGAAACTATAAATTTCTCTATGGAATAAATACCTTTTTCCTCAACAACCAGCATATCGTCATGAACATCCAGCATCTTGATGATGCGGTCATAACCTATAACACCTTCCGCAACTCCGGTATAAAAGCTGTCTCTGTTCAGATAGTCCATTCTATCCGTATCCAACTGCCCCGAAACGAGCTGATGTAAGAAATGCTTATGATACGTTCCTTTGAAAATTTCTATTGCTTTCGTCAATCTCCCTTCATACTGTTCATTGAGGAGCTGAAAAATTTTTAGCGAAACTTCTTCATGGAGAACTCCTTTTAAGATAGTAGCTTCCAATGTATGAGAAAAAGGTCCATGACCTACATCATGAAGCAAAATAGCCAGAAGCGTCGCTTCTATTTCTATTTCAGTAATGTGGTGCCCTTTACTGAGTAATACATCTATAGCTTGCTGCATCAGATGCATAGCGCCTATTGCATGATGAAATCTGGTATGAGTTGCTCCCGGGTAAACCACTTCTGCCAGACCCATCTGCCGGATTCGTCTCAGTCTCTGAAAATAGGGATGCGACAGAATATCAAATATCAACTCCGTAGGGATGTTTACAAATCCATATACCGGATCATTAATAATTTTATACTTATTCATCGCTATTCTAACAAATATACCTTTTTAGACAAAATCTAAAGAAGATAGATGAAAAAGTTTCATACGTGGATATATCAAATTCTGATCTAATACAATGTTACTTGGCTAAAAAATTGATTTTTCGTATCATTGTTTACTAAAAGTATAACATGAGGATAATATTTACATTTTGTGCATTGCTGCTCAGCTATTCTATACTCCCCGCACAAAATCAACTTCAACTCACTTTTAATCTTGACAGTACTGATCGTCAGGTAAATTTTGATGCTATGGGTGTAAACATGGAAAGAATGTTTTACCGCGTGCTTGATTCTGACGGAAAAATCCCTGATGAAATATTCGATGATCTGGTAAGCGCCGGAGACCTTATATACAGATGGCCAGGAGGTTCAACTGCTAATTTTTTTCATTTTAGAAATGGTACAGCTAAAGGATATGGATTGAGCAGAAAAGAGATGGTGCTGTTAGAGCAACTTGCAACCTGTAATATTCCTGATGATGGTTCAGACAATTGTATGTCATTTGATGTTTCAGCCAAAAGAAATCACTTGTATGATTTATTAGACTATTCCGATGCGTATTATGAAAGAACCGGGAAAAAGAAAAAAATCTTATGGCTACCTAATATTCTGACCTTTTTTCTGGTCAATAAAGAAGAAATCACCAGGTTAAATGCTGCCAATTCTCTGGAAGAAGCAAGACAAATGGCTGAAAATGGTGAAATATCTATGGAGTTTTATGAAAAGCTGAAAGACAATATCGATGTTTACGAAATCCTGGATAATCATCCTACCATCAACTTATTGGGAATAGAATACGGCAATGAGTTTTATTTTCATATTCCAGTGACCAATCTCAGATACAACTATTACAATAATAGAAACATCTGGAACAACGAAAGTCAGGAATCTAAAAAAATAAAAGAAGATAGTCTAAGACTAGGCATCCATCAATGTGCAACATTAATCAGATTTTTCAACAAAGTTATCTTATCTAAAAATCCAAACCTGGAGACGGCTTTCCCGATTGTAACAATACCTGCAAACGGCGACCAACCTCCGGTAAACCTGATTTGGAATACAGCTGTGAGAGATTCTATCTTACCACTTGTAGATGGCGTAATACACCATTTTTATTTCAGAGAAACTTACTGGCTAAGGCTGGATCCGAAAACTTCAGAAGATAATAATGCAGTTGCCAGTGGTTATCTGAACGAAATCAAAAAACTTTCTGATCAGTTTTTACATGACCGAATACCGAAGGTGGATCAACAATATGATAGTTTCTTCAATCTTACACCCACCGGAAAAAAGCTATGGATAACAGAGTTCAATACCAGTAAGATTCCTGGTGACGGATTTTTCTCTGAATGGCAGAACACTTTCTTCCATGCGTCGTTTCAGTTTGAAGCTTTTATTTCTTTTATAGATAATGCTCATAATACTGACATAGTAAAATATGCATTCCCTCACTTATGGGCTTCTCACTATAACGACTATGACTACGGATGTTATGCAGTACAAATAGATCCAAACGGGACTTATAAAAAAATAAAAAGGACCACTTTCAGCACCTATGAATTACTTGGGTCACTGATGAACAGGAATTTGAAGAAAATAAAATTTGAAGCCACTAATACAAAAAAATATAACAGAGCGAACTTGTATACTCAGGCATACTTTGAGCCTTCAGACGGCACTGATCAAAATGAAATCGGTAAAATATACTTTGTTTTCTCCAACAAATCCCGTGAAGAGATAAAGATCAATCCCAATAATGATTTTATCATACAAAGCACCTCTGTAAATCCTTTGAAATATCAGAATGGATTTTCTAAATGGTTCAGTGCTCCTAATATTTACTCCAGCAATGGTTTTACTGTGAATGATAAAAGCAATGAAACTCAGATAAACGTTGTTACTGAAGATAATTTAGATATTGATCCTGCTCAAGACATTATAATTCCGAAATATGCAGCTGGCTATATAGCATTTCCAATTTACAAAGAGGGTGTAGCAACTTCTATAAAGGATGTTAAAAAACAATCTCTGAATATTTATCCTAATCCATCTAAATCAAACATTAGCATTACTGCTAATCAGGATATCAACTGGAGAAAAGGAAATTTCTTTGTTACTGACGCATCGGGAAAAATTTCCACTGTGAAAGTTGAAGAAAGAAACAGTAACATACTTAGACTGAATATCAGCGAATTACCTGCCGGAGTTTATCAGTTTGTCTATTATTATGACAACTCTCAGTATACAACTCCTTTTGTAGTTCAATAACAATTATACACTCAAATAGGCTTAGAATACTAGGCCTATTTTGTTTTCAAAAGAATGTGTCACTTTTGAAATTCCTGCTGCCGGAAACGTATCAAAGTTCAACTTATACACCATTCCCAAAACTAATCTTCTGGAAATCTTTGCCCTGAATTCACTGACATGAGCAATACGATAATCTTTCCAGTCTGTTATTTTAGGTTGATAATAAGTCGTCGAAATCAGAGAAATGATATCTGTAGGAAAAACACTAAAGGATAAATACGTACTTTTCCTGTGCTCATTCAGTGACAACTTGTTATTATCAAGATCCAATTCTTTGGAATGCTCAAACATGTACAATGTTCCCAGATAAATTGCTGCCTTTTCTTTTTCCATTAATTTAAATCTCGGACCTGTACCATTCAGCAACCTCAAATTAATGCGGGTAATTTTATTGAATTGCACCTGAGAAAAGACTTCCCACCTCAACCATGCCGGCTTCAGTTTTCTATTATAGCGCAAATGCAAATATCCGTTATGTGTGAACGTTTTACCCCTTGCACCTGACCAATTGTACTCTCCCAGAGCAAGATATAAATCTTTCTGAGTTTTATACTGTATCCTTGTATCAGAATTAGAGGTAAAAACATTTCCTACTTCTTTTACAAATTTAAAACCGGTATTCACCTCACCGTACCAACCAACAGTATCAGTTTTCACTCTTCTGCCTTCCACATTTGTTACCTGCGCCTGTACAATGCCAACGCCCGTAAGTATCAGAAACAAAATCAATCTCATGAGTAATTTCTTTTACCAAAAATCAGACTTCCCACTCTCACCAATGTGCTACCTTCTTCCAATGCGATTTCATAATCACCGGACATACCCATAGATAATGTATTAAAATCTTTATCTTTTAATTGATTGCTGACTTTATCAAACATCCTTTTCAAACCTCTGAACTCACTTCTGACCAAATCCATATCATCAGAAAAAGATGCCATCCCCATCAATCCTCTGCATCTGATATGAGAGAATTGCTGCAAGGCTATTTTTTGTATCAACATATCTAATTCCTGCTCATTCAGGCCAAACTTCGTTTCTTCCTGAGCTACGTGCACCTGCAAAAGTATATCTACTTTCCTGTCAAATCTTTTAGCATGCTTTTGAATTTCAACCAGCAATTTTTCAGAATCTACAGAATGAATCATAGAAATGAAGGGTACTATCAATTTCACTTTATTCGTTTGCAGATGCCCTATCATGTGCCATTGTATATCATCCGGCAAAAGATCCTTCTTCTCTAAAATTTCCTGCACCTTATTTTCCCCGAACTCTCTCTGACCTGCATCATACACCTCTTTTATCCTTTCTGCAGGATAAGTTTTGCTGACTACGAGCAATTGAGCATTATGTTCTCCTGTTAACTTTGTAATTTTATTCAATACATCCATCTTGACATGAAATATCTAAAAAATATTCACAAATATACTCTTCTTATCATGCTGTTCAGCTGGATAACCAGTTGTCAGCAAGCCAATCAGTCATCTCCACCTGCAAATCTTATAGATGAGCAGCTGATGGGAAGGATTCTTGCAGATGTACTACTATTAGAGAATCAGGTAATGCAGACGAATATTAACGCTCAGGGAGTTGATTATCAGAATCTGCAATTACAGAATTATCCATTGATTGATGAAAAATATAATCTGGCAGACAGTCAGGCCTACAAATCATATCAATACTATATAAACAATATCAAAGAATTTAAGAAAGTATTGGAATTTACTCAGGATACACTAAACAAAATTGCCGAAAATACTGCTGAGCCCGAGTTGTAACAGCATTTTTTCAATACAATGCTCCTTAATCAAATTTGATATTCTATATTTTAGAAGTAAATTAGTGCCAAATTACATTATATGTCTGAAATCAGAAATGACTGGAGCGTAGAGGAAATCTCAGAAATATACCACAGCCCTTTATTGGATTTAGTATATCGTGCAGCTACTGTACATCGCGAGTACCATACTCCGGGCGAAGTTCAGGTATGCACATTACTTTCAGTAAAAACAGGTGGTTGTCCTGAGGATTGTGCGTATTGTCCGCAAGCTGCCAGATATCAGACAGGTGTAAAAGCGCATAAATTATTAGATGTAGATACGGTGCTTACTAAAGCCAGAGAAGCTAAAGAGAGCGGATCTACACGTTTCTGCATGGGTGCTGCATGGAGGGAAGTCCGTGAAAACAGAGACTTTGACAAAGTTCTCGAAATGGTCAAAGGTGTCAACGGAATGGGAATGGAAGTATGTTGTACCATGGGTATGTTGACAGAAAATCAAGCCAATAAATTAAAAGATGCAGGTCTTCACGCTTACAATCACAACTTAGACACATCTGAAGATCATTATAGCAAAATCATCTCTACCAGAACATACGATGATCGTCTGCAAACTATCGGTAACGTCAGAAAAGCAGGTATCAGCGTTTGCAGTGGTGGGATTATAGGATTAGGGGAAACTCATGAAGCCAGAATCGGTATGCTTTATACGCTGGCAACACTTCCTGAGCATCCTGAATCTGTTCCGGTCAATGCCCTGGTAGCAGTAGAAGGAACACCTCTGGAAGATATGAAACGCGTACCGGTATTTGATATGGTGCGAATGATTGCTACTGCAAGGATTCTGATGCCATTGACAATGGTCAGACTTTCTGCAGGAAGATTAGATATGCCGGTTTCAGAACAGGCTTTCTGTTTCATGGCAGGAGCGAATTCCATTTTTGCAGGAGATAAACTTTTGACTACACCGAATCCGGGTTACACAGACGATATGGCAATGTTCGATTTATTGGGCCTGCGTCCTCGTGAATCCTTCAAAAAAGAGGGAGTCGAAGCCAATGCAGTCCTTGCATAATCCGGATCACTTAAAAGATAGAATACAAAATGCCCTTCAGCAGAGATTGGAGAATGGGCGTTTAAGGCAATTGACTGTTCTGGATTGTCCTGTAGATTTTCGTTCCAACGACTATCTTGGGTTATCTAAATCAGCATGGATTCGTCAGCAATTAGAAAAAAAACATGTAGACCAGCTTGGAGCCACTGGTTCCAGACTGCTGAGCGGGAACACTGCTATTCATCAACAAGTAGAAGATTTCTTAAGCCAACATTACTTATCCAATGCTGCATTGATCTTCAATTCAGGTTATGATGCCAATGTAGGTTTACTTTCTACTGTCATCAGACCGGGAGATATTGTTTTCTATGATGAAGCCATTCATGCATCCATGCACCAGGGCATCAGGCTCTCCGGAGCTAAGTCAATCGCATTCCCACATAATGATATCAATACATTAAAATCTTTATTGAAAGACCATTCAAATCATGGTATCATCTGGATAGTCTGCGAAAGTGTTTATTCTATGGATGGCGACAAAGCTCCGCTAAAAGAAATTATTAGCCTGTCCAAAGAATTTACTGCTCAGGTCATTGTGGACGAAGCACATGGAATAGGATGCTTCGGAGAAAATGGCAGAGGTATGTGCAATGAATGGAATCTCTCTGAAAAAGTTTTTGCAAGAGTTGTCACATTTGGGAAAGCATTAGGCACACACGGAGCAGCAGTTTTGTGTGATCAGGCTACCAAACAATATCTCATCAACTTTTGTAAACCATTTATCTATTCTACGGCTTTACCACCTCAGGAAATCCTGCACATACAACTAGCACATCAGTTTTTACAAAAATTCTCTCAGCCACAAAAAAAGCTGCACCGATTAATCGCTTATTTCAAAATCCAATGCGGCAATATCGAAAAACTGATAGGCGACGGACCAATTTTTTCGTACATCATTCCCGGAGAAAAAGATGTCAGAGCTAAAGCCCGATCACTCCAGGAAAAAGGTCTCGCCATACAGCCAATTGTTTCTCCAACTGTTCCCAAAGGTGCTGAAAGATTGAGAATTATCCTGCACAGTTATAACACCAAAAAAGAAATCGACACTTTAGTGAGTGAGCTTTCTGTTTAAGCATATATCTTCTATTTCATTAGAATACTCTTTCAGAATTTCTATTGATAGAGATTACTTCTCAGCATCCAGACAAAGTACTTCCGTTTGCATATATAAGCTATTTTGAAGCTTGTAAATTTTCCTAAGTGTTACAAAAATCAAATATTTTGCATGTAATGAAATATTATGATGTAAGATTGAGTTATTGTCTTATAAATTTTTCAAGATGAAAAGAAAAGATTTCTTAAAAAGCGGGGCATTGGGAATGGGCGCTATCATTGGTTTTTCCTCATTAATTTCATCTTGTAAAAAAGATGAGGAACCAGGAGATGGAAGTTGTGCAGAAACTCCGTCAGAAACTAAAGGACCATTCCCCATCAAAACGCCTGCAGAACTGGTCAAAGAAAATATCACTTCAGACAGAACCGGAGTTCCGGTCATTATTGAAATCACCATTCATAACACCAATAATCTATGTAATCCCTTGCCAAATGTTTTGGTAGACGTATGGCATTGTGACAAGGATGGTTACTATTCCCAATATGGGGGTACAAGAGAACAGGCTGTGGATTACACAAGTGTAAATTTCCTCAGAGGTCGTCAAACGACTGACGGCAATGGGACCGTAAGATTTATATCTATTTATCCCGGATGGTATCAGGGAAGAGCTCCGCATATACACGTTGAAGTATTGACGACATCCGGAAAATCTTTATTGGTGACTCAAATTGCATTTCCGGAAGATGTATCCAAAACAGTCTACTCCTCAGACTATTATAAAGATCATGGTCAGGCAGATACATCCAATACCAGTGATTCTATTTTCAGAGATTCATTGAACGATGAGCTAGCGGTAGTTACAGGAAATCTGACAGATGGATATACCATTTCACACACAATAAAAGTAGATGCTTAAAACCCGTCAGCAGCTTCTGCAAAAAATACAAAAAGGGAAAGAGTAAGAATTGGTATTATATCGTAATTTTGCGACATGGACCATATCCGTAACTTTTGCATTATAGCACATATCGACCACGGTAAATCTACTTTGGCAGATAGATTATTAGAATATACTAAAACCATTTCTGAAAGAGATTTACAGGCTCAGACACTGGATGACATGGATCTCGAAAGAGAAAGAGGCATCACCATCAAGAGCCACGCGATCCAGATGAACTATAATGTAGGTGGGAAAGACTACGTTTTTAATCTCATTGACACTCCCGGGCACGTGGATTTCTCTTATGAAGTTTCCCGTTCACTGGCGGCTTGTGAAGGTGCACTGTTGTTAGTAGATGCAACCCAGGGCATTCAGGCTCAGACCATATCCAATATGTATCTTGCTTTGGACAACGGCCTGGAAATTATTCCTGTTGTCAACAAGATCGACATGGAAGGCGCTATGATAGATGAAGTAAAAGACCAGATTGTAGAGCTTTTGGGTTGTGATTATGAAGATATTCTGAAAGCCAGCGGTAAATCCGGTATCGGAATTCAGGAAATCCTGCAAGCAGTAGTAGATAGAGTTCCGGCACCTGAAGGTAGTGCTGAAGAGCCTCTTCAGGCATTGATTTTTGATTCAGTATTCAACTCATTCAGAGGAGTTATTGCATATTTCCGTGTTATCAACGGCACACTCAAAAAAGGAGATAAAATCAAATTCATCGCGACCAATAAAGTTTATGAAGCAGATGAAGTAGGTATCCTGAGAATGAACCTGGAACCGCGTGATGAAATCAAAGCAGGAGACGTAGGATATGTCATCACCGGCATTAAAAACTCCAAAGATATCAAAGTTGGAGATACAATTACTTTATCCAATAAACCTTGCCTGGAAGCTGTTAAAGGATTTGAGGATGTAAAACCGATGGTGTTTGCAGGTATCTATCCAATTGACACAGATGATTTCCAGGAATTAAGAGAATCATTGGAGAAATTACAGCTGAATGATGCTTCATTAGTTTGGGAACCGGAAACATCTTTAGCATTAGGATTTGGGTTCAGATGTGGGTTCTTAGGTCTTTTACACCTTGAAATTGTACAGGAACGCCTGGATAGAGAGTTTGATATGGCTGTCATAACGACTGTGCCTAACGTAACATATCATGCATATATGAAAGATGGTTCTGACTTTGTGATGAATAATCCATCAGACATGCCGGATCCTACTTCTTTGGATAGAATTGAAGAGCCATTTATCAAAGCTCAAATCATTACAAAACCGGAGTACATCGGTTCGTTAATGAAGTTGTGCATGGACAAACGCGGCAATCTGACCAACCAGGTATATTTGTCACCAAATAAAATAGAGCTACAGTTTGAAATGCCATTGGCTGAGATCGTTTTCGACTTCTATGACCAGTTGAAGTCTATTTCTAAAGGCTATGCAAGTTTTGACTATTTCATGATTGATTTCAGAGCAAGTGATCTGGTAAAATTAGATATCAAACTTAATGGCGAGAATGTAGACGCATTATCAGCCCTGATTCACAGAAGCAAAGCTTATGATTTCGGCAGAAGATTGTGTGAAAAGCTGAAAGAGTTGATACCTCGTCAACAGTTCGTCATTGCAATACAGGCTGCTATCGGGATGAAAGTAATTGCACGCGAAACTATTTCTGCATTACGTAAAGACGTGACTGCAAAATGTTATGGTGGCGATATCTCCCGTAAACGTAAACTACTTGAAAAGCAGAAAAAAGGTAAAAAACGGATGCGTCAGGTCGGTAATGTAGAAGTTCCTCAACAGGCATTTATGGCAGTATTGAAGTTGAATGATTAAAAGAACAGGAGTTCAAGATTGACAACATAATAAAGCGTCAGTAAAAAACTGACCGCTTTTTATTTGTTCCGGATCAGTTCATTTTGCAGACATCCATATACAATTAATCCCTGGGCCGTACTATATGTACTCATGATCAGTAGACTGCTAAATGCATAATTGCCTACAAAAATTTTGAGAGCCAGTGAAAAATCACTCACGATAAACAACAAGCTGCCTAAAAGAACTATTGTCCAGGAGGCCCGTGAAACAGCATACCATCTGTTGATGGACATAATGCTCATCAGCAATATTACCAGAGCATACACATATACCGGAGGCTTAGGTAACATGCTCTCCTGCCCAGCAATCAACACTATCGCGTATATCCAGAAACCAATAAACGGCAATATCCAGTACGGCTTTTCCATAATATAATGTGTCTGCTTTTTCAGGCTCACTTCTTTAGAAAAGATAAACAGATATATAAGATGTCCTGTCAGAAACGCAGCTAAACCCACAGCAAAATACATTACTCCGCTCCCCATCAGAAAAACATCTCCCAGCCAACCCATCCAGACTCCCACAAACAACCATCTGGAAAGAGAAGTCCTGAGCTTTGTCTGTGACCAGATGATCAGCATCAGAACAGACATTAATAATGGTTTTGTCCACGAGACATAATCAGCTTGTCCATTATAAATAAAGAATAAATGAACAGCACTGACAAGAACATAAAGCAGCCAAACCATATTTACTTTCTTTTATACCTAAAAATACAAGTTTAAATATATGCTGATTCAAAAAGAAAATTTGAATAAATGCTAAAAAGTAGTGACCGATGATAAAATATTTCCATCGAATTATTAGTATTTTTGCACACTCACATAAATTTTAGCAGAGGCAGAATGAATATTTTGGTAATAGGTGGTGGCAATATGGGCAAAACTTTTGCTCAGAGTTTTCTTCAGGCAGGAATTATTTCTGCTCAGGAATTATTCATTTTCGAAAAGGACGAAAACAAGGTCGCTGAACTCAATGAACAACAGCTGGGAACAGCATTTTCCGATGAAAGCCTGTATTTTGAGTCTGCTGACATCATCATTCTTGCAGTGAAACCTCAGGATGCAGCGAATGTCTATCCATTGATAGCCCCATATATCAGTTCTGAAAAAATCTTATTATCCATCATGGCTGGTATCAAAATGGCAAACCTCAAAAAGGCTACAGGTGCAGTGAAAGTCGTCAGAGCAATGCCTAATCTTCCTTGTCAGGTAGGAAAAGGTACCACAGGATATAAAGTTTCCAAAGAATTATCAGAGACAGACAAAGAATTTATCCAAAGACTTTTAACAACAACCGGAATTGCTATTGAAGTCAATGATGAAGATAAAATAGATGCAATCACTGCTATCTCAGGAAGTGGACCGGCATATGTTTATTATTTCATGGAGGCTATGATACAGGCAGGCATGCAGTTTGGATTCAACAGAAAAGATGCTACGGATTTAGTTACTCAAACCTTTGAAGGGAGTGTTACTCTTTTCAAAGAGAATAGTATTACATGTCAGGAATGGATCCAGAGAGTTTCTTCCAAAGGTGGTACTACAGAAGCAGCTATCTCAATATTTGATCAGTATGACGTAAAAAATCATATAGGGAAGGGAATTCTGAGAGCAGAAGCCAGATCTAAGGAACTGAGTAAATCATAACTCAAAGTAATAATCTATAGCTCTTTCTTTAAAGTACTATCTCAATGGCTCCATTCTCTCTCGTGTCTATGAATGGGATTTCAGCATTATTAAGTAGGCGTTTAAATAGCTGGTATTTAGAATAATCCAGTCCTCCATCTAAAACGAGGTGCTGAAATCTGAATTTCTCCAGCAGCATTTCGGTATTCAGGTATAAATCATTTCCCAAGACCAGATAATTTACTTCTATCGGTTGTGAAGACGAAAAATCCCTCATATTCTGGTTCAAAACAAAAATCGACTGATCTCCCACTATCAGTGTAGTACTATCCTGACGTATAAAATCCAGAGGAACGAACGTCCATTGTTTCCATCCTTTATCTCTGAGATATCCATTGATAAAAAATCCGTTCTGATGTATTACCTGGCTAGCATTACTACCTCCATTCCATAAGTAATTATTTACAGCCACCACATGCTGATCCGGAACTTGTAAAATTGTTACCCGTATATCCTTTCTCAGATTCCATTGTCTGAATAGTGAACCACCAACAGTGATCAGGCACAACAACACTGAATATACCAGCCATCTTCCATTCTTAACATGATATATCCAGTATCCAAGAAAGAAAATAGATAATGCCAGTACTATGACCTGCCAGTGCGATAAATAAATCTGATTGGTATATGCTCCTGGAAGTGCGACTATCCACTTCAAAAAAGCGTCAAAACCATAATAAATTACAAAATCCAGAGCCTTGCCAATCCACACATTGATAAATTCCGGTAAAATAACTGATGTCAGCAGCAAACCTACCCCTCCATATAAGGCAATAGTGATGGGTAGTAATATCACCAGATTAGTCAACAAAAACAATACAGGAAAATTACCAAAGTAAAAGAACGTCAAAGGTGTTGTCACTAACTGAGCAGATACCGACATGGCAGCAGGACTCCAGATATAATCCTTTATCCATTGAGTTTTGACATACAAGACATCCTGAATTGGCTTCATTAAATAAAACAACCCAAGCATAGCCGCAAACGATAGCTGAAAGCCTATATCCCATACCAGATACGGTTGAAATATCAGTAGAAACCATCCGGAAACAAAAAGTAAATTAACAGAATCACTATCTTCATCTAATTTTTTGCCAATATCAATAAAGGTGATCATAATGGCTGATCTCAATATAGCTGGTCCTCCACCTGTAATAAATGAGAAAATCCACACCAAAATAATCGGAAAAATAGTGATATACTTCCATCTTCTGTATACAGGTTTTAAGATTGCCATTATACCTACATACAATATACCCACATGCATACCTGAGACAGCGAGTACATGCATTACTCCCGTATTCATATATACTTCCATCATATCATCAGATATCTCATCTTTTATCCCCAATAAAAGAGCCTGCATAGTATAGGCGCTCCTCTCAGGGATTAACCTGCTATAAACCCCGCCACACCATCTCCCTGCAATAAAGCACCATCTCTGAAAATTAAAAGCACCCTGATAGGACTGCTTCAGAAAATTTGATTTACGTAAAGATGTTGTTTGGTATACCCATTTGTAACCATAGTATTTCTGTACGTCAAACTGCCCTGCATTGAGCGCACGAGCAATCTTCCTGATATAGGATGAACCTAAAACTGTATCTCCAGGTAAAATATTATCATCATATATATTTGAGATAATTCTGTATGGTTTCGATATTCCGGTATTCTTTACTGCTATAATATCCAGATAACATCTGGTGTAACCTGCTCTTTGACTGATAATCTTACTGGCGACTGCCTTATATGTATAAAACCCATCTTCTAAAGGCATATATTCTTTCTGAGATGAATAGCTATACGCTCCTGCAAATGTCAAAGAAAACATAAAGCATAATCCCGAAATCGTCATCCATCGTGTATGACGAAATCTTCTGTACATCAAAAAAGCACCGGTAAATAGAAAAACAACCGTTAGCGCTAAAAGTATACCAGGCCTGACACCCGAATAATAGCCGATTAATACCCCTGATAACAGAAATACAAAAGGTCTGAGCATAGGTATAGTTTCCAGCCATGTCATATATAAATATAATAAAATGCATGAAACTGAAAATAAAAAAGCCACTCTATTGCGAGTGGCTAAGATTATATTATTTCTTTTTTTGCCTTTCCTGCAATGTCTTTTGTTGCTCCATCATCTGGTCCACACGTTCCTGCCATGCAGACTTTTTCTTAGGTTGTTTCTTATTGAATTCAATTTCAGCACGTAATGCATCTTCATCAATAAAGAATTTTTTAATCACATACGTCTGAATGATAGAAAGTAAATTGAACAGGAAGTAATAATAGCTCAATGCCGCAGAGAATGAGTTAAACATGAATAAAAACATAAAAGGCGTCAGATACTGCATAATTTTCATTTGCATTGCCATCATATCCTCATTACCACCCATGCTCATCTGCTGTTGCTGGCTCATTGTAATCTTAGTATATGCAAAAGATGTGATCGCCATAAGTAAAGTAAATAAGCTCACATGATCCCCGTAAATAGGAATATTAAAAGGCAAGGTAAAAATAGAATCATAATGAGATAAATCACTGGCCCACAAGAAAGGTTCCTGTCTCAGCTCTATCGAATTAGGAAAGAAACGATACATTGCAAACAGAATTGGCATCTGTAATAGAATGGGTAAGCATCCACCCATCGGATTTACACCTGCATTTCTGAATAATTCCATTTGTTTTGCACCCACCATCTGCTTATCATTCGGATATTTCTTCTTTAACTCATCAATCTCTGGCCTTAAGATCTGCATTTTTACAGTAGAGACTAATTGTTTCTTGTTCAATGGTGTTAGTACTAATTTCAATAGAATAGTCAGAATCAGAATGATAATACCATAGTTTGAAATAAATTTACCAAGAACATTGAATACCGGAATAATCAAAAATTTATTTACCCAACCAAAGATTGCCCAGCCCAGAGGAATAATTTCATCCAAACCGATCTTTAACTTTTTCAGATCAGAATATTTATTCGGGCCAAAATACCATTGTAATTGGTGATGGAAATCCTGTCCTTTTGCTATAGGTAATTTCAATGTAGCTCCCGTCTCTTTAACAACATTTGCTGTAGTTACTTCCGGAACAACTTTTAACCTGGCTCCTCTTTCAAAAGGGACATTTGTTGAAATTAGAGTGTTATTGAAAAATTTTTGTTTAAAGCTTACCCACTCTAAACCCTGATCCATAATCTGGTCATCATTTTTTCTACTGCTAAGCTCATCTACATTCTTTTCAGTATTTCTAAAGTAAACGTTTGAATACTGACGTTCTTCCTTTATGCTGCTTTCCAGAGAAGGCATGCTTTGTTTCCAGTCTATATCTAATGATGAAGATAAAGGAGAAATAAACCCAGCTGCATTGATAGCTTTTACATCAAAGTCTATCAAATAGCCTGTACCGCTAATAGTATAACTATGTATATACTGGCTATTGTCACCAAATTTTAGTACAAAATCAATATTTCTGATCTGCCCTTCCTGAATTGTAACAGAAGCTGATTCAGTCTCAAAAAACAAATCTTTTGTATGAATAACCTTATTTTCTTTACCAACAAAAGAAAAGTCAATAGTATTATCGTGTCCTTTAAATAAAACCAAAGGAGACTTTTCATAGGTTTTAAAGTGCTTTAAGTCGACGCTTTTTAAAACTCCACCTTTTGTATCAAAAGTATAAATAACATCTTCTGTTTCAACAGTGATTAGCTTTGACACCCCTACTGCTAACTTAGAATTATCACCAAGCGATTCAGCTATCTGTTGATTTTTCACAGCAACAGAATCTACTTTAGTATTCACTGTATCCTGCTTATGATTAGAAATTGCTTCTAAAACTGTCCGATCTTTCTCAATCTTAGCCTGTTCCTTTGAACTGTAGAATACATAGCCTACAGTTAACAATGCTAATAATATAAAACCAGTGATGGTATTCTTATCCATTGATGACTATTTGTAAAGGTGCAAAGATAATAATAAAGCAGAAACTCTTTACTGACTTAACAAAATGCAAGGAATAGAATAAAAAAAGGGGATGTCTTCCGACATCCCCTTTTATCGTTAAGAATTGAAATTATTCCTGAACAATCAACTTACGGTTGATGATTTGTCCCTGAGTCTGGAAGATACTAATGTAAGAACCAGCAGGTACATTATTCAAGTCTACATCTATTCTGTTTTCACCTCTCGCAAGAGAGTAAACTTTATTAAGCGCTTGTTTACCATCAATGCTGTAAAGCGTGAATACTATATTAGCATTATCCGGTGAATTAACAACTACTGAAGAAACTCTTTGTGCAGGGTTCGGGAAGAACAAGCCTACATTCAATACTGTCTCTGCTGTAATTTCCACGCTTACAATTTTAGATAGCTCAGCAGTTCCATCGAAGTCTACTTGTCTCAATTGATAGTAGTAGACACCTGATGCAACATCTTTGTCTAAGAAACTGTATTGTTGAGGATTATTAGTAGTTCCCATACCAGAAACATATCCAATTGTCTCAAAGTTTACACCATCAGTAGATCTTGTTACTTCAAATCTGTCATTATTCAACTCAGAAGCAGTATTCCAATTTAACAATACACCTTCAGTAACTTTAGTTGCTGTAAATGAAGTCAATTCAACCGGAAGTACAGAACTTCTACCACCTGTGTTATGAATATAGAACTCGGTATTATTTGCCGGATTATTTCTTCCGTTCGGATCGAGTCTTCCACCTCCGCCGTAGTTAGGCAATACAGAGAATTGGTATTGGTGAGAACCGCCAGGTCCTACATTCAAAGAAGCAGAAGGACTAATCCCTACACCTAATGCACCATTATCATGTGCATAGAACGCTGACACCTGCAAGTCCGCAGCTGTTGATGTTGTTCCCCAGCATACTGCATACATTGCATCTTGTGCATCTGAAATAGCTTTGTGAGAAGCGTATTCACCAGGTGTAATAAATAATCTTATTCCAACCGGAGAAGTTGCTTGATTCTCAGTCATGAAACTATATTTTCTGGCAACATGGTATTCTCCAGCAGTACACAATGTGTTATTAGGATTTGTAAATGGTCCGTTATCGCCAACTGACACAGTCCAGACAACCTGACCTAAATCCTGACCATTACTATTAATAGCAGCTACTACATCTCCTTCCTCATCCACAAAGTAATGCCAGTCATTATCATCAATTGAACATGTAGAAGCGATAGTAGAAGTGTTAGTCAAGTTATCTCCGAATACTACATCAGAAGCCTGTACCCAGTCAACCGAGACAGATGCTGCAGAAGTAGTAGCACATACCGGATTTACAATTCTTACATAGTACTCAGTTGGTTCAGTAATTATTACACTAATTGTACTTGAAGATGATGTATCAATTATATTGGTAAATGCAGCATCAGTAGCCCACTCAAAGTATGCAACATCACTATTCAATGCTCCTCCGATTTGAGTCAATTGGATAGATTCATTGTAACATGGCTCTGGATCAGAAACTGTAATAGATGCAGGAGCTGTTGATGCATCAATAACAGTAACTGTTGCAGATACTTCTGTTGCAGAAATATCAGCACATGGAGTAGGACCTGATATCCTTGCTGAATATGTAGTGGTAGTGGTAGGTGAGACAACAATTGTGTTCGAACTTCCTAAACCACCGTCTACTGTAGCAAAGCCGTCTGTTGACCATTCGTATACTGCATCTGTACCCAAAGTACCATCAGCTGTGATCGTAACATTTGCGCCATTACACAATGTATCAGCAGAAACAACTAATGCTGTTGGAGCATCTGACGGTTCCATTACTGTTACAGTTGTTGAAACGACAGTACCGGATACATCTGAACATGGTGCAGGACCTGATATCCTTGCTGAATATGTAGTTGTTGCAGTTGGTGACACAACAATTGTGTTCGTATTTCCTAAACCGCTGTCTACTGTAGCAAAGCCGTCTGTTGACCATTCGTAAACCGCATCTGTACCTAATGTACCATCAGCTGTGATTGTAACATCTGTCAGATCTCCGTTACAGATACTGTCAGCAGATGCTGTCAGTGCTGTTGGTGCTATTGATGGCTCTGTTACTGTAATTGTATAGTCAATTACTTCTGCAGAAACATCAGTACAAGGTGCAGCAGTATTATTTATCCTTACTGAGTAAGTAGTAGTAGATGTCGGAGATACATTTATTGTATTTGTATTACCTAACAGATTATCTACCGTAGCAAACTCATCTGTTGACCATTCATATATAGCATCCGTTCCCAGTGTTCCATTTACGGTCAATGTTACATTCGTAGCATCGCCGTTACAAATGCTATCCTGAGAAACCAATGTAAACTCAGTAGGAGCTACTGAAGAATAGTTGATTGTAATTGGCACTGACATCACATTACTGATTCCACAAGAATTTCTGACAACTACATAATATATAGTAGTTGTATCTGTATACACAGAAGCAAAAATCCCTGTAGTGTTGCTATCAAGTGCTACTGCTGAAGGATTCAATGCCGGATCCTCATCATATAGCATATATTGCGCAAAAGGTGATACGACAGTATTAAAGTCATAATCATATCCATCTAAAACACCATCTGCATATAATGTCGGAGTGCCTGAATCACAGAATACATCTTCGTCCGCATACAAATCGTTCATTACAGGATACACTTCAAATGTAACTGTTCTGAGATCTGCATAGAGAGGTGTGGTAGTTGCCGGACAAGGAGCAGGTATCGCCCCTAATGAACCATCTGATTTTGCTATCATCCACAATTCCGGATAAGTAAATGGATCAACATTAATTGTTGTACCGGAACCAACCTCGTATATATCATCTAAGCTAACGTCAGAATACCAGAACCAATCCATTCCTGTGCCTAACACACCGCCAACTACTGACAGGGATACTTCAGAATAAGAATCAATACACAGCACCGGCTCAAATGCAATCGAATCCGGATCTTCTGCTGGTTCGAATATTAACACATAATCATCTGCACAATCTGTGATATTACAATCACCTTCTGCTCTGACAAAATATGAAGTAGATGTACTTGGTGTGACTGTAATTGACACACCGGAATCTATCGGAGTTCCACCACAGCTATTAGCATACCAATACCATTGTGCTCCTGCACCTAAGCTACCTCCTACTAGTGTAAGATCTATAGAGGTCCCCTGACAGACACCGTTTGTGGATAGAGTAATTCCTGTAGGAGCTTCTGACTCCTCACTAAATTCCACAACCGCACTGGCATAATCACTGGTCGGTGAACAAGGGGCAGTATTATTAATACCTCTAACATAATATGTAGTAGTAGCAGCCGGGAAAGAACCTGTACCTGGTAAAACATTTAATGTTGGACCACTGGCAGAAGGTATTACCCCAGTAGTAAATGTAGGCTCAGTTGACCATTGCCATACCGCACCAGTACCTAAAGATCCTCCTACCTGATTTAGCACCACAGGAACGCCTGAACCCTCACAATATGTTGCTGTGCCTGGTGTAACAGAAGTTGGTGGTAATGTTGAATCTATTACTGTAATTAGTTTAGATGCATTACCTGTAAATGGCGAACATACACTACCTGGCGTAGTAACATTTCCAATTCTTGCATAATAAGTTATACTACTATCAACCGGACCGGTAGTATATGTACTATCAGTTGTGCTGGTATGTATAATCGTACCAAATGATGGTGAAGTAGACCATTCATATCTAGCCCCGCCATAACCTAATCTTGCACCTCTTGCTGTTAATGTTAAGCTTGTACCCTCACATATTGTAGTGCCCGGTGACACCTGAATACTATCCGGAGCCTTAGAACCTTCGTAATAATTAACAACCAAAGTACCTAAATTCACGGGAGTAGTACAAGCACTACCAGAAGGCAATGCAGTAACTGAGTAAGAAACCGTCTGATTAGGTACACCCAAAGTAACAGGTGCATCAAAAGAAATGCTTGGGCTAGTTCCACTATAAACTAATACGTTTAATGGATCTCTGACCTCTATAGTAGCAGACCCTGAACCTGCAGAATAGCCGGAAATTGTGGTACTCACCGTACCTCCGGAACAAGCATTGATTGGTGTCACTACCGAACCCGTAGGTGGGCTGCTTACAGTAATTGTAGTGCTTGCATCTGCAGTAACGTATGCAGGAGAAACGTTGTCATAATTGCTTCTCCATTTTGTTCTTCTTCTGTATGTATATCCTGTAGAAGGAAATGGTATAGAAAGATTCTGACCAGAACCTATTATAGTTGAATATCCGTCAAAACTATACGACCACTCATAGATAACACCTCCAACGGCAGCACCTGTAGCGGCAGTACCATTAATAGTCAAAGTACCAGGCAAACTACCTGAACAATAAGAATTTCCAGTTGGTACCGTGAGTGTACCCGCAGAACCTGCAGTGACATATCTCCAGCGGAATTGCCATCTTGTACCTGTAGTGGATGTTCCTGCAGTCCTGGTACTGGTATACAGACTTGAATAAGTCCCCCCCGGAGCTATAGCAGTATGCGTGAAAGTTGCGCCTGTACTCGCATTGTCCCAGCTAATATCCCCGGATCCACAACTTCTAGTATCTTCTCCGGACAACTGGATGGTAGCAGTGGTACCATAGTTTTGAGCAGAAACAGATGTGATTGGGTTAGTTCCGACTGGTCCCGAAGCAGAGTAGACTCCGCAACCCGGAGAGGCATTATAGCCGGCCTCGCCGCTTGTAGAACCAAAAACATACCTTAAACGAACCTGATGATTGGGCACATCGTTGTCACATGCCCGACAATTGGCACCTGTGCCTGTGCTGGAAAACATCCCATCGTTTGTTAGGACTTGCACCTCTACTGTCTGAGCCGAAACATCTGTAAACACAACTACAAATGCTGTCACAAATAGTAAAACAGGAAGTAAATATTTCCTCATATTAACAGAATTTGGAATGAAGTTAATATTAATTTCTTAGACTTTCACCACTTTGATACTTTTTTCTTAACAATAAATTTCACTTTTGACAACAATACATTCATTTAAAACATCATATAACTTATATTAAAATAAATTCAATGAATTCAGCTGCCGGTATTATCATTTTATGCAGCTCACATCTTCAAATAAACTCAATCTATCCGGGATAAAACTGAGAATTTCATTTTTTCGTTAAAAATGAAATTCAGAAAGACTTTTCATATTTTTGGTATAATGTCACCTGTTAAAAAAACTTGGATATTTTTATCAATAACAGTAGTTGTATTTATAAGCTACTCCTCAGTTTTAAATAATGATTTTTCATTAGATGATCATTATTACTATTCTCAAGTTGAAAATGTAAAAACATGGGCAGACATATCCACTGCCGTTAAACAAAAATTCAGCATTGTCGATTACAGACCAGTCACCACGTTCACATTTGCTATAGAACAATTGATAAGCAATGAAGTTCCCAATCCAAGAATAGGACATTTCATAAATATTATACTTTATATCCTAAATTGCTTTCAGATATTCTTACTCATAGAAAAGTTCCCTGTATCTGAAAAGAAAAAGTATATTTCGATATTAGCCACTCTTTTATTTGCTACTCTTCCAGTCCACACATCTATGGTCGCCAATATTAAATCCAGAGATGGACTATTAAGTTTTCTTTGGGGTATGATTTATTTAAATCTTTTCATCAGAGTACTCACAAAAAATGAAAGCTTTTTTAAAAAAATATTGTGGATTTCACTAGCTGTTCTTTCAATCACAGCAGGGGTATACTCAAAACTAGATGCATTTAACTTTTTGATTATCACCCCATTGCTATTTATAATCTTCAACAAATCAATAAATTTAAAAATACTGCTTAGAATTTTATTCATCTCAGCTATCACCTTTAAAGTGACAATTTTCTTATTTGAATTTTGGTCAGAAAGTAAATTAAAAGCTATTGAATACTCAAATTCTCAAGAATCTTCTGACCCGGTATTATTTACTGAAAATCCGATAATAGCCTATGAAAACTGGAGTGATAAAATTTCATTTTCCATTCAAACTATCTTTGAGTACGTAAAAATGGTTTTTAGTCCTTCCGGACATTATTATTACTTCGGTTATGATATGCTACCACTACTACCATTATCACATCCAATTATTTGGATAAAAATAGCTATTTTGACTATAATTGCTCTTTCGGCTTTATTTGTATTCAGAAAAAATACGCTCTATAGCTTTTCTGTCATCTTTTTCTTTTCCAGCTTAATTTACTGTTCAAATCTAATTACTCCGGTCTCAGGAATAATTGCTGATCGATATGTATATATCGCTTCACTAGGTGCGTGTATAGCTGTTGCAATTTTATTAAATTTTATACTTACAATATCTATTAAAAAATTTAGCAGGTTTAATTTATCATTAAAAAAAGAACCGATTTATTTCATTTTCCCGGCCTTATTAATAATGCTCATTTATTTACCATATAATTATCAAAGAAGTAAAGATTGGAAATCCCTGTTTAGCATTTTCGAAGCTGACCTGATTAAAATATCCTCAAAATCCTATGAAGCAAATAGAATAGCAGTCAAAAATTATGTTGAAACAGCAATTGACACTGACGACCCCCAATTAAGAGAAGAATATTTTAAAAAAGGACTTACATATGGCATAAATGCTACTAAAATCTATGATGATGGTCAATATGTACAAGATGGAATCATTATGTCCTTATATGGACTAAATGATTTTAATGGAGCCGTAGCATTTTCAAGAAAAGTAATAGCAAAATTTGATACTACTGAAATAGGTTGGAGAATCCTGACAGAATACTACTATAACAATAAATATCTTGATAGCGCTGCTTTTGGATACAGAAAATTAATTGATATACTACCAAACGATCCTAATCTATATCTCTTTTATGTGACAACCCTTCAAAAAAATCATGAGACTGAAAAAGCATTTCAATATCTGGACTCATTAGAAAAAAATAATCCTAACAGCTATCTTCCATACCAGGCAAAAATGTATTTATATTTTGAAGAAAAAGATTCCTTAAAAGCTGTTCTTAATATGGAGTACGCTATGGAAAAAGGGTGGCGAGATAACAAAATGTTGGATGTTGCCGGACAATATTGGTGGTCAAGGGATAAAGAAAAATGGGAATTCTTAAAAAAGTATATTCAATAATTACAAACTAACAGAATTGATATTTATTTTTTAATTCTTGCTTCAATCACACCCACTATTTATTAGCTTGACATTCAAAGCACATCAACAAATTGAGTAAGTATTTGGCTTACATTCCGGAATCTGTAAACTTCTATTCCGGACTCTAACATGTTCTCCGTTTGACGATACTTTTGCGATTTATACATCGTAAACAAGGTAAAATAGAAAGGACCTGCCATGTTGTTGAGGGATATACTGATAGTTCTGATATATCTGAGAGAGTGCCACACCATATAGGAGTTCAATATATGCAGAACCATCAGGCGGATAGAACAAGCCTTGATCTACCCTCGTTGCATCTGGATACTGAAACATCAGAACACTTTGAAGTAGTTGTGATAGATGTAGCAACTTCCCTCCGATAAAACGTCCAAAAAACAAAGAAGGTATTACTCATGCAAAAAGAAAAGATATACGATAAAGGCAGGTAATCGCAGAGAAACATACCCGTAACATCTTAAGGAAAACGGCATGATTTTAAGCTGTATAAAACCAGTAGAGCATTAGTTCATTCCGGGTATCAAGAAGATAAGAATTATCAGGACTTACAGAAGCGAAGCAGGAAGAAACCACTGACCACAGAAAGCAAGGAGTGAAACAGAGAGATACTTTCCAGCAGAATGCTCATAAAAAACATCATCCGTGAACTGAAGATATTCAGAATAGAGAAGTATAGAAATAGAAGGAAAAGATTCAATCTGAGGATGAATATTATCGCAGTTATCTACAACTCAAATGAGTTTGTTTCGCAAGAGGTCTAATAAATAATTTAGCAAGAAACATTGGTATTTACAAGTATATTAAACCAGAAAGAGTTTTCCAATATTGAAAAACTCTTTCTGTATATAAAATAACTTCTTACTTTTTCTAATCCACTCAGAATTATTGTTTCACAACTTTTACATTATGCTCAATACCCTCAGAGTCTGTAAAAGAAATAATATATGTGGCAGCCGGGAAGCTTGACAAGTTTAATTTAATGTTATTAAGACCCTTACCCAAACTTGCATCTTTATCCCCCATTACTCTGCCAGTAATATCTAATATCCTGATATTTACATGTTGGTCGGCTATTGATAATATTGTTGCATTCACAACTCCATCAGTAGGATTAGGATATACCTGCAAAAACCCGGGGGTTATATCTGTCGTAACTAAATCAACTTGAATTATTTTCGAATGGGCATACGTACCATCAAAATCAACTTGTTTAAGTCTGTAGTAGTTAATTCCACTATTCGGCTTGTAGTCTATTAAAGAATAATAATGTGGAGTAGAAGTAGTACCGTTACCTTTCACTGTACCAATTGACTCCCAGTTTAAAGCATCTCTACTTCTTTCTACTACAAAATAGTCATTATTTAACTCAGAAGCCGTTTCCCAGTTCAGATAAACCTTATCTTCTACCAAAGTACCGGTAAACTGTACCAGCGTGACAGGTAACACCTCTCTGGTAGGGCTCACTCGAATCGCAATACCACCTCCGGAAAATCCATCCCAGGCAACTTCTACATAATTTTTCCCATCAATAGTTCCCACTGAACCGTAAGGTAAATTAGAAAACAAGTGAGCAATATAATGTGCATTGTTGATTGTTGTAGCCTGTATATTGGTAGTAACCTGATTTACCGGAATATTAATTGCTGTGACCGGACCTGCATAGAAAAAGGTGTGATCGCTATGTTTAAACACCTGATTCGGACCGGTAACCAATGGATCACATCCTGGCTGATTAGAAGTCTCCCAAGCTAAAGCTCTCGCTCTTGTAGCAGCCAATTCAGCAGGTTTGAAGAAAAATCTGGTTTTAATAAATCCATTCGTATTCCCTGATAACAATTCGACATTCCAGTATCTAGGCATGACAAAATTAGCTTCGCAATCTGTCTCTGCATAGAATACATCAGCTTGAGTGGTAGGATTAGGAGTTACAGTAAGACGTACTTCTGCTGTGAAGTCCAGCGTATTTGCATTTGGAACTACTGATGGTTTTTTCTGAATTGCAAACAGATATTCAGTAGGATTAGCTGCTGTCGCATACCACGTCCATCCTTCAGAGTCTTCGCATTCTACTGTGGCAATAGTCGTCACTCCATCAGGAGCATATTCTACATATCCGGGAGTAGCATCACAGACACAGGTATCGACGACTGTTACTGCTTTAGATACTGCATCAGTATTAAGACAAGGAGCCGGAGCTTCAGCTCTTACATAGTAAATAGTATTTACCGTAGGTGTCCTGGTAAATGTGCCGGTCAAATTAGAGTCTAATTTCACTCCGGAACTTGTAGGATCACCATTATACAATACCCATTGTGCTCCTTCTCCCAGGCTACCTCCGCTAACAACAAGAGTAACAGATTCCCCTCCACAAGCGATGTCCGGTCCAGTCAACGAATCAGGTTCAACGGATTCCTCTACTATCCTTACTGTTACTTGCAGGGTAGGTGAACTATTACATCGGTTGCTGATTCGTGCGAAATAAGTAGTGTTAGTGGCAGGGCGTGGAATCTTAATTCGTCTGGAAGCTAAACTTGTATCTCTCTTTATTCCATGAAGTATAGGAATATGTGGCCCCCCTACTTCCGGATCTGTATCGAAAATTTCATACCAGCCATCATTTCCTAACGTACCTCCCGTCACAGTCAAAGTAATGCTATCCGGTGGGACATTATCCCCACAAAGCAATGTATCTGAAGCAGTAAAACCAGTAATCATAGAGAATGGAGTCACTGTTATAACTGTCTTTCGCTGCCATTTGGGTACATATGTTTCCGGTGTTGCAGAAGCTCTAAATGCGGCATCACTAAAACAACTGGGAACTGCATTTACATAAAAGGTAGTGGTAGAATCCAATAATACTGATAAAACTGTACCACCGGTATCATAAGGTGAAAATGTTACAAAATCTGCTTTCTCGGGCTTAGAATTTCCACATTGGGTATTCAACATTGGATTTGTACAAATTACACCTACAGCACAAGGATTACCTGCAGGAACTTCTCTGTTAAAAGGTCCTCCATTCACTTTATACCATGCAAATTGTGCACCATAAGCTCTTGTTCCCAACAAAGAGGTAGGTAATTCCACTGTTATGTTGGTACCCGGACAGACAGTATCCGGAGCAATCAACATGCAAGTTCCCGGATAACCAGTCAGCGCTGTATTAGTTGGAAAATTTGCTAAACAATTAGCTCTTGCATCATTAACCCCTGGAATAAGAGGACAATCTCCCCATGGAGATCTGCCTGGATAAACCTGAGCAGCTACAAAATTACTGGTATCAGCACAAACATTATCGCCCGGAACTCTTCTTACAATTCTTCTGAAAAGTATATATCCCGGTGAACCTGGAGAAGATTGTGGAAAAATTGCATTAGCAGCTCCATAATTATGCCCTCCGGATGGATTTTGTACTCCCGGGCTCCAACTTTGTGCTATAGTACCTGTCCCAAAGGGAGCTCCTACATCGCTTGGAAATCCTGAAGCCACCGAAATCCAATTCACAGAATCAATACTCCTCTGCCACTCATAATAAAAAGTAGAAGCAGTACCAGGTCCTGTAGGTACAGATCCATTCATTACCCCAATGTTTATATGTGCTACACTCACCTGACCTGCATTATTATAAGCAGGCATAGTAACTGGTCCACATTCTGCAGTAAATGGTACTGGAAAATCTATATTATTATCAGAAAAATTCTCTGTCACTATAATTGTAATAATATTACTGGAATCAGCACAAGAAGCTACTGTAGAGCTAATCACCCTCAAAAAGCGATAAGTGCCCGGCGTAGATAATACCGGTGGATCATAATTCTGAGAGCTGCCGTTGACTGCAATAGGAGCAAATGTCCCTCCATTCAAGCTTTGATGCCATTGAAACTGCCAGTTTGGTCCTGATGGAATAGGATAGGTAGCATTGGTTGTAATCGGAGCAGGGTCTCCTATACTACATATAAAGCTAGTGTCTGAAGTACCGATAACATTATTTATTTCTGATATCACTGAAATAGTTGAATAAATTGGAATTGACCAACCACAGCAATTATCTCTAACTCGATATCTTACCTGATATACAATGGTAGAGCCTGTTGTATTTACAGGTAACATCACTCCCGTAGGGTTGGCAACCCCCGTAATATGTATTACGGGAACAGGATTGCTATACGGAGCTGTAGGTACACCTTGCTGAATCACCCACTCATGGTCAATAGGATCTGCCATACCAGGAGTGGAAGTTAAATTTACAGGAGTTCCGGAACAAATCAAACCAGGAACAGATATCGTAGGTAAAGGCCTGTCATACCTGATATATAGCTGATTGAAGTATTGACCTCCGGGAGCTAATTCAAGTTTCTGAACACCTGTAGTAGGATAATAAATTAATTTAGGGCTATTAGTAGCATTAGGTGTAGTGCTTACGCCCGGAGATACGTCAGGGTAATCCAAGGCTGTAAGTCCAGCCCACGAAGTACCCGCTTGTTTACGAATAAGAATCCTGGAATTTGTACATCCTGATGCATAATCAGACTCCACTCTGGCACCAGGATATGGCTGGTTAGTCACATTATAAGGTGCAGGCTGTGCCGGACCATCCGGAATATAAGAAGATCCAGATTGAATAAATTCGTTCATATTAAAACCATCTACACCTCCTGGTGCTCCTATTCCACCAACGCCTCCTGTACCTCCTGTGCCTCCATTACCAGCCCCAGGCCCGCCAAAACCACCAGCAAAACCAGCACTTCCAGGCCCACCTGAGCCTCCCGCTATTGGAGTAGTAGTAGTTACAGTGGCATTAAAGTTACGAACCCTACCTGAAGAATTTGTACTTAACCAAATTCCAAAAGCAGTACCACTTCCGTAGCCTGGATTCCCTCCTTTTCCACCTATACCACCAGCACCACCTCTACTGGAAGCGGAACCACCACCGCCGCCGCCGCCGCCGCCGTCACCACCTGCATTTACCATGTTCTGAAACTTAGGCACAAAGTATGCACCAGTCAGTTCAGCGAGAGTACGTCCGCCATCCATTGTGCCAGTAGTACCAGTTCTTCCAGTGTTACCGTTTGCACCTATGGCACCTCCACAACCAAAAGTTGGGCAATTATTAAAAGGTGCTGCCCCTCCAGTTCCCGAAATTAATCCGCCATCGCCACCAGCCCTGTTCACACAATAGTTATTATTACTGATACCAGGACTTGTTGTATATTGAGGAGCATTGGCACTATTATTCACACCTGCATCAGCACAAGTTTCTGTTACAGCCTGACCCGTAGACCCCCTACCAGCTTGCCCGGCAACAGCATTCACATTAATTATTCTCCATCCAGTAGAGCCATTAATGTGGATAGCATAGTTGCTAATCCCTCTCCCTGCCGGATATAATGCCAATAAATCATCTCTGTCAGGGGCATTACCTGTAGTAATATTTATATCCTGTAATGTCCAATTATTTCCGGTCGCTCTAAATCCAATGGTATGGATCCGGTCGTTGTCAACTCTCTCAACAATATTACTGGTAATATTGGTAACAGCATCAGACCTTTTCACCCATATATATTCTCCTAATCCTGAATCAAACTCTTCAATATAGTTTCCTTCTACTACTATATTATTTCTCAATTTCATAGAGCCAAAAGCAGTATTACCAATTGTATAATTTCCGGCTAAGATTTTTACATGAGTAATATTGGGATCTCCATTAACAGCAGCAAAACCATCATTCAGCGTATACGGTCTGCTTATCGTACCAATTCCTCCTGGTGTAGCAGCATGAGATACATATATTACACCTGTAGTGCCGGAACAACCAGGATCTTCTGTTATAAAATAACAACTGGTAGATAATTCTGTTGCAGTGGGACATACATCTCTCAGTTTAGTCGTCATAGATACCTGCACTGTTGTAGGAGATGAAGACGGAAATGTCAATGTGGTTTCCCACGGAGATGCAGCAGGAGCAACAGGAGAAACCGTAGCTCCATTTGTTGCAGCCCACTCATATCTGACTCCCGGTACAGCGATAGAACCCGGCGCAGGAGGCAATACTGGTCTTAAAGTAATTGCAGATCCGGCTCTAACTGGAGTCGGGCTAGCTGCAGTACCACAGACAATCGGGGCATCAATCGGAACTATCACGCTATCCAGGATAGAAATTCTGGTACAAACTGTCGAATCGTAAGCAAACTTATCTCCATTAGGAGTTTTACTTCCCGGACCATTTCTGTTATATACTAGCATACGGTACACACGGGTACCTGTAAATGGTTGAGTTGTAAAGTTTTGCGGACAAATACCTCCCTGACTGGCAGGAACATTAATCCACGTAGTTCCGGCAGGAGGACAAGCCGGTCCCGCAGGCCCTTCTACAACGGCATACTGCCATTGATACCAAGTTGCGTTTGTAGATCCAGTAACTGACATAGTATGCGTCTCTCCGGGGCACAAGATAACATCCCTCGGACCCGAAACCGTTCCCGCATTCGGATTAGGAATTGTCCATCTATATCTTAATCGAGCTAAATGACTTTGATATCTATTTGTTGAAAGTTGTATAGGAACATATACATAATTATCTACACCGGGAGGACTATTTCTCCAGTTTACAGTTCCGGATGTAGTTGCTCTTCTGCCATCGTCATCTGAACTAAGTCCTATACCGGGAATTATACAAGTTGACCCTATAAAAGGTATATTTTCTCTCCATACACAACAATTGTCATTTTGACTACCAATTATACAAACGTAACAACTACCAGGAGTATCTCCCCAACAGTCAGACTCCCAAGAATCTAATTCATAATGAAATGTATTCATCCCCGTCTCTGAGAATGAATGATTGAGCAATTGTTGATTAGCTCCTATCCATTGCGGTCTATCCTGAGTAGTTTTGATTGTTGCTCCCCACCCCGGCATTCCCGTAAACTGAGTTCTTGCTCTTCCACGAATATATTTTTCCTCGCTGCCTGTCAACCTGCTTGGTCCGAGATTCAAATCATTACATTGTAATAATGACCCAATCACAGGTAAATCTGAACCCTCGTGATCTGAATCTGTAAAATAACCATCCAGCCATACCTGCAAGTTGATATTTTGTTCTGTGTATCTTTCAGATGGACATAATTCAGCCTGAATAGGGGCAGCATTTGGCAATGGAGACTCAGAATATACGGGTCCCACCCATTCCCATTGATGGGCAAAGACTAGAATATATCCTTCATCAGGCTCATCCCGATTATCTGTAGCCAAAACTTTTTGAGTAGTAAAGTATCCCACTTGACCAGGAGCTGTTCCTCTGAAATAAGCAGGATCAATACCCCATGCACGCTTATTACCATAGGAATCATCATAATCATTAACATTCAGAATGATGGAAGCTAATTGGGCCCAAATATTATCAAAGTCAATATCGAAACCAAATAAACTTGTACATCCTCCTAAATATGTTGACCATAAAATCAAATCACCCACCCCTAAAGAATCAAGTAATAATAATGTCAGGAGCGGATCATATCCCCCGGCAAACTTTCTTCCTTCATAAGCTTGTGGAAGACCAAAAGTACGCTCACAGCCTAAACCCATAAAATTCAAACCACCAGCTTCGTTTCCTGAAATATCAGCATCTGATTCAAATGCATCTCCCAAATACCACTCATATCTATCAGGAGCTTTTCCTCCTGTACCGAATGTTCTGTCAAATAAAAGATAGCCATGTGTAGCAGGAGTTTGTACTCCGACAGGCACTAAAGTCGTATTGCTGAAAGGTGCGGATCCATAATTATGAGGAGCTGCCTCTGTATTATTAGCGGTTATATATGTTTGATTTACCGGAAAAGTGGATCTTTCAAATGGATAATACGGATTGAGCATTCTGAACTGACTGTCATTTACTCTCCAAAATCTATTAGTTCTCCCTTTAGTGCGAAATCGCATATCCTGAGCAGTAATGTTTAACAAATTCTGCGCAGGGTAATTTTCACGTTGAAAACCCGTTCCATTAGCAGCCCTGATATTAACATTATTAAAAATAAATTTTGTAGTGGCACCTGAAAAGGCATTTTCACTACAATTAGCATCAGAATAAACCGCATGCAGCCAAACCCTTAAGCGTATTCCTGCATCATTATAGACTTGAGTTGATTGCGCATTTACCAAATTATTCGCACCTAAAAATAAAAAGAATAAAAGTATACAAAAGCGCATCTTACGTAAGTCTAAAATATTAATATGTAGATTTTTTTCCATAAGCCCATTCGGTTATATGAACAATAACTTCACAACATAGATTTAAAACACAACCCTCCATTAACCAAAGTTAGTCAATTTTATAATAGATTGAAGTAATTCTAATAAAAATGACTAAACGATTTAAAAATATTTCCCTAACAGATGATTAACAACGCATATCACATCGGTTTTAGGAAACATAATTTAATATTCACCCCTAACTTATTGCTTTTCAGGAGGTACTTTTAAACTAAAATTATTTTTTAAGTAAAATTCTTGAGTTAAATGGTCTTATATTTGATGCTTACCAAACAAAAATCTAAATAATATGGTTCGCATATTATCATTGTTCGTCATTTTACTCCATTTTGGAAATACTCATGCGCAATATCAACCAGTTTCTCAAGATACTGATGATTTATACTATACCTTTATGAATTATCAGACAGCAGTACTTTCCGGAGATGCCGACTGGTCTGCAAAATATATTGATAGCAGCAGTATTGCTCACTATAAAAAGGTTCTTGATGTTCTTCAAAGCTCTGATAGTACAACACTTATACAATGTGATATTACCACAATATTTACGGTTGTATTTGTCCGGTTTATGGCTCCCGATGGAGCAATTTTATCCATGAAAAATGAGAAGGACTTATTAAGATTTATGATAAAAAACTCTTTGATTAAAGAATTAACTAATCAGGAGGTCAGAGACATCCATGTTAACGGTGATTCCGCAGTAGTTTATACATCTATTAATTTAAATGAACCTGTAATTCCTTTTTATTTTGTCAAAAAAGATAATGACTGGAAAGTAGAATACCTGACTCAGATAGATGCAGCTAACAACAGCTTCGAAGCTATTTTGACTACACCTGCGATAAAAGAACGGTTTGATGGAGACAA
This sequence comes from bacterium, assembly GCA_037189845.1. Lineage (GTDB taxonomy): Bacteria > Bacteroidota > Bacteroidia > Chitinophagales > JADIYW01 > JAMLHH01. The sequence goes on from JBBCIS010000003.1 coordinate 346,426, forward strand.
AAGCAAAATCGTGAATGAGGTAATAAAAGAAAAAGGATGGGACAAACGCAACAGAAATCTATGGAAGCCTTATCCATAAAATTAAAAATTACATAAAAAATCTTTCCATATAGTCTGTCTATCAATAACAATTTAATTAAAAGTACATGCTGATCAAAAACGTCCAAATTACTCTAATGTGTTTTATGGTTATCCTATGCCTTAAAGTAAATGCACAAGAAACTGATTTGACGGATGATGCTCATCTGTGGAATATCATTCAAAAAGATACATTTCCATATCTACGTAGCCACGAAGCTACTCAGAAAGTTGCAGATGCTTCTCTGATGCTGATGGAGTTTAGCAAGGAAAGAAATAAAAATGCTTATCCTATGCAGGTAGTACAGGCATACTATTACAACTTGCTGGCTAACAGACTAAATATCGCCGATAGTATTGCTTCTACGGCACAAAACTCTCAAGATAAATATATCTACAACAATCTGTCCGGTCATATAGCACTAAGAAATATAATTCCTTGCTTCGGTATTCAATCAGAAGCTTGTGACAGTATTATAAAATCTACATTACCGATACTGGAACATGCAGCATTAAAAAGTGAAATTATGCCTCCGGGTCAATGGAAATGGATAAAGGATATGATTCAGGATTCACTCAAGCAACCCAAAAGCAACATAGAACTAATATTGGCTAACGATGGTCTTAATGAGCAGATTTCCCCTTCATGGGAAGGCGGCATTCTGAGATTTTCTATCCAACCTGGAAAAGAAAATTTATTAATATCCGATGGTCCCAGAAAACCGCTACAAGCCTATGAATTGGATTCATCAGGAAGATGGATCAATATATCTTCTCATTCCGGATTAGATTCCTTCCCTGGTGGGCACTTGATATATAATATTGATTACAACATTGATGGATATGATGATTTAATGATTTTACGAAAATCGTCTTCCGCAAACAGTCCGGTCACTTATCATCCCCTGCTTCTGAAAAATGATGGCAATGGTTGCTTTACAGAAGTCAGCAAAGAAGCTGGTCTGAGATATCAGCGCAGAACCAATTGTGCATGCTGGGGGGATATTAACCAGGACGGACTTCCTGATGTTTTTATAGGACATGAGTATTCTCCGTCTTTCTGGATGATTCAAAATCAGGATGGAATTTTTGAGAATAAGGCTTACAGCTTAAATGTTATTACTAAGAAGAAAAATATTCTGGATTGTTTTATTTCCGATTTTAATCAGGATGGTCTTAATGACTTGTTACTTAGTTATAGAAATGATTCCAATGAAATTTTTATACAGCAGCGCGTCAATGATGAATTCTCTGTCTTCTATGAAAAATCTTCTCAGTATGACATAAAACTACCTGTTCTTTCCAATATGATCCTACCATTCAATTTTGCGTCTGATAGTTCGCATGAGTTTATCATTCAAACGGATCTTATGGCACAACAGGAAATTACTGCAGATATTATGAATTTTTCCGATACTATAGATTTTGAGCCTAGTTTTATCTATAACATTCAAAATGATTCTGTTTTTCAAAGTATTGCAGAAGCGAGCGTATCCCTCTTCAAGGCAGGAATCTTCATTGAACATCCTTTTAGCATTGACTTAATTGCTGGTGGCGGCAAAAATACTGAGTCAATTTATCCGATGTTTCATTACAAAATTTCTGACAAAGGTCATATTACATCAGTTTCACTTCCTGAAAACTGGCCATTATATGTGCACAGTATGACTGCATATCCTGATAGCCTTGATCAGCCTATACTTATTGTAAAAGGTGGTGGCGCATATCCATTCATGGTCAACAGGCTAGTCAGTTATCAAATCAGGATGCCAGAACCGGGAAGATTTGTCAGATTATTCAACTTCGGAAAAGTAAAAATTGGTAGTGAGGTTAAATTTGACTACATCACTCAATCAGGAAAAACTCTTCACTTAACCAGAAATGTCAGAACTCCGGATAGCAGAGGTTTCTCGGCACTACAGGAATGGATATGGGTTCCGGAAGGAGATTTAGTAAGAAATATCAAATTATCTGAGAAGGATTTACCGGAAACAGCTGAACCTACAAAAGCAATACAAGAGAACAATCCGGAAAAATCTAAAAAGGAAAAGAAGAAAAGTAAAAAATAGACTTATAGGTTTTTAACTAAAAAACCCGGGAAAATATCCCTAAATTTGCATCTCTTAATTACAGACCACTACTGGTTGTTCATTGACTTATTGGGGCTGACAGGAATTGACGGGAAGTCGGCAGATGTGTAAGCATGTCGGGCATTGTGCATTTTGGCCCGTTATAAATTAACGCATGAAACTTTTTTATATGGCGAAGAAAATTACGCCCTTGCAGCTTAATCTAGAAGATTAACCTCAAGTGTCCACTCATAGTTCTCCTTGTTGCTATGTCCTGGGCATCAGACAAACAGGATCGTCTCGATGGCGTGGTCGCCCTGAGAGATTAAATTCAGACCTAAGTGCAGATATCAGGTATGTAAGAACACCTGGTCTGTGCCGACAATCAAGTTTTTACTAAACATGTAGAAAGCCCATAGGCACCTTAGCCGGACGAGGGTTCAAATCCCTCCAGCTCCACCAATCCATATCAAATATGATTACCATCTATCACTATAACAAATGCAGCAAAAGCCGTCAGGCACTGACACTATTGGAAGAAAAAGGGATAGATTTTTCAGTCAGATATTATTTACAACACCCTCTTAATAAAGAAGAAATTTCTGCTCTTCAGCAAAAACTTCAGATTCCACTCATCCGTATGGTGCGAACCGATGAAGTAATTTATAAAGAGCTGTTTGATAAAATGACTCCTTCAGAAAGCGAACTTATTCAGGCTATGGTCGAAAATCCTGTTTTGCTACAAAGACCTGTAGTTGAGACTGAAAGCAAGGCAGTGATTGCCCGGCCTCCGGAAAAATTATTGGAGATAATTTAGTTCAAGGTTTCTTTTGTTTAATGTTTAAAGTTCCGGGCAGGTTCTATCTGACAGGATATTCTACATAATTATTTTCTGTTTCATACAAGCGTAACGAAAGTTCATACCCTGCTAACTCCTGACGCTGAGATAAGATATTATATATCACGACTGCAATATTCTCTACTGTGGGATTCAGATTTTCGAATTCAGGACAATCCAGATTGAGGTTGCGATGATCAAACCGCTCTTCTACCTCTTCCTGAATGATATCTTTTAAAATTTTCAGATCGATCACGTATCCGGTTACCGGATCAATCTCTCCTATCAGTTTCACCTCCAATGTATAATTGTGTCCGTGAAAATTGGGATTATTACACAAGCCAAAAACTGCATTATTCTGCTCATCATTCCAATCCTTACAATACAATCTGTGCGCGGCATTGAATCTCGCTCTCCTGAAAACTGCTACTTTATCTGACATAGTCGTAAATATAATTAGTTATGGGTTATGATTGGTGGGTCATGAGTTACCTGATATCTGTACAATTTCCGATTCTTGGCTCATGACTCTAATTTTTTTATCTTTAAAACTATGACAAACCCTACCATTGCAATCATGACATCCGGCGGAGATGTCCCGGGACTCAATGCTGCTATCCGTGCAGCAGTACGTGCGGCACAATATTATAACTTATCTATTATAGGTATTGAAAGAGGATATGAAGGTCTGATAGATGGTGATTTCAGGAAGCTGCACGCAGGATCAGTCAGTCATATTATCAATAAAGGAGGTACGATTTTGCAATCATCCAGAAGCGAGAGATTCAAGGATGAAAAATTGAGGCAACAGGCATACCTGAATCTGAAAAATCATCAGATAGAACATTTGATTTTAATTGGTGGTGATGGTTCTATGAGAGGTGCAAAAATATTGTCTGACGAAAGTCACATAAATGTGATCGGAATTCCCAAAACTATCGATAATGATATCAGCGGGACAGATTTTGCAATTGGATTTGATACAGCGACCAACACAGCAATGGAAGCAATTGACAGAATCAGGGATACAGCCACATCACATCACAAACTTTTTTTTGTAGAAGTCATGGGAAGAAATGCCGGATATATTGCCTTGGAATCCGGAATTGCTACCGGTGCAGAAGGAATCATTATACCAGAAACCAACAGAGATTTACAATTGCTTTTTGATACTATTGAGCATAAAAAAAACTGGAAAAACAGTTCTTATATAGTAGTAGTTGCAGAAGGAGATGAGATAGGAGGTGCATATAACTTAGAGAAATTAATTAAACATAAATACCCTGAATTACAAACGGGTGTCACTATTCTTGGACATATACAAAGAGGCGGGTCTCCTACATGCGCTGACAGAACTCTTGCAACCAAACTGGGTGTAGCTGCTGTCAACGCTGTTTTATCAGATAAAAGAAATATCATGGTAGGAGTTGTACAGAATAAAATCCATCAAACTCCTCTCAGTGAAGTCAAAAACAGGTCTCTCGAAATCAATTCTGACATGATTGAATTACTAAAAATTCTGGCAAAATAACAGAATGTAAGTTTACTCACTTTTCAAGCAGTTTCATTATCAGATATTTGCATTTGAATTCCCGGAGAATTCAAATGAAGTAAATGATATGTCAAAGATCGATTTCTATAGAAATGTGGGATATCTGACGTATGCTATTGCCACTTCTGACAATAGTATTTCCAAAGATAGAATCAGGTTCATGAAAAATGAATTGATGAAGACATGGTATTTACTCGACACTTTTGATCAGCAAAATGAATTGGATGCCCTGGTTCAGATTGAACTGATTTTTAACTGGCTGCTTTCTCATAATATGAGCTCCGGTTTTGCAATGAGCTGCTTTTCGGATTATGTCAACAAGAATCGTCATGAGCTCACTGATGCCAGCAAAAAAACACTGATCTTCTATTCTGAAAAAATCGCTGACAAGCTTTTTCCTGAAAATGAAACAAACAAAATAGTTGATACTGTAGGCAGGATCTTAAGCTCTACCTGATACTGTAGCAGCATCTCTCCTATCTCATTTTCTTATTCATCTATATCAGTGTACAGATTTTTATAATAAATGTGCCTGATAGTAGTTTTTTAAATAAATTGTACCTCATAACATCAAATAACACCTGCCGGTCACCCGTTGATGTTGAATATTACTATTTTAAAAACCAAATCAAACTACATGTCAGAAATCAATATACTTTGGGCAGATGATGAAATAGACTTACTCAGACCACAAATCATGTTTCTTGAACAAAAGGGATATCAGGTAGATCCTGTTACCAACGGAATAGATGCTGTAGAAAAATTTAAGCAGAACAATTATGATATCGTGTTTCTGGATGAAAGTATGCCTGGAATCACCGGATTAGAAACTCTTTCCCGAATCAAAGCTATATATCAGGATATCCCGGTAGTACTTATCACAAAAAATGAGGAAGAAAATCTGATGGAAGAAGCAATTGGCTCTCAAATCAGCGACTACCTGATCAAGCCGGTAAAACCTCAGCAAATTCTACTGTCTCTCAAAAAAATCATTGACAATAAAAGATTGGTTTCTGAAAAAACAGGAAATACTTACCGTCAGGAATTTCAGAAAATCATGATGCAGATCAACAATCAGATGACGCATGATGAATGGGCAGAGCTTTACAAGCAATTGATTTATTGGGAATTGCAGCTGGACCAGACGAACAATCAGGAAATGCATGAAATTCTGAACATGCAGAAATCTGAAGCTAATAAGGAGTTTTTCAAATTTGTCAATAAGAACTATCTTCAGTGGGTACATCCTCAAAGCAAAAACGCTCCTACAATGTCCCATACATTGTTCAAAAACAAAGTAAGACCATATTTAGAGGATGATATTCCTACTTTCTTTCTTTTGGTAGATAACCTCAGATATGATCAGTATAAAGTAATTGAACCGATTTTCAACGAAATATTTAAAAAGAGTAAGGAAGAGCACTTTTATTCTATTCTGCCGGCTACTACTCAATATAGCCGTAATGCTATCTTTTCGGGTTTGACACCTTTGGAAATATATCAGAAATATCCTGACAAATGGTATTTCGATGATGATGAAGAAGGTAAAAACCAGCACGAAGAGTTCTTTCTGGATGAGCAGCTCAAAAGATTCAGATTTAATGGAAAACATTCCTACACCAAGATTACGACCAACAGAGTAGGAAAAGAGCTGGAAGACAATATTCTGAACCTCATGAACAATAAGTTCAATGCTGTCGTGTACAATTTCGTAGATATGCTCTCACATGCACGTACTGAAATGGAGGTTTTAAAAGAACTTGCAAGTGATGAAGCGGCCTACAGATCTCTGACAGTATCATGGTTTGACCACTCTCCTTTGTATAATGCACTTCAAAAGCTGAAAGATAAAAAAGTACGCATTATTGTTACTGCTGACCATGGTACAATCAGAGTAGGAACTCCGACAAAAGTCGTTGGCGATAAGAACACTACTACTAACCTGAGATACAAGACCGGACGAAGCTTAAATTATAATGCAAAAGAGGTACTGGAAATCAAAAAACCTTCAGATGCCATGTTGCCTCAAAGCAATATCAGCAGCTCTTTCATTTTTGCAAAAGAAGATTATTATTTATGCTATCCGAATAACTACAACCACTTTGCAAACTATTACAAAAATACTTTTCAGCATGGTGGAGTTTCATTGGAAGAAATGATCGTACCATTTGTAGTGTTTGAGAATAAATAAATTGAAAGACTCCAGACAAAAGATTTTAGACAAAGACCTTGTGATGATTCACTAAATGACCATTAATAATGGAACAAAAATTGAACGGCTCATGTTTATGAATTAAAATTATTTTAATCACAAAAGTAAATAGAGATGAAATTGACTTATTTAAGAGAACTTGATGATGCAGATTTAGAAGTATTAAAAAAAATCCCTGCTTTAGTAACTATATTAACCGGAACTGCTGATGATGATCTGAACGAAAAAGAAACCCACATGGGTAAAGTCTCTACGGAATTCAGAAAAAATCATGGAGAAGAATTGGTTCAGGATTATTTTGAATGGGTGTCAGAAGATTATGATAATATTTTTGATAAAGCATGGGAACAATACAAAAACGTCCGTTCTTATGCAAGAACCCAACAGATTTCGGATGAACTTGCAAAAGTTAATGACATTTTACCCAAAATAGATAAAAAATATGCTCACTCTCTGGTCGTCAGCTGGAGAGGGTTGTCCAGAGCTGTAGCACACGCTTCAGGAGGAATACTGGGCAGAATAGCTGTCTCCAATGAGGAGAAAGATGTTATGGGTCTCAACATGATAGACTTACAATAGCAATGATACAACAGGAAGAAAATATCTACAAAAACGTCCCTAAGGACCTGCAGAACATTGCCAGAGTTGTCAAGCTCATGGAAAGTTCTATCAGAATTCCGTTTCTGAACAGAACTATTGGCCTGGAGCCTATCATAGGTATGGTACCTGTGTTGGGTGATGTGATCGGATTTGGAATTTCAGCGTGGATCATGATTGCTCTGGTGAGAAATAACGGCAGTGGCAAAGTGATTGCAAAAATGTCACTCAATGTCATCATAGACATTCTTCTCACATTTATTCCTGTGCTCGGAAATGTGCTGGACTTTTTCTTTAAAACCAATCAAAGGAATCTGGTTTTAGCATTGGAACATTATCAGTACGGGAAAAATCAAGGAAGCGCATGGGCTGTCATTATTCCTGTAATATTGGTTTTAACAGCAATCTTTACACTGTTTATCACCATCACTGTAGCGCTTATATACTTCATTGTGACAGGTATTCAGGCGATATTTTAAGACTTTATAAAAACAGAAAGGGAGATCTGAATTGATCTCCCTTTCTGTTTATTTCAATTGTGATTAATAATCTGAATCGTCTGCAATATTCTCCGCTTCATCCATGTGATCATCCAGGCTTTCTTCCTCGTCATCGCCGTAGCCGGAGTCCTCTTCATCATCATTACCAAATTCATCATCAGCAAAACTACCTTTAGAAGAACCGCTACCTGCTACATCCTCAATCGGTAAATCATCGAAATCATCTACATCGACATTATTCACCATATTCTGTAACTGAGTGCTCACTTTTACAAGATAAGAAGTTTCATCAGTTTCAATCGGAACTGCAGATACCGTTTCACCTTTAGCATTTTGAAATTTAATAATGGCTTTGTTGTACCCATGAGGATACTTCTCCGCCAATAATTGTAAAACCTCTTCAGGCACATTTTTGTAATCTACTATTACCTTTTTCTTTATCATGACATGTTTGCTTACGGCATTAAATGTAATTCGATTTTTCTGAAATATCCAAATGGTTTTTTTCTTTTTTTTCAGTAAAAATCTTCCCTCTCAAATCCGCATTCATTTAAGCATAAAAAGGAGTCATAATTTATACAAATCACCCATTTATCAGGCGTTGTAATTTACGTTTATAAGGAAAAAAATCTACCTGTATGGTATGTCTTGAAGACTTTCCATATCTCTTCATCATTTCATTTCTGTTTTGGGCTATCCATGATTTCATTTTCTCTTTATCCGGAAGCTGAATATCCTTTTTCAATAATTTTGAAATCCACAATCCCTGCAATTCAGACAACGGCATCACTGCCCCCAGCGGCTGTATAAATCCTACAAAAAATAATCCTTCATAATCCGGATGAACAACATATTCATACAAAGGCATTTCATTGTTTTTTACACTAATGAAATTATCATCAAAAAACGGAAATCTGATATCATATCCGGTCGCATAAACGATATGATCAAACTCTCCATAAGTACCATCCGTAAAAAATACTTTCCTGCTATCCAGCTTTTGAATATTGGGTTTGATTTTCACCTTCCCGTGGCCTACCTTATTCAGGATCTCCTGCGAGATAGTCGGGTGCTCTCTCAAAAGTGGCCTGTCCGGTTCAGGAATGCCATAATTGGACTGCTTTCCTACATTCAGCATCAGAGCAAGCTTCAAGGCTAATCTCTGTATAAACAGCGGTGCAAAAGATACAGGTGGCTTAGATATCTGATCTGTAGGCTTTCCAAAAAGATACTTAGGAATGATGTATGCCCCGCTTCTGGTAGAAATAGTAACATGACTTGTCACATTTGATAATTCGCAAGCGATATCTACAGAAGAATTTCCAATACCTACGATCAGGACTTTTTTGTTTTCAAATCCATGGTAAGTTTTATAATCATGAGCATGTGATGATGTCCCTGAAAACTTGCCGTCAAACTCTGCCCATCTGGGCGACCAGTGATGACCGTTGGCTACAATTATGTCAGTATATTCTTTCGGAGAAAATTTATCTGTATGGACTAAATACCTCTTAGTTCCCAACATTTCTACTTTCTGTACAGTCGTATTGAACTGTATCTTTTCTCTGAATCCGAATCTGTTTATATAATCTTCAAAATACTGATAAATCAATGTATGATGAGGATAATCAGGATAACTTTCCGGCATCGGGAAGTCAGAAAATGCCATCAGCTGCTTAGATGTATTAATATGCAACGACTGATATGCTGACGAAACGCCATTATCATTGTTGTACAGCCAGTTCCCTCCTATTTTAGAGCCTTTCTCGTAGCAGTCAAAAGAAATTCCTGCTTCAAACAGTGATTTAGCAACTGTAAGGCCTGATGAACCTGCGCCAATAACACATACATTTACCCCACTCATTTTATTTATACTTATTACGATAAATCTAAGAGATTTTTACATTAAATTAACTTACATGAATCATCAGGGTAAAATTGCAATCATCACAGGAGCGGCCAATGGTATTGGCAGAAGAATTTCGGAATCGCTGTATCAGAAGGGATTTAAAATTGTGGTCACTGATATCCAAAAAGATCTGCTGCAGGAGATATATCAATCTTATCAGGTCGAAAGGACATTGATTTTGCCGGGTGATGTAACGAAGAGTGAGGACTGGGAATTTCTTATCGGAAAGACGCTGGAAAAATTTGGAAAGATTGATCTTCTGCTCAATATAGCCGGAATTATAGAACCGGGCTATATCCACGAAACATCTATCAAGAATATAGACCGGCAGATAGATATCAACTTGAAAGGAACGATCTACGGAGTTCACCATGTATCAAAGAAAATGGTGGAGCAGAAAAGTGGCCATATCATCAATATTTCATCGATGGCAGGGCTTGCTCCTATTCCGGGACTGAATATATATACTGCTTCCAAGTACGGGGTGAGAGGATTCACCCTGGCAGTAGCACAAGAGCTGGCGGAACACAATATACATGTCAGCGTTGTGTGTCCTGATGCTGTAAAAACCAATATGCTGGATTATCAAAAAGATAAAAAAGAGGCAGCGATGACCTTCTCCGGAAGTAAAGTACTGACAGTAGAAGATTTGAACAATGTCATTTCAGGGTTGATTGACAAGCCCAAATTTGAGGTGTGGATACCTGTTTCCAGAGGGATCTTAGCTTCTGTAGGATCACTTTTCCCAAGTATTGCGGGTAAAATAAAAAACGGCCTGATCCAAAAAGGCATTCAGAAACAACAACAATATCATTAACTTAGCCGTTGAGTTTAATTATGAAACAAATTTTAATACTGATTGCATTCATTGCAGCTTTAACATCCTGTAAAAAAGGTACCAATATATACGGCGTAGATTGTACTCCGAACACTTCTAAAGCTGTTCAATCGGAAATAGATTCAATAGGGAGATATCTTGAAAAAAGAATTGCTGATCCGACAGATCCGGATACTACACTTTCCCGTGTCATCCAGCACTCCAGCGGCTTTTTCTACTATATTGCTGAATCAGGTGCAAGTGCCAAACCTGAAACCTGCTCTACTATCAATATAGATTATAAGGGCAGAAGATTCGGCGGCCCGAGCGTTGAAGGTACTATTTTTGATACGGGCACAGGATCATCATTAGCAGTATATAACCTGATAGCAGGTTGGCAGCAAGGATTACCACTTATCGGTTCAGGAGGAAAAATTCACTTATACATCCCGCCATCTTTAGCTTATGGAGCTGCCGGAAGCGGTGTTGTGAAAGGAAATACATACCTGTTTTTCGAAATAACGCTCAATTCGTTTTATTAAGATCCGGCTATAAAACGGTCATATTATTGATATATACTTTATCCTGTTCGAAATGAACAGGATATTTTTTTTGATTGAGATTCAGAAAACCTTCTACTTTGATTTTATTTTCATCTGTAATCACTAATGCAGAAGACGGATAAGTCACTCTGACCGGCAGGATGTATCTTTCTGTTTCAACAGGAAGCGTTTCAGCAGCAATGACCGCTTTTCCCAGATATACGTCATTCACATTTACTTCCAATTCAGAAATATCTATGGTATAACCTGCTTTATCAAACTGTATCACCAGATCAAAATTAAACTGAAAAACATCTTCTTTCAGAGTTCTTCTCAGCTGGCATTTATCAGTTTTAAGAACTTCAAATCCGGCACTACAGGCAGTCAGCAGCAGGCTCAATAAAATAATAACGAAAGGATTTTTCATATACTCTTCAGGAAGGCGACAGTTCTTTTATCTACCCAGGAGTAAGTTTCGGAATTTTTCTCTGCGAATCCTACATGACCACCATTAATTGTTTTTAAAAGATAGAAATAATCAGAGTTTTCTGCTTCTTCAAACGGATAGCTGGATGCTGTGAGAAAAGGATCATTGTCCGCATTGATGAGTAATGTAGGTATCTTAATATTTTTGAGAAAATTTCTGCTGCTCTGAGATTTCAGGTATTCTTCAGCATCTTTGAACCCAAAGCTTGGCGCAGTAAATCTATCTGCAAAGTCATGAAGATTTTCTGCTGAAAATACATGCTTGAAATCCATATCATCTTTTTCCGAAAACATATCAATTTTCAATGACAGCATTTCTTTGTATTGCTTCAGATATCTGTCACTATACATCCTGTTCAAGCCTTTGATCAGGTGGTAAGATGTTTCGTACATATCCACCGGAGTAGAAATAGCTACGGCACCCTTTACTACAGTAAGATTTTCAGGATCTGTCTCTCCCAACAGCTTGAGCGTGATATTACCGCCCATGCTCACTCCTATTAGATAAATATCCTCGTATTGTTGTTTTTTCTCTGCATGACGTATGACCCAAAGCAGATCATCTGATTTCCCGCCATGGAAAGAATATAAATGTTTATTGGGCTCTCCGCTGCAACCTCTGTAATTCCACGCCAGAGCATCCCATCCATTCTCATTGGAAATTTTGACCAGACTTTTGACATATCCTGCATCTGAGCTTCCAGCAAGGCCATGTGATACAATAGCTAATCTCTTGCTGCCTTTTTTGGACCAATCCAGATCCAGAAAATCGTCATCCCAGGTCGTCAGCCGCTCGCGTATATAGGTTACCCCTTCCACCTTGCGGTTGTAGTTAGGCAGTATCGTCTGCAAATGACCATTGAACTGCCAAAACGGTACGGGTACTATTTCGGAAGATAAGACCGGCATGTAAAGGTGTTTTAAAGTAATACGTTCAAACAGAGCAATTTGTTTAAATAATGTTAAAGTTGCTTCAATCGGTGCGTATGCCGCACTAAGGATGGAATAGAGGATCATCCACCGCGCTTCGACCGATTCAGCGACCGCGGTGGAAAGCCGGAATGACAGCCTGACCCGCAGGGAGTGCCAAAATATTTTTTATAATTTATACCAAACGTTTGTTTGAAGCATCAGAGTTGTTTATATTAGGTAATAATAATTTTACATAATGTTTATTCAGGACACATTTAAAGATCAGGTAGTGCTCGTCACCGGCGGGGGCAGCGGAATTGGTTATACAATAGCAAAAAAATATCTGGAGCTGGGAGCAAAGGTGTGGATAGCTTCCAGAAAGCAGGATAGAATAAATAAAGCCTTGGAAGAATTGTCCGCATTTGGTGAAGTGTACGGTACAGTGCTGGATATTCGCGAACCTGAGCAGATAGAGCAAATCGCTGCTAAGATCAAAGAGAGGAACGGCAGGCTGGATATCCTCATCAATAATGCAGGTGGTCAGTTCCCCTCCGCAGCAGAGAATATCAGCTACAATGGCTTCAAAGCAGTGGTTACCAATAACCTCATCGGTACTTTTTATGTCACTCAGATCATGGCAAAAACTTTCTTCATTCCGGAGAAAAAGGGAAATGTAGTCAATATCATTGCGAATGTATATCGTGGATTTCCGGGCATGTCGCACACAGGTGCAGCTCGTGCCGGTGTAGATAATCTGACAAAAACGCTGGCAATAGAATGGGTGCGTTATAATATCCGTGTAAATGCTATAGCTCCGGGAATTATACGGTCATCCGGCCTGGATCAGTATCCTGAGGAATTTCTGAAAAATATTACGGACTCCATTCCCGGCAACAAGATGGGAACAATGGAAGAAGTAGCATGGCCAACATTGTTTCTTTCTTCTCCGATGGCTTCTTATATCAATGGTGAAACTTTGTACGTGGATGCAGGCAACAGGCTTTGGGGGGATCAGTGGAAATAATTGACGATTTTTGATTGTTGATTAACGATTTTACTGATGTAACAATAACGGCAACTGAGCAATAGGCAAATAGGCAAGTTATAAATGTCCAAAAAATAAAAAAGCAGCAAACCCAATGGGAATGCTGCTTTGCATTTTATATAGCTGGTATTAAGCTCCTAAAAGCTTATTGACAAGGTCAAGGTATTTCTGCATGGCTGCATCTTTGGATGTTCCTTTTAACTCTGACCATGTTTTCCATTTGAATTGTTCTTTGATATCAAACATGCCTGGTTTTTTGGTATTGTTGTCACCGTCTGTAGCTTGTTTGTATAATGCATACAACTGTAATAAATCTTCATTTGAAGGACGAACAGTCAATGTTTTGACTCTTACCTGCGCATCAGCAAATTGCTCTTGTAGTGTCATAGTGATTATTTTTTTAGCTTTGGTTTAAATTGTGCTCATGAAGATACGAAATTGGACATTATTGATTACCCTTTCTGCTCTGGCATGTTTTTTCTATTTCTACATTACTCCCGGATATCTTCATCCGGCTGAAGATGCAACCATCTTATACAACTATGCTCAGAATCTAAAAGAAACCGGTGTTATCAGCTATTATCCGGGTGGCCCGAGAGTGGACGGGAGCACTGATTTCCTGTTTCTTTTATTGGTTTCCGGTACCATGCATTTTGTGTCAGATGCTTATCAGGCAGCTCTTTGGGTTTCGGGAATTTCTACGATGCTGATGTTGTTTTTCACATTCAGATTACTGGATACCAAATCGCTCAGTCTACAGTATTTAGCTTTACTTCTCATCGTTTTTTCACAGCAAATCTGGGCTGCAGTGCTCGGTTACGGAACGTTTTTATTTGCGATGTCCATGTGCTGGGTGATTCTGGCTTACTGGAAAGGGAACATCAGGTATTTGTCGATTGTATCATTCATAGCTGTTCTTTGCAGACCTGATGCATTGATCACAGTATTGCCATTGCTATTGCATAAAATCTATACGGATAAAGGTCCGGTCATGCGAAAAATCACCCATGTCATTTTATATTTCGGCTTACCTATGATCGCTTACGGTGCATTCAGACACTTCTACTTTGGCGGTATTTTACCGCTTTCGTTTGATATCAATACCAAAGGCTATGAGAAAATCTGGGGAATATTTTTGCTGAATTCTATCCATCATGTGAAATCTTATGCTCTATATTATATCTATCCGGGCCTGATCGGACTGGTGCTGTACTTTGCCAAATCTAAGTTTAAGATCAAAAAGGAATACTATGTGCTCATTATTTCCACCATTGTCCTGCCAATGCTGGCCTATATGACTATCCGTGAAAACCTGGATTTTTCCAGAAGATATTTTATCGTGCCATATATTGGTCTTGTACTCACAATGTGTCTCTTCATCCGGAATTATAAAAGCATTATTATGAGCATTTTCGGTATCTTTTTATTGATAAAGGTAGCTGATACATCCATAGATCAGGGTACAAAATGCCTGAATCTCTATTACAATAATATTTACGGACTTTCCACAGAGCTCGCCAAATATCCGGATCTGAAACTTGCTACTTCAGAAGCAGGAATTATCACGTGGAAAAGCAGGTGGCCATCATTGGATCTCTGGGGACTAAATACTCCTGAACTTACAAATAAGCTTGTTACACAGGAGGACTTAAGAGCATGGAATCCCGATTTAATTGTCATTCATGCGGCTGAGACTGATTACGTATATGTTTCCGAAGATTCGCTGAAAACAGAAAAAAGCTGGCTCAATATGACCCATCAGGTGGTTCATAGCATCCATGACGAGCAATATCTGACTTATCTGGTACCTTTTGACAACAGGACATATAAAGAAGATCATCCGGCCAATGTAGGGCTGTTAAAATCTTTATTGAAGTTTATTTCAGAAAACAATCAGAAGATAACCAAACGCCAGGAGCTGATTGCTATCCATCCTAAATCAGAAAGAAAAACAGATCTGATCAAACTTATTGAGAAATACGGAGGGAAGCAATTTACAATCCAGACTATAAATTAATTCATATTCATTTATTTTTTCAGCACAAGTTTCATATATTATTATAGGAATTCATAAATAATAATATATGGTTCAAAATCATACTATTCACTTGCTGTCAGATCTCGAGCTGATTGAAGCTTACAGAAAAGAATTTAATACTGTTTATATAGGCGCATTGTACAAAAGATATACCGGCTGGGTATATGGTTTATGCTATCGCTATTTTAATAATCATCAGGATGCTGAGGACGCTACGACTAATATTTTTTGTATCATCATGGATAAGCTGAAAGAGAACGCGGTCACCTATTTCAAATCGTGGCTTTACATTGTCAGCAAGAATTATATTCTGAGCTACATCAGGCAAAATAAAAACAACAGGCATATACTTCATGAAGATTTTTCAGATTTTTTTATGGAAAATCAACCGGAAGAGCATCTCAATATAGAATCGGATAATTTACCGGATTCTGATGACTTGTTAAGGTTAGGTATAGAAAGTTTGAGAGAGACTCAGCAGGTATGTCTTGAGTTGTTTTATTTACAAAGTAAGAGTTACGTTCAGATTGCAGATATGACAGGTTTTGAGGTCAAACAGGTCAAGAGTCATATTCAGAACGGAAAAAGGAACTTAAAAATCTTTCTTGAGTCTAAAGGATACCAACATGGATAATCATCACAATCATAATAACGGGAATTTCGATAAATCTTTGTTTTCTGCCGGTTCAGATTTTGATAAAGAAGCTAAAGATGGATGGGATAAAATCGGCATGGAAAACTGGGATGATATCCAGCAGAGGTTATCTTCCAAAATTGACGGAATGATCACAAAAGAATCCTCTCCTGTCAAACCCACTAAAACCCGTAAAATAACTGCTGCATCTTATGGAATTGCCGCAATGATCATGATCGTATTAGGTCTTTCTATCAAACTGATCTATAATGACAGGCCTGAGAATATTGTTTTGTTTGAAAATTATTATAAACCGCTGAATGCTCCGGAAGATACATTCAGAGGAGAAGAAAAGCTCAATGAAGCAGAAGAGAAAGCCAGGCTGGCTTCCGATGCATACGATGATCTGGAGTTTAAAAAATCCATAGCATTCTACTCAGAATTATTGAAAGAATTCCCCAACAATTCCAAATACACTTTATTTCTGGGACTTTCATATATCAATGACGGAAAGTATGAGGATGCTATCGTTTTATATAATGGATACAAGCCGCAGGGTATTTCTTACGATGAAGACATTCAGTGGTACCTGGCTCTGGCACATCTGCGAAAAGGCGAAGTACAAACTTCAAGGCTACTTTTACAAAATATTGCCAATAATTCCCAAAGTTACTACTCTGAAACTGCTACTGAACTGGTCAGTAAAATGACCAGGCTTAAATAATTAGTTGTGTCTAAATTGGATGACTTATACCAATAGAGATCCTTTCAGTAGGATGGTGCTACTTTGATAAGCTCAGCACAAGTGAGAAGCATCTTTTTGTATCACCCCATTTGCGACACTATAAATGCCTGTACCCTAAATCAAAAATGCCGCAAGGAAAATTTCTTTGCGGCATTTATTTTATACAACTTCTGTGCTTATTTTTTAGCAGCTAATGCTTCTGCCATAGTTTTACCTAAGAAAGCCGGAGAATCCACTACGTGGATACCACAATCTCTCATAACAGCCATCTTAGCAGCTGCAGTATCTTCAGCACCGCCTACGATAGCACCTGCATGCCCCATTCTTCTGCCTTTTGGAGCTGTTTGCCCGGCGATAAATCCTACAACAGGTTTTGCCGCATTCTCTTTGATCCATCTGGCAGCTTCTACTTCCATAGAACCACCGATCTCACCTATCATGATGATTCCTTCTGTTTTAGGATCTGCCATTAGCAGCTGTACGATATCTTTCATTGTAGAACCTATTACCGGATCACCGCCAATACCAATACAGGTAGACTGGCCTAAGCCTGCTTTAGTAATCTGATCTACTGCTTCATAAGTCAGCGTTCCTGACTTAGACACAATTCCGATTGTTCCCGGATTGTGAATAAAACCAGGCATGATACCTACTTTACATTCTCCCGGGGTAATAATACCAGGACAGTTTGGCCCTATTAATCTGACACCTTTTTTTGTTACAAAAGCTTTAGCTTTTATCATATCCTGAGCAGGAATACCTTCTGTGATACATACAATCAAGCCTATACCCGCATCTGCAGCTTCTATGATAGCATCTGCAGCAAACGGCGGCGGAACAAAGATGATAGAAACATCAGCACCAGTAGCTTTTACAGCATTTTCTACTGTATTGAAAATCGGACGATCCAGATGAGTGCTGCCCTCTTTTCCAGGAGTCACCCCACCTACTACATTTGTTCCGTACTCAATCATCTGAGTTGCGTGAAATGTCCCTTCTTTTCCTGTAAAGCCCTGTACAATGACTTTTGAGTTTTTATCAACGAGTATACTCATATCTAATTTATTTGTTTCTAAATGATGCTAATTTGGCATTTCTCGCTTCCTTTAAGAAGTCCGAAGCAAAAATAAAATCCATCAGCTCTTTGTTATCAGTTTCAAACAAGGACTTCTTATCGCCTTCCCAGTGTTTCTCTCCCTGATGTAAAAACAGGATTTTATCTCCACTACCAATAACAGTATTCATATCGTGAGTGTTCACGATGGTAGTCATATTATATTCGTTTGTCAGCTCTTTTATTAGCTCATCAATTACGATGGAAGTCTGCGGATCCAATCCTGAATTGGGTTCATCGCAAAAGAGATATTTTGGCGTCATCACAATTGCTCTTGCAATCCCGACCCTTTTCTGCATACCACCACTGATCTCAGAAGGTAGCTTGTGATTGGCATCAATAAGGTTTACACGCTTCAACACTTCATTTACTCTATCCCGCTTTTCACTTAATGGCATGTGTGTAAACATATCCAAAGGAAATCTGACATTTTCCTCTACAGTTTTAGAATCAAATAATGCATTTCCCTGAAAGAGCATGCCCAATTCTCTGCGAATGACTTTTTTCTCATTGGTGTCCATGGCGACATAATCGGCTCCTTCGAAAAGGATTTTACCTGCAGTTGGTTTCATGAGTCCTACTGTACACTTGATGAGTACAGTTTTCCCTGAACCACTTTTCCCGATAATCAGATTGACCTTACCCGGCTCAAAAACAGTATCTATACCTTTCAGTACTTCTACGTCATTAAAACTTTTTCTAACTCCTGACAAAGTAATCATAACATCAACCAGGCTATTAGATAATCCGAAACCAACACTGTTATACAGCTCAACACAACTGCCTGAGTACTTGCCTTGCCTATTTCGAGCGCGCCACCTCTTGCATAGTAACCTTTAAAGCAAGAAATAGAAACTATAAGAAAGCTGAACACTACAGCTTTTATCATCATGATATATGTGTTCAGCGGTACAAACCAGCTCAATGCCCCCTGGATATATTCAGTGGTAGATACATACCCTGAAGCAGCACCTGCCAGCATTCCGCCCCAGATACCTATGGCCGCAGCAAAAACTACCAGCAACGGAATCATGGTGACTGCAGCTGCTAATTTTGGCCCTACCAGATATGCAGTAGTATTCACACCCATAATCTCCAGGGCATCTATTTGCTCTGTCAGCCTCATCGTACCCAGCTCGGAAGCAACATTAGAGCCGACTTTTCCTGCCAGGATCAGGCTTGTCACAGTGGGTGCAAACTCCAATATCATGGATTCTTTTACTACATAACCCACAAAATACATGGGTGTAATCGTAGTCGATAAGTTATATGCAAACTGAACAGCAGATACAGCTCCGATAAAAAATGAAATGATAAAGACAATCACCATTGAATCCACACCTATCTGGTGCATCTGACGCAATGTTTCTGTCCAGTACATTGCTTTGCGTTCCGGTCTCACAAAAAGACTCTTGAGCATAAGTATGTACTTCCCGAATTGATATAAAGACTCCATGTTTATGTCTCTAAAAATAACTTATTTTTACAACATAGAGATTTAATTCACAGGTAAAATTACTTTCAAATTTTTATGAACATAGTTATCACCGGAGCATCTAAGGGTATTGGTAGAGCTTTAGCTATAAGATTTGCTCAGAATGGCCACGATCTTGCACTTTGCTCAAGAAATATTTCTGACTTACAGCAACTGAAAAATGAGTTAAAAAGCATCCATCCGGCAATAAATATCATCATCTCCTCAACAGATGTTTCTAAAAAGGAAGAAGTAAAAGAATTTGCCAACAGTATTTTACAGCAATGGGATAAACTTGACGTGCTGATTAACAATGCAGGTGTTTTTATCCCCGGCTCTATCAAAGATGAGGATGAAAACAATCTTCCTCAAATGATAGAAACCAATCTGTACAGCGCATATCATCTTACCAAAGCTCTTTTACCTGTCATGCAGCAGGCAAAATCAGGACATATATTCAATATCTGCTCCATTGCCAGCTTCACAGCCTATCCAAACGGAGGTTCTTATTCCATTTCAAAATTTGCATTATTAGGATTTTCCAGATGTCTCAGAGAAGAGCTTAAACAAGACAATATAAAGGTGACAGCAGTAATGCCGGGAGCTACTTTAACTGATTCATGGAAAGGCGTAGAAATACCAGAGGAGAGATTTATTCCGGCAGGAGATATTGCAGCAATCATTTACAATACTACACAGCTAAGTCCGGGAACTGCAATAGAAGATATCGTCATCAGACCACAGCTGGGAGATCTATAGAAAAGAACAATAATAAAAGCGGTATATGTCGACAGTAAAATATGCCGCCTCTGTTGAAGAAACTAATTGCGTTCTTCCCAGTCAGAAGCAGCGAATTTTTTCCTGTTAAAATACCACAATAAGCCACCGCCGAGAAAAACGGTAACAGGGAATAATAGCAGGTACAAAATTCCTGAATTAAGACTCTTCGCATAATCAGAGCCTTCAGCTGTCAATCTGCACATCGGGCATTGAGCCTGTGATACAAACGGTATCAGCAATAAAACAAATGCGATTAGATACTTTTGAAACTGTGCTCTCATTACTCACCTATTTTTAGTGCGCATAGTACGGCGCAATCATAAAATAAACCAAAACTCCTGTTACAGCTACGTACAACCACAAAGGGAATGTCCATTTAGCTAATTTTCTATGCTGATCAATTTTACCTGTCAAAGCTTTTGAAAATGTAAACAAAATTAATGGTAAAATCAGAGCTGCTAAAATTATGTGTGTTAATAAAATGAAATAATATACATATCTCATAGCACCTGCAGCTAAAGCTTCTGCATCATCCAGAATTCCATTAAAATCCGCATCACCATACTTCGTGCTTCCATCAGCTAATGTATGATAAGTCACATAAGAAACCAGAAAAACAGTAGAAAGCAAAAAGGCAGATAACATTACTGTTCTGTGACCGGTAACATTTTTGGATTTAATGAAATAAAATCCGGTAAGAATGCAGACAGCTACCAGAGAATTGAGAAATGCATGAAATTTAGGAAAAAAGCCTAAATCCAGATTGTGCCTGATATCCGGCGGAGATACAAAAAAAAGTATCGCAACCAAAACCGGTACAGCTACAGAGAGCGTTATAATAACACGGGAAATTGTCTGATCTTTCACTGAGCTAATTTTTATCCTTGTGAGGGATAATGTAACTGACAAGAAGCTTCTGGATATCCTGGATCAATCTGTCTGTATCTTCGGCAGATGTGCCATCATAATATCCGCGAATACGCTTTTCTCTGTCAATCAATACAAATTTATTATCGTGAATAAAGTCGTTAGGGCCACCATCGCCTTCAGTCGCAGTCACCAGAAAGCCTTTTCTCGCCAGTTCATAAATAGCGGGCTTATCACCAGTCAGCAGACTCCAGGAGGAAGAATTCACGTTATTGTCATAGGCATATTTCAACAGCTGCTCCTGTGTGTCTGTTTCAGGATCTACAGTAAAAGAAAAAATCTGAAGCTTACTGTTGTCCTCCAGAAAAAACTCCTGGATTTTTCTTTTGTTGGCTGCCATATCAATACAAATTGTCGGACAGGTAGTAAAGAAAAAGTCAGCGACAGAAACAACACCCTTCATTCTGCTGTCAGTAATGGTATCACCATTCTGGTTGATGAATGAAAACTTGGGAATGGTATGATAAATTGTATCAGTGACTGTTTTACCTTCACTATTTACCCTTTCGTAAGGTGTACGATTACCGTAAATCGGTAAAACAGTATCTACCTTAATTTCAGGCTGTTTCTTATTGGCAAAATATATAAGAAATACAATAGGAAAAATAGCAGCCACAACGACTGCTATTAAAAACCCTGTTTTTCTATTTACATTCATGATTAATGGAGTAGAGCATACCAATAATTACCTTCTACCATTAGTGCAATCAAAGCCCACACTAAAAAGATCAAAGGAACAGAAAGAGCAAGAATCAATGCTTTCTTTTCATACTTAAGGTGCATAAACTCAGCAACAATATAAAATGCTTTAATGAGTGTAGCTATAATCATGAATCCTACAATATAATATTTTGGAGTATCATGAAAAAAGTAAAAGTGTACGAGAGCAATTGCAACCTCAATCGCTGTTACTCCAGCCATTAAGTATGTCGATTTCCAAACAGTGCTTACCTGTTTCTGATATGTTGCCTCATCAGTAGTATGACCAGCCATTATTTATATTTTTTTTGATTAGAAAAGATAGAATAACAAGAATACGAATACCCATACTAAGTCTACAAAGTGCCAGTATAACCCGAACTTCTCAACCATTTCATAGTGTCCGCGTCTTTCGTAAGTACCATTCAAGGTTTGAATCAAACAAATAATGTTCAAAATTACCCCTACAAATACGTGGAATCCGTGAAAACCTGTAATACCGAAGAATGTACCACCAAACAAAGGAGGACCAGGAGAAACAGCTGGCATTGCAGCACCATGTTCTGCAACATATTTCAATGTTTCACCATTTTCACCTGCATAATACACGTTATAGAATGGAGTCATGCCATCATGAATTAAGTGTGTCCACTCCCATGCCTGACAAGCCAAGAAGGCAATACCACCTAAAATACCTAATGACATCCATATTGCTACACCTTTTTTATTCATTCTATGACCTTCCTGTACTGCTCTTACTACGAAAACAGAGCTCAGAATCAAGATAGTAGTCATGATAGTTACAAATCCCAATGGAACTTTTGCACCATGTAAAAACGGCATACCGTTAAATACAAGGTTTGGATCCGGCCACCATTGGTGACTTACTCTGATAGCACCGTAAGCAATCAAAAATCCCGTAAAAGTGAAAACGTCAGACAATAAGAAAAACCACATCATAGTTTTTCCATAGCTTGCTCCCATAGGAGTATCTTCACCACCTTCTTTGTTATTAGGAGCCGGCAAATCTAAATGCTCCGAAATCAAATGTTCTTCTAACAATTCAGCCATTTATATTTAGTTTAATGGTTCAGATTAATAAATAGGAAAATAAATAAATAGACCCAAAGGATATCCATGAAATGCCAGTAAATGCCTAAAAGATCTGTACGAACTTTCAGAGCTGTACTTTTATCACTTATCAGAGTACTTTTTTGTTTTTTGTAAATGAACAACCAGGACGATTTAATAAAAGCAAAAAGCAAAAATATTACTCCACCTAATAAGTGAAAGGCATGCATGCCAGTTATTACATAAAAAAACGAACCTGATGGATTTCCATCCAGATAAATACCGGAATTCGTTAAATCCTGCCATCCCTGCAACTGGAAGTATGCAAACAGTAAGCCCAGAACTATGGTAACAAATATTCCAAAAACTGTCATTAAAGTATGACCTTTCTTATTTGAAACATGAGCTACATGCATAGTAGCACTTGAAATCAAAATAATGATTGTACTTGTGTAAAAAGCAACAGGCATAGAAAAATCTACCCAGTTACCGGCACCCTTTCTTACAATATATGCACTTGTCAAACCGCCAAATGCCATACAAATGCTCACCAGTGCCAGCAACATAGTGAATCTATGTGCTTTCTGATTATTATATGATTCTGTAATAGAGTACATGTCTTAAATTTTATCTAAAACAAATGCAATTTGTACGATAGGAATATAAAAGAAAGATGCAAACATTAATTTCTTAGCACTCTTATCTGACAAATCTATACACAATTGAATAGCCGTATACAAAAACAATACTCCGCAAATCATAGCAATGATCAATGAATAATATCCGGTCATTCCCATCATAAACGGAAGCGCTCCTGCTATAATCAAAAATACATTATATGGTATAATTTGTAAAGCAGCTTCTCTCGATTTGCCTTTACCTGAAGGTAGCAAAGTAAATCCGCCTTTATTGTAATCATCATTCAATAACCATGCAATTGCCCAAAAATGAGGCATTTGCCACAAAAACTGGATGGCAAAAAGTACAAATCCTGACAAAGTAATGTGACCAACTGCAACGGTAGAACCTATTAATAAAGGTAATGCTCCGGGTACTGCACCAATAAATACAGCAGCAGGACTGATCTTTTTAAATGGTGTGTAGATAAAAGCATAGGTCAATAATGAAAGCGCAGCTAGCAGACCGGATACAGGATTAAAATAAAAAGATAAAATCCCTATACCCAGTACCCCGTTTAATCCTGCAAAGATAGTCGCCTCGATAACGGACAACTCTCCTGTAGGTAGTGGACGGTTATTGGTACGATTCATCAGCTTATCAGAATCTTTCTCCAGGATCTGGTTGATGGTATTGGAAGAGACAGTTACTAAAAAACCGCCTGCAATCAGCATGATAATGCTCATCCAGCTGTAGCTGACTCCTTCGAAAAGGAAAGCCATAACAGAGGAAAATACCACCAGTAATGACAATCTTACTTTTGCCAACTGAGAATAGGCGTTCATCCTTTGACGAATGAACTGTCCTATGTTCAATTGTATGTAATTTGTTTGATTCATTACTAAATCT
This sequence comes from bacterium, assembly GCA_037189845.1. GTDB lineage: Bacteria > Bacteroidota > Bacteroidia > Chitinophagales > JADIYW01 > JAMLHH01. Next base: position 370,992 of record JBBCIS010000003.1, read on the forward strand.
ATAGATTGTTAATTCAAATTAATGATGAGCGTTTTTCTCCATCTGGATTTCTTCCTCAGTCATAGGAACTGTCTGTGGAATGAAATCAGGACCATCTTCAAACTTGCTGTAGTCATAAGCCCAACGATACACTGTAGGCAATTCACCCGGCCAGTTTCCGTGAATTCTCTCAAGCGGAGTAGTCCACTCTAATGTATTAGCTTTCCAAGGATTCAATTCAGTAACCACTCTGCCTTTCTTCATACTCCAGAAGAAGTTGATCACAAAGATAAACTGCGTAAAGAATACGATAATAGCTGCTACTGTAATCAATATATTCATATCGCCATACTCAGCAAATGCTTTAAACTCATTGAAAGAGTAGTAACGACGAGGAACACCTGACATACCTAAGTAGTGCATAGGCCAGAAGATCAGGTAAGAGCCAATGAATGTAATGAAGAAGTGAATGTAAGCCAATGTCTCATTCATAAATCTTCCATACATCTTAGGGAACCAGTGATATACTCCGGCAAACATACCGAAGAATGCTGCAATACCCATGATGATGTGGAAGTGAGCTACTACGAAATAAGTATCGTGTAATTGGATGTCAATAGTCGCATTACCTAACCAGATACCTGTTACACCACCGGAGATAAATAATGAAACGAAACCTAATGCAAAAATTGTAGCAGGTGTCATTCTGATATTACCTCTCCAGATTGTAGCCAACCAGTTGAATACTTTTACTGATGAAGGAACCGCAATCAATAGTGTAAAGAGAATGAATACTGATCCCAGGAATGGATTCATACCAGTCATAAACATGTGGTGAGCCCATACGATGAAACCAAGTACTGCGATACCAAGGATAGAGAAGATCATCGCTTTGTAACCGAAGATCGGTTTTCTTGAGTTAACAGCAAGAATCTCTGATACCATACCCATTGCAGGTAAGATAACGATATATACCTCAGGGTGACCCAGGAACCAGAATAAGTGCTGGAACAAGATAGCGCTACCACCAGAGTAAGCTAAAGCCTGTCCGCCAATATAAATATCTGATAAGTAGAAGCTTGTACCTAATCCTCTGTCAAAAATCAACAATACAGCTGCTGATACTAATACAGGGAAAGATAACAAACCTATAATTGCAGTGAAAAACAATGCCCATACAGTCAATGGCATTCTGAACATCGTCATACCTTTCGTTCTAAGGTTTAAAACAGTAGAGATATAGTTGATACCAGCCAATAACTGTGAAGCAATAAATAATGTCATACTGATCAACCAGAGTGTCATACCCATACCGGAACCTGAAGAAGCCTGTGGTAATGCGCTCAAAGGAGGATAAATTGTCCAGCCACCTGATGCCATACCTGTAGGTAAGAATACAGAAGCCAACATGATCAGTGAGGACAAGATAAACAACCAGAAAGACAAAGCATTCATTAAAGGAGATGCCATATCTCTCGCTCCGATCTGATAAGGAATCAATAGGTTAGCAAAAGTTCCACTCAATCCGGCAGTCAGTACAAAGAAAACCATGATCGTACCATGCATAGTCACCAAAGCATAGTAAGCATCAGTAGTCAACTTACCGCTATCAAACCAGTTGGAAAACAATGTTTCCAATAACGGGAATGTCTCATCCGGCCATGCTAACTGAACTCTGAACAATACAGAAAACAGACCTCCGATAATCGCCCACATCATCCCTGCAATCAGGAACTGCTTAGCGATCATCTTGTGATCCATACTGAATACATATTTGCTGAAGAATGTCTCTTCATGATGATGTCCGGCAGCGTGAGCTACTGTAGCACCATGTTCATGTATATTTGAAGTTGCCATTTTCTATTTTTAAATTTTAGATCTTTCTTACAAATTATTCAGTTACTGTTGAATCAACTACCGCTGCTGCAGAATCAGCTGCAACTGCTGGTGCCACCGGCGTTGCTTCTTCTTTTTTAGCAAGAATGTTTTGTTCGTAATAAGATTTTTGTTCTGCAAACCAAACTTTGTATTCCTCTTCTGTTACAATTCTCACTACACGTTTCATGTTCCAGTGACCAGTCCCACACAATTGGTTACATGCTAATTCATAATCAAATTCCGGATCACCTTTAATCTCACGCATCTTTTCAGTAGTGATAGTAGGCTTGAACCAGAATTTTGTAGGCATACCAGGTACCGCGTCCATCATCAATCTGAACTCAGGCAGATAGAAGTTATGAATTACATCCAATGCTGCAATATTCACATAAACAGGTGTATTTACAGGAAGTACGATTTCATCAGAAAGGAAGTCATCCTGGCTGGCTTCGTCATTCCATCTTACACCTAATTCGTTTTCAGCATTTACCAATGTAAAATCTCTGGGACCTAGTTTGTTGTCCTTACCTCCGTATCTGATATACCATCCGAATTGTTTTGCAGTAGCTTCTATTCTGATAGCTTCTGAAGGCGCTTCTGAGAAAATTTTAAACCATTTGTCGATACCCATACCTACTAATACAGTCAGGGCTAAAGCAGGAATTACAGTCCAGATCAACTCCAATTTGTTGTTATGCGGATAGTAAAATGCTCTTCTGTCTTTTCTGTATCTGTATTTCCATGAAAAGAAAAACAAAAGGAAGTTTGTAATAAGTAGTACAATACCCGTAACTATCAAAGTAACAGTAATCAATTCCTGGATCCATACCCCATGCTCAGAAGCCGGAACAGGTAGAAACTTACCATATTCATAGTAACCGGTAACTGCCATGAATATCAGCAATAAAAATCCGGTAATGCCAAACCAGAAAGCTACTGACCTGGAAGTTTCCTCTCTGCGGTCATCTTCTTCTTTAATAACTGATATGAGCTCAACAGCCTTTCCAACTTGTACTATAACTACAAATACAAGTACCAAAGCGAGCGTTATAAGTAATAATTGCATCTTACTTGCTTTTTATTTTTTGTATTAAATCTGATGATGATAACTTTCCTGAATATAAGGGTGTGTACTTGACTCCAGATCTTTGAACTTCGATAAAGTACTCAGTGTGATATAAGCAAAAACACTTGAAATTGCTACAAATGCACCTACTCCTATCAAGCTGAATCCACCGCCATCCGGTATTAACTCAGGTACAATCATACTAAAGAAATCCAGCCAGTGACCTATGATGATCATTATCGCCATCACGATTACCGGAGTAGCAGCTCTCTTCGTATCTCTCTTTAATAAAGTCAGGAAAGGTATAATGAAGTTAACAATCAACGTCAGGTAAAACAACACCGGATATCCACCCATTCTCTTCGTAAAGTATAATGTCTCCTCAGGAATATTAGCGTACCACATCAACATGAATTGTGAGAACCATACATAAGTCCAGAAAACTGAAATTGCGAACATGAATTTTGCAACATCGTGTCTGTGGTTAGCATTTACATTTGGTAAATAGCTATTCTTCTGTAAGTAAATAATAATTAAGAACAAAACTGAGAACATCGTCACTGCGGCAGAAGCCATCAGGTACCATGAGAACATAGTACTATACCAATGCGGCTGTACTGACATCGCCCAGTCCCAGCTTCCGAAAGTATTGATCACCATTGCAATGATTACAATACTTGCAGCAGCGATTCCACGGCTCTTATCGAATAATTTAACTGAAGGATTCACATCCATTGCATCTAAGTTCTTTTTCCATAGGAAATATAAACCCAATGCCAATCCAAACAACAATGCTGCGAAGATCCAGAATCTCGTCATGTTCAGGTAATCATGTTTAGATGCCAATATCTTATCATACGTTTCAGTGCCTTCAAGATATAAGCTCTCATGTGTCCAATGGAACAAATCATGATTGAAAAATGCAAAGAAAATAATCATTAATATGATAGAGAACGGTAATGTACCAGCGATCGCCAAAACAATCTTCTGTATTTGTATCTGCCAACCACCCAACGCTAAAGTTGAAGCTGATAAGAAGAATAAAGCTGCGATACCAACCCAGAATGCAAACAATACAACGGTGTAAACATTACCAATAATGTGAGTTCTCAATGTAGGACCGTGATGTCCTTCTGCATGCTCATCATGACTTTCGTGTGCTTCCGCAGCATGCGCATCAGTTGCATGAGCTGCAGGATGTGCTTCTGCAGCATGTGTATCAGCACTGTGCTCAGCAGCAGTAGTAGTTACTGCATGTGTATCTTCTGTAACAGGAGCTTTTTCAGCTTCTGCAAGTAATAATTCAGATTTTACTGCATTTACAGCATGGTGGTCGTCGTGACCATGGCTTTCATTTCCGGCATTCCATTTACATGCAATACCTATTGCGAAAAGGACTATACCAACTAGGAATCCTTTTATCAGGAAACTTTTGGCTTGAGGAGCAAATATATATGTATTCATCTTCTGTAAGTCTTTAAACGTTTAGAGATTATTTAGCACTTGCTTCTTTTGCCAAAAATTCAGCTTGTAAACCTTTCACGTATTCTAATACTAACCATCTCTCTTTGTGATTGATCTGAGTAGCATAAGAACCCATCATACCTTTTCCGTACATCACAGTATGATATCTCTGGCCTTCAGGCTTAGCTAATAAATCCGGTGTAAAATAAGAAGGCGGCGCAGGAAACTTTTCAATGTTCACTAAGTGACCTTGGCCATCACCGGCTTCACCATGGCAAACAGCACAATAAGTGATATATAATTTTTTACCTTGTACACTGATCTCATCCGGAGTAAAAACAAACGGATTTTTAATTTGTGCAGCAGCTTGCTCATATCCTTCAGCAGTATTGGCAATAGGATATGTATACTTTCCTACAGCGATACTACCCTCTACAGGTAATTGGTTAGTGTAACCAGAAGCGTAATTCGGATTTTCGCTGTGTGCATCGAATGCCACAGAGTGAACCATTTCCGGCATATACTCATAACCCGGATTCTCGCCACCTGCTGAACATCCGGCAAGGACAGATCCTGATACAAGTATGGATAATATTGTTTGAGTGCGAATCATTCTGCAATCTTTATCTTTCTGATTAAATTTCTTTTTCAAAAACTTCCACTGCTCCTTCGTGTCTGAGGAAATCAGTGAATTGTGATACCTGTGAAGAATCACCGGTTACATCAAATGTGATTGCAAACATATGGTCTGTCAATCTCGGATCGATGATTTTCGGTTGTTTTCCCGGATATAAATTACACAGGTAATAGAATACGATCACCATACCAACACTCGCAAACAATACTGTATGCTCAAACATGATCGGAATCCATGCCGGTAATGCAAATACCGGTTTACCACCAAAGTTGTTAGGATAGTTAATAGCATTGGCAAATGTCATCATACTGAATGCTGTCGTTAAGCCGGTCAGACCGAAAACGAAACCTGCAGTATGCAATTTTGTTGGACGAAGACCCATTTTATGCTCCAATCCATGAACAGGGAACGGTGTGAAGACATCCGCAATACTAAGACCTGCTTTTTTGGCAGCTTCCACAGCATGTAAGAGCGTATGATCATCGTCAAACATTCCTACCAAATATTTCTTAGTTGTACTCATTCGTGTAGGATATTAATCAATTTTATAAATTAATCTTTCATTAGCATCATGATATGCAGGCTGATCTTTTACTTCATCCATCTGATGTCTTCTGAATTGGTTACCGGAAACACTCAGGATAGATTTCACCTCAGCGATAGCTACTACCGGGAAGAATCTGCAGAACAACAGGAATAATGTCATGAAGATTCCACCTGTACCTACGTAGATGCCTACTTCTACCCATGTTGGTTGGTAATCAGTCCAGCTGGATGGTAAATAATCTCTGTGCAGGGATGTTACGATGATTACGAAACGTTCGAACCACATACCAATATTCACAATGATAGAAGCAAAGAATGTAAAACCAATATGTCTTCTCAGCTTCTTGGACCAGAAGAATTGAGGGAAGATCAGGTTACATCCCATCATGATCCAGTATGACCACCAGTAAGGACCGAATGCACGGTTAGCAAAAGCATATTGCTCAACCATTGAACCGGAATACCATGCTACGAAAAGCTCAGTTAAGTAAGCTGTACCTACCATAGTACCAGTCAACAGGATAATTTTATTCATTGACTCTAAGTGAGCGAATGTAATATAATCTTCCAGCTTCATGATCTTACGCGCTATGATCATCAGGGTTTGCACCATAGCAAAACCGGAGAAGATCGCACCCGCAACGAAGTAAGGAGGTAAGATGGTCGTATGCCAGCCGGGAATTACGGATGTAGCAAAGTCAAAAGATACAATCGTGTGTACAGAAAGTACCAACGGTGTAGCCAAACCTGCAAGAATCAAGCACAATGATTCCCAACGTTCCCAGTGCTTAGCACTACCAATCCATCCGAAGCTTAAGAAATTATAGATTTTCCATCTCCATGTATCAGTTTTCACCTGATCTCTGATAGTAGCGAAGTCAGGTACAAGACCAGTGTACCAGAATAACAATGATACTGTCAGGTAAGTAGAGATCGCAAATACGTCCCAAAGAAGCGGAGAAGCAAAGTTAGTCCAAAGCGGACCTCTTGTATTCGGATAAGGGAAGATAAAGAATACATCCCAAGGACGTCCTGTATGCAGCAATACGAATAAACCGGCACAAACTACGGCAAAGATAGTCATCGCCTCTGCAGCACGGTTTACACCTGTACGCCATTTCTGACGGAATAATAATAAGATAGCGGAGATCAATGTACCGGCGTGACCAATACCTACCCACCATACGAAGTTGGTAATATCCCATGCCCAACCTACTGTAGAGTTGACACCCCACGTTCCAATTCCATAGCAAATAGTCCATCCCAGACAGAATACACCAAATAATGCTATCAATGCAGACACTCCTGTAGAAATCAACCACGGTAAACCCAGGGCACCTGTCGTTCCTTGAACGATATCGTCGGTGATTTGCTTATATGTTTTGCTGCCGGTAATTAACGGCTCGCGTAACGGTGATTCAAAATGACTCATTTTTTATGCATTTTCTTCTATAGCGCCAATAAATGTAAATTGCGGTTCTTCATCCGTGTTACGGATTTTCACTTGGTAACCAACATTTGTTAAGAAATGCTGCTCTTCATACAGGTGATAATTTCTACCGCTTTCGAAGAAGATACGGTGTACCTCACTGTTTTTATCATTTCTGTCACCGAAAGTGATACCACCTGTCGGACAAGCTGATTGACAAGCTGTTTGAATATCTCCGTCTTTCAATGTTCTGCCTTCAGTTTTAGCAACCAATTTAGCAGACTGAATTCTTTGAACGCAGAAGCTACATTTTTCAATCACCCCTCTGGATCTTACTGTTACGTCCGGATTCAATACCATACGTGTAAGATCTTCATACATATAAGTTGCGTCTGTATGGTCATTCCATGCTCCGAAAGCATCATTACCCTGGAAGTCATACCAGTTAAACTTACGTACTTTGAAAGGACAGTTATTTGCACAGTACTTAGTACCGATACATCTGTTATATGCCATCTGGTTCAATCCCTCAGAGCTATGGTTGGTAGCATTTACAGGACAAACGTTTTCACATGGAGCGTTATCGCAATGCTGACACATCATAGGCTGGAACGCAACATCCGGGTTATCCGGATCACCGCTGTAGTAACGGTCAATTCTCAACCAGTGCATAGAACGAGTATTTGACATCTCTTTTCTACCGATGACAGGTATGTTGTTCTCAACATTACAAGAGATCACACATGCGCCGCAACCGATACAAGCATTCATGTCTACTGCCATGCTCCAGTGATGACCAGGAGAATCGTATCCTTTGTATAATGTTGTTAAGTGATGCTGTATTTTCTCTCTGTCCTCGTTACCAGCTTTATCATTCTGGCGGAATTGTGCCAGATTAGCTTCTTTAACGATATTATTTCTGTATCTGCGCGGTCTTCCCGGAAGATTAGAATCTTCCTGTAGCGTATGATATCTTTGAGATAAACCGATTTTTGCAGTTTCACTCAATGTTTCATAAGTAGCTCCAATTGTAGAATATGATACAGCTCCGTTTTCGAATTTCACATAAGGATAAGCATTCTGCCCGCTTCCAAAAGCTGCAGGTCCCACTCCTTGTGATCTGCCAAAACCTAATGCGATTGCTATTGTATCCTGTGCCTGACCGTAAGAAATGACTACCGGCAAAACTATTTCCTGACCATTGACTGTCACTTTTGCTTTTTTCACAGTAGAAGCCTGATCCATAATAGGGAGCTTGTGCTCTAATGCAAAAGAATAAGGAACTGCTATATAGTTATCCCAGGATACTCTTGTGATTGGATCCGGCATTTCCTGCAAATAAGGGTTGTTTGCCAGCTTACCATCACCGATCGCGATAGATTCGTAAACAACTAATTCGATTCCGTCAGTTTTAGGTAATGCCTGATTTACAGCTGCGATAGAAGCGCTTGCATTGGCAGAACCTGCAGCAGCTTCATTAACAGAAGAAATAAAACCGGTTTGTAGTGCAGATTCCCATGAAGAGTTGCCTAAAATACTTGCAAAGCCAGTAGTATAAGACTCGCCTACACTTTTTACCAGATCATAAGCAGTAGTAGTAGCTCCTGCTAATTCTGATAAAGTTACAGCTGCCTGTCTTGTATCAAATAATTGGTTGATAGTAGGTTGTACGAATGAAATAAATCCTTTTTTAGGTTCTAAAACATCCCATGATTCCAGATAATGGCTATCAGGAGTAATATATTGTACCAGCTCAGCTGATTCATCTACTCTGTCTGCGAAAGAAACTGACAATTCAGCTTTAGAAATAATTTCTTTGAATTTCTCAGTGAAAGCAGAATCATAAGCAGGGTTAGCATTCAATAACAAGATAGCTTTTACAGACTTATCATCAGATAAAGCTTTCAAAGCTTCATCGTTACCTTGCTTAAGATTCAAAGTAGCAGTAGTATCAATTGTAGAACCGTAGTTACCTAACAAAGCGTTGATAGCATTTGTCAGCAATTGGATATCTACATTATTAGTACCGGATACTACGATAGATTCGCCTTTATTAGCCAATAGCTCAGCTGCAAGCTTATCTACACCGGCTTGTAAGTCATTGATTTTTACTGCAGAAAGTGCAGAAGCACCTGTAGAAGCAGCAATTTTGTTATACAATGCTATCAAAACAGCTTTTTCCTGAGATGGCTTGATAGCATATTTATAGTCAGCACTTGCACCAGTGATCGTCACATTAGACTGGAACTGATAGTGGCGTGACATATTTGGATTTTCTTTAGTAGGTACTCTGTTAGCAGAATATCTTTTTGCATTCTCAGTAGGATTTACCCAACCACCCAGGAAATCACAATTGAATCCTGCAATGATTTTAGCTTTATCAAACAAGTAGCTTGGAATAACAGCACTGCCTAAAGATGTCTGATTTGCCTTACGGATCGCATATAAAGAGATCGGGTCGTAAGTCACTACTTCAGTAGTAGGATATTTCGCTTTGAAAGTTTCCAGCGCTTTTTTAGTCGCTAAAGAATAAGTTGTATTAGCCAATACAACAATCTTACCACCTGCAGCAGAAATTTTTGCCAGTTTTTCAGAAATCTCACTGTCAGCCTGCTCCCAGGTGATAGACTCGCCTTTTTTCTTAGGTTGAGTTAATCTTTGTACATCATACAAGCTCAGAACTGAAGCCTGTGCTCTTGCAGAAGTACCACCTTTAGTCAGAGGAGCCGCTGTGTTACCCTCAATTTTGATAGGTCTGTTTTCTCTTGTCTTAACAAGGATAGAAGCGAAATCGCCACCTTCAGCATAAGAAGAAGCAAAGTAGTCCGCAACACCCGGCATTAATTCCGGAATACGGCTGCTTTGGTCCAGTTTGAAAACGTAAGGAATAGCCTTGTTAGTAGGAATCTTACAAGAAGATGCGATAGCTGCAGCAGAGATACTGAATCCCACCATCTTTAAGAAATCCCTTCTGCCTGTAGATTCTACTTTAGATGTATCTTCTACATAGTCAAATACCGGAAGTTCTTCCTGAAATTCTTTAGCTGCCTGTTCTTTGAACGCAGGAGTTTCCTCACGTTGTTCTAAGCTTTGCCAATATTTGTTATTACTCATTTATACTTGAATTTTGAGTATCTATACAATAGGATTGATTATTAATAATGACATTTTGCACACTCAGTACCACCAATATCTTTCACGGTTACGTTAGCGCGCTCACCTTTTTTGATCTCGTCGTGATACTTCTCGAAAATTGAATAATAATCGTTATTAGCAAACTGTACATCAGTTTGACGGTGACAGTTGATACACCAGCCCATTGATAATGGAGCATATTGTTTCACCACTTCCATTTCCTGTACATTGCCGTGGCATGTCTGACACTCAATACCACCCACTTTCACGTGTTGAGAGTGATTGAAGTATACGTGGTCAGGAAGATTATGAATTTTCACCCACTGAATAGGCTTAGGAGCATTTTTGAAAGTGCTGGAAGCAGGATCCCATCCACTGTACTCGTATATTTTAGCAATTTCTTTTGTTCCATGCTTAGGACCTTCCTGTACATATTTATGACAGTTCATACAAACTGCTACAGAAGGGATAACTGCGTGACGGCTTTTCTCCGCTCCGGTATGGCAATACTGACAGTCAATTTTATTCTGACCGGCATGCAATGCGTGAGAGAATTTGATAGGCTGCTCCGGCTCATAACCCTGACTACGGCCTAAATCAATAGCGCCTTTCACCATATTATAGCCTAAGAATACCAGCCCAATAATTACCAGTACACTCAATACTTTTTTACCAAATAATTTTGAAGCAAGAGAGTCAGATTTTACTGTTTCACCAGTAGTTTTCTCTTGTACAAGCTTATCTAATTTAGAAGTAATAGATACTAAAGCGATAGCAATCAATGCCAAAGCTCCGATAACAGTGAACAATACCCATTTGTTAGGACCGGAAGAAGTTTCTTCTGTGTTTTTCTTTATATCTACTGGTGGTTTCTCTACTCCAATTCCCAACTGAACACCTTGCACATAATAATCAATAATGGAGACAACCTGCTCATCTGTCAACTGAGTAAAAGCTGACATCACAGATTTGTTGTTTTCATTGAAAATCTTGTTGGCATAGGCATCTCCTGATGCAATCAAAGCCTGAGAGTTCTGAGTCCATTTGATAATTTTCTCCTGAGATTCCCATCTTGTCCAGACATCTGCTAACGCAGGTCCTGTTAATTTTTGATCAACCTTGTGGCAGCTCGCACAATTTGCTTTGAACAACTTCTTGCCTTCTTCAATTCTTGCCTTATGATCAGCATTAGCTCCATCCAGTGCAACTGGCGTATAAGCATGTAGCTGAACCGGCAAAATTGTTGCTAGTGCGAATAGAAGGAAGAAAAATTTAAAACCGTTTCTGCAGTTAGACATCGCAATTTTACTTTTTACCGTGCAAAAATACATTCTCCTTTCCGAAAAACGCTGAAATCGTTAAAAAAATTTAAATTTAGAATGACTCTAAATAAGTTTTAACAAATTGATTTTCTATTATTTACACATATTTTCAACGATATTTAATATTCAATTAACAGTAGAAAATGTTAAACGAATTACAGGGGATGAACAATCAATTTTTTACGTTCACATGACACAAGAAAAATCAAATCACATTTTATGACAATTCTCTGATAATCAAAACAACAACATTAGAATGTTATATAATACATAAGGCAGAAAAATTCACCGTTAGAAATTCGAAATAAAAAACACATCAAAAATTAACAATGTAAAATATAGTATTGAAAAAGTCGATGTTATAAACCTTTATCTAATTTCCTTGTTAAAAGCAATTGTGCAAATTGCCTGAGTTTTCATTTTATAAATATTGAACAAGCATCTATTTTTGGTACAATTTTAACTGACGATAATCATAAACAACTTTATATGAAATATCTGTACCTCTGTATAGTAGCTTCTGTCCTGATATCTGCCTGTGCAAGTGCTAAAAAAAGCTTTGAAAGGCAAGACTATGACGCCACAGTATATGCGCTCGTGGAAAAAATAGCTAAAAATAAAAAAGTCAAAGATGAAGATGTGCGGCTTTTGGATGAGGCTTACTACAGAGCGCTGGACAGGGACAAGGATAAGGTTCTGCAGCTAAAATCATCTAACCGACCGGAATTATGGGTAGATATCTTTAATCTGTATACTAATATGATGAAACGGCAGGAAGCTGTACTACGTGTTTCCCCTGTTTATTATACCAATAGCAGTACTTTCCAGATCAATGCATTGGATTTTAACTCTTACAGAGAAGAAGCCAGGGAAAAGGCTGCGGATTATCACTACAATGCTGCAAAACAGCTTCTAAGCTCAAATCTTCGCTCTGATGCCAGAAAAGCATACAATCACCTGGATTGTATCTTTTATTACTACAAAGATTATAAAGATGCCAAAGAGCTTTTAAGTCTTGCTAAAGATCAGGGCACAGCACATGTATTGCTGACTGTAGATAAGAATCCCCAGCTGTTTTTACCTCAGGACTTCGAATATGAGCTTTTAAACTACAACTACGGTAGTGCTTTGAATGAATGGGTAGCTCTGTATACCAGCTCCAATGCACGTAAAAATTTTGATTTTGCTGTCAGATTAGTCATTTCAGAATCTTATATTTCTCCGGGCGCGATAAAAGAGTCTTCCTACATTGATGAAAAAGAGATAGAAGACGGCTGGCAATACGTTTATGACCACAGAGGAAATGTCATGAAGGATTCTTCCGGTAATGACATCAAGGTTCCCAAATACACAAAGTATTCTGCCAAAGTAGTAGAAGTTCAGATGCACCGCTCAGCAGCTATACGCGGCACTGTGGATTTTTATGATTTTGCGAGAAGAAGAAATGTAAAACAGGAAGCCGCTCAGGGAGAGTCTGTATTTAATCACTATTATGCAACCTACTCCGGCAACAGAAATGCATTGAGCTCCGAATCATTAAAGAAAATCCAGAACCAGCCGGCTCCGTTTCCTTCTGATCCGGATATGATTTTATTGGCGACCAATGAGCTGAAAAAGCAATTCAGAAATATCTTTTACGCAAACAGCAAAATATTCAATTACGATTAGTATTGGGTATCTGGTATTGAGTATTGAGACTGCTAACGCAATAGATATCAGCGAAAACGGTGGTCTTCAAAGCTTCAAACATCAGGATTAGGACATACATCATAAAAATTACAAAGCCCCTCACATTTCTGCGAGGGGCTTTTGCTTTATCTAAGAAGCTCAGAGCTTATTGAGCTTGTGATAGATGTATGATCCTTTGTATACTTGTCTGGGTTCACAGTACTAGCAAATACTATCCTACTTTAAAGAATATTTATCGTACGCTCAATAATTGTCTATTTATTCTGGGCAAGTAAATGACCAGCTTTTACTTTTAAGTATAAATTAAAAATATGGTGGAGTTTATAACTATTTTATTTTCTTTCCTCAAAGACTTTGAGTCTGAACTTTCACGTGAAGAGATTCAAGAAAGGTACTTGACTATTAATGATTTCAAAAAACACTTTTTTAACTATAGAATAGCACTTCTCCCTATAAGAAACAATACGGACGTTGGAACAAAAGGGGACAAAAGTTATACTAATTACTTTGAGCTATGCAACGAGGCTAAAACAAAAATAAATAGCTACTATAATCATCTAACAAATCACATACACTACTTCTTTCCAAAACAGGCCAATCGCATCTTATTTTTATCAAATAAGTTAAGTACTGAGTTGGCAGAGGCATTTCACATCCCTTACAAAAACAAAGATATCAGAGAGAATATCATATTCGGACATATGCCTAATTATCCTGACTATTTGAAAGAAAAATTAGATGAAATTGAAAATGAGATAAAGAAACTAAAGGAATTAGCCATAGAGGAAGATTCTGTTACTTTCAAGCTTCAGAAGGTAATACGAAGGTTTAGATTCTATTTTGGGAAAGCTTGGAAGAAATAAGAAAGCCCCTCACATTTCTGCGAGGGGCTTTGTTTTATCTAAGATGCTCAGAGATTATTGAGCAGCTTTGAATTTTTTGATTGCCTCAGTCAATTTAGGCACCACTTCGAAAGCATCTCCTACGATACCGTAGTCAGCAGCTTTGAAGAAAGGAGCTTCAGGGTCTTTGTTGATAACAACAATTACTTTAGACTGGTTGACACCTGCCAAGTGCTGGATAGCACCGGAGATACCAATAGCGAAGTATAAGTTAGGACGGATAGCAACACCTGTCTGTCCTACGTGTTCGTGATGAGGTCTCCATCCCACATCCGCTACCGGACGGGAACAAGCTGTTGTAGCACCTAAAGCATTTGCCAGGTCTTCGATGATACCCCAGTTTTCCGGACCTTTCAAACCACGACCTGCAGAAACTACTAATTCAGCCTCAGGTAATGGTAATGTACTGCCTGTTGCACGGCTTACTTCCAACACTTTCACACCTGAAGCAGGGATGCTTGCAGAAGCAGCTTCAACAGCAGCAGAACCGCTACCTTTCACTGCACCGAAAGAATTAGGAACAAGACCTACGATTTTAACAGCAGTTTCTACTTTCACGAAAGCAAAAGCTTTTCCGGAGAAAGCAGCTTTTTTCACTACGAAACCGTTAGAAGTATCAGGAAGCGCAACAGCACCGGATACTAAACCAGCCTGTAATTTTACAGATAATCTCGGAGCAACTGCTTTACCAGTTGAGCTTTGAGATAATACTACTACCTGAGCACCTGCAGACTGAGCTACCTGTGCCAATACAGAAGCGTACACTCCTGAGTCGAATGCATCTAAAGAAGCGTCAGCAACATGCAAAACTTTTGCAGCGCCGTACTCTCCTAAAGCAGCTAAATCACCAGCAGCTACTGAACCCAAAGCAACACCTACTGCTTCTGTACCTAACTGGCTTGCAACAGCAGCAGCATAAGAAGCTGCTTCGAAGCTATTTTTCTTAACGTGACCACCTACTGAGTCAACTAAAAATAATACTGACATGGATTAGATTGCTTTTGCTTCGTTATGTAATAATGTTACAAGTTCTTCTACGTTATCAGGAGATATCAATTTCACTGCAGCTTTAGCCGGAGGTAATTCATATTTCACGATAGAAGTCAATGCAGGAGCAGCAACAGCAGGAACCACTTTCAAAGGTTTGGTTTTTGCAGCCATGATACCTTTCATATTAGGGATTCTTTGCTCAGCCATACCTTTAGCAGCGCTCAATACAAACGGAGCAGCTACTTCTACTACTTCTTTACCACCTTCAATCTCACGTGTAACTGTAGCAGTACTACCGCTCACTTCTAATTTAGTAGCATAAGAAACAAAAGGACTATCCAATAACTCAGCTAACATACCACCGATGTTAGAACCGTTATAGCTGATAGTTTCTTTACCTAAAAGGATTACATCATAACCACCATCTTTAGCAACAGCAGCGATGTTGGAAGCAACTCCGAAAGCGTCCAATTCATCAGCGCCATCTATACGGATAGCATCATCAGCACCGATAGCCAATGCTTTACGAATCACCTGATCATTAGCAGCAGGACCTACGTTTACAACTGTAACGGATCCACCATTTGCTTCTTTTAATTCCAAAGCACGCACCAAAGCGTACCACTCGTCGTAAGGATTCAGAATCCACTGAACCTTATCGTTGTTAAATTTAGTGTCGTTATCTACAAACGAAATCTTTGTAGTTGTATCCGGCACTAAACTAATGCATACCAAGAATTTCATATTTTTGAAAGAATTTTGTTTTAAGCTTTGCGAAAATATACATTTTTAAGGATTTTTTATAATGATGGACAGGTTAGAAAGACTAAAGGTGCTGGCACAGGAACGACCGGATGATGCATTCACGATTTTTGCGCTTGCAAAAGAGTATGAGAAAAATGGTGATACAGAAAATTCATTGAAGCACTACTATCAGATCACGGAACAAAATCCGGACTATGTCGGGACTTATTATCATTTAGGAAAGCTTTTAGAACTGGATAATCAGGAAAATGAAGCATTATCTGTGTATAAAAAAGGAATAGAAATCGCTCAGAAAGTCAATGACCTCCACGCCTTGGCTGAGCTCAGAAATGCTTATCAGAATCTTCAGATCGAAATGGATCTTTAAACCTTAATTAGATTCATTCTTAAAAATTATTTAATGCTGGACAACGTAAAAAACGCCCTCATTTCTTCCAATTTATTCAATAAATCGACTTCTTTGTTGATTGCATGCAGCGGAGGAAGAGATTCCATGGCATTATTGCACGCTTTTGTTTCAGCCGAATTTTCAAAGATAGAGGTCGCTCACTGCAACTTCCAGTTGAGAAACGAGGAGTCTGATGGTGATGAGATTTTTATCCGGGACTACTGCCAAAAACACAACATACCATTTCATACTGTACGTTTTGAAACTTCGGTTTTTGCCAAAGAAAATAGTGTATCCACACAAATGGCAGCCCGTACTCTGAGATACGAATGGCTGGAAACAGTCCGGAAAGAAAGGCAATTGCATCTTATAGCTGTCGCACATCACCAGGATGATCAGGTTGAAACAATTTTGCTTCAGCTGATACAAGGTACCGGCATACACGGACTCAAAGGCATGCTGGCTAAAAATGACAAAATCGTCCGCCCGTTTTTGAATATTTCCCGCCAGGAAATCAATCAGTATGTGGAAGAGAATAAAATTTCTTACAGAGAAGACAGCTCAAATAATTCAACATATTATAAAAGGAATTTTGTCCGTCACGAAATCAGTCCGTTGCTGAAAAAAATTAATTCCAACTATTTACAGGAGTTATCAGAGTTTTCCCAAAGAATGCAGGAATCAGAATTTCTCTTTAATGAACAGGTAGAAAAAATCAGAAAAAAAGTGCTGGTTCCATGGAAAGAGGGATATCAGCTATACCTGACTTATTTACTGAATCATCCGGCTTGTAATACGCTTTTTCATGAGATGCTGACTCCGTTTGGATTGGGCAAGGAGCAAATCAAAGAGCTGTTGCTGACAGCCAAAGGTCTGAAAAAAGAGAATGCATCCGGTCAGACTTTCTATTCCGGCACACACAGGATGATTATGGACAAAAAATCTCTTTTCATTTTACCATTAGAGAATGAATTGACCTCTCTCCTAACCTATGATAAATGGCCGAATCAAATTATTTTCAATGATTATAAAATAGATGTGAGGTTGCAACCTGTTTCCAAAGTCAATATGCATCAATCTTCCCGCCATGCTTATCTGGATGCAGATAAGATCAACTTTCCGATACAAATCAGATTTCCTGAAACGGGTGATTATTTTTATCCCTTTGGTTTGGGTAAAGCGAAAAACGCTGAAAAAGCCGGCAAGAAAAAATTGTCCAAATTCTTTAAAGACATTAAATTATCTGTTGCAGAACGGGAACGGATTCCAGTTATCAAAAGCGGAGAAAGAATTCTTTGGATAGTCAATCACAGAATAGATGACAGGTACAAAGTAACTGAAAGTACGAAAAATGTAGTCGTGCTGCTGATTACAAAAGGGTATGAGTGAGCAATTACGATTTTTGATTGACGATTGACGATTGACGATTTCGCTGACGCAGGGAGACTCGAAACCATAAACAGGGTTGCAGAATGAAATGGTTCTACCACGAATTTAGTAGAGATTTTGTCTTATTGTGGTTCGAAAGCGTTTCGACAACAATCTTAATTGCAATCATCAAACACCGTGATTTTCTTTTTTCTTTCATACTTTTTTAGAAAAAGTATGGCAAAAATCGCGCCCGACTTTTCGGCGACCCACTTCATGCTCAATGGCTAAATCTTCTAAACTCACCACCTTGTGGGCGGTTCAAACAGTAGAAGATTTTACGCCATTTTCGTATTAGTGGGTATCCCGCCTGCAAAGCCAAGGGCGCAGAAAAGCACAGAGATTTGGGTGTAGATATATTTGTTTTACTCTTTGGGGCTTATCGCAGAAAATTCTTTCTCCATTAAAATAGTGGTAGAACCAATGAAATAGACTAAAACTCCCAGCTATTTTTTAGAATACGGGAAAAATATCCATTTCAATTCAAAAATGTTTATCGATAAATTTTCTGCAGTAAGTTGCTATCGTCACAACACCGGAACCGCAGAACATTTGACCACTGAAATATAATCCGTTTTGCCCTTGCAGCTTTTTCATCGTGGCATACCATCCATTCCCGCTGGCCGGAAGCGACGCAGGATTGGAATACTCAAAATCTTCATAAGAGAGCATGTTGTTCATTTGGGTACCCATTTTAGGCAGGGTATGCTTCAATGCCGCCAGGTATTCATCTTCTGATTCTCCGGTATTTAAATAAACCGCTGCCAGAGCGACGGGTGCAGCATAAAATTTTTCTATACCATATACATCAGACCTTACCTTCATGTCCGGATGCCCCATTCTCAGACCATTACGCCCGTCACCCACTAAGGCAGGAGCAGGGAATTTTTTGCTGTCCCATGATTTTAAGCTTATGGTCCAGACTCTGGTCTGCCTTTCGGGTTTTCCTTCCTGCATCAGCTGACTCAAATCCTTATCTCTTACAGATTGGGCTGCATGGTGAAGCGGACAACAAAAAATCAACGAATCAGCAGCAGCCGGATTTCCGTTGACATCAAAAAGCACATTTCCGTTTTCAGACCGGATATTGCTGATAGTAGCATTCAGGCGAACATCCAGCTGATATTTTTCGACCAATCTTTGAAAAAACGGCTCATACCCTCCTTTGAAATACAGATAATTTCCTTTGGAAGGGCGGTTGATGAAATCTACCAGATCTTTATTCTTATTCCATTTCGGATGCCATCTGATAATAGTGGCAAATGGCTCTTTTGAAAGGAACTTGTGGAGGTAAGGTGTCAGGTAATACACTCTGGATGCCATGCTGTACGAAACCGGAAGAGTATGAGCAGGCCCCATGAAAAAGAGATCTACCACATAAGCAGCAAAAGTCGCGAATGCTTCCATCCCGGTTCTTTTTCCCCATTCTTCTATGTTTTCTCCCGGCAGACAAAGCCCCTTTTCGTGAATTTCTTCTACATCATAGCATTTTTCTATTTCACACAGAAAATCATATCCTTTTACAAAATCAGACAGCACTTTGAATATGCTGTACTTTTTCAAAGGCTCAGGAATTTTTATCCGCTTATTTTTCTCAAAATCATAAAAGACAGCATCAGGATAATTACCCATTAGAAATTCAGGAGAGCCTGCAATCTGCATAAAATCCGTCTGTACATGATGTCCGTCGAGACTGATTGCAGGAATCAGCTTGGTAGAAAGATCATATGGTTTTCCCTCATAAAAAGCGGTACTGGTCGAACCGGCGATTTTTGCCCCTTTTTCATATAAAGTGACATCGTACCCTTTTTCTTTCAGATAAATAGTTTTTATGATGCCGGAAACTCCTGCACCAATGATGGCGATGTGTTTTTTATTCATGAGTTGTTTACGTCAATTCTCTTCAATTAATCTTTCACGCAACGGCAAGAATAACCGTCTCTAATTGTAGGAGCTGGTGATTGATAGCTGAAATTAGCAGAATTGTATGCCATAAAATACATATACGAAGTGCCGCCATACTGCGTATTATCATCAACCCACCAATAACCATACTCGTCCATTAAGAAAGATGATCCATCTCCACCCCAACGCATTCCGCCCGGCAAACCTGAAAAACCCAGATTGTTTGTAGCACCAGAGTTGGGCGATTTCCATAAACCCGTACCATCTGTTTTATTGCCGGTAGCTTTCAATCCCCCATAGCTGCTGTTCTCATAATAGCTCAGAGAAACCAAATCCTGGATTGTAGGAATACGCCATCCCTGCGGACAGAGCTTTCCGGTATTCACCGCATACCAGTTGTATAACTTTCCATAAGGTACATTATACGAAACATCGTTATTATAATGACTCCAGGCTCCGGTAGTCAGATTCCCCCATGTAGCACCATCATTCACATTCGGTATAGGTGTACCGTCATTATATGTTGCTGTTCTGAGGTTTTCTGCCATCCACGTCTGTGTGCCTATCTGTATAGTAGCGTAATTATTACCTTCTATATCTGCTACGGCACCATAAGTCAGAACTGGATTCAGGTATGCTCCGTCAGCAAAATTTACTGTCACGTCATCAGAGTTGATACCGCAGGCATTGCTGACAATCCAGCGCAGCACATAAGTCCTGCCCGGCACACCTGTAAAAGTGCTTGTTGCGCTTAACGGATTACTAAAAATACCACCCTCACCATTTACGATTGTCCACAGACCTGTACCTGATGCTGCCAATGATGCCGGATTATAAAGATTCAGCTGGTCGGTACCGGCATCAGCCTGTGAAGGAGGAGCACAAAACCTCACCAGCACGTCATGGAATGTACTGCCCGACTCATTGCTCACTGTCCAGCGCAGTATATATGTAGTTCCCGATATACCTGTAAAAGCACTCACAGGGCTTGATGCATCGCTAAAACTGCCTCCTGCTCCGCTCACAATCTTCCACTGCCCTGTACCATCTAATGGCGACATGGCAGAAAGCCCCGTACTTGTTCCCGGTACATCCGTCTGGTCGCATCCTGCATGAGCTTGTGGTATGTAAACATTGGTTTTAACCATCGTGAATGTCCCTCCCCATACCCACTCCGAAGCATCTTCTGTAGTCCTTGCGGCAGTATTACACAGGGATTTTACCCGCCACTTATATATACCGGGAGGTACTGTCATGGTAGCAAAGCCTGCTCCGACAGAACTGTATCCTTTGGAGTTTTCACCCGTCTGCTCGTTTCTCAGCAATATGGCATGAATATCAGCACCTCCCGTACCTGTCCACGAAAATGTCACTTGGTTTCCGGCAACAGATACTTGCAAGCCTACAGGCGTACCGCAACTGCCCTGCGCATAGGAGGATTCTGCCACGAACCCGAACACCGTGAGCAGGAGCAACGAAAGGATGTAATTTCTTATCATAATAGTCAAAATATAAATACAGAAAATCTGCAAAAAGCGTTTTTAGACCAAACAGATTTAATAAATGTAGGAAAGCTATATATGAAAAAAAATAGCCAAATTGGCCATTTTTTTATACCGTTTAAGCGTTATTACTGTTTTTTGAAATGCTTCCGCCAACCACCATACTTCGATAGATGGTTGTTGAATGAAACCGAAATACTCAGTGCCCATCCGCCACAGCGGATAAACTCGGATAAGCAAGCGGACAGGTACAGCATGACAGAACTCACCTAAACCTTTACAAAAAATATTATTGGCTATGCCGAAATTCTGGTTTCTAAAAAGAACTCGTGGCAGCACGGCATTCGCATTTAACTTTTTAGCGATCGATCAAATGACAATCATCTAAAAATAGCCACGAATTCACTAATAAATGGATAAATATTCCTGTTTTTATCTTTCGTATATTAGTGGCAAACAGTAAATTTTTAAATGCGAATACCATGTACTGGCAGTAAAAAATTCTTTTTATTCTTTCATCATCTCCAATTTTATCAGGCGTTTTTCGAGGTCTGAGTTGTGGGTTTTCTGAGTGCTCAGCTCGGCACCCAGGGTGTTGATGATTTGTTGCTGTTCCTGTATGGCTTTGGTGAGTACCCCTATTAGCTCCGTGGTGTTCAATCCGAGATATTTTTCATCCAATTGGGAAACTAAGTTATAGCCTTCCATCTGGTGTGCCTGCAAATTGGATTGTACGTCCTGTGCTATAAATCCGATGGTTTTTCTTTCGGTATCCGAATTGTTATATACATATTCCACAGGCTGGAGCCGCATGACAAAATCCAATCCGGGTTTGAGGGGCTGTATATTATGCTTCAATCTTCTGTCGGAAGCATTTGTCCAGGAAGCAGCAAACATCCGGTACACGTTGTGTGCATTGTTTCCGATGGTCACTTCATTGCTCGCATTTATTGCAGAGGCCTGTGCATTATATCCTATCATGACATTATTGTCTCCCGTCACTAAAGCATCTCCGGCGGATGAACCCAGAGCCACATTGTTTGACCCTATGGTATTTCCAAGTAAGGCCTGATATCCTATAGCTGTATTCTGTCCCCCCAAAGTATTACTGACCAATGTATTTGTTCCCAATGTGACGTTCATCCCTCCTGAGCTGTTATTTTGCAAAGAGCGAAAGCCTACGGCAGTGTTAGCATTTCCTGTGTTGATGGAAGGATTGTTTGAGCCTCTCAGCGCCCCTTTTCCTATTGCTACATTCTGATTAATGAAAGCAGTAAGAGTATTATTTGCATAACACATAGCGCTATCCCCAATCGCAGTAGCCCCGGATCCGCGTATGTTCCTGAGTAGTGCATGCATACCTACAGCAGTGTTCTGATTGCCGATGGTATTTTCAACAAGTGCTTCTACCCCGATAGCCGTGTTATTATTTCCCATTGTGTTTCGAAGAAGCGCACCTCTCCCGATGGCTGTATTTTGGTATCCCTCTGTGTTTTGCCAAAGTGTTCCCGACCCGATAGCAGTATTCCGGTAGCCTGTAGTATTTGCGTAAAGTGCACTTTCTCCCATTGCAGTATTAGCGTATCCGGTAGTAGTATTAAACATGGACTGATAACCCACAGCGATATTATTGTAGCCTGTATTATTTGCCGCATTGGCTGACCCCCTCAGTGCTTCATAGCCTATGGCAATGTTCTTGCTGTCAAATGAGGTAATTCTTGAATTGGCATAGTACATCGCTCTGTAGCCAATTGCAATAGTACGGGATACTGCCCTGTTGCTGTAAAGTGCTTCTACCCCGATGGCCGTATTATTATTTCCCACCGTGTTCTGATAAAGGGCCTGAAAACCGCATGCTATATTATTATATCCGCTTGTGTTCTGATAAAGGACCTGAGAACCGTATGCCATGTTATTATATCCGCTTGTATTCTGATAAAGGGCCTGATACCCATACACCGCATTATCATTTCCGCTTCTATTGGAAAAGAGCGACTGATACCCTGTCGCTGTATTATTATTTCCTATGTTGATTGCCGCATTGGTTGACCCTCTCAATGCTTCATAACCTACTGCAACATTATAATTTTCAAATGCAGTAACTCTGCTGCTGGTATAGTACATCGCCCTGCTACCGATAGCAGTGGCATGTGATCCGGCTACGTTGTTGTGAAGTGTCTCAAATCCTACCGCCGTATTCAGATTTCCGTCCATGTTCCGCATAAGTGCATCTCGTCCCACCACTGTATTTTCATATCCGGAATTATTATTCCAAAGAGCACCCTGCCCGAGTGCCGTATTTGAATATCCTGTTCGATTGGCCCAGAGCGTACGCTCACCGATTGCGGAGTTGGCATATCCTGTAGTATTCTCCCACATAGATTGATAGCCTACAACAGTATTATTGTAGCCCGTATTATTTACCGCATTGGTTGATCCTCTCAGTGCCTCATAACCAATAGCGGTATTTCTGCTGTCAAACGAGGTAGCCGTTGAATTGGCATAATACATTGCCCCGCTACCGATAGCAACAGCTCTATAACCTGCCCTATTGCTGTAAAGGGACTCTGCACCGATGGCCGTATTATTATTTCCTGTAGTATTGTTGCGAAGTGCATTCATTCCAAAAGCAGAATTAGCAGTTCCTGTATTGGTCTCTAAACTTCTGTATCCCAAAGACGTATTCCTTCCTGTAGTGTCTATTCTCCCTGCTTTCTGGTTATTGACCCTGAAATTCAGCGGTACATTATCTGTCGTACCTATGAAATGTGTGCCGTCCATAGTGCCGGAATTTCCAGTGAGTGACCAATAGTTGGCCAGGGTTAAATTCTGCCAGCTTGCCACACCGTCTGCATCAGAAGTAAGGACTTTACCTGCGCCCGGTACACCACCGCGAATACGTATCTGTCCATTGATGTCCAAAGATTGGGTTGGAGTGCTGGTGCCTATCCCGACCCTGTTTCCTCCACCCTGCAATATCAAAGGTAAAAGTGTACTGCCGTCTGTGGCGATAGCATCAATAACCCCGACACCAAGAGAGCGACTGGGCATGATGCGAACAACAGCACTGGTGGCATTAGGAGTGGTTACTGCATCCTGATCAGTTATCCAGAGTTGTTTGTTGTTGTTTCTGTTCACTCCGGCCATGATGGCAATACCGCTTGCAGCATTGCCGCTCGGGGTTACATATTCCTGTCCGCTGATGGTCAGGTTAGCCTGCCGCTGGGTGGTCTTGTTGATTTCTACGGCACCCGTATTGGCAGAAATCACTCTTCCGGCTCCTGCTCCTCCAAAATTATATGCTTCATTCAGTGTTCCTCCTCCGGTAATGGGTGTTTCCCATGTTGCTACTCCGCTTGCATCGGAAGTGAGGACTTTTCCTCCCCCCGGTGCACCGCCCCGGATACGGACTTGTCCTACGATATCTAATTTTGCAGTAGGTGCACCAGTGCCTATTCCTACATTTACATTGGTGGTATCACCGAGTACGAGACTATTGCTCATACTCACCTGGGCATTATAACCTATAGCCGTGGCATTTGTCAAATTACTAAATATAACGCCTGCATTATAGCCAAGTGCTGTATTATTATTCCCGGAACCATTGGAGAAAAGTGAATACCTGCCAGTAGCAGTATTATTATTTCCCGTATTATTAGAATAAAGCGCACCATCTCCATTGGCAGTATTATTTGTCCCTGTGGTATTATGCCTAAGTGCGGTATATCCATTAGCACTGTTATTGCTTCCTGTTGTATTGTTGAGGAGACTATACATTCCAAAAGCAGAGTTTCCTATTCCGGTATTAACATCCAGACTTCTGTACCCAATAGAGGTATTAGCCCTAATACTATCTATTCGCCCTGATTTTTGATTATTGACTCTGAAATTCAGCGGACTGCCGTCCGTAGTACCTATAAAATGTGTGCCGTCTACAGTGCCGGAGTTACCAGTAAGAGACCAATCGTCACTAAGCTCTCCGGCTGTGATTAATTTTGTCCAGACAGGTGTAACAACACTGCCGGCATTATAATAAAAACCAGTTCCTCCCCCGATGGAGGAATTGATGTTCCAGACTAAGAGAGATGTAGCAGGATTGGGAATAGTAACAGCATCTGATGTACTGTTCAGAAAAACTCTGGGTATCAGCAGGCCTTTGTTGCTCGCACTGATGTCCAGCATGGCAGAGTTGTCAGGAGCAGCCCCGGTAGAATTGATACCGATATTTTGTGCCGGTGCCCCGGAATATTCGATAAATAAGAATACTATCAGTAAACTGATCTTTAATTTATCTTTCATCTCATGCTACTATAATGGTCAAACAAATACCGACAGACTTCCTGAAAAGAGCTGTCGCAGGGTAGTCGACAAATATATTGTTGAGATATATTTTAAAAAATAGCCATTTTAGCTATTTTTTAAAGATAAAGTGCGCTTAAATGCTCAACAAGTTACATACTTCCACTATAGCAGTATTGTTGCGTAATCCTAATCTGTTTCTGACAGCTTTCAGATGATTATTCACAGTATGTACACTGATAAATAATTTTGCTGCAATCTCGTTAACCTTCATACCTGCTGCCCAATGCCTGATACAGGACAACTCTATATCGGAAACAATTTCTTTGTTTCTTATTTTTTTCTGATCCGAAAACCAGGTATATACATTTTCTCCGGTATTGATCCGGAACCAGTATACATCACCTTCCAGCAAATGAGTTACGTCTTTTTGATAAGACAAAAGTATCTTGGACTGTTTCTGTCCGTTTAATATCATAGGGACAACATGCCAGATCAATCTGATAGCATCTCCGCGTAAAGTTGTTGCCTTTGCCCCGCAAAAAGTGCTGCTGAAATACATCTTTTCCTGATCGGAAAACTTTTCCATGAGTTCTTCATGCACCTTTATGCACTCACCAAGAGTTCGGATATCATCCAGGACTTTCGGATAAAACTCTTTAAAAGAATGAATACTTTCCGTTGTCTCTACTCCCCAAAACTGGTTGAAATTGGGAGTTACGTTTTCGTAATTGAGTGTGACTTTATTCAGAATCATCAATACGATATTATGACTCTCGGCATACTCATTTAAAAAAGCAAAATATTGCTTCAAATCGGATTCTTCTAATTTTTCAAAATCATCAATATTACTGATAGTATTAAATATTGCTTCTGCCTTTGTAGTGATTAAAGAATTCATTGCTGTATTTCCCTGATATTATCAAAGATAAAATTTAATAACTCGTTAGCTGCTTTATCTTACAAGCAATTTTGAATCATTTCCTGCTGCCCTTTGACCACATTAATAAGCAACCAGTTTGCTTTTATCTATCAACCTGAAGGAATAGGATAACCGTTTCCTGATACGGCTCAGTGATGGTCTCTGGATGTTGAGATAGGAAGCGATGTGATAAAGTGGAAGCTGATTAAATATGTCGGGATGTCGTTTGATCAGGTTCAGATATCGCTGCTCCGTTTACCACAAAACCAAAATGTGTACAAACTGATTTCTATTGATTATAGAAATCTCCTTTATTGTACGTTCTGTATTGCCAGTATGATAATGATTTCTCAAATTCCTCCGGAGCAAGCCCAGCGAAATGATGAAAAATCACGGATAATCTTTGATAGCCGGCATTCATGAACATTTAATTTATATTCATGAAATATATCATTATGAATAATTTATAAAAAATTACTCCTCTGAAAACAAAAGCAATTTTCCATTATTTACTGATGACAAGCTTTGAAATGCTGCTCTGTCCGGCATCATCTGTCACAGTCACAAGATAAATTCCGTTTGGCGCATCCAGCTGAATTTCCTGTAGCATTTTTGTCAATCTGATTTCTTTCATCAGCTGACCGTTCATAGAGTGTATCTGTACAAGGGTCTTGGATTTTAATTCCGGAGTCTGTACTATAAAGCTTCCCTGGCTTGGATTCGGATATAGTCTGAGCGCTGTGATATTTCTGTTTTTCAACCCGGTAGTCACAGTAGTATCAGCATAATATTTGCATTGAGAATCGTATAAAAAATCTACTGCTTTTTCCAAAGCAAATTCAGGCATCAGATCATCCACGGGATGTGCAGCACCATTTACGATGTGTTTTACAACCCGGGCACCGATGCTTTCTAATCTGGGAACATAATGCTGGGCTCCATAAAATTTACCAAGATGGCAGGCAGCAACATAGAAACATCCATGGTTATACGGTACTGACGGATCTGCATTGTGGTGTAACGCCATCACATCTACATCATTCTTCTCTCCTATCCAGTCCACTTCAGCCAATGCGCCGCTGTCTACTATCAGATTTCTGACAGTATTGGTAGAACCGTATTGCAGATGTTCTGATGTAGTCCCTTCAAAATCACCTCCCAAAGTGGTCAGCGCCTGTCTCCATGACCCGCTCAATTCATCAGACTCATCCAGAAAAGCAGTATGAATCACTCCGATAGCTCCTGCTGACGAGCCGTATAAGGTAATGTTGTTCGTATCTATCCCAAAAGGGTTATCTGCTTCTGCAGCTGTGTACTTTAAATACCTGATAGCGCCTTTTATATCATGGACACTTCGGATAATGGCTCTGTACCAGTTGATCTTATTGGCAAAGTAAAGAATGGGAAGCCCGTCCGGATCTTCTGTTTGCTCCAGGCGATACTGCACTGCTACTGCTACATAACCACGTTTGGAAAGCTCATTTCCCATCATTTTCATGGTACTGCCCGTTTTATCTCCGGCAACATATGCTCCGCCGTGCATCAATAAAACTACAGGTCTGACCCGCATCGTATCATCCAGTAGCTCAGGCATGTAAACATCCAGAAATAAATCCTGCTGCTTTCCTAAATTGTTGGTATTAGATCCGTATTTCACATTGGAAATAACAGCATTTCTATCAAAAATCTTATCTCTGAATCTGGCATCGCTGCATTGTGCCTGAATAAAGTTCTGAAAAATCAGAAAAGCTGTAACTGATAGTAACAGGTGTCTCATATAGCGTGTTTAGTAGTAGTTTGAGCAACTAATATACTAAATAGTATAAACTATGATGATACATTTATATAGCACGCAAGCATATTATAATGCAATCTGTATAAATCAATAACAGGCAGGATATCTGTGTATAACAAGAAAAGTGCTCCGGCAGACCTGAAGCACTTTTATCTGTCAAAGTTTTATCTACTTATTCTCCTTCTGCTACAACTTCCTGTACTTCCGGAACAAATCTTTTCATCAATCCGTCAATACCTTGTTTCAGGGTGACAGTAGATGATGGGCAACCACTGCAGGAGCCTTGTAATTGTAAAGTCAGCTTACCATTCTCAAAAGAGGAAAAAGAGATACTTCCGCCATCCATTTCTACGGCAGGTTTTACGTATTTTTCCAAAACTCCTTTGATACGGATTTCAAGATCAGAATCTCCATCTGCAACGGTGTTGGATACTTGTGTAACTGGTTTTTCGAACCCTTCTTCAAATACCGGCTGACCTGAATCAAAGAAGGATTTGATAGCCTCTTTAGCATGAATCATCAGCTCTTGCCATGTGATGGATTCGTTTTTAGTAATCGTCACAAAATTATTGCTGATAAATACGCCTTCTACTCCTTCCATTCCAAACAGCATAGAAGCGAAGGGACTTTTTGCAGCATCTTCTATTTTTTGTAAATCCACAAAGTCGTTGGGCATTAAAGGCCTGTTGATAACAAATTTCAAAGTCAGCGGATTCGGAGTAGCCTCCGTGTATATCATGACAGGTACGATTTTCTGTTCCATAGTGCTTTTATATTGATAACCTTAAAAAAGGAAATTAGTTTGAACGATGAAAAATAGTGGCAGATGCCTGAGCTGCAGGAAGAATGAAAATCTCTTCGATATTTACATGTTTAGGCTGGCTGGCCATAAAATAAACGCTTTCCGCCACATCTTCTCCTTTAAGTGGTTCAAATCCATCGTAAGTTTTATCTGCCAGTTCCTGATTTCCTTTATACCTTACTAATGAGAATTCCGTATCTGCTGCTCCCGGACTGACTACGGACACTTTGATCCCATGCTGTACCAAATCTA
This sequence comes from bacterium, assembly GCA_037189845.1. Taxonomy (GTDB): domain Bacteria; phylum Bacteroidota; class Bacteroidia; order Chitinophagales; family JADIYW01; genus JAMLHH01. The sequence goes on from JBBCIS010000003.1 coordinate 400,087, forward strand.
TTCTCATACTTCTGGTCAGCGCCCGTACTCCGTGCTTGGTAGCACAGTACACATTACCTCCGCCATAGGATTCAATGCCGGCAAGCGATGCAATATTGATGATATGACCTTTACCGTTTTTAATCAGTATCGGTGTCAGCTCCCGGGTTACATACAACAATCCTTTGAGATTGGTATCAATCATCCTTTCCCAGTCATCATAGATCCCTTCCTGGATAGGGCCTCTACCCACAGCCAGTCCTGCATTGTTCACCAATACATCTATCTGAGACCACTTTTCATCCAATGCTGCAATATTTTCTTTCACTGCAGGAAGATCTCTGACGTCATAATTTTGTATCAAAACATCTACCTGATATCTGGATAAAATCTGAGATTTTAATTCTTCCAATCTTTCTCTCCGGCGACCGGTAATCACGATATCCCATCCCATTGAGGAGAATTTCCATGCACAAGCCTCGCCTATTCCGGATGTCGCTCCGGTGATGTATGCTATCATAATGAAAAACTCAGTTGAGTAAAGTAAGCTGCAAAAGTAAGGGAATACATGGAGAATAAGAAAACAACTGGAAATAAGACACGGCGTTCGCATATAAAAGTTTATTGTTTGCCACTAATACACAAATTGATTCTTTCAGCATGACAAAGAAGTTTTTATTATCATGATTTATAGTCAGACTGTCTGTTCAAGAAAGAAACAAGACTCTTTATCCATTGATTAGTGAATTCGTGGCTATCTATTTTGGATGATTACCTGGCGAACTTTCGCTAAGAGCATAAAATTCTGATAATCAACTTCCATGTATACTACCCAGGAAGGTAGTCATCAAAACTACCTGATTTCTATCCCTGCTGAAATTCTTCAGAATAAAAAAAGTTTGGAATTTCATCAGCTATGAAAAAGCACATACACATTCAACTTTTCGCGGTTTTGATTTCTTTTCTTTTACTGTCTACGGCATGTGACAAAGATGGAACAGAAATCATTGACATTAAACTTCCGGATGTAACTACAAACCCGGCAACTGGCATGACTGATAACTCAGTAGTGCTTCATGGCACGCTGAACAGCGATGGAAGTGCCAAGGTGACTGAAAGAGGATTTGTATGGTCTGCAACAAATAAAATCCCATCTCTTGCTGACAATAAAATTATCTCAACGGGTACTACGGGAAACTTTGAGGCGACTCTCAGCGGGTTGAATGAATTTACAGTTTACTACGTCAGAGCTTATGCAACCAGCAAAGAAGGGACCGGATATGGTGTAAATACTGAATTTAAGACGTTACAAAAGGCTATTGATGTCACTTGTGAAGCAACTATAACAGATGTGGATGGCAATACTTATCAGGTGGTAAAAATAGGCAGCCAATGCTGGATGGAGTCCAATCTGAAAACATCAAAGTATAACGATGGAACCACAATCAGCAATCTGACTGAGAATGATGCCTGGAACAATTCTACTTCCGGAGCATGGTGCTACTATAAAAACAATTCTGACTCAGCAATGTATGGCAAACTCTATAACTGGTACACAGCCAATACCGGCAAACTGTGTCCTGCTGGCTGGAAAGTTCCTACAGATGATGATGTAAAAAAGCTTCTGGACTTTGTCGGGAATCCGGGTGCAGCTGCAATAAAATCTGTTTCAGGATGGCCGGAAGGATTAAATGGTATCAACTCCAGCGGCTTTAATCTGTATCCTGCCGGTGACAGATTTGCAACCAGCGGATTCACAAATCTGGGCCAGGCTGCTTTCATGTGGATCTCTAATGAATACAGCACTGATAACGGAATTATATACGGTATGGCAGGTACCGTCACGAATTTCACTCAGATGAATCAAAAGAAAAATACCGGAGCCTGTATCCGATGTATCAGAAAATAAAGGTCAATTATCTCTGGTTCTGAAGAAACTCAAATCAGAAAATCACACATTGTTGAAAGGCTGCCCGAATGGGCGGCTTTTTTAATGGAAAGAACCCTGGTTTCTGATGCAAAAACATTTCTGAGTTATCTGTAAAGATTTCGTTGCGTATGCTGCGATAGCGATAGAGCCGGTTCCGAACACATTCGGAACAAGGTGAAAGCGCGCCCGAAGGGATCGCCCCAAAATATTTTTAGAGTAAACGTTGTCTCTGCCAGAAAAATTGACTGTTTCTTAATACAGACAGAGTGATAAAAAGAAGCGGATTTTTTCGATAGTCGAATAGTAAATGTAATTTTGTTCAATCTTATAACATAAAAATATATGCTACCTACATCTGACCTGTTGAACAGATTAAGCGAGTCGGCAACTATCAAAATGGCTCAGTTGAGCCGTGAGCTCGCATCGAAAGGCGTGAACGTAATCAGTCTTAGCCTGGGAGAACCTGATTTCAGAGCCCCTCAACACATAAAGGATGCTGCCAAGAAGGCATTGGATGCAGGATTCGACGGATATTCTCCTGTAGCGGGATATCTGGATTTGAGACAGGCTATCTGTGAGAAATTAAAAAGAGACAACAACTTAGAATACAAACCGGAACAAATCGTGGTTTCTACCGGTGCAAAACAATCTCTTGCCAACGTATTCCAAAGCTTCCTGAACGAAGGTGATGAGGTCATCATCCCTGCGCCTTACTGGGTGAGCTATCCGGAGCAAATCAAAATGTGCAATGCTACTCCGGTATTTATCACTACCAATGTGGACAGCAATTTCAAAATCACTCCTGAGCAATTAGAAGCTGCTATCACTCCTAAAACTAAATTCATCGTGTACTCTTCTCCATGTAACCCTACGGGTTCCGTATACAGCAGAGAAGAACTGGCTGGTTTAGTGGCAGTTTTGGAAAAATATCCTGAAATCGTCGTGGTTTCTGACGAAATCTATGAGCACATCAACTATGTAGGCGAGCATGCAAGTATCGCTCAGTTCCCGTCTATGAAAGACAGAACGGTAGTGGTGAACGGGCAAGCAAAAGGTTATGCTATGCCGGGATGGAGAATCGGATATATCGCTGCTCCTCTTTACATCGCTAAAGCTTGTGATAAATTGCAGGGGCAAGTGACTTCCGGTACTAACTCTGTGGCTCAGAAAGCTACTGTAGAGGCACTTCTGGGCGACCAGACTCCTACTAAGGAAATGCGTGCAGCTTTCGAAAAAAGAAGAGAGCTGGTATTGAGCATTCTCAGCACTATCCCTAACGTAAAATGCAACGTTCCTGACGGAGCATTCTATGTTTTCCCGGATGTGAGCGCATACTTCGGTAAAACTTTTGAAGGTGAAGTACTAAAAGATGCTGATGATCTTTGCCTGTATTTATTGAATGTAGGTCACGTGGCAGCTGTTTCTGGCAGCGGATTTGGTGCTCCTGAGTGTATCAGATTCTCTTATGCTGCTTCTGAAGAAACTTTGAAAGAAGCTTTCACAAGGGTAAAGAATGCATTGGAAAAATTAGCTTAACCCTAAGTTAGTTATCAATATACAAACCCAGTGAGCCTTACGGCTCACTGGGTTTTTGTTTTATGGAACTTCAGGAGGTATTATACCGATGGCCATTCAATATAGATCAATCCCGATTCACTTTGTTTTCGGGATTACGTTACTCTTCATTTCAACTCCGTTTAATTGGTATAGTTTGTTGTTCTCCCGACTTTTTAGATAAAATATGGATAAAATGCAGATATTTTATATTTTTATGTTTATCCTGAGCATCGCGAAGGGTAGCATTTTTGAAAAAAATATGAATAAAATATGAATAAAATATGGACAAGTTTATTCAGAAGCTCAATTTTGATTTTGTTACTAACCAAAGAGTACTACAACTCATTGGCCACATTGATGGCTTCAAGGGCAAATGGAATATTGCCGAAAAACAGGAAAACCGTTATTTGAAAGAATTGCGGAAAATTGCCACCATTGAAAGTATTGGTTCATCTACAAGAATTGAGGGCGCAACACTTACCAACCAGGAAGTACGGGAACTTCTGAAAGACATCAAAATTACAAAGCTAAAAAGTCGTGATGAACAAGAGGTAATGGGATATTACAATGTTCTGGAACTCATTTATGATAATTATTCCGTTATACAACTTTCAGAAAGTTACATTAAGCAACTCCACCAGATTCTTTTGAAATACAGTAGTAAAGACGAACGGCACAGGGGAGGCTACAAACACCTTTCCAACAAAGTAGTAGCGACTTATCCGACAGGTGAACAGAGAACAATTTTTTCAACTACTGAGCCTGCATTGGTTGCCGGAGAAATGCAGGAGTTAGTTGATTGGACAAAAGCACAATTAGAACAAAAAAGTATTCATCAACTAATTGTAATTGGTAGTTTTATTTACGATTTTTTAAGCATACATCCATTTCAGGATGGGAACGGCAGATTGTCCAGACTGCTTACTACACTTTGCCTGTTACAAAATGATTATTCCTTTATTCAATACATCTCGTTTGAAAACCATATCGAGCAAAACAAAAAATCCTATTACGAAGCTCTGATGAATGGTCAGAAAAATCGGGGAACAGATAACGAACGCATAGATCTTTGGCTAGTTTTCTTTCTGGAAAGCCTGAAAACACTTACTGAGAAATTAGAGCAGAAATATGACATATTCAAATCTAAAGGTGGTTATCTGAATGACCGGCAAAAGTTAATAAAAAATTTTATTGCAAATCGCCAACCTGTTAAGGTAAGTGATTTAGCAAAGCAATTTCCTGATATCGGGTTGAGTACTTTGAAGAAAGATTTGCAATACCTGCGAAATGAACAAGTGCTGACAATGATTGGACAGGGAAAAGGAAGCGTCTACATTTTGAAAAAACAAGACTAACATGAATACTGCTCAAAACCATGAATAAATGGATAGCTAAATAGCTTAAATATTGGTTGATTTCCATCATAATAAAAACCAGTAGGTTTATACCGGACTATTCTTACCTTTCCTGTTGAAAGTATAGTAGACAGCCATTCCAGTGAAAAGCAGGCCTCCCACAATATTTCCGATAGTAACAATGGATTGGTTATACCACCAGTCTGCTATGGTGACATTGGCTCCGAAAAGGATGCCCGCCGGAATGACAAACATATTGACGACTGCATGTTCAAAACCTAAAGCGAAAAAGATGAAAATAGGAATCCCTGCCGCTACTATTTTTCCTACAGTGGACTTTGATGTCATAGACATGACGACTCCCATGCAGACCATCCAGTTGCAAAGTATGGCTTTAATAAATGCTGAGACGGCTCCTGCGCTTCCATACTGCATATAGGCAATGGTTTTTTTTTCAGCAACTTTGACAATCATTTGTTCTATCGGATCTCCGGTCTGAATTGCTCCCATCATCGATATAGCTGCCCAGTAAAATAATGCGTACAGCAAGCTACCGATGAGATTGCCCAGAAATACCCAGAACAGGTTGGAAAGCATGAGTCTGCCGGAAATCTGTTTCTCCATATATGCGATAGGAATTATTGCAAAGCTGCCAGTCACCAGCTCCAGCCCCAGCAGAACGATAATGACGAATCCTACAGGAAAAACAATGGCTCCTATCAGAGGCGTATTTGTCTGTGTAACTGCTGCGAACGCAAGTGTGACCGATATAGCAAGCAATGCTCCGGAAAGCATTCCCCTGATGATGAGGTCTTTGGTGGGTAATGCTGATTTTGTAAGGGCGGCACTGAGCATTGTGCCTGCAACTTCTTTGGGTGATACGTAATCCATAGTTTTTTTGTTTAAGGTTTAAGGTTTGATGTTTAAAGTTTTGCTGTCGCCCGGTGGCTGAGCAGTTCGACTACGTGGTTGTTGAGCCCAGTCGAAACACTTACTGACCACGGAGTTGGAGCCTGATTGAGTCCACGGTCCACAGACCGCCGTATTTGTCGTCTGTCATCCGTGGTCTGTTGAGTTAAAACTTGTAGCCTATACCTATTCCCGGATGCCACCGGCCACTGACAGCCGATGTTTTGGGATTATAGAATACAGGTAGTTGCAAAGCAAAATGTTTATAAGAAAGCGTGAGTCCTGCTCCCAGAGACGGCATGACAAATGAATTGGATACTTCATTGTTGTCTTTTTTGAACCGCAGGGAAGGCAAGACTCCGGCTAAAAGTGTAAATGATTTCTTCTTCCACTTGATAGCGGGCCCGGTGAAATTGAGATAAGCGCCTTTATCTACATATCCGGCTATTATATATCCCTCCCAGATCGAGAATGAGATATTTTTTTCCTTTTTACTTTCTTCTTTGGTGGATTCAGCAACGACCAGCAAGGGGAGCAACATGAATAGAGTAATGATGATTTTCATACAGTTTGGTTTTGACTACAGTAATTAAAAGATTCCGATATAGACGATTCCATCATCAATCTTTACGGGATAGGTTTTGATGGCACATTCATCTCCGTTCAGGCATTCTCCTGTCTGGAGTGAAAATGTTTTTTTGTGGAATGGACAAGCTACTTTGGGTACTTCTCCGTGACTACCCAGCATTCCCCTGCTGAGTGCCATTTGCTTTTTGTGGGGACATTCATTTTGAGTAGCATACCATTCATCTCTGCGGGTAAAATAGAACAGAGCTATCTGCTGATCTTCATATTTGACACATGCGCCTCCATTTTCGATGACATCTTCTGTCCTGCAGGCTGCAAACCATGTGCTGACAGCTGTTTTCGTTTCTTTTTCTTGTATCATGGTTGTAGTTTAAAGTTCAATGTTTTTTTAGTCCACGGTCAACAGTCCACAGATCACCGTTTTGATGATTAGTTCACAGACCGCGGTTCATCCGCCTCGACAGATCGTTTTTGCTGTTATCGTTTGCGTTGTCTGTTTTCAGTCGTCCGTTGTCTAAAGTCTTTCATCTTTTCTCTTATGTCTTGAGCATTACCCCCAATTCGCAGCTCTCTTTTGCTCTCTCATCGGGTCAAATTTTACAGAAGGATCTTTCTCTTCCGTTGCGTTGACGAAGTGGCTGAATTTTTTTCTGATTTCAGGATTTTCGACTGCTGCTTTCCATTCGCATTGATAAGCACTGATGAGTGTCGCTATTTCGGCTTCTAATTCGCCTCCGATACCTAAGCTATCGTGCACAATCACATCTTTGAGATAACTGATGCCGCCTTCGAGCTTGTTGAGCCATGGTGCAGTCCGGGTCAGCGGATCAGCTGTTTTAATGTAAAACATCAAAAATCTATCTATGTATCTGATGCAGGTTTCACTGTCTATATCTGCTGCCAGAAGCTGTGCATGCTGGGGTTTGCTTCCTCCGTTACCGCATACATACAGGTTCCATCCTTTTTCAGTAGCAATAATTCCGAAATCTTTACCCTGTGCTTCCGCACACTCTCTGACACATCCCGAAACAGCAGATTTGAGCTTATGGGGTGCCCGGATACCTTTGTATCTGTCTTCTATCTGAATAGCAAAAGTGACGCTGTCGTGCAATCCGAATCTGCACCATGTAGAGCCTACGCAGCTTTTGACTGCACGGAGAGATTTACCGTATGCGTGTCCGCTTTCAAACCCGGCAGCAATAAGTTCTTCCCATATATAGGGCAGGTCATTCAGATGCGCCCCGAACATATCTACCCGCTGAGCACCGGTAATCTTGGTGTACAGATTGTATTTTTTCGCTACTTCACCTATTACAATGAGCTTCTCAGGAGTGATCTCTCCACCGGGAATTCTGGGCACTACGGAATATGTACCGCCTTTCTGGATATTGGCTAAAAATCTGTCGTTGGTATCCTGAGAGGCATGATGCTGTTTCGCAACGACCAGGTCATTCCATGCGCTTGCCAGTATAGAACTGACTGCCGGACGGCATACTTCACAACCATCGCCGTGCCCTACACCATTTAAAACTTCGTCATATGTCCGGAAATTCTTTATTTTAACCAGGCTGAATAACTCCTGCCTGGAAAACTGAAAATGCTCACAGATAATATTTCTGATAACTTTGCCCTGCTTTTTCAAAGTACTGTTGACAATATCTTTGACCATAGGCACACAGCCTCCGCAACCTGTGCCAGATCTGGTACATTTCTTCACTGCATCAAAATTTTCACAGCCCTGATTTACAGCATCGGCAATTTGCCCTTTGGTGACACCTTCACAGCTACAAATCAACGCATCGTCCGGAAGCTCAAATCCATCATCAGCACCGGAGCTGTTAGATTTCACAATCAGGTTGAGCGGATTCCCTTTGATTTCTATCTTGTTTTTGTACATCTGCAAAAGCTTGTTGTATTCTTCTGCATCCCCGACCAGGCTTCCCCCAAGCAGGAATTTACCATCATTGGAGATATTTATTCTCTTATATATTCCGGAGAGAGTATCATTATATAAGATGCTTTCGGCCTCATTTCCGTCGATAAAGGGATCTCCGAAACTGGCAACATCTACTCCTATCAGCTTCAGCTTGGTGCTCATATCAAAGCCACTGAACTTTTTGCTCTGAGTTCTGGCCAGCTGCTGAGCTACAATTTCAGCCATTTCATACCCGGGAGCGACCAACCCGTATATAGTATTTTCATGGAGTGCACATTCTCCGATGGCAAATATTCTCGGATCGCTGGTCTGCATAGTATCATTGACAATAATACCTCCACGGGGGCCAATATCCAGCCCGCATTTTTTCGCCAGCTCATCTCTCGGTCGTATCCCTGCTGAGATGACTGCTATATCTGCTGTCAAAGTGGTTCCATCAGAGAAAATAAGGCTATGTATGGAATCATTTCCCAGCACCGCCATAGTATTCTTATTATTGTGAGTAGTAATACCCAGTTCCTTCAGCTTTCTTTTCAGAGTATCTGAACCTTCACTGTCTATCTGTCTAGGCATCAGCCTCTGTGAAAACTCAACGATGCTGATATCTTTTATTCCTAAATCCAAGAGTGCTTTTGCTGCTTCAAGCCCTAACAGGCCTCCGCCAATGACAGCCCCGGTTTTACAGCTGCCTGCATAGCTTTTTATCATATTGAGATCTTCAATAGTCCGGTAAACAAAAACTCCCGACTTGTCTATGCCATACATATCAGGTACAAAAGGAGCGGATCCTGTGGCCATGATAAGGTAGTCATAAGAAACTTTGCATCCTTCAAAGGAGGTAATTCTCCTGTTTGCCCTGTCTATTTGCATAACAGGATCGCCCAGATGAAGGTCGATTTGATTTTCTCTGTACCACTTCATAGGTTTCATGCACAAATCCTTTACAGTCTTTCCGGCAAAGTATTCACTCAGGTGCACTCTGTCATAAGCTGAGATCGGCTCTTCTCCAAAGACAGTCAACGCCAAATCGGGTATCTGCAATTCTGCCAGTTTCTCACAGAGCCGCTGCCCGACCATTCCATTTCCGATAATAGTAATTTTCATTCCTGTTTGTTTTATTCCGACAACTCGGTTTATTAAAAAATATATGTGAATTATTTTCAGAAAAACAACAAATAAATATATTGATATCCTGAAATTATAAATGAAATTATTGTAAAATCAAGATAGTTTTTCATTTTTAAGATTAATTTAGAGTAAATTATATTACATATGAAAAATCATAAAGTAAAAAGATTGACATTGCTGGGAGCAGGTCCAGGAGACCCGGAGCTCTTTACTTTAAAGGGGGTCCGGGCATTAGAGGAGGCTGATGTGGTATTGTATGACGCATTGGTCAATGTGGAATTATTGAAATATGCAAAAAATGCTAAAGAGAAGATTTTTGTGGGAAAAAGGTTTGGATGTCATGCGCTTTCTCAAAAAGAAATCAATGAGCTGATTCAGGAAAAGGGGACGCAGTATAAAGATGTCGTCCGGCTGAAAGGGGGCGATCCTTTTGTTTTTGGCAGAGCACAGGAAGAAATTATTGCAGCCACCGAAGCCGGGATGGAAGTCCGTGTTATCCCCGGCATTTCTAGTGCGCTGGCAGTGCCTGCATCTCAAATGATATCGCTGACTTCCAGAGGAGTAAGTGACAGCTTCTGGGTGGTCACGGGTACAACCTGCTCGGGAGAGGTATCTTCTGATATTCATCTGGCGGCTCAATCAAAATCTACAATTGTCATCCTGATGGCGATGAATAAGCTGGAACAAATCATGGAACTCTTTTCTGAATACGGAAAAGGGGATACACCTGTTGCTATTATACAGAACGGAACTACAGATACTGCTAAAATTGTAAGAGGCAGAGTAAGGGACATTTATTATCGTTCGCTTTACGCTGAAATCGGAAATCCTGCTGTCATCGTTGTAGGGGAAGTGGTAGAGCTGAATGAAAATATTGTCCGGCAACTGAAATCAGAGCGCTTTTTGACGGCAGAAAATTTGTTCCTTGAAGACAATACAATAAATATAGACCGGGAACGGACAGGCGGGCTGAGCAGATAAACACAGAAGAAAATCATTATTCATCATATCAATCAGTGTTACCAGCGTGCTATCTTAATTTATCCTGCTTACCAAAATGTCGTACTTTTATGACAGATGAAAAAGAGCATAGTGCTGTCGGCTGAGAATTGTTTCTTATATGAAAAATGCCAGGAGGCCTGGTGGCCGGCACTGGATGCTCATACGAAGCAAATCCGTATCAGAAAAGGGCAACAGATATTTACTGAGGGAGAGAAGGTTTCCGGAATCTATTTCATGGTAGAAGGTGTTGTCAAAGTACACAAACGGTGGAGTAATGACAAGGAGTTGATTGTGAGATTTGCTCAAAAGAAAGACATCCTCGGACACAGAGGATTGACTACACACACAGATATTTACCCGATATCGGCAACTGCATTGACAGATGCTGTTGTTTGCTTTATAGATTTACCATTTTTTTTCGCCAGCCTGAAAGTGAACGCTGCTCTGGCTCATGATATGATGATGTTTTTTGCTGACGAACTGATGCTATCTGAACAAAATCTGCAGGTACTGGCCAATCTGCATGTGAAAGGAAGGCTTGCAAGATTGCTTGTTTCACTGGAGAAAAAATTCGGAGTTGATGAAAACGGAGCAATATCTTTCCCTGTTTCCCGTCAGGATATGGCTTCCTGTATAAGTACTGTATACGAAACTGTTTATAAGCTGCTACTGGAATTTACAGATGCTGGTTGGGTGGAGACAAACGGAAAGCATCTTATTCTGAAGAACAAAGCTGCACTAAAAGAATTGTTCCAAAGTCCGGAATAGTCCTGCATCTCCCGTCATCAAAGCAAGCTCTCTCCATAGCAAGATCCTGGCAATCGGTTTGAAATATATCATCAACAAAATGGCACATTTACTATATTTTATTGTGTATAGTCAATAAAAATTACAATTTTACATTTTTTATAACTTATACTCAATAAAAATAGTCATCAGAATAATTCTCGCAGATAATTGAAACTTCAAGCTTCACATAGCGTAGTAAATAATCATCAATTATCTCCACCTCTTTTTCCAAGCAGCTTCACCAGTTTCTGCATGTGCTCATTCAGCCCGGAGAATTGCATCAGTACCTGTGCAGTCTTGTCATCATCAGCGATACCGGAAAACTGGTTGTTTTTGCGGAAGGTTTCTGTGATGTGCAAATAGCGGGCCTGCTCTTCCGGAGTGGCGATATGCATCAGATGTTTCAGCTTTAAAAGATTGGCTTCGGCATCGGAAGTGAGTGTCTGCGCATCTGCCTCATAAGATCCGATCACCAGCTGTATCAGCTCCTGCTCATTCATTAACGGGACGACTTTCGTGACCATTTTATTCATGTTGCGGTATGAACCCTGTAATTTGAACGCAGGTTCTGTACGGTAGGTGTCTTTCATTCCTGCGCTCTGAATGTATAGTTCGTTGACCTGAAGAATAATATTTCTGATGTACAGACAGTTTTTCAGAACAGCTATGCTGTCTTCGATTTCGGCAGCTGTATGGTTGGCTTCCAACTCCGGACTGTATTCTTCTTTGCGCTCGATATACTGTATGAGCTTGTACAGATCATTGATGTTTTTGTGGGCTATCGCCTGGAGATACCTGTTTTCGCTGATGGCATTTTCTATCAGGCTGAGGTCAAAATATTGCCTGCTCTCTCCTGCCACATCTCCCAGATTATATACATCCGAACGATTGGCCAGCATGTCCGGGATTTTGAAAAGATTACCGCTTTCTGTATATGGATTACCCGCCATGACCACGCAGAATCTTTTGCCACGAAGGTCATAAGTTTTACTTTCTGATTCAAAGATGCCGTCTATCTTGCGCTGTCCGTCTGCCAGAGAGATAAACTGCTGTAAAAATTCAGGGCTGCAATGCTGGATATCATCTACATACAGCATGACATTGTCCGCCATCTCAAAGGAGAGGTTAATTTTTTCCAACTCTGCTTTTGCTCCTGAATTGGTAGCTTCTGACGGATCGATGCTGGTGATGCGGTGACCGATAGTAGGGCCGTTGATTTTTACAAAATGTAGTCCCATCGTTGCTGCCAGATATTCCATCAGAGTGGTTTTACCATAACCCGGAGGAGAAATCAACAACAGCATACCCATTCTTGCTGTCCGCTTGTCATTGCCGATAGTACCCAGCTGCTTGGACAAATTGGCTCCAATCATAGGGAAATAGACTTCATTGATGAGCTTATTTCTCATGAATGAGCTGAGTACTTTGGGACGCATTTCCTGAATTTTTAACCGCTGCTCATATTTTTGGATGAGTCCGCGTTTGGTTTCCCTGAATGAGTCATACAACGGAACTGTTGTCTCATCGAAATGCTGTAAACGATTCAGAAAATCATGGTACTGAATATGATATCCCTGATCTGAGATCACCGGATGAGTACCCTTTAAGTCATGAATGGTCATGGCATCTGTACCGATGTGTTCCCGGTATGCATCAAATTCAAAAACCAGCAGACAGGCTGCTTCTTCTATATATTTGAGATTATAGGAATTTTCTTTTTGTGTAGTAACGAAGGCCTCTATCCAGTCCGAAATGGTATGGTAGCGTTCATAGAGGCTATACTGCTGATTGCGCGCATCTTCTTCAAAACGCTCCATCTGATGGAGGTCATTCAGGTGCCTGATAAAATCATTTTTGATATGGATAGCCGGAATACTGGCGGTAAAAACCGGAGTATCCTCAAATTCAGCTATCAGATATGATGCTATTGAATGAATGGTCCGCTGATGTAATTCGGGGTGAATTTTTTGTATCTCCTGTGTCAGTGCTTTGAAGGATTTCAATTCTTCAAATGGTGTCTGAAATAATTGATGAATCTTATGGGCTGATTGTATCCATTGGGATAATTTTTCCCTGGTTGCTTCTTCCAATTGTTTCCAGTACAATTGAGCCTGCACCCTGATTTCTACAGAAAATCTCAGCACACCGAGTTCTTCATACATTTTCAGTAATGCTTCAAATATCATCAAGGCATCTGTATTGTGTACACCTTTTACATATCCGCCTGCGTAATCTCTTTCTATTAAATTATCAATATAGGTCAATGCAGAAAATCCGTTATCCGTTTTGGTATAAGCTATAAAGGTGAGATAAGCCAGATATTCCGCCCGGTAAACGCCCGGATTTTCTGAACGGTAATCCTGATCCCAGACACTGATATATTGCTGAAAGATTTTCTGATCAATAGGCTGGTAAAAGTTGGTTCCCATCAGGTGATACATGAGCCTGTCCTGATGTTTGACGATGGTGAGCGATAATTCCTGCTTATTGACCGCAAACTTATATGTACCAAGTGCGATAATATTTTGTCCGTCCACAAAAAGTTCGGCCTGATCATGCAAGACCCTCACTGCATTTTCCTGCGCCAGCTTGAGACTGTTAAGCAGGTTTTCAGCTTTCCCGACATCACCGAGCTGCTGAAGCTCCTGCGCAAGATTCCGGATTTTTTCTATCATGAGATCGCCGGCAAAAAAGCTGAAGATTTCTTCTGTTGAGCTAAAGCTACGGGCTTTGGTTTCCACACTTTTCAGGACACGAAGTCCTATTTGCTCAAGATTCCCGGTCCGTTTATTGATCTGTGCGATCAACATTTCTTTTTTACCATTGAAAGCTTTGACTACCTCATCCCGCTTATCAGCTATTTTCATTATAAACTCATCAAAGTCCGCAAACTTGCTTTCCAGCTCTTCGATGTGGACACTGATTTTGGTGAAATAGTTGTCTGTTTTTTCGACAGTATCTGAAAGGTCCAGGAAATTGACAATGCTTTGTTCGAGCAAGGTCAGCTGTGCATGAAACTCCCCGACTGCTTCACTGGACTTCAGGGTACTTATTTTCCTGTTCAATAAAGCTCTGACTTCATTCAATGTTGAAAAAAGCAAAGAGATATTCTCAATGATTTTAGTCGTTTGAGTGGTATCTTCTATTTTAAGGCTGTTCAGTATGTCAATGAGCAATTCTAATTGTCCTGCTATGCTCAGACATTCCTTTTCAATGACCTGTGCATCTATGACTTTACTGACAGCTTCGATAGCCTGACGTTGTGCTTCGATATTTTTCTCATAAGGCAGTAAAGCATTCTCCTGTAATAAAAAGTTGATGGTTTCCTGTGAAAGTTGTTCATTGAATGCTTTAACCTGCTCTGACAAAGCCTGAATTGCCTGCTCATCAATATATCTTACCTGTAATAATTCAATGATACTGCCCTGCGCCAGGCGGACAGTATGTAGCTGTCTGACCAGCTCATCGACTGCGGTATAACGGGCATTCCTGATGGTTTGACTCAATTGTGCAATGCGTTCCTGCATGAGCTTTTCTTGTGCGGATGCGTACTGACGCTGTGCCTGTACTTTGGCAAATTCATCTATAGCTGTATTGGCTATCTCGCTGATGGCTTTCAGCGGTTCTGCAAGATTGAAAGTTTCTTCGTCAGCCAGCCAGAAATAGCTGTCTGTCATCGCACGGGACAATCTGGCTATATCTTCATACAATCCTTCATAACTGTCTTCTTTCCTGAGCAGCTGTACTATCTCATATCCTTCAGACATGGCGTGTACGATATCTTTATTGCCGATTTTGTACAGGACATTGTTTCTCATTTCCCGATTTTCCACCAGGATTGCGGTATATGGAGTCTGCCAGATTTGTACCTGATGATGCCTGATGGCTTCACGTTCTGATTTGAAATAAATCAGCTTTCCATCCTGAAAAATTGTAAATCCATTGCAGATGATGGGCGTATTGACCTGCTGCTGAATCACGTTGTAAGACATCAATACATAGGTATTGGAGGTCTTCTGATAATAAACATACAGATAGTCTTCTCCATTCGGAGCTATCATGGTACGCATGTATTCCAGCTCATCTATTCCGTTGTCGAAGAGCTTATATTCTCCGTTTTGCAGATAATAGCCGTTGGAAAAGATAATTCCCTGCTGATCCGGCAATAGAACTCCGCTGTACAACAGGCTCGGAATATTATGGACTTCTTTTGTCCTGATGTTATAAATATAGGCTCTGGACTCTTCCTGGTAGGGCTGTATTTTGATAGCAATCAGGTTGCCTAAATCCGCATAAAAATAGTTGGCATCATCCAGCTGCTGATCCTTGTTGCTGACTGGTTCTGAGTAAATTCCCAGTCCACTCTCCGTATTATCTTCAATTTTGAAGGTGATGTCTCCGTTGATCGCTTCGATAAACACCTTGTCCAGGATAGATATATGCGGATGTACCCCCAATCGCCTGTCTTCCAGACTGGTCTTTTTGAAATCAAAGCTATACTGTGGTGCAGTTCTGACCTCATGAATGCTTCTGTCATCTATGTATTGCAGGCGATTTCCATCTATATACCACTTAAAAGCTTTCCTGTCGGCTACATTTTTTGAGCTCTGGAAAATCATGTACAGATAATTCTCCGTCTTGTAGAATTTGGAGAAAAAGGCTTCTCTGTAGTATTTATAGAGGTTTTTAAAATCTGCTTCAAACTGTGGATCTGCAATCAAATCCAGTGTCGTAGGCTCAAATTGTATATCCTGAAAATGATAGATACTGAATACATCATCCAGTGAGATCTCTTCTCTCAATCCAAAGTGAACATTGTAAGCAAAAATGCAATGCTCGCCCAATGCTATTATACCTCTCGCTACTCCATTGTGCTCGGTAGTGATACGCTGATTGGCAATCAGTGCAAACTGTTCGGTATTGAAAATGGCTTTTCTTCCAACATTCAATGCTGCCAAGCGATCGCTCAGTATCTTGCTCTGCTCCTGTAAACGATTACGGATAATTTCGTAAGTACCCGCTTCTAAAGACATCATTGGATTGGATTTTGGCATTGATTTGAGGTTAAAGACATGAGACGAGAGACAATAGACTTAAGAAGTTTAAGGTTTAAAGTCTAAGGTTTAAAGTTTGCTCACGCAACGATTGAAAACCTTAGACTTTAAACAACTTATCAGATTTACGAAAGCTTTTTATTAGACAATCCGAGATTGCTGGCCATATTCAAAAGATTATTGATTAACGGCCGGTCAGAATCATCACTCTGCTGATGCATTTTGAGTAAGATGCTGGAAATCGTCAGATTCTTAATATCGTTGGTGCTGACATTGTATTTGTCAGCAAAATCTCTGATTTTATCCAGTAGATCTCCGTTGGAAGAGCCATCTCCAATCAATGCATTTTTGATATGCGTGGCATTCTCACTTTCGTTGATTAATCTATCGAAACCTTTGGCGTTAGAAACCTGATCGACAATATTCCGGAAGAACATGGTCTCTCCACCTACGATATCTATGTTGGCTGATTTCAGTGCCTCGGAAAGGACATCTGCCTGAGCCACTGCAACATCTTTCTGGATATTGATCTGTGCAAGTGCAATATCTTTATCTTTCTGCACAAGGATTTTGAACTCTTCGTGGTCTTTGCCAACGCCGTCCAGCTTCTTCATTGCCTCTGCTTTCTCTTCAATACCGGATGCTTCTGCCAACGCTTTCTCTTTTGTTCCTTCTGCTTCCGCAAATGCTTTTTGTTTCATCACTTCCGCTTCCATCAGACCTTCTTTGCGTTTCGCATCTGCCATTTTCTCTACTACATTCGCCTCGACGATACCCTGGCGCTCAGTTGCAGCTGCTTTTGCCATCATTACTTCTGCTTCAGATAAACCGATAGTCGCTTCCTCACGTGCCTGGGCTTCTGCAAGAATTTTCCTTGCTTCTGCTTGTTTTGTAGCTGCATCTTTACGAGCTTCTGCATCGATCAGCATTTCTTTGGCTTTTTCTTCCGCCGCCTTTTTGTCCGCTTCTGCCGCTTTCACGGTATAGATTAATTTTTCTTCTGCCTGACGGGAAGCTTCGGTGATACCGACTGTTTTCACTCTTTCCACCTCACGGAAAGCTTCAATATCTTTGATGTTCTGCTCTTCTTCGACTACGCCTTTTTCTAATTTGACGCGCTCTTTGATGACATCCTGGATGTTTTTGCGTTCGATCTCGACCGTTTTTTCTTTCTCTATCTGGGCGAGTGTGACAATTTTCTCTTTTTCTGTCTGCTCCAATAATTTGTCTTTCTCTACTCTTTCAGTCTCTACCGCATCTGTTCTCAGCTTATTTTTCTCTGCAATGATGATCTGACGGAGCTTATTTTCTTCCTGAATGGCTAATTGTTCTTCTGTACGGATTCTGACCGTTTCAGATTTTAGTCTTTCTTCTTCTCTGACTTTGAGAATTTCTGCTTCTTCCCTGGATTTAATATTGTCAATTTCTCTTTTTTGCTTCTCTTCTTTTTCAGCCATCTGACGTTCCAATTCCAGTATAGCTTCTCTGGCTTCTACATTTTGTTTTTTGATGACTTTCTCCTCTTCTCTGCGGATCAGATTGGATTTGATATTCTGAGCGGCAGTCAGTTCCGTGATCTTTTTGATACCTTCTGAATCAAGGATATTTTCTGCACTTAAAAATCTTAGTTCCGTCTGTTCTAAATAATCGATAGCACAATCATCTAAAATATATCCATTGAGGTCAGTACCGATCACATCCAGAATCTCATCCCTGAACTCCCGACGTGCTTCATACAGCTCTATGAAATCGAATTTTTTACCCGCAGTTTTAAGTGCTTCAGAAAATTTGGCTTCAAAAACGTTATTCAGCGTATCTACATCACTGGCACGGTCGCAACCTATCACCTGCGCTACATTGATGACGTCATCAACACTTTTGTTGACCCGTACAAAAAATGCAACTTTGATATCTGCCCGGATATTATCCTTACAAATCAAACCATCGTGTTCCATCCGGTCGATTTGTAATTTTTTTACGGAAATATCCATTATTTCCATTTTATGCAAAATAGGAATCACGTACATACCACTGTTAAAAGCAACCTTGCTGCCTCCGACACCTGTCCTTACGATAGCCTTGCCTTGCGGAATTTTTTTGTAAAATGTCGCAAATGCAAATAGTACAACGACGATAATGAAGATCACTCCGCATATCAACAGGATGAGTAATCCTCCCAAATTGTCAAATAATGTTCCCATGAAAATTGATTTAGTTTTAAATGTTTAAGGTTTTTTTAGTTTAAAGCCGATGAGTTTCGACAGGTGGTTTCCGGATCATTTCGACTCCGCTCAATGACCTCTTCAACACTCTATAGTGTTAACAAATTCGGCAATCGTAAATTGTAATTTTTAGTCTTGTAATACATTTTGAACAGTAATCTCCGGAATGACCCAGTAGTATTTTCCTCCGTCTCCTTCATCTACCAGCATAACCTCTGCATTATATGAAATACGTTGTTTTGATTTACTTTTTACCAAAACCCTGATAACATCTTTCATAATGATAACTTCAGCATATCCCAGCTTGTCTCCTTCGATAGTAGATTTCATAAATCCTGTCCGCCCGATCAGCTCATGTGCTTCTTCGCCATTATATCCCATTGTTTTATACACTTTGATGAGTGGTTTGGTGGCCCATCTGGTCAAAAAATATGCAATGAAAAAAACCGGTAACAATATCAAAGCAGACTTCCAGCCCCATGCACCGATGTTCCAGATCATAGAAGCAGCTAAAGTAAACAACCAGGAAATCAGCTTGAATGTACTGAGGACGACCATTATCGGCACTTTACCTACGTTAATAAATTCCAGCGCTTTGGAAAAAAAAGATGGTTCTGCGCCGTCAAGATCTGTGTCTACATCTAATCCTTCCGGTGCTCCTACATCCAGGTCTCCCAGAAAATCTCCTGAAACGAATGTGACTAACCAATATATAGCAGACAGTCCTACTAAAGCCGTCATGATAGCATTCGGTAAAGGGTCAAACAGATAGCTGATAATTGTTACCATTGATTTTTATTCTTTTTGTTTACATACCCAGCTTGCTTTTGATTTCCGCAAGCTCTTTTTGAATAGAAAACCGATCATCTTTACAGATCTCGTCTATTTCATCTTTCACGCTGTGCTGAGCCTGAGCAATTTCTCCATACGCTTTAGCGAGTGCTTCCTGATCTTCAACTTTATCTTTCATTCTCTCCAGCATAGAAATCGTACTGTTGCTTTCAATCTGAGCGATTTGCTTATTCACCTGTTGTGTAGCAGCACTCACTTTGACTCTTGCACGTAACGTTTTCAGCTCCTTTTCCCATTTCGCCAGATTTTCTTTCAAGATCTGGATATTCTTCAGCATCTCTACTCCGGTCTGCTCATGAGTTTCCGCTTGTTGACCCAGCATTTCCGCATCCTCCAGATATTTTCTTTTCAGCGAAAGTGCCTCTGTTGCCAATTGCTCGGCTTTTTCAATTTCCAGTTCCTGATCCTGTGCTTTTTTCAAAATCAGGATCGCCTTGTCTCCATAACTGACAGATTCCTTTTCACAGTGTGTCTGCTCATTTCGGGCACGGATGCCCAAAGCTTTTACTCTGGCATACGCCTCTGTCGCTTGTGTCAAATCTTCTCTCAATTCTCTCAAACCCTGCTCTGTCATCTTCACAGGATCTTCCATTTTTTCTACAGCGGCATGAATCTCTGCCTGACCGATTCGAAATAATCTCTTGAAAATATTCATAACTTATAAATTTTAAAAATTATCGTTTAGAAAAATATATTATCTGCTCTCTGTATTCATAGAGTAGTAACCCTAATGAGTTCAGTGCAGCTTCCAGCTCGTTGAAATCCATATTCTCAATCTGCATGGTATACCTGTACAAAACTTTATCACCCTCTTCGTTGATCACAAAGGCCCCATGCAGCATATCCCTGTTTTTCTGCAGCAATGCCTTGAACATTTCAAGATTATCTTCCTTGAATGAAAAGAGATAATACTCCATGATCAACAAGGGTGGCACTACGCCAATAATCAGATTCCTGATTCCGTCCTGCTCATTCTCAATTTTCATGATTCCGGACAACTCATCTGCATAAGTCACTTTGTACTCTGCCTGGTGAATCAACTCCCTGATTTTATCCATGTATGATACTCTCATAGGCAATTTATTTTTAGATTGAAAATATTGCTTACCTTTAAGCATAATAAAATTAGCAAAAAATATTTTAATTGCAAATATTTTTTGCAATTAAGGAAAAATAATTAGCACATATGACAAAGTTCGGTGTAAATATTAAGAAAATCAGGAAGACAAAAGGGCTAAGCCAACAGTCTCTTGCCGATATTTTCAATATTACCAGGGGGAACATCTCTTCTTATGAAGATAACCGCGCTGAGCCCAGACTAGAAACTATTATATCAATTGCTAATTATTTTGGCATTACAATTGAAAAATTATTAACAAAAGACCTCACTATTAATGAGATCCTGCAGTTCAATTCAGATAAAATCATAGAAGATGAACAGAGATTGAGCAATCTGAAGCTGAAAGATGTTTATTTTATTAGCGATGATATTTTAGCAAAAGGCCTGCATCAGGATATCAGCTTTGAGGATTTTGACCAGTTTCCGCTTATTAAAATTCCGGACACCAGCACTTCATCTATTATCGCATTGAGCTTCAATTCTAATATCCCGCATCATCAATATTTTGAGCAGTTTCCTTTAAATGATTTGTTGTTTTTCAGAAATATAGACCCTGCAAATATTCATCTTCTGGATCAGAAAATGGGGATGTCACTGAGTTCTCATAGCATTGTTTTAGGTCAATTTATTCAAGAACCTGATCAGGAAATTACTTTTTTTCTGAATCAGCAGTATCAGGAAAAAGTGGACTTGCAACAGACCAAGAGATACTGGAAGTTATTTGCCAGCTACAAGCATTTATAGTTGAACCTTATTTTTCTGCCACTAAGGCACCAAGGTACAAAGATATTTAACTATAAAAATTAGACTAAAAATTTCGAGTCTTTGTGTCTTAGTGGCAAATATTACAATTCTGACACGAAGCCACAAAGGTGTTTAGCAATAAGAATCAGATGATAAGACATTTGTAACCAACTCCATTTACGGCTATATTTTTTCAAAAAAATCACTACGAAATGAGCTTCACGCATGAGACAAGATGCATGAATTTTTCTTTGGAGAGCTATCTACAACTTTCACTTTTTAGATGGATATTTGATTAAAATCTACATATATGAAACACCTTGCTTTTTGTTTTTTAGCACTATTTACATATAAGGCAAATGCCCAACTAATTATCACAACATCTTTACGCCAAGATGCTGTCTGGGATGAAAATAAAGAAGAATGGGAGGTACTTTCTTCTGAAGAAGGGAGTACACTTTTTGAGTTTGACCGCGAACTGACGCAATTCAAGCATACTACTCCAAGTATATCATCTGTTTATTACATCGAAGATTGGGAGTACAATGAAGAAAATGTAAAATACACGATGGATGTTACGAGTGATGCAGGGAATGAGTATGAGTTAATCATTGACGGTATCAACAATTGTGTGGCATTTTTTTACTGGAAGCAGGATAAATATATTCTCGTCAGACACACGATTGCTGAGACCAGGTTTGAAGAGTAGGTAAGTTCTTATTCTGAAAAATATCAACCGGTAGACAAATCACGGCATTCGCATTTAACTTTTTAGAGAATAGTAGAAAAATAATCATTTAAAATTTAGCTACGAATTCACTTATTAGAGGATAAATATTCCTGTTCTTTTCATGAAACGAGTGGCATCATGATAATATAATGATATCAAAAGCTTCTTTTCCCTGTTGAAAAATTCAATTCGTGTATTAGTGGCAAACAATCTGCTTTTAATTGCGAGCGCCGTGCCGACAAATATTGTTTGCTGGTTGAATTCAGCGTTCATCGTTTTAAACTATTGTAAAAATTTAAGATTTTATACATATTTTCATGCATACAAAGATATAGCTATGAAAAAAATCTTTACGGGACTATTACTACTTACATTTCTGACTGGTGCAAAAGCACAGTATGTAGAATTAGATAATTATTTCATCAGAAAAGCACTGATAAAACTTGCTCCGGAATGTTTTGATACGCAAGAAAGATTAGATACTACCTGTACAAAACTACAAGAAATCAAAGATTTTTATGCGACAGACTACGAGTTAGTGGATGCCAGTGGAAATGTAAATGAAGACTTGTATAATGAGATATACGGAGAAGGAGACCCTTGGAGTATGATTTTTTCTGTAAATGGACTTCAATATCTAACCAATCTGGAAGGACTTGACTTAGCATTTGGAAACACAGGAGTGTCAGCTGAAAGAAGGCATTTACCGAATAAAATTACAAGTATCTATGCCGCAGGCGTAGCATATTTTATAGATAATTACAATGGATTTAGCATTGAAATTCCTGAATCCGTTAAACACCTAAGTTTAGTTGGATATGGATATCAAAATGGAGGGCCAGTTGGATGCAGTCTTCCCGTTGGATCTCAATTAGAAAGCATATCCATCAGGGGTACTAATAACGTCAGTGGTATAATGAATACTCAGGTAAAAAAAATAATCGATGATGGTGCCAATATTTTTTCTGTCCCTAGTGGTCTTTTTAGACAAATCCCAAATACTGTCGAAGAAATTCATTTCTATGATTTGAACAATAATTTTAGTACTATATCTTTTGACTCTGAATTGCCCTCATCTTTACCTTCAATCAAAAAAATAAGTTTTAATGACGTTGAATTTGAAGAAAACATTTCACTCCTTTCTATTTCTAACTACAATACACTTGAAGAAATCTCATTTATATCTACTAGTAATTGTCCTGCTTTAATTTACCCTCAAAGCTTAAAGAAAATAACCTATGACGGGTGTTTTATTTCGAGCGGAGGCACTGAATGTATACCCCCTCATATAAATTTAGAATTCCTCGAAGGTCTTGAGTCTCTTCATATTTCTAATTTCCCTGATTTAGAGTTCATTGAACCTGCCTATCCTCAGACCTTACAAAATCTAACACTGTCCAATATCAATATATCAGTTCTTACCGATATCCCTTCCACACTCAAAACCTTAGATATCTCTTCTAATAAATTAGAAATAATAGAAAGCATTCCTGCCCAATTAGAATCTCTCAATGTTTCTGGGAATGTCAGCTTGAAATGTCTTCCAACATTGCCCGCTTCATTAAACTCTCTATATGTTGTCGGCTCAAAGATTACCTGTATACCTAACGAGACGAATAAGATCAAAGCAACAGCAGCTTTGCCACTTTGCCCTGGACCCTGCGGAGAGATTCCTGATTTACTTTCGGGAATAGTATTCTTAGATCTTAACAAAAATGGAAGACTTGATGGTTCTGACAGGAAAATACAAGGTGCATTTATACATGCTGATGATAAAATTCTGACAACAAATTTTAATGGGGAATACAGATTTTATGCAAATCCTGATGAAGCAAGTAAAATTTCTGTCACGTATAAACACCCGCATTTAGATAAAATTTTACCCGCTGAACGTATCTATTCGAATTCAGGAAATAACGATAAAATTGACACTATGCACTTTGCTATACAGCTGCGTGATGTCAAAGATGTAGAGGTAATTATTACACCTTTTGTTGCAAGGAATGGTTTCACACCTACCGCAAGGATAACCGTTACCAACAGGGGAACTCTTCCTGTAAATAATTTTAATCTTTCACTGCATGCTCCTTTACATTGGACTTTTGTCAGCTCATCACCAGTAGCTCAAAACACTACAGACAGCATTCTTTGGAGCAATATTTCTCTCGCTGTTAATACCAGCAGAACCTTTCAGGTAAATCTGACAGTACCTGCAACTGATACTATTGGAACTCCTTTTGCGCTGACAGCTAAAGTACATAATGTAACTGAAGATGAAACACCTCAGAATAACACTTCCCTTTACTCATCTGCCATCCGTGGTTCGTTTGACCCGAATGACAAATTAGTCTATCCTGAAACATTGCCACCGGGATATGCAGAAGGTACCGAGCTGATATATACCGTCAGATTTCAGAATACAGGAAATGACACAGCTTTTACAGTAGTAGTCAAAGATACTATTCAGGCAAATCTCGACCCGCTGAGTTTCAGATTTATCTCCGGCACTCATCCTCTGGTATGGTCGCTCAATGAGCAAGGAGTGATTACTTTAACTTTTGAAAATATTCTTTTACCTGACAGCAATGTCAATGAACCGGCTTCCAATGGTCAGGTGACTTTTGCTATTCAGCCAAAAGCCGGATTGGGCTCAGGTGTATCGGTAGAAAATAAAGCGGCTATCTATTTCGATTTCAATGCGCCTATCATTACGAATACGGCAGTCTCCAGAGTCGGGGTAATTACTTCTGTAAACAAAAGAAATTCTATCAGCTTAGCTGTATATCCTAATCCTGCTAAAGATATCGTCCATCTGCAATGGTCAGAAGGAGGAAAAACAAATATATCTGTTGCTGATATTTCCGGGAAGGTGATACATCAGTCTGTTATCAGCGGCAACTATACTGAGATTCCTGTGCAAAATCTAAGCAAAGGAATGTATCTTATTCAGATTCAAAATGAGCAGGGAATCGGTGTTTTGAAAGTGATTATTCAATAATATCTGATTTCTACCAATACAAACCAATGGGTTGTCACAGACTCATTGGTTTTTTATTTAGTGCATTGCTACAGCTAATTCGGGTAACAATATTTCACACATCATTTAATGTCAATCGTTTATATTTGATACATGAGTGATTTTTTAGAAAATTTCAGACAGGAAAAGAAAACGATTGATATCGTCAAAGCGAATGTTTATGGTTTATTTCTGATTATTCCCTGGGCAATTGCTTTTGCTGTTCCTTATTTCTTTATATGGAGAGAACAATTCTCTATGGATTATATAAAAAATTCATTTTCGGCTTTGGGGGTCTGGGGTTCTATCGGGATCTCAACAATGATTTTATTAGTGATGATTGTTGGAATTGTTATTCATGAGCTGATTCACGGTGCATTTTTTGGTTATTACGCACGAGGGGGTTACAAGACTATCAAATTTGGAATCATATGGAAATATCTTACACCGTACTGCCACTGTAATGAACCGTTAAAAGTCAAACATTACTTATTGGGAGCTGCTGCACCTGGCATTATTCTGGGAATCTTACCTTCTATTGCAGCACTTTTCATGGGAAATATCCTGATGCTGGCATTCGGAGGATTTTTTACGATTGCAGCTATTGGCGATCTGATGATTATACAACTGATCTGGAATGAGGACAGAAATGCTTATGTGCAGGATCATCCAAGTGAGGCGGGTTGTTATATTTACAGACCAGTAGAGTAAATGGGTATCTTGTATTGAGTATTGAGACGGCTGACGCAACATAGTTGTTTACGGTAAATAGCTCGCTCTGCGTTAAATCCTTTGTTTCCAAAGGAACAAAAACTACCTGTATTAAATAGATTTCAGGAAATACAATAGTTGCTCTCTTTCTTTTTTAGTCAGTCTGGTATAATTCATCTTGATATTTTCGGCTTCGCCGCCATGCCATAAGATGGCTTCCTCTAAAGTTTTTGCTCTTCCATCATGCAAGAACCTTGCATTGGGATTGACAATTTGAGCCAACCCGATTCCCCACAACGGCGGTGTACGCCATTCCATCCCGGTCGCCTTGAAATCCGGTCTGTTATCTGCCAGGCCTTCTCCCATGTCATGCAGCAATAAATCTGTATAAGGAAAAATTTTCTGATCGCTCAAAGCTGCTATAGGATGAGCTCCTGTGGTATATGACGGTTTGTGGCAACTTGCACAGCCAATTTTAGTAAATAGATTTTTTCCGGATAAATAATCAGCTTGTGTTGTATTTCTGGCTGCAGGTACAGCTATTGTCTGAAAATAAAATGCCATCATGTTGACAATTGTATCATGAATATCCAAATCAGCTTGTAAGCCAATATTACAATTTCCCTGTCCGTTGCATTGTTCTTCTCTGAAAAAAGAATTTGTCAGTCCCATATCCTGAAAAGCAGCATCTGCAGCTTGTTGGTGTGCAGTAGGATTATTGGCTTTCCATCCAAAACGTCCCAGTACGCTCCGTCCTTTGATAATATCCCAAACCAGATTTGCCTTGCCACTGATGCCATTTCCATCCGCATCAGAAATATCTTCCTGTGATAATATATCGCTTTCACTGATGGCTTCAAGAAGTCCCAAACCAAAGATGGCCGGAGCCTGTCTGGCGGATGTCAGTACCGGTACGGAAAGCGGTAAATAGGTATTAGCAATGGTATAGGTAGGTTTTGTTAAAGCAACTATTGCTCCATCCAGAAACTTTATAATTTCCTGCACTTCATTATATGCCAGCTGTCCCTCCGGTATACCGCTATAGAGTGCTTTTGTTTGAAGCTGAGTGCCAAAATCCGGTACTGCCAAGGGACCTCCAAAACTATTCTCTCCATCTATGCTCAACCGAAGGAGTAATCCTGTGGAATTGTCTCCCAAAGCAGTCGGAACAGAACCGCGTCCGTTTCTGGTATGACAGGAAACACAGCTATTTTGATTAAATAATGGCCCCAGACCACCAAATTTGGTAGCCGGAGCCGTTACAAATTGTTGGGAAAATAATTTATCTGCTATCAGATGTTCTGCGACACCTTTTGCATCCAGATTCGCCAAAGGATAGCTGTAAGCATCTGCGCCGGTGGAGAAGATCGTGGTTTTTCCTCCCGAAAGACGTTCGTCGTCAGTTACAGGAGCGGGGCCGTCCTTTTTACATGAGTATAAACTCAATGCAATAAATCCAGCCAATAACCAACTTCTCATTCTCCTGTATTATCTCCTATAAAAATTATAGATTGGATACTAATGGAACTAATTCGCTTTCTAAGGTTTCCTGAAGATCACGTACAGCAGCCTGAGCTGCAGCAATGGAAGGTCTGGAAGATGTAATCGCTTGTGTAAAAGTTCCATCAATCGCTAAAATGGCGTTGATAGCTGCATCAATCTGAGCTCTGATTTTTGTATCCAAAGCTTCATTTTTAGCTTTTACGATTGTTGTCAGAGAAATTCCATTTCCGGTTGTACCATAAGTTCCGGTATAGATATTTTTTACACTTCTGATATTATCTGAAAAGTCAGATTTTGAGTTGGCACTGAATCTTGATTCTTCCAGAGTCACATCTGATGCAGCGAACGGATCATTGATTTTACCATTACCCACTTCATCTGCTATAACTACCAATGCATTTGCTACTTCTTCCAGAGCCGCTTTTTCGCTAACATATAAAATACTTCCAACCCCGGCTTTTGTCAGATTAGCAATAAAATTACCACTCGATGGACTCCATAAATCATATAACTTTTTAGTATCTCCTGCCAAAGCTCCGGCACAAGCAGTCAGGTATTCAAATTGTCTTACAGAAAGCTGATCAACTGTTTTATCTCCATTCTCACCCCAAAGCAAAAATTCTATTGTGTGGAATCCTTTTAATGTTCCTTCCTGACTATTGAGATAAGTCACAGTCAATGCGTCAGAGCTCGCTAAAACAGCATTCAGATCGACCACATTCACCGGCCATGAATCTATAGACGGATCTATTCCTTCCTGATCAACCGGACCAAATAAAAATCCCTCTGCCTGTTCCCAGAATACACGCATGTCTACCCATGCTTTACGGGCAGCAGTAAGATTTGCTGCAGATGGGTCGCTTTGTAATTTTTGTATTGCTGTTTGCAAAACAACTCCTGCATCCGCAAGATTTTTGTAAGTAGGAATAATAACATTGCTGCCGATGTTATTCAGCTCGTCTTTGTAATCTGCTGATTCAATGACTTCTTCTTTATCGCAGGCAGTCAAAAATAAGCCTGCTGACAAAAACATTAGATAAAATGATTTTTTCATTTTGATAGTGATTAAAAATGATGAATATTAAAAACTAAAACCTACACCCATGGCGAAAGTCTTTTCCTTTTGTTCTGTACCAAGTATCCTCCATGCATAGCTTGCCTTGAGGACGATCTGTTTGATAGGCAAATAATTTAATCCGACTGTATATACCTGGCGTTCGTATCTCGGATTATTAAAAATATTTCCCTGTGTTTTCAACATAGAGTCGTACCATTCCAACCTTGTAAACGGGTATAGCTCCTGTTTGATGTCTTTTTTTACAAATGACAACACGTCATATCCTGCTTCCACATACGCTCCGGCTGCCATCTTGCCGACAGGCGTACGTTTTACATCCAGATTATTGGAAAGATTTCTATTGGCATTACTAAGCGCTTCACTGTTCTGAATATGTCCGAACATAGCTAAAGCCGATACTCTCCACGGATGTTTGGAATAAGTAAAGTGCACATCTCCATAAATCAGCCAGGATTTCTGCTTAAAATCATTTTTAGGTCTGTTGGGAGAAGGATTATTGGCATACACATTGAATCCTACCTCACTACCTTTCCCAAACACATAATCCAACCGACCGGCATAAGCAAAACTGTTGGCGTTGATGGTTTCAAAACGAGTCTGATATCCCCGCTTTATCCAGTTCAGTGAGCTGAAACCTGTATTATCCAATCCACTCATCACATATACTTTGTATGACAGCTTAGGATATTCTTCTTGTTTTCTCAATTCAAAATCTCCACTCAGCTCCACACCGGTTTCATACCAGCCCAGCGGCAGGATTGTATTTTCGAGCTCCGATCTGTAAGGGGTAAAATATTGTACAGGTCTGTCCTGTTTGGAAGCGTTGCCCAAATACACTCTCATTTTTCCCAGCCGGATATTGATGGCCTTATTGACTTTGAATAAGATATTGATCTGTTCCAGCGTAACAGCTCCGCCATGCTCGATTTCTTCTTCAAATTCTCCAAACTCTTCCAACGGGTCAAAAGACATTGCTGCTCCGGTGCCACCATGCTCAAACTCAATTTCTGCTTTAAATTCTATCTTGTCATTAAAGTTGTATTTCAGATACATATTCAAACGCTCAGGGTCTATAGCGTTTCTTTTGTCCGGCAATGTTTCCCATTTGTAATTGTAATAATTGACGACACCATAGCCGCTTAAAGTAAATTTTTCTAACCAGGCTGGCTTATTTCTTTTTGAGGATGTACTATCTTCTTCTGCTGATAATTGGGCGGTCATTAACCCAAAAACTATCAGCAACCATATTTTTTTCGACATAGGAAAATATGCGGTTCTTATTTTTATTCAATATAAATAACGAAGCGAATTTAACGACATTATTGAAAGTAAATCTGTGACTTTTGACATAGTAATTCCGAATCAGATATTTTAACAGAAAATTACAAATTTACACCACAACACACTATTTTTCAGATATTTACATCATACTAAAATTTAGGTATTCAAATGTATTCAATTAGGTATTTTACACTAATAAAAAGATGCAATCTGAGCAAAAACAAACTGTAAAAACTGAGGAACAGGATAGACAATTCAACAAAGTCAAATTATAAAATAAATTCATTTCATTGAATATTCAAAGAGTTATAAAATACAATCAATCCGGGCAACTCTCCTGGAAATCATTTTGTACACTCATAAAATAATGAGAATTACTAACTTCACTTTTATGAAAATAGCGATAGCGCAGCAGAATTATATTGCAGGAGATTTTGAAGGGAATTATCAGAAAATTGTTCAGGCTGTAGATACGGCTTTCGCACAGGGTGCTGATATCTTATTACTGGCTGAACTGACTGTATGCGGCTATCCGGCCAGAGATTTTCTGGATTACAGAGATTTTACCCATCGGTCATTACAGGTCGTTCAAAGGGTAGCAGACTACGCCAAAAATAAACTGGCGGTAGTGATTGGAACTCCTACTTTCAATCCGGTATTGGACGGAAAGGATTTGTATAATTCTGCGTGCTTTCTGGTGGATGGCAACATTGAATTTACTGCCAATAAAGCTCTGCTTCCTACTTATGATATCTTTGACGAGTACAGATATTTTGAGCCTGCAAAAGAATTCAATGTTCTCGAATACAAAGGATATAAAATAGCGCTGACTGTCTGTGAAGATATCTGGAATATCAAGAATGAAAATCCTTTGTACCCAATGAGCCCGATGGATGAGCTGGTCAGACAATCACCTGACCTGATGCTGAATCTTTCTGCTTCTCCGTTTGCCAGAGGTCATGCCCGTAACAGAAAAGAGATTGTAAAAGCAAATGCCATCCAGTACAATGTTCCTGTTTTTTATTGCAATCAATATGGTGCACAGACAGATATCATCTTTGACGGAGGTTCTATCGTGTGCAGTCCGTATGGAAAAATTTATGAGGAGCTGTCGTATTTTGAAGAATCGGTCATGACATTTGATCTCGAATCTGTCAAAAATTATCAGGGTGCAGATCAGGAACAACAAGAGGAAGATATCACACTAGTACATGACGCTTTGGTTTTGGGTATCCGGGATTATTTTGCCAAATCAGGTTTCAAAAAAGCTATCGCCGGACTTTCAGGGGGTGTAGATTCTGCTTTAGTAGTAGCGCTGGCTGCAAAAGCTTTAGGCCCTGAAAATATCTTTTCTGTATTGATGCCGTCTCAGTATTCCAGTGATCACTCCATTAATGATTCACTAAAATTGGTAGAAAATCTGGGGTCTCCTCATGCTATCATGCCTATCAAAGATGTTTTTGATGCTTTTGAACAAACACTTGTGCCGCATTTTGAAGGACTTCCACCAAATGTCACAGAAGAAAATCTTCAGTCCAGAATCAGAGCTGTTTATCTGATGGCTTTTTCCAACAAATTCGGCTATATCCTGCTCAATACTTCCAACAAAAGTGAAGCGGCTGTAGGTTACGGAACTTTGTACGGTGATATGTGCGGTGCCATAGGTGTGATAGGCGATTTGTATAAAACCCAGGTGTACGAATTGTGCCGCTATATCAACAGAGACGGGGAAATTATTCCTGAAAATATTCTGACAAAAGCTCCCTCAGCAGAATTGAGACCGGATCAGAAGGACAGTGACTCTTTGCCGGATTATGATATTCTGGATAAAATTTTATACCAATACATAGAAAGATGTCAAAGTCCTCAGGAAATCGCCGCTCAGGGATTTGACACGGCTTTGGTACAAAGAGTTTTAAAACTTGTCAATAATGCAGAGTTTAAAAGATTTCAGACTCCGCCTTATCTGAGAGTTTCTCCAAGAGCTTTTGGTGTAGGAAGAAGATTACCTATCGTTGCGAGATACCTTTGAGTAAAGACTGCAGACCTAAGACTACTAACTCCAATGTAAAACACAACTAACGAAGTATAAGTGCGAATTTGCAGACGCCTACCGATAGTAAATTCACCGTCAAAAACGTTAGTCTGTGGTCAGAAGCTCAACTACCCCCTTTCAATTCTTAACTAAATGTAGCCGGGAAATCAATTCCTGCAATTTGGTCTGATGGAGAGAGCCATCCGGATGCTGTGTCCATAATGCTTCCTGGATCTGAGCCTCGTCTTTCAGCTCATTTTCTCCCAGAATATGTAACACACCTATCAGCTTGTGAAAGATTAAAGATATATTTTCCGGATTGCCACTTCCGGCCTGATTTTCCAACTGAGTGATATAAGTTTTGAGTTCTGTTCTGGCCTGATCGATAATGGGCTTGTGCTCAGGATTATTTTCGTCAAAAATCAACTCTTCCGTTTCTGTTCCGAAATCCTCATCAAATGCGAAATACTTGTGGATGACTTTCAGTAATTGTATCTCTGTAAATGGCTTTTCCAGAATATCACTGAATCCAAACTCATCCAGAACATCTTTCGTGTAATGAGCTGCTGTCACCGCTATTACAGGCAGAGATCTCACATCTTCTTTTTCGTGATTTCTGATCGCCCGGCAGATTTGCTTTCCTGAAATTTCCTGAAGATTCATATCCAGCAATACTAAATCGAAATGATTTTCTGCTAAAGCTGGTATTACCTGATGGCCATCTTCCAGCTGGGTGAGCTGTACATTGTATTTTTTTAGAATATACTCTATCAATTGTAAGTTGACTTTCACATCGTCCACTACTAAAATTCTCGCCTGCTCAATATTCTTTCCTAAGTCAGCCTTCTGCTCATCAGAAATTACTTCCTCAATATCACCTTCTCCGCTTTTATACGGGATGAAGAATCCGAAAACAGTTCCTTTCCCTACTTCACTTTTTACTTCTAGCTCCCCACCCTGCAATTCTATCAGTTCTTTGGTAATGCTCAATCCCAGCCCTGTCCCCTGCGAATTGACCTGGTCACGTGTGGAAGCCTGTTCGAATGCGTTAAAGATTTTTTTCAAATCCTCTTCAGTCATCCCCACACCTGTATCAGCAACTTTCACATGCAGATTACCTTGCCGGTCCGACAGTGGCTCATACTTTAAAGTGACATTGACAGATCCTTCTGACGTGTATTTTATGGCATTATCCACTATATTCAGGAGTACCTGTCTTAGTCTCAATGCATCACCTTCTAATTTTTCCGGTAATGTTCCTGTAATCTCAAAAGTGGATTTCAAACCTTTTTCTGATGCATTTTTTTCAACGATCAGCTCTAGCTCTCTTGCCATCTGACCCGGATCAAAAGTAATATTCTTCAGAGAAAATTTGCCTGCATTCAATTTGCTGAAATCCAGAATATCGTTCAGAATGTGCTTTAAATGCCGTGCAGATTTGTAAATAATCTGAGAGATTTCTGCTCTTTTATGATCGTCCCTTTCATTTTCCAGCTGCTCGGAAAATCCTATCACAGCATTCAATGGTGTTCTCAATTCATGACTGACATTGTAGAGGAATGTTTCTTTGGCTTTTGCAAAAGCTTCCACTTCATGATTGGCTTTTTGTAGTGCAGCAGTATAGCTTTTACTTTTCTTAATAAAGTTGATGATCACGACAATGGTCACCAACATCAGCAAAGTTCCCAACAAACAAAAAATAGTAATGAACTTATAGGTTTTTGCAGTCAGCTCAGATGACTCCAGCGTATTTTTTACAATCTGCTGCTTTTCTATTTCCTGCAATTGGAATATCAGTGAGCGTATCCGGCCCATAATTTCCTCATCTTGCTTCAAAAGAGCAAATTCCTGATATTTAATGTCTTTCAATTGTGTCAGCTGATCGCTTTTTACTCCTGTAAGCTCATTCCCTATTTCGGTTTTCATTCTCGCAAGAACATTTTCCGGCTTAGCAGCTTCTTTTTCTTTTTTGATTCTGTTGCGTTCTTCTTTACCTACAAACAATTTTTTACTTTTTGTAATTTTCTTGTTCGCTTCATCAGCAATGCTGAGCTTGGAATCAATACGCTTGAGTTCTTCAGTGACCAATTCATTGTTCCTGAGCAGCAAAATTGCTTCCAGCACATCATTTTTATGCTGTACCAAACCCTTTAATGAATCTGCCAGTATCCTGCTTTTAGGGTCACCGGAAGCGTTATGGGAAATGGAGTCCATCAGACCATATACACCATCCAGAATTTTTGCATAAGGTTCCAGATATTGTTTATCTCTCGTGAGATTATAAGATTTTACACTACTTTCAGCATGAGACAGCTCCGAAGTAAGAGACTCCAGCAATAATAACTTAAGGTCGGGATTACTCGCCTTATTGATATTATCTACAACCCGGTTCAGATTGACAAATGCTAAAATTCCTGTACCTGCAATGAAAATAAAAGCCATCGAAAGTACAATTATGCTAATCTTTTCCAGATTAATTTTCCTCATATAAATAATGAATTGTAAAGGATAAAATTAAAAATATCCACTTGATTTTTAATAAATAACAAAAAAACCTGTTGAAAATTATAACAATTATAAAGCGTTTGTAAAGTTATATTATATAAAATGTTATTTTATATTTACATGTTAGTTGTATACAGGAATGACTTGTAACTTAATGCCACAATGTCCGCAATATGCTTTTAGTTCTTATCGATGATCAACAACTGATTACCGGTGCGTTGAAAATACTCCTCTCTGATATTTTTGAAGAAGCAGAAATATTGTCTTTTAATAATCCTCAAACCTTTCTGGATACTTTTGAAGAAGGCAAAAATCCTGATATTATTTTCATTGACATCATCATGCCGGATATCAACGGTATTAAACTGATAGAAATTGCGAAGAAAAAATTCAAAGGCAAAACCAAGCTGATTGCACTCAGCTCTTTAAGGGATATTTCTACCATCAAAAACGCATTGAATATCGGGGTAAATGGATATCTCTCAAAAGATGTTTCACCGGAAGAGCTTAAAGCCGCGATAGAAGAAGTGATGGCAGACAATACTTATGTAGAGAAAAACCTCCGCAGCCGGGCCATGCATTGTTTTGTAACAGAAGAAGATGTGGTATTGCAGCTGACTGACAGGGAACAGGAAGTTCTCAATGGCATCTGTGATGGGTTCTCTATCAAAGAGATTGCTGCTCAATTGTACTTAAGCCATCACACTGTACAGTTTTATCACAAAAACATCATGAATAAGTTCAAGATCAAAAAGAATACTGAACTAATCGTTTTTGCAATTAAGCATGGGTTGTATGTGCCTAAGGGTTGATCTACAATTTATTTCTGTCAAAAATCAGACTTCCCTTATTAAACAATAAAAGTCCCAGCAGTATAATTATTGAGCTGACCAGGAAGTTTTTGTCAGGTATCTCATTCAGTATAAATACTCCGAATACTGTAGCCAGCAATGGTGTGACAAACATATAATTGCTCACCTGTGAAGTGTTTTCTGCCAGTGAAAACGCTTTTGCCCAGGACACATAGGCTATTGCGGAAGAAAAAACGCCCATTGTCAAAATTACCAGCCCGGTAACAAGATTCATGCTTATAATTTCGGGATAAGATGCCGGCAGAAAATATAAAAAAGGTACTGTTCCCAGAAAAATACTGTACACAGATACCTGGAGAGAAGTATATTTTTTAGTCAGCTGCTTTTGAAAAATATTATACACACTCAGACAAAATGAAGCAAGCAGCAGCCACAGAATTCCAGTGTTTGCATTCAGATTTTTAACGCCGCCTGCCAGGAGGTAAATTCCCCAGAACTGTAACGCAATAGCTCCCCATTGAAACCATCTCAGCTTTTCTTTGTAAAAAATACTCGCAATCAATGCCGTAATAATCGGCACTGTAGCCATAATAACACTACTTGTTGCGGCTGTAACAGTTTGTGCGCCCTTATTGAATGTCAGCATAAAAAGGAAAAATCCACAGGTCCCGGAAAGTATAAATCCTTTCAGATCTTTCTTGTCAAATAATTGAACCTTGATAAAAAACAACATTATTATCAACGCAATCGAAGCAATCCCGTTGCGCAGCAATCCTACTGTCGTATAATGAAGCTCCTGCAGGGCAAGCCTGGTAAATACAAATGCCAGTCCCCACCCTACGATCGTTATCATTGCGTAGAGATGATAACTACTTCTCCATCGACTCATTCCTTATAATTCTAAGGCGAATTTATACTTATTCAATCACTTTAATAGTCACCAAAATATTATTTAGTTGTCAAAACAAGTAGTATTGAGTATTCGAACTGCTGATGAAATTGATGTCTGGACGTAAGCCTTTTCCTGAATCGTCATGTTGAACTTGATTCAGCAGCTGTACCTGAATCAGTATCTCTTTCAATCTGACAAATTCCGTGTCAGGCACTGAATGACGAATCAAACGACAACTGGCGTAAGCAAACTTTAAATCCGTGACACACTTAGAATAATCTCAGTGCCCGACGGCAAGACTTCAAACTTTAAAATGGTGGACAGTGAACAGTTGAACATTTAATTCATCACAAACTGATAAGGTGAAAATTTATAGGCATCCGGATTTGCATTCTGGACAAATGGGATATCCGGATTTAAAATTTCTTCCAATAGATTAGTGAGCTGTTCAATGAACATACTTTGTGTTTCTGCAGGAATTTGTAATCCATCATTGAGATATTGAATTCCTTTGGATAAATCTCTGATACTATAAAAACCAATGATGGCAGAAGATTCATTTAATAAAAACTGATAAAACAATCCCTGAAATGTCTGCGGTTTTGTAGTATGATTGAATCGTTCAAAAACTTTGGAAAGATCCCTCAGATCACCTGCGAGTTCTACTTTTCCCGTTTTGTAATCCAGTATCCTGACTCCGGAACTGATCTTATCTACACGGTCAATTTTCCCCTGAAAGGAAATTTCCTGACGATCTTTCAATGTAACAGATCGTTGCCGCTCTCCTTCCAGCAACAAAATTTCAAATGGCTCTTCTTCCGCCATTCTGATATCCGTTTCAATGATTTTTTTCAACGATTGCAAAATGATATCATATGCCAAAAGATTTTGGCCTTTGAGCTGATTAAAAGACTGGTATTCTGTTTCAAAAGCTTCTTTCAAAGTAATTTCCAACAGAGGGAGCTTTGCTCTGATTTTGTCTGCGGTCACTTGCTGCTGTAAAAAATCCTGATACAGGATCTCTATTGTTTTATGTAAAACATTTCCAAAAGAGCCCGCATCCATGATTTCCTCCGTTTCCCTGGGTTCTTCTATTTCTGCTACGTATTTCAGGTAAAATTGTACAGGACATCTGAGGTACAGAACCAATGCACTCTGAGAATAACTTCTGTTCCGGAGAATTTCTATATGTTCAGGTGTTTTCTTTATAATTATTCGCCCGGTACTTTCTTCAGAACTCTTCTCCTTGGTGTGATCTTTCAACGGATATGACCAGCTGGTTCGGGTGATGATATTTTCCGGGGTGTTCAATTCCAGCATGATCTGTCCCAGAAATCTGCTTCTCTCAAAAGGCTGCTCACCCGGAACATTGTTATAAATCAGATGGCTTTCTTCCGATCTTTTGAGCAGTCTGTAAAAATGATAAGCATATATTCCATCAAAAGCTTTCAAAGTAGGTAATCCGAAAGGCTTCCTAAGATTATAAGGAATATAGGAGTTACCTCTTCTCGATCTGGGTAAAATCTCTTCATTGGCACCCACTATAATCACTCTGTCAAAATCCATCAATCTAGATTCAAGAAAGCCCATCACTTGAACAGGCATTTTCTGATCAGAGAGGAATGGAACTGCTATTGATTTAATATGTGAAAGCAACAGCTGATATATTGCCTTAAAAGATACTTTTGATTCAAATGGCTCCAATATGACCTGCTTATCATAAATGGCCTGGATAAAATACGGGATAATGATTCCCAGCTGTTGGTTTTGCCCCTGGATATTTTCTTTTAGTTTTTCCAGTGACCGGATCCAGAATCTGCACAATTCTCTCAGGCTAGCAAAGCGCTCTCCCTCTCCGGAAAGTAACAGATCTATATGGCCGCTCAGATTTTTCTTGCTGAAGAAAAAAACAGATGAATCCAGAAATCTCTTTTTAAACTGTCTGACGTTGGCATCATCCACCAGTATTCTGAAATAGGAATGCTTGAATAATCTGTTCAGCTCCGATTTATGTATCGTTTCACTGCTGTTGATCCGGTATAAGATCTCCAGCCAATCTGTCACAGAAGACTCACCAACCGGAAAGCTCATAGTGATATTCGTCATATCCAGATCCTTCAGCTCATATAAAAATGATTCCAGTATATTTTCCTCACAAAGTACAACTCCGGTTCTTTTCCCGTCATTGAGCGCAATATATTTTTTCAGAATGTCTGCAGCTACTTTGACCTGACCCTGATGAAGAGGAGCTCCGTGAAGGTGATATTTCTTCCGGGTACTGAGTACGCTTCCATCTTTCCAGAAAGATTTGATTCCCGGGAAAAGAGTCTTATACACCCGTAAGAAATCTCCGGCCTCATGATAATTATTGTCCATGAAGTAATCATCAGCATCCCAATACATCGCTACATCTGACAAATCAGCGAGCTTTTTAATCAGCAATACATCCAGATCCGCAAAAGCATTAAACCCTGCAAAATGAATGTGGCTATACGGGAAAACAACAGATTCTGCATTCTTTATTTCATGATAATAGGTACGGAATGCGAGTCCCTCATACGCCAGCATCTTATTTTTTAAAGCCAGCGCATATTCCTGGTAAATTTTCCCAACGACTTCCCATGTTTTAATAAATGATTGCTCATA
The DNA here is from genome assembly GCA_037189845.1 of bacterium. Lineage (GTDB taxonomy): Bacteria > Bacteroidota > Bacteroidia > Chitinophagales > JADIYW01 > JAMLHH01. Next base: position 438,461 of record JBBCIS010000003.1, read on the forward strand.
AGGCTTATCGGCATGTACTACTTTCCAGAAATGCCGCATGATTTCTTTCAGCTCTTCATCTATTTTGAAATGCTCATCAATTTCTTTGATGTCCTGAATAATGGTGAAAAGCTTCTTCGCATCTACATTGTATTTATCTATCTCATCAAAATCCGAGAGCATCATCCTGCCCCAGGGTAGAAATTCCTCAAAAGATATTTCGTCCGGCCAGTGCTTCTGATAAATTTCGTAAAGCTCCAGCAGCAGAATATCATTATCAGGAACAGCAAATCCACTCAGCCTGGTCCAGAATTCATTGATAGAAATGACCTCCGGCATCAGAAAAGCCCGTTCAGGATATGATTCCATTAAATACTGCATCAATACGGTACATGCTCTGCGTGACGGCAAAACGACAACTGTAGAAATCATACTTTCCACATCAGTTTCACAGATCTTCTGAGCAGCCCATTCCAGGAACGGAACATCTTTTTCGTCTTGATTCAGCAACATTTTCAGGACTCTTGTTAAAAATACAGATTATCTGAAAAGATGGCTAACGAACGGCAGATTTTGTCCCTTTTGCATTTGAATAAGCGGTGATACAAAATTATTTTGTCCAATATTTACTCTTTTTATATATTATAATACTGCAAAAATATTTATAAATTCAGCAAATCTTATTTTATGAAATATATTGCATCAATAGTATTTACCTCATTCATAATTTCTCTTGTTAGTGCGCAAAATCCTACTGTTAAATGGAGTCCGTTTTTCGAATCAAAAACAGATAGATTTATTAGGATTCCTTATTTTGATGCAAACTGTGTTTATACAATTCGAATAAATCCTCAAAACTCCCAAGATTATATATTAGAAAAATACAATAGTGACTTTAAATTGAATGAAACTTTTAAGTTAAACGATGTTGATCTAAATTACAATTTAGATAATAATACTGCTGATAATAAAGTTATACATGGATTGTTTCGTCTATCAGAAAAGAAGCAATCAAAAATGGCATATACACTTAGATCTTACGATCTTAGCAATGGTTCATTAATTAAAAAAACAGAGTTAGAACCAATAGCTGTATCTTCTGACATATATGAGCAAAACTTTCTTAATACCTCTGAAAACAAGAAATTCTCAATACTGTTACTAACCAACTATACACATTCAAAAAAATACTCAACGCCTAAAACGCTTAATATCACATTGTTTGATGCTAACGGAGAAAAAATTTGGCAGAAGAAAATTGCAAGTCCTGGTTTTAATACTTATCAAAGTAAAACTATTGATGTAAAGACAAACAATCAAGGCGATGTAATCATTTTGGAAAAAAATTACAATACTGAAAGCAATTCAACAAATGATATTCAACTCAAAGGCAGAAAAATTGTAACTAATTATAAATATTTCTATACCCTGATTACAGAAAATGGTAAAAAACAAGAAAGATTTGAACTTAAACACAACGAGGGCAGTCTGTATAATATAAAAATTGTAACAAATAAAACGAATGATAATTTTCAAATTTTTGGTCATTGCTTTATGCAAGAAAAAGGAAATGCTATATACTATGGCGAAATTAGTCCAAAGGGAGAAATAGTTAAATCAGATGATAAATTACTAGAGAAAGATTTATTTGTTGACATAAATAAAAACAATAATGCAATCGATTTGCTTGGTACAAGCTTCCCGTTAGACGTAAGATTAAAAATAAATGCATTTATAGGCAAACAAGATGGTGGTGCATTTGCTGTTTTAGAATTTTATGATGTAATGAATGGAATATTTAATTCAAGCGGCAGATATGTTCAATATGATCACTATTATGGCAGTATGTTAATTGTATCAATCAATCAACAAGGAGAAATTGTTTGGATTAAGAAGATCCCAAAAAATCAAGTTCATAAATCAGAAGATCACTCATCAGTCTTCGCATTTGTAAATAATAACCAATTAGGTTTAGTGTATAATGATCATCCGGAAAATTTAGACAAAGGATTAGAAGACAAATTTTCTTATACTAAAAACTTTAAAAACTCCATATGTATCCTGAGAAACATAGATTCCGAAGGAAAAGTATCAACTAAGAAATTATTTGACAATAAAGATATAGAAGGTATATTTAGCCCTGGAAAATCGAAGTATAATATAATATCGAAGATACTTATTATCAGAACTAATGAAAATGACAATTTCAAGATAGGTTTTGTCAACTTGGACTAATCACTAAACAATATGTAAATGAGGAGCTGCAGTTGTGGCTCCTCATTTTTTTATTAGTAAAAATTTCTTTTTAGACATCTAAACTCATAAGCAATTTCCACCAACATAAAACACAATTAATTGATTATCAAAAATAATTCAAAAAACAATCCTATAAGTTCACACAATCTACACTTTTGACATAAAGTATTCTCATAAAACCCTGACAAATCCTACACAAACTCCCTTGTCAATCCTCTTTGCGGTAAAATCCAACCAAACTTAGCGTCGTAATCTTGCAGTGTAATCAATGCAACAATTACACATGTTCAATTTTATTAAAAACCAGCCAAAAAAATCCTGCAAAATCTTTACAGCCATATTGGTTTTGCTAGGTTGGAGCTCCATAGCCTTTGCGCAGAACGGCTCTATCACAGGTAACATTTTCGACAAAAATTCTCAGGAACCACTTATCGGAGCTACTGCTGTTATTGAAAACACCACTCAGGGAGCTTCATCAGATTTCGATGGAAATTACACGATCTATGAGGTAAAGCCAGGTAAATACAAAGTAAAAGTTTCTTATATCGGTTACGATTCCAGAATTATTGAAGATGTCACTGTAGAAGCAAATAAAGCAATCACTCTGAACGTCGCACTCAGTGAAACGATCGGAGAGCTTGAAGTCACAGAAGTAGTTGCCTTCAAAAGATCTAATACCGAATCTGCTGTATTGATGGAGATCAAAAATACAGACCTGATAGCAAGCGGTATTTCTGCTCAGCAAATCGGAAAATCTCTGGACAGAGATGCAGCGCAGGTCGTCAGACGTGTTCCCGGCGTCACACTCATGGGCAATTTCATCAATATCCGTGGTCTGAATCCGAGATATAATAATGTATTGCTGCACAATTCGGTAGCACCGAGCCTAGAAACCGATATCAAATCTTTCTCTTTTGATATGATTCCAAGTGGCCAGATCGACAGGATCCTTATCATGAAAAGCCCCTCTGCAGAGATCACAGGAGATTTTGCCGGTGGTGTGGTAAAAGTTTTCACGAAGTCCATCCCAAATGAAAATTTTTATACCATCCAATATAGCACACAATACAGAACAGGTACTACTCTGAAAGATTTCTATCAGGGCGACCAGGGATCTTTATTTCATCTGGGATTCGACAGTAAGCATGCCTTACCTTCCGGATTTCCGACAGATTTGAGAAAGTCTTCAGCTCAAACCCTTGTCAATGCAGGAAGGTCCATGAGCAACAATTGGGTAGCTAATAAGACTATGGCTATCCCCGATCAGAGGTTTGCTTTCACAATGGGTCATAGAATCATTGGCAAAAAAGCGCTTATCGGCGAAATCACGGCTATCAATTACAGCAATACCAGAAGCACTTTCGATGTAAAAAGGTCTGATTATAATATCTATAATACTGAACAAAAAACATCTTCTCCGATCTTTGATTTTCAGGATGTACAGTACAACACGAATGTAAGACTAGGTATTATTCACAACTGGTCTTTCAAATTCAAAAGGGGTTCTACAATTGATTTTAAAAATCTTGCCAACTTTAACTCTTCCAGCCAGTATATTCACAGAGGTGGTCAACACTATGAATTTGGATATTTTCCTAATAACCACTCCTTTGATCAGGTATTCAAAGGACTCTATTCTGGTCAGCTGGTTGGTAAACATGAATTATCTGAAGGCGCAGCTAATCTGGACTGGGTAGCAGGAGCAGGAATTACCTACAGAAACCAGCCGGATTATAAAAGATATCGTTCGGATCTGGATACTGCATCCGGCAAATCTATTCTTTATGTACCGGTAGGGAATGCTCAACCTTTCTTTTTAGGAAGATTTTACTCAGAAATGAAAGAGTATGTCGGAAGTGTACAGGTCAATTATGCCTATAAAATCGGCTACAAAAAATCTAAATCTTTCATCCCAACGCTTTATGCAGGGTTGAATGTTGAATATAAAGACAGAAACTTTAAAGCCAGAAACATCGGTTTTATCCGCTCTCCTCAGTTTGACATGAACAATCTGGAAAATAGCATTGACGAACTTTTCCAGCCTGAAAATATCAATACAACTACAGGTGTTATTCTCGATGAGCAAAGTAATCCGAGTGATTCATATTCTGCCAGCAGCCTGTTAGGTGCTGCCTATTCAAAAATTGAGCTACCTATCAATAAATTCAAAGTAGTAGCAGGTGTAAGATATGAGTATTTTTTACAAAAGCTCAACTCTGCCACATTGACAAATGATCCGGTGAATGTCAACAGACCCAATCACTTCGTTCTGCCGTCAGTGAATACCAGCTACTCATTCATGGACAATAAAATGGTAGCACGTATCGCTTACGGTATGAGCGTCAATAATCCTGAGTTCAGAGAAATTGCACCATTCGGATTTTACGACTTCAATTACAATTATACATTCTCAGGAAATCCGAATCTGGTTTCCAGCAAAATCCACAATGCTGAGATCAAATGGGAATACTATCCAACTACATCGGATGTTATCAACTTTTCAGTATTCTATAAAAGATTTCTCAATCCGATAGAAGTCATCATTGTACAAGGTGCAGGTGGTTCGGGAGGTTCAAAATCCTTTACTTTCAGCAATGCAGAGCACGCAAATCTATACGGAGCAGAGCTCGAGCTGAAAAAATCTTTCACGAAAGCACCTGTTAAATTTCTACAGAATACAGGTATCATGTTAAATGCAACTTACTTAGTAAGCAATGTATTCCTGGGAGAAAAAGTAGCAGGTCAATCCAATAACAGACCGCTCCAGGGGCAATCTCCATATGTGATTAACTCAGGAATTTTCTATCAGGATCAGGAAAAAAATTATCAGATCAATCTGATGTACAATGTTACCGGCAGGAAAATCATGTTTGTAGGATCTGATGACTATCCGGATATCTACGAAATGCCGAGACATACTTTAGACCTGAGCGCTTCCTATATGTTCCCTAAAAATGTAGAAATCAGCGCAGGTATCTCTGACATTCTCAATGCTGAATTCCTTTGGCTGCAGGACGGAAACGGAGATGGCAAGTTCAGCAGGAAAAATGATCAGATCATTCAGCAGTACAAACCGGGCAGAGTGATCTCCCTCGGCGTAAAATATAACTTTTAAGGACTCAGGACAATTTACTTCACAAATCAAAAATTCATAATTCATAAATCCATATCTAAGCATGAAAACTATGAGATTTCAAACACCATTTAAAAAAGCTTTCACGAAAGCTACTTTGGGACTATTGATGTCAGCAGCAGTAATTACCGGCTGTAAAAAAGACGAAGTAATCGACGACGATGACGACACTCCTATTGTCACAGAAAAACCCGTAAAAGAAATATCCGGTACTTTTTCAGGAGAGGTAAAATTCTCAGCAGATACTATCTACTTATTGAAAGGATTCGTAAGAATCGGAGAAGATGATGGATCTACTATAAAATCTACCGGAAAATTAACCATCGATCCGGGAACATTGATCATGGGTGACAGAGAAACGAAAGGCACATTGATCATTCAAAGAGGTAGCCAGATCTTTGCTGAAGGTACTGCAGAAAAACCAATTGTATTTACCTCAGAAAGAGCTATCGGATTAAGACAGCCAGGTGACTGGGGCGGCGTAGTGATCTGCGGAAAAGCTAAAAATAACATCCCGGGCGGAACTGCACAACTAGAAGGCGGTTACGGCGCATTTCACGGAGGAGACAATGACGATGACAACTCCGGTATCTTCAAATATATCAGAATTGAATACGCAGGTATTGCTATCAATCCTAATGAAGAGGTCAACAGTTTGACAATGGGTTCTGTAGGTCGTGGTACCCAAATCAGTTACGTACAGGCTTCTTACGGGCTGGATGATGCTTTCGAGTGGTTCGGTGGAACTGTAAATGCATCACATCTTGTTGCATATAGAGGTTTAGATGATGATCTGGACTTAGACCTAGGTTATTCAGGTAATATCCAGTTTGCATTATTGATCCGCGACAATCAGCTTTCTGACCAGTCAGGTTCTAACGGTTTTGAAGTAGACAATGATGGTTCAGGAACGAACAATACTCCTTTCACTTCTGCTATCGTTTCTAACGTAACAGTTATCGGTCCGAAAGGAAACAGAGAAACTCCTATCGGTCAAAACTTCCAACACGCTTTACACTTGAGAAGAAACAGCAGAATCCAGATCCACAACTCTTTCTTCACAGGATATCCTAATGGATTCTATCTGCAAAGCTCAGGAACAACCACCAATACTGTATTAAAAAATAACGTACTTGCTGCTGTAGAAAACTGGGGTGGCAATGGTTTCGGTGAAAAAGGTGACCTGTATGTAAACAGCATTGTCGGAACTGATACATCTAAAAATGCACATGGTGGTGCACAACCAAAAGGTGTTCCTTATAAAACGGATGTTGTTGGATTTGACTTAAAAGAAACTTTCCTTGCAACCAATTCATTCCTAGCTAAATGGCAGGATGCAGGTATTGACGCTTCCATCTTTGATGTTGTAAATCCTAAGGTAACACCTAACTCTGGTTCTATCTTGTTGGCAGGTGCTGACTTCGCTGGATTGTCAGGGTTCCAGAATGTAGCATTCCGTGGTGCATTCGGCTCTGAAAACTGGACTCAGGGATGGGCGGAATTCAACCCTAACGCAAAAGATTATTCAAAATAGTTGCATACATCTTCAAAAGGTGTGACCCCGATATGGCTGGCTGGCTGTATCGGGGGTTTGCTTTTTATAGTTCTCATCGGAATAATAAAAATGGCGTTAACGAGCCACCACATTATCATATAATAAAATATAACTTATAGGCACATAAAATAACTTATAAATAAAACTTTCCTAAAAGAAGTTTTTAAGTTCTGAGTATACGCTTCTTTTATTACAATGTTCATCTATTTAATTTTTTAAAGTATTTTTAGATAAAATCACTATTCATGAAAAAGTTGTTCAAATTCTTAGTGCTTATCATAGCTATACTTGTTGCCGGAATCTTCTTTTTAATGAAAGACCCGATTCCTTTGGAAGCTCTGAAAGAAAAATATGTCAATGAAAATTCTAAGTGGATAGATATCGAAGGTCTGAATGTACACTACAGAGATGAGGGTCAAGGACAACCTGTTGTACTGGTGCATGGAACCGGAGCCTCTTTACAGACTTTTGATCAATGGACAGATACTTTAAAGAAATATTACAGAGTCATCCGCATGGATATTCCTGCATTCGGGTTGACAGGACCTAATACTGCCAATGATTATTCTATTGCAGCTTATGTGAAGTTTATAGAGGATTTTACAAAAAAGCTGGGTGTTACTGATTTTATATTAGGGGGAAATTCTTTGGGAGGAGAAATTGCATGGAAATATGCATACTATCACCCTGAAAATGTAAAAGGACTGATACTTCTTAATCCGGCAGGTTCACCGGTACAAAAATATGACATGCCGTTATTTTCAGCATTCAGACTGGCAAGAATACCTGTTATCTCAGGTCTCTTTGGAAAACTGGATCCTAAATTTACCGTAGAGAAAACAGTCAAACAAGCCTATGAAAAAGACGAGCTTGTCACTCCTGAGAAAGTAGAGATGTATTATGAAATGTCCATGAGAGAAGGAAACAGAGCTGCATTTGTACACAGATTGCAACAAGTAGACAAAGATCCTGTTCTTCAACCTGAGAAGGTAGAAAATCCAACTCTCATCATGTGGGGAGATAAAGATGCGATCTTATTGATTGAGCAGTTTGATGGTTTCAAAGACATGAAAAAGATGCAATCCATCATTTATCCCGGAGTAGGTCATACACCGCAGGATGAAGTAGCTGTAGAAAGTGTCCACGATGCGATGAAATTTATTCAAAACCTTACTACTGTTGCCGACACTGCAAAAGTTTTGAACTAAGACTGGAATCAGTTGTTATCTGAGAATGAGAATGTTTTTGAGTCTGGTCATCATGAGTCTGGTATCATGTACCAATGCGCAGCATTCTACTGAGCAGAAATCTGAAAAAAATAAAATGAATCATACAATCACATTAGGCGGAGGGTGCTTCTGGTGCACAGAAGCTGTCTTTCAGAGACTGGAAGGTGTGGACACCGTCATCTCAGGATATATGGGAGGACACACCAAAAATCCTACATATAAAGAAGTTTGCACCGGGGAAACAGGTCATGCTGAAGTCATTCAGATCTCTTACAATCCTGAAAAAATTTCTTTGGGAGAAATCTTTGAAGTATTTTTTGCAACCCACGATCCTACTACACTGAATCGTCAGGGTGCAGATACAGGAACACAATATCGCTCTGTTATTTTTTATGAGAATGAAGAGCAAAGAGCTTTAGCTGCACAGACCATTGCCGGACTCACTCAGGAAAAGATTTTTGAAGACCCGATTGTTACTGAAATCAGCCCGGCAGCAGTATTCTATCCGGCTGAAGATTATCATCAGAACTATTACAATCTTCACGGCACCCAGCCATTCTGTTCAATGGTCATTTCTCCGAAAGTCCAAAAGCTACACAAATACTTTCAGGATAAGCTGAAAAAGTGATCTTATACTATTTAATGTCGTTTAGTTAACAAAAAAGATTGCCTTTAGATTCTTTCAGAATGACATAAATCAATCCTTTTTGTATAGGTAGGTCATGCTGTAAGCATCTCACTTATTATAAAAAATGCCTCTGTTATTATTAAACAGAGGCATTTTTATTCTTACTGTTTATTGATTAAATACCGAACAGCATTCGCTCCGGATTTTCTAAATAATCTTTTACTGCGACGAGGAATCCTACCGATTCTTTACCATCTACGATTCTATGATCATAAGAAAGTGCCAGGTACATCATAGGACGTGCCACAATCTGACCGTTGATGACCATCGGTCGATCCTGAATTTTATGCATTCCCAGAATAGCTGATTGAGGCTGGTTGATAATCGGAGTACTCAATAATGAGCCAAATACGCCGCCATTAGTGATAGTGAATGTACCGCCTTCCATATCTTCCATTGTCAGCTGACCATCTCTGCCTAATGTAGCTAATCTTTTTACATCTTTTTCGATATCTACAAAGCTCATAGCTTCAGTATTCCTGATCACCGGAACAACCAGACCTTTTGGGGTAGAAACTGCAATAGACACATCACAGAAATCGTGGTAGATAATTGAATCTTCATTGATATAGGCATTGATAGCCGGATATTTTTGCAATGCCAACGTACATGCTTTTACGAAAAAAGACATAAATCCGAGATTGATTCCGTGCTCATTTGCAAAATCATCTTTGTACTGTTTGCGCAACTCCATGATACGGGTCATATCTACTTCATTGAAAGTAGTAAGCATCGCAGTGTTATTTTTTACCTCCACGAGTCTTCTGGAAATCGTTTTGCGCAGACGTGTCATTTTCTCTACACGTTCATTTCTGGAGCCCGGCACTACCGGAGCTGCTTTTGCCGGTGCCTCTGCTTTTTTCTCAGGAGCAGGTGATGGTTTGGGAGCTGGTTCAGCTGGCTGTGCTTTAGATGCATCGTCTTTAGTGATACGGCCGTCTACTCCTGTACCTTTGACAGATGCCGGTTCTACACCTTTTTCATCCAGAATTTTCTTCGCCGCAGGTGATGGATGTGCAGTAGCATAAGTTGCTTCTTTAGCCGGCTCTTCTGCTTTCGGAGTTTCCTGAACAGGAGCTTCTTCTGTTTTCTCCTCTTTTTTCACAGGAGCTTTACCCGCCGCACCTTCTGTTTCTATATAGCAAACTAAATCGCCTATTTTCAAGTCATCACCTTCTCCTGCTACTCGTGTTACCACCCCTGCAACCTCAGCAGGCAATTCCAATGTAGCTTTATCTGATTCGAATTCACAAAGGGATTCATCCATGGCTACAGTTGCCCCATCTTCTACCAACCAGGAAGATAAGGTCACCTCTGTTACAGATTCACCTATGGACGGTACTCTGATTTCTACTTTCATATATATCGTTTTTCTCTAAAAATTAACCGTTAAACGTTTTATCGACCACCTCTTTCTGCTCTCTTTCATGAATTCTGGCAAATCCAGTGGCAGGGGATGCACTCGCAGATCTGGAAACCAGATTCCAATTGACATCTTCACGGGCATTACGCATATACCACCATGCTCCCATATTGGACGGTTCTTCCTGTGTCCAGTACACTTTTGCTTTAGGATATTTTTTGAGGACAGCATTGAATTGTGTATGTGCCAACGGATACAATTGTTCTACACGAACCAATGCTACATCATCACGTTTATTCTCTCTTTTATATGCTAAAAGGTCATAGTAAATTTTACCGGTGCAAAAAACTACTCTTTTTACCTTCTCAGGCTTTTCTACCAGCTGATCGTCTATAATCTCTTTGAACTTGCCTTCGTACAATTCTCTTACATCAGATGTACAGTCAGGATGTCTGAGCAGAGATTTGGGAGACATATTGATCAAAGGTTTACGGAAATCCCAGGCCAGCTGTCTTCTGATCGCATGAAAAAGATTAGCCGGCGTTGTGATATTTGTTACCACCATGTTCAACTCGGCACAAGCCTGTAAAAATCTTTCTAATCTCGCGCTGGAATGCTCAGGCCCTGCACCTTCATAACCGTGAGGCAATAAAAGAACCATACCGGTATTCCTGTTCCATTTTGTTTCACAGGAGGCAATAAACTGATCTAAAATAATCTGAGCACCATTGATAAAATCTCCGAACTGCGCTTCCCAAAGAACTAAATGATCGGGATGTGTCAATGAATATCCGAATTCAAAACCCAAAACTCCATATTCAGACAAATGTGAGTTATAGATTTTGAATTTACCCTGCTTTTCTCCTTCTCCTACGATGTGATTCAGACGGTTGTATTCTTCACCTGTTTTTTCATCATACACCATGGCATGCCTGTGAGAAAAGGTTCCTCTTTTTACATCCTCTCCACTCATACGGACATTTTTCCCTTCTAAAAGAATAGATCCGTAAGCAAGTAATTCCCCGGCCGCCCAATCTACAGATTTCTGCTGACGCATCAACTCTCTTCTGCTTTCCAGCAAAGTATTGATTTTCTTCAAAGGATGAAATCCTTCCGGAACATTGACCAGAGATTTGATGACTTTGACTAAATCCGCTTTGAGAATTTTTGTTTTAGGAGAGCTTTCAAAATCTGCCTGGGTCGCATGTCTGGTTTTATTCCATGCGATATCTGTGGCCTGTGGCTGGTATGGTCTTGGGTTTTGTTTGGTTTCATCCAGCCGCTTCTGAAGCGTATCCCAGAACTCTTTCTCAAAATCCTTTACCAGCTCAGCTCCGGCGACTCCCCATTCTACCAGTTTCCTGCTGTAAATATCTCTGACGCTTTCATGACCTTTGATCAGGCCATACATCTGAGGTTGCGTATACTGAGGATCGTCTCCTTCATTGTGGCCATGCTTTCTATAGCAAACCATGTCCACAAATACATCTTTATTGAATCTTTGTCTGTATTCTACAGCTAATTCTGAAACAAATGCCACTGCCTCCACATCGTCACCATTGACATGAAAAACCGGACACTGTACTGTAGAAGCAATGGATGTACAATAGTAAGATGAGCGGGCATCATCAAAGTCCGTTGTAAATCCAATCTGGTTATTGATCACGAAGTGTACTGTACCACCTACAGTATACCCTTTTAACAAAGACATCTGCAGTACTTCATAAACGATACCCTGACCTGCAACAGCCGCATCTCCGTGTATAGTCAATGGCAGAATGGAATCATATTCTGAGTCATATATAGCATCAGCTTTGGCACGGCAAAAACCCTGCACTACCGGATTGACAGCTTCTAAGTGTGATGGATTAGGCAGGAGGTTTATATACACCTCCTTTTTATCCATTGTAGTATACTGAGAGGAATATCCTTTATGATATTTTACGTCACCCGTTCCTACAGACAGATCATCGGGAGAAATACCTTCAAATTCTGTAAAAACTTCTTCATAGGTTTTGCGGACGATATTCACTAATATATTCAGACGACCTCTGTGTGCCATCCCTATAACAACTTCTTTACAGCCTTCATTAGCCGCTACATTGATCATAGCATCTAAAGCAGGAATTGTAGATTCTCCTCCTTCTAAAGAGAAGCGTTTTTGTCCGATAAACTTTGTGCCCAGAAATTTCTCATAAACTGCTGAGTCATTTAACTTTTTGAGAATTCGTTTTTTCTTCTCAAATGGATGTTCATAGGCAATATAGCCATGCTCTACTTTTTCACGAAGCCATTGTCTTTCTTCACGACTGTCTATATAGTTATATTCCCAACCGATAGTACGGCAATAGATTTTTTTCAGCCTTTCAATAATATCCCTGAGTTTAGCTCTGCCCAATCCTAATTCATGACCGGCATAAAACTCCGTATCCATATCCGCTTCTCCCAAATCATAAAAGTGCAGGTCCAGATCAGCATGTCTGTTCTTTCTCGGGCGAATCGGATTCGTATCGGAAACTAAATGTCCTTTGTTACGATAAGCATAAATCAGCTTGACAACTTTAAATTCTTTCGTGTTTAATACACTGCCGGAGGCAGCATCACCACTTAAACCACTCTCTGATTTTACTCCTAAATCAAAACCAGCAAAAAACTTTCTCCACTCAACATCTACAGATTCCGGATTCCCGAGGTAGTCTTTGTACAATTGATCTACATAAGAGGGATGGGCATTTAATAGAAAGGATAAATCCTGCATATAAATAAGTATGTTATTTTAAATATCGTACTATTGAAAACAAATATCGTACAATCCTTGTTCCTAAATTTATTAGAAATAACTATAAATGAATAGAAAAAGTTTATCAAAATCTCTCAATATTCTTTTTTTATTTTCAAAAAGAGTTATTATCTTTGCAGACTCAAATTAAAGATAAGCGATGGCACATCATAAATCAGCTCAGAAGCGAATCAGACAAACTGCTAAGAAAAGATTGGAAAACAGATATTACGGTAAAACTACACGTAATGCGGTTCGTAAATTACAGGTTTTGACTTCTAAAGAAGAAGCAGAGGCTTTATTACCGAAAGTAGTAGCGATGATTGACAAGTTAGCGAAGAGAAATCAAATCCACAAAAACAAAGCTTCTAACTTAAAGTCGTCTATCACTAAAAAAGTGAACGCGCTGTAATTTTTCTCTGAAAAATTTATGGAAATGATATAAAAGGTGCATCTCATAGGTGCACCTTTATTATTATGTCATATATCCAACACTCCAATATCAAATCCTGGGCGGAAGAAGATCGCCCACGTGAAAAGCTGCTTCTAAAAGGTCACTTCGCACTCAGCGATGCTGAGCTACTGGCTATTCTGCTAGGTTCCGGCACTAAAAACAGCTCTGCGGTTGACCTGGCAAGAAAAGTACTGTCTGCAGCAAATAATAATCTTATCCAGTTAGGAAGAATTTCTCTCGACCAACTTATTCAAATCAACGGGATTGGTGAGGCTAAAGCTATTACAATTCTGTCTGCATTGGAACTGGGTAGAAGACGACAACAAACTGACGCACTTCAGGTAAAAACAATTTCCGGCAGCAGACAGGCATATGAATTATTAGCTCCATGTATGAGTGACCTCCAGCATGAAGAATTCTGGATGATATTTCTGAATAGAAAAAATGTAGTCATTAAATATCAGCGTATCACCAAAGGCGGTTTTGCCGGGACAGTTGTAGATACGCGTCAGATATTCCATCTGGCCATTCAGGAACAGGCATCATCTATTATCCTGGCGCACAACCACCCTTCCGGAATACTTTATCCCAGCAGTCTGGATATTAACATCACAGCAAATCTGGTCAATGCGGGGAAAATAATGGATATCATCGTATCAGATCATCTTATCATCACCAATAACGGATATTACAGCTTTGCTGATAAGGGAAAAATGTAAGAGAGAATATAATGCGGGATTAAATCTCTCTTACCAGGGTAAATATTATCCTTTTTCACTATGATTTATACCTAATGCGCTATATATAGGGCAATATGCTGATATTGCTGTCAAAAATATAGGCAATCCCAATAGCATGATCCATAAATTACCCATTAATCCTCCTATAATTACAGGTATCATCATAATCGCGTATCTTATGTAGGACTCTACCATACTTAAATTAGGTTCCATAATTCAGTTTTTATTTATTGATATGACAAAAGTACGCTTGTATTATTTGAGCAAAAATGACTGTCGTCACTATTGATCTTTTACCCGGGAAATCTAAAGTGATTGATATCACTTGGTTTAAGAAAGTATTAAGACTGAAAGAAGATAATATCTGCTAAATATTAGTCGTAGGTAATTAGCCGTTAATACTACAATATTGTCAAGAACAGCCGACTGTGGCTTGTTGGCAGCTAAAATTATAAGACTTGCTTTGGATTGATCTTGGTACTAATTGAGCTTAGGAGCTGCTGTCAAAATAAATTCAGGAATATTCACTTTGAACTTCTTTCCGTCACTGACTTTCATCATGAGATAAGTGCCGTACATTTTACCTATTTCAGTATTCAGGTGACAACCGGAAATATACTGATAAGTTTCCCCGGTTTTCAAAATCGGCTGTTCCCCCACTACACCTTCTCCTTCAACTTCTTTCACTGTACCGATAGCATCTACAATATACCAGTGCCTTCTGAGTAGCTGTAGCATATGTTCACTTTGGTTGGTAATGGTGATCCTGTAAGCAAACATATATTCCCCTGCCATTGGATTGGAATAATCCATTTGGTAGAAAGTTTCGACAGAAACTCTGACGCCGCGGGTAATTGCCGTTTGCATTGAATTGAAATTAAGAAATAAACGGCAATGCAGGGAAGAAATTGAGTTCCTAAATGTTAATATAAGATTGTATTAGCTGACGGACTTCATTTTTGGAATCTTCCAGAACATCATTAATGATAATTGCTTCCGCATGAACTTCATGTTTCAGCTCTTTAAGTGCCTTATTCAATCTTTTAGACACGCTTTCTTCTGTTTCTGTACCTCTTGAGAATAATCGTTCGGACAAAACTTCCATACTTGGTGCTTTGACAAAAATCTTCAAAGCATCTTCTCCGAAGTATTCTTTAAGAGAATTAGCTCCGATAACATCTACAACAAATAATACAATTTTCCCTGAATCCCAGATTCTTTTTACTTCAGACTTTAGCGTACCATAGTATAATCCTTCATATACCTGTTCCCACTCCACAAAGTCTTCATTATGAATATGCTGCTTAAAATCTTCTACAGAAATAAAATGATAATCCACACCTTCTACCTCTCCTTGTCTTGGTGCTCTCGTGGTTACAGATACAGAACGCTCTATTTCTGCAAATTCACCCAAAGTATATTGAGACAGTGTCGTTTTACCTCCACCGGAAGGACCGGTAAAAATAATTGCTTTACGACGGTTTGCTGGAGCACCCTTCATATACTATAGGATATTATTAACCTGTTCTTTAATTTTTTCCAGATCGTCTTTCATCTGCACTACCATTTTCTGAATTTCAGCATGATTTGCTTTTGAGCCGATCGTATTTACTTCGCGTCCCATCTCCTGAGCAATAAAGCCCAGCTTTTTACCTTTTTCTCTCAAAGAATTATCATCAATGATCTCTCTGAAATAATTAATATGGGCAGACAACCTTACTTTCTCCTCGTTGATGTCTAATTTCTCAATGTAGAAAATCATCTCCATTTCCAATCTGCCGGAATCTGCGGCAACTTCTATACTTAAATTTTTAAGCTCTTTTTGGTAGCGCTCTCTGATTTTTAAAATTCTCTCCGGCTCATAGACAGCTATCTGAGCAATACAATTTTGAATATTAGTCAGCTTATCTTCCAGATCCTGTTTCTGACTCAATCCTTCACTTGCTCTGAATTCATAAAGTTTATCTATCGCTTTCTGCACTGCTACAGCCAAAACTCCGGCCAATTCTTCCTGATCTGTTTCTGCATTACTTTCTGCCACTACATTAGGCAATGTCAAAATTGCCCTCAGCAAATCTGCATTTTCAATACCTGCATCCTGTACAAAGCTTTTGAGCTGTTCATGATAGCGATGCATTAAAGGAATATTCAACACTCCGGATGTATCGACCTGGTCAGCAGATCGCTCTTCCACAATCTGGACATCCACCTTACCTCTTATCAATGAATTTAGAACAGGCCTTAAAATTCCTTCCAGCGATTTCAGATGGTTAGACATTTTGAAACTGATATCCAGCCCTTTGCTGTTCAATGACCTCAGTTCTACTTTATATAATGAATTACTCATTTTACCTTCAGCAGCACCGAAACCTGTCATTGAATATATCATAGATCTATCTTTTAAAGGTATCTTCACCTTATTAGGGCGCAAAGATAAGGCTTCATCAACTTAAATCTTTGTTTTTTTTGTTTAAGGTTTAAAGTTTCTGTTTTTGTCCGGACCACAGACAACGGATAACCGTTTTTGTTTAAAGTTTAAAGCTGTACTTCATATTTAGTCTAAAGTATCAGGAATTTCAACCTCACTTTCAGAAGCACATTCTTCCTTCTTTTTCTCCCGGGCAATTTTCATCAGAAAATCCGTCATTGTTCCATACATCTGTAATAAAGTCCGACCTCCTCCTATCCCGTGTCCCCCATTGGGATAAGTCAGCAGCTGAAAGCGTTTATTATAATATACCAGCTTTTTTACCAGTTCAAGAGAGTGCTGATAATGAACATTATCATCTGCAGTTCCATGTATTAACAGTAGTTCTCCTCTCAACCTCTCCGCTTGCATTACAGGAGAGCCTTTATCATATCCTGCAGGGTTCCCCACTGGTGTACGCATATATCTTTCTGTATAGACAGCATCATAATATCTCCAGTCAGTAACAGGTGCTATGCTGATACCTCCACGAAAAACGCTGTCTTTTTGCATCATACTCATCAATGTCACATATCCTCCATAACTCCAACCAAAAATGGACATTTTGCCGAAATCCACGTAAGGGAAAGACGCCATATACCGTGCGGCCTTGATCTGATCTTCTGCCTCATACTGTCCTAATTTAGCATAGATCATTTTTTCGAAATCTGCTCCCCTGCCTGCGGTACCTCTGTTGTCTACTGAAACGATAATATAACCCTGTTGAGCCATATAATTCAGCCACATGTCACCGCTATCTCCCCATTCATCCAATACCGTTTGTGAACCGGGACCTCCATATACATAGAACAATACGGGATATTTTTGGGTAGAATCAAAATCCGGTGGAAGCATCTTCCATGCCCGCAGCAAGTAATTGTCTATTGGCATCCAGAAAAATTCTTTTTTTACCAGAACAGAATCTTCCGCCCGAACATCTTCCAATAATATCCTGGAAATTTTAGTTTTTAAAGATTTGACTGCTTCTTTGGAACGGATCTGCTGATTACTGAATTTTTCTAAAAAATTTCCGTTGCCCAGCATCATTACACTTGATGTCCCTGTCGTATCCGTCAGATAAGAGACAGATTGAGCTTTCATATCCCAGATCAACACACTTTGCCTCTCAGGCAACGGCAGAAAACTGCTGAAGACGATAATACTATCCCGCAAATCAATCCTCAGGACATCTTTTATATCGAAATCTCCATGCGTGATCTGTTCTATATTTTTCTCCTCATCTACAAAAAAAAGATGATTGTATCCTGATTTCTCAGAAGTAACAGCTAAAATATTTTCCCCGATTATCCTGAAAAGATCCGGCAACTCCACATATCTTTTATCTGTTTCCTGGTACCATAAATCTTTTTGTCGGGTAAGTGTATTGTAATTCCAGACCTGCATATCATTCTGCGATCTGTTTAAGGTCAGCAATGTCAATGTTGAAACATCTTTCCATCTCATTTTAGGGAGATAATCCCCTTCGACCGGGACCTTTACATGCTGCTTTTTACTTTTATATATCCAGGCAGAAACTTTTGATACCTCTTCTCCTGCTCTGGGATATTTATATCTGAATTCAACAGGATAATCATTCCGGTAATAATCAAAAGAAAATTCTTTGACTTTTGACTCATCAAATTTCAGGTAAGCCAATTGCCTGCTGTCATCTGACCACATGATAGTGTTAGTGATTAAAAACTCTTCCTCGTACACCCAGTCAGCAGCACCATTGATGATATGATTTTTCAAACCATCATAGGTAACCTGTTCGGTTTTCTGATTTTTGAAGTGGTAAATAAAAATATTATTGTCCAGCACATAAGCCATTTTAGACAGATCAGGAGAAAGAGTCGGATACATAACTTTTTTCCCGTCCGCAATTTTTATCCATTGATTCTGAGTTGTATTTACAAAATATACTTCTGCCTTGCGGGAATATCTGTAAATCTGCTCAGAAAGTAAGCTAATGATAAAAACACCCTTTTCTATCATTTCAAAATCATTGATCAATGCATTCTGAATACCTAATCTCTGCTGTAATTCTTTACTGTCAAAAATAATTTCTTCGTTATCATTCAATAAATGATGCTGCTTAATGACACTGGTCTTATTGGTGTAATTGTTTTTCTGAATGATGTAATGTTCTGCATCAATAAACTTCAGCTGCTCCAGTTTCCTGGGAGCAAATTTATTATGGATAAAGATATCTTCCAGTGAAAATGCGTCCTGTGCCTGAACATTAGAAAAAAAGACAGATATTATTACACCAAAACACTGACAGAGCTTTCGAAACATCTATTTCTCAATTTTTAAAGAGGTAAAATAATGAACTTATCTGTCAATGATATTTTTTTTGATTTCTTTAAGGATACTTCACTAATATTGAGTCTGAAATAAATCAATATTTACTTCGTTAGTCAAAAAACGCATTATGCCAAGAGTATTCCTCTTTATCATCATACTACTTTCATTCAGTGCATTGAATCATCTATCCGCCCAGGAGCAGGATTATCAAAGTATTGATATATCCAATGAAAGTGACTCTACCGGAAAGAAAAAGGAAAAAAGATCTAAAAACACTGATAATCAATCACAAAACGAACAAGAGAACGCCGATAAAACTGACAACAAATGGAACTGGAGCAACTTCAGAATAGGCGGAAATTTCGGACTCAGTTTCGGTCAGACGACCTACATAGAAGCATCACCAGCCTTTAGTTACTGGCTCAAGCCTGAAAAGTTCCAGGTAGGTATCAGCTCAAAATTTATATATCAAAGTGTCAGGTTTGATACCCAACAGTGGAAAAGCTTCCTGTATGGCGGAGGATTCTTTGCTGATTATGTTATCTGGAGAGGAATTTTTGCACATGGAGAATTTGAGCTGATCAATAAAGAGTCTTATTTCAACACCAACCGTGTCAACGTACCTCACCTTTTGTTAGGTGGCGGTTATCTGCAACCTGTAGGTGATGCCGGACATTTTTATATTGCAGCATTGTTCAATGTACTGGATTCGGATGAATCTATTTATGCCAATACTTTCGGAGGACTGCCGCTTATACTTCGTATGGGTTTCGGATTCGGATTTCCCGGTGGAAGGAGAAATTAAAAAATCTTATCCTTCTCAATAGCCTGAACTTATGCAAATGTTTTCAGTTTACATTTGTATATGATCCGCTTAGTTCAATATTTACAATACTATAAATCAAGATTCTACTTTTCTACTACTGCCAGTATTCTCAATAAGATTTTAGATCTGATGCCGCCGCTTTTAGTAGGCTGGCTGGTAGACATCGTGAGTGGCAATACTCCTTCATGGATCAGCCCGTATACGAATAATGACCCATGGCATGGTGCTGTATTTATCGGTATTGCTGTATTTGTGATTTTCTTTTTCGAATCTCTCACCGAATGGATGTTTTCCAAAGGATTTCTGACGCTGGCCCAGGATGTTCAACACAGACTGAGGATGGATGCTTATAAAAAGCTGCAGAGAAAACCTCTGTCTTTTTTTGAGAACAACAGAACCGGCAATATACTTTCTATTCTTAATGACGATATCAACAGACTTGAGCGATTTCTTTACGATGTCTATAATGAGATGCTACAGATCTTTGTTCTGCTTATTTTTTCCACTGTTGCCTTTTTCAGTGTATCCTGGCAGCTGGCTTTAATAGGGTTGATTCCGATTCCTTTTATCATTGCGGGGAGTGTTTTCTATCAGAAATGGATAGGAAAATATTATAAAAATATCAGAGATCAGGCGGGTATTTTAAATGCGCGATTAGAGAATAATATCTCCGGCATTCAGGTCATTAAGAGCTTTGCTACCGAGCAGTTTGAGAATGAACGTGTCAGTAATTCCTCCAACGAATATCTGAAAGCAAATACAGATGCTATCAGATATCAGGTTTTATATACTCCATTGATCAGAATGCTGGTAGCTGCCGGTTTTGCAGGAGTATTGCTCATCGCATCCTACTGGATCCTTCAGGGGAGCAATCATATCAGCATAGGACAGCTGGCATTATACGGAATGCTGATACAAAGATTGCTGTGGCCACTGACCCGGTTGGGGAAAGTTTTTGATGAATGGCAAAGATCACTGGCAGGTGCTAAGAGGATCTTTCAGCTACTGGATGAACCGGAAGAACAAAACTCAGGTCAGGCTTCTCTACCACAAAAACTACAGCAAGGCATCCGTTTTGAAAATGTTTCTTTCAGATACAATAAAGAGGGTGTTCCTGTTTTTGGTAATATATCTATTCATATTCCGGCCGGACAAGTGACAGGAATCGCTGGTCCTACAGGTGCTGGCAAAAGCTCACTGATCAAATTAATTCTCGGATTTTATCCTACAGATAAAGGATCTATTTATTTCGACGACCAGAAATTAGAAGATACGGATCTGTACAGGCTTCGTCAGCATATTTCACTGGTTAGCCAGGATGTGTATCTCTTTCATGGTACCATAGCAGAGAATATTTCTTACGGGAAACATAATGCCGGATTGGAAGAAATCCAGGAAGCCGCACGGAAAGCTGCTTTACATGATTTCGTGATGTCATTACCTGACCAATATAACACCATAGTCGGCGAAAGAGGTATTAAGCTCAGTGGCGGGCAAAGACAAAGGCTAAGCATTGCCAGAGCAGTTCTGAAAGACGCGCCGGTTATTATTCTGGATGAAGCTACCAGCGCTGTCGATACGGAAACGGAGAAAATCATCCAGGAAAACCTCAATCTTCTGACACAGGGAAAAACTGCTGTCATCATAGCGCACAGATTATCTACTTTGCGTCATGCAGACCAAATCCTGATCCTGGACAATGGTCAGATCAAAGAGAAAGGAACACACCAGAGCTTATTGGCGCAAAAGGGTATTTACGCGCAGCTCTGGAGCATACAAACAGCTGAAAAATCTTTATAACGGGATGGATTCTATGACAATTTTATTAAATTGAAATAGATTTCAATCTTATGCAGACGATACAAATATCCTTAGCCGACAGAACTATTGACGTAGAATTTTATTCAGGTGGAGAAGGTCAGAAACCAGCTGTCATCTTTTTTCATGATCTGATAGGCATTGTACCTGCAACCAGACAGACAGCAAAGGCATTGAGTGCAATAGGCTTACATGTATTTTTGCCAAATCTTTTCACTGACGGTGCTGCCAAATATTGTGTAAGGTCTTTGTTTTCTGATGTATTCAGAAATAATGAAGCAGAGAATAATTCTTTCCTGAATGAGGTACAAACGCTGATTACCCAAATCAATCAAAGGGATGAAGTAGAAGCAAATAAATTAGGCGTCGTTGGTCAGTGCCTGACAGGGGGCTTTGTATTACACGCAGCTATCAGGGAAGAGGTCAAAGCTCCGGTAGTTTTTCATCATTCATTCGGGTTAAAAGGAAGCGGTATTCCTAAAAATTGCTCTGCTTTGATCCGGCAGCAAGTTCAGGGACATTTTTGTACTATAGATCCGTTCTGCCCGAATGCAAGGGTACAGAAACTAAAAAAAGAAATAGGATTACAGTTAGAAGACTATTGGTACAATCTGCCTCATGGTATTCCTCATTTCTTTTTCAATACTGATCAGGGTCGTGAAGCATTTGAAAGGATGCTGGCGTTCATCAAGTTGAATTTATTGGAAGAAGTAGCATAAAAAGCCGCTCTAAGGAGCGGCTCGTATTTCATTTTCAATAAAATTAATGTTAGATTAAGTCAATTCCACAATCCTGAACAGCATTGGAAAGTTTCTCACAGTCCCTTTTTTGATCTTCCAGCTTACCTTTTTTCATAGTTCCACTATAACTAAATCCGCTTCCGTTTTTTAACTTGCATTTACACGTTCTTTCTTTTTCGCAGGAAGTAGCTCCAAAAGCTAATCCGACCACAGTCAATACAACAAATAATTTTTTCATGAGTATTTTTTACTTGACAAATAATATTCCGCAAATAAAGATTTATCAACTGTAATATTTACACCCTAAAAATAGGGGTTGAGCACTTTGTTGTATTGGGTCCAACAAAAAAGCCACCTTTGAAAGGTGGCTCCGTCTTTAAGTTTTTCTTTGATTAGATCAAATCCAGTGAACAATTGACAGTTCCCGCAGATTTTCTTTTACATTCCTGATCCTGATCCGACATTTTTCCCTTTTTCATATCATAGCTTACTGATAACCCAGTATTGCTATCTGTACATTTACAAGTTCTTTCTTTTTTACAAGACGTCGCCCCGAAAGCTAATCCGGCTACTGCTACTACTACAAACAATTTTTTCATAAGATGATTTTTATTGAATAAATAATTTTTTGTTCAAAGTATACTAAGCTTACAACAATGTCAATACCCTATAACAAAATAAAATCCTAAAAAAATGATAAATCAATAACAACAAAAGAACAACTCTGTTATTATCAATTAATTATGCGAAACAAAATGTAAACAATGAAAAGATATGGTATTGCAAAACAGCCATTCCAATATCCCAAAGGCATGGAACACTGTATAATTTTAATTATATCAATTTATTTCTTTAAGCGCAAGTAACAGAATCTCTGTTTTCTTTTTTCCTATAAGAGCTTCTAAAGTCTGAGTATCCGTTGATTTGATTTTTTTGACGGAGCCTATCTTTTTCAGTAGAAGTTCTGCTGTTTTAGGGCCAATTCCCTGAATTTCTGTCAAGCCCGTTTTTATAGTACCTCTCGAGCGCTGATCACGGTGAAAAGTAATTGCAAAACGGTGTGCTTCGTTTCTGATGTGTTGTAAAACTTTAAGAGATTCGGATTTTTTGCTGATATGCAAAGGATAACTATCGCCAGGATAATATATTTCTTCCAACCGCTTAGCAATAGATATACATTGGATCTTCTGATCCAGGCCCAGCTCTCTGAGACTATCCATCGCCATACCCAATTGGCCTTTCCCGCCATCGATTACAATCAGCTGAGGCAAAGGTTCGTTTTCTTCCAGTAGTCTTTTATATCTCCTAAATACAATTTCTTTCATAGAGTCAAAGTCGTTAGGGCCTTCGACTGTCCTGATATTAAAATGCCGGTAATCTGATCGACTGGGTTTTGTGTTTTTAAATACCACCATGGAGGCAACCGGGAAATGTCCCTGAATATTAGAGTTGTCAAAACACTCAATATGATATGGCAAAACTTTCAGGTGCAGATCTTCTTTCATAATCTGTAGAATACGCTCTTCGTTGGTAATGCTCTTGTTCTTTTTAATTTCATTTTTCTTAATGAACAATGCGTTTTTATGTGCCAGATCCAGCAGCTTTTTCTTATCTCCGACCTTTGGGATACTGAAAGAAAACTCAGACAAATTATGTTCGTCTTCCAGTTCAAAGGGAATCAAAATTGGGTCCTTTGAGCCGGAATTCAATATGACATCCAGAATTGCCTGTTCGAGAAGATATTCTTTGGGCTCGTCCAGCTTCCGCTGTATGATAATATTTTTAGCCTTGACAATTGTACCGTCGTAGACGTAGAGATAATTGACGTAAGCCTTTTTCTCATCTTCATGATATCCGAATACGTGAAAGTTACCTAGTCCGGGATTAACAATATTGGACAATTCCATAAAATCCTTGAGAAACAAAAGCTTATTCTTCCATGCTTCTGCTTCTTCAAACTGCAAATTTTGAGCAGCCCGTTCCATATTTTCTTTCAGCACCTGTCTTACAGCAGAAAACTTTCCGTTAAGTATAGAGCGTATCTCATCAATATTTTTAAGGTACGCCTGTTCTGTTTGCTTACCTTCACAAGGTCCCTGACAATTACCGATATGATACTCCAGACAAACCCGGAATTTCTTATCTCTGATATTTTTAGGAGAAAGATTCAAGCTGCAATCCCGGATAGGATATAGCTTTTTGATCAGCTCTATGAGTGCTCGTACATGATGTAATGATGTATAAGGTCCAAAATATTCCGAGCCATCTTTGACGTACTGTCTCGTAAAAAATACTTTGGGAAACGGCTCATGGGTAATTTTAATAAAAGGATAGCTTTTATCGTCCTTGAGCGCAATATTGTATCTGGGTTGATGCTCTTTGATCAGAGAGTTTTCCAAAAGCAGCGCATCTCTTTCAGAGTCCACCACATTGTGCTGGATATCTACAATTTTCCGGACTAACAGCCTTGTTTTATTGGATTGCTTATTGTCATTGTTAAAATAACTGGCGACTCTTTTTTTGAGATTCTTGGCTTTACCTATATACAACAGATTACCCTCTTTATCGTAGTAACGATAAACACCGGGCATTTCGGGCAGTGCGCTGACTATATCCGAAAGAGAATTCATCTTATTTAAAATTGACTCTCCAGACTCATCTCTTCCAAAGGTGCGAAACCTTCAAAGAAACTTTCCTGATCCTGCTGGCAAACATTCGTCACCAGAGTCGTATCTGATGGTGTAAAGAATTTTGCTTCCTCAATATATTTGAACTTAGGATCTTTCACTACTTTCTGGAAAAAATTACCCCATATCGGTAATGCCGCAGCTGCTCCCTGGCCGAGATAGGTAGTTCTGAAACGGAGGAACTGCTCATCATTTCCGACCCAGACACCTGCAACGAGATTAGGAGTATATCCCATAAACCAGGCATCCACGTTTTTGTTGGTAGTACCTGTCTTGCCTGCCATCTGAAGGTTTCCCAGCTGGTAATTTCTTTTCAGGCGGTTTCCGGTACCTCCCGGCTCAATAACACCTTTCATCAGATCTATCATCTTGTATGCGGTATTATTACTGAATGCCTCTACTCTGCTAGAAACAAAAACTTTGATCAGGTTGCCGTTTTTATCTTCCACCCGTGTCACCATCAGCGGCTCTGTACGAATACCTCCTGATGGGAAACAGCTATACACTGACATCATCTCCGACAAGGAAATATCACCGGCACCTAACGATATCGCAGGGAATGCAGGCAGCTTTGTTTTTACACCCATTCTTTCTCCCATATCTACCATGGCAGTAGCTCCGAGTTGTTGCACCAGATATGCCGCACAACCATTATCAGAGGTAGCAATACAGTTTTTAATGGTTTTATACCCTCCTGCACCTTTCACTGTCCAGTTGCCTATCGTGATAGTTCCCGCAGGAATAGTGATACAGGGAGACCAGCCGTTGTCTATAGCTAATGCGTATAAAACAGGTTTATAAGTAGAGCCTACCTGACGCTTTGTATTAACATTGACATGGTCAAATTTAAAATATTGAAAATTAATACCACCTACCCATGCTTTGATATGTCCGTTTTCAGGATCCATTGCCATGAAACCGGTCTGCAGGAACATCATGTGATATTTAATGGAATCCAGAGGTGTCATTGTCGTATCTTTTTCGCCCTTCCAGGAGAATACTTTCATCTTTACCTTGTTATTGAAAGCTTCGTCAATTTCCTTGTCACTCAATCCTGCATCTTTTGATTTTCTGTATCTGTCAGAGCTTCTTTTTGCCAATGCCAGACGCTCCTTACCCAATCCTTTCTCAAATATATCCGAACCTTTGTACTGGTCACTGAACAGCTTCTGGTAAGAAGATAAGTGTTCTTTTACTGACTCTTCAGCATATTGCTGCAATCTGGAGTCAATCGTGGTATAGATTTTCAATCCATCTTTATACAAATCATAAGTAGTTCCATCCTGCTTAGGATTTTCTTTGAAAAACTTTTTCAGCTCCTGAGCTAATACATCTCTGAAATATGGCGCCAGTCCCTCGACATGGCTGATCGGCGTAAAATTCAACTCTGTAGGCTTGTCTTTCAGTTCCTGGTATTGAAGATCTGTCAGGTATTTATTTTTAACCATCTGCTGCATCACTGTATTTCTCCTACGTTTAGAGTCATTAGGATTTCTTACAGGATTATATGCAGACGGAGCTTTCAACATACCTACAAGTACTGCAGATTCTATCACTGTCAGGTCTTTGGGTTTCTTGCCAAAATATACATGTGCAGCACTGTGTATACCTACTGCATGATTGACAAAATCCACAGTATTGAAATACATAGCAATAATTTCTTCCTTGGTGTATCTTTTTTCCAGCTGGATGGCAATGATATATTCCTGTGCTTTTTCTATAA
Source organism: bacterium (assembly GCA_037189845.1). GTDB lineage: Bacteria > Bacteroidota > Bacteroidia > Chitinophagales > JADIYW01 > JAMLHH01. Next base: position 465,205 of record JBBCIS010000003.1, read on the forward strand.
CTCTTTTAACAATTCCTTTCCGGCTGGTATTGTTAAACATGTTTTTGGCGAGCTGTTGCGTAATAGTACTGCCACCACCATCTTTTCCTAAAAGAACAATAGCTCTTAACGTAGCAATAATATCGATACCGGAATGGCTGTAAAATCTTTCATCCTCTGTAGCGATCAATGCATGTACAAGATTTTCTGAAAGATCTTTGAATTCAATATTAGTTCTGTTGTCGATGTAGTATTTACCGATCATAACACCATCAGAAGAATAAATCTCTGATGCCAGATTAGATTTTGGATTTTCCAGTTCCTGGATATCCGGCAGCTTGCCGAAAATTCCGAAACTAGTCAGTGTAAAAAAAAGTATGACACACAACACTCCTACGCCGTATCCTTTCCACAACACCTTAGGGTCGATCTCTAATTTACTTTTCATTTATAATTCTCTTGGTAGAATAATTGGTATTCCTCTAATTTTTTTGAAGTAAATAACTCCTTGAAATTATCCTGCGAAATTAATAGAATTTCTCCTCCTTTGAGTGCTGCATTTATTGTAACATCAGAAGAATTTAACAGCACACTCATACCACTTTTTGCATCTTCAATATTTGTATATCTTTTGATAAGCAACAAAGGCGTTTTTGAGTCCAGGTATGAATTACTGGCTCTTATTCTCTGATTAGGAAAAGTTTTATCCATTTCCCCGTTAATGTGCTCCACCAGTGTAGCATTGTTTTGTTTTCTATCATTCAAAATGATCATTACAAAATGATATCCTTCTTTATACTGATACAACTCTTTGGGTGCTGCTTCAGCAACTGCCGGAGTTTCGGCCTTTGCGGTATCTTTATTGTGCTCTGCCAGTGTTTTCAGGTATAATTTTGCCTTCTCTGCCTCATTGGACTTAGGATATAATCTCACAATTGTTTCCAGTGAAGCTTTATATTCATCCATTTTTCCGGTTTTTGCCTGACTGAGTGCCTCCAGAAAGTTCACTTTCGGTAATAGTTGAACTTCCTTCGAATATTTATTACTAAAATCCAATGCTCCCTGTAATACTTCAGGATACTTTTCGTCCTGATACATGCCGTAAAGTGATACGTAATATATATCAGCATTACTACTCGACTTCTCTTCTTTTTTTACGTATTTGATGTTTCGGTTTTGCAGAATCTTTTGCGTCAGTTCATGCTCAGGATATTTACTGATCAGCTGTTCTGCATACTCTTCCGCTCTCTTCATATTATCCATTTCTGTATAAATCAGCATTTTGGAGTATAGTGCTTTCGGCACCAGCTGATGCCCGGGAAATCTTCGGATCAAACTGTCAAGATATATGAATGCAGCTTTATTGTTGTCTAATCCATTATGAAAATCAGTAGCCCTGCTGAAATATGATGTAGCCAGAATATCATAGGATTTTTCAAATTCTTCTTCAGTAGAAGGAATTTTGAACTGAATATTAGTCGGAGGAGGAATTGTTGTATCGGTATTTTGTTTGACCAGATCGGTGATACCCAATGTATTTTGCTGTATAGCTTCTGCCCGGCGCCAGTTATTGATATAAGGTCTTTCTCCCCATTGTTGCTTGAACTCGTTAAAACCTCTTGTTCTCATGTCTACGTTGTAGAAGTACCACTGCCCTTTTGCAGTAAACTGATCTTGTGAAGCGTTGAAGTTTGAGTTATTTCCCAGGCCTTGTGAAACAAAAGTGGCATCATCTCCGCCTTTAATTGCCGCTTTGCGTTTTTCTTTTTTATCAATTTTATTTTGCTCCTTGATATGCTGTGCCAGCTCTTCTCTGGACAGGGTAGAAAGATAAATCAAGGAATCCTGCTGAAATGCCAGATCTTGCTGTTTTACAATATCTTTTAACACTTTAGCTTTAGCCGTAAGCCAGACTTTTTGAACTGTATCCGAGGTCATCATGACACTCGCACTGTCATACAATTTGTAGGCATCTTTGAAAATCATTCTTTCATAACCAATATCACCCAGCTTTGCCAGTGCTTTTGCTTTTTGGTCAGGCATGCTGAAACCATAAGCCAATGCTTTATTTAAGTGTTCAACAGCTTGAGTTGTATCCTGATTTTTAAGTGCAATATTCGCCAGAGAGTACAATGCTTTATCTCCCACAATTTTGCTTCTGGAAAACTTATTGTACGCTTTCATGATCTCCGGCATATCGCCTGTTCCGGCTTTCCCTGCATCTGCAAACTGATGCATTTTTTCAAGAGCACTGTAGCTCAGCACTTCATCTTTTCCTTTTTTGTACAATTCGTAATAAATATCGTATGCTCCCTGCGGATTCTCGGCAGAGGATAGCTGAGCTAATAAAAAGCTGTAATAATTCTTTTCTTTTTTCTTTTTGATAAACGGAATAGCTTCAGAAAGTGCCTCTGCTGCAAGCTTTTGTTGTCCGGTATTGTAGAAATAGTAAGATCTGACCAGATGGACATCTTTTCTCTGCCTGGTTCTCAGTTTGACCAATGTTTTGGAATACTCTACAATACTTTCCGCATCAGCGTAATTCCCCTGCTTTACAAATGTCTTGGTCATCCACACCAAAGCTTCCGGGCGGCTGCGCAGGTGTTTGAGTTTTTCCCAGAGTGTAAGCTTGTGCTGAGTTTCAATTTGTTTCTGTGTCAGGCTATCCTCCACATTGGCAGCTTCCAGCTTCTCTTTGGTATATTGTAATGCCTTGATTTTCTGTTCAGCTTTATTGACCTCAGATTGGCTGCCGGATTTCCCTCCGATTTCCAGAGAAACTCCGTCAGATATCTTATCCAGGATATCTCCTGCTGATTTCTTTTTCTTTTTAGGCGCAGTACCAGGTTTTGAAGCCGGTGTTGTTGGTTTTGATGCAGATGGAGCAGGCGGCTTATACTTACCTTTCGCTTTTTGTTTCAACATCTTTTGCTTTGCCTTTATCTTACGTTGCAATTCTTTTTCCTTTGCTTTTGCAACATCTTCCATTCTTTTCTTCTTATCCTCAGCTGCTTTGACAGTTTCTTCTTTTTTTGCTTTATCCTTTGCTTCAATTTCTTTTTTCTTATCCTTTGCCAGCTTGTCCAGCTCTTTTTGCTTGGTAACTTTTGCTTTCAGGATATCTTTTTGTGAAATAGCTACTTTGGTATCATTGAACTTTCCCCTCAAAGCAGTAGATACGTATTGAAAATTCACCAAAGCACTGTCCATCTTACCCTTCAGAAAATAAGATTTTCCCAAAAGAGTATAACAGTCATCTTTCCATCTGGAATAGTCATGGCGTTGCAGTGTAACTCCGGTTTTGATGATGATCTGTTGAAGCTGAGCACTATTTCCGCTCAGATCAGGTGCTAAATCATGAAAATAATATGGTAGCGTATTATTGTAATTGATAACAGCGTTGCGCTCATGCTCTTTCAACATTTCATCGTAAATACGCTTTGCATTGAAGTAATAGTTATTTCTGGTTGTGACATCGTCCCAACCTTTTTTAATAAAACTTACCTCTTTTTTTTTCTTTGCTTTTTTAGAAGTCTGAGCTTCCAAAGTGCTGCATTGAAATAAAAAGCAGTAGAAAACTGTTATTATTAATCCTATATTTAACCACTTATGGTGGGACATCATTCTATTTGTACACTTAAGTAACGCAATTTCTCAATTTTATTTTACTTTTCCATTTTTTGGAGGTTGCTATAAATGAAATATCATGAAAATTGATACCTACGAAAAGAAAGGTTTATTTAAAAATATCAGATCCTTATATAGGTTTCAAATTATTGATACTAACACTTACGATGTGAAGTGGGTGATAGAAATGAGCAAACTAAACCTGTTTGTCATTGCCTGGATCCTGCTTTTGTTTTTTTTACTGATCGCATTTTTAATATTCGCCATTACACCTTTAAGGTTTTTATTGCCGGGTTATGTGGGCACAAATGCGGATGATAAAAAAGAAGTTATACAGCTCCGATTAAAAACTGAGGAGCTTGAAGAAAAGATACGGCAATACACTCAATATTATACGAACATAGAAATGCTGCTGAAAGACAGTACAAATATTCATCAGGATTATTTACAACAACAGGGAAAAATTTCAGTAGACAGCTCATACTATTTCCCGACAGCCGGTAAACTGGAATCCAGGTATAGAAAAGAATTTGAAAGCCTTTTACAAAAGGACAAAAAAGAAGAGAAAGCAGGGAGAGTATTCATCCTCAATCAGATGTATCTGCCGGTTGAAGGAAAACCTGTTCCTGTAGAAAGTGCTGATCTTCAATCCAAATCTCTGAAAATAAAGGCTAAAAATGATGCCAGCGTATATTCAGTACTGGCAGGTACAGTCATCGCTAAGTATCTTACAGGAGATAAAATTCATCTTTTTATTCAACATGAGCAGAACATTCTGAGTATTTATAAATTTGAAGGACGGGCAGAAGTTAATATCGGAGAAAAAGTTTTTGCAGGGCAGCTCATTGGCGTGGTCAGTGAAAAAGGCGATCCGATCTTGTCATTTGATTTATGGGCAGACATGGAAGCAATAGCTCCGGGTCAGTTTTTGAAATACTAAAAAGATATACATGTTTAAATCCAAAGTAACCAAGAAAAATGTAGTCAATTCAGAAGGAGCCACTGTTGTCGCTAACAGGATCAATCAGGATTGTACTGTAAATGGAGATATTTCTTCCAGCACAGACATCAGAATAGATGGAATAATTACCGGAAATATCAACAGCAGCTCTAAAATTGTCATCGGGACTACCGGACGTGTAAACGGCAATATTCAATGTGAAGATCTCACAATAGAGGGTCATGTAGAAGGGAACATTTCTATTTCAGGTACGCTGTATTTAAGGAAGACCTCACAGATTGGCAAATTTGATGTAAAATTCCAGAAGATCATTATCGAAGAGGGCGCAACCGTATTGTGCCAGCTCATGCCTATTACTGATTTTTCTAAATCCGCACCGGATGGAACAGAATAAAAAACCATATCAAACCTGGCTAAGATATTCTGCAATAGGTACAGAAATGGCCGGTGCTGTATTTCTGGGAGCATTTGGCGGACATAAATTAGACCAATGGATGGGAAATGAGACACCATGGGCTACAATAGGATTATTATTTGTAGGTTTGGCGGCAGCTTTTTATTTAGTGTACAAACAGTTAAAGTGAACAAAAGAAATCTTCAGTCAGCAGCCACTTTTTTTATTCCCTGGCTGGTGATTTTTGCTACAGGACTTATATTATCCAATCAATTGCACGATTCTTTAAAATTTTTCTCCTTAGGATTTGGCATTACCTCACTACTTACATTGCTTGCATTGTGGTGGAGCGGAACCGGTGCAGTCTCTCAAACACCAAAGTCTGTACTCATTACGCTAGCAGCAATCAGCTTAAAGATGTTTGCGTGTGCGATTATCTTCATCTATTATTTTCACAAAAACAAAGGGGAATTACAACCCGCATTGCAATACGGATCCATCTTTTTTTTCCTGTTCACTACGTTGGAAGTTTATATTGGATTGAAATTTTCAAAAAGAGAGGGATAGAACAGTCCACGGACGACCGACCGCCGTTTTTGAGGATGGAATACAGTCGGCAGACCACAAATCACTGTTCTTGACAAAGTAGATTGCGTTAGCTTACCAATTTTTCAATGAATCAATGAGATACATTGTCACATTCACATCATTACCCCATTCACTAATTGCTCATTTGGCTATTGCAATCTTGCCCTTTGCTGCGTCAGCAAATTCGTACTTCTAACTTCGTAAATCGTACTTTGCACTTGCTTATTGCATTCTTGCCCTTTGTCTATTGCTGCGTCAGCATTTGCCTATTGCTTACTTGCTAAAGTTTGCCTATTGTAGCCTTAATCATTTGCGTCAGCATAATCGTAATTCTAAAATCAAAAATCGTAATTGTACTCTTGCCTATTGCCTCTACCTCAAGTCCAGCTCCGTATTATCTCCGATACTCAAACTCTGTGTAGAACCATAGATTTCAGAATCGCTGCCTATCAGAGAGCTATCCAATACCACGTCCTGTAATCTCGTGTAATTTCCGATGATGGAATCTCTCAGGATTGTATATTCCACGACCGCATTATCACCAATCGTCACATTCGGGCCAATAATACAATTGCGGACGATAGAATTTGCTCCGATATATACAGGTTCTATCAAAATCGTATTCTGCAATCCTTTGTGACCCGAATATTTTCCTGCATTTTTTTGAAGCAGAATCTTATTCGTTTTGAGCATCACCTCTTTTTGCCCGCAATCGTACCAGTTTTCGATTTTTTCTGCGACGAATTTCTCACCGCTTTCAATCATGCGTTGCAATCCATCAGTCAGGAAAAATTCATTGTGTGTACGGATGTTGTGTTTGATATTATGGTCAATCGCATTGTACAGCTTTCCATAATTTTTGACTTTGTACAAACCCACCAATGCCATATTGGACATCGGAATACGCGGCTTTTCTGCCAGATTTGTCACCACCAGATCATCGTCAAATTCTGCCACACCAAACAATCTCGGGTCGTCTACCTTTTTGACACCTAAGACAGAATGAGGCGCATCCAGCACCTTTTTCAAATCAATATCCATGATGGTATCACCAAGAATAATAACTACATCTTCATCAGGTGAAACTACCTCTTGAGCCAGCCAGATAGCATGTCCCAATCCCTCCCGCATCTGCTGAATCACATAAGATTTTCGGACTTCCGGATAAGCTTCATCGATATATTCCCTGATTTTATCTCCGAGATAACCGATGACAAAAACAAAATCCTCTACACCGGCTTCCAAAAGCTGGTCGACGATATAACCAATCACCGGCTTTCCGGCTATGGGAATCAAAGACTTAGGTTGTGTGTACGTATGTGGTCTCAGCCGGGTACCTGCACCCGCTACAGGAATGATTGCAATCATGTGTGTATTTGTTCGCATTTAAAAATATGAAAATCTCTCTGTATTCGAGTATTTAAACTTTTAAAAACACATAAAAGGCTTTCAAAATCGTATCTTCACGCCAACTTTTAAAGGCATGCAAAGGGATACTCAAATATTTGATCTAATTCATGAAGAACTCACCCGTCAACGCAACGGTGTAGAGCTCATCGCTTCTGAAAATTTCACCAGTGCTCAGGTAATCGAAGCTATGGGCAGCTGTCTGACCAACAAATATGCTGAGGGCTATCCCGGCAAAAGATATTATGGTGGTTGTGAAGTGGTAGATAAAATCGAACAATTAGCTATCGACAGACTGTGTGAGCTTTTTGGAGCTGAATATGCCAACGTTCAGCCACATTCCGGAGCTCAGGCTAATGCAGCTGTTTTCCTTTCTGTCTTAAAGCCAGGTGATACGATTCTTGGCTTTGATCTTTCTCACGGCGGACACCTTTCTCACGGTTCTCCGGTAAATTTCTCCGGTAAAGTGTACAAGCCTGTATTCTATGGAGTAGAGAAAGAAACCGGTCGTATCGACATGGATAAAGTAGAAGCTTTAGCGAAAGAACATCAGCCAAAACTGATTGTCTGTGGTGCATCTGCTTACGCACGTGACTGGGATTATGCCCGTTTCCGTGCTATCGCTGACAGTGTAGGCGCTATTCTTTTAGCAGATATCGCGCATCCGGCCGGGTTGATCGCTAAAGGTAAGCTTGCCGACCCGATGCCACATTGCCATATCGTAACATCTACTACGCATAAAACATTGAGAGGCCCTCGCGGCGGTATCATCATGATGGGCAAAGATTATGAAAACCCGATGGGAGAAACTACTCCTAAAGGCGAAATCAAAATGATGTCTCAGGTATTGAATGCTGGTGTATTCCCGGGTATGCAGGGCGGTCCGTTGGAGCACGTCATTGCAGCTAAAGCAGTAGCTTTCGGCGAGGCTTTGACCGACGAATTCGGCGTGTATGCTGACCAGGTAATTGCAAATGCTCAGGCGATGGCAAATACTTTTATCTCTAAAGGATATGACATTATCTCCGGCGGTACTGACAACCACCTGATGCTGATAGATCTTCGCAATAAAGACATCACAGGTAAAGAAGCAGAAAGAGTTCTAGGTCTGGCAGAAATCACTGTCAACAAAAACATGGTGCCTTACGATACCCGTTCTCCATTTGTGACATCCGGTATCCGTATCGGTACGCCTGCTATCACTTCCAGAGGTTTCAAAGAAGCTGACTGTATCGAAGTAGCAGAGTGGATTGACGCTGTCATCATGAGTCCATCCAATGAATCTCTGATTACAGATATCCGCAGTAAAATTCACGCTAAAATGCAAGGATTTCAATTGTACTAAATCCGAAACTTAAAACAATAGATATAAGACCTGAGACTTTAACATCTCGGGTCTTTTTCTTTTTATGGCAGATCGTGTTACCTGCTCATCCCGATAAGAATCTGTTTTCCTCTAAACTTACAGAGAAACCAGGCCTTAAGTTACAATTGGGGACTTTGCAGTCTGACGCTCATATAAATCGGACACTGAAATTTCCTCAAGCAACTTTCCCGGACTTCATATACATTGAATACAAAAAATAATATTTATGCTTATTGTATATTATTGCTTATCAATTATTTCTATTCTTTGTTTTCTCATACCATTTATTCCTAATCAACATTGGTTTTTCCGTGCTCCTGAGTTCGGGAAAGTTCAAAACACGCTGATACAAAGTATTTTGGTCGTCATGGGTCAGGCGCTAAGCCCGAAAACAACATTTTTCTATATTATACTTGGCTTGCTCTTATTATGCATCGTTATTCAGGTAGTACAATTATTTAAATATACTCCCCTGTATTCGACTAAGCGCATATATGCAAACCATAGAATCTCTCAGGATATTTCTATTGTTTCTGCCAACGTCTATCAATTCAATACCGATTACCAGAAATTTGTTGATCTGGTGTACAATCATTCAGCTGATATTGTTCTGACCATGGAATCTAATATGGACTGGCAAAACGCTTTGACTGTTCTGGAAAAAGATTATCCATACCGTCATTATGTTCCACTGGAAAACACCTACGGTATACATCTGTACTCTAAAATAGAAATTCTGGATATTCAGGAACATTACTTTGTAGCAGATGACGTTCCAAGTATTCAGGCGAAAATGAAAACTTCAGATGGATATATCTTTCATTTTTTCGGAGTACACCCGCCTCCACCCAGTCCTACAGAGGAAGATACTTCTAAAGAACGTGACGGCGAGCTGCTCAGTGTAGCTAAAGTTGTCAGAAATCTGAAAGAACCATCCATTGTAGTAGGGGATTTCAACACTGTGGCCTGGTCCAAAGCTGCTACGCTCTTCCGGAAAACTTCTGAAACGATCGACCCCCGTATTGGCAGAGGGCTTATCTCTACCTATCATTCAAAATATTTTTTCCTGAGATTTCCCATTGACCAGCTTTATCATTCAACAGATATTTTTGTCAGAGAAATTCATGCCTTACCGGATTTTGGCTCAGATCACCTGCCACTATACTGCAAATTTTATATCGACATCATAAATGATGTCCAGGAAGAAGAAGCTGAAGAGCTTGAAAGCGGAGAAATGCAGGAGGTCAACGAGCTGATTACCGAAGGAATCGAAGAGGATGGAGACAGAGATCCGGTAGCAAAAGAGTGAGTATTTCTAGGTTCCCGTTGCAAAATATTTTCCAACCTATCCCACGGTTTAAACCGTGGGATAGGTTTTATTCATCGCGTATACCGGGATAGGGATAGAGGCGGTGGCCCACAGCGAAATGCAATGGAGCGAGGACCAGGAGCCGAAAGCCCGTAATCCCCAAAAATAAAATTACCTGTCTTCGTCTCTCAGATTGGCTCGTTTTTCCAATGGATTGGCATTGCGCTCCTGATATTCGATGCGGTTGCGGTAGATGTCCAGCGCACAGAAGATGGCTTCACGGAAGGAAGATTCATCTGCGTGATTTTTCCCGGCGATATTTTCGGCGGTTCCGTGGTCAGGAGAAGTTCTGACATATTTCATTCCGGCGGTATAGTTAGTCCCATTGCCGATACTCAAAGATTTGAATGGTATCAATCCCTGATCGTGGTACATAGCCAGTATCGCATCAAAACTCTGATAGCTGTCATGTGCAAAAAATCCGTCTGCCGGATAGGGTCCGAATGCCAGTATTCCTTTCTGATTAGCGGATTTGATAGCAGGGATGATGGTCTCGATTTCCTCTTTGCCGATAAGCCCTTCGTCGCCGGCATGTGGATTAAGTCCCAATACAGCAATACGTGGTTTGTCAATGCCATAATCTTTAATCAATGACTGATTCATCAGCTCCAGTTTTCTCAAAATGGATTCCTGTGTGATGTGAAGATGTACATCTTTGATTGCGACATGCTCTGTTACTAAACCGACTTTGATATTGTCGCTCACCATGAACATGAGAACATCGTCGCTGCCGAATTTTTGTTGCAGATAGGGCGTATGTCCCGAAAACGGGAATTGTTCGCTGTGAATATAATTTTTGTTGATAGGTGCAGTTACTAATATATCAATATCTCCCGCTAATAGCGCGTTACAGGCTTCTTCCAGAGAACGAAGCGCAAGCTTACCGGAGGTTTCGTCCGGTTGTCCCGGATTAATAACTACTTCCTCTTCCCACGCTGAAATGATATTCAGGCTGTTATGGCTGAGGTGTTCAATATTTTTCACAGAATTGTACTGAATCTTTTCAATATTCAGCTGCTTTCTGTAGAAAGAAATTACACGTGGATTAGCATACAGCACCGGAGTAAACAGCTTATAAAGTCTGTCATCCGTAAAGGTTTTGATGATAACTTCAGGACCAATACCTGCGATATCGCCTATGCTAATACCTACTTTTAATTTCTCACTTCTTAACATACGATATATAACTTTTAAAAAACTCCAATAAGAATCTGATTCCTGTGCCAGTGCCTCCTGCCGGTCTGTAAGAAGATGCACTACTCAAAAATGCCGGTCCTGCAATATCAAAATGCAGCCACGGATATTTAGTGAAATGCTCTAAGAATTTACCCGCCGTGCTGGCTCCTGCCAATGGACCTCCGAGATTGCTGAGATCTGCTATTTCTGATTTCAGCTGCTCTGCAAAATCATCCCAAAGCGGTAATTCTGCAATGCGCTCATGTGTCTGGTAAGCTGCTTTAACTGCCAGATTTTTGATATCTTCTGATGCTGTACCCATGAATGCCGTACCACCAGAACCGATAGCTCTCATAGCTGCTCCGGTCAGTGTCGCAAAATCCAGTACCAACTCCGGATCAAACTGCTGTGCATAGACCAATGCATCTGCCAGTATCAACCTGCCTTCTGCATCTGTATTCAATACTTCTACAGTAGTACCATCAGATATAGTGAGAATATCACCTGCTACAAAAGCTTTTTCGTTGATGCGGTTTTCTACTGCCGGTACCAGTGTGATGATGTGTAAAGGCAATTTTTCCAGTGCTGCCAGATAGGTACCTCCGAAAACTGCTGCTGCTCCGCCCATATCACATTTCATGGTGGTCATCCCGTCGCCTACTTTGACATTGTACCCTCCGGTATCATACACGACGCCTTTTCCTACAAGAATGACAGGTTGTTTATTGACTGCATTTTCAGGCTTCCATTCCAATACGGTGAAAGTAGGGTCAAACTGGCTGCCCTGGTTCACTCCCAATACACCACCCATGTTACGCTTGCGGATTTCTTCTATACCTAACTCTTTGTAAAAGATACCGGATTCACCGGCTACTTTTTTAGCAGATTCGCTGATACCTTTTGCATCCAGGCCCGAAAGCGGTTCGTTGACAATATCTCTGGCGTAGAAAACACTTTTAATGATATTATTGAGGCTGCTGACCTGCTCAGAGGTTAATGTGTTATTACTCACTGAAACATTTTGAATCAGCGGTGAAGATTTACTTTTATATTTATTGAACTTGTAGTTGGACAGTGCAAATCCTTCTGCAAATGCGAAACTAAATTCTGAGGATAATTCTGACTGGATAACGACTTCTTTGAGCTGTGTATCCAATGCTAATTTATGAGTAGCACACCCTAAGGTTCTTATTATCTCTAAATCCGCATCCTGATTATTCTTTTCTTTTTTGACAAAAGGAGCGATGATGAATTCATTGCCTTTCTCATCAATCATTCCAAATACCTTTAAATCATTAACTGCTTTTTTACTTAATATAGAAATCTGTTCTTTACTTAAAAAATTACTTTCGGATAAATTATTTCCATCTACCAACAATATGGAAAATTGGGGGCTGTTTGTTGTAGAGATTGATATCATTTTGTTGCTTTAACTGATATATAATGAATAAATTTGCCAAATATATAGAAAAATGCAGAGGGTACAACCGAATAAAGGATATGGACAACATTTTTTAAAAGACCAATCGGTTGTTCAAAGGACAGTAGAATTACTAAAAAATCACCATAAAGCAGAGCATGTTATTGAAATAGGACCGGGAACAGGTGCGCTGACCGGTGCCCTGATCCCTGATTTTATAGATACTTTAAACTGTATCGAAGTCGATGAAAGATGTGTGGAGTTTTTGCATCAGAACTATCCTGTGCTTCAGGGAAAAATCATTCATGAAGATTTTTTAAAAGTTCACTTACAGCATCTTTTAGAACCATCTGCATCTATAGTAGGAAATTTCCCATACAATATCAGCTCACAGATTGTTTTTAAAATCATAGAGTACAGACATAATATTCCTCTGATGCTGGGGATGTTCCAGAAGGAAGTCGCTGTACGTATTGCTGCTCCTCACGGCAATAAGGAATACGGTATTCTGAGCGTACTGACTCAATTATATTACGATGCGAAAGTTGTTTTTGATATTCCTCCGGGAGCATTCAACCCGCCTCCAAAGGTGATGTCATCTGTATTGATGCTCAACAGAAAATCTGATGTACCGGAAGTAAATCATGCACTATTGGTCAAAGTGGTCAAAGCAGGATTCAATCAAAGGAGAAAAATGCTCAGAAATGCGCTCAGTCAGGTCGTTCCCCCTAATATTCTGACAGAAGAAATGTTCCAGAAGCGTGCAGAGCAATTATCTGTACAGGATTTTGTTGATTTGACGAACAGGATAGAATCTTTATAGTCATGAAGCCAAAAGTTCTTGTAGCAGCCAAAGAAGTTCATGAACTGATCTCCCGGCAATTTGCTGAGATGGGTTACGAGATAGTTCATTTACCCGAACCGACAGAAATACAATTGCTGGAGGAGATCCATCAGTATGAAGGGCTGATTATTACGACTTATACTATTGTCAATCAGGCAGTTTTTGAGAAAGCTGTTTTACTGAAATTTATAGGCAGAGTAGGTTCAGGACTGGAAAACGTAGATCTGAAAACGGCAAAAATAAAAGGTGTACAGGTATTCAGTTCACCGGAAGGGAACGGCAATGCTGTGGGCGAACATGCTTTGGGTTTGTTGCTCAACCTGATGAATAAAATATCTCATGCAAATACAGAAGTAAAGCAAGGCAACTGGAAGCGGGAAGAGAACCGTGGAGAAGAGCTGGACGGAAAAACTGTCGGCATTATCGGTTTAGGGCATACAGGAAGTGCGTTTGCAAAAAAGCTGAGAGGTTTTGACGTAAATGTGTTGGCTTATGACAAATTCCGAACGAATTACGGAACAGATTTTATTCAGGAATCTACCCTGGAAGAAATTGCTGAAAAAGCTGATATTATCAGTCTTCACATTCCATATTCAAAAGAAAATTTCCATCTGGTCGACGAAAAGCTGATAGCTCAGTTCAAAAAATCTCCATACATTATACATACTTGCCGGGGTGAAGTGATAGATACTGTTGCCATTCTGAAAGCATTGAAATCCGGGCAAATTAAAGCGCTAGGCATTGATGTATATGAAGATGAGCCCTGGACAAAAGGTAAAAAGGTAGCTTTAGATATTTATCAGGAACTACTGTCACAGGAAAATGTAATCGCAACTCCACACATAGCCGGATGGACGCAGGAAAGTAAAATAAAGCTGGCGGCAGTGCTGATGGAAAAAATCAGAAACTGGAAAGAAGGCAACTAAAATCGTGGGATTAAACAGCTTTGAGATTATAGCCCTTGTTACTCCCGAAGGATTCACTCGCTGAGGGCTACCTATCTCTTTTCCACCATTCTCAAATGTATTTTGCTATTTGTACTCTGCTTGAGCAAAGGAGAAATTAGATCTCAGTAATAACTTCAGACATCTGACTTTCAAACCTTGTCAGTATTTTAGAATACACTTCTATGAACTTGTCATTTTTCATCTTTTCATAAAGAAAATCAGCCAGCCAAAAATTATTAGCTTCTGACTGAACCATCACCCTCATTACTTCCTCTTGATCATACTTTTCAACTTTGAGATGTATTTCATGATTATTGCACCACAATTCTTCACTAAACATTTCTGTTATTTCCTTTTTCCTACCACTATTTAGAGCTTCTATAATTATACACAGTTCACTTTCTCCTCCCATCAATTTTCCAAAATAGATGGTGAGTATGACAGATGAATTCTTCTCTTTAAAAATATGCCAGCAATAATTTTTCCCTTCTTTAGCAATAATTTCTCTCAAACTATCATTCTCTTTCTGCAGACTTATATGCAGCTTTTTCATTTGAGCATTGATATACTCCCTTGTACTAGCTTTCGCAGCGATAGCTTTTTCTATAAGCTGAGCATTTTCCATATACAATTTAATATCATTGGTAAACTCCATATTTCTTGTCAGATTTTTAATTGCATTGACAAAATCGTTCAGATGAAAATCGCCTTTTAATAAATGTTGCACTTCATTTTCTATAGCAGTAATCCATTCCAGATGAGTGATATTGACAAAGTTATCTCTACTCCCTTCTGGTCTTAGAGTCAGTAATACGCCAGTTTTATTTTTTATATTTACTCCATTCAGATATGCAGGCAAATCATTTGTTACTGATGCATATACTTTATTTTCTATAATGATAGCTGAATTTTTAGATATATCTCTAATCAGAATATCTATTCTTTTCCCATCATCAAGGCCATGTTCCGTTTTTGCATCAAAGCTATTACCCTCATTCCATTGAATTTCTTTTCCTTTCCTGTGCACCAATTCTATCAGGGTATTCAAAAAATAATCAGCCGTCACTTCCCTATTCAGATAATATGCATATACTCTTGAAATAGTATTTTCACATGTAGGTTTCCCTACAATATCCAAATATGTTTCCGGATTTTTTGAGTGAATAAATGACAAGCTTTTGAGAGATTCTATATCTTCTGTTATCAACATATTTCATGAAGTTAAAAAATCAATTATTATTTAATAAAATCATTTCACTGAAACGACATAGATAGCTCATTCAGATATTATTCAAAATCACAATAAACACTATAAACCTCTAACTATTTAGAAGTATTTAAATTCGTTATTTACCGTGAAGAATTCTTTGTATTTCCTTGCCAACTTTATGTTATGAAAAAGTTGAAAGGTAATTACGAAGTAAAGGATCATCAACTATCCATTTCTTTGCCTAAAATATGGTTGCGGCTCATCAGAACCAATAAGATCACAAATCGTACAATGTTCTGGAAAATTACATCTTTTGTTTTCCTGACCTGGCCTTTCCAGTGGATACAAAGGGTTCTTTTTAACCGCAGAATCAAAAAGGTAGATTTACAAAAAAATCCTCCGGTTTTTATTCTCGGGCATTGGAGAAGCGGGACTACCCACCTCCATTATCTGATGGCGAAAGATCCTCAATTCAGCTATCTGAGTAATTATAAAGCATTCCTGCTGAATATCTCTCTTTTGGGAAGAACATGGCTCAAGTTTATCTTAAGTCCGTTGATGCCGGACAAAAGACCTCAGGATAATGTGCCCATGTCAGTAGATGCTCCTGCAGAAGAAGAACAGCCTTTTACTAATCTTTCTTCCAGAAGTGGTATGCTGAGTTTCTTTTTTCCGAAAAACACTACTTACCACGAAAAATACAATCTTTTTAATGGTATCACAAAACGGGAAAAAAGGCTCTGGAAAAGAGATTACACCTATCTGTTAAAACTGATTTCATATACAGACGGGGGAGATAAGCAGCTGGTGTTGAAAAATCCACACAATACCGGAAGAGTGAAAGAATTACTGGAATTATTCCCCAATGCTAAATTCGTTTTCATACACCGGAATCCTTACGAGATATTTCATTCCAGCAGACACTTGTACCATACAATGATTAAAAGTCAGTTTTTACATGAATTTTCTGACGAGGAAGTAGACAACAGGGTATTTTACAATTTCACGACTACTATGCGCAAATATGTCAACGAAGCTCATCTGATTCCGGAAGGGAATCTGATAGAAGTCAGCTATGATGAGCTGGATCATGCTCCCGTAGAAACCATGGAAAAAATCTATTCGGAATTAGGCATTCAGCATTTTGATGCAGCCAAACCGCACATGGAGGAATATCTATCCAAAGTAAGCAATTACAAGAAAAACAGCTTCCCGAACCTGGATGACGAATATATCCGGAGAATTAATAACGAATGGGACTTCGCATTCAGACATTGGGGTTATGAAAAAGTTTCACCCGCTTTTCAGCTAAAAAACAATTCATTACAACAAATAAGATAATTTTTATGATCTCAATTGATTCCTGAAGATCTTTAATACAATTCACATTCAAATAAAAAAGGAGAGCAAGAGCTCTCCTTCTATCTTTAATATCAAGCGATAATTATACTTTTTCGATCACGATTGCACTTGCACCGCCACCGCCATTACAGATACCGGCAGCACCAACTTTACCACCTTTCTGATTCAAAGCAGAAATCAAGGTACAAACTATTCTTGCACCACTCATACCTATCGGATGACCTAATGATACTGCACCACCAAATACATTGACTTTAGCAGGATCTAACTGCATTTCCTGAATATTTGCCAGAGACACTACCGCAAACGCTTCATTGATTTCAAATAAATCTACATCAGCCATTGATTTGCCTGCTTTTTCTACCGCTTTCGGGATTGCAATTGCAGGGGTAGTAGTAAACCAATCCGGAGATTGCTCTGCATCAGCATATGATAAAACTTTTGCCAAAGGTTTGATACCTAATTCATCCGCTTTCTCTTTGCTCATCAAGACTACAGCAGCGGCACCATCGTTGATTTTCGATGAATTTACCGCAGTAACTGTACCATCTTTGATAAAAGCCGGTTTTACAGCACCTGCTTTGGAAGCATCAAATTTGCTATACTCTTCGTCTTTATCTACAACTACATCACCCTTTCTCCCCGAAATAGTTACCGGTGCCAATTCATCATTGAATGATCCGTTTGCATAAGCTTCGGCCGCTCTTCTGTATGACTCTACAGCATAAGCATCCTGCTGCTCACGGGAGAACTCATATTTGCTTGCACACAACTCAGCTGTGTTACCCATCATTGTTTTTTTGTAAGGATCCTGAAGACCATCTCTTACGATTGCATCCAGAATTTCTCCGTTTCCATAACGGATACCTGATCTTCCGCTTGGCAGATAGAAAGGTGCGTTACTCATGCTTTCCATACCTCCGGCTACCACTATATCGCTATCGCCCAACATAATAGACTGAGCAGCCAATGTAATAGCTTTCAAACCTGAAGCACAAACTTTATTGATCGTAGTTGCTCTTGCAGATTCAGTAATTCCCGCAGCTAAAGCCACCTGACGCGCAGGAGCCTGGCCGACATTAGCCGTCAAAACATTACCCATGATCACCTCATCTACCTGATCTCCCTGAATACCAGCTCTTTCCAAAGCTTTCTGAATAGCTACTTTTCCAAGATCCAATGCAGTCAATGAAGACAATCCGCCATTAAAGCTTCCGATAGGTGTTCTTGCAACCGATACAATATATACTTCTTTCATTTTGGTATAAAATTTTTAAGTGCCACAAGATAACACTAAGTCCATGAAATATAAAATTTCACCTTATTATTAGTCATTCAGGGTACTTATAAACATTTGTGAAATCAATACGATGTGCAATTTTATTATTTTTGAAGATTCCCGCTCTTAGCGTGATTGTAATATGGCGAAACAAAAAAACACTCAAGATAAAAATGTGTCTGCTGAAACAGAGCTTCCCGCTTTTTTCAATCTGGACAGAATAAAAAGATTTGCCGGCTTATCGCTGGTATTTTTTTCTATCATGCTGCTGATCTCTCTGATATCATACTGCTTCAACTGGAAAGCAGATCAGGGCAATGTAGTCAACCCTGCATGGAATATTTTATTCAGTCAGACAAAAGATGTCCACAATGCAATGGGAAGAGTCGGCGCATATTTTTCTCATTTGCTCATCTTCAATCTTTTTGGTGTCGGCGCATTCATTATTCCGTATTTACTTTTTGCCCTTGGCGTAAATATCACTTTTTCCAAAAGACTTTTTGCTACGTTGAGAATTGCTTTTTATGTGGCGTTAGGTCTTATTATTATTCCTCTGACAGCACAGTTCTTCTTTCCTGAAGCCGGTTTTTCAATTGGTGGCGGAATGGGAAAAATGCTGTATCTGTGGCTATCAACATTGATTGGCCGACTGGGCCTGGGTATCTTATTGATCGGAGGATTTTCCACCTATCTTTTATGGAAATTCCGCAAATCACTGCAACGTGCCTGGGAGAATTATCAGGCAAGTTTAGAACAAAAACGTCTTGAAAGAGAGGCTGAAAGGGAAAGAATCGGAGGGGAAACACTTATTCCGGAAGAAAAAGTTGCTCCTACTCCGCATTTTCAGGACAACACCTATGATATTCTAAACAAGACATCTGATTCCCATATTGAGCGTGAAGAAAATTTATCCGGGGCGGAAGAAGAGCTCACCCATTACGTTGAACCGGAACAGATTGTTTTTGAAACAAAAATAGTGACTCCTGATCCAGTAAATATTCCTACTGAAATTACAGGATTTGGAAGTATGGAAGAGGAAGATACGGATGAAATAGAATTTGAGACTATTACTCCTGCAAGGAGAAATCATGCTACTCCTAAAGAAGAGCTTTCGTTAGAATTAGACCAGCCATTACACATAGAAGAAACAGCGGCACCTGCTTTTCAGAACCAGGGTCATCTTTCCTCTCCGTTTGACCACACACTGGAATTAAGCAGGTTTAAATTTCCGCCGATAGAACTTTTAGTAGATCACGGAAGCGGTGAAATCTCTATCGATAAGGATGATCTGGAAAATAAAAAGAATCAGATTGTATCCACTTTATTGAACTACAATATCAGCATTGACAAAATCAAAGCCACTGTCGGCCCTACGGTTACTTTATACGAGATAGTACCAAGTGCCGGTATCAGAATCAGCAAGATCAAAAATCTGGAAGATGATATTGCATTAAGCTTAGCAGCTTTGGGTATCAGGATCATAGCTCCGATTCCAGGGAAAGGTACCATCGGTATAGAAGTTCCGAATATCAAAAAAGCTGTAGTATCCATGCGTTCTATGATTGGATCGGAAAAGTTTCAGAATGCAGACATGGATTTACCGGTTGCAATCGGAAAAACTATTACAAACGAATACTACATTGCTGACCTTGCTAAAATGCCGCATTTACTCATGGCTGGTGCAACAGGCCAGGGTAAATCAGTAGGATTAAATGCATTGCTGGTTTCTCTTTTGTACAAAAAGCACCCGACTGAATTAAAATTTGTATTGGTCGACCCGAAAAAAGTAGAGTTGACTCTTTTTAAAAAAATAGAAAGCTATTATCTGGCCAAATTACCGAATGAGGAAGAGGCCATCATTACCGACACTAAAAAAGTAATCAATACATTGAATGCTCTTTGTATTGAAATGGATCAGAGATACGATCTGCTGAAAGCGGCAATGGTACGCAATATCAAAGAGTACAATCAGAAAATCAAGGAACGCAAACTAAATCCTCTGAATGGCCACAGATATTTACCTTATATCGTATTAGTTGTGGATGAGTTTGCCGACCTGATGATGACTGCCGGTAAAGAGGTAGAAATGCCTATTGCCAGACTGGCACAATTAGCGAGAGCCATTGGAATTCATCTTGTAATTGCAACTCAAAGACCATCCGTAAATATTATCACGGGTGTTATCAAGGCAAACTTCCCGGGCAGGATTGCATTTAAAGTAGCTTCTAAGATTGATTCCAGAACGATTCTGGATGCCGGCGGTGCAGATCAGCTGATTGGTCGCGGAGATTTACTGCTTTCACTGAACAGCGATATTATCCGTTTGCAGTGTCCGTTTGTAGATACTCCGGAAGTAGAAAGTATTGCCAATTTTATTGAAGATCAGGATCTCCCTTGTGAAACATATGAGCTGCCGGAATATATTGATCCTAAAGAAAAAAGTGACGGATTTGAGGATGACAGCTTATTTGACAGAGATCCGATGTTTGACGATGCTGCCAGACTGATCGTCATGAATCAGGTGGGTTCTACATCTTTGATACAACGAAAAATGTCATTAGGCTATAACAGAGCAGGCAGATTGATGGATCAATTGGAAGCTGCCAAGATTGTTGGTCCGAATTTAGGTAGTAAAGCGAGAGAAGTTTTAGTAAAATCTGTAGAAGAATTGGAACAAATTTTGCAAGGTTTCAACTAACTAGTTTTATAATGATCAAGCATTTTTTTATTTATACGTGTATTTCTTTTTTGTGTATTACAGGTGTTTTTGCTAAAACAGAGCAAAATCCCTCCATGAACGATCCTAAGGCCAAAGCAGTTTTAGATAAAGCTAGTGAGATCTACAAGCAAAATTCAGGCATCCACTCTAAGTTTACCCAAACAATAGAAGTTCCCGGAGGAAAAACAAATACCAAAACCGGAGAGATTTATTTAAAAGGCAATAAATTCAAAATTAAATTTCCCGATCAGGAAATCTATTGTAATGAAAATTCTGTCTGGACCTATCTGAAAGACGGCAATGAAGTGCAGATCAATGACTATGAGCCGGACCCTTCGGATATCAGTCCTTCGACCATGTTTAATATCTATCAGAAAGATTTTTACTATATCAAAATAGCTGATGAAACTGTCAACAGCAAACCTTGTAACGTGATAGACCTCACTCCAAAAGACAAATCCCGTTCTTATTTCAAAGTAAGGCTCTGGATCAATAAGGAAACCTCATTATTGAGCAAGATCAAAATTTTTGACAAAAATGGCTACCGGTATAATTACACTATCAATTATATCAACAACAAAGCAAGAATAGAAGACGGCCAGTTTAATTTTGATAAAAGCAACTACCCGGGAGTTAAAATAGAAGACCTTAGGTTTTAAACAAAAAAGTGAAAAACAGGGGATCATTGCAACCCCGTGTTTTTCACAGATAAATAATGTGTGTGATGCAGCAAAGATAAAGAACAAATCATAATCTACATCATCCTCACCTTTTTTTAGCATTAAAAATGTGATAAATATCACATTGCATCCGGAAATCTCTCAGCTCTGTAATACCTCATCAATCAGCAGTATATACTTTCTGATCATTTAGAAATATTATTCACCAACTAACATAAAAAACCGTGTTCAATTGAGTGAACACGGTTGCATTTTTCAAAAGACACGCTTTTTGAGAGACTTTTAGTTATCCCCCAACGCTTTATTAATATCAGTTTTTGCTATCAGCACTTTATACGTCGCATTGATCAGTGTAGCCTGAGTAGTATATAATTGCTGCTCTGCATTTGTCAATTCCAGACTGGAACCTACTCCTTCTTTATACTTCACCTGAGCTACTTTATAAATCTTCTCAGCCAGCTCAAGATTTCTGGTAGTATTGTTATATTCATTCATCGCATTGACATAATCCAGCCTTGCTTTTGAATAAGATAATTTAAAGCTTTCCAATAATTGCTCTCTTCCCAAACGAATCCTTTGCAAGTCTTCTTTGGCACTATTGATCTTTGCACGTCTTCCAAAGCTATCCCATATCGGAACATTTAACTGTACGCCAAAATATCTTACGTTGAACCATGAATAATCGTCCCCAAATTTAAAAAATGAAAATTTATCTCTCTGCGCTGATGAAGCCAAAGTACTGAATGCTGTCAAAGAGGGCAAATGTGCATATTTCATCCTCTTTATGTTTGCAATATTCACCTGCTCTCTCAGATCCATGAGGTGCAGTTCGCTTCTGCCTTCAAATTCTCCTGCTTCCGGATACAGCTCCATATCAGTGCTTACAAAATCTGCGAGTGTCTGAGTAAGGGTCAACTCTTCTTCAACCGGATAGCCCATCTGAAATTTCAATACAACCTCTGTCAGCTTAACATTATTCTGAAGCGTATTTACCTGTGTCTTCAGATTAGCCAGTGAAAGAGATAATCTGTCTACATCTATTTCTTCCACTAATCCATTATCAAACAACAATTTTGTCTGCTGATGTAATGTTTCCAGATTTTTAATATTCTTTGCAACGATCTCGGCACTTTCTCTTGCTACCAGCACATTATAATATGAGCGGGAGATCATGTCTTTCAGGTCTTCAGTTTTGACAAATTTTTCCTGTTCTGTCATCTGAACGAAGATATCTGCTGCTTTCAATCCTACCAGAAATACTCCATTAAAAATTGCCTGCGTAGCATTTACAGAAGTATTGATATTATTGGGTAAGCCGAATTGTATGACCTGTGCTTCAGGCATTCCGAATGTCCCTGCCGGAATAATAGTAGCATTCAATTTTCCGTAATGAGTATAAGTCAGATCTGCGTTGACCTGAGGCAATAAATAAGAGAGAGATTCCTTCACTCTCAACCTTGCCTGATTTACCTCCACCTGCTTAAGTGCGACATCTTTGGAGTTTTTAACAGCATAATCTTTTGCCTGTTCCAATGTAAAAGATGTTACATCCTGGGCTTTCAAAGCTGTGCCTGAAAATACTATCGCTACTGCGATAACTATTCTGGATAATTTTATCATACTATGAGTAATCAATATTTATTAATTGAGATTCGAGTTTAGCTCTACCCTGTTCGGAGCAAATCGAATAAATATGCATCTGAAGGTGCTCTTTATAAACTTCGTCTAATGAAATGTTAGTCTTCATCAAGCTATGCTGCATCATTGCGCTATCCAGAAGACCTATATATATGTGTGCTACTATTTTCACCTGTAAATTATCTCTGTAATCTTTGCTGGCTACACCTTTGTTCAGATTTGTCAGAAGGTGCTGATAAATATCTTTCTCCTTGAATTCATCAACCAACTCCCATGCTTCCGGATAAAACCTTTTTAAATCCTTCAGTGTATCTTTAGAAAATGCTTTAAAAGTCTGAACATTCAATTTGCCTAACTCCAGCATTTCAGAAATAGGATCCACACCCAGACCTGCAACTTCTTTTATTTCCTGTCTTTTCTGTTCCAAAACTACATTTACACAACAGGATACCAGCTTTGCCTTTGTATCAAACAAATGATAGATTGTCTTCTTGGACATGCCCAGCTCCTTAGCAATTTCATCTACCGTTACAGTTTTCACACCATCAGTGATAAAGAGACCTGATGCGACCTCTATTACTTTTAATTCCTGATGAGAAAATTGTTTTTCCGGAACAAACACTGAACAATTATTAGATTCTGCAAAAGTAATTATTAATACAATAGGAAACTTTTCAGGTTACAAAAGTTTACATTGTTTAATTATTAAGAATGATCACTCTGCTATTCGCTCAAAAAAATATAAAATCTTAGTTTTTGTTAAAATTTACAAAACCATAAAATCAGCACAGTAATATGTATTACATTAATGATTATCAAAAAAATACAAATAAATTAATAACTAAAAATTACCGGTAAACAGTGAAAAAACCGGCAACAATTGTCAAAAACGAACGTTACACAACTATACTATTCAAACGAAAAGTAAACTTTTGATTATTTTAGCAAGGCTATTGAAATAACTAACAAACTTTATAAATAATGTCTGAAAACACTGTAGCTATACAACTTGATGGAAAAGAAATCCAACTACCGGTTGTAGTAGGCACCGAAAATGAAAAAGCATTAGATATAGCGAAATTAAGAGATGAATCAGGCTATATCACTCTGGATACAGGTTACAAAAACACAGGTGCCACCAGCAGTGCCATTACATTTTTAGACGGAGAAGAAGGTATCTTACGCTACCGCGGATATGATATCGCTGATCTTGCTGAAAAAGCAAGCTTTACAGAAGTATCTTACTTATTATTATATGGAGAGCTTCCAACAGCAGACCAGCTTGCTGCATTTGAAGCTTCTTTATCTGCAAAATCCAGCCTGCCTGCAGGCTTCGCAGAATTGCAAAAATCATTCCCGGCCCAATCACATCCTATGTCACAATTGGCGGCTGGTATATGCTTACTTTCAAGCTTTTACGAAGGAAATACTGCAGCAGTAACGGATGAAAATATTAACACTATCATTGGAAATTTTGGTCCGGTTGCAGCAAACATTCAAAGAAACTTTTTAGGAAAAGACTTTATAGAGCCATCTGGAAAAGGATTTGTGCATGATTTTCTGACAATGGCATTTGGTGAAGAGCCAAATGAAGTTGTAGTAGATGCAATGGACAAGCTTTTGATTCTACACGCAGATCACGAACAAAACTGTTCTACTTCTACTGTAAGGATCGTAGGTTCATCTCATGCAAATATTTTCGCTTCTGTCACAGGTGGTATTACTGCACTTTGGGGCCCATTGCACGGAGGAGCAAATCAAAGTGTTCTAGAAATGCTTGAAGCGATCAAAGCTGACGGTTGTGATATCGACAAGTATGTAGCTAAAGCAAAAGATAAAAACGATCCATTCAGATTGATGGGTTTTGGTCACAGAGTGTACAAAAACTTTGACCCGAGAGCAAAAATCATCAAAGTAGCTTGTGACAATGTATTAAATGCATTGGGTGTAAAAGATGAAACTCTGGAAATTGCTAAAAAACTGGAAGAGATCGCACTGACAGATGAATATTTCGTAGCACGTAATTTATATCCGAATGTAGACTTCTACTCTGGTATCATCTACAAAGCTATCGGGTTCCCTACTGAAATGTTTACAGTGCTGTTTGCATTAGGTCGCGTACCGGGATGGGTTTCTCACTGGAAAGAAATGAGAGATCGCAAAGAGCCTATCGGTCGCCCGCGCCAGGTTTATACCGGTGCTACTTTAAGACCATATGTACCAATCTCTGAGAGATAATCTCTTTTTCAAAAGATATATACAAGCCAGCAAATTTTGCTGGCTTTTTATTTTCCGGAGATTTCCGTTTTTTTCATAAGGGATTCCATATATGAATAATCTCTGATTACCATTATTGTAAGTACTTCAAATAAGATGATTATCCCGCCTGTCATTATTTGTAAACGTAGGCTGGTTAATATATCAGTTTGAGTGGAGGCTATTTGTGCGTAATTATTCAACAGATATGCTGCAATTTGGCCGGTTATCCAAAGAATCCACCAGATCCAAAGATAACGGGTCATATTTAAACTTCCTTCGGATTCTATTCCTCTGATTTTTAAGATATTCTTAGTTTCAATAAATATCTCCTTCATAATCTGATATGGCCTGAAAAAATTTAAATACGGCATCCACCAGCAAATGATTGTCCATTTTTCTGAAGATTGAGCTGATCAGTCAGCAGATGAAGGTTATGTGAAGCTCTGCGGAACCATCTTAAAAAGAAAATTCCTGCGAAAATGCTGATGAGTAAAGTGATTAATTGAATAAGCAGAACATACGCCTCTATTGTACTATCTATTATAGAATTGGATAGATATCCATATTGATAATATCTTGCGGAAAATAATATCACTTCAAAAACGATAGAGACTGCCAGTAAAATGATAGCTGCCTTAGCTCTCTTTCGGTTATTTTTCAATGCTATCATATCTGCAAATATAAATCTTACAAAGAAAAAGGCTGTCATTTCTGACAGCCTCAACTAACGCTCTATTGAATATCTGAACCCAGATCCTAACTAAAACAGCTACTCGTGGTAATCCACTTTCACATTATCTATAAACAAAGTATTTCCCGGCTGTCCTTTAAATGAATCTCCATCTTCACTGGATGCAAAGAAAATAACAATATTATCCGGTGTGTCCTCACTTGTATATATAAGATCAAAAGAAAACTGTGTATAGTGATTCTGAGGTTCTTTGAAAAGAACTCTTCCTCTTCCTAATGTATCAACCTGGTTACCACTAATATTTTTAGTCACGTAACATTCTACTACGCTACTATCTCCTAATACCTGATAAAACATATAATAACCAGAAACCGTTTTAGGTCTTTTATTAAATCTCTTCCCGGGTTTTAATGAGTTTAACGGATCAGAAATATTTACACTAAAATCTCCGGAGGTGATTGAACCAGTTATCAGCTGATCTTTACCTAACAGCTTTCCCATCTCGGTTTTCATCATGACTGCATATTTACCGGAATGTACACTATCTCCGCTTACTCTGAAAACAGTCTGAGGTACTACTACTGTCTCTCCTATAGATAGTGATCCCCGGTTGGGTGTAGCCCAGAAGCAATGCGGGTCAGGCTCAATATATTTAGCTCCCTTAGGTAAAGACCAGGATTCAAAATCCAGATTCGGTACTAAATTAAAAATTCCATTTGTCCTGATTTCGTTACAATTGCTTTCATCGATTGGGGGCTCCGGGTCCGGTTCATCTTTGCCACATGCGATTACAAAACATAACAACGCTACTAATCCTAAGATTCTTGTGTAAGTCTTCAACATTCTTCCTTCTTTTAAACTACTTAAAATTAACTTAACTTCTTTACTCATGCTATACCCATAAACGGCTAATCAAGAATGATAGTATATGAAAACCCCTTATTTTACTGGGCAATTGCTCTTTTTTACAGGAATCTTTACACTTTTATACAAGACACCGGTTAAATTCTTTTCTACTGACAAAAAGAAAGGTTATGCTTTTAAATAAAAAGCCCCGAATCTCTTCAAAGACCGGGGCATATTATCAAAGCTAAAGAATGCTTATATTCTTCTCGACCCGCCGATTCTGTATCCTACAGTTGTCTGTATAACAACATTGTGATACGCACTTGGCGGAGCTGTAAATTCCTTTACGAAGAAGTCTGTCAATCCTGCATTTACTCTTACATCGAAATTGATTCCGGATTTTAACTCATAGTTACCTCCTACATTCAGGCCGAAATCCCAGTCTTTGATTCTTTCACTTTCATCAAAAGGCATTGTTCCCGAAACCTTTAATGAAAAATCCGGATTGTATCTGTCTCCGAAATAAATATCTGTAGCAGTTCCTACCATTTCCTTTTTGAAATTGTAAGCAATATATCCTCCGAAGGACATTGACCAGCCTTTTCTGAAATTGTACTGAGCTGTAACAGGAACTGAAAGATATCTGTTATTAAATCTTCCTCCCTCTACTACCGCTTTGTCTAAAAAAACTGTATCAATTCTCGTACTATTCTGATTTCCATTGATATACTTTTCAATATTACCGATGTATTCAAACTGCTCGTATGGAGTTTCAAACTTAGCTTTCATAGAATATGTTTCTGCACCTATCTGCACAGACCATTTCGGAGTAATTTTATAAGAATAAAATAAACCCAAAGCAGGAGCAGGTAATGGCAAACCCGAAGCCCCTTCAGGAATTGCACCTGCCGGTATTCCGAATGATGCACCAATTCTGATTCCTGCATCGCTTCTTTTTAAGCTGTTTTTTGTTTTAGCATCAACATGTTGGAATGCTACTATTCCGGCTAAAACAAATGATAAGATTTTTAATCTTTTCATACTTATCTATTTTAATGATAATCTACCTTGACATCGTCAATAAACAAAGTGTTCCCCGGTTGTCCCTTAAATTCATCTCCTGCTTCGCTGGAAGAGAAATAAATGACTATATTTTCAGGTGTCTCGGTATTTTTATAGGTTAAGTCAAACTCAAATTTTGCATAAGCATCTTGCTGGTCGTAAAACAATTGCCTTCCGAAACCAATTGTATCCACTTCACATTTGCTATTTAATTTTGTCACAAAGCAGTAAACACTGGCACTATCACCTCCTACCGGGAAGTATCTGTAATATCCGCTAACTGTTTTAGGTCTTTTTTCAAATCTTTTACCAAATTTCAACGACTTTAATGGATTATCAATTGAAACCTCGAAATCACCAGATGCCACAGTTCCAGCTACAACATTAGGTTTACCTAATAATTGTCCGGCACCTGTTTTAATCATTACTGCATAATTGCCGGAATAAGCACTATCTCCGCTTACTCTGAAAACAGTAATAGGAACTTTCGCAACACCTAAATCTCCAGAGCCATTGTTTGGAGTTGCCCAAAACTCTTTAGTAGTCGGGTTATAATATGTTTCTGCTCCTAATCCTGCACTTTTGCCGGTATACCATTCTTCAAAATCTAAATTTGGAATCTCGGTAAAAATTGTTCCGGTTGGCTTGTCTTTACATTCTTTAGTCGTATTATCCGGTTCATTCTCTTTTTTACACGCAACAAATAATAACGAAGCGACGGTGACTGACGTCAATAAAATTTTAAAATTTCGCTTAAACATCTTCCTTTTAGTTGTGCTACAAATTTAACGCAATATCTCGATTCAAACTATACCCATAAACCATTAGGCATATTTGTCCACATTTTCAAGTGAGTATTTTACCGTTAGAAATTGAATTTTTCTAATTTAGCAGATCATTGAATAAAAGCTTCATGTTAGATCTTATACAATATTGGATAAAATGGTGGAAACACATCTTAATATTCTGTGGCATAGCCATTTTGCTCAGTATCGTGGTTACTCACCCTGCTATTATGAAGCCTTACTATCAATCCAAAATGACTTTCTATCCGGCTAATCCGGCTGTCAATGACAGAACGGTTCTCTTCAGTGAGAACAATGTCATTGTGGACAATTTTGGTTCAAAAGATGACGTAAACAGATTCTTATCTATTGCCAATTCCCAGGAGCTTGTCTCTTTTATGGTAGATTCTTTCAAGCTGAGAGTGCATTATGACATCAAAGAGTCCGGATATTATTATGTCAGCAGACAGTTTAAAAGCAACTATAAGGCTATCAGAAATGATCTGGGAGCGGTTGAGCTCCAGATTTTAGACACTGACCCGGTCAAAGCCGCAGTCATGGTAAAAACGGCTGTGTCGTACATAGACAAAGTATACAGAGGGATTCTATCTGAAAACAAAAAAACCACATACGAAGTATTGAGCAATGAAGCTGAATGGAAAGGCCGGGAACTAAGAGTATTGGCAGATAGCCTGAACAAGATGAAAAAGGTTTCTACGTATTTCTATGATAAAGACGGGAATCTGATGGGTGAAGAAAAACTAAGAATGCTGGATATGGAATTTCAAAATCTCAACGCTTATCTGGGAACACTATATTCTATATCCAATCAGTATAATATCAGTATGTCAGAAAGATATCCTTCTATTTATGTGGTGGAAGATGCAGCTGTTGCAGAAAAGAAAATCAAACCTGTCCGCTGGCTGATTGTGCTAAGCTGTGCAATCGGCGCATTTATAGCAGCTACTGTGACTATTATCCTTATAGAATTATTGAAGCATGCTCAATTCTCTAAAGAATCAGTGGACGCATAAACATGCTCTAGCATTTTTCTATACTTCAGGAGCTGTATTGCTTGTTGGTATGTGCATAGCAATATGGATGAAAGAATATTTTCTTGCTATCATCCCTGTTGCAGGCATAACAGCACTTGTATTTACAATAAAACCCGCCTGGCTCTACTTTATTTTCATTGCTATTTTACCATTCTCCATGGAGTTTGAATTCGGCTCATTCGGACTGGATTTGCCTTCAGAACCTATTCTTATCGGATTATCGCTGCTTGGAACATTTTGGTTTATCAGCAATCCGGTTGAAACGAAAAAAATCATCCGCCATCCGGTATTCATTACATTACTGCTGCACCTCATCTGGGTGTACTGCTGTATACTATCTTCCAGTAATCTTGTATTCAGTCTGAAATATGCTCTTTCAAAATCGTGGTATATTATCGGTAGTATGATTACAACTTACTGGATTATCAATACCAGAAAAAAACTCATCAACTCTCTCTGGATACTGACAATCACTATCGCCATCACAGTGTTTATTGTCAACATAGAGCATGGTCTGGAAGGTTTTACATTTGATGCAATAGGAGCTGCATGTAATCCATTATACAGAAATCATGTAATTTATGGAGTATTCATGGTGATGATATTTCCATTTGTATTTGTATTAAGACCGTTGACTAAAAAACAATCTATACAAAGACTGATGATAGATTTGACCATAATTCTATTATTGACCGGCATTTACTTTTCGTATACCCGGGGAGCATGGCTCGCACTGCCTGTAATGCTGGGAGTATGGTTTTGTGTCAGGTATAGATTACTGAGATTCTTATATCCGTTGGGAATTATTGCCGGGATTGCCTTCTTTGGTTACCTTTCTCAGGATTACAGATATCTGGATTATGCTCCCAATTATGAAAGTACGATCTATCATGATGAGTTAGGGGACCATCTTTCTGCCACATTCGAAGGGAAAGATATGTCTACTATGGAAAGATTCCACAGATGGATTGCGGCTTTCAGATTATTCAGTGAAAACCCTGTCATGGGTATTGGTCCCAACACTTTTGTAGATCAGTATAAGCCTTATACTTCTATCGATTTTGAGACTTATATCAGTGACAATGAGGAAAGATCTACTGTACATAATTATTTTATTTATGTACTGGCAGAGCAGGGACTGGTAGGCTTCCTTATTATTGTTTGTCTGGTGGGAATATTTTTTATCTACGGTGAAAAAAAATATCATCTGCTCAGGAATCCTTTGCACAGGAATCTGTATCTGGCTTGTATTTTATGCGGTGCGAGCTTTTGGCTGAATAATCTTTTCAGTGACTTACTGGAAGCAAACAAATTGGCGCCTTTATGGTTTTTTGCCATAGCCTGGATGATCCGTATAGAGCAATGGGATAATAAAGAAACCGCCAACGCTGAATAGTATTGACGGTTAGACTGAATATATCTTAATCAATGTCGTTTAGTTAATAAAATGGATTTCTTTTAGATTCTTCCAGAATGACATAAATCAATCCATTTTATATAGAAAATGTCATGCTGTAAGCATCTCACTTCCATAAGATGCCTTAACTAAACGACATTGATAACTTATCATTTTGCTTCCAATGCATCATCAATCAGGTAAACTATATACTGCTTGTGTGCTTTAGAAGAATTATCGCCTCCTGTGTTTGAAGCCATTCTTTTGATTTTCTGAACTTCAAAATATGCTGCAGATTTAGACACATTTGAATATCTGGTCGTTTTCACAATCTCCAGCAATTGCTTCACATACTCAATCTGTAGTTGCTGTCTTAATGTATTGATGCTTCCGGAAATATCCTCTTTTACTACAGCATCTGTCAAATCAGCCAATACAGCATTTACATCGTATTGGTTGCCATATAATCTTGTATCTACTACCTTATCCAAAGTATTTACATGCAGAAGCTGTTTCAAAATTTGCGACTGAACATTCAGAATTCTGGAATGTATTTTAGGTAGTTCCCCTTCAGCATAAAAACCATATCCCCTTCTCTGTGCCTGCAGATAATTATATAGCTCGCTTTCATAATCAAATGCCTTAGGAGCAAATGCATATTGTGCCAATGCTGCCATAGCTCTTTTTTGATCAGCCAAAGCTACATTCACAAAAGGAGCTACAGTGTCCTGTCCAACAAAGCTTCTATTGACAAACACACCTCCGATCCATCTGCTCAAAACCGTAAAATTGGAGGCATTTCTCGAGGACAATGTAATATATGCACTTCTCAAAGCCTGATAAGATTGATTGTCTCTGGCATATTTTGTTTTTATTTTCCGGAATGTATTATTGTTCATTCTGATCTGCTCTATTGCATAAGTGATAGGATCACTGGTCATATCATGCAACATTGCTCTCGGATCAGCACCTTTCCCCGGATTTCTCATATCATCAGCATCATTAAAGAAGAGATTTTCTCTTTTGTTTGATTCAGATAGTATTTCCTGTAACCCGGCCCTTTCTTCTTCAGCATTATTATATGTGGTATATCCATAACGAATAGCCCATCTGTCATACAAGCCCGGCACGATGGAGAAATAGAGCCCCTGATGAGACGTGTCAGGAGAAATGTTCGCAATATTATAATCCATGACAGAACTGGACAAACCATATTTCTCTCCAAAAGCTTTATCCTGCCATTGAGCGTTAGATGCATAATAGCTTCCGGCAAAATTGTGGTTCAGACCCAAGGTATGTCCGACTTCGTGCAATACCAGCTCCATCAGACATTGGGTCAGGAATGTATCTTTCTGAATCTGATCAAAATTATACGTTTCCATGATCGTCTGGCCAAAGGATAAATTCTCGCTGTGGTGTAGTCCTGCCGAGCAGAAATGATGTTTTCCATCTATTTCCTGATGCTCCTGTTCCATAGACAGTCCTGCTACATCAAACAATTTTTCAAGCTTGATACGATTGGACAAATAAATCCACTCCAGCATGATATCTGCCCCGATGATCTGTCCTGTTCGCGGATTTTTGAAGCTTGGTCCGTATCCACCGAAAGGAGGGTTAGGAGAAGATGTCCATCTGATGACATTGTATCTGATATCTCCTGCATCCCAATCCGCTGTATCCGGCTGAATATTACATACCACCGCATTTTTAAACCCAGCTTGTTCGAAAGCGATATTCCACCTTTCTACGGCATCTTTTATAATTGGTCTCAATGCTGACGGAGTTGTATTTTCAATCCAGAAAACAATTGGCTCTACGGGTTCTGAAATTGCAGCATTGGTATCCTTTTTCACTAAATACCATCTGTTGATCTTATCCTTGTATGGAGTATAGCCTGTAGACGTAAGATCAGTAACTTCATTTAAAAAATAGCCTACTCTTGGATCATCATATCTAGGCTGATATTGATTTTCAGGCATCTCTACCAGCGTATGTCTTACTTTTACAGATATATTTCTGGCATCTGTCACTGACTGGCTACCGCCATTCACAGGAGCAGAGTTATCGTAAACGTATTCTACTTCCACGTCAGTATTGGCAGGATAATTTTTCAGTCTCAGATACTTTGTCTTTTTCGCAGATAAGTTTCCCAATGAAAATGCTGTTGCCGGAGCATTGGGGTTTCTGGTAGGCTTGATCTGGCTCAATGTTTCTGTTAGAAAGATGGCATCAGCTTCAATCAGATATCTTACAATAGTATTTCCTAAAGTATCCAGTGTATCTGTCGTCATCGCCTGAATTTTTTCTGCTGCTAAAATCGGTTGATTGATATTTGCATCAGCAGCTTTACTGATTTCAGATTGCGGATCAAAATAGAAGTCTGTATTTATTGCTTTTATTTCGATTTTGTCATACACTTTTTTGAAGCTCAGCACAGCATTATCCCTGTATGCTCCACGAAAATACCCTGCATCTATCACTCCATCCAATACATACATGAAATAGATAAACTCCTTTCCAAATTGTCGTTCTGTTACTTCTATATAAGTTTTCCCTGTAACAGAATCCTGATACATAGGAAACAAACCTGCAGATTTGACAAGCTTTTCAGTAACTTCTTTAATAGATTTATAAGGGCTTTTTTTGTCCTCTTTAGCAGGCGCTGTAGTTACAGGTTCTGAATCACTTTTCTTTTTCTTAGACTTTGCAAAGGAATGCTCAACAGCTAATACAGATAATACCAGAAAAACATACTTAATCATAATACCGGTTATAATTATAAATGTGGTTTAAAAAGCAAAGATGAGATAAATCGGGGAGATAATATTGTTATAAATACTTAATAGACAGTGTTCTACTCATCGTCATCCAGCTCATCCTTAAAACGATCTATGTCTCTGCGATCTTTTTTAGTAGGACGCCCGATTCCTTTATCTCTTACCTCAAAGTTCAATCTGAAGGCTGAAGAAAATCTTTCTTTGTCTTCCGGTGGAGTCAAATCTGTATAACATTCCTGTGCCTGGGGAGCGCCTACTCTTTTTTCAATAATTTTCTCCACCTTCACAGTGTATCGGATGCCTGTCTTTTGAAAAATGATCGTCTGGCCTACCAGTACCTGAAAAGAAGCTTTTACATTTTGTCCGTCCACTTTTACTTTTCCTGAACTACAGGCATCTGTAGCCATCGTTCTGGTTTTGAACCATCTTGTCGCCCACAGCCACTTATCAATCCTTGTTTTTACTAACTCTGACATTTCATAAAATTACTAACTTGCACAAAAGCTTCAAAATGAGAAAATTCAATTTCATAATAATCTTTCTTCTGGGATTATTTTCCTTACACTGCAAATCAGCTAAAGATGTCCGGAATTCAGACGAACTTTCCTCAGCTATCAAAGGAAAATGGAAAATTGATCATGAAGTATGTTGCGGAAGAAACTCAAAAACAACCTACGGAGGAAATAAGTCCATTCATTTTAATACTAAAAAATCTATCTACACCATTTATAATGGCAGCAAAGTAGAGCAGCAAGGGAACTATACGCTTGAAAGTAAGGAATTAGGCACCATGATCAAATTGAAGGACGGATATCCGGCAATCATTCGTATCACTGAAGGAAAGCTTTTTATTGACTGGAGTTATATGGACTTGAGAAGGGAAGTCTATGCGAGACCTTAATATCTGCAATCTACAAACCACAGACGATCATTTTGCTGATTGCTGTTGGCTACATGCTTGTTTTATTGCTTTTGACATAGCTCTATCAAGGTGCCGCCAGTAGTTTTCGGGTGAAAGAAACATACTAATTTCCCCAATGCTCCCTGATACGGAGACTCTGTCAAAGGTTTAAATCCTTCGGCTTTCATTCTATCCATTTCGACAAGAATATCTTCTACTTCAAAGGCGACATGATGTACTCCCGGCCCTTTGGAAGCAAGGAACTTGCCGACCGCACTATCAGGAGAAGTAGGCTCCAGCAATTCGATTTTCGTTGGTCCGATTTTATAAAAAGTAGCTATCAGCTTCTGGCCGGGAATCTCTTCCTTATGAAAAGGTTCCTGTCCCAGAATAGCATTAAACAACTGTATTCCTTCTTCTGTATTGTTAACAGCAATGCCGATATGATCAATCTGTTTCATGGTATTGCAAAATACCTCATTAAAACGGGAATATTACCAAATTGAAATGTCAAAAATCTTAAAATACAGATTCCCTGCTCTGAGCCTAGCTCAGCTCCAACCAGTCCGGGCATGAGTTTTAGACAAAAATTTCGTAGATTGTAATAAATGAAAAAATCTCAGCAAGCAGAATTGGATTTTATAATTGATAAGTTGACAAATTCAATTATAAATGTCATTTCGGGAGATAGTTTTCAAACCGAAATTTCTAATCTGGCTAAGAGTGACTTAAGTAGCGTTAGTTTGAAACGAGGCTGGAATTTTAATTGGAAAAATGAGTTTCAGGATATTCAAAAAGAAGTTTACAAGCTAACCATTGTCAACAATACTAATATTGTACAGGGTCTTTTAAGTATCAGCATTATGCGTGATCATATTTACATCAACTTATTGGAAAGCGCTCCTTTCAATATCGGTAAAGATAAATTATATGAAGGTGTAGCCGGAAACCTTGTTGCCTATGCCTGTAAAGTATCTTTTCAAAGAGGGTTTGAAGGCTATGTTGCTTTTCTTGCTAAATCAAAGCTGATAAAGCACTATGAACAAACACTTGGTGCTTATCATTTTAAAGACCAAAGAATGTTTATAGAAACAGAACCCGCAAAAATATTAGTTGGAAAATATTTTAAAGAGTAAAATCATGGGAATTATAAGAGAACCGGAAGGTATCGATTTTATTATTCAAAGCCGACCTTTAACAGTAGAAGAGCAGGAGGAAATGAGTGAGTTTATCAGACAGCGTAAACTTCAGCGGCTTGCTGAACAGAAAGTAAAAAAGAGCAAACGAACAACTTCCCATAAGAAAAAAGAACCTAAACATTAGCCTGGTTTATATTTCTCCTTTCATCTGTTATGCTATCCAATACATCCCCTTTCATCTATTTTGACCATAATGCAACAACTCCTGTAGATGCAAGAGTATTGGAAACCATATTGCCTTTTTTCAGTGAAAACTTCGGGAATCCAGCCAGTATTACTTACGGATTGGGCTTAAGATCGAAACATGCAGTAGATGCAGCCAGAGAACACGTAGCTCATCTTATTAACTGCACCTCTCAGGAAATATCTTTTACCTCAGGAGCAACAGAAGCTTTAAATACTGCAATCAAAGGGGTTTTCTGGCGATATCAAATCAAAGGAAAACATTTTGTCACCTTGCCGACTGAGCACAGAGCTGTCTTAGATACGCTGAAATGGATCGTCACTCAGGGGGCAGAAATTACCTATCTGAGCGTTGACAAAAACGGTATGATTGATCTGGAAGAACTTCAATCTTCTATCCGTCCGGATACGGTAGCTGTTATTGCTATGCTGGCCAATAATGAAACCGGTGTTATTCAACCTATTCAAAAGGTTGCAGATATCGTCCACGAAAAAAAATCCATGCTGATTTGTGATGCAACTCAAGCAGTGGGAAAAATTAAAGTAGATGTACAACAAATGGGAATTGATGTACTTGCATTAAGTGCACATAAGTTTTATGGGCCCAAAGGAGTTGGTGCATTGTACCTCAGACGCAGAAATCCCAGAGTCACAATCGATCCTTTATTTCACGGGGGGGGGCACGAAAGAGGCAATCGTTCCGGCACTTTAAATGTCCCGGGAATTGTGGGATTAGGAAAAGCGTCAGAACTGGCTACTGAATTTATATTTGATTATGAAAGGAAAATTTTACCTGTCAGAAATTATATAGAAGATGAAATTGTTAAAGATAATTTCGCTGATATTCATGCAAAAGACGTGGAAAGGTTACCGAATACTATCAATGTACAGTTACATCACATCAAAGCCGAAACTGTCATCAAAAAAATCCAGCATCGTGCGGGCATCTCTACAGGTTCAGCCTGCAGCAGCGCAGATCCCAAACCCTCGCATGTATTGCTGGCAAACGGATATACTCCTGAACAGGCTCACCACACTATAAGAATCAGCTTAGGTGTAAAAAATACAATGGAAGAAGCCCAAGAGTTTCTAAAGCTGCTGAAAGAAATTTAACCTACTTTTTCTCTTTATCGTTTAAAGTCAACTTAATTCCTGTGTAATAAGTGATACAGGCAGAAACCAGCAGCGCTATAAACCCATAGTTTTGAGCTTCAGTGAGCGGAGCGTCCAACTTAAACATCACCAAAGAAATAACTACTGTAGGAATTAACCAGGTCAATAATGGGATAAGGTATTTGAATTTCATCATTGGATCCTTTTAGTTTTTATTCTTCATCATTTCCGCGCATTTTATCCAGAAGATTATTCAATGTTTCAGCTTCCTCTTCTGTCAATCTCCTGTATTTTTCTTCTAACTGTACGAATACAGCATCTATTTCTTTTAGCAGCTGTAACCCTTCCTCTGTTATCAAAATATCCACCTGTCTTCTGTTCTCAGCATTTAATTCACGGGAGACAAGTCCTTTCAGGCGTAATTTCTCTACTAATCTGGTAGCATTCGACATTCTGTCGATCATACGATCCGTGATCAGACTTAACATGACAGGATCCGGATACTGGCCTCTTAAAATCCTCAGTACATTGTACTGTTGCATAGAAATATCAAAAGGCTTAAAGAACTTATTGTTGTGATTTTCTATCCAACTGGCAGTGTAAAGCATGTTTATCTCTGTTTTGACATAAACATTGGGAAATTTTTTCTGCTTTATAACATCTCCAATTGCCATATTATCTTACGCTTTAGTAGTTGGCCCTCCAAATTGAATGGGCATCGTAGGAGCTTCCTGATCCTGAATATCTCCATGCGCCTGCTCATATTTTCTCACATTCTCTGCCAAAGCTCTCATAAATCTCTTAGCATGCTGCGGAGTCAGAATGATTCTCGACTTTACTTTAGCTTTTGGAGTTCCGGGTGCCATTCTTACAAAATCCAGAATAAATTCCTGATTAGAATGTGTAATAATAGCCAGGTTGCTGTATTCTCCTTCTGCGATATCCTCCGGCAGCTCAATATTGATCTGATTATTATTTTTCTCCATGTTCTAAAAATTAAATCTCTAATATAAAAAGAAAAGCGACCTTATTACTAAGGCCGCTCTGATATATCCAATTAATTGAGATTAATCAATATCGTGATGAAGTTTGGAAGATAAAGCACTCATCTCTTTTTTAGAGCCTACTGAGATTTCTTCAAATTCTCTCACACCGGTACCTGCAGGAATTCTGTGACCAACGATCACATTTTCTTTCAATCCAAGCATGAAGTCTTTAGATGCAGAAATAGCTGCATGGTTCAAGACTTTAGTCGTTTCCTGGAAGGAAGCCGCAGAAATCCAGCTGCTTGTAGATAATGAAGATCTTGTGATACCTTGTAGCAATGGCCTGGAGGTTGCAGGCAATGCATCTCTGTGCTGAACCAACGTTTTATCATTTCTCTTCAGATAAGAGTTTTCTTCTCTGATCTGACGAAGCGTCACGATATCACCAGCTTTCAATATCTCCGAATCACCGGCATCTGTCACTACTTTTTTATCGTAGATCCAGTCATTTTGCTCAATGAATTCAAACTTATCTACAGAAGTTTTCTCTAGGAATCTTGTATCTCCCGGATCCTCAATGAATACGTCTCTCAACATTTGACGAACAATTGTTTCGATATGCTTATCATTGATTTTCACACCTTGCAAACGATAAACCTCCTGAATTTCATTTACCAGGTACTCTTGCAACGCAAAAGGACCTTTGATATCCAGAATGTCTGTAGGAGTAATAGATCCATCGGACAATGGCATACCCGCTTTTACAAAGTCCCCATCCTGAACAAGGATATGTTTAGTCAATGGCACTAAGTATTTTCTGATTGTTCCATCTTTACCTTCTACTGCAATCTCACGGTTACCTCTTTTGATTTTACCGAAAGATACAACACCGTCAATTTCAGAAACTTTAGCAGGGTTTGAAGGGTTACGAGCCTCAAACAACTCAGTAACTCTCGGAAGACCTCCCGTGATGTCACGTACTTTAGATAGTGTACGAGGAATCTTAGCGATGATTTGTCCAGGTTGGATATCCTGATTGTCATTCACTGAAATGTGAGAACCAACCGGAATAGAATAACTATAGATATCTTTTCCTGAAGCATCTGTCACAAGAATCGAAGGTGTTTTTTTCTTATCTCTCGACTCGATAGTTACTTTCTCTCTGTGACCTGTTTGCTCATCTACCTCTTCGCGGTATGTGATACCTTCAATTACGTTGTCATATTTGATTGTACCTTTGTACTCAGAGATGATCACCGCATTATATGGATCCCAGTTACAGATAATATCACCTTTTTTGACGTTTTGGTTATCTTTTACAGACAAAATAGCACCATAAGGGATATTATTGGTCATCAAGACCTTACCGCTATCCTTGTCAATAATTCTAAACTCACCAGTACGTCCGATCACGACTTTTCTTACTTCGCCGTCATCACCTTCCTGTTTAGCAGTTTTTACACTGTCAAACTCTATTTTACCGTCAAATTTAGCTACTAACTGAGAACCTGCAGCGATACTGGATGCTGTACCACCCGTGTGGAAAGTACGTAGTGTCAACTGTGTACCAGGCTCACCGATAGACTGTGCAGAGATGATACCTACTGCATCACCCAACTCAGCGGTTCTGTTTGTAGCCAGGTTACGACCGTAGCATTTCACACAAACACCTCTGCGTTTCTCACAAGTCAATACTGATCTGATTTCTACTGAGTCAATAGGAGATTCTTCTATAATCTGACCTTTTGCTTCATCAATCATTTCACCTGCCTCAATGATCAGCTCATTAGTGATCGGGTGATAGATATCATTCAATGACGTACGACCAACGATTCTGTCGAATAACGGCTCTACCTCTTCCTCATTATCTTTTAATGCAGAAACTGTCAAACCTCTTAATGTGCCACAATCTTCGTCAGTGATCACCACATCCTGAGCTACATCTACCAGACGACGTGTAAGGTAACCCGCGTCAGCCGTTTTCAAAGCCGTATCCGCAAGACCCTTACGCGCACCGTGTGTAGAGATGAAGTATTCCAATACGGAAAGACCATCCTTGAAGTTGGATAAGATCGGGTTTTCAATGATCTCACCGCCTGTAGAACCGGATTTACGTGGCTTAGCCATCAATCCCCTGATACCTGCAAGCTGCTTGATCTGTTGCTTGGAACCCCTTGCTC
This sequence comes from bacterium, assembly GCA_037189845.1. Classification (GTDB taxonomy): domain Bacteria; phylum Bacteroidota; class Bacteroidia; order Chitinophagales; family JADIYW01; genus JAMLHH01. The sequence continues at coordinate 505,604 of JBBCIS010000003.1, forward strand.
CTGAATCCAGCATCATGTATACTGAGTTGAAACCTTGCTTATCAGAAGAAATTTCTCTCATCAGCGTTTCTGTAATTCTCGTATCCACACGTGTCCAGATATCAATCACCTGGTTGTAACGCTCATTGTTAGTGATAAGACCCATGTTATAGTTCATAGTCACCTCATCTACTTCTTCCTGAGCATTGCTTAGTAATTCCGGCTTCACATCCGGAATGATCAGGTCATCGATATTGAATGAAAGACCACCTTTGAATGCCCAACGGAAACCGATATCCTTGATATCATCCAGGAATTTCACAGTTGTCGGGTTATCTGTCAGCGTCAATACATCACCAATAACGTTTTTCAAACTTTTCTTAGTCAATAGCTGATTAACGTATCCTACTTTCTCAGGTACTACTTCATTGAAGATCAAACGACCCACAGTAGTTTCAATCAGCTTATTGACTATCTGTCCGTTTTCACGAACATTTACTTTACATTTTACCCATGCATGAAGATCTGCTCTTCTTTCATTGTAAGCGATGATAGCTTCTTCTGATGAATAGAATGCCAACCCTTCTCCTTTGATGGTTTCCTTGTCATTAGTTCTTTTACCTTTTGTGATATAGTAAAGACCTAATACCATGTCCTGGGAAGGAATAGTCACCGGAGTACCATTTTGTGGATTCAGGATATTATGAGAAGCCAGCATCAATAATTGAGCTTCCAATACTGACGCGTTGCTCAAAGGTACGTGAACTGCCATCTGGTCACCGTCAAAGTCCGCGTTGAATGCAGAACATACTAACGGGTGCAGCTGGATTGCCTTACCTTCGATCATCTTAGGCTGGAATGCCTGCATAGACAATCTGTGAAGAGTCGGGGCACGATTCAACATTACCGGATGACCTTTCATCACGTTTTCAAGGATATCCCAGATAACTGCTTCTTTTTTATCTACTAGTTTCTTAGCTGATTTTACAGTTTTAACGATACCTCTTTCAATCAGCTTTCTGATGATAAACGGTTTGAAAAGTTCCGCTGCCATATCTTTTGGCAAACCACACTCATGCAGCTTTAATTCAGGACCTACAACAATTACCGAACGACCAGAATAGTCAACACGCTTACCCAATAAGTTCTGACGGAAACGTCCTTGCTTACCTTTCAATACATCAGAAAGAGATTTCAATGCACGACCACCTTCAGCTTTAACAGCATTTGTTTTTCTGGAGTTATCGAACAATGAGTCTACTGCTTCCTGAAGCATTCTCTTCTCATTACGTAAGATGACCTCAGGAGCTTTGATCTCAATCAATCTTTTCAGACGATTGTTTCTGATGATAACTCTTCTGTACAAGTCATTCAAGTCAGAAGAAGCAAATCTACCTCCATCCAAAGGAACTAACGGACGCAGCTCCGGTGGAATTACCGGAAGGTATTGTACGACAGTCCACTCGGGTCTGTTTTCAGTATGAGTATTAGCATCTCTGAATGCTTCTACAACGCTCAAACGTTTTAGTGCTTCAGATTTTCTTTGCTGAGAAGTTTCCGTAGAAGCTTTGTGTCTCAACGAAGCTGCCAATGAATCCAGATCCAGTCTTGCTAATAGATCTTTAACAGCTTCACCACCCATTTTAGCGATGAATTTATTCGGATCTGAATCATCCAGATGCTGGTTGCCTGCAGGCAGGTTATCCAGGATATCCAGATATTCTTCCTCTGTCAAAAGATCCAAATAGCTATGAACTTTTACTTCATTACCTACTTGTAAGCCATCCGCCAAAACACCTGGTTGAATAACTACAAAACGCTCATAATAAACGATAGTCTCCATGTTTTTAGAAGAAAGTCCCAACATGTAACCTATCTTATTAGGAAGTGATTTGAAGTACCAGATGTGAACGATAGGAACTACCAGCTTGATATGCCCCATTCTTTCACGACGTACTTTCTTCTCTGTTACTTCTACACCACAACGGTCACAAACGATTCCTTTATAACGGATTCTTTTGTATTTACCACAGTAGCATTCGTAATCTTTGGTAGGACCGAAGATACGCTCACAGAAAAGACCTTCCATCTCAGGCTTATAAGTCCTGTAGTTGATGGTTTCAGGTTTTTTCACTTCACCGAAAGAACGCTCTAAGATGTTATCCGGAGAGGCTAGTTTGATAGTGATTGATTTAAAATCACTTTTTATTTTAATATCCTTTTTAAAAGGCATATGCAATTTTTTTAGCCGTTAAGAATTTATTCGAAGTCAAGATCAAGCGCCAAACCTCTAAGCTCATGTACTAATACGTTGAATGACTCAGGGATGCTTGGTTCCGGTAAATTGTCTCCTTTCACAATTGCTTCATAAGCTTTTGCTCTACCGAAGATATCATCAGATTTCACTGTCAATAACTCTTGCAGGATGTTAGATGCACCGTAAGCTTCAAGAGCCCAAACCTCCATCTCACCCAAACGCTGACCACCGAACTGAGCTTTACCGCCTAATGGCTGCTGAGTAATCAATGAGTATGGACCGATAGAACGCGCATGCATTTTGTCATCAATCATGTGAGATAGTTTCAACATGTAGATAACACCCACTGTTGTTTTCTGGTGGAAACGCTCGCCGGTCTCTCCATCATACAAGTAAGTGTGACCGAATTTCGGTAACCCTGCATTCGTTACATAATTGTCGATTTCTTCCACAGTAGCACCATCAAAAATCGGAGTTGCGAACTTCACACCCAATTCTTTACCAGCCCATCCGAGAACAGTCTCATAAATCTGACCGATGTTCATACGGGAAGGTACACCCAATGGGTTCAATACGATATCAACAGGTGTTCCGTCTTCAGTGAAAGGCATATCTTCCTCTCTTACGATTCTGGAAACGATACCTTTGTTACCGTGGCGTCCTGCCATCTTATCACCTACTTTCAATTTACGTTTCTTAGCCACATAAACTTTAGCAAGCTTCAAGACTCCTGATGGTAGCTCATCACCTATGCTGACATTGAATTTCTCACGTTTGTAACGACCGATTTCTTCGTTAGCTTTGATATTGTAATTATGTAGCAAACGTTTTAAAAGGTCATTTACATCCTGATCTTTCACCCACTCTCTTGCATCTACATCAGCAAAATTGATAGAAGTCAATACTCTTTCAGAGAATTTTGTTCCTTTCGGGATAATTTCTTCACCGTAAACATTTTTAATGCCTTGAGTTACTTTACCACCGATCAACAACATCAATTTATCAAGAAGCACACGTTTGATAGCTTCCAGATTTTTAAGATGCTCTTTCTCTAATTTTTCAAGCTCATCTTTTTCTCTTTGCTTGCTGACTTTATCCTTACGGGCTTTCTGGAACAATCTTGTATTGATAACAATAGCGTTGGTGCTTGGAGGTGCTTTGTATGAAGCATCTTTCACGTCACCAGCTTTATCACCGAAGATAGCTCTCAATAATTTTTCTTCAGGAGTCGGATCAGTTTCACCTTTTGGAGTGATTTTACCGATGATGATATCGCCCTCTTTCAAGTGAGCACCGATACGGATGATACCGTTTTCGTCTAATTGACGGGTAGCCTCTTCACTTACGTTAGGGATATCATTTGTCAATTCTTCCTCACCCAATTTAGTATCTCTTACATCCAGCTCATACTCAGTGATATGAATAGATGTAAATTGATCGTCTCTTACTACTTTTTCAGAGATTACGATAGCATCCTCGAAGTTGTACCCTTTCCATGGCATGAACGCCACTTTCAGGTTTCTACCAAGAGCCAGCTCACCATTCTGAGTAGCATATCCTTCACAAAGAATCTGACCTTTCTGGATGACATCTCCTTTTCTAACAATAGGGCGTAAGTTGATACATGATCCCTGATTCGTACGTTTGAACTTAGTAAGACGATAGATTTTTACATCATCTTCAAATGAAACCAATTTCTCATTTTCAGTTCTATCATAACGAACACGGATTTCTTCTGCATCTACATACTCAACTGTTCCGGCTCTTTCTGCATTGATCAGCACCATGGAGTCCTGAGCAACTTTACCTTCAAGGCCAGTACCCACGATAGGAGCTTCAGGTCTCATCAAAGGAACAGCCTGACGTTGCATGTTAGAGCCCATCAAAGCACGGTTAGCATCATCATTTTCCAGGAATGGAATCATAGAAGCTGATACACCCACGATTTGATTCGGAGCTACGTCCATATATTCTAATGGCGCTATCTCATCTTCATTATCCGACTCGATGATAGGGAAATCACCCTGTAAACGACATTTTATTTTCTTTTCTGTAAATTCACCTTTATCGTTATACTGCACATTAGACTGAGCGATTAGTTTCTCATCCTCTTCCTCTGCAGTCAAGTATTTCACTCCTTCATTAGACGCGCTAACAATACCATTATTAACTGCTCTGTATGGAGTTTCGATAAAGCCCATCTTATTGATCTTCGCGTGTACACACAACGTAGAAATCAAACCGATATTCGGACCTTCAGGTGTTTCGATCGTACAAAGACGACCATAGTGCGAGTAGTGAACGTCACGCACCTCGAAACCGGCACGCTCTCTGGAAAGACCACCGGGACCTAGTGCAGAAATTCTTCTTTTGTGAGTAATCTCTGACAATGGGTTAGTCTGATCCAGGAACTGAGATAACTGGCTGGTTCCAAAGAATGAATTGATGACAGAAGATAATGTTCTCGCATTGATCAGGTCAATAGGAGTAAATACTTCATTATCTCTAACGTTCATACGTTCTCTGATCGTACGAGCCATCCGTGCAAGTCCCACGCCGAACTGAGCATAAAGCTGTTCGCCTACTGTTCTCACCCTTCTGTTGCTCAAGTGATCGATATCATCAATTTCCGCTTTTTGGTTGACTAAGCGGATCAAGTACTTAACGATAGCAACGATATCATCTTTAGTCAATACTTTATCAGTATCAGGGATATTTAACTCAAGCTTACGGTTGATTTTGTATCTACCTACTTCCCCAAGGTCATATCTCTTATCTGAGAAGAATAATTTTTCAATGATACCTCTTGCTGTATCTTCATCAGGCGGGTCTGAACCTCTCAACTGACGATAGATAGTTTGAAGAGCTTCCAACTCTGAGTTAGAAGTATCTTTTTGAAGTGTGTTGAAGATGATCGAATAATCTTCTTCAGAAGTTTCTTTTTGAAGAATGATAGATTTGATTCCGCTTTCGAGGATCAGCTCAATATAATCTTCATCCAGGTAAGTGTCTCTTTCTACAAGGATTTCATTTCTCTCGATAGAAACTACCTCACCGGTATCCTCATCTACGAAGTCTTCATTCCATGTTTTCAATACACGTGCCGCCAGCTTTCTTCCGACACATTTTTCCAGATTCTTTTTAGAAACTTCTACCTGATCAGCAAGATCAAAAAGCTCCAGGATCTGGCGGTCAGAATCATAACCAATCGCTCTGAGCAATGTAGTAACAGGGAATTTTTTCTTTCTGTCGATGTATGCGTACATGACATTATTGATGTCAGTAGCAAATTCCATCCAAGCACCTTTGAAAGGAATTACTCTCGCAGAGAAAATTTTAGTACCGTTAGGGTGGTAGCTTAACCCGAAGAATACACCAGGAGAACGGTGTAATTGTGATACAACAACACGTTCAGCACCATTGACAATGAATGTACCTTTGTTGGTCATATACGGGATATTCCCCAAGAATACATCCTGAACAATAGTCTGGAAATCTATATGCTCCTCATCGTTACAGGAAAGTCTCAACTTCGCTTTAAGAGGAACACTGTAAGTCAAACCTCTCTCAATACACTCTTCTTCAGAATATCTCGGCGGATCAATAAAATAATCCAGGAACTCCAGCAAGAATATATTTCTTGCATCAGTGATAGGGAAGTTTTCCTGGAATACGTTATATAACCCTTCGTTAGCACGATTATCCGGAGTGGTTTCTAATTGAAAGAAATCCTGGAACGATTGGACTTGTATGTCCAATAAATTGGGGTAATCAAAATTCTGTTGTACTTTACTGAATGAGATACGCCCGTTTGCCGCGGTTTTGGTCATAGACAAGAAATGTTGTTAAATTAAATGGCTAAGTGTCTAAGCAGAAATTCATCTGCCAGACACTTAACATATAGGATAATACCTTAGAGATAAGGTAGTAGAATTACTTCAATTCTACTGTAGCACCTGCTTCTTCTAACTTAGCTTTTAAAGACTCAGCATCATCTTTAGTTGTGCCTTCTTTAACTGCTTTAGGAGCTCCGTCTACTAATTCTTTAGCTTCTTTAAGTCCTAAACCTGTAAGTTCTTTTACAACTTTAACAACTGCTAATTTCTGTGCACCAGCTTCTTTAAGGATTACATCGAAAGATGTTTTTTCTTCAACAGCAGCAGCTTCGCCACCAGCTGCAGGAGCAGCAACAGCTACAGCAGCAGCTGCGGGCTCAATACCATATTCGTCTTTTAAGATTGCAGCAAGCTCGTTTACTTCTTTTACAGTAAGGTTTACAAGAGTTTCCGCTAATTGTTTTAAATCTGCCATTTCAGCGTTTTTTTAAATTTTGTAGAGAATTGTTTTCTTTATAATAATTGTTGCTTGGAAGTCATCCAAATTAAGCTGCTCTTTCTTCGAGCGCTTTAACAAGACCTGCGATTGTATTACCACCTGATTTAAGTGCGGAAATAACATTTTTCGCAGGAGATTGAAGAAGTCCGATCACTTCACCAACGAGTTCTTCTTTAGATTTCAAAGTACTCAATGCTTTCAATTGATCATCGCCAACGAAAACAGCGCTGTCAATATATGCACCTTTAACAAGTGGCTTCGGATTTTTCTTACGGAATTCGGTAATTAATTTGCCCGGTACGTTAGCTGTTTCTGTAAACATTACAGCTGTAGGACCCGCCAAAATTACATCTAGCTGTTCTGAATATTTTCCGGTTTCCTGAAGAGCTTTTTTAATTAAAGTGTTTTTAGCTACCTGAAGTTTTACTCCTTGCTTGAAACACTCTCTACGTAAGTTATTTACGTGCTCAACTGTCAATCCCGATGTATCAGTAAAGTAGAAGAAATCACCTGCACTGAAAGACTCAATCAGTCCTTCAAGTACATTTTGTTTATCTGCTTTGTTCATTTTGTTCTTTTGTTTTTACTTTAAAGCTTACAGACCAGATACGGATTTAACATCCAACTGCACTGACGGACTCATAGTAGTTGCTAAATAAACACTTTTGAAATAGATACCTTTTGCAGCAGATGGCTTCATACGTGATAAAGTTACCAATACCTCTTTCGCATTGTCCTGAATTTGCTCAGGAGTAAAATCGATACGTCCGATAGATGCATGGATGATACCGAATTTGTCAATTTTGAAAGAAATTTTACCTTTTTTCACTTCAGTTACTGCATCACCTACGTTATCGGTTACAGTTCCTGATTTAGGGTTAGGCATTAAGTTACGAGGACCTAATACACGTCCTAATCTACCGATTTTAGGCATTACACTTGGAGTAGCGATGATGACATCGATATCCGTCCAACCACTGTTGATTTTATCGATATACTCGTCTAGTCCAACGTAATCTGCACCAGCAGCTTTTGCTTCAGCCTCTTTATCAGCCGGGCAAAGCACCAATACGGTTTTAGATTTACCAGTACCATGTGGTAAACTAACCGTACCTCTCAAAGCTTGGTCAGGTTTACGAGGGTCAACTCCGAGTCTTACGTGTAAGTCAACAGATGAGTTGAATTTAGTAGTGTTGATCTCTTTGACCAACTGCGCAGCCTGATCCAGTGAGTAAAGCTTACCTTTCTCAACTTTGGAATTTACAGCGCTTCTTCTTTTAGCTACTTTCACCTCTATAATAATTTAATTCGTTAAGTATTAGTCTTGCCAGGGAGCAGTACCTGTAACTGTAATACCGATACTTCTTGCAGAACCGGCAATCATTTTCATTGCAGATTCAACTGTGAAGCAGTTTAAGTCAGGCATTTTGATCTCAGCAATTTCTCTCACCTGATCCCAGGAGATTGTTCCTACTTTATTTCTGTTTGATTGAGCAGAACCAGTTTTTACGCTAGTGTACTCTTTCAATAAAGAAGTAGCAGGAGGAGTTTTCACAACAAATGTGAAAGATTTGTCTTTGTAAACAGTGATTACAACAGGACAAACTTTACCCATTTTATCTTGTGTAGCAGCATTGAATTGTTTACAGAACTCCATGATGTTAACACCTTTCGAACCCAATGCCGGACCGATTGGAGGTGCAGGGTTTGCAGAGCCACCCTTCACCTGGAGTTTAATAAAGGTTTCGATTTCTTTAGCCATCGCTTATTGTTGTTTTTCGACTTGCATAAAATTCAATTCAACAGGAGTTTTTCTGCCGAATATCTTAACAGTCACTTTTAATTTCTTTTTGTCTTCAAGTACTTCCTCGATTGTACCAAAGAAGTCATTAAAAGGACCATCTGTTATCTTGACTGATTCCCCTACTAAGAATGGTTCGGAAGCTGAATCACCTGTTTCAGTCATTTCATCCACTTTACCTAATATCCTATTCACCTCAGATTTAGGAAGCGGAAACGGGTTTTCTTTACCTAAGAAATGGATCACTCCATTTGTAGAATTGATTGTAGAAACGATATCTCCGTTTAATTTTTTCGGATCTGCTTCTACCAATAAATACCCCGGGAAAAGATTTCTTTCAGAAATTACTTTTTTCCCGTTTTTCAGTTTATACACTTTTTCAGTCGGTACTAATATCTGGGAAATAGCATCAGACCAATTTGAGCGAGAAACTTCCAACTCAATTTGATCTCTTAGCTTTTTTTCTTTTCCACTGATGACCCTGAGGACATACCATTTTTTATCTTCAGCCATGATTCGTCCTTTAGTTGATTAACTTATAGATGAAATCGTTGAAAAGCAAGTTTCCAGATAAATCCATCAAACCAATCACTAAGGCAATAATAATTGAAGCAACTGCTACAATTACCGCACTTTTTTGTAGTTCTTTCAAAGTTGGCCAGGTTACTCTGTTCATCAACTCATCGTAAGACTCTCTGAAATATGTCAATATACTATTCATCTTCAAAGTTTTCGCTGCACGGGCACAAGGATTCGAACCCTGATCAAAGGTTTTGGAGACCTCTATTCTACCATTGAACTATGCCCGTAAAAAGATAGTAATGGCTAATGGACGAACCACTAGCCATTACTGATTTATTCAATTAATTATTTAATGATTTCAGTAACCTGACCAGCACCTACTGTTCTACCGCCTTCACGGATAGCGAATTTAAGACCTTTTTCAAGGGCTACAGGGTAGATCAATTTTACAGTAAGAGTTACGTTATCACCCGGCATAACCATCTCTACACCTTCCGGCATAGTGATTTCACCAGTTACGTCTGTAGTTCTCAAGTAGAACTGTGGACGGTATTTGTTAAAGAATGGAGTATGACGACCACCTTCTTCTTTAGAAAGAACGTATACTTCACATTTGAACTCAGTATGAGGAGTGATAGTACCTGGCTTACAGATTACCTGACCACGTTTGATATCGTTTTTGTCGATACCACGCAACAAGATACCTACGTTGTCACCAGCTTCACCTTCGTCCAGAATTTTACGGAACATCTCAACACCTGTTACAGTAGAAGTAGATGGTTTTTCCTGAAGACCAACAATTTCAACCGGATCACCAGTGTGGATGATACCTCTTTCAATTCTACCAGTTGCAACTGTACCACGACCAGTGATAGAGAATACGTCTTCAACCGGCATCAGGAATGGTTTGTCGATAGCTCTTGGAGGAACCGGAATCCACTCGTCAACTGCATTCATAAGGTTTGTGATTGCTTCAACACCTACTTCTTCATCATTCAATGCAGCAAGTGCAGAACCCTGAATAACAGGCGTGTTGTCACCATCATAACCGTAGAAGCTCAACAAGTCTCTGATCTCCATCTCAACAAGCTCTAACAATTCAGGGTCATCTACCAAGTCAACTTTGTTCATGAAAACAACAAGTCTTGGAACACCTACCTGACGAGCAAGAAGGATGTGCTCACGAGTTTGTGGCATAGGACCATCAGTAGAAGCTACTACGATGATCGCACCGTCCATCTGAGCAGCACCAGTCACCATGTTTTTTACGTAGTCAGCGTGACCAGGACAGTCAACGTGAGCGTAGTGACGGCTGTCAGTCTGGTACTCAACGTGTGCAGTATTGATTGTGATACCTCTTTCTTTTTCTTCCGGAGCTGCGTCGATAGAATCGTAATCTTTTTTCTCAGCAAGACCTCTTTTTGAAAGAGTGTAAGTAATAGCAGCAGTCAACGTAGTTTTACCGTGGTCAACGTGACCAATAGTACCGATATTTACGTGCGGCTTATCTTTTACAAATTTTTCTTTAGCCATGACAAATGGTTTAAATATAGTTAGGAATTTCTTTAATTCTTCTTCACAGAGCCAATGACGGGGATTGAACCCGTGACCTCTTCCTTACCAAGGAAGTGCTCTACCGCTGAGCTACATCGGCTTAGTTTCAGAGCGGATGACGAGACTCGAACCCGCGACCCTCAGCTTGGAAGGCTGATGCTCTACCAACTGAGCTACATCCGCAATTTCTCCTGAAAAATAAAATGGTGGGGAGAACAGGATTCGAACCTGTGAAGGTGTAAACCAACAGATTTACAGTCTGTCCTCGTTGGCCGCTTGAGTATCTCCCCGTCCATTTCAAATTGAGCCAGCAGAGGGACTCGAACCCCCGACCTGCTGATTACAAATCAGCAGCTCTACCAACTGAGCTATGCTGGCCTCAACTTTGCATTATTTGCAAGAACTCACAAACTTATGTTGGGTTGTTTCCGTTTGAGGACGCAAATTTACTACTAATTTTCACAATGCAAAGTATCTTCAGGAAATTTTTTAATTTTTATTCTTGAGTCTTTCTATTTGTCTTTTCAGGGAATCTACAGCAAGGTCAACTGATTCTTCAAATACCTTTGCTGTTTCTTTGGCGACCAGAGTGGTGCCGGGTATATTGGTCTTAATAACTACTACTTTATCTTTTACTTGCGTATTGAGATTTTCCATGCTTAATGTTACGCTGGAGTCAATGATCTTGTCGTGAAACAGCGAGAGCTTATTTACTTTCTTTTCGATAAAACTCAATAATTTTTGATCGGCATCGAAATGCAATGTTTGAATCTGAATTTTCATAATTCTAAGCTTTTGGATGTGAATGTTTAAAAATTTCCTTTAGTTTCTCAATGGAGTTGTGTGTGTACACCTGCGTTGAGGCTAAACTGGCATGCCCCAGCAACTCTTTAATATCATTGAGTGGTGCCCCTTCATTGGACATATGCGTTGCAAAGGAATGGCGCAGCACATGCGGGCTCTTTTGCGTTTTTACATCAATGTACTTTAATTCTTCATGGACGATACGATAGATCAGCTCCGGATAGGCTTTCTGTCCTCTATTGGAAAGGATAACAGCACCTTCCGGTTGAAATGTATCAAATTTGTTCTGACAGATTTTTGAATAGGTTTGCAATAATATAATTAACTCTGTGCTGACCGGGATAAATCTTTCTTTTCCTCCTTTACCGAATATTTTTATCTGCTTCAAAGAAAAATCCACATCTACCCATTTTAGTGTTATCAGCTCACGTCTTCTTATCCCTGTAGCATAGAATAATTCAAATACTACTCTGTCCCTGTATGACACAAAATCTTCACCTTTTGTTTGTAAATGATCAAACAATTTCTGAACAGATTTTTGTTCCATATATTTTGGAAGTCTCTGAGGAATTTTGGGCAGCTGGACTCCTTTCGCCGGATTGGCAACGAGCTTCCCTTTCTTTTGAGAAAACTTATAGAATGTATTTAAGGAGGATAATTTTCTGTGGACAGATGAAGATTTGATCCCTTTTTCCACCAGGCTTACGACCCACAGCCTGACATGCTGAACCTGCGCAAAAAAGATATGCTCAATTCCCAAATCAATTAAATAATCTGAGAATTGAGCTATATCTTTTAAATAAGCTTCTACAGTGTGATCCGAGAAGCGTTTTTCGTATATCAAGTAATCTTTAAAATCTTTTATCATCATCTACTTCCACAAGACGGGAAGTATCAAGATAATAAAAGAAAAGATAAGTTCAAAGAGTTTTACTCTTCAATTCTTCTAACCTGATCGCGATAGATTGCTTTTAGTCTTGTCGTACGGTTAGTGATAGAAGGTTTTGTAAAAGACTGTCTTGCACGAACTTCTTTCATGATACCAGCCTTTTCATATTTTTTCTTGTACACTTTTAGTGCTTTGTCTAAAGAATCTGACTCTCTTGCGTCAATGATAAGCATATTTTAAAATTTTTACTTTTTAAAAGGGAGTGCAAATATACATTTTATTTAGAAAAAAGGAAATTATTTTTTGATGAGAAAATGATGTATAAGCATGCAATTGGTAAACTTTAGCAATAGACACTTACGATTTTTGATTGAAGATTGATGATTTGCTGATGCTGTACTATAAACGATTCGTATTTACGCAAAAGAGCAACAGGAGGAATCACTCCCGGCGAGAGGAGGGAGAAACCTGTAAGAGCACTTGAATGAAAAAATCCCTGACTGAACCATGTCAATCAGGGATGAGATTTGTATTTCTACAGATTTATCTATATTTCAGTTCGACTCCGCTCACTGACCGCAATTTGGTTCCGCTCCACTGACCGAAGTCCGATAATCCGGCTTTTCTCAGTGACTATAAGCGCACTGACCGCAGCGTGATATACTTTGACTATTTCAGGATCTGTCTTGCGATGACCAGCTTTTGAACTTCGGATGTTCCTTCTCCGATGGTACATAACTTGGAATCTCTGAAGAATTTCTCTACCGGGAATTCTTTGATGTATCCGTAACCACCGTGGATTTGTACTGCTTCAGTCGCTACACGTACGCACATTTCTGATGCATAGTATTTTGCGAAAGCTGATTCTTTGGTACAAACGCCTTCTCTCATCAGCTTGTCTGCTGCCTGGAATGTCAACAATTTTGCTGCTTCCAACTCTGCCGCCATTTCTGCTAATTTGAAAGAGATCCCCTGAAATTCAGAGATCGGTTTGCCGAATTGCTCTCTTTGCTTAGCATAAGTCAAAGACGCATCCAATGCTCCCTGACCAATGCTCAGGCTCAATGCTGCGATAGAGATTCTTCCACCATCCAACACTTTCATCGCCTGGATAAATCCTTCTCCTACTTCACCCAGGATATTTTCTGCCGGCACTCTGCAGTTGTCAAAGATCATCTCTGCTGTCTCTGAGCAACGCATTCCGAGCTTATTCTCTTTTTTACCTCCGGAGAACCCGGGTGTACCTCTCTCTACTACGAAAGCGGTCATTCCGTGGCTGTCCAGCAGCTCTCCTGTACGCACGATCACTACAGCTACATCACCTGACAATCCATGTGTGATGAAGTTTTTAGTTCCATTGATCACCCAATGATCTCCATCCTGCTTAGCCACGCATTGCATACGGCCTGCATCTGATCCGGTATTAGGTTCTGTCAGTCCCCATGCGCCAATCCATTCTGCAGTAGCCAATTTGGGCAACCATTTTTTCTTTTGCTCTTCATTGGCAAACTTGTAGATATGGTTGGTACAAAGTGAATTGTGTGCTGCTACTGACAATGTCAACGAGCTATCTACTCTGCCTAATTCGATCAAAGCTGTGATATACTCAAAGTAGCCCAACCCTGCTCCTCCGTACTGCTCAGGAATCAGGATACCCATCAGACCTAATTCGCCCAATGCTTTGAGGGTTTCTACTGGAAAATGTTGTGATTCATCCCATTCCATCACGTGAGGACGAATGTTCTTTTCAGCGAAATCTCTCACTGTCTGAGCGATCATTTTCTGATTTTCGGTATATTCAAAATTCATGAGTAAGTTTTTTGCGATGCGAATTTAATAAATTGTCAAATAAGGATATAATTTATTGTAAAGACTATCATTGATTGCATATAGTTTTTTCACTTCTTCTATACTTTCGAATGGCTTTACTTTTTCTCTGTAGCCTATTACCTGTTTTGCAAGTGTCTTTGATATATAAGGATGTACCTGTAATTCTTCCAAAGATGCCTGATTGAGATGAAGCTGTTTAGGTGGCTGTTTTTTAATTTTCAGCTGTTTCTGAATTGCCTGAAACAAAGAGTCTGAAATTCCATATACTTCCTGTATCTGCTCTGTTTTATAAAATCCGCCCAGTCTTGTCCGGTAGCTTACAATTCTTTGAGAGAGTACTTCTCCTATTCCTTTCAACCTTTTGAAATCTGCTGCTGTAGCCTGATTGATTTCAAGAACAATAGCTTTTGTTTCCTTTGGTATCTTTTCTTTCAGGTATTTTTCTTCCTTCGATGGATACTTCGCATAGGAATTTGATTTCAACGAATCTTTCTCTTTTTGCGCCAATGCTTTTGAGCTGTCTATCTGAGCCTGAAGCTGCGACCACTTCTCTTGATTTTGTACGGTATATTTTTTCTCTTTCTGCTGAGCAAAATAGTTGAAAACAGGGCCTTTGATAAGCGTTATCAAAAGGATGATCGATATCATGAAAATGATACCGAATCTTTGCTCTCTAGAAAAATACCATGCTTTCCAAAACGGATACCATTTCATCCGCACAAAATAAAAAAAGGGTGCAACTTATGTTACACCCCTTGAATATTAATATTTATACAAATTAATCTTTAATAGACAATTTGAACTCTGTTCTTCTGTTTTTCGCTTTGCCTTCAGCAGTTTTGTTGTCTGCAATCGGATTTTTAGAACCAAATCCTACAGAAGAAACTCTGTCAGCAGCGATACCTTTTGAAATCAGGTAATCTGCACAAACTTTTGCTCTGTCAGCAGATAGCTTGTCGTTGATAGCATCTGTACCAGAAGCATCTGTATGACCTTCTACGCTTACGCTGTATGCCGGATATTCATTCATGATTTTTACTACTTCATCCAATAAAGCGTAAGATTCTTTTTTCAATACAGATTTTCCTGACTCGAATTTTACTGAGCTGGCAATTTGCTGTAGTTTTACTTTCACTTCTTCTTTTACTTCAGGACAACCTTTGTTAGAAGCAGGACCTGCGACATCAGGACATCTGTCATCTATATCAGCTACTCCGTCGCCATCTCTGTCCGGACAGCCATTCAAAGCAGGCAGACCAGCTACTTCAGGGCAACGATCTTTGCTATCCACTACTCCGTCACCATCTGTATCAGGTTCAGGACATCCTTTGAACTGAACTAAACCAGCTACCTGAGGACACTCATCTTTAGGATCAGGAATACCATCTCCATCTGTATCAGGGCAACCGTTGTACTGAGCAAGTCCGGCGATTTCAGGACATTCATCATCTTTGTCTGCAACGCCGTCACCATCTGTATCAGGACATCCGTTTAATTCCACCAGACCAGGTACGTCCGGGCAAGCATCCAGTTCGTCAATCACTCCATCACCGTCTGTATCAGCGGGAAGGATTACTTTTGGTGCTTCTTCTACTTTTTCTTTAGTAATTCTGAAAGTAAAGCCTGCACTCCAGTACACGTTGTCTTCAAAATAGTCAGTTAAACCAAACATGTAACCTCCTTTGGTATTCAATGCTAAACCGTCAGATAGCTTCCAATTGATACCTAAACCCACCGGAATACCAAAACCCATTTTAGTTTCTTTGCCATTATCCTGAACTTTTGCTACAGATCCCAATGCGTTGGCAAATAAATACGGAGCAATAGGGAATTTAGCCGGAATCATATAACTATTGGAGAAGTTATAAGTCACACCCGGACCAAACATCAGCAAATACTTGTTTGCCACCGGAGCTAATTTGTCATTCATGATATTGGGAGACAAGATGTTAGCTGTGATACCAAACCCTGACTTAAAGAAATTTCTGGAGATTGTTACATCCGGACCAATTGCCATACTTTTCTTAAATGAAGAAAATTCATTTAATTTTGGAGTATAAAAATCCAGAGCTGCAGCATTAAATCCTAAAGTCCATTTCTCGGCTGAGAGGTTTTTTTTCTCTTGAGCACCTGCATTTGTTGCAAGTAAAAGAGCTAAGATTCCACCTAATAAGTATTTTCTTTTCATATTAAAAAATTATATACCCGCAAAACTACATCATTTTTCTATTTATGGCTTTCAGTTTATAACAACCTGCAACTAAACACCATAAAATAATCTTATTTTATGAAAAAAATAACACCTTGATTCTGAAATCAATTCATCATATTAAATAAAATGAATTATGCTTTTTCTTGAAAATATAGATCACAAAGAAATATTAACGACATCGTTGATTCTGTTTGCTGTAATAGATATTCTTGGATCAGTCCCTGTAATTCTGGATATTAAGGCTAAAACCGGTCACGTAGATGCAAGGCAGGCGACGTTGGTTTCCGGCTTTATCATGTTTACTTTTCTCTTTATAGGGAATCAAATCCTCAAGCTGATCGGGCTGGATCTGGCTTCTTTCTCTATTGCCGGATCTATTGTGATATTCCTGATCGGACTGGAAATGATACTCAACAGAGATATTTTTCATACGCATGGAGATGCCAAAACCTCCACCATTGTTCCTATTGCTTTCCCACTGATAGCAGGTGCGGGAACTCTGACGACTTTGTTATCATTACGTGCAGAGTATGATTTAATTAATATTATTCTGGCGATACTGATCAACCTAATTTTTATCTATATCGTTATCCATTTTATACCTAAAATAGAAAAGATACTTGGTGAGGGCGGCATATCAGTCCTCAGGAGAGTTTTTGGGATTATTCTTTTATCTATTGCGATCAAGCTCTTCTCCAAAAATCTCAGCATACTATTTACATAAAAAAAGGGGCATAAAGCCCCTTTCTGTATTGTCAGTAAGCTAGATTACTTTTTCTTAACCCTTTCCAAATCAAATAACAAGGAAGCGTAAACCATTCCTCCGATCATTGGAGAACCGAATGCCTCTATGTGTCTGTTGTTAGTGATATTAGAACCACCAACCTGTAAGGTAATATACTTATCAAATTCGTAAGTAGCGCTCAAATCCAAAAGTGCATAAGAAGAAACTTTTCCATCTCCAAACGGACTTTCCCACCAGAATGATTCCACCCATTTCAGGTTGGCATTGAAGCCAAATCCTTTTACTAATCTCTGACCACCGATACCGATATTCGCTTTGTTTCTTGGTGTATTGAAGCCCGGCAAGATAGGATCTGTCAGGTCTTTTGTATCTATTCTGGAGTAAGTATAGTTAGCATAAGCAGCCAAACCTTTGTAGATATAATAGTTCAATCCGATAGAAGCTCCGTAAGTTTTCACATCCTGACTAGCGTTGACAGAATACTGATATGCTTTGTACTCTCCCAACAATACCTGATCTACTCCGGATTCTTCACCTACTACGCCAGGTGCTGTTGGTGATACTAATCTTACGTCACCGATAAAGTTGGAATAAAGGTTAAAGTATGCTGTAAAGTCAAGGAATAGCTTATTCTTGATAATTGCACGATATCCACCTTCAATGGATCTTACCTGCTCCTGTTTCAATGGTTTGAAAGATGTAGCTACCAATCTGCTTGGATCTACTTCTAAAGTAGCTTTGTAGTGATCTCTGAAATCGTTCACTGACTCCAGTGTATAGCTCAAAGGCACTCCGTCAATATTACCCTTTATCGTCAATACGCCTAGGTCAAGCAGAATGTACTGATTTTGTAAGGTAGGAGATCTGAATGCTGACTGTGCTGAAACTCTCAGCACGTGGCCTTTGTGCGAGAATACAGCTGAAAGTCTTGGAGACCATTGCAGATCAAAGTTCATATGCTTGTCTGCACGAATGGAACCGATCAGCTTTAATTTTTCTTTTACTACATCAAATGTACCCTGAACATATCCACCGGTTTCCCATGTATTCAGGTTTTCAAAAGTGCCATCAGCACGCATTGTATCTCTGAAAATACTTCCCTGTGACTGAGGCGAATAATTTCTGAAGGAAGCACCAAAGTTAAAGCTCGCTACTTTTTTAAAGACCAGATTATATTGGCCTTCTACATGTTGAATTTTAGACTGATCTGTAAATTTAGATCCTTCTTTCAAATCCGGGTTTGTTACAATTTCATTATATGCCTGTTCAAATTCAGGAGTTCCCGGCTTCATAAAGCCTGAATTGTAAGCACTGTTATATGCATGTTCTTTTGCAGCTAATACATCTGAATATCTCGGACCGTTTTTGAATTCATTTGTAGTACCTCTCAGATAATCAAAGTATTCTTTAATATAGTCACCTACAAAATTGACAAATCCTTTTCTTGCAAGGCCGATCCCTGTAAATACTACATCATAAGCATCTCCTGCATTTTCCAATGTAGTGTACGCTTTTAAGAAAAATTTATCTGACTTCAGCTCTACTTTGTGTTGCTGGAACAGGATGTTTTTGACATTATATCTGTTAGCACCCTGGTAGATCGCAGAACCTCTTCCGAACTTATACAAATAGGACAATTCCATTTTAGGCGTGATATTGTAGTAGAATCCTGCACTTGCCTTCATGCTCTGAGTGGTATTATCTGACAATTCACTTTCCATATAACCAGGTGCTTTCACTCTTAAAACTCCCGGTAGAGCAGAAGGATAAAAATCCAGATAAGCATTCAGCTTTCTGAATGTATTCGCCTGCTCTTCATCATCACTGAACTGAAGGCTTCTGACTACGTCACTGATTCTAAGATCTGTTTCTACTGCACCATATCTGTTCACTATTGAATCATCTGCGATCCAGTCTTTAGCTCTCATGTATGAGAAAGTTACTTTATAGCCAAATGTCTTTTTGCCGCCTTTATCTTTTCCAAAAGAATTGGCATATCTGACCTGACCATCAAACAATGCTCTGGAGCCTCCTTTTACTTTCACCTGAAGTCCGGGATAGTTAAACGGATCTTTAGATATCATACTGACGACTCCCTGAAATGCATTTGCACCATACAAAGCAGATGCAGCACCGGAGATCATCTCAACGCTTGCCAGGTCAATATCGCTGGCACCTACTAAGTTACCTATAGGAAAATTCAGACCCGGAGCCTGATTGTCAATTCCATCTACAAACTGAACCATCCTTACAGGTGCTGTTGTATTGAAACCTCTTGTATTGATAATCTGGAAACCAAGTGAAGATGTGGTGATATCTACATCTGCAAGGTTACCCATACTCTGGTAAAAGTTACCGGAAGCTGCAGTGGCAATCTGTGCAGCATTGATCTTTTGTATAGTGATCGGAGCTTCAATGATTCTTTCACTGACTCTGGAACCGGTAACAACTACTTCCTGACCGATTAAGACTGCTTCTTCCAGTGAAATTTCTTTCAGCTCAGAACCGTCATTTACTACTATTTCCTGAGAGATATAACCTACATAGGAAACGATTACTGTAACAGGCAGCTGAGGAACTTCTATCTCAAATTTCCCGTCTAAATCAGTCACTACTCCCAATTCCGTATCCTTAATCAGAATATTACAACCGATCAGCGGCTCTTTATATGCTTTATCTAAAACAGTTCCTTTTAGTTTTGTTTTTTGAGCATATGCCATCTGAAAAGAAAACATGCTCATGACCAGACATAGAGTTAGTGCTACGCCCTTATATTTTAAAAGATTCATAGAATTTGACGTTAGTGGTAGTAATTAAAAAATAGAAATTGCTTTTGTCAGCTTATTGGAAGGAGTATTTTTCTCTTGTATTTCAATAAAATACTGGCCTTTCGCTTGTTTCGACAAATCCAAGTTCAATTGATTATCAAATGTTACAGATAATATTTGCTGACCGGTAGTATTAAATACTGTTGCAACAAAGTGACCTGACTTCGTAGGATAAACGTTTAATTTACCATTGGAAGGATTAGGAAATACCTGAGCGTCCCAGTCCAGTTTTTTGACCTGGTCTTTTACACCTACTGCTCTTGTATCACCATAAACCGGTAAGATCAGTTGAGAAGGATGCTCCGGAGAGAATGCTACTCTCTGGATGGCTTTCCTTGGTGTCATTTCTACTCCTTTATACACATAAGTTTTTCCATCTCCCGGCTGTCTTCTGAAGAACTCATTATCATTAATCGGCAAGTTTGGATTAGCCTGATATCTGGGATTATTACTACTGCTCAAAAGAATTTTGATCTTATGTCCTTTTCCGAATGTATAGCCTATCGGTAAAAACTGGAAATAGTACTCATATATTTTGCCGGTTTCGATATTGCTGTAAGGGGCATCATCATCTTCAATTCCATCAGCATACAATCTTGCCCATTCTCTTGCTCTTGCGTTGACAACTCCTTCCTGTACAAAATATTCATCCCCGTTAGGATATACATCAACTATCCTGATCATAAAATCAGTATCTGTAGGATCACCCGGTGACGCTCCTGCCGGATTGGATTTTGCATAGAGCTTTGCTTTAGGATAACCTATGATACATACAGAATCTTCCAGAGCAACTGTTTCAAATTTCAATACGCCTTCTCTATCCATCGTGTACGGTGCAAACAAAGGATCTGACATTTTCATCTGTCCCTGGCTATCTCTGTCTCCCTGAGGAGTTTTTGCTAGCATATTGGCTCCACCAACTGTCATCACCGGATTATCCGGATCATGCACATAGATTCCAAAACCTTCGTCAGAAGCAGGTGCACTTCTGGAAAGTACTCCTCCTGCTCTCAGATAAAGACTTCTCCAGGAAATATTATCCTGAATCGGGAATGTATCAGCACTGAACCAATAGTTTCCTACATTTGGATTTTCCGGGTCAAGATCCGGGTTAGGACCTATTACATAAAATCTTACAGGCGGTACTTCTTTGAAATTAGCGATGTCCAGCTTATCTAATTTATCAGTGCTAAAGCCCTCAATAAGAGGTGGCATTTTAGGAACATCCAAATTGAATGATGTTACAAGGTTATTATTGTTTAAGAACCTGATTTGTACCGGAACGCCTTTCAAGCCTTCTGCTCCTCCCAGGAAATTGATCAGATCAACGTGTCTCATCGTATATTCCTTAGCAGGGAACCTTACATCCAGACCATTAATGATACGTTGAAATTGTTTTGATTCAGGTAAAACAATCGTTGGTTCACCAACATTGTTCAACTCGTTATAGTTCAATGTATATCTGAACCATCCCAATAATTCTGATCTTGCTACATCAGCAATGTTCAAATCATCACCGAATGAGCTGATGTCAATCTTGGTGATATCTGTAACATTCTGAGGATATTCCATATCACCTGTTTTTCTACTTGCAATGGTTTGATGCGCCCAAGGGCCCATGACCACTTTGATCAGGTCTTTATTACCATGTTCTACACTAACATGATGTCTTTGTAAGTTAAATGTTTCGAAGATACCATCTACAAAAATATCCCACCAGCCACCTACGTGGAAGGAAGGTACCTCCATATTGGTATATCTGCTGTATTGGCCATTCGGGTCACTCTCTCCCAGAGAGTCTACAGGCGCTCTGCTTCCGTCCATGTCACCTCTTCCCAAAGAATTAGGATAATAACCTGCAGGACCGTTCAGATATCTTACTGTACTAAAGTGATCTATAGCCAGATTAGCCGCTTCAAATTTATCCTGTGTACCATAATCAAATGAAGTGTGGATATCATTGAACATATCAAAATCTATATCCATTTTCTCATCTTCGGTATCAGCAATCTGTCCTCTCAGCCATCCGCAAACCAGCAACTCTCTGAAACAACCGTTCTGAAAACCTGTACTTTTATAAAACTCTAACGGACCTACAATAGGGAACAACGACTTGATACCTGGTTTTGTAGGATCTATTCTATGAGCAGCAGCAGCCTGTACCTGATTATAAGCCAATGCCGAAGCACCGAACATCCCTATAGATCCATTATATACCAGATCTTCTGTTTCAGCAATTCCGTCACCATCCAGGTCATACATCCTTGTGAGGTTATTCTTAATGAACTCTACGGTATTATATCCGTCTTCGTGCTTATTGGAATTCATAGGATGATCCAAAGATGTCCTATCCAAGACGTGGGCATATTCCGGATGGTAGGCATTTTTATCCCAGCTATCGGAATAGATCGGAAAATAAACACCTTCAGATTTGTATCGGCCTCTCATATCCTGATTCAAACCTACATAACCCAAAAGTGCCACTGCTGATCCGAGAGTAGGGTCCTTTTTATTGTAAGGCGTACGGCTCATGACCATCGGCAATCGGTATGGGTTAGGATTTTTCTGACCATTCAACGAATCATATCTGATATATTGTACTCCTTTAGGGATAACAACCAATTTGATTTTCTGGTTAGCAATGTCAAACTCAAAAGCCATGCTGTCCTGAAAAATGGGAAGAAATACATCTGTCCTTAGTATAGTTCCATCCGGCATTTTGAATGGTACTTCTATCCTTTGGGAAAAATCAGTAAGGTCATCCAGTGTTCCATTCTTCGGCTTGTCATTAGACATATTGTAAGAACCGGGAATGGCAATGCTGTGATCCTGAGCTTTCACAGAAAACACAACCACCACCAGAAACAACAGCGTGTAAAATTGCTTCATAATTCGTAGTATTTAGTAAAAGCCAAATATATCCAATATTTACACAAATTCTTCAATTCGTAAATGTTTTTTTAACACAAACGATACAATAATTAAAAATCAGGCAAAAAAATAGCCACTCTGTTACGAGTGGCTCAATATATAAGCATTGCTTTTTATTCAAAATCTATGATTTCCTGGGTTGCCAGAAGGTCCTCTATTTTTTCTCTCCTTCTGATCAATTGTGCTTTTCCGTTATGGACTATTACTTCCGCCGGTCTGTATCTGGAGTTATAATTGGATGACATCGAATATCCATAAGCACCTGCATTGTGCAATGCCAGGATATCACCTTCTCTGACTTCATTCAACTTTCTGTCCCAACCAAATGTATCGGTTTCACAGATATAACCGACAACGGTATAAATTCTGCTCGTTCCTGCAGGATTTGACACATTGGTGATATGGTGATATGCATCGTACATCATCGGGCGTATCAAATGATTTTGTCCGGAATCTACTCCTGCAAATACTGTAGACATAGTTTGCTTGATAACATTGGTTCTCACAAACAGATATCCTGATTCACTCACCAAAAACTTACCCGGCTCAAACATGATCTGCAGATCACGACCATATTCTTTACAGAAATCATTGAATCTTTTGCTGAGCTTTTCTCCGAGTAATTCCACATCTGTTGTGTTATCTTCCGGAGAATATTTCACCTTGAAGCCACTACCGAAATCCACAAATTCCAGATCTTCGAAATTAACAGCATTCTCCAAAAGGATATCTGCTCCTCTCAAAAACACATCAATATCCAGAATATCAGATCCTGTATGCATGTGCAAACCAGTCACCTTTATCTTATTGGTTTTGATGACTCTTTGCAGATGTCTCATCTGATAGATAGAAATACCAAATTTAGAGTCGATATGGCCTACAGAAATTTTACTGTTGCCACCAGCCATGATGTGCGGATTCAATCTCACACAAACGGGATATGAATTGCCATAAAGATGACCGAACTGTTCTAAAATAGAAATATTATCAATATTGATAACCACTCCGAATTCTACTGCTCTTTTAATTTCGTCGATATTGACACAGTTGGGGGTATAGATAATATCCTGCGGATCAAATCCTGCTTTCAATCCCAACAGTACCTCTTGTATAGAGACAGTGTCCAAACCTGCACCCAGGCTCTTCATAAATTTTAATATGCTGACATTTGTCAACGCCTTACAAGCGTAATTAATCTTGATGTTAGTATCCTTGAACGCGTCTTTCAATCTGTTGTACTGACGTTCAATCGTGGCACTGTTGTAAACGTACAAAGGTGTGCCAAACTCTTTACAAATATCCAATACCGGGACTCCGCCTATGGTATATTGGTTATCGACCAATTGCATGTGAAAAATTTAGGTTGCGAAGTTAATGCAAAAGATTAAGAGCCTGTTTAAAATTTTACCGAAATTTATTTTGAGGTTCTTGAAAACTATCTTTGCTAAATTTTGATGCTCTTTTGAGCGTATTTCTCACTTCCTATTTTTGATTTAGCGGGCTAAATCTGCAAATACGAAGCAATAAATCCATCTCAAAATATCTATAAAAATTTTTAGCAATAAAATTTAAACAGGCTCTAAGCTGTTTTAATTCTTCCTAAAATATTACACAGAATAAACACTTATTCGATTTTTCTATCAACAGTCATTTCCATACTTTTAATCTGCTGTCTGTCATGAAGAAATTTATCTTTATTTCCTTTTTTATCATCATTATCTCTACAGTGATTGCAATATATCAGGTTTGGAACCGCCAGAGTCTCATCATTTCCAAAGAGATAGTAAAAGAGAAATTAAAATTTCCGGCTTCGCATTTTATCCAATGGAAAGGAGCAGAAATACATTATACCGATGAAGGTGAAGGAATTCCTGTGCTGATGATACACGGTTTCGGAGGAGCATATACGCACTTTGAAGATATGGCTCGTCTGATGAAAGACCAATACAGAATTATCAGGGTGGACCTGCCCGGGTTTGGATTATCTGAATATCCGGATGGTTATGATCCAAAGAGTTTTACAGAAAGCTACCAGGATTATCTTCGTTATCTGCTGGGTGTATTACAATTAGATTCTTTGTATGTAATGGGTAATTCGCTTGGAGGATTGATTGCATGGAATTGTGCGGTACAACATCCGGACAAAGTCAAAAAGCTGGTATTATTATCTCCTGCCGGATATGAGCTGGATGAAGTTCTTTCTCCGGGAAAAATATTAAAACATGAATGGATACAAAAGATCGCTCTCAAAGGACAGCCATTATGGATGACCCGGAGTGGTCTGGAAGAAGCCTTTTATAAAAAGGACAAAGTGAAAGATAATGTAGTGGAAAGAATCAATCTTTTCACCAATAGAGAAGGTGTCATTCCACACATGATAAATGTTGCTCTGACCAAAGATTTTCCGGATACAGCACTGATACGGAATGTTCAATGTCCGACTCTGATCATCTGGGGAAAGGAAGATGCCATCATTCCCATAGAACATACAGAAAAATTCAAAAGAGATATTCCGGGTAGCCAGGTAGTTATTTTTGAAAACAGCGGCCACTGTCCCATGATGGAAGATCCGGAGAAAACAGCCAGTCAGTGTCTTCGTTTTTTAAGAGCAAAAAGATTCAAGGCCTATCATTAATATGATTATTGAGATATTGGTATTGCATCCGGCAGAAAGAAATCTATTCCTGAAAAACTTAATAAAGTATGCTGAAATTCAGATACATTGCCAGTAGTCACACTATTTACACCTGTATCTTTCACACAGACATTCCCTTGAATTTTTAGCTCAAAAAACATTAATTATCTTTTGTTATTTGCTGTAAAAAAATAATATATTAACATCAATACAGTGATTTATGCTGTTTGATGATGAAATTAATGGAGAACATATTGAAAGACTTGCCCGCAGAGGATATATTGCGGTTAAAGGCTTGTGTCCGGGAAGTTCATTTGAAGCCTAACGAGATTTTTATTTCGAAAGGGGACATCATCAATAAAGTCAGATATATCAAGGAAGGTATCATCAGAGCATACACTTATGACGAGGAAGGGAGAGAAATTACTTTCATCTTCAGATGGGAAAATCAGTTTTTCAGGCCTTATGAATCTTTACTGAAACAACCTTCCAAATATTATTTTCAGGCGTTGGAAGCTACACGGCTTCTCGAACTGGATTTTCAGATTATTCAGGATTATGCTGAAACCGACCCGCTTTATGCTCATAAATACAGTGAGGTATTGAAAAATATTTTATTTGAAGCGCTGGAACATCTGGAATCCTTTATCTTATTATCTCCTGAAAAAAGATATCTGAAAATCACCCGCGAAAAACCGGATATTATACACCGGGTTCAGGATAAGCACCTTGCGAGCTTTCTGGGCATCACACCCGTATCTCTCAGCCGTATCAAAAAGCGAATCGCGGAAAAAAGACTTTAATTATCTTTTGATATTTCACAATTGGTGCTTCATCAATAATTTTGATATCAGGAGAGTTCATATTTAAAACACGCAAAATTTAAACTATGTTCAAAAAATCACTTGCTATCGTAATGACTTTATCCGTTTCCTATACAATGCTGTATGCAAGCTGGGAAAACAGGACATTGCAATTTGAAGGAAGAAACAGAAGCTACAGAATCTATCTTCCTGTAAACTACTCTTCCTCCGAAACGTATTCCTTAGTATTGGGTATTCATGGACTGGGGGATAATATGACCGGATTTGGCAACGCTTTTGCGGATTTCTGCCGGATAGCGGACACTGCAAATATTATTCTGGTATATCCCCAGGGATTAGACAACCCGATAATAGGTACCGGATGGAATGCCGGAGCAGGTATGCTGGGAATATATCCGAGCGAGAATGCCGACGATATCGGATTCATCAATACAGTTACGGATATCATCCAACAAGAGTATCCGATCAATAAAGCTCAGACATATCTCTTCGGGTTTTCAAACGGTGGTTTTATGGTACAGCGGATAGCTTGCGAGTCTAATGAAAGATATGCCGCCGTAGCATCCATTGCCGGGACACTGGGTAACAAAATCAACTATTGTAATCCGGCACGACAGATACCCATCGTACATTTCCACGGCACAGCTGACATCAATGTCAATTACTATAATCCGCCTTTCGGGAGATCCGTCAGTGCGCTCATGGGTCTTTGGTCTGCCAACTTTGGTTGCGATACGGAAAGGGAAAGGGTCAAACTGCCGGACATCAAACCGGACGGCTACACGGTAGAACACTATGTATACAAAAACTGCTCGCAAAGACTGGAGCTTTTCAAAGTCAACGATGCTATGCACGTCCTGCTCCACAAAGCCGCCAACGATATCAGCTATTCGGAAGAGATCTGGCGTTTCTTCACCTATCAGAAAGATACGTCTGTACCTACAGCCATACGACAACAGGTTCAAACCCAGATAAAAGTATATCCGGTACCGGCAGCGGAAACCGTCCGCATAGAATTGCAGGGCGTACAGAATCATCGGGATTTCGAGTTAAGCGTATGGGACTATACCGGAAAAAAAATCACCGTGCTGCCCCACAATCCAGCCGGGAATTATATTTTTGACTGCAGAAATTTACCTGACGGAATCTATTTAGTCAATGCTACTGACGGGAATCGGCTTCTCTGTACAAGATTTACAATAGCCAAATAAGAGAGTATCTTAAAAGCTATCTTTTTTCGTTTAATTACAAGGTTGAAGATTTTCCCCCTATGGGAAATTTCCCAAAGTTATTTTAAATGCGAATGCCGTGATATTACTCTGACTTACACAAAAA
Organism: bacterium; assembly: GCA_037189845.1. Taxonomy (GTDB): domain Bacteria; phylum Bacteroidota; class Bacteroidia; order Chitinophagales; family JADIYW01; genus JAMLHH01. Next base: position 533,085 of record JBBCIS010000003.1, read on the forward strand.
CAACACTAACTAATTTTTATATTACCTTTCATTTATTCTGACATGAGCGCTTCTTATTTCCAAAACAAAAAATGCTTCATCACTGGTGCAGCCAGTGGTATCGGAAAAGCGACGGCTTTACTTTCTGCTCAGAGAGGAGCTGAATTATTTCTGACAGACATCAATGCGGACGGATTGGAAAAAACCGTTCTGGAAATCCGCTCTCAAAATGGCAAGGTTACACTATACAAGGCTTTTAATATTGCTGACTACGAGCAGGTAAAATCTTTTGCAGAAGAAGTCCATATGCTATCCGGCACGATGGATATCGTCATGAATATAGCAGGGATCTCTATGTGGGGTGCAGTAGATAAAATGAAGCACGAGGAATGGAAAGCAATTATCGATGTCAATCTCATGGGACCAATTCATGTGGTGGAGACTTTTGTTCCTGAAATGATGAAAAACAACAGCGGTCACATCGTCAATGTTTCCTCGGCTGCCGGGCTTTTCGGGCTGCCGTGGCATGGGGCATACAGTGCAAGCAAATATGGATTAAGAGGACTATCTGATGTGCTCAGACACGACTTGAAAAAACACAACATCGGAGTACATCTGGTGTGTCCCGGAGCAGTAGATACGGGCTTAGTGCATACAATTAAAATTTCCGGGCTGGAAATTGGTCAGGACAAGTTTCAAAAACTGAAAAAACGTTTCCAGAAACATGCAGTCAGTCCTGAACAAGCTGCAAAAGCTATCCTGAAAGGAATAGAAAATAAAGACTATTACATTTTCACATCAGAAGATATCCGCTTTGGATTTTTAGCACAACAGAAATTCACTTCTGCATATAATGTTGTGATGCAAAAGATGAATGATTACTTTCAGAAAACGTTGTCAAAGGATTAACAAGGCCTCTGATTCAATATTTTTTATTTCCCGCTGATTCCGCAGATGTTCGCAGAAACAAATGTGTTCCGCCGTTAGTTGATTATGTTCTACTGAATCAAGAATTGTAATTCAATACCGTTTGTTAAGACTTATTTTGTAAATGAGATGCTTATAGCTCTATAGACTCACTGACCGCAGTATGACATAAAACTATACTCAATGGCATTAAATTGTAACTGCTAGAGTTTGCCAATTGCTTACTTGCTTATCCTCCCGTTAAATTCCTGCAAAAAATCCTCAGCAGAAGCATCTAATGCCAGCCCCGAAGTATTGATGACTCCCGCCAACATCTGATAATGTCCTGTCAGCATCGTGATCTCTATCAATAATTTATCTGAATAAAATGTCTTCAATTTTTGTAACGTACTGTCCTCTAATGTATGTTCTGCGAAGATTTCATCACACGCTTTTATCAACAGCTGCTCTTTTTCATCATTAAAAGCATCGGCTCCTTCGGAAACGTGAACAATATCAATATCTGTCAATCCGTTTCTCAACCCTATTTCTACATGTTGCCCCCATTCATACCTGCATCTGCTCAACCATGCGACCCGGAGTATGATGATTTCTCTTTCTCTCCCCGGTAATTTTCCGTATGGCATCAGCCTTGATGCGAAGTATAGCCATGCCCAGAACAATCTCTTATGGATGAATAATAATTTGAACACATCCGGAACTTCATCTCTGCCGAGAAGCTTTGCTGTTTTTCCTATAGTCCTGAACAACAGACTTTGGTCGGAAGTGATCTTAATATTTTGAGAAGCCTTCATCCAGCCTTTCTCCGGAACTAAAACATCCTTCATAAAATCAGTTTTTAGTATTAATATTGAATCAGATACTGCCCTTCTTCGCTTACAAGCACATCCGGCAATAATCCGAATTCCTCAAAATACAACTGAATACTCTTTAATTCCTCCCAAAGTGGAATATTTTGTGGAAAATCCTTTGTGTATTGAGCATATTTCTCTTCATTGTTCAAATCAAATGGCAGGATGAGAACAGGAATCTCGCAATGTGGAAATGCGTATAAGCTCTGTACAACCAGCCAGAAAACTTCTTCCATCGGTTCATCCTGTATCGGTAAGCACCCTACTGAGTAACAATCGCCATGTATAAAAATATCACCTCCGGGGTCTTTTTCATTCCTACTTCTGACAGAATCAGCTGCATTGGGATAATTGATTCTCAACGAAAGATGAAAAGAGCTGTTCGGATTGATAGAATCTATTCTATACCAGCCTTCAGGAACCTGTTTATCACCTTGTCTGATTTTAGGACCTGGTTTTCCCGGGATGGTACAAACGGGATATCTTTTAATCAACTTCCATTCATCAGCATTGTTGCCCCAGACTTCCAGTATCTTTTCATCTTTAAAAGCTCTCAGGAAGATATTCTGCAATGGCAGTACAAGATCCTGATCTGCCGCCAGTTTTTCCAGAACAGGTTGAGTATTCTGCGCTGCCTGTAACACTCTGGGAAATTCAAATTTCAAAGAATCTATATCCTGTGCCTTCAACAAACTCACGGAAAAGATAATTGTCAGTGACAGAAATATATACTTAATGGATTCCATGCATTTTTCTGACCAGCATTTTATTCATCAGTGCTAAAATCAAACCAAATATTATTGGCAGAATAGTGAAGATCATAAAGAAAAAAGACATTGAATATTCGCTCATGATTCTGTCTATCAAACTACCTGACCACCCCGCAAGATATCCTGCAACGGCACTGGCCAGAAACCAGAATCCAAAGATTAATCCCAACAAGCTTTTAGGAGATAATTTACTTACATAAGACAAACCTACCGGTGACAAACAAAGCTCTCCGGTAGTATGAAAGAAATAAGCCAGAACCAGCCAAATCATACTGACAGAAGCGGTAGCAGCTCCTTTGGGAATTTCCAGACTTCCAAATGCCAGACATCCAAAACCAACTCCTACCAGAATCAATCCAATAGCAAATTTGACAGGACCACTTGGATTGTATACCTTTTCAAAAAACTTATTAAAGCCGGATGCCAATGTGATGATAAAGAATGAATTTAAAATCAAAAACCATGAAGCCTGTACTTCTGTTTCTACTGCATAATACTCAGATTTCACTTTCCAGAGCCCTAAAATCCAGACGATTGTAAAACTGATGCCAGTGAAAATGATGGTCAATGGATATGCACTGAAAATCTTTCTGGCTAAAGAAAATAAAACCCAGGTCACAATTGCAAGTGGAAATATTGTCAATGCAGTATCTACCCATTTGAAAATCAGTGCAGAATTGCCGGTCAAAACTCTTTGTGTATAATCTTTGGCAAAAATGGTCATAGAACCACTGGACTGCTCAAATGCCCAAAAGAAAAAGATACTGAAAATCATCAGCACAGCTACGACAAACAACCTATCCCTTCTCACTTCCGGAGTGATTTCTTCTGCAGTTTCATCTATTTCAACAGGTGCATTTTTATCAATTTTCTCTCCTATTTTTCCAAATATTCCCTGACCAAAATAAAACTGAAGCATACCAAACAACATGAAAACTCCGGCTAAGCCAAACCCATAATGCCAGCTCACTTTTTCCCCGATATATCCGCACAGCAGCATTCCCAAAAATGCCCCGGCATTAATCCCCATGTAGAAAATCGTGTATCCCGAATCTTTTTTATCACTGTTATCCGGATACAATTGTCCTACCATCGTAGAGATGTTGGGCTTGAACATACCATTGCCCAAAATCATCAGCACTAAACCCAGATAGAAGAAATTAGCATTGAACCCTTCCAATGCCATAGATAAATGTCCCAAGGTCATAATCAGCGCACCTATCAAAATTGCCTTTTTATATCCCGTGATTTTATCTGCAATGATACCTCCAACCAATGGTGTCAGATATACTAACCCGGAGTAGAGTCCCATCAACTGCATCGCAGATTCCCGTGACCATTCCCATCCACCTTCGGTGATTTTACTTACTAAGAATAAAACCAAAAGAGCTTTCATTCCATAATAACTGAATCTCTCCCACATTTCTGTAAAAAACAGAACAAACAGCCCTACCGGATGTCCCATGAGGGTCTTCTTACTCACTAAATTATTTTCCAAAATGAATAGTTTTTATAAATCTAATATTTACAATCAAAAAAATATCATCCTGATTGTCAGGATTTATTGCTCAAATTTAAAAAACAATGCAAAAATGCCTCCCAGTAAGGACGGCACTATCAAGTTAATGAACCAAAGCACCAAAGATGCCGCTACGACCTGAAACAATTCTCCTGTGGCAAAATCACTGATGATCTGTACCGCAACCTGTCCTCTCAATGACACATCGAAAATGGCCATGGTCGGTAAAATTCCCTGCAGAAAAAAAACATTCGGTACCAGCACCAATCCGTCTGCAAACTTTACTCCTGTTTTAAAAACTTTCAATAGCAAGTAAAACTGCATACAATAGACTCCATACCTCAGAGTAGAAAGCATCAGCAATCTTCTTAAATCCTGAAAAGAATATTGTTTGACCACTTCCACGTATTCTGCTATTTTCTTGAAAATGCTGTATTTCTTAAAAACAACGCTGATCACATCTATATTGAAATAACTGATCACCAGAAATATCGCCAGGCACAGGTATATGATAAAAGCTGAAAAAACCAGATAGGTACTGATGTGCATGTACTTCCACAGATATATCACACAGGCCAGACCTCCTATACTCATATTGGCAACTATCTGACTATAGCTGCCGATCAGGGTAGAAACGATTGCTGCTATTCTGTGATGTTTGAGCACCAGCACACGTCCGCCGTATTCTCCCAATCTGTTGGGCGTAAATAGTGAAAATGATATCCCAAGCAAAACTCCCAGAAAAGCGCGTCTGAATCCAATCTGATCCAGTCGGTTGACCAGTGACCTCCACTTAATGGTCTCTATAGACCAGTTGATCACTGTCAGCATCAGTACAATAACGAACCAGCCTCTGCCGTGGATGAGATTGTCTCCGAGTGAATTCAGAGCGGTTTTTACATCTGCGTTAGTAAAGACTTGCTTATAAAGCACGTATCCCAAACCAATAAAGATGGCGAGCTTTATAAAAGTATTCAGATATTTGCTTTGTATTTTCAAATCAGAAAAGATTTCCAAAAATATACAAATTCGGCACAGTGGCAAAAAAACAAATCATCATAGGAATAGACCCCGGTACTCAGGTAACCGGATACGGCATCATCTGTTCTGACGGAAATCAGGCAGACCTGGTCATCGTCGGTTCTATTTTTATGGAAAAATATGATGATCACTACGACAGGCTGGCTTGTATCTATGACAGGACGCTGGAACTGATTAAAGAATACCGGCCAACCTGCTTAGCTATAGAGGCTCCTTTTTACTCCAAAAACGTACAATCTATGCTCAAGCTAGGAAGAGCTCAGGGTGTAGCCATGGCAGCGGCGCTTACGCACAAGCTGCCTGTGTTTGAATATGCACCTAAAGCCATCAAACAAGCCATTACAGGCAACGGAAATGCATCCAAAGAACAGGTTGCGGATATGCTGGCACACATTTTAAAAACAAAAGATCTTCCGAAGCAACTAGATGCTACAGATGGTTTGGCAGCGGCTGTTTGTCACCATTTCAAAGTCAGACATGGTATCACTACTGTAGGTGGCGGAAAGAAAAATTCATGGGCGAATTTTATCAAAAGCAATCCCGATAAGGTGATAAAATAAACTTAAAAACTCATCAGAATCTGTCAATGATCAGTTTCTGTTTTGAAAAGCAGAATGTTGCTGAACAGACACAAATTTCAGGAATTGTTTAATTACTTCGAAATAAAAGAAGCGATTGTCCTTTTGATAGTAATTGTCTGAAAGATTAAATCTTACTCGGTAGAAACTGAAGCGACAGCATCTTTCAAAAGATTGGAATGATTCCAGGGCTTCAGCTTATTGATCTGTGCATTGATCACGTTAAAGTGAGAAATATAAGCCGCTTTATCTTTTCCTTCCATTCCTTTGGCAAATCTCAGATTCTCTCTGAATGGATCTACCTGGGTCCCGTTTCTCCAGAAGCGATAACATACGTGCGGTCCGGTAGCCAAACCTGTAGAACCCACATAACCTATCACTTGTCCCTGTTTCACTTTAGTGCCTTTTTTAACACCTTTTGCAAATCTGGACATGTGCAGGTATTGTGTTGTATACATATTATTATGCTTCACCTTTACATAGTTGCCATTATATTTTGAAGCGGCTGCTTCAAGAACAACTCCGTCTGCTGTAGCGATAATCGGTGTACCATGTGGTGCTGCAAAGTCAGTCCCCAGGTGAGCTTTTGTCACTTTTAAAACCGGATGTACTCTGTTTTTATTGAATTTGGAAGAAATTCTCCCATACTTTAAAGGTTTCTCTAAAAAAGTTCTTTTAAGTGTATTACCGTTTTCATCATAAAAATCCCCTTCGCTTTCTCCGGGTAGCTTATAATACACAGCATAATATCTTTTTCCTTTATTGGTCAATACACATGCCTTAAGATTCGTTGCTTTTTTGGCTATACCATCCACCATTTGTTCATCATATCTGATACGGATCGTATCGCCGTTTCTTAGCTTATAAAGGTTGAAAGTATAATCATAGACCTTGTCTATCTGATAGATCAGATTTCTCGGGATATCCAGATCTTTAAACGTAGAATATAAATCTCCTTTGATAATTCCGACGACTTCTCTTTCGTGCGTAACAACTTCTTTAGTTTCAATCTTGGCAGAAGGACTTTCCGGATCTAAATCCAAAACCACATACTCTTCCGGATTTTTTTCCAGGATAGCATATCGTAGCTGCCCGGCATCATTTTTCAATAAGCTAACTGGTAATCCTGCTACGCTGTAATTGAGATTGATGATTGATCTTGCAGCTCGTCTTACGTCTTCGAACTGTTTATTGGGAAGCCCTCCTTTATTCAGGACGGTTTTAAAAGACTCTCCTTTTTTAGGAACATAATTTACTAACGACAGTGTATCCACTCGCACACCCAGCATATAAGTTGCATCCTGACATACAGAACTAACTAGTGGCTGGTAACCGGATTCTTTCTTATTAAAAAGCTTAAAGGCTGATGTCAACGACATGATAGCCCCTAAAGCTACTGGTAAAAGAAAAAACTTTTTACAATTCAAACCCGTCCTATTTTGATTTAGAAAAATTGCTACTTCGCTAAAATAGGGCTTTTGGCTTTTTCCTCTAAGAAATTAAAAGTTAAATAAATCATAAAGAAGAAAACAGACATGACAATTCCAAAGGTTTTTATCCACACGGCAGCATTAGTGTTAATTATCAAAAATACTATCAGAGAGATGACTATCCTTAAAATTTCACTCCATTTTGCCCAATATCTGGATTCCATCAGAGCACCTATATTGAGCACTATCCATAATACAAGCCCCGTGTATATGATCATTTCCAATGAACTCATTCCTTCTGTACTAAACAAAAAAATGGAAACGGATGACAATAGTCCAATAAACAATATAAAGATGTAGTAATTCACCCATCTACTGCCTGACACATCATATTTCTTATATCCCTCAGGGCGATCCTGTGGTAACAATGCACCTCCTAAATAGTCCGGCCGCCATCCTGTCTTATTGAACAACACCCTCCATTTATCCATTCCCCTGGATTGAATAAATACACCCCATAGCCACTTGTAATATTCCAGATTGACCCACAAAGTATTCCATGACTGCACAGGTTTTGTAACTCCGTAATTGATGGGATCTTTTTCTTCTGCAAAAGTTCCGAATATTCTATCCCAGATAATAAATGTTCCTCCGTGATTTTTATCTATATATTTCGGATCGCTGGCGTGATGTACCCTATGGTGAGACGGTGTATTAAAAATATACTCAAACCAACGGGGAAGCTTTTTTATCACCTCTGTATGAATCCAGAACTGATAAAGGGTTTGTATAGCTGCAATCGTAATAAAGGACGTAAAGCTAAACCCTATCAATGCCAGCGGCAGATAAAACCATGCTGAAACAAATGTCTGTAAGGTAGATTGTCGCAAAGCTACTGAAAAATTATAGTCTTCACTCTGATGGTGGACAGCATGCGAACCCCAAAACAATGCTATTTCGTGAGAATATCTGTGAAAGAAATAATAACACAAGTCTACCAGGAGAAGCAGGATCACATATGAATACCATGTATCCTTTACTGTCCAGATCCTTGCATTTTCATATACCCAGTAATAGGTGACAAGCAGCAAGGATTTTGTAAAAAGACCTGTAACCTGTTGAGTAATACCACAGCTGATATTGGTAATAGCATCATTGAAACGGTACAGCTTTACACCTTTTCTAAACTGAAAGATAAGCTCTAATGCGATGAGTATGAAAAACGCCGGTATCGCTAAGACTATTAAATCCATAATTCATTACTTACATTCAAATTTACGGATTTTATAATATTATTTCACTCCTTCTTCGACAATTACAAAAACCGTTTCTTCTTCTCTTTTCATCAGATATCTTTCCCGGGCAAATTTCTCCAGACTTTTTTTATCTGTAAAAAGCTGTTCTCTTTCTTTAACTACTTCTTTCAGAGATTCCTGCAACAATGCTTTCTCTTTCTTCAATGCGTGTACTTCTGACCACAATTTAGCCTGTGATCTGAAATCATTAGAATCGAAAAAAATCATGTAGACAATATAAGATACCAATATTACCAAATATTTATTTGGCATCCATCCAGACACTTTCTGATAAGCCGGCGAATTGAAGATATCCTGTAGATTCACAGCTCAAATATAGATAAAAAAGAAGTAATTGATATTCAATTAACTTTTCACTTCCAGCATGGCTCTGTACTTATCTTTCAGCTGTTCGCTCCAATTGTTTTCAATAACGAATTTGTATATGGCAAAACTCACCAAAGGTGCAAACAGCACATCATAAGAGTAATGTACGTGCTGCCAGACTAAAAACAATCCAACCAGAAATGTTGCTATAAACAAATAGATTTTCATGTATTTATTTTGAGCTGCAAAGTAAAACAACGCCAATAAGGAAACATGACCGGAGAAAAACAAATCATTGCTCACCTGCACATTTTCCCCAAAGAAAAACTGAGTAAACGGATCCACTAAAAAAATCATATCTGCAGGAGGAGACAAAGGCACTAATATAATACTGAGACTTCTGATTACCTGTAAAGCAGCAACTCCCCAAAGACACTTAATAAAATACCCCGGTTGGTCGCTTACATAAAAAACCATTGCCACCAGTGCAAAATATTCCAAAGCAAAAATAGCAGAAGACCAGTCCATAGGATTAAACATCATCATAATCGGATCTTCCAATAGCTTTCCTGGGGCACCTGCGTTATAAGCAATCAGCTTGGCTGACATCAGACACAAAATCAATCCTACTACTAATGAAGCAATAAAATATACCTTATTAGCTTTGTCGGAAAAATAATCCTTCCAGGTATCTTTGAATTTAATATGGTTGTTTCTGGAAAGAAATCTGGACCACACAGTAGAAATGCCCCTACGGTCATATAGTTTTGACCATTTCAGCCTGATTTTTCCAAAAAAGAATTTCCCGATAATTAAAAAAACAAACGCAATTAATATCGCCGGACCAAACTCTACTATGAATGCCTGATATGTATCTGTATTCCAGTTTTGGGCATCAAATATTTGTGCGAGTGCTTCTTTCAAATAGGCAAACATCTGTGAAAATTTCTTGAAACAAAGATGAATAAACTTACACAATATTGAAATTGAACAAATAAAAATAGCCAATAATAAATAACTGTTTATAGCTAGCCCAGCCTTTTATCGTAGCTAAAAATGGTGATTTTTTTACAATGTGTAAGGAGTAAATTAAAGCATCAAAATCTAATTCCTGAACATTAAAAGAGCATGGCATGTTTTTAAGAGCCTTTTATTCAAAAATCAGAACATTGGTTGCTATAAAAGATACATTTTCTCCTTTTGCGGCAACTGCTGACTGTACAAGCGTAGTAAATATTTTAGGCAGCAGATTGACATCGTCGACAATAAGATCTCCTTTAATATTTAATTCCATCTTCATTTCATTCATGCTGCTTTCAAATTCCTTCTTTTTCTTTTTGCTTTGCTTTTTATCCTGAAATGCTGTAGCCAACCCTTTGAACATATTCCCCATGTTTAACTGCATTTCATATTTGTTATTGATTTCTCCTTCTGATTTTATGTACTGCATATTACCTGATACATCCATCATTTTTACCATTGCTGAAAGTCCTTTCTGATAGGATTCCCATTTCTCATCAGAATAATCTTTTACATTTATAATAGTGTCGTACAAAAGCGGCTCTCCATAGGGAGAATGTATGGTAGTAACTATTTTATCAAAAAACTCCACCAGTGACCAGAATCTAATACCCACACCATCGAAATAAATATTAGTATCATTATCTATTTCTTCTATCCATTCTGCATCACTTTGCTCATCAATTTCATCTTCAGCAATAGCTACCGTATCTGCTACAGCATGTTCTTCTTCTACATATTCATCATCAAAATCAAAGCCTCCATCCGACTCTCTTTGAGGAAAAAGCGACCTCAATTGTTCTTCGTTAACAAAGTGCTTGTTTTTAATCAATTTATATGAATCATCTTCACTTGGTACTTCTCTTATAGTTCCATCAGAATTTGCTTCATATATCATAGATACTTTGGCAGTTTTCAAAATTTCAAATGCCTGAGTTAAATATGCTGCTTCTTCCAAAGTTTCTTCGTTACTGGTCACGTATCTGATAGACAGCGGAGTCACTCCTAAGCGAACGACTGTATCTTGAACCTCTATTACCTCCCACATAAAAGTTGCCAGACAAGTATCATAGACCAATACACTCTCTTTGATAGATTTTTTATCAGGTATTGTAGAAGTACTGGTCACTTTCCAGACCTGCCCTTTTTGCCATTTCGGAGCTAATGTATCTGTCTGAGCAGATAGGGATAAAATGGAGAAACCAACTGTAAGGATGTATAAAAGTGCTTTCATATTCAAATATGTAAAATCAGTTGTAAGATAAAATGAATTATAAAAATTCCAGCAATGATTCTCACTCTTTTAATACAAAAAGGCTATTCTATTCAGAACAGCCTATTTTTCATTTTATTAAATCACATTGATTAATACCTTCTCATACCCATCTTTGCCATTCTGAGCAGCAAATCAATGTCCTGTTCGTTTTTCAGCAAAGCACCCAGATAAGGCAATTCATGCTTAGGTGTCTGATCACTGACCTTTTGATTTCCCAGCTTCAACAATCTTATCCAGTCTATCAGCTCACTGGTAGAAGGTTTTTTCTTGACACCCTGTACATCTCTCACTTCATAAAAAGCCTTCATTGCATCCGCCACCAATTCCTGTTCAATATTAGGGAAATGTACATCTACAATCTGTTGCATCGTCTCCTTCTCCGGGAAACGGATGTAGTGGAAGAAACACCTTCTCAAAAATGCATCGGGAAGTTCCTTTTCGTTATTGGAAGTGATGATAATAATCGGACGATGTTTTGCTCTTACTGTTTCCTGTAATTCATAACAATAAAATTCCATTTTATCTATTTCCAGCAGCAAGTCATTCGGGAATTCAATATCCGCTTTGTCTATCTCATCTATCAGTAATACCACCTGCTGCTCCGACTCAAAAGCCTTCCAGAGCGGGCCTTTCACTATATAGTTACGGATATCATTTACCTTCTCATCGCCCAATTGCGAGTCTCTTAATCTCGCCACCGCATCATATTCGTATAGTCCTTGCTGTGCAGTTGTCGTACTTTTTACGTGCCAGGTATACATAGGCATTCCGAGCGCTTTGGAAATTTCAAAAGCCAGCAGGGTCTTGCCCGTTCCCGGTTCTCCTTTGATGAGTAATGGTTTTTGAAGAGTAATAGCTGCATTGACCGCTACACGTAGCTCGTCAGTAGCCACGTATTGTTCCGTTCCTTGAAATTTCTGAGACATGAAGTAAATATCTGTTTATTGCCTGATTTTTCCAAAGTGAATATTCGGGCACATCCCTCCATCCCGATAACTATGCGGGATTATGGGCCAGGCTTTCACTACGGCTTTCCGCCGCGGTCACTGAGCAGTTCGATGAACTCACTGACCATCTGTCGAAATGCGGCGGATGATCCTCCGTTCTATCCTTTGTGCAATATGCATTAAATTATACGCCCCGGCTACCCGGCATAATCTGCTATCTTCACACATAAAAATATCATGTCCATCACCTGGGAACAATTTGAAGCCGTAGAAATGAGAGTAGGAACAATACTGGAAGCACACCCATTCCCCAGGGCCAGGAAACCGGCATATCAGTTATTGGTAGATTTCGGAGAATCAGGCATCAGAAAAACTTCTGCACAGATCACTCAGAGATATACCGCAGAAGAGCTGGTAGGAAAACAGGTCATCGCAGTTGTCAATTTTCCTCCCAAACAGATTGCCAATTTCATGTCCGAGTGTTTGGTCATGGGTGTTTATGCAGAAAACAATGAAGTCGTTTTGCTACAACCATCTATGCCGGTGCCTGATGGTGCTAAGGTGGGATAGTACTCTATTCGTTTAAAGTTTGAATTGTTTAAGGTTTCAAGTTGGCATATTCGGTGGCAGAGGGGTTGGCTGAGGAAGCTCGAAGCCGATCGAAACCACTCAAAGACTGATTCAAAATATTTTTTCAAAAAAAATGAAAAAGATATTGCACAAATCAGCCATGTTATTAACTTTGCGACACAAAGCACTTTATGGAATACCAAAATGAGCTACAGGCTATCCATGATATCAGGCGTATCATGAACAAACAGACCAGATTTTTATCGCTGAGCGGATTAGCGGGAGTTTTTGCCGGATCATATGCATTGATTGGTGCCTACATTGCCTACAGAATGATTGAAGTCAATAACTATCTGGATCATCCGCACGATTTATCGGTGAAAGAGAGATTTCTGGTAGAGCCTAAAGTCATGTATTTCATTCTGGCAGATGCAATGATGGTGCTGGCGCTTTCTGTCATTACAGGAATCTTTTTCACCTGGCGAAAGGCTAAGAAAGAAAATGCGAGAGTTTTTGACAAAACCGGCAGAAGAGCATTGTATCATTTTGCTGTTCCTTTGGCGACGGGAGGAATTTTCTGTCTGGCACTTTTGTATTGGAAAGCTTACGTGCTGCTGGCACCTGCTACGCTGATCTTTTACGGCCTGGCAGTATTCCAGGCGAGCAAATATACCTTTGAGGAAGTCGGTTATATGGGATTATTGCAAATCGCATTGGGACTCATCGGGATTTTTCAGCCGGGTTACGGTTTAATATTATGGTCATTGGGTTTTGGAGTAGTACATATACTTTATGGTTTAATTTTGTGGAACAAATACGATAGAAAGCCTGCATAATATGAGCCTGCATCCATCCATTTCTCTCAACAAAGCTTTTGAAAGCCGTATTCGCCTGGGCATCATGTCCATGCTCATGGTGGAGGACTGGATAGATTTTAATACGATCAAGGAGGAACTGGATGCTACTGACGGGAATCTTGCGAGTCATATTGCTACGCTGGAAAAATTAGAGTACCTGGAAGTCAACAAATCTTTTGTAGGCAAAAAACCTTTGACAACTTATAAAATCACAGCATTGGGTAGAAATGAGTTCAACCGGCACCTGGATGCACTGGAAAAACTACTCAGAGGAAGACACTAAATTTTTTTATCTATTTACTTTGAAATACAAAGTACTTTTTAAAAGCAAAAAATATGAAATCAACTATCAGAAATTTTACAACGGCATTTTTTGCATGGTTAGTCAGCTCTATTCTGCTGTTTGTTTTTTATGATCAATACTTAGATATCAACGGCAGACAACTCTTTTGGATGTTTTTAACTGTAGCAGGGATGGGAATCTGTACGATAGCAGCATTTTTCGGCTTGATGTTTCTCAGCCTGCTCAGTAATATTTTCAACTGGTCTGAAAGCAAAGATTATCTGCTAAAAATTGCATTCTCTATAACCCTGTATCTCCCTCTGCTTTTTTTGATGAGAGAGTATCAAATGATACCAGAGTTCTGGTACTGGTCATTGGCCGGAACTCTGGCTGTCATCACTTTTGATTATAAACATTTGTTTACAGGGCATTTTTCATTCGGTAGCAAACGGATTCCATCTGAAAACCACTAAAAGAACCTTCGTAATCATGTTTTTTGTTCTCTTTATATTGGTCTTTATCTCGGCATTGATAGGGGTGATTTCCTTTGGAAGCCTTACAACAATGCGAAATTTAAGCGTCATATTCTATTCTTGGTTGAGTAGCTCAATCATTTTGATTACTTACGAATTCTTTAATTCAAATAGCTCAGATTTATTTTTTGTAATTATAGCACCAATTGTCTTAGGGATATTTTGTGTAATAGCACTAGTGTGCTTATATCTTGCAGATTGGATATTGGGATTTTTTAGATGGAATGAGTTAAGAATTTTCATTTCTAAACTTGTTTTCACCTTCCTTTTTTATCTGCCACTGATTGTTGGATTTATACAAGAATCCGTATTTGCCTTTTTTCCAATTCTATCCCTAATAGGCACTGTCTCTATCCTCACATACCACCACCGGTATCTTCTTTCATCATTACATTTTTCAATTAATAAAAATTCTTCAATTATGGAAAACGAACTTTTCTCCATTCAACATCCCGAACAGCCTCAACAGGAGGACAACTCTCAGAAGTATCTGATCAAAGGCTTTATTCTTCTCATTATGGGAGCAGTACTTTGGCTGGGCACACTACTGGTAGATAATCTGGCGACAACCAGAGAAAGTGTCAAAGAAAAATCACTGGAATATTTCAGGGAAAGCTGGGGTGATCAACAAAAAATCGCCGGACCTTTTTTAAGTATTCCTTACGATTACAAAGGGACTAAAGGTGTTGTATATCTGATGCCTAAAAAATTAGAAATCAAAAGTGACGTAGAATCTGCACAGAAAGGTAGAGGCATCTATGAAAATGTCACTTTCAGAAATCAAATTCAGTCCAAAGGGCATTTTGATCTCAATGAGCTTTATGAATACACAGATCGCTCTTCACTGCAGCTGGATAAAGCATCGCTTTGCTATGGAATCAATGACGCCACCAGCCTTATCGCTATTGATCAGTTTAAATTCAATGGAAAAGCTGTTCAGACAAAAAATGGCTGGATCGCTAAAGATATTTCTACCAATGGTATTTTTTCAAACGTAGACATCAGCCAGGCACTTCAATATTCTTTTGATGTATCTGTGTCTTTAAAGGGAACTGAAAGCATTGAAATGGTTCCTTTGGGGGAAAACACGCAAATCCAGTTTTTATCTAACTGGAAAAATGCATCTTTTAATGGTAAGTATATCCCGAACCAAAAACCGGAAGCAGATGATAACGGTCTGGTCGCAAAATGGAATATCCAGCAATTCAACAGAGCTTTCCCTCAGGTTTGGAAAAACAATGATTATGATATCTGGAAAGATAATATCAAAATAGGATTGCAAATTCCGGTGAACAATTACAGGAAAACTACCAGAGCAATCAATTATGCAGTATTAGTGATCGGGCTTGTATTTATTACTTTTTATATCATAGAAATCAACGGAAAGAAGAGCATTCA
Source organism: bacterium (assembly GCA_037189845.1). Taxonomy (GTDB): domain Bacteria; phylum Bacteroidota; class Bacteroidia; order Chitinophagales; family JADIYW01; genus JAMLHH01. Next base: position 548,686 of record JBBCIS010000003.1, read on the forward strand.
CCCTGTACAATATCTCTTAATTGGTCTCGCACTCTGCTTGTTCTACGGCTTATTATTATCATTTTCTGAGCTGATCAGCTTCGACTTATCTTACCTGATCGCAGCATTCATGACTGTATTTCTGATTTCTGCATATATCCGTTCCGTATTGAGTCAAACCAGGCTGGGAGTCATCACCGCTGCTGCATTAGGCAGTGTATATACATTCCTATATATACTGATGATACAAGAGAGCTATGCTCTGCTTCTCGGAAATCTGGGATTATTTATCATCCTTGCAGCTATCATGTATTTCACCAGGAAAATGAATAAGGAAAACGCTCCGGCATACAACTAAAAGGAATCTCTCTCATGATACAAAAATTCATACACGCTATTGACGGATTGAAAGATCTGCTTCGACAGGATGCTAATATTCGTTTACAATTCCTGCTGGGGTTACTGACAGTCATTGCCGGGTGCATATTTCAACTATCAGATATTGAATGGTTGGTCGTGCTGGGTTTTATTGCACTGGTCATTTGCCTGGAAGTGGTCAATAGCTGTATGGAAAAAGTCTGTGATTTCATCCATCCCGGATATCATATAGAGATAAAATATATCAAGGACGGTTCGGCGGCTGCCGTCCTGATTGCGTCTACAATTTCCCTCTTAGCCGCCACCATTATTTTTTTACCTAAAATCATTATTTATGTTGAGCGCTATATATCATCAATATAATTCTACCGAAAGAAAATTTGTTGCAGCACTTTTAATCTTCTGCTTTCTTACCTATCTGGGCAGAGTTTATATATCAGAAACGCTTCATTACTTTTTTATGCCCTGGAATCTTTTTCTGGGAGTAGTGCCGCTGCTCTTTTCCCGATTAGTGAGGGATGGAATTATCCAGAATAAAAGCAGATGGATTATACCTGTTTATGCATTACTCTGGCTGTTATTCTTTCCTAACTCTTACTATATGCTGACAGATTTATATCATTTCAATAATCGTCCGGGCATGCCTCAATGGTATGATCTGATCTTTTTGCTGTCATTTGCCTGGACAGGTATCATCTTAGGGATGATGAGTCTTTGGGATATCGAAGCATCGCTCAGACACAGGAATCGTAAAAAATGGGTTCCTTATATCTCTACAGGTTTATTATTTCTTGCCGGATTTGGTATTTATCTGGGTCGGGATCTACGATGGAACAGCTGGGATTTTTTCACCGATTTCTACAATGTCATAGCTGACTCACTGGATATTTTTTTCCATCCATCTCTGTATGTAGATGCGTGGGGGCTAATTTTGTTTATGGGAATCTTTCTCAATATTATCTATTGGTCTTTTCAGATCAAGAGAATCAGAGGATAAAATCTTTGATAATCCATTAAATCCAAGCTTTTTTGTTAAAAACGAATCTGGATTTCACAATAAAAATTCTTGGCACACTAATTGCAATGTTAAAAGTATGTTTAATTGGTTTTAATTAGGTCGGAGTACAATCTTCGACCTAATTTATTTTGTACCGTCCTGTTCCTGTTTTATCAAGTCATCTATAATCTCTATCCGGGCTCTGATAGCATCAGCATTCCCTCTGCCGCTTTCCAGCCTTTTTAACAGAGACGCTTTTCTTTCATTCAGTTCCTTAATTCTCCACAGCTTCACCTCCACCTGCTTTTTGACCATTTCCAGGGTATCATGGGCGATTTCTTTCATCAAATCATTCAACTCGGCATTTTTTGCGTGATCCAAAGCCAGTGAATTCAGCATATGATCCGTTATATCCTCTATTGCCGGGATTCTTTTTGTTTTTGCCATGTCCTCCATTGCATTATCTACTACATTAAAAGTGATATTGCTGATAGAGCTTTCCAATGCCAGCGCTATTTGTTTTCCTATACCGGGGATTAAAGAAATTCTTTTTATCTCCGGATTTTCATACACTGATTTTTGCACAATCGCCTGTAAATACTGATATAAGTCATTGCGGTGCTTATAGTAAGTCAGGCTGACTGTTTCGCTGATCTGATCATTCAGCCATTGATTGATCTGATCTTTTTTAGGCACCAGAACCTGAGTAGTAATTTTCTGAAGCAATGGACTGTCTTTTTTGATTTCATCCTGCACACCTTCTATCACATTGGAAACGACCTTGTCAGAAATTTCTTCAATAAACAGCTTGATATACTTGGAGGATTTTCGGTAGATATAAGTGCTTTTCAGATTGATGATCCCCAGGTTATTCAGACGGATCACCATCCCGAAAATCCTGAATAATCTGAAAAACTTAAAGGTCCCGTTCATTGGAATACATCCCAGCACATCGTACCAGTGCACAAAAGGATAGAAAAACCACTTATTGTAGCTTCTCCTATAAATAGCCAATCCCCACCTGATGAGGAGCTCAGTCAAAAATATACTGACGAAAATCAAATCCAGAAAAGAAGTATTCGGATGGATTTTAGTGGCATAAAAATGATTAAATGCAGGGGATACGAACTCTACAAGAGACTTAAAAGAAGGAAAGGTGTATGACCAGTCAAAAAATATTAATCCTAAATTGACCATCACCAATATCACCATCAGGATGTCAATAAATAACGGCAACCCTTGCCTGGTTGCTCTTAACTTGTCTAAATCAATCGTGAAAAATAATCGAACTTTATGCAGCATAACTTATTACGGAACATAAAATACACACTTCTGAAACGAAATTCAACCCGAAAGCCGTTTTTCAATTACGATTAAAGATTTTTGATTGACGATTAGACTTTAGTTAATCATTGAAAAGAACTTTCAACAAAAACAAATAAAGTCACAGGAATGACATCTTCTTAATCCCTTAATGTTTATTAAGTCCGTCTTCTCATACAATTGAGTACCTTTACCGGAACAAAGCTGGATTTTCTTATGTCAGAACAATCTGTTCCTTTCACACCTATCAGCTCTATAGGTGAATTCAAATTAATAGATAGAATTGTTGAAGGTTTTGAAAACTCAAATCACTCCACTGTAAAAGGTGTAGGTGATGACGCAGCGGTCCTTCATACTCAGAATCATCAGGTAATCACTACAGATCTTTTAGTAGAAGGTATCCATTTCGATCTGATGTACACTCCTTTAAAACATTTAGGTTACAAAGCCGTGATGGTCAATCTGTCAGATGTATGTGCCATGAATGCAAAGCCTAAGCAAATTTTGGTATCACTGGCCCTTTCAAACAGATTTTCAATTGAAGCTGTAGATGAATTATATGCGGGGATCAGAGCAGCCTGTGAAAAATACAGAGTGGACCTGATTGGCGGAGATACAACCGCATCTCCAAAAGGGCTGACAATCAGCATCACTGCCATCGGAGAAATTACACCTGAAAAAATTTCATACAGGAACGGAGCAAAAGAAGGTGATCTTCTGGTTGTGACCGGTGATCTGGGCGCAGCTTATATCGGCCTGCAGCTTCTGGAAAGAGAGAAAAAAATTTTTCTGGAACACCCTGAAGTAAAAACTGATCTGACGGGCCACGATTATACGGTAAGACGACAGCTCAAGCCGGAAGCAAGACTTGACATTATAGATTTACTAAATGAACTGGGAATTGTACCTACTTCGATGATCGATATTTCCGATGGCCTTTCTTCTGAAATTCTGCATATTTGTAAGCAATCAGATGTCGGATGTGTACTACATGAAGAAAATGTTCCGATTGCAAAAGAGACTTACGATACTGCTCTTTCTTTTAGTATTGATCCTATCAACTGTGCGTTGAGCGGTGGAGAAGATTATGAACTATTATTTACGATTCGTCCGGAAGATGCTGAAAAAATCGGTACCCATCCGGATTTCAGTATTATCGGAGAAATGCTGGATGCAAATCTTGGCGTCAAGCTACATACCAAAGGTGATAATTATCATGACCTGATCAGCATGGGCTGGGACAGTATAAAAGAGTAAAACTGGCATGAGGTATTACTTATCGCGACGAGCGGCATAAGCTTCCGATAATTTTGGGATTGAACCTTAAACAAAGAAAACTTTAAACCTTAAACGTTGACTACACAAGCTGCAAAATCAGTTAGAATATGGCTTATCATCGGATTGGTGATGGTATTCGCTCAAATTTTAATTGGAGGAGTGACCAGATTGACAGGTTCAGGATTATCTATTACTGAATGGAACGTGATCATGGGAACCTTACCTCCGATGAATGCAGAGCAGTGGAATGATGCTTTTCATAAATATCAGCAAATAGATCAGTTTAAGCTGGTGAATAGTCATATGAACCTGGAAGATTTCAAGTTCATATTTTTCTGGGAGTGGTTTCACAGGCTTTGGGCAAGATCGATGGGATTTGTATTTCTGCTTCCCTTGATTTATTTCGTTCTCAAAGGAACAATTGCACGCAATCAGATTCTTCGTTATAGTGTTTTGCTGTTTTTGGGTGGCCTTGCCGGAGTTGTGGGATGGATCATGGTAGCCAGTGGCTTGAAGGAAGATATGGTTTTTGTCAATCCGGTAAAACTAATGCTGCATCTTTTAGTAGCCAGCTCCATTTTTGTGTATCTGTTCAGATTGATACTGGAAGATACTTATTCTAAAGAAAGAGCACTTTTTGATAAGTCAGCCCGGAATCTGACGACCGTTTTATTGATACTGGTTATTGTACAAATTGCTTTTGGTGGTCTTGTAGCCGGCTCCAGAGCTGCATTGAACTGCACCACCTGGCCTCTTATGAATGGCGCATTTATCCCGGAACATGTCGGTATTCACACTCCTTTTGATGAGCACGTGCCGGAAAACAATATCACGCTGCAGTTTATTCATCGAATGATTGCATATTTCATCACAGCTTTTGCAGTTTATGTCTACTGGAAAACACGCGATACATTGGCAAAACCTATTTTTCACCTGTATAGACACCTCATGCTTTTAGCAGTATTTATTCAGGTAGCATTGGGAATATTTACCGTGATCAACAGTAAGGGATCAATTCCCGTGAGTCTGGGTTCATTACATCAGCTGGTAGCATTTGTATTGCTCAATATCTGTGTCGGATTACATTACTTTGTCAAATACAGAGCAATATCTACTTCAAGCTTAAGATAATTTTCACTGCACCGTATAAATTATCCGCCAGATAATCTGGTTTAACTTTTGCCTGAGAAAACCCATGTCCTGTTTTTACGCCAACAGTAGTGCACCCTGATTTTTTTCCGGCAAGAATATCTCTTTCAGAGTCACCTATCAGGAAAGATTTTTTCAAAGAAATTCCAAAATCCTGAGCAGCCTGCACAATCATTCCATTATCAGGTTTACGACATGAGCAGACAAAACTATAGTCAGCTGCAGTACCTTCAGGGTGATGAGGACAATAATAGAACGCATCTACCTTAGTATTATGTAGCTGCAAAGTCTTTGAAAATTGTTCATGGATCAATTGCACATCTTTTTCTGAATAAATCCCTTTAGCAATACCTGATTGATTCGTAATGACAATTGCCAGATATCCTGCTGCCTGTAGGAGCTGCAAAGCTTCGACTACATCAGGAAGCAATACAAAATCTTCCCAACGGGAGATATAACCTTTCTCTTGGTTGATCACTCCGTCACGATCCAGAAATACAGCTTTTTTATCAGAGAAATGCCACATAAATAAAGTTAGCTTCGGGAGACAAAGATATAAAGGGAATTATGAGCATGCATTTATTGTTTAAAAACACGCAAAAAATGTTAAATCCCGCTGTAACGAACAATTCTTTGAAATATTTTGGCAATAATTTTGCACTCGTAACACAGAATTAATATCTTTAATCTGATAAAATGTGGAAAAGATTTACATATAGCCTCCTTTTTGTAATGATGCTTTCTTTAAGCGTGTCAGCGCAGGCTCAATCCAATGCGAGATTGAGCGAGGTAGAGTATGTAAAAATTTATCCTAATCCTGTTGTATCAGAAGCTACTATCAAAATAAATGATGTGGTAGATCTGGAAAAACACAAAGTGAGTATCACTTTTTATAATGTAGTCGGTAAAGAAGTTTATAAAGTAGCCAATGTAAAGGATCTTGAAGTAAGATTCAACAGAGATAATTTTTTACCGGGTATGTATATCTATCAGTTAAAGATTGATGAGAGAACTCAATCTACCGGCAGAATCACTGTGAAGTAATATCCTCTTTTCTAAATATTTTTTTCCTCTTTTGTGGCCACACGTCTTTTAGGAAGTAATCGTAGTTTTCCTGAAATATTCTGTTTTGTTCTTCTGTGAAGAATTCTGCTCCTGTTCCGAACTCACCATTTCTAATAAACTGATCAAATTTCAACGATTTTCTAACGGGGGCAACTTCCCCAAATTTTGTTTCATGTTTTTTCATATAATCAAAAGAAGCATGATGAGCCGTTCTTTCAATTATTTCCTGATTCAGTCTTACTTCTAAAAAATCCGCAATTACCTGCAGTGTCGGCATAAAATCACTTTTCAGATCTTCGTAAGAAATATAAAGAATATTGAATCCATGCTTATTTTCCATCCATTCCTTATTGAATTTGAACCAATTCAACGGTTTATCCGGATCTGTAAAATGATTTTCAAAATTTTTATCAAAAGTAAGTTCCGGATTTAAGTAGTTCTTGTTATGATGAAAATAGGATTCTGCAACATCCTTTCCATCTCTGTAGACATAAATTACTTTATTTGAAAATCCTCTGTTGTATTGTTCATACTTATCGTGGGATTTAAAAATTCTTGGAGATTTCAGCTCATTAATTTTTTGAGGGTCACCGCCAATATGTGCCTGATTGCTCAACCACGGAGAGACATCATATATATGCTCAAAATCCATGTTCCCGTCGGTAAGAAGATTATATACAATTACCTGCATCCAAGTCGTACCTGATTTTGGGTAAGTTACTATGTATAGGTCACTTTCTCTATCTTCCAATTGAAAAAAGTAAATCTCTCTCTTTAGTTTCTGAGAAGCACGATGTGATTTTTGGCTAATCTTACGGAAAAACTGATGTAACCATTTTAGAATTCTAAGTTGCATATGTCTAAAATAAATAATCCTGTAGATGTTTCACCACAGGACTATCTTCAATTTTGTAAGCAAATATTAGTCACATTTTTTTGATGTCTTAATGTCATAGCCTAAATCCTTGTAGTATGCTACGTAATCATTAAACTCAGCCTGAGTCAGATCGTCATCTCCTACGCATACGGTATCAGTGTACTTTACACCGTCATCATCAGTAAGCGTGACAGTCGCACAATCAATACAGTTTTTATCTTTTTTACATGATGTAAAACCTAAAGCCAAAGCTAAAGACCCCATTACGATTTGGAAAAAATTCTTTTTCATAGTTAAAAGTATGTTTAAGTGATTTAACAAACAAACTTAATAAATAAATTAAAATCAAAAAACAACTCATACAATATTTTAAAAATGAATTTTAACCCCATTATTACAATACTACACTTATGAAAATATATCCTCTTGTTGTATCAAGACTTTATAAAGATATTTATATTTGAATGTATAATAAACTATTAATTATGTACATAAAAGGTGTTTGCTGACAACTTTTGCCTTTTAATTACATTTCTGAGAAGAAGTATAGGCAACTCCATCTGTTTCCAGTTCTGCAATAATTTCATTTAAATTATCCTCGGTGGGAACATCATAATCACCCACACATAATGTTGCCGGACCAAATCCTTTTTCAGTAAAACTGATGCACTTTACACAAGTGGTTTCTTTTTCACAGGAAACAAGACCTGATGAAACAACTATTACTCCTATTGCAAATTGAAAAAACATTTTCTTCATGAAACTTAGTTTTACTGGTATTAGAATATTGTAAATATACCCAATCGTATTCACAATTAATAAAACTTAAGAAAACATTAACCTAACATTAAGAGAGTTTCAGGTGCTGGCCTTAATCCAATATCTGCACTTCGAAATACAAGGGTGTATTAGGGCCAATATCCCGCCCGCTACCGGTAAAACCATAACCCAGCCAGGATGGTATCAGCAAAATTGCTTTATCTCCTTTTTTCAGCTGCATCAAAGCGAGATCCCATCCTTTTATTACCTGCTCATCATCTACTTTCAGTGTAAAAGGTTCTCCTCTTTTATAAGAATTGTCCAGTTCCTTCATGTCCGGAAAAAGCTGTAGAAGGTAGTGAACTTTAATTTCTTCTTTCGATCGAATCCTTTCTTTCTTTTTCACTTTCCGGGCGTCTGTCTTCAATATATACAAACCGTCTTTCTGATAAGTCAGCTTATAGACGGGTGACAGCATCTGTACCATTTTATCAAAAGTTTCTTTCTGCTCTACTCTCAACTCTGCTAAAAGTGATGTCTGCTGCTCTTTCAGCTCTTCATGGGTAACGAAGCTAACCAGCTCTATTTCATATTTATAAAACTCCTGAGCAGTCTTCATATTTTCATCTTTATCAGCTACCCAAACCGGCACAAATGCTGTAGCTTTTTCTCCCGGTTTTAATTTCAAAAACACATCCAGTATATCTCCCGGTAAAGCATTATTGTGTAAGGTCATATCCACCCCTTCTGTTGCATCCAGCATTTCTGTACTGAACTGAAGAATCCCATCAGGCGAATATTTTTTCAGCTTCATTTTTATAATGTCTCCGGGTGCGGGAGATACGGAGCCATGCTTGTGGTGGGTAATAATAAATTTTGTTCCATTGGTAATTGTAATAGTATCATTTGCCTGCACAAGTCCCGACCAACAGAACAGAGATATGATAAGCAGAAATAGTGTTCGCATTTGTAATTGAAAATACGGATTAGTACCTTTCCGTTTAAATTTTTGTCATGAGAATTTTGATGGTCTGCCTGGGAAATATCTGCCGGTCTCCTTTAGCCGAAGGGATTTTGAAAGAAAAAATAAAAACTGCCGGACTTGAATGGGAAGTAGACTCTGCCGGAACCAGCGGATGGCATAGCGGGGAATTACCAGATAAAAGATCTGTACAGATTGCCACTAAATATGGTATAGATATCACTGATCAACGATCCAGAAAGGTGAGAAGTATTGATTATGAAGAGTTTGATCTGATTTTTGCAATGGACACTCAGAATTATAAGGATTTATTATCTCTTGCTTCACAAGATGAAGTCCATAAAATCAAGCTGATCCTCAATGAGATTTCTCCTGATGAGAACCGAAGTGTGCCGGATCCTTACTGGGATGACAATGGGTTTGAGCAGGTATTTCAAATGCTGAATGAAGCGTGTACTGTTATCATTCAGAAATACAGATAAAAAGTGCTTCCAGTTTTTCCCATATAAGAGAAGAGACTGAAAGCACTCCCACTAATTAAACTACTTTATCTATCTGACAATTATTTTCTCGGATACTGACAACACCCGTGAAGGTTTTCATAAACTGCATCCTCTGCTTTGTGATTCGGCGTATCATGACCAGCTTTGGCAATTCTTTTTTCTATCTCATCCAAAGAAATTTTCTCAGAATCGTATTTGATCGTCAATTGCTGAGTTTCGGCATTCCATTGCGCACTTTTCACTCCTTTTACCATGACTGCACCGAGAATTCTTTTTTCACACATACCACAATTCCCGGAAACTTCTACTGAGTCAGTAAGAATTTCACCTGCTATGGCATATTGAAGAGTAGGCATTACCGCCAAAACCAGCACTAAAAAGTACCTGGATATTTTATTTTTAATGAGCTGTTTCATTTGTTGTTTCTTTTTTAGTTTTTAAGTTATAACGGATACCACCATAAGCTACCGGTCCAATCACCGGTCCCCACATCTGGTAGGTATCAAAATTCCCACCAAAAGGATCAGAGAATCCGATAATCGGGTCATTCTGCCTGATATTTAACAAGTTTTCACCTCCGAAGAAGAATTCAAAACTGCCCTGATATCTTGTAATTTGCGCCCCCATCATTGCATTGACCGGAGAATATCTTTGCGTTTCATTTACAAAGCTGACAGGCATTCTCATCTTGCTCTGAATATTCAAATTTGTGGTAAACATCCAGTGCTCGTCCTTCGTTTTGTACGAAGCTGCGAACAATCCTCTGTGTGGTGGAAGCATATTTTTACGAATCAGTTCACCATGCATAGTTTGATGAACATCCTCCAGTCTGTATGCAAATTTCAGATCCAGACCTATCCCAGGTTCAATTGTCCATTCTACCATCAGAGAGTTGGAATAAGATTTTCCGTCCAGGTTATAGATATGAACTTTATTCATCCCGTTTTCAATATCTACTATTACCTGATCAGTAAATCTGGTGTGATAAAAATCCACTGCAAGCTTAGAGGTTTTAGATCCCAGTCGAATATCCTGAATGACACTTAATCCTGAATTCCATGCAGATTCAAAACCAATATCTTCCAAAACCTGTATTTCTCTGGAACTGGCAAACATATAGATGTTTTCAGCAAATACATTCGGTATTCTGAAGCCACGTCCCCCGGCAATTCTCAATGTTGTTCCCTCCACCGGTTGATATCTGAAGTGCAATCTCGGATTGATCTGTGCACGGAAACGATTCGGAAAATCTGCCCTCAATCCGGCAACTAAAGTAATTTTCTCCAAATACTTATAGGTATACTCTGCTGATAATCCGGGAACGATATCTGTTCTTTTCAATTGTGTGCCATTGACATTCTCATCATAATAGTCGTACATCAAAGATGTACCGGCGAAAAGTGTATGGTTGGTATTATTGATCAATCCGTGATACAGGATATTTCCGAAGAAGCTTCCCTGCATACCATTGTAATTGTTGATACCGTATCTACCTTTCTGATCATGCCAGAATCCGGAAGCTGACAATCCAATACTTCGTTCAAGATGCCCGGGCAGAAAGAATCCCATTTTTGCAAATCCTTCTACTCTGCTCGTTTTAATCCCGATTTTATATAGATCAGCCTGCCCTTCATTCAATGCAACCTGACCGGAAGTTCTGCTTTCGTGCAAACCTTTGATCAGAAATTGGGATTCTAATTTATCGTTGTGAAATTCCCAGCGGTTCATCAGATTGACCTGATTGACCTGTGGCTGATCATAGAATGTGTCACCGTTTCTGTCTTTTTTATCTTTAGTCATGGCTCCGTTAGCAAAAAAAGCTGTACCCCAGTTCTTTTTATGAGCTGCGGACATCAGATTTCCTTCCAGGCGCCCGGTGTGGTTTGCGAATACATCCACATATAAAGGAGATAAATCTTCAGGAGCTTTGTAATTAATATTAATTGACCCGGTGATTCCTTCGTATCCGGCACGAACACCCGGAGTTCCTTTGGCTAACTCTATAGATTTGATCCACGGAGCAGGTACATTATCCAATGCAAATGATGCTGATAATCCGCGCAATGAGGGTGTATTTTCAATAGTATTCTGGACATAGATTCCTTTGAGCCCCAAAAGCTCTATTTGCTTTGCTCCGGTCACTGCATCTTCGTAATTCACCTGGGCTGAGGCATTGGTCTGGAAACTTTCTGAAAGATTACAGCAGGCAGCTTTTCTGAGCTCATTCTGGGATATTACTTCTGTTTTAGCAGGGTCGAGCGCTCTGATATACTGATCTTTTCTTCTCCCACTCACCTCAGTAACGTCCAGTACCAGATCTTCCTGCAGATACAGGTGAAGATGATTTTGATAGGAATCTACCTGAACTGTATCTGTCTGGTATCCTACATAAGAGATCACTAAAAATGCCGGATATCTGGCAGGAGGTGGAATATTGGCAATACCTTCTATGTTAGTGGCTGCGCCCTGCGATGTTTTTAACCAGTAAAGCGATGCGCCCACCAGAGGCTCATTGGTTTTACTGTCTTCGATATGCACTTCAATAGTAGATTGCGCATATACATGATTGCCTATTATGGCGAATATGAAAAATAAAACTGGTTTCATGAAAATTATATTAATGAATGATTTTACTATAAACTGAATAGTAAATCATCCGCTAACATAAATAGGACTGTACCAATGACAGTCGTTCGGAAACCGTTTTGGGTTTTGAAACATGGGGATCGGGGGGATTAGCAAGTACCTTTACGTCTACTGTATATGGGTTTGTAATCCATTCGCTCCAATTATAATTGACAGGAAGCGTTTTTATCAGCAGTATTTCATAAGCGAAATAATGAGGTTCTGTTTTCCCGTTAGGAATATATTTTTCAAAAGATACGCCTACATCACAACATTCATCATGATTAGTTTCTCCGGAACAGCAATCATCCGATTTTTCGGCACCATCACAAGCCAGTTGTGACAATGATACAGATCTGGAATTACTGGAATGACAAATGTGCTCATAAACGGACATGCCATTTGTGCTTGTAAAAAACACAATGATTGAAATCCATGATAATATTTGCCTTTTGAGTAACACGGAGTTAAAGTTATGAATTTGCTTTTTTAAACTAATTCGTTTCAGGGTTAAATATTGCAAAGGCTATTTGTTCTTTTCTATTTTCTCAGCGATTTCCGGTTTGTTACTGTCCAGATCCAATGCTTTTTTCCAGTATTGAAGCGCTTCAGATTTTCTGTTGAGCTTGTATAAAATATCACCATAGTGATCATACATGTCAACACTTACAAAGTCTTTTGCCGAAGCCATAGATTTTTCCATCCATTTGAGCGCTTCGCTATAAGCTCCTTTCTGATATAGAATCCATGCATAGGTATCCTGAAATGCTGCATTGTTATCTTCCAGAAGATTGGATTTTTTGCTCATCCTTTCAGCTCTTTCCAGCTCAATATTTCTGAGGCTCAGGTAATATGCATAATTATTCAGTGTAGTGGCATTATTAGGATCGATCTCCAGTGCTTTTTCGTAAGAATTGTCTGCTATTTCAAAATCTTTCAGCTCACTGGACACATCTCCAAGACCGATCAGCATCTGCAAACGCAGGGCTTCATTTGTAAACTCCTTTTTCAGTCCTGACTGATATGCTTTTTGGGCTGCCTCATAGTTTTTATTTATTGTAGCTGAAAATCCGCTAAAAAAATCAAAGGTCGGATCATCCGGAAATCTTTCAGATCCGGCTTGAGATTCCTGATATAGCTCATCATATTTTTCCAGTTCGGATAAAACAGAAAGTAATTGAATCAGATTATCTTTTGTTGCGGCCGAATCTTTAGTGATTTCTCTCAGAAAATTCTCGGCTTTCTCTTTTTCACCCAATGTAAAATATGACTCAGCCACCAGCCCCAATACGTCCTGGTCCTGCGGGTGTGCTTTTACTAAGATATCCAACAAGTCATCAAGCAGCTTCTTATTGGCTTCATTATCATTATCTTTTATCTGTTCCTGTATAGCAGGCAAAAGCAGCTTGATTTTATCTTCAGCGCTGATATCTTTCGAGCTGATCGCATCAGTGAGTATTTTCTTTTGTTTTGCGACATCTCCCTTTATATTATAAATCTCTGCCAAAGCGTAAAATGCCAGAATATTTCCTGAATCCAGCGCTAATATTTTATTATACGCCTCTATAGCTTTTTCATCATTACCTGACTTTGCATATATATCACCCAGATACCCGTAATATCTGAACTGCGTGGAATCCAAAGCAATCAGCTTATTGACTTCTTCCAGTGCTTTTTTGTGTTGATTGGTAGATTCATAAAGCGGAAGCTTGTAAACAAAAACTTCTTCATGCTCACCTGTCTTTTTTTCAATCAGATCGTATACATTAATGGCCTCTTCTACCCGTTTTGCCTCTTCTAAAAGCATTGCCCAGTCATAATAAAGATCAATGTCATCTGACTTTATTTTTAACAGGTCACGGTATACGTCTGCTGCACCGCTTAAATCACCCCTATCTGCTTTGATCTGCCCCAAAAAGACATAGTACCACTCGTCCTTAGGATTCAGACTCAAGGCAGTTTTATTTGCTGCTTCGGCTTTATCCAGCTGATTCATCGAATAAAAAATCTGCGCCATCTGGAAATGAGCAGCATGGTTATTCGGGTTTTCTTTGATAATAGCGGTGAATCTGTATATTGCCTCGTTGTAATTACCCAACATTTTGGATTGCATCGCATTGATAAACAATGCCTCCTGCGTCAGTCTTTTTATCTGATCCTCTTTTATTGTTGGCGTAGCAGCATTATCAGATTTTGTCTTTTTCGACTTTTTTTGAGCAAAAGCCGTTGAGCCTAATATCAAAAAGGCCAAAAAGAATATCGTATGTCTTTTGAATTTTATCATTCCTGTATATTGGTATAATCTCCTATGCTCAGATCTTTGGGTTTGGCAGTGTATTGCACATGGCTGCCTATCATCGAATCAGAAGAAACAATACTTTGAAGATGGGAGTTTTTTTGAATAATGGTATTTTCAATAACACTATTTAATATTGTTGTTTTAGCACCAACGGAAACATTTGGGCCTACTACAGAATTTTTAACAACTACATTTTCATCAATAAAACATGGATGAATAATTGTACTGTTCTCAATTTTTGCAGAAGCGGCTACAAACCCATCCGGAGTTTTGATATTCAACATTCTCTGATTAGTGTATACAGTAGCATTTTTATTACCGCAATCCAACCATTCTTCCACTTCACCGGGTCTGTATTGTGTACCTTTTTTTCTCAGTGTCTCCATAACATCTGTCAACTGGAATTCTCCTTTTGATTTGATATTATTATCTATCAGGTCTTTAATACCTGCTTTCAGCTTATCTCCATCTTTGAAATAGTATATTCCGATAATCGCCAGATCTGAAATAAACGTATCAGGCTTTTCTACGAAATCAGTAATAATTCCATCTGAAGATAGTTTTACAACTCCAAATGCCGAAGGATCATCTACTTTCTGAACGAAAATCACACCATCGGCTTCTGTATTAATTTTATAACCGGTTTTAAAAAGTGTATCTGCAAAAGCTATTACGGTAGGGCCTGTTAGCAATTCATTTGCACAATTGATAGCGTGCGCGGTACCTAAAGCTTCTGTCTGATAATATATTTTTCCTTTTGCACCTAATCTTTCTGCTACTTCAATCAGGTTTTGTTCTACTTCTTTACCAAAGTCCCCTATTACAAATCCAATTGTATCTACTTTTTCAGGACACAGTGCTATTAAATCTCCTGCCAACCACTCGACTATAGGTTTACCAGCAACAGGTACAAGAGGTTTTGGAGTTGTCAATGTGTGTGGTCTTAACCGGGAACCCTTTCCCGCCATTGGTATGATAATATTCATTTACTAATTTTCTATCGTTAAATATTTTTCCTCTGAGAACAAGGGGCTGACTATAAATTTTATTTTTCTCCTGTGTGCCCAAATCCGCCTTCACCTCTTTGTGTATCTG
The DNA here is from genome assembly GCA_037189845.1 of bacterium. GTDB lineage: Bacteria > Bacteroidota > Bacteroidia > Chitinophagales > JADIYW01 > JAMLHH01. The sequence continues at coordinate 563,995 of JBBCIS010000003.1, forward strand.
AAAGCTCATCTACTTCTGTTAATGATGCTTTCTCATATCTGGCGATGACCAGCTGGGCGATTCTTTCTCCTGTATTGATCACAACGGTTTCATTTGAAAGATTAATTAAGATCACTTTTATTTCTCCGCGATAATCAGAATCGATCGTTCCGGGAGAATTCAATACGCTGAGTCCTTTTTTGAAAGCTAATCCGCTCCGGGGTCTGACCTGGGCTTCATACCCATCCGGTAACTCAATCGATAAGCCTGTAGGAATCAGTACCCTTTGGAGAGGTTTTATCATTATAGGTTCAGAAAGCATCGCTCTGATATCCATGCCTGCCGAACCTGGGGTCTCGTATTGTGGTAAGGGGTTGTTGGAGATATTGACAATCTTTATTTTAATTTCCGACATGACAATAATTTTACCTCTAATTAATTTTCAGATTTCTACGTTCACGAATATATGTAACTGTCAGATAAATAGATAATATTATCCCTGATATTCCTGTAATAATCCATACCTGAGCCAATTGTTTATTACAAAATTCAAAAAGCTGCCACAAGGCCAGAGTAATAAAGATATAGAAAAATGCACCTTTCATATCATAAGGAATTGCATAATATCTTCTTTCAGCGGCATATCCTACTAATACAATGGACAGGTAACAAAGAAATGTTGAAGTAGCAGCACCGGTATACCCCCAGCGCGGAATACATACAAAATTCAATACAAAAGTCATCACTGCACCGAAAACAGCTATCATCGCTCCGATATGTGTTTTGTCGGTGACTTTATACCATGTGGAAAGATTGAAATAGATTCCCAGCAATAAATTAGATGCTAAAAGTATCGGAATAACATGCTGTCCAGTGAAATAAACTTCATACTTGGGATCAAACATCAACAACAGATATTGAATCAATGGTATTGCTGTCATCACCAGCAGGAAAATAAAGCAACCTGCTATAATGAAATAATGCATGCTTTTTGAATACACACCTTTTGCATTGCTGTTTTCTGCATTGGCAAAAAAGAATGGTTCTGCTGCATATCTGTACGCCTGCAAAAACAAGGTGATCAGCATGGCAAATTTGTAATTGAAACCAAAAACGCCAAGCATTTCCTTATTGGTCAGATCATCATAAGGCAAAAGATATTCCATCATCACCCGACTTAGCATTTCATTGATCATTCCTGCAAAGCCTACCAGCATGATAGGAATTGCGTATGGCAACATCTTCCTGTAGAGTGCTCTGTCAAAGCCCAGTCTTAACTGAAGCAATTCTTTGAAAAGTAGTATGAATGTAGCTATACTCGCTATTAAATTTGCCAGGAACACATATCCTACGCCATATTCCGGATCGTAATATTTTGTCCAGAATGCACCATTGAGAACAGCATTATCATAAAGTTTAGGCATCCAAAATAAGAACAGAACTATGAAAAAGATGTAAATAATGATATTGATGATCCTGAAAGCTGCAAACTGGAATGCTTTATTATTGGCCCTCAAACTGGCAAAAGGTAAGGCACATAACGTATCAAAAGCCATGATCCATGCAAACAGTAAAACAAACTCAGGATGTTCAGCCACTTTGGTATAAAATGCAATTGGCTCCAGAAAGATGTAACACACAGCCACAAATAATACAGATAATGCTACCATTGAAGTAAATCCTGTAGCAAATGCTTTAGGGTGGCTACCGCCTTTATTTTTAAATCTGAAATAGGCGGTTTCCATGCCATGTGTCAATACGACCTGGAGAAATCCTGCATAAGCATAGAATTTTGTAAAATCTCCATATTCTGCTGTGGAGACAGCCTTCACTATGATAAATGAAAATATATAGTTGATAAGCCTTGCCAGAATACTGCTCAATCCATAAGCTGCTGTATCGGATGCGAGTTTCCTTAATAAGCCCACTAGTCTTTTATTGTAATGATACAAATATAGTTATCTAACTTGTCAATCCTGTGTACCCGGTTTGTTTCTTATATTGACAATCATATGTCCTTTTATAAAAGGATTTTGCTCCCCCGGTCAGGAAAAGTACCATTCACAATGACAATAAAGCCATTGGACCGGGGAAATAAACAAAAATCTTAATTGAACTGAGCGCTGATAGCAGTAGCTATCGCCTGCATTTCTTCTGCAGGAATTTCTTTAACACGGGAAAAATCCAAATCTCCTATTGAGTTGATAGGGGCTAGATGTACATGGCAGTGAGGAACCTCCAAACCGATCACTGCTACTCCTATCCTTTCGCAAGGGATGACTGCTTCTATTGCTTTTGCTACCCGCTTAGAAAACAAAATCAAGCCACTTAAAGTCTGGTCGTCCAGATCGAAGATATAATCTACTTCAATTTTAGGAACGACAAGAACGTGTCCTTTTTGCAAAGGTCTGATGTCCAGAAACGCATAAAAGCTCTCATCCTCAGCTACTTTGTAGCTTGGAATCTCTCCTTTTATGATTTTAGAAAAAATACCGGACATGAATACAAATTAAATGGAAATATCTAAAATTTCAAAAGGAATGATACCTCCGGGAGTTACAACATCCACTTTGTCACCTTTTACTTTACCTAAAAGGGCTTTCCCTATAGGAGACTGTACAGAAATTTTCATCTGTTTCAGATCTGCTTCCTTTTCAGATACCAAAGTGTACTCAAACTCTTTTTTCATTTTAATATTTCTCACTTTCACTTTAGAAAGTACAGATACTTTGGAAATATCCAGCTGCGAAGGGTCTATTACTCTTGCTTTTCCGATTGCATCCTGCAATTTAGAAATGCGAAGCTCCAGAAGTCCCTGAGCCTCTTTAGCAGCATCATATTCTGCATTTTCCGAAAGATCACCTTTCTCACGAGCCTCACCGATAGCCTGTGAAGCCTTAGGGCGTTCTACTGTTGTAAGAAGATTTAGCTCTTCTAACATTTTCTCCAATCCTTCTTGGGTTACATACACTATCTCTGCCATAACAGACATTTTTGAGTAAAAAAAATGACACGTCCATCACTGGACGTGCCGTTATTCGACAAATATACACCTTATGTTTATAAAAACAAATTTATCTCAACCGTCCTTCAAATCTTAACAATTGCAGTTTTTATATCTAAAAAACAAATCAAAAATCTTACCAGATTCAGATTTTGAAATACTTAAAGAAAGTTATACGAAAGAGCCTGACTCAATCACTGAACTAAAATTCTTCTTTTATTAATGACCAATTTTTTCAACATAATGGACAACGCAATAAGGAAAACGGCTATTATGTACCCGGTGAGAAATGCATCGTTTATATGGTCTATCATCTTTAAATAAGTGAGCAAGCATATACTCATCATGTACAGGATAGAAACAACAATTGCAAGATTCAGATATTTGTTTTTCAATAGGATTTGAATGCTGTCTTTCTTAAAAAATAAAAGTGTCGTGGAAGACAACAAGAGCCACGTCATGGGAAAAAAATAAAGCAGGCACAAAGCAACGCTTTCCAATATTTCATTTTGTGCGGCGTAAAAAAAACAAACCATCGCAGGAATGAAAACTGCCAGTAAAGTCAAAAATGATTTGCCTGCAACCTCAACTATACTTTTAATCATACAAAAAATATTAAAAGCAACCTTTACCAGACCGGACATTTCACTGTCAACCTTCGGAGATTCGGACGTTTTGTTTTATACGTCAGTTCTCCTGACCATTTGAATCCCATATAGAATTCCATACCGTTAAGCCGCTGCGGAATGAGCCAGGCAGTCATGTTGTCTGAACCGGCAAAAAATACTCCTTTCCTGAAAAAAAATCCGGCTCTCGGATATTTAAACTCATGAAGAATTACAGGAAAAGCTACCTCAAAATTGGGTTTCTCTATTCTTGCTGTCAGGGCTATTGTGTTACTTTTTTCCAATCCTATAGCCTTCATAGGCATTCTGAAAATAGTATGAACAGACAGGTACAGATTGTTTCTTACATTATAATCTCCGAACAATGAAAGTGCTATCGGCATCCATACGGAAAAGGAGTTTCCAGTAACAGAGTGCTTCGTATCTCCTCCAAAGGCATAATAGTTAGATACCGCTCTGAAGCTATCCAGATCTTTCACATGCTCGTAATATTCATCTCTCAGAATAGCCGTATCAATCGTCTTATAGCTGTTCGTTTCACCATTCCTGATAAAGACTTTTCCTACATCCATAATAGCGACACCGAATTTCCATTTGTGCACCTGATCTTCATCTGACAGTGTATTTACAAAAGTAGCTCCGATGTCCATGGAAAAACCATCTCCGTTTTTCTTTAGCTTGTATACAGGCTTATCGTTTGCATAATCATAATGATAGCTGCTGACCCAGTTAAAATCCACATCTGAGCCTTCCGGCATCTTGATTCCATTGTCTATTTTAATGGTTTCTTTCCGGACATTATTTCTAAGAAATACACCATCCCATGCCATCAGATATTTTCCGGTAATACCGAAATTGACATCCATAACACCGCTTGTAGGTAATTTCGTTGCGTAATTCAATGCAAGCTCGCCATAATGTAACAAGCCCATTTTCATCGGATCCAGCCACATTTCGGTAGTAGCACTGTCCTGATAATAGTAATATCCGTAGTCGCTGGAGATTCTGTTGACGTATCCTAAAAATTTATTGCTGAATGAAAAGCCAAAGGAATGATTTCTGACATTGATGATTCCGCTGGGCAGATTCACAAATGCATTGCTATAAAAATGATAGGTGGTCTTTCTTCTGTCAAAGTAATTATAGTACAATGGATTTTCAATCTTTGACCGATCCATTTTGATAGCAGGATTGGGACGCAGCTTGCCAATTTTGAGACCTGCTAAAAAAATATTGGATTTTTCCAGGTAGATGTAGTTGGACTCAAAGGACATCCCGAAAGACAGGAAGTTGATATCTATTTGCCGGGGGCCGTTTACGTTAATTGCAGGATTGATGCTAAGTCCGTGTACACCGGCATAATTGCCTAACTTCATTCCCAAAAAATCTTGAGCATGCGAAGTATTTGCCACGAAAATGACACAAAAAACCAGCAATAAAGTTCTCATTCTTTACTAAACAACCTACTAATATTAATAGTATAAAAAAACGGTGGCATAGTTGCCACCGTCTGCTAAAATAACTGATTTTTTGTGTTTTATTATTTTGTTACAACATTTACTTTAAAATACATATCATTATCGATCGCCTTATCAGCTATACTTGGGAAGAACGAAGATGAACCATATTTAATATCATATTTAGTCCTATCCACTTTAATTTCAGCTACTGCAGTAGTATTGCCTTTGGCGTCTGTTTTAATTGTAGCCGGGAAAACTATTTCATGTGTGATACCTTTGATGGTAAGATTTCCATAAACATTATGTGTCAATCCTTTATCATTATCTTTAAGCTTTACTGATTTTGTAATCACAATTTTAGAAGTCGGGAATTTATCTACGCTGAAAAAGTCATCATTTTTCAAGTGACCAACAAGCTTTGCATTACCACCCGGATTTTCTATATCCAAGCAAACGATACTGTTCATATCGATTACAAATTCTCCACCTGCAAGCTCTCCTTTCTGAATTTCCAAAGCTCCGGATTGCAGCTTAATAGTGCCATTATGCGCTCCTGTTACTTTTTTGCCTTCCCACTCAATGGTACTTTTTTCCAAATCTACATCAGAGGCTGCATGTGCAGTAAACATGCCGATAGTAACGGCAGACAATAGTGTTAAAAATAATCTTTTCATTTTTTGCTTTTTATAATTGTATATACAACTATTGCGAATCTAAGCATTTTCTTTCCTAAATCTCAAAATATAGTCAGGGTCAGGACAGTTGATTTTGTAAAAATTAACATCTTCCGGTGCTGCCACTCCAGGATAATCTCCCTGCATTCCCTGCAAATCTTTAATGATCTGAAAGTGCAGATGCGCCGGCCAGTCTCCATTTTCGCTCATTTGCCCCAAATTACCTATTACAGCTCCTTTGTCAATTTTTGTTCCAACTTCCCACTGTGAAATATTTTTCCGGGAAAGGTGTCCGTATAATGTATAAAAGATTTGTCCTTCTACATGATGTTCCAGAATCAATGTCGGTCCGTAATTACCGAATCCCTCATTATCCGCAAAGCTATGTATTGCACCATCCAGAGGTGCGTAGACAGAAGAATTTTCATCTGCCCAGATATCTACAGCGATGTGTATACTTCTGATTTTGCCAAATAAGGGACTTCTTGCATACCATGAACGATCTTCAAGGTAGCCGCCCAATGCAAATTTTTTCTTCTGTACTTTTCTTTTTTCGTCCATATACATCTGAAACAATGAGGACCTGGAACTGTCTTTCAGGTGCAACAGCTCGGTTTTAAAATCACTCACTTTGATCTCAAATGCATTTTCGCCGGTCAATGCTTCCCCCATGACCGGAAATACAGGTATATCGATTAAAACTTCTTCCAGATTCATCTTCTTCAAATATTTTCCAAAAATACAGTTTCACAAGAATTCTTGCCGATTTATCATGATATAATCTACTGCAAGTATTTACCTTTACAATATGAGCCGGATATATTGGAAAGCTTCCAGCATAGATAATCTCACAGATGCAAGATTTTTCAATGCGCTGGAAAATGCCTGGATAGAGTTTGTTTTTGATGTTTTAGAGCCAAGATCAGTTTCTATTGAACAAGCAAAAAATATTATTGAATGGCTTTTTGAACCCAACCTGCTGGCATCCTTCGGAATGCACCAGACTCCTGAAGAGATTTTGTTTGTTCTTCAGGAATCCTCCATCCGGTATGCAGCTATTCCTTTCGAACATGAATTGGTAAATGATGAAGAGTTTGCCCCACTGGCATTTATTAAATTATCCCATCATGAGCTGCGTGCTGCAACTGAGCTGGAACATCCACCCTTTGCATTTGTGATCAAAATGCAAGAAGAAATCTCGGAATCTGAACAGGCACAAATAGAAATGCTTCTGAAATACAGTAAAGTTTTTCTTCAGATCCCATCGGATGCAGAAAGCATAAAAAATCAGACACTTCATTTTTCAGAAATCGGCATCGAAATCCCGACCCAGCCGGAAAAAAGCCCGGGATGGAGTGCTGTGGACTTTTACGACCATCTGATTGATGTACTAGAATCCTGATTCCTTTCTTATCTTCGGATATTATAATATCTCTATCTACAGAATAAACCGGTCAACTTGTCAATCAGCAATATTCAAGCAAAAATCCAAAAGGCACTAAAAGATCCCAACTTTGCATTTGTAGCCAAAGGAAGCATCCACACATTAATATCAATGGGGGCAGTCTTTTTTCTGAGATTTCTCTCCGGCGTGGTCATTGCAAGGTTTTATGGTCCTGAAATTTCCGGCTGGCTCACAAATCTGATGACCTTTATGGCAGCTTTTATTATTCTGGGAAATTTCGGTATCAAAGACGCTATGCTGAAGCTTATTCCTGAATACAAAGAAAAATTTAATCTGGCTACAGCATGGTCCGTATACAAGAAAAGTCTGCATCTGATAGGTTTTTTCTGGATACTGTGTATGGTAATCATGTATTTTCTGGCAGATTGGCTTTCGCATGCATGGAAAGTGCCTAATCTGAAAGTATATTTTCAGATTTCAGGTTTTTTTCTGATCTTCTTGCTGCTGTCAGAATACAACAACTTTGTATTGAGGGCGATCCTTCAGATTAAATCAGCTAACTATAACAATATTGCCACTCTGGCATCCAGGGTCGTTACTATTATATTTCTGACACTGTTTTTTTACAATGACTATAATCCACTGTATCTGCAATTTCTTTCCGGATGTTTTCTGGCCTGGTTGTTTTCACAGATTTCAATAAATAAACACTTCAGAAAACCGGGCACAGGTCAGGAGGTGCTTACCAAAGTAGATTATTCACTGATTCTTGCAGTAGCATTCCCGATGCTGTTCACCTATCTGGGGTTTTTCATCAATAACTTTGCGGATGCTTTTATGCTTCCTTTTTATACCAGCACAGAAATGGTGGGGATTTATAAAACCTGTGCAAATGTCTCATCTATTGCAGCGATGGCATTAGTAGCGATGAATACAACGATACAACCTAAAATCAGCCAGCTGTATCATCAGGGTAAACATGAAGATGTGATGAGGTTGTGCGTAAAATTCTCCAGACTTATTTTCCTGATGAATATCCCGATTTTTGCCATAATCATCTTTGGTTCCAAGCTGATGATAATCATCGCTTACGGGAAAGAATTTCTGCCCGGATCACTGGCACTGAGCATCCTTGCAATCGGGCAGATATTCAATGTTGGTTGCGGACCTGTGGCACAGTTACTGAACGTGACCGGATATCACAAACAATTCAGAAATATTTCTCTGATAGGAGCATTTATCAATCTCGGATTGATTTTCGTACTGATTCCAAGATGGGGTATTGAAGGTGCAGCAATAGCAAATGCATTCAGCATGGCTGTCTGGAATATTATTGGTACTCTTTATATCAAGAAAAAATTCGGATATTATATTGCTTACGTTCCATTTGTCAATCTGAATAAAAATTATATCCCTCAAAAATGAAAATAGGCGTCTGGATTCCTGATAAATATTTGCACAGTGTTCGCATATACTTCGAGCAGGTATCCGGAATTCTGGCTAAAAAAGGAGTAGAATTTATCCCATTCAGAAAAAATGAAGAGCTACCTCAGACAGTAGATCTTTACTGGGATCCGACCTGTACTGGAGGAAAAAATCCGAATAAACGATTTTTGAAAAGACAACATCCGTTGGTAGCAACAGTACACGGAGCCTCTAATTTCGCGCTGCCTCACCATTATACCTATCGTGGCTGGAAGCAGCAATTGAAAGGATACTGGATCAATTTTAAACGAAAGATGTCCTGGAATCTTTTCAGAAATAATATTGATGGGATTGTCACAGTCTCCGATTTTGCCAAAGGTGAAATTGTCAGAGAATTGCAGCTGAATACTGAAAAAATCCAGGCAATACATCACGGTTACAGCAAAGAAATATTTTACCCTGTCGTTGACAGAAAAAATGATTATCTCTTCCACATTTCTGTTTTTCAACCGGTAAAAAATATCTCGACTTTACTGGAAGCCTATCAAAAAGCAGATCAAACAAAAAAGCTTCCCTTAATTCTTGTGGTTCCCGGCTACCCTGAATCCATCAGAATAGAAGGGGTGACATTGATCAATCAATCTATCTCCCAAAAGGAAGTAGCACAATATATGCAGCATGCCCGGGCTTTTTTTCTGCCATCTGTCAGAGAGAGTTTCGGGTTACCTATCATTGAAGCAATGGCAACAGGAACTCCTGTAGTCACTTCGTATGGATCTGCCTGCGAGGAAATTGCATCCGGATACGGACTACTCTGCAAACCGGACCAGGTAGAAGACTGGAAAAATGCGATAGAAAAAATATCTTCGGATGATCAACTCTGGGCTGATTTACACCAAAAATCTCTCAAAAGAGCAAAAGATTTCAGCTGGGAGCAATGTGCAGAACAGCATTTACAGTATTTTCAAAAATTGATAGCATCTAAATAATTATGTCTACTATACAGCCTTTAAAATACTTTCCGGCATTCGATGGCGTAAGAGGTCTTTTCTGTATCATGATCATATCGCATCATTGGGTAATGCCGTATTTACAAGGTCCGTTTACATTCATGTGGTGGTTGCTACAGGTATTTTTCATGTTGTCAGCATATCTTATTACCAGAATTTTATTATTCGATAAAACCAGAATGGAGCCCGGCGCACTCTTCAAAAGATTCTATATCCGAAGAGCGCTCAGGATTTTTCCCTTATACTTTTTATACGTTTTTCTGATCGGGGGATTATTGTTGCTGGCTGGTAGTACAGAAGGCGGTGCTGCAAATAAAGATGTCATTTACTTTAAGGAGAACTGGGGGTTTCTTTTTACCTATACGTATAATTTTGCGGAACTAGCCAATTATTTCAGAGGAATCGATTATGTCCCGGCACCATTGTTTTCGCACCTATGGTCTTTGTCGCTCGAAGAACAATTTTACTTCATTTTTCCCCTGGCAATTGTATTTATGCCATTGAAATACCTCAGAAAATTTATACTTGCATTTATCATAGCAGCACCTGTAGTACGGGCAATCACTTACCATACGCTTGAAAATATCAATCCGGATAGCCACTGGCTGGGATTGATATCTGTAAGAAATACCTTATTCCAATTAGATACCCTGGCTTATGGAATGGCAGTAGCAGTATTTGATACTTCAAAAATCAAACATGCTGTCAAATGGTTTACCGGAGTATTTATCTTCTGGGTGATTTATACATTTATCAGTGCGCATTATATTGTCAAATCAGGTGAAGCCAGCTCTATACTCTGGGCGATAAAAGAATACACGTTCATGACTTATCACTTCAATTACATCTTTTATTTTACCCTCACCAATATCATGTGTGCATTATTTGTAGTAACAGTAGTCAACAATACGGTCATGACACGGTTATTCTCTAACAAGCCGGCTGTGTTTCTGGGCAGAATCTCCTACGGTATTTACGTCTGGCACTACTTTGTCATGATACTTGCTGCAGGATTATTACACCCGATTACAGGCGGACATCAGAAGTATATAGGTAATTTCTGGGCAGAAGCAGCGATGTATATATTCTATCTGATACTACTGGTGATTGTAGCCCAACTCAGCTATAAATTCATTGAATCCTATTTTATACGTTTAAAAGACAAAACTTAATCAAGATGAAAGCACTTATCATAAACGAACAAGGATTACAGCTACAGGAAGTTGAAAAACCTGTCGCAATAACAGGATATGCAGTCATAAAAATATCCGCTGCAGCGCTCAACAGACGCGATCAGTGGATTCGTGAAGGCCTGTACCCGAAAATCCAGCTGCCTGTCCTTCCGGGATCAGACGGTTGCGGTATAGTTACAGAAGTCGGCGATGAATCCGCAAAACAATGGATAGGAAAAAGAGTAGTCATCAACCCAAATAATGACTGGGGAGATAATCCCAAAGTACAAAAAAGGGAATATCATATTTTAGGCATGCCTACCAAGGGAACCTTAGCAGAATACGTTGCAGTTCCGATTGACAGACTGATGGAAGCGCCTGCACACCTGAGTGATGAAGAAGCAGCAGCGCTGCCTTTGGGCGGAGTAACTGCCTATAACGCAATCGTCAACAAAGGAGAATTACAGGCTGGCCAAAAAGTACTGATTTCAGGAGTAGGCGGCGGTGTGGCACAATTTGCATTTCAATTTGCAATTGCAGCCGGAGCAGATGTATGGGTAACTACCAGCAAAGAAGATGTTCAAAATAAATGCATAGAATTAGGAGCAAAAGGTGGTGTAAGCTACAGAGATCCCAACAATATAAAATCACTGGCAAAATCTACCGGTGGATTTGACATCATTATAGACAGTGCGGGTGGCGACGGAATCAACACACTGCTGGAAGCGCTGGCACCCGGAGGAAAATTAGTCTTGTACGGAGCGACCAAAGGACTTCCCTCCTCTCTTAATCTCCGCAATCTTTTCTGGAATCAGCTCTCTCTCATGGGGAGTACGATGGGGAGTGATGAGGATTTCGAAAATATGATCCAATTTGTTGAAAAACATAAGATCAAACCGATTATTGATCAGGTATTTTCTCTGGATAATGGCGTACAGGCTTTTGATCACATGAAAGCCGAGAATCATTTTGGAAAAATTGTTGTCAGACCCTAGGCAATTCAGCTACCGGTATCTGGTATTTAAGTAACTGTTTGTAGTAAAGTATAGACCATTAGTCAGCCATTTTTAAATAGATAATTTTTACAATTTCTATTGAAAGAATCTGTCTTTATTAAAGCATATTGCCAGTTACTAAATACAGTTTTTTAATATTCCAGATTGACAAATCAGATCAATTCCAAACAAATAAAGATAGTACAAAATTTATATTAACCTGTAAAACAATAACATAAATACAAAAACCAGCACAAAACTGCCCTAAAGGTATATTTTCAACATTTTTTTAACTTAATTATTACTAAGAAATGAGACAAAGTATTGCATACTTATGAAAATAATTCTTTCTTTGTGAATCATTTAGATTCAAACCTGATTTCAATTATCATCTTTCCTTGAAAATTTAATCTGATCCAGCTCAATTGTGATCTATAATTCTTTCAGTCCTGTATGTACAAAATAGAAGATTTAAAAGGGATGCTACTCCCTGACTTAAAAGAAATAGCTTTGGAACTTGGTATTAATAAAACTGAAGTTTCAAGATCAAGAAAACAACAACTTGTACAAGTAATTATGGATAAACAATCCGGTAATTACATAGAAAACATACCCTTTGAAGATCCAATGCAAGAAAATAATACTATCGAAGTAAATATTCCTGAAAACAATATAGAGTTCGAAGAAACCAAAGAATCCGTAGATGAATTTTCACCGGAAAAAAAGAAAAGAAACAGGATTCTGAGAAAAGTTGCCGAACCTGTTTCAATTCAAACCAAGAACTACAGTTCTAATGTAGACCCGGAAAATACAACTTCAGAATCCTCCACAACTCCACCTCCGGCAACTCCTTCTTCACCGGAACCTGCTTTTCAGTCATTTGTCATAAATAACTCCAATACTCCTCCTCCCGGGATGCCGGAAATTCCTACAAATGTAGAGTTCAGAAAAAGAGGCAGGCGACCTAAGGATGCAAACGCAGCTGAAGAAAACGCCCAAAGTGGAATTATTTTCGAGCAACCGAAAAAAGAAGCAGAAAAAGAGCCATTGTTTTTTGAAATATCCCAGGCTAAAGAGCCGGCTGCACTGGCCGAAACAAAAACAGAAGCACCTGAACCAGCGCCTGCTGAAAAAGAAGAAAAATCAAGAAATTTTGACCGTCAGAACAGAAATGACCGTCAAACCAGAGGTGACAAGATGCCTTACCCTCAACAAAACAGGGATAACAGAGAAAGAAATAATCATCACGAAGCTGATAAAAATAATGTCGACATTTTCGCAGAATTAGACGCATCTATCTCTGCAGAAGGCGTTTTGGAGATCATACCTGACGGATACGGATTTTTAAGATCGGCAGATTATAACTATTTGTCTTCTCCTGATGATGTATATGTATCTCCCTCACAAATTAAAAATTTAGGTTTAAAAACCGGTGATACCATCGTTTGTACGATCCGTCCTCCTAAAGAAGGTGAAAAATATTTCGCACTTCAAAAGGTAGAAACTATCAATGGTAAACTACCCCAACACATCAGAGACAGGGTACCTTTTGATTATCTGACACCACTTTTCCCTACAGAAAAGCTCAACTTATTCTATGAAGCTAATAATTATTCTACAAGAGTAGTAGATCTTTTTGCTCCGATAGGTAAAGGTCAGAGAGGCATGATCGTAGCTCAGCCGAAAGTAGGTAAAACCATGTTGCTGAAAGATATTGCCAACGCTATCGCAAAAAATCACCCGGAAGTATATCTGATCGTTTTGTTGATAGATGAACGCCCGGAAGAGGTAACAGATATGCAACGCAGTGTCAATGCAGAAGTAGTTGCTTCTACGTTTGATGAGCCAGCGGACAGACACGTAAAAGTTTCCAATATCGTACTCCAAAAAGCTAAAAGACTGGTAGAGTGCGGGCACGATGTAGTGATACTTTTAGATTCAATTACAAGACTTGCAAGAGCTTACAATACTACGGCACCATCCAGCGGTAAGGTTCTTTCCGGCGGTGTGGAAGCTAATGCGCTACACAAACCTAAACAGTTCTTTGGAGCTGCCAGAAATATCGAAAACGGAGGCTCACTGACTATCGTAGCTACAGCATTGATAGATACAGGCTCTAAAATGGATGAGGTTATCTTTGAAGAATTCAAGGGTACCGGTAACATGGAGCTTTCATTGGATAGAAAAATTGCCAACAGAAGGATCTTCCCTGCCGTGGATGTGGTGGCATCTTCTACCAGAAGAGACGACTTGTTGCTGGATAAAGATATGCAACAAAAAATCTGGATTCTTCGTAACCACCTGGCAGATATGACCTCAGAGGAAGCTATCCAGTTCATTTTGCGACAAATGAGAGGCACCAGAAGTAATGAGGAATTCCTGATTACCATGAATAGATAACATAATCTTTAACATAAAAGGATTGTAAAGTTGAAAAAATACATATCTTTGCAGTCCTTGAAAAAAATTAAGTAGATGAAAAGGACTTTTCAACCTTCGGTACGTAAGAGAAAAAATAAGCACGGCTTTAGAGAGCGCATGGCAACAAAGGGTGGTAGAGCAGTTTTGAACGCTCGCAGAGCGAGAGGCCGCAAAAAACTATCAGTTTCTGACGAGCTTAAATTGAAGTAACAATTCTGAAAAAGGAAAGGTCACATAGAAATACTTTTCCTAAAAGCATACGCCTAAAAAGTGTAAAAGAAATAGATACACTTTTTAGGCATCGCTTTTTTTTATCTAGTGGATATTTCAGACTCTACTATTTAAACAGGGAAAGCACGGTCTCCAAAGAACCATTACAGTTCATGGTAAGTGCCCCTAAAAAAAACTTCCCTCATGCAGTAGACCGCAATCTGATCAAAAGGAGAATGCGCGAAGCTATCCGCCATGAAAAAGAACAAATAGAACAATTTGTCATTCATCAGAATTACAGAGTTATTTTTGCTGTAACTTACACCGGCAAGAAAATCCCCGATGCTCTTCAAGCGAGCAAAAGCGTTGGTCATTTATTTCGCTTATGGATTCAGAAACATGAAACTAATACAACAGATTCTCATATTTCCGTTCCTCCTGCTGATTAAAATCTATCAGTGGATCATCTCTCCCATGCTCGGTCCTAATAAGTGTCGTTATCAACCTACCTGCTCTCATTATGCAGTAGAAGCACTGCAAAAGCACGGAGTGTTCAAAGGCGGGTTTTTAGCCGTTAAAAGAATTTTATCCTGCCATCCCTGGGGTGGACACGGATATGATCCGGTACCTTAGCACTGAAACCTTATCATAGTTTCTTATATTTAAACCTATACCATAGTATATAGGCCTCCAAAACATATAAACATGATAAGAAATACGCTACTCTTCTTTGTATTTTTAGCATTTTCTATTTCTAAATCTTTTGCCATAGAATGGTTTCCGAAAGGGGCTACATGGTATTATGAAACTGTTTATTGGGTGGAAACTCATTATGGATATCTGAAGATAGAAGTTGTAGGAGATACGCTCATACAAAACAAGCAGGTAAGCATTCTGGACAGAACTTATGTTTCCGCATTAGTTTCCAATAATACGACTATATATAAAGATATTCCTTTGTATTTATTTTTTGAGGAAGGCAAAGTATATCAATGGATCAATGATGAATTTGTAACGGTTTATGAATTCTTCCTTCCAAAAGGTGCATCACATCCGGTAAATGGTTACACTTACGAGGGCAATCCCATATATGCTAAAGTAGATTCTGTATGGAGTAAAACCATCAATGGTAGAATCCTGAGTGCATTTTCCATCATGGATACAGTTGCTGTAGACAACGAATACGGCTGTATTTTGGTGGAAGCACCATCAGTATTTGAAAAACTCGGCTCTGTATATAATTTCTTTCAGGTGATTACCCCTTGTGGAGCGATAGACCACATAACGGATGTTCAATCTCTGAGATGCTATTACGATCCTGAAATCGGCTCTGTTACAGTTAAAGACCTTCAATCTCCCGGACCACCACTTCATTATGCTACCTGCGATACGATCGTTCCATATTATCGTGTAGGAGTAACGGAATCTTTATCCGTACTTGCTAAAATTTATCCCAATCCAGCAGAAGACGTGCTAAATATTTTCATTTCTAATGAGGAAAAGCTTACTAAAGCGGAAATTTTTGTACCGGATGGAAGAATTGCACAAACCATACATCGTATTGATTCCGGAAAGATAGATGTCAGCAGACTTCAAAACGGAGTGTATATTTTATTGATTACTTCTGAAAAGGGAACTCAGTATTATTCCAGATTCATTAAGAAATGACAGACGGGTCAAGCTTTAAGATAAAAAATTCATATTAACCAAAATGACAACAATCAATTCATCTTTTAAATTTAAGCCTAACATCAGGAAGAGAATTTTTGCAACTCTTATTGACTACGGAATCTATTTACTTGCTTTTTTTCTTTATGTGATGTTCGTTGGTCATGAAGACGATGAAGGAGGAAAAACAGTAACCGGTTTATCGGCTTTACCCCTCTTTATTTTCTGGTTTATATATTTTGTAATTATAGAGGCTATTTTTGGTGCGACTCTCGGGCATCAAGGTCTTAATTTGAAAGTATTGACAATAAACCGGAGAAATATTTCACTGGCGCAGGCACTGAAAAGACATCTTCTGGACCCCATTGACTTTTTGTTTTATGGCATTCCTGCAATCATTGCCATTAAAAATTCTGACAAACATCAACGCATCGGAGATATGTGGGCTCAGACATTTATTGTTGACATGACAGATCCGGAACAATACTCAGATGTGTATATAACCACAAAATAAAGTGAAAGGTAAACTTACCACCTACACAAATCATTGGATTTTCAGATACCAAAATCCATCTATTTAATATTCATGCTCAAATTCCAGGGCATAGCTACAATCACATCGCACATCTTTCTATTTATACTTCATCCCTTATTTAGAACCATACTAATTAGAAGGTTTTAGAAGCTATTTCTATCTCATACTACAATTTGAAAGAAGATTATTCTTTAAATTGGTGCGCTAATTTTGAAAACATGTCATCGACTCAGTATCCTCATTTATTACAACCTTTAGACTTAGGTTTTACGACACTTAAAAACAGAACACTGATGGGCTCTATGCACACAGGTCTGGAAGAAGTCAAAGGTGGATTTCACAGACAGGCAGCCTTTTTTGCAGAAAGGGCCAAAGGTGATGTAGGACTGATTGTCACAGGCGGGGTTGCGCCTAACTGGGAAGGTTGGGTAAAGCCTTTTGCTGCAAGAATGACTAATAACAAACACGTTCAACAGCATAGAATAGTAACAAAAGCAGTACATGAAGCCGGAGGAAAAATTGCTATGCAGATTCTTCATACAGGCAGATATGCTTATCATCCACTGAGCGTGGCACCTTCCGGAATAAAATCTCCTATCACTCCATTTGGTCCGAGACAAATGACCTCCTGGGATATCAGAAGAACCATCAACGACTACGCAAATGCCGCAAAGCTGGCTCAGAAAGCAGGTTACGACGGAGTAGAAATTATGGGATCCGAAGGTTACCTGATCAATCAGTTTATTGTAAAACATACCAATCATCGTACTGACGAATGGGGCGGCCCTTATGAAAACAGAATTAAGTTTCCTATTGAAATTGTCAGAAGAGTACGTGAAGCAGTAGGAGAGAAATTTATCATCATCTACAGACTTTCGATGATAGATCTGATCGAAGATGGCAGCTCATGGGAAGAGGTGGTACATCTCGCAAAAGAAATTGAAAAAGCCGGAACTACTATTATCAATACTGGTATCGGATGGCATGAAGCGCGAATACCGACTATCGCTACACAGGTACCAAGAGCCGCATTTTCCTGGGTGACTAAAAAGCTCAGAAGTGAAGTAAATATTCCTGTCTGTACGAGCAATCGCATCAATACTCCGGAAGTTGCAGAAAACGTGCTGAGTGAAGGCCATGCAGATATGATTTCTATGGCAAGACCATTTCTGGCAGATGCATTTTTCGTATCTAAAGCTGCTGCCGGAAAAGCTGATGAAATCAACACGTGTATAGCTTGTAATCAGGCTTGCCTGGATCACACATTCAGCAATAAGACAGCTTCCTGCCTGGTCAATCCGCGTGCCTGTCATGAAACGGAGCTGAATTATCTTCCGACTACTCAGCCTAAAAAATTAGCAGTGGTAGGTGCAGGTCCGGCAGGAATGGCATTTGCAACTATTGCAGCGCAAAGAGGTCATGATGTGACTTTATACGACAGTGCTTCTGAAATCGGAGGCCAGTTTAATCTGGCCAAGCAAATTCCGGGTAAAGAAGAATTCCATGAAACTGTCAGATATTTCAAAAAGCAGATAGAGCTGACCGGGGTTAATCTGGTATTGAATAAAAGAGTAGGAACAGAAGACCTGACTTCATACGACGAGGTGATTCTTGCGACAGGTATTGTGCCGAGAGATATTACTTTTGATGGCGCTGACCACGAAAAGGTCGTCTCTTACATAGATATTTTAAAAGAAAACAAAACAGCTGGTAAAAGAGTAGCTGTCATTGGTGCAGGCGGTATCGGATTTGATGTATCAGAGTTTTTATCTTCAACAAATCCTCATCATGAGCCGTCCGTTCAGGAATGGCTGGCAGAATGGGGAATTGATCCTAAAAATGAAGTCAGAGGCGGAGTAGAAGGTATGCGGCCACAGCTTCCGGTTTCGCCGAGAGAGATCACTGTTTTTCAAAGAACAAAAGGCAAAATCGGGGCAAAACTCGGTAAAACTACCGGCTGGATTCATCGTACAAATCTGAAAAAGAAAAAAGTCAGAATGGTCGACGGTGTAGAATACCTCAAAATAGATGACGAAGGTCTTCACTACAGAGACAAAGATGATTCCATCAAGGTATTTCCATGTGATACAGTAGTCGTATGCGCAGGTCAGCTTTCTCTTAAAGAACTGGAGCACCCACTTCAGAACCTGAACAAACAGGTGCATTTGATAGGTGGTGCTTCTGTAGCTGCGGAGTTAGATGCCAAAAGAGCCATCAATCAGGCAGCGAGATTAGCAGCCAAAATCTAATTTTCAAACTTTCACAATTAATCTTTCATAAAATAGCGGTAAACTTTTATTGAAATATTACGTCATTATATTTGAGATTGAGTTTTATTGTGCAACTTAGTGCGTTCTTTTTTAGCAGACAAATTTTTTACGGGAGACAGTTGAATGATAGTTTATGAGCGTCCTCAATCCGCGAGGAAATTATACCCATACCAGGAGGTTTATATTGAAAAGATTTTCCATCACCTAACAGAAAATCCTGCTAGACAGAATATCTTATTTCAATTGCCTACAGGCGGGGGCAAAACTGTTATTTTCTCCGAAATCTCCAGAAAGTTCATCAATGAATGTGGCGGAAAAGTACTGATACTGACACATAGAATTGAACTGCTGAAGCAAACTGCCAACGCTTTGCAAGAAGCAAATGTACCATCCAAACTTATTATCAGTGAGGTCGGTGATCTGGAAGACCAGGAAAACTACAGCTGTTTTCTTGCTATGGTGGAAACGCTCAACAATCGCCTGAAATCTGATGAATGTTATCTGAAAGACATAGATCTGGTGATCGTGGATGAGGCACACTACAACTCATTCAGAAAGATTTTCCATTATTTCAAGGACATCATTATCCTGGGTGTTACCGCCACTCCTTTGAGCTCCAATCAGCAGCTGCCTCTAAAAGATAATTATGCCAAGCTGATCATCGGCGATTCTATCAAAGAGCTGATCGAGAAAGGATTTCTGAGCTCAGCAACTACGTATACCTATGATGTTCACTTAGGTGGCTTGAAAATAGGTATGGACGGAGACTATACCGTAAGCTCCCTGGACAGGATCTATAGTGCTTATGAAATGCAGGAAAGATTGATTTCTACCTACAGAGAAAAGGCACTCGGGACAAAGACACTTATTTTCAACAGTAGTATTGCTACTTCCAAGCAGGTAGAAAAGCTTTTTCGGGAAGCAGGTTTTGAAATCCGCCATCTGGACAGCACCAATAACAAGCAGGAAAGAAAAGAAACGTTGGAATGGTTCAGAGATGTACCGGATGCGATCATCACATCTGTAGGTATTCTGACGACAGGTTTTGACGAGCCTACAGTAGAAACTATCATCCTCAACAGAGCTACGAGATCTCTGACTTTATATCACCAGATGGTGGGCAGAGGCAGCAGAAGACTGGCAGATAAAGATCATTTTACCATTATAGATCTGGGTAATAATGCCCGGAGGCTGGGTCTTTGGCAGGATTATATTGACTGGCAGGATGTATTTGTCAATCCGGAAAGATTTCTCGAGCATCTGGTCGAAAGAGAGGACAGATTGGATAAAGGTCTTATGTATATTCTTCCGGATGAAGTCAAAAATAATTTCCCCAAAACGGACAATTTTGATTTTGATATGGAAGATGAATACTTCAAGCTTCTTTCAAAAGGTAAGAAAACTATCGAAGCAATTGATCTTTCTGTAGATGATCACTTCAACAGGATTCTTGAAAATGCTGAAGATATGTTTCATGGTATTGATCTGCTCAATATTTTACAGGATGAGATCAGATATCGCTTAAGTGTCTACACAAATTGTATGGCTAAAAGCACCAAAAATTATTTCAACTGGCTGTTTGAAAATTATAACGAAGAAATCAAAAGAAGAATCAGAGCTGCACTTCCTATCAATTTTGAAGAAGACGAAGATTAATCTTTTCTGAAAATATCTTTTATAAAACTCAACAGGCTGCCCGGAATGGGCAGCCTGTTTTGCATTAGATTACTACATACTAAAAGAAACGGAATGAATTAACTGAGTCATTTTTAAATTCTGAATCAGGATTTCCCGAATTGGGGGACATATATCACTATGTCCCCTTGGGATGAAAACAGACTCACTAATTGTTTTATTGTAAAGTCGTACTGCCGTTAGGCTGATAGACGTATCTGAATGTATAATGCCTGTTTTTGTCAGTCAATGCATTCGGGCTGGTAGGGGCATCTTTATAATAGCTGATAATTTCCAGCTTGGCATACTTACCTTTTGCTGTTTTCAGCACAATTACCTTACCTGCAATCGGCGTGATGACGTGTGTCAGCATATTGTATGAATACCAGCCATTACCTGTTCCAGTAGGAATTGCATAACCAGCTTCCGAGTCTTGCTTATAACCACTTTCAGGTGCTTTGGTCACGCTTTCAAATGTACCGCTTACAATCTGTGCAGCTCCTACACCAGGACCTGAAGTACCTCCATTTACGTATATGGTTGTGCCGATAAATGCAATATCCCATTCATTGGTTTCAGCTTTAGATGCATCTACAACTGCTCCGGTCTCAAAGCTGAAATAACCCGGAATGTTTTTACTGTCAACATCTCCCGGTAAGTTTTTGTAAACAACAGCTTCTATTCCGGCAGGAACTTCTTCTTCCTTTTCTTCGGTTGGATCATCTTTAGAGCAGGAAGTCAATAATAAACCAAACAAGCTGACAAAAGCGATAAGTCTGGTGAATTTCAAGTAGTGATTTTTCATGTTATATGAGTGAATTAAGATTTTGAAAAAGTGTATCTGACCTGTACCCAAGGGAGAATACCCGAAACAGAAGGAATATAATCTGGTGAAGTAAAATTGTTGAGATTATCAATTCCGGCCGTGATCTGCATTTTTTTCTTCCAGACTGATACCCCTCCCGATACATACAACATTGCATAGCCTTTTACATATTCCTCTTCTATATCCGGAATCATGTTTCCATTAATATCCATCAGACCATATTTGCTCCTGTAAGTAGCTCTTGCAGATACAAACCATTCTTTTACTGGATGAGTATATGATAAGGATGCTGTAGCGGTATGCTTTGATCTGTTGAATAATCCTCCGTAGTCTTTTATGCCAACCTTTTCAGTAGCAAAAGTTTCAGGATTTCTTCTGTAAACCAGTCCGTTGCGGATCTGATCGATCATATCGTAATCTCCTGTTTTCAGATATTCATGACCTGCTTTAGCGACCCAGCCTTGCTTGCGGTAAGTAATTGTAGAATGAACTCCTGCTGTGAAAATAGAATTGATATTATAGTATGAATAGACAAACTGCCCATTCGTTTTTCTTGCAAATGGCTGCGTTTCCAGCAAATTGTAAACGTGATTATAATAAGCATCAGACTGTAGCTCCAGACCTTTTACTGGTCTGTATGAAAATCCTATTGAACCCGCATAAGATCTTTCAGATCTCAGTGGTTCATTGGTTACTCTTATCAATCTTTCTGCAATCTGACCTTCCGCTTCCATACGGTCCAATTCTTCTGCAGCCAGCTCATGCCCTAAAACTGTGTATCCGACCAAGGGATTGGTAAAATTCAGGAACAATTGCCTTGAATCCGGCGCCTTAAATCCTGTACCTCCACTCAATCGGAATGTAAGAGATTTTATAGGATCATATCTGAATGATAGCTTTGGATTGATTTGCTGACCAAACTCTTTTTGTCCATCCCAGCGCAAGCCACCGGTCAGATTTATTTTGTCAGAAGGCAACCATTCATGCTGTAAATAGATGTAATAATTTAAAGTACTCTGTGGCTGCTGGTATCTTTCAGCAGAAATTCTTGAGGTTAGTAAACCACCGCCAAAAGTACTCACATTTTTACTGTTGATAGTCCAGGTTCCATTCATTTCCTCTTTGGTAAAATGCTGCCTGAAAGCTTCTTCATACAAGACGAACCCGGAACTTTCGTATATATCTTTTGTACTGCTGGAATAAAACTGATGATACAAAGTCAATGACAGCTTCAGATTTTCTTTAGGTTGAAAATATGTAATGATGCTGCTGTTGATATCCGTATTTTTTACTCTCACAGCAATACTGTCGTCCACGATTCCCATCGCCTGTACATAGTAATTACCCCACTGGCGATCTATGTAGCTTCGATTGAAAAATGCAAAAGACAGCTTTTTATTCATGTTGTAATTGATACGATTTTCCAATGTTCCTATTCCGAATGCATTACCGGTTTTGCCGTAAGTTTCAGGAGTCAGATCATATCCTGAACTGCCATAAACATTAGCAAAGAGATTCCATCGTATTTTCTTCCATTGCTGTACGTGCTGCAGTGAAAAATTAGTCGTATTAAATCTCCGGTATTGTAAATCCAGTGTCGTCGTACTTTGTTTTTTAAACTCGTCTTTTCCGGTTTGATCAGTGGTCAAAGATTCATCTGTAATGATATTGATCACTCCAGCCAAAGCTTCAGAACCATACAAACATGAAGATGGACCTCTGACAATCTCTATGCTGATCACATTACTGAGAGAAATCCTATCCAGTTCCAGCGTTCCTGCTGTACGACCGGTCAAAGGCTGCCCGTTGATCAAAATCATTGTGTAATCGGGATCCATTCCCTGCAGCTGAACACCAGTTCCATGATCGTGTGTAATAACCACGCCGGCCTGCTGTGCAAGGATATCACTCAATCTGTTCGTACCTGCTTTTTTAATCTCATCTTTTTTAATCACCGTAACCGGAACACCCAATGAATGTGCATCTCTGATTGTTTTAGTAGCACTAATCACCACCTCATCCAGTGCAGGACCCGTGATAGTGCTATCCGCAGCAGCATCGTTTTGCGCCGCAGATAGCAAAGTCACAGGAAAGATTAATAGCGATATAAAAAGGATAAGAAGTTTCATTGATACACAGACATTAATTAGAATGATTCTAAACAATGCAAACTTACGTCTGAACAGGAACTCTTCCAATAAGTAGATTTGGTATAGATTAGGTATTCTGCATTGCAAAAAAATAATACCTAATAAGGGGGATTACTTTCACGAATTTTTGAAAAAAAGAGCCTTTACTTTTACACACAGTAAAAAATCCATTATATGAACAAGATATATTTTCTCGCAGCCTGCTTATTATCATTGGGAATATCTTCTTTGGCTCTGGCTCAAAGTAAAGCTGATAAAGATGCAATAAAAGCAATGTGCGGCTGTCATAAGGTAGTCTTTGACTTTGCCGAAACATTTGCTCCGGATACAGCTTATGAATTCAAAGAACGATACCATTCAGATGCTGTTGAGTATATTTTCGTAGACAGTGAAACTGAAAACAAAATCGTTTTACAGCATCTGCTCATTATAAGAGATACATCTGTCATTAAGCACTGGCGGCAAGACTGGACTTTTGAAAACACAAGATTTTATGATTTTGAAGGAAATTATAAATGGAAGTTATACAATCGTCCTGCAGAAAGTGTAAAAGGTCAATGGACACAAAAAGTTTTTGAGGTAATGGATGCCCCAAGATATTCTGCTTCTTCTCAATGGATCCATGGTGTCAACAGCATCGCTTACTGGGAAGCTCCTTCAGCAGCTCCACTTCCGAGAAGAGAATATACCAAAAGAAAAGATTATCAGATTTTAAACAGAAATAACCGCCACCAGATTACTGATTGGGGGCATATCCACGATCAGGATAATGATAAAATCATTGTCAATGAAGATGGTTCTAAAACCCATCTGGTCAGTGAGAAAGGTTATGTTACTTACACAAGAGTAGACGAATCACAGTGTACCGTAGCTGTCAAATGGTGGGAAAAGCATCAGGAATTCTGGGTGGCTTCCAGGGAGGTATGGGATGATATTTTAGGATCGGGTCAGATCATCTACAAACCGGAGGATGTAAAAGACATGGAAGTATATCTTGCACTCAACAAACTTGAAAAAGATTATCCGAAAGATCCTGTAAAGCTCAGAAAAGCCATCAAAGATTTATTGCTGAGTTATCTGGTACATGAATAATTCACTCCACTCATAGCAAAAGGTCATCTCAGAGATGACCTTTTTGTTTTATTCTGCAACTTTCACCAGGTATTTCAGACTGATTTCCTTATCGAAGTAGATCTCAATATATCTCAGGTGGCTTTTACCGGCAACCACCTCAAACTCATACACTCCGTTTTTATAAGAAAAAGGAATACATTCCAGCATCTTTGTTTTTTTCTCTGCTTTCTTCTCTTTCTTTTTCTCAATCTTATGAAGATTCGTAAAAATGTACAGTTTTTTGATTGGATACTGATATTCAAGCTGGAAACGAATTGTATCGTTTAGCTCAGTTTTGATAATACCTTTTTGAGGATTGCATATCTCAATAAAAGGGATGAGGCCTGCATTGACATAAGGTTGGTCACGATATACTTCTCTGTCTATATAAAAATTAGGAATTTTCCTGGGATATCTGGGATAATGATCCATTGTCAGTTTTTCCACAGGTGTCAGCCAGTAAAAATCATTTCTGAGCTTATTAAAAGATATCAGCTTTCCTTTTTCATCTTCATCACAACTTCCTGCTGCCCAGGTCACATCCAGATAATACGTCTGTCGTCCTACCTCAATAGCATTCCAGGCATGGTTCATCACACCCATATTTCCGGCGTGTTTAGAATTTTTCCGAATATATCCATGGATAACATAGCTCCTGACATTTGCGTAGTCACACATCGTTTTGAATAAAAGAGAATATCCTCCACAAATAGCTTTTCTGTTACGCAAAGCATTTTCAACGGTCTGAATATCATGCTGTTTCTTTTTCTCGTCACAGCTCTCCTTCTTTTTACACTTTACATCATCTACCCTGTATCCTTTGTTAAATGCCTTGATGTCGTAAGCAATATTGTCTGTAATCCATTCATAAATCACCCTTGCTTTTTCAAAGTCATTTTCCTTTCCCTGTATCAGACATTCCGTGAAAAGTTTTAAATCATGATAGGATCTCAACTGCGGAGAATTTTGTCCCATTAGGCAAAATTCCGACACAAACAGCAGGAGTAGTATGTTCAGGATTTTCTTCATTATTAGAGGGGATATACTGCCTGATGCAAGATAAGGGTTATCTGATTGATTTTAATTGCCTGGTTTAACGGGTTGTGATCTCTGTCCTAATTTCGTAAAATCTTATCTTTTATCTTTAGCCGGATAATGACAGAGAAAAATATAGACCCGAGGTTACTCCCGATAAAAGAACTCTATTCTTATCTGCAGAGTCTGGTGCAGAACAGATTATGGCTGAAAGTCATCATCGCCATGATCTTAGGAATTACATTAGGAGCTTATTTTGCTACTGAGCCAATTTGGCTGAGTGAAACAACACTGAATACTTTGATCAACTGGATAGCTTTCCCCGGAAATTTATTTATCAGAGTAGTACAGATGATCATGGTACCATTGATGTTCAGCTCAGTCGTACAAGGCATCGCCGGAGGCAACAACAAGGAATATCTGATGAAATCCGGACCTAAACTGCTTTTGTATTACGGTATAACAACGACGACAGTACTGATTTTGTCCGTTATCATGGCATCTCTTCTCAATCCGGGCGCTTATATGGATGCAACCAGGTTAATCACAGAAGACATGGCTATTACGGTACCCGTTACAGATCCGAAATCTGCCTTTAATATCGGGAATATACCAGCCATGATTACGGATCTTTTACCCTCAAACCCTCTTGGTGCACTGGTATCAGGAGATATGCTGAGTATAGTCATTTTTGCCATTATTGTAGGCGTATCACTGGCAAATATTGCTCCTGACACAGCAGTTCCACTACTGAAAGTCCTTTATTCCATACAGGAAATTGCGATGGCTATTACCCGCTGGGCTATGAAACTTGCACCCGTAGCTGTGTTCGGTCTGATGTGTCAGGTCACATCCAAAGTAGGAATTGATACAATTATGGGACTATCCATGTTTATGCTTACTGTGATGCTTGGCTTGCTGATAGTCGTATTAGTTTACACCGGAATTTTATTCTTTGTGGCGGGAATTAATATCCGTCAATTCTTTTCCAATGCTAAAGATGTTCTATTGTTGGCATTTTCTACTGCCAGCTCAGCGGCAGTCATGCCGTTAACAATAAAAACTGCAGAAGAAAAAATGGGAATCCACCCTGCTGTCAGCAGATTTATTATCCCTGTGGGTGTTTCGTTGAATATGGATGGAACAGCTGTTTTTCAGGCTATTGCTACACTTTTTTTAGCACAGGTTTATGGATTAGAACTGGAAACTCCAACCATTCTATTGGTAATAGTGACTACCATTCTTGCATCTATCGGTACGCCTTCCGCACCAGGTGCCGGCGTGATAGTTCTGGGATCAGTATTAGGAACAATCGGAATTCCGGTCACTGCCATTGCATTGATCATAGGAGTAGACAGATTGTTGGGCATGTTCCGCACATCAGTCAATGTAATGGGTGACCTCGTTACCTGCCAGGTCTTTAATCGGTTTTATAAAGAGGAAAGCTCAGAAAGACTGGAAGAGTATTAATTCTGACGGGGCTTATATTCCAGCACCATTTTGTCACCATCCTCGTAGAGAATATCAAATTGTTGTCCGATAGAAGCAGCTATTGTAGTATCAGATCTTACAGTAGTACTCTTGATGACAACCAATTCCCAGCCTCTTTCATCCAGTATATCTGTAATAACTTTAATTTCTGATTTCCATTTCGAATAAGAATAATTGATGCCCTTTCTATCGAAATATATTAGTCCCAGATTCGGTGCATACTCGTCTAAAACCAATATATTTTCATCCTCGGGAATAGATAATTTTTCCAGTACTTTATCACCTCCAGCCATCCACTTGTACATATAGTACTCCGAAAAGCCGGCATAATCAGGGCTTCTCCTTTCTTCCAGCCTGTAATATGACTGATCAAGTAATAGAATGGCTAATATTCCTGCCAAAATTGTCACCAACGTATAGGGCATAGATAACCTTTGACCGATTTCTATCAGACTCAGGCCATACAACAGCACCAAAAATACCAACCCCAAAATAATATAATAGTAATCGTGATCTATCAGCTGACCACTAAACAATCCTAATAAAATCAGAGAAAACAACCCACTCAGAAGCAGCCACCATCTCAGCTTTTTATTTTCTATCAGAAACACACCACCTGCAATAACGAGCGGCAGTAACAGATATATTGGTTTGATAAAAAATTCTTTCATCCACAGATTCGGGAGCCTTTCATGCCAAAGATAATCGAACGTCTCCCTGTCTGAAATCGGTAAAATTCTAGCCAGAAACAAATCGCTTTCATAAGTCTCATTGAGCCATCTGCTATAGAAAAGCCATCCTGATATGAAAGCACCACTGACGCAGCCTGCGATGACGACTTTCAGTAATGCCTTTTTATTTTTTATAGAATTGAAAAAGCCAAGTATTAAAACCGGAGCCAAGAATGCAACTGAAGAGGTTTTGACAAGAGTTGCCAACGTCAGCAAAATAACACTGACAGTAAACTTGGATTGCTGACCTGATTGCAACCAAGTGTATATGTAATAAAAACTGATAAAAATCAGCGAGGCGGCAAATGGATCCGGTAAATAATTACCCATATAATCCAGAAAGAAAGTAGAACAAAGTACCGGCAAAATACCCAGTATAGCATATCCCAAACTTTTGGTGGACTCATGTACCCACTTAAAAAGATAAGTGATTCCGGCTGCGCCAACAACAATATTCAGCAGGTGAAAACATACAGAAATATTCTCTCTGTCAAATATTTTCCCCATTATAGCTGCCAGATATGCCTGCAAAGGGAATTCCACTCCGGTAATACCATCAACAGGTCTGAGACTTAAGGTACGGGGATGAAAAAAATCCATTCCGTTATCAAAAAAGCCGAAAGCCAATGCCAGACGATCAGATTTCGCCCACTCATGAATGCCGTAAGGCAGAGTATGTATATGCAGCCAGTTAAAAAGGATCAGTATGCAGAAGATGATTGTGAAAACTATCAGGAAAATCTTTTGCTTTTGCAGAAAGTACAGAATATTCAAGGTCCCTAATTTTGCTGGTGATATAAAAGGTAAGAGGTGCTTTTAAACGATACTCTATTGTCGAATATAGTCAATATTAAAAACTTCACACATTCAAGGAGAATAGATTATAATGAATCAAATAAAAAAAATTCTATTATGGATGCTTATATTTGACCGAAAGCTGTAATACCACCCATTTTAGATGATCTCTATAGTTTTTCCGGTTTATAATGAATCCAACAGGATACATCTTTTAAAAGAAGGGTTAGCTGCTTATTCTAATCCCCATCAGTTGATCAAAGAAATCATATTGGTAGATGACGGAAGCACCGATGACACCATCAGGCACCTGAAAGAAATACAGCAAGCATATCCGCAATATCAGGTTAAAATCCATCAGGTTAAACCCAACAGAGGGAAAGGCAATGCTATCAAAACCGGCATTATGGCCGCTTCACAACCTTGGATTTTATGCAATGATGCAGACCTGTCTTACTCCATGGAACAAATTGACCAATGGCAGGATAATTTTCATCTGGATTTTAGTAAGCGGAAAGCTGTTTATTTCGGTTCAAGAGAATTAGGCAAAAAAAACAATGAAATGGAGCTTTTTCTTCACAGAATCATCATTGGCAGAATCTATGCTTTTTTGATCCGCATGATTACAGGTATTACAGTAAGAGATACTCAATGCGGATACAAACTATACGAATCCGGTCTGGCAAAAGAAATTTTTCCATTGGTAAAAGAAGAGCGGTTTGCTTTCGATGTAGAAGTCCATTATCTTCTGAATCAAAGAAAAGCAGAGGTGAATCTTCTCCCTGTAAAATGTATTGATATAGAAGGTTCCAAGGTCAACCTGATCAAAGACAGCTGGCAAATGTTCAAAGCGCTCTTCAGGATTGTCCGAAAAAACAACCACTAACGCTGAAGATATACAGCCACATCATCTACCAGAATTTCCTGTGAGGAGATCTTCAATTTGACTTTGGTTGTTTCATTATTCAATGACAAAGGAAAATCTACACAAAACCACCCTTTCCGATAATTATATGTGTGGGTGTGTCTTTCTCTCCAGTCTCTGATAAAAATCTCCTGACCGTCTACAACCTGATATGCACTGACGATCGGAATTTCTGAATCTTCGTTATGCTTAGGAACATACCAGAAAAGCACTCTGACAGTTTTATCTTTCTTGTCATCAGCCACTTCAAACTCTATAATCTCATGCGAATCCTGTTTTGTTTCCACAAAAAGATGTCCGTTTTTCTGCCGATCAAATTTATTGACAGCAAGCAATGTATATGCTGAAGTATCTATCCAGTCAGGATGTCTTTCCTCTGTGGACAAATGCTTTAAATCTTTTATATCAATACTATAAAGCGCTAAACCATCTACTGTATTCAACCAGACAGCATTTTTTATCAGGGGAATATTTTCATACTGATGCTTCTCTTCTGCCAGAACCAAACATTTTCTATCGGGATCAAATTTTTCCAGTACTGGTTTGGGAGATGTAAAAAATCCCGATAGCTGCACCAGCTCCATATTCTTCGAATAAGAGACTCTTGAGGAATGCACTGTAGCTACCGGCAAATGATAAAAATATGAAAACCAGAAATAATGGATTTTTGCAGTCCAATCTGCATCCAGCCAAATGACCTCCGTTCCTTCTGTAGATGCCGGATATGGAATAATACATTGATAC
The DNA here is from genome assembly GCA_037189845.1 of bacterium. GTDB lineage: Bacteria > Bacteroidota > Bacteroidia > Chitinophagales > JADIYW01 > JAMLHH01. Next base: position 594,333 of record JBBCIS010000003.1, read on the forward strand.
TGTTCCAGATCTCCCGCTTTTGAAAACAATTCTTCAGCTTTTGATTTAAAGTGATGATAAGCATCCAGTTTACCGTACTCCCAAAAATCTGATCTTATTTTCCGGCTGTTGTTGAGAATATCTTTAAAAGAAATCAACAGGCAAATGACCATTACCAAAGAGATGCTTTTAGGATATTCCAGATATAAACGACTCAGATAAACAAATACAAAAACCAGATAGACATAATAAAAGACTACAACAAATCTTCCGGTTCCTCTGAATTGTTTCAATGGAGCAATCAAATCTATCAGTCCATCACTCCACCTGAATGGAATAAAAAAAGCAAATAACAGTACAGGTAATGATGCGAGTAACCAATGAACCGCCGAATTATATTCCGGTTCCGCTTTCCATCTTTTTCTGATCAAAGCAAAAATCCCGTTTGCCAGTAATAAGATCAGTACCAGCAAGCCAAAAACCGTGATATATCCATGTCCTTCAGTATAGTAAGGTGATATCTTAGGAAATCTCTCTATAAAAAAAGCTTTCAGATCTCCGGTCAAAGGCAATAGCAGATCATACCACCGACAGGCAAACTCCTTTGCTCCCCACGCATTTACAGGTCTGTCTTCCACATGGTCCAGCAGACGTATCGCCACCTGAAACATGATCAGCGGAGCAACAGCGCAAAGCAGTTTTTTCCAGAAAAACTTTTTATAAATAAAAGATGCAATGAGCTCAAATGAAGCGAAAAGAAATAACAACATCAGCATGAGGTAAGGATGTATAAATCCTGTGAGGAATACTCCGAATGCAAATGGGATGTAAGGAAATATTTTTTTCTGTGCGGACAGACAGATATACCACCACCAGAACATCGGAATGATACCCATATTACCCAATGCAAAATGAGACGCAAACCTGAATATCTGAGGTGATAAAAGAACAATTACAAACGTTCCTATAAAAGTGAAGTAGCTATTTTTTGTATAATAGAACAGAATTTTAAAGAGAAAAAAGCCACACAGCCATAGATTGAATAATAGAATGAGATGAATATAAAGAACCGGGGATTCTACCTGAAAATGGAAGACAGATTCCAATCCTTTGATCACCCACACCCACAATGGCTGAGCATCCATATATACCACCAATTCTTCATACGGATAGAATAATCCTGAGAAATCAAACCCTTTGTCATACTTCAGATAATAGGCAAATGTGTAAAGATTCTTGATTCCGTCGCCGGTGTACTCCGCAAGATTTTTACCTACAGGAAGGTATATCTCATGATTCAGCACTAAAAAAACCAGCACAATAAAAATACTCCATAAAGCAGCGGGCAGCTGACGATGGAGCCGGTCGCATATAAGACTTTTCATGCTCTCAGTTTTTTTAGCTATGGATGCCATTCATATAAATCATATCTTCCCGCTGACTTCAGATGACGAAGATTTTCCACAAACGATTTGCCGTTCCGAATGACATTTTTGGGCACTTCTCTCTCCGGCAGCTGATCATCTGTCAAACCTTCATAAAACGCTTTATCAAAGACCACCAACACCGGCTTACTTTTATCTATGTGCTCTTCCAGGTATTTTTTCTGTCCTGTTTCTTCATAAAAAATACTCATCAGAGATTGAGCTTCCACTACTGGTGTACGGGACATTTTACAACCCATATTGGGCAAATTGGTGGCTAAACTCAGCATTGAAGTGAATTTAAAAAAATCCTCATCCGGATCTATTGTAAAATCATAATTCTCACATCCTACATGATAAAAAGGAACCGGTAAAATCGCCTGATATTTTTTGGCGTCCATATCTTTTAATAATTCCTGCGTATCCGCTTCAATGTATTTAGAATGGAAAATATTCAGACTGTTTGCCTGGCTACCGTTTTTAGCAAATAAGAAAGCTTCAAAAACCCCGGTCAATACTACCGGTAAAACCAGATATTTCCATTTACCGGATCTGTAAAGTATGCCCAGAAAATAAACCAGCGCAATATTTGCCGACCAGAAAAATGCCCACCCGAATCTGCTCAGGCACCTGAATTGTTCAATTCTGTCTGTGAGAAAATGTAGATAAAAAAACGGATTCAGATAATTGGTGAAAGATCTCTCTCCAATCCGCACTTCTTCGCCCAAAGCTATAAACAAACACAGCAGACCCGAAATTCCTAAGGTTAGTATCGTAAAGAAATGCGGAGATTCCAGCCAGCTTTTCCATTTTAGAGCAGCTAAGAAAAAGACAACTATTCCTAATAAAAAAGCTCCGCCGATATACATGTATGACTCATACGTCACAGGAGGAATTTCCCACCCTATCCACGAACGGAACGGAATGAAATCCGGATTTCTGTAAATTGATCTGAAGGATAATTTCCAGTCGTCAAACCCATAACCTTCTGCAAAAGATTGTCTCAGCTCGGGCTTCGGATCCAGCAGCATCAGAATACCCATTGCTATCACAAATGAAATCACCAGACTGCTCAACAGTAGAAACGCAGGGGATTTAAAGGCAGATCTCTTTTTTTGAATGAGTTCCGACAAAAACCATATTCCTGCAAAAAATCCTGCAAAAACAGCGATGATCGCCAGGTAATAAACATGAATAAAGGTAACCGCAATAAAAAATATCATCCAGAGCGGTATCTGTCTGTAAAGTGATTTGTAATCTGAAACCAGTGTTTTTTTATGAAAATACAGCAACAGCCATATAGCCATAGGGACCACCCAGCTAAAGCTCAGATTGAGATGTCCGCTGTACAGCCTTTCTACCTGCGGAGAAATCCAGGGAAGAATAACTGCAAATACAAATGACAGCGCCGGAGGAATTGCCAATAAATCAAAGATCTTATACAGAATCCATGCTGTAAAAATGATGCTGAACAGGCAAAAAGTATTGTAAAAAACCAGATCATATTCTGCCCATTCCGGAAAAACCACTAACAGCGACTTAAACAAGACAGACAGCAGCGGAGTATTATCAGTGAAAGAAATAAAATCTCCGTACGGATAATTCATCTGCCGGTATACTTTCCCGAAATCATCCTGCAACACATAGGAGTGAAAGGTCAGATAATTTTTAAATCCGTCATATGCATTGCAAAACAAATGCTCAAAGGGCATCTGAAAAAATCTTTTAAAAGAAACCAATACAATGATTGCTTCGACGATGATAATACTAAAAGGAACCATCCATTTCTTCATCCGAAAAACGTTGTCAAAAGATACAGTTAATAAATCTATTGGAAACTGCTGTTGCCATACCGCAATCCCAGCTACCTTAAACGTGCAACAAATGTAGAAATATTTATCTTTGGTTAAATACGAATTCCCCGTTGAAAACAAGTCAATCAAATCTTTACAGAGCCGTCATAATACTGGCAGGCTGTTTCATCTTGTTTGAATTGTACTATGCATTTCAGCAATACCTGCACTCCCCGTTTGACGGTGATTTTCTGCCTGTTTATCTGCCTACAGATAATTACCGGCAGGTATTGCAGGATCCGTTTGGTTTTGGGCTCCTGAAAACAAAAGAGACATATTCTGCCACCAATAGATTTTTTTCCCATTTCGCACTGATCCAATGGTTTAATGGCGGCATAAAGATCTCTGAAATATTTTCGCTCGATCCTGCAGAAAGTCTTTTTATCACCAGCGCTGCATTCAGCTGGCTGATCCATATTGGATTATCCTGGATGTTACTCAGATATATCAGCGTATTTCAGAAAATTTCGTGGCAAGGTTCAATCATCGCCTATGCTTTCATCCTGAGTTTTTTTCATTTCGGCACCTCTTCCTACATGCAGATTGCATTGATAGATCATGCAGTTACTTATACCTTTTTTTATGGATTGCCTGTTTTACTGCTTTTGCTATTTTACTGGCCATTTTATAAAAGAATTTTCCGACCTCAGCCATTCAGATTGTATGAACTCCTGGCATTAGCAGCCGGCGTGATCGTCATTCCTTTCTTCGGAGGATTTATGGCTCCACTCCTGCTTTTTATCAATGGAATTGTCATTCCCGCTTGCTTATTTTGGGGATGGAGAAAATCATTTCCTTCCAATTCAAAAACTATCTTGCTATATCTTTCAGCGATTACCATTTGGGCATTATACTCATTCTACATAGGCTCTTTTAACAATGAGAATGCTTCAGATGTACTATTAACAGAGAGATACTTCATTCTATTCAAAGGACTTGTCGAGTATTTCACCTATTCTATGATCTATGTCTGGATAGCAGGAATTCTACTTCTTAATTATTTTCTGCTGAGAAGATCTGTAGCTAATATCACCCTGATATATGCTTTATTTATCGGAGTTATTGCCTTATATATTTTCTCTCTGCCACTCGGAGGTTACCGGCATTATCGCCCCTGGATCATCCGGTACGACGTGATGACACCTGTTACATTGTTATTGATCTGGGCAATTATATCCGGAGGAATTTTTCTTTTGAAAAAATACCAGCATACAAATCTGTTTAGCAAACTCTCATTGGTATATTTCATCTTCTTTATTCTGTTTGGGATATCTGATTATCACAGATATGACAAAAGAGATTTTCAAAAGAAGCAGTTGCAGCAAATCCAAAATGCTGAAAACAACTCAACTGTTTTCCTGAATAAAGATGAGCCACTATTGATTTGGTTTCCAGATGAATTTGGTCCACATCACCAAAAAAACATCATGGATTTTATGAAAAGATGGAAAATGATTCCTCCCGATAAAGAAGTAACCATCATTTACCAATAAGTTATCGTTCTACATAGTCCAGCTCTTTTCCGAAAGTCTCTTCCAGAAAATAAGTAGCAATAAATGCCACTATAAATACTGCTCCGGTAATGGAAACGGAGGCAAACAATATTCCGGAAATCGGATCTTCTTTTGGAAGCATAGATTTGAACAATTCTGACAGCGGCCATACTGCTCCCCTCACAAAATTAGGGATCGTATTGGATGATAACGCTCTGATATTGGTACCGAACTGTTCGGCTGCATTCGTCACAAATAATGCCCAGTAACCTGCAGCAAATCCTAATATTGTACACATGACTTTGAAATAGGTAACGCTTACATTTTTATTAAAAAGGTATACTGTACAGGTAACAAACAAAATGATCTGGAAAGTAAGAATGATCTTTTTTCTGGTTTTAAATACCTGGCTGAACATACCGCTGGCAAAATCTCCTATACACAATCCTATATAGGCAAACATGATGCTGTCACTGACTTTAACTTCTCCTTCCACTCCTAAAGCCATCGCTATTTTGTCTGACTGGCCTACTAAAATCCCTATCACCAACCAAATGGGCAAACCGAGCAATATAGAGTTGAGATACTTGAAAAATCTTTTTTTATCATTAAAAAACAAAGCAACATTGCCTTTAGACACAGAATCTTTTGCCTGGATCTCTTTGAACATACCGGACTCAAATGCTCCTGCACGCATCACCAGAAGCCCTAAACCCATGATGCCTCCCAACAGATAAGCAATCTGCCAGTTGGCAAACTGAACTCCTGTTATCGGATATATCAGATCAGCAATCACATGTCCTTCTTTACCTACCAAAGAGGCTACTACCGCTCCACAGACACCCACCGTTACTATTGTCATTGTACCCCAGCCCCGGTTTTTCTTGTCCATAGACTCTACAACCAGAGTGATTCCGGCACCCAGCTCACCCGCTAATCCAACTCCTGCAATAAATCTCAAAATACTGTAACTGGTGATATCATAAGCGAATGCATTGGCAATATTGGCCATAGAATACATCAAAATAGAACCGAACATGACGGACACCCGTCCTTTTTTGTCACCATAGATCCCCCACAGGATCCCGCCTACCAGCATACCTACCATCTGATAGCTGAAAAGATTCATTTCATACGTGATCAAATCCTCCATCGACAAATGGCCGAAGAGATCTATCAGACTTTCCTTCTTGACGACATTAAAAAGTATTAAATCATAGATATCAACAAAATACCCGAGTGAAGCTACCAGTACCAGCAAACCTACTTTCTTGGTCGAAGATGGAGTCATGAAAAAATTTATTTATGCAATGGTAAAAAAAATATGTGAATTTTTAGAAATGAGCAATTCAGTAATTTAAAAAATGTAAAATGACTAATCTAATCCCTCTCTTTTTATCCTTTTTGAAATGGAGCATTAAAAGCAAATAAAGCATTAATGAGTAGAGAAGGACATACCCGGGCATAGTGCGCTTAATCTTTCATTAGCTATTTATTATTCACATGATAGCACATGTTTCCCTACCTTTGCAGCTATGGAAGGTGGCAATTTTGTTGACTATGTGAAAATTTTTATGCGTTCCGGAAAGGGCGGCCCGGGTGCTGTTTCTTTCTGGAGAGAAAAATTCGTAGCCAAAGGAGGTCCTGATGGTGGTGACGGGGGACGCGGAGGACACATTATCCTTAAAGCCAACAAACAGCTCTGGACATTATTGCACCTGAAATATCGCAAACATATTCATGCTGATGATGGAAACCGCGGAGAAGGCGGAGTCCGTTCAGGAGCTACCGGTAAAGATATTATCATAGAAGTACCGTTGGGGACAGTCGTTCGTGATGCAGAAACCGGAGAAAGAATGGCTGAAGTCATGGAAGATGGTGAAGAAGTCATCTTAATGAAAGGTGGACGCGGAGGTTTAGGCAATAACAACTTTAAAAGTGCCACTAACCAGGTACCTCATTATGCTCAACCTGGTGAGGAAGGAACAGAAGGCTGGGTCATTCTGGAATTGAAAGTATTAGCGGATGTCGGTCTTGTAGGATTTCCCAATGCCGGCAAAAGCACCCTTCTTTCTGTGGTAAGTGCTGCAAAACCAGCTATTGCTGATTATGCATTTACTACAATAGTTCCTAATCTGGGGATGGTCAATTACCGTGATAACCAATCTTTCGTGATGGCAGACATTCCCGGCATTATAGAAGATGCACACAAAGGAAGAGGTTTAGGCATCCGGTTCCTGAGGCATATCGAAAGAAATGCGGTGCTATTGTTCTTAGTACCCGCTGACAGTGAAGATATCCGGAAAGATTATGAGATTTTGCTCAACGAGCTGGGGCAATACAATCCTGAGCTTTTACTAAAAGACAGAATTTTAGGTATCAGTAAAAGTGACCTGCTGGATGACGAACTGAAAATTCTTATCAAAGCAGAATTACCAAAAGATGTACCTTGTGTATTCTTTTCGGCAGTGACACAAAACAATCTGACAGAACTAAAAGATGTGCTCTGGAGAGCCATCAACAGAAATCCTGTAGCATAATTAAAAGAATACATTTCAAGAGCCTGCTTTCGCAGGCTTTTTTGTCAGGCAAAAATATTATGGCATAGGACATCCCGCACTTAAACAAAAATTAACATTTCTCATATTTATTTCTTCCGGTTCGTAGTCGTATATTTGCACATGGGAAAGCTATCTCTTAATTCTTCAGATCATTTCTTAGGCGAAGGCCTCACATTTGATGATGTTTTATTAGTACCTCAATTCTCAGAGGTATTACCACGCGAAACAAGTACGATTTCCAAAGTCACCCGAAACATTCAACTTAATGTCCCTATTATGACTGCGGCCATGGATACGGTCACTGAAGCAGCAATGGCAATCGCTATTGCTCGTGAAGGCGGTATCGGTGTTTTACATAAAAACATGAGCATTCAGCGACAGGCTGAAGAGGTCAGAAAGGTAAAGAGATCGGAGAGCGGATTGATCATCGACCCGATTACTCTGAAAGGTGGGCAGACGATTACTGAAGCAGTAGCTTTGATGTCTGAACACAAAATCGGCGGTATTCCTGTAGTAGATGACAATAATAAGCTTGTAGGTATCCTGACAAACCGGGATTTGAGATTTTGTAAAAACCGTTCAGGCCTGGTACAGGACTATATGACTTCTGAGCAGATTATTACTGCTCCGGAAGGCACTACCTTAAAACAGGCGGAAGGTATTCTGGACGAATACAAGATCGAAAAACTCCCTGTAGTAGATGAAAACAATTACCTGGTAGGTTTAATTACCTACAAAGACATCTTGAAAGTAAAGAACTATCCTAATTCCTGTAAAGATGAATTCGGAAGATTACGAGTTGCCGCAGCAGTAGGAGTTACCGCAGATATGATTGACCGCATCCGGGCTTTGGTCAATGTAGGTGTGGACTTCGTTTGTATTGACACTGCACACGGCCATTCCAAAGGAGTCTTAGATGCAGTAAGATTAGCGAAACAAACTTTTCCAAATCTTGATATCGTTGGAGGAAACGTTGCTACAGGTGCAGCAGCAAAAGCGTTGGCAGATGCAGGAGCAGATGGTGTCAAAGTAGGTGTTGGCCCTGGTTCTATCTGTACAACCAGAGTGGTAGCCGGAGTCGGCGTTCCTCAGCTTTCAGCTATTTTCGAAGCGGCAGAAGCATTAAAAGGAACAGGAGTTCCGATTATTGCGGATGGTGGGATCAAATACACAGGTGATATTGTCAAAGCTATTGCTGCAGGAGCATCCGCAGTGATGGCAGGCTCATTATTTGCTGGCACAGAAGAATCTCCGGGCAAAACGATCATCTTTGAAGGCAGGAAATTCAAAGTATATCGTGGTATGGGTTCCGTAGAAGCTATGCAGGAAGGTTCTAAAGACAGATATTTTCAGGACGTGGAAGATGATATCAAAAAATTAGTGCCGGAAGGTATTGTTGGAAGAGTACCATACAAAGGATTTCTTTCTGAAGTAGTCTATCAATTCGTAGGCGGATTGAAAGCAGGAATGGGTTATTGCGGAGCAAAAGATATTCCTACCCTGCAACAAAACGCCCGCTTCGTAAAAATCACTGCATCGGGTATCAAAGAAAGTCATCCACACGATGTAACGATTACTCATGAAGCTCCTAACTATAGCAGATAATTCAAGCGATTGATATAAAATAAGCGAGGCTGTCTTTTGACAGCCTCGCTTATTTTTATGATTTCATCATCCCGGTTATTGAATGACTACAAATGGTACAGCATGTAGTCTTCCTTCCGTGGTTCTGATAATAATTCTGTAGGAAGCAGCAGGAAGGTTTTTCAATGAAATGGATTTCCATGTGTCTACGTTTTTGACCACACCAACTTCTTTGATCAATCGGCCATCAATATCTACTATTGTGACACTGCTGCCGGACAATTTTTGTGAAATTTTGAATTCAATATTCTGAACAGACGACTTAAGCAGATTAGATCTTAAAATAAATTCATCTGTAATATCACTCTCTTTTATTCCGGTAGAAATTACTTCTACTGTGATAATTTTACTATCTGTTACCTTGTTATCTAATACCTGAGATACTCTGAACTTATAAATACCCGGCTCTTCTATGCCTGTATTCCATTGATATTGTGTAACCAATTCATCCAGGATATTTCTCGCATCCAACTGACCGATATTTTTAAACACCCCAGACTCTTCTCTTTCTATAGTATATGCGTCGGTATGCAGTTCTTTTTCAACAACCCAGTCAAGTACTATTTTCCCTTCCTCCATATGATAGCTCACACCCACAAGGGTATCAAGTTGCAAGGCAACCTCTCTCTGTACAGAATATTTTACAACACCGGATGACGTTGTATATTTCAGTCTGTATGTATTGACTCCATCATTGGGTTGAGATTCTACATATTCAAAATCAAGCTGATAAGGATCTGTAGGAGTATAACTGAATAACACCTGCCATGTTCCCTGCCCACTTTTCTTTTCAATCTGATATTGGGTTACATTCTTATTATTGTACATAGACCAGAAGTGTCTTACTTTCTTACCATCACCTACCGGCTGGTAAGATTTTAAAGAATCACTCATCTCTGTATCTGCTTTTTTATGACTTACCCACACCGGACTCGTCCACGCCCATACTTGCTTAGCATCTATAAAATCTATGATAATATTCGTTTGTTTTACACGCAGGTAATACATACAGGAGTCTGAAAAACCCTCATCTGTAAATTCTATCTTCAGATTCTTAGGATCAGATTTATCTGTTGTATATTTTTTGATGATCTCAAACTTCGGATGCCCTCCTTCAAACACTCCTCTTTTAAAATCCCATTTCAGCACTTCCGCGTAGTCGATAGAATCTGTACCCATGACATCAAAAGATATTTTAGGTTTTGATTCAGGATGAATTTCAATAGTAGAGCCCATCAAGGCATTGTTTACTCTGAAATCTACCCAGATTCTCTCACCGGTAGTACCATAGGTATGCCTGTTTTTCATCGCCTGAAATAGTGTATCTCTGTCCAGCTCATTTGCATATACTGCAACTATTCCATTGACAATGGATCCCGGATGTCCTGTATGATCATCGCTACTCGCTATTACACCTAATTTTTCACCCATTGCCCATGCATCCTGCGCATAATTAGGTCCGTTAAATGATCTGGAAATTTTACTTCTCCCATAGTATGCCAGATTATGTTCCGGATCATAACTCTCTGATAAGCCGTGGTAACTGTATATTTCTAATAATCTCTTATACTTTTCATTATATTGAATTCCCCCGAAAGAGTTGCAATTTTTACATTCAGCACCTTCCAGATTAATATTAAATACCTTCCCGCAATGATGAGGTATGGTCAGCATATCGACTCCTTGCTCCTGAGCCAAAGACCATATCGTCTGAATATCTTTCACTACCCTCATAGCATACATAGGTACACTATTCAAATCTTCATCTTTTACATTAAAGATCGCATTATAATGACCTGTCGGGTACAAAAAACTATTCTCATAACCGATAAAAGGAATAAACTTCCCGGGAACATGATTAGCCCTGATTTCGTTTTTTTGTCTCTCCCATTCTCTGTCAGAAAGACCATAAATTGTTTTACCATGATCTGCATGATCAGTGGCACACATAAAGTCCAGAGCTCTTGCAAATCTGGCGTATTCGTATCTGCCTCTGCCAATTCCATCCCGGCTTGGAGCACCATGGCTATGCAAATCACCCCAATAAATATGTGGACGGTTATTATCTACACGTACGGGATTAGATGCCACTACCGGAATATTGCCACTTATATTTTTCCCGGTGATGACAAAAGAACCTTCCTGAAGGAAAAAAACAGGAATTTCCTTTTTTCCGGAATCCTGTGGTGTGAAAACTACTTTTTGTGGTAATACTGCGTTTTGAGCATTATTGACGGAGAGTTCTATCTCTCCGGTAAATTTCTCATCTATATTGAAATACTCATCTGCTGTTGTCACTAATAATTTAGATTCCTGGCCAACCTTGGCGACAGAACTCACAAACAGATAAAGCGACTTAGCGGGCTTGGCATTGATTTTAAAAACAGGAGTCTGTGATGACAATCTCAGGTTATTAGCGGTACCATTATTGGCCATTGCCACTTCTATCATCTCTTTATTTGCTGTATTTGGTGGAGTTGCCCGTGCATTATTATTATTACCAATGCCTATAGTAATGGTGAGACTATCTCCTGCAGCCATATCTGCATTCCTTGTAGCAAACGTGATAATCCTATCATGCACATTCATTTCCCAAAATGGAATATTTTCATCATAAGACGATCTTACAGAACTAACAACAATTCTACCATTGGGCGTACTCATTGTCCCTTTTACATAGCTGGGAGCGCCAGCAAGCAGATGTTGCAAGTCATTAAATCCTTTTACAAATCTGATCTTGAACTGGGTATTGGCTTTTATTTCCTTTTCAGCCTTAATAATCACACTCCAACTACTCTTAACACCTGCAACAGCAGTATCTGGCGTGACCTTTACTGAAAAGTAGTCATCAACACTGTCTTGAGCAAAGGAATAAAACGGTAAAAGGGAATATAAGAAAAATAAAATGACACGAGAACTCATTTACTTATAAGGTTAGTACTCTAAATTAATATAATTAAATAAAAAACAACTTATGATTCTCTTTGCGATCAAAATATTCCAGATATCTATTCGCAATTACCATATTTGTAAAGCACTGCATGCTTAGCTGCTGTGACTGGTAGAATTTCCACTAAAACACTTCTATTTTTTCATCTTCTTTCTATACTTTTCAGATGTATGCCCGGTTCTTCTTTTAAAATATTATTCCAAATCAATTTTTAAATAATCTGGTGAAAGGGATATCATCGGAACTAACCATCTTCTCCTATCGTTTCTGATACTTATTCACGCATAATAATATGAAATGTCGGATTAGGACGAGACATTCTATAAATGAGAAGGAGATTTCCGAACCCGAAAACCTCCTTACTATATCCTGTCTGTACCATCTGTTATACCGATAGGACATTCAATATAGACCAATTGCAACCTTTGTCTTATTGTTCTATTTGACTGTAACATCGGTATGAACGATTGTAAAATTTTAAAATATTGAGCTATTTTAAAATTACAATTCGTATTAGAGCATCTCTATAAACTGGTCAAATAAGTATCTGGAATCATGAGGTCCGGGAGCAGCTTCAGGGTGATATTGCACACTGAAAGCCTTTTTACCTACGACTCTTAACCCTTCTACAGTATCATCATTTAGATTCTTATGAGTAATTTCAGCTAAAGGGGATGCTGATAATTGCTCAAAATTTACAGCAAAGCCATGATTTTGTGTAGATATCTCACATTTGCCGGTACTCAGATTTTTCACAGGATGATTTCCACCTCTGTGTCCATGATGCATTTTATATGTATCTATATCCAACGCACGCGCCAGGATCTGGTTTCCGAGGCAGATACCAAAAAGAGGCTGATCTTCTTCAAGAATAGCCTTCACAGTATCTACTGCATAATCCATTGCTCCCGGATCACCAGGTCCATTGGAAATAAAATATCCATTGGGCTCGAATGCCTTTAATTCATCTAAAGATGTTTTAGCCGGAAAAACCTTTACAAAGCAATCTCTTTCTGTAAAGTTTCTGAGGATATTTCTTTTCACTCCCAGATCCAAAACAGCTACTTTATACTTAGCGTTTTCATCACCTAACGTATAGGTGCCATCTGTAGTCACCTTGGAAGATAATTCCAGTCCATCCATAGACGGGACTTCTGCCAGCTTAGCTTTTAAAACTTCTATATCAAAAATTTCAGAAGATACGATAGCATTCATAGCTCCTTTGTTTCTGATGTGACGAACAATTTTACGGGTATCGATACCTGTTATGCCTACTAAACCATGTTTCTCAAAATAGTCCTGAATATTTGAATCAGACTTCTTTCTTGAATAAGAAACCGTATAGTCTCTGCAAATCAAACCAGCAATCTGGATTTTATCTGACTCAGACTCATCATCCAGAATACCATAATTACCTACGTGAACATTTGTGGTTACTAATAACTGACCAAAATAAGATGGATCAGTAAACAGCTCCTGATAACCTGTCATATTGGTAGAGAAGCAAACCTCTCCGGTAGTAGTACCTGTTTTACCACAGGCAAAACCATTAAAAACAGTACCATCTTCTAATAATAGAATTGCGGGTTGTTGATGAGTGTTGGATTCCATGATGCAAAAATATAACTATCCTATGTGTAAAAAAAAAGGATAGCACAAAAAGTACTATCCTTTATATTATTTAAACAATCATGATTACTCTTCTGTAGGAGCTTCTGATGTTTCAACAGTTTCTGATTTCGGTTCTTCAGCAACTTCAGCAGCAGCTTTTTTGCTTCCTGAACGACGAGTTTTTTTCTTAGCTTCAGCTGGTTTGCTGCTAGTGTAAACTTCATTGAAATCTACTAATTCGATGTAAGCTAATTCTGCGTTATCACCTGGTCTGAAGCCAGCTTTGATAATACGTACATAACCTCCGGGACGATTTGCTACTGCAGGACCTACTACATCAAAAAGTTCTTTTGCTGCGAACTTGTTTTTCAGGTAGCTGAATGCAATTCTTCTGTTGTTGGTAGAGTTATCTTTACTTTTAGTAATGATAGGCTCAACGAACTTTCTTAGTTCTTTAGCTTTTGCTACAGTTGTAACAATGCGCTTATTCAGAATCAAAGAAGTCGCAAGATTGGACAATAAAGCACTTCTGTGACCGTACTTTCTTCCAAGGTGATTGATACTATTTCCGTGTCTCATTGCTTAACCTTTTAAAGGTATTAGTCTTCTAATTTGAATTTAGAAAGATCCATTCCGAAAGAAAGACCTTTCTCTATGATTAATTGTTCAATCTCTACAAGAGACTTACGTCCAAAATTGCGGAATTTCAACAATTCGTTTGTGTCGTATTGAACCAACTCTGCCAAAGTATTGATTTTTGCTGCTTTCAGGCAGTTGAATGCTCTTACAGAAAGATCCATATCCTCCAAAGGAGTTTTTAAGATCTTACGCATATGTAATACGTGCTCATCAACTACTTCTTCTTCAGTAGAATCTTCTGTATCGAAACTAATATTCTCGTCTGAAATTAACATCAGGTGCTGAATCAAAATCTTTGCAGATTCTTTAATAGCATCTTCAGGATGGATAGTTCCATCTGTTTTGATTTCGATGATTAATTTCTCGTAGTCAGTTTTTTGTTCAACACGAGTATTTTCTACTTTATAGCGAACATTTTTAATCGGAGTATAGATAGAGTCAATCGGAATAACACCAATGACAGATGTATCCACTGATTGCTCTTCTGCCGGCACATATCCACGTCCTTTGCCGATAGTTAATTCTACTTCAAGGTGAACGTTTTTCTCCATATTACAGATAACCAAATCCGGGTTAGTAACTGTATATACGTTAGTGTGAGCTTCGATATCTCCGGCTACGAACTGATCCTTACCTTTGATAGAAAGGAAAAGCTTATCAGGACCTACTTCACCGTCATTCAAGGCACGTTTTAAACGTACTTGCTTCAGGTTCAAGATCACTTCAGTAACGTCTTCAATTACACCTTTAATAGTGGAGAATTCGTGATCTACACCTGCTATCTTGATAGAAGTAATAGCATAACCTTCTAAAGAAGAAAGCAATACTCTTCTCAATGCGTTGCCTATTGTTGCACCGAACCCTGGTTCAAGAGGGCTGAATTCGAAGACACCTTCAAAATCTGTTGCTTTTTGAAGTATAATCTTATCAGGCTTTTGAAACGCTAATAATGCCATGCAGGATAATTTATAAATTAAAAATTATTTAGAGTATAACTCTACAATTAATTGTTCCTTAATGTTTTCAGGAATTTGGTCTCTGGAAGGTAACTCTACGTATCTGCCTTCCAATTTGCTAGTATTGAATTCTAACCAGTTATATCTTTTAACATTAGAAGAAGCAATACCGCTAACGATCATATCGATAGTTTTTGATTTTTCACGCACACTGACAACATCTCCTACTCTCAAAGTATAAGAAGGGATGTTAACGATTCTGCCGTTAACAGTAATGTGTTTGTGAGAAACCAGCTGACGGGCGCCGCTTCTTGTCGGAGCAAGGCCCAATCTGAAAACAGTATTGTCAAGTCTTAGTTCCAGTAAAGTTAAAAGGATCTCACCTGTAACCCCTTGTCTTCTGTTTGCCTCAGCGAAAGTTTTAGCAAATTGCTTCTCTAATACACCATAAGTATATTTCGCTTTTTGCTTTTCTTTTAGCTGGATAGCATATTCAGACTGAGAAGATCTCTTTCTGGATGATCCGTGCTGACCCGGTGCATATTTACGTCTCTCAAAGCTTTTGTCGTATCCGAAGATAGACTCACCGAATGAACGTGATTTTTTGGTACGTGGTCCTGTATATCTTGCCATTATCTTGTATTAAACAGTTGAAGGATTAAACTCTACGTTTTTTAGGAGGACGACATCCGTTATGAGGAATTGGAGTAACATCTCTGATAATAGTTACTTCTAAGCCACTTGTTCCTAATGTACGAATAGCAGACTCTCTACCAGCTCCAGGACCTTTTACGTATACTTCTACTTTACGAAGACCAGCATCGAAAGCTGTTTTTGCAGCATCTGATACAGATACCTGAGCAGCATACGGAGTACTTTTCTTAGATCCACGGAATCCGTTTTTACCGGAAGAAGACCAGGAAATAACTTGTCCTTGTTTATTAGTCAAACTAACTATCAAATTGTTGAAAGTAGCTTTGATATATGCATATCCTTCAGCTTCTACCTTTACAATACGTTTTTTGACAGTTTTAGATGTTTTCTGTGCCATAACTTTTATTTATTACAGAAGATTACTTGGTTACTTTTTTCTTACCTGCAACAGTCTTACGTTTACCCTTACGAGTACGAGCGTTACATTTTGTTCTTTGACCTCTTAAAGGTAATCCTTTACGATGACGGATTCCTCTGTAACATCCGATGTCCATCAAACGCTTGATGTTCATCTGAACTTCAGATCTTAACTGACCTTCAACTTTGTATTCGTTTGCCAATACAGCACGAATATCTGCAGCTTGTTCATCTGACCATTCATACACCTTAAGGTTAGGGTCAATACCCGCTTTCTCTAATACTGCTAGAGCGACAGTGCGTCCTATTCCGTAAACATACGTAAGGGCAATGTATCCACGTTTGTTTTTTGGTAAGTCTATACCAGCAATCCTTGCCATATCTTATCCTTGTCTTTGTTTAAACTTCGGGTTCTTCTTGTTAATAATGTAAAGCTTACCCTTGCGCCTTACAGTGATGCAGTCTGCGCTGCGTTTTTTGATTGATGCTCTTACTTTCATCGTTCCTGTTATTTATACCTAAAGGTAATTCTTCCTCTTGTTAAATCGTACGGTGATAACTCTACTGCTACCTTATCTCCGGGAAGGATACGAATGTAGTGCATACGCATCTTACCGGATATTGTAGCTACAATCTGGTGTCCATTTTCAAGCTGTACTCTGAACATAGCGTTCGATAAAGCTTCTGTGATGGTACCGTCTAGTTTGAGTAGGTCTTGTTTTGCCATAATTTTTGAAAGGGACTGCAAATATCTGATTTTTTATTGAAAATCAGTAATGTATTCAGATTTTTTTATTTCATTAAAAATCAACTCATGATTACTTAACACATCAGCACCATTTTGAGTTACTGCAACCGTATGTTCAAAGTGAGCAGAAGGCTTTTTATCCGCTGTCACAATTGTCCAACCGTCATTTAACTGTTTGACTTTGTGTGTACCTAAGTTAATCATGGGCTCTATTGCAATCACCAAACCCGCAATTAGCTTCAAACCATTTCCTCTTTTTCCGTAATTGGGCACATCTGGTAATTCGTGAAGTTTTTTACCTATTCCGTGTCCAATCAGCTCTCTGACTACTCCATAGCCATTCAGCTTTTCGGTATGATTCTGAATAGCATAACCTACGTCACCTATTCTGTTTCCTACCTTTACCTGATCAATACCTTTCGATAATGATTCAAGTGTTATTCTGAGAAGTTTCAAGTGGTTATCATCGGTTACGCATACCGGGAAGGTAAACGCTGAATCACCAAAATATCCATTCTTCTTCACTCCGCAATCTACAGAAAGCAAATCGCCTTCTTTAATTTCCCGCTCAGAAGGAATTCCATGAACTACTTCTTCATTTACTGAGATACACAAAGAAGCCGGAAATCCATTATATCCTAAAAAAGCAGGATAACCGCCTTTGTCCTTTATATATTCTTCAGCTATCTTATCTAAAGATTTAAGAGTAACTCCGGGTTTTATAAAAGGAACCAATACTGCATGTGTTTCACTGACCATCAGTGAACTGATGCGCATTAGCTCTATTTCCTCGGCACTCTTATACTGAATCATTTAATTTATTGATTAACACTTACAGACGAAGATCTAACTCTGTTTCTTACACCTGATTTAGTTAAACCATCATAATGACGATTCAATAAATGACTTTCTACTTGTTGGATAGTATCTAAAACTACCGAAATCATAATCAATAATGAGGTACCTCCAAAAAATACTGCAAATTGTGAATTTACTCCTGCCAAACCTGCAAATGTAGGAAGTATGGCAATAAGACCCAAAAATACTGCCCCAGGGAAAGTAATTTTGGAAGTAATAGAGTCAATATACTCAGTTGTCTCCACTCCAGGTTTTACGCCCGGGATAAATCCATTATTTCTCTTTAAGTCGTCAGAAATCTGTGTTGGATTTACAATCAATGCTGTATAGAAGTATGTAAACAGAACAACTAGAACAAACATTAAAATAGTATAAGGAACTGAGGTATAATCGCTGAACTTAGCTATCAATCCACTATCTACATTCGGGAAGAACTGTAACACAGTCGCCGGGATAAAAAGGAACGCCTGGGCAAAAATGATCGGCATTACTCCTGCAATATTTACTTTCAACGGTAAAAACTGTCTGTCTCCTGCAACCGGTGTAGTTCCTATTATCTTCTTAGCATAGGTAACCGGTACTTTTCTTACTGCCTGAATCAGTGCAATGGTACAGATAACAATAGCAGCTAAAGCTAAAAATTCAATAATGAGCAATAAGAAGCCTGCACCCGATCCACCACTCAATTTCATAGAGATCTCCTGATATAAAGATCCTGGTAAAGTTGCAATGATACCGGACATGATGATCAAAGATGTTCCGTTACCAATACCTGACTCCTGAATTCTTTCACCTAACCACATTACAAATATGGTCCCACCTGTCAGAATGATAGTAGTAGAGGCCCAGAATAAAGCCGGAGAAATCAGGATACTATTACCAGTCAGGAATTGCAGATACTTAACATAAGCAGATGCCTGTAACAACGTCACAAGCACTGTTCCGTATCTGGTAATCTGATTGATCTTTTTACGGCCGCTCTCTCCTTCTTTCTGCATTTTCTGGAAATAAGGTACGGCTATAGTCAGCAACTGCATCACAATGGAAGCAGAAATATAAGGCATAATACCAAGCGCAAATACTGAAGCTCTACTGAATGCACCCCCTGCAAACATGTTGAAGATACCAAAAATACCACCGCTTCCTGACTGAGCCAATTGCGATAACTGATTAGGATCTATTCCCGGAAGAATAACAAATGTTCCCAGTCTATAGATAAAAAGGAGAGCCAGTGTATAAAGGATCTTGTTTTTCAGCTCCTTTATACTCCAGATATTCTTTAACGTCTCGATAAAACCTTTCATACTGAATTATATAGTAGAAGTATTTCCGCCTTTTGCTTCGATAGCAGATTTTGCTTTCTCACTGAAAGCATGTGCTTCGATAGTTATAGCAGCATTCAATTCACCAGTACCTAAAACTTTCAATAACTCATCCTGAGAGATAATTCTCAAGGCTCTGAAAGTTTCATAATCAAAGTTAGTGATATTATGTTTCTCAGAAATAGATTGTAACTGAGCTAAATTGATCACTGCGTACTCAACTCTGTTAGGATTTTTGAATCCTCTTTTCGGAATACGTCTTTGAAGTGGCATTTGTCCACCTTCAAATCCCCTCTTGGTTTTGTAACCTGAACGGGATTTAGCACCTTTATGACCTTTTCCGGCTGTACCTCCCGAGCCGGAACCCTGACCGCGAGCAATACGTTTTTCCTTTTTAACAGCGCCTTTAGCAGGTTTTAAATTAGATAAATTCATGAACTATAGTTCTTCTACTGTTATTAAATGTTTTACTTTCTCAACCATGCCCAGAACCTGCTCATTAGCTTCATGTTCTACGCTGCTGTTCATTTTTCTCAAACCTAAAGCATACATAGTATCCTTTTGCTTTTGAGTTCTGTCGATGACACTTTTCACTTGTGTTAACTTGATCTTTGCCATAAGATTAACCGTTGAAAACTTTATTTAAACTTTTTCCTCTGTCTTTAGCTACCTGAATAGGATCTCTCAATTCAGTAAGTGCCTGGAAAGTAGCTTTCACTACGTTATGAGGATTATTTGATCCCAAGGATTTAGCAAGTACATTGTGAATACCGGCACTCTCAAGAACGTGTCTCATAGAACCTCCGGCGATAACACCGGTACCATCAGTTGCAGGTTTGATCAAAACTTTTGCTCCGTCTAACCTGGCAGCTTGCTCATGAGGAATAGTTCCTTTGTATACAGGAATTTTAACCAGATTTTTCTTAGCATCATCGATACCTTTAGCGATAGCACCTTGTACCTCACGAGCTTTACCTAATCCGTATCCAATAGTGCCTTTCCCGTCACCTACAACTACAAGTGCAGAAAAGCTGAATGTACGACCACCTTTAGTAACTTTAGCAACACGCTGAATATTTACAACACGTTCTTTAAGTTCTGTTTCGCTGGCTCTTAATTTATTTTCTTTGACGTTTGTCATGGATATAAGTCTTATAAGCGATTAAAAATTGAGGCCGTTTTCACGCGCACCATCAGCCAAAGCTTTCACTCTACCATGGTAAAGGTAGCCGTTTCTGTCGAAAACTACGCTACTAATACCAGATTGAAGAGCTAGTTGTGCAATTGCTGCACCAACTTCTTTTGCTATTTCAGATTTAGTTTTACCTTCTTTATTCAACTTAATGGATGAAGTAGAAAGAATTGTTTTTTTAGCAACGTCATCAATTACCTGAGCGTAAATTTCTTTATTGCTTCTATAAACATTTAAGCGTGGTCTATCAGAAGTTCCATTGATTGATTTTCTGATGCGCAGCTTTATTCTTTGTCTTCTTAATGCAGTACTATTTGACATATCAGACTATTTTATTTTTTCTTACCACCTGCTGATTTACCTGCTTTTCTTCTCACCACTTCATTCGTGTAGCGGATACCTTTACCTTTGTAAGGCTCTGGTTTGCGTAATGAGCGGATTTTTGCAGCAACCTGACCAATAAGTTGTTTGTCAGTGGATTCTAATTTAATTTTTGGTGCCTGACCTTTTACAGTTTCAGTAGTTACTGTAACTTCTTTAGGTAAGACCATAAAGATAGGGTGAGAATAACCTACAGAAAGCTCCAGAATGTTACCCTGGTTGCTCGCTCTGTAACCAACACCTATTACATCTAATTCTCTAGTGAATCCAGTGTTTACACCTACTACCATATTGTTCAATAAAGAACGATATAATCCGTGAAGCGCTTTATGACGTTTTTGATCTGTAGGGCGTTTTACTTCTACTACGCCGTTCTCTACAGTCACAGTGATATCTCTATCAAATTTTTCAGATAAGGATCCTTTTGGACCTTTTACTGTGATAACATTATTCTCTGCAACTGATACTGTAACACCAGAAGGAACTGTTATCGGGGATCTACCAATACGTGACATTTTCGTTTTATTTTAGTAAATGTAACAAATGATCTCACCACCAACTTTCAAGTTACGTGCTTCCTTGTCAGTGATAACACCTTTAGATGTGGATAAAATCGCGATCCCTAAACCATTTTTAATACGTGGAATACCATCTACGTGTGTATACATTCTCAAACCTGGCTTAGAAACTCTTACTAGTTCTCTGATAGCTGGTTTTCTGGTACCAGCATCATATTTCAACGCTATTTTAATAGTTCCCTGAGGACCATCGTTGTCGAATTTATACTGTAGGATATATCCATGATCGTATAAAATCTCTGTCAGCTTCTTTTTCATGTTTGAAGCCGGAACATCCACTACTGTGTGACCCGCCATTTGTGCGTTGCGGATACGAGTGAGGTAATCTGCTATTGGATCTGTAACCATCTCCTGTTTATTTCGTCGTTTATAATCTTACCAACTTGCTTTTGTTACTCCAGGAATTTTGCCATCTAAAGCTAAATCGCGGAATTTAATTCTAGAGATTCCAAAAAATCTAATGTAAGCTCTAGGTCTTCCTGTAATCTTACAACGATTTCTCAATCTGGTTTTGCTGGAATTTTTAGGAAGAGCATCTAGTTTTTCCCACTCACCCTCAGCTTTGTATTGTTCACGTTTTGCAGCATATTTAGCAATTAATTTTGCTCTTTTTACTTCACGTGCTTTCATTGATTCTTTAGCCATCTTCTTTCTGTTTATTTCTTTTTGAAAGGCATTCCTAATGATGATAATAAGCTATAAGCTTCTTCGTCAGTATTAGCTGAAGTCACAATAGTGATATCCATACCGTTAATTCTGCTTATTTTGTCAATGTCAATCTCCGGGAAGATAATATGCTCAGTAATACCCAAAGAGTAATTACCTCTTCCGTCAAAGGATTTGTCATTCACACCTTTAAAATCACGTACAGCAGGTAATGCGATAGCAATCAATCTGTCTAAGAAATCGTACATTTTATCTCCTCTAAGTGTTACTTTCACTCCAATTGGCATGTTTTCTCTCAATTTGAAGTTAGAAATAGCTTTCTTAGATTTGGTAGGTACTGCTTTCTGACCCACAATACGTGTCACCTCGTCTAAACAAGTGTCCACTAATTTCTTATCTCCCACTGCGTCACCAACTCCCTGGTTCACAACAATTTTGGAGATTTTAGGAACTTGCATGATGCTTTTGTACTGATACTTTTGCATCAAGTCCTGAGAGACCTGCTCTCTGTATTTTTTCTTAAGTCTAGGTACGTAGCTCATTAGTCAATAACCTCTTGAGTTTTCTTAGAATATCTTACGATCTTACCGTCTACCTCTTTTCTACCAACTCTTGTAGGTTGACCACCTACTACTACTTGCAGGTTAGAGATATTGATAGCAGCCTCAGTCTTAACGATGCCACCATTCGGATTTTTTGCGGAAGGCTTAGTGTGTTTTGAAATCACATTAACTCCTTCAACAATAGCTTTATTTTTAGCCGGATCAACTGTCAATACAGTTCCGGTTTTACCGCGATCCTCTCCGGACAATACTTTTACAGTATCTCCTTTTTTGATTTTCAACTTAGGTTGAAAGCGGTCTTGTTGTACTTGCTTTCCCATCTTATAGTACTTCAGGTGCTAGTGAAACAATTTTCATATAGTCTTTGTCACGCAGCTCACGAGCTACAGGTCCAAAGATACGAGATCCTCTTGGTTCGTCGTTGTTATTTAATAATACTACTGCATTATCATCAAAACGGATGTAAGAACCATCTTTTCTACGTACTTCTTTTTTCGTACGAACAACAACGGCTTTAGACACCTGTTTTTTCTTAACGTTACCACCAGGAGCAGCTTCTTTAACTGATACTACGATCTTGTCACCAATAGAAGCATATCTTCTTCCAGTGCCGCCAAGAACACGGATACAAAGTACTTCTTTTGCTCCGCTGTTATCAGCTACTCTCAATCTTGATTCTTGCTGTATCATGTTATTTAGCTTTCTCTATGATTTCAACCATTCTCCATCTCTTAGATTTACTAAGAGGACGAGTTTCCATTATTTTTACAACGTCACCGATTTGTGCTTCGTTGTTTTCATCGTGTGCATGGAATTTTTTTGATTTCTTTACGAATTTTCCATACTTCGGATGTTTTAGTTTACGTACTACAGTTACAGTAATAGTTTTTTCCATTTTGTTGCTGGAAACTACACCTGTTCTGGTTTTACGCTGTTTTCTTACTACTTCGCTCATTCGACTTAAATTTTTACGCGTTAACGTTTGTTGAGTTCTGTTTTAAGCCTGGCGATGAGTTTGCGCGTTTCACCAAGCACATTTGGATTCTCAAGAGGTGAAATTGCATGGTTAAAACGTAAACGTTGCAATCTCAATTTATTATCAGCGATTTGCTGTGCAAGCTCTTCATTGCTGAGAGTTCTTACTTCTTCGTATTTTTTGTTAGGCATGACCTGTATTTTTAAAATTATTCAGTATAATCTCTTCTAACAATAAATTTCGTTTTAAGAGGAAGCTTTTGAGCAGCTAATCTTAATGACTCCTGAGCCAATTGCAACGGAACACCTTCTGTTTCGAAGATAATTCTTCCAGGTTTGATGATAGCAACCCAATGGTCCAAGCTACCTTTACCTTTACCCATCCTTACTTCTAAAGGCTTTTTAGTGATAGGCTTGTCAGGGAAGATATTGATCCAGACTTTTCCCTCACGTTTCATTGCTCTTGTAACCGCAATACGAGCTGCTTCTATTTGTCTGTCAGTGATTCTTCCGGACTCAAGTGATTTCAAGCCAAAAGATCCGAATGACAACTGAGAACCTTTATAAGCAAGACCATTGATTCTGCCTTTCTGAACTCTTCTATATTTTACACGCTTTGGTTGTAACATGACAATTCAAATTATTGTGTTTTTTATTTCCTGTTACCGCCGCGAGCCGGACGTTCAGGCTTTCTTCTAGGTTTGCGTTTATTTTCTTCTACACCTACGTTTGGAGAAAGATCTCTTTTAGAGAAAACTTCACCTTTACAGATCCAAACTTTGATACCGATGATACCGTAGATAGTATTTGCTTCTTTCAGCGCGTAATCTATATCAGCTCTGAAAGTATGTAGTGGTGTACGACCTTCTTTATATTCTTCAGATCTTGCCATCTCAGCTCCGCCCAAACGACCGGATACTTTGATTTTGATACCTTCAACACCTAATCTCATTGCAGAAGAGATAGCCATTTTAAGGGCTCTTCTGAAGTGAACTCTTGCTTCTAATTGTTTAGCGATAGTTTCACCAACAATAGCTGCATCTATTTCAGGTCTTCTGATCTCAACGATGTTGATCTGAACATCTTTTTTAGTGATTTTTTTGATCTCCTCACGGATTTTATCTACTTCACCACCACCTTTACCGATAATGATACCTGGTCTTGATGTGTGGATAGAGATCGTGATTCTGTTCAGCGTTCTTTCAATCACTATTTTAGCGATACCACCTTTATTGATACGTGCATTGAGGTAGTTACGGATTTTCTGATCTTCAATCAGCTTGTCAGAGAAATCTTTCTCTCCATACCAATTAGAATCCCAACCTCTAACGATTCCGAGTCTGTTGCCTATCGGGTTTGCTTTTTGTCCCATGCTATATTCTCAGTTTATTCTGTGTCAGTATTATTGTTAACAACTTCTTCGCTTGGTACATTAGCACCTACTTTACTAGCCAATTCAATATTGATATGGCAAGAACGTTTACGTACTCTGTATGCACGACCCATCGGCGCAGGCAAGAATCTTTTGAGCGTTCTACCGGCATCTACTGTAATAGATTTGATATAAAGCTCACTTTCTTCAGGACTTGTCTGGAATTTCTGCTCCCAGTTATTGATAGCAGACTTCAACAATTTAAGAACGTCATCAGCAGTTTCTCTTCTGGTATAAGTCAAAATGTTGATAGCTTTATCTACATCCAAACCTCTCACTGTATCAACTACTAATCTCATCTTTCTTGGAGAAGTAGGACGACCTTTCAAACTAGCAGTACAAGTTGTACGTTTAGCCTCTTTGCGATTGTCAGCGGCAATTCTTTTTCTAGCTCCCATTGTTTGTCTTATTTCCTATTTCCTGAATGTCCTTTAAATGACCTGGTTGGAGAAAACTCACCCAACTTGTGACCTACCATCATTTCAGTCACATATACAGGTATAAAACTTTTACCATTGTGGACAGCGATAGTGTGTCCAACGAAGTCAGGAGTAATCATTGATGCTCTTGACCAGGTTTTGATGACGGTACGTTTTGTACCTTCATTCAATTTGTCAATCTTCTTTTGAAGTTGGTGGGCTACATAAGGCCCTTTCTTTAATGATCTAGCCATGAGTTATCTTATTTCCTCTTGGTTATGATTAATTTAGTACTTGCTTTTTTCGTATTACGGGTCTTAAGACCTTTAGCTATCAAGCCTTTTCTTGAACGTGGATGACCTCCTGAAGAACGTCCTTCACCACCACCCATCGGGTGATCGACCGGGTTCATCGCAACACCTCTTGTTCTAGGTCTGATACCTTTCCATCTTGATGCACCTGCTTTACCAAGCGTCAACAAGCTGTGGTCTGAGTTAGATACTGAACCAACAGTAGCTAAACATGTACCCAACACTTTACGAGCTTCTCCACTCGGCAATTTTACAACTACGTATTTACCTTCTTTCGCAGTCAGCTGAGCATATGTACCGGCACTTCTACAAATTGCAGCACCTTTTCCAGGGTTCAGCTCAATATTGTGGATGATAGAACCTAAAGGTAATTTTGCTAAAGGTAAAGTGTTTCCAACTTCCGGTGCAGCATTTTCGCTGTTAAGGATTTCCTGACCAACTGTCAAACCTTCAGGAGCGATGATGTATCTTTTCTCTCCATCTTTATATGCAACAAGTGCAATGAAAGCTGAACGATTCGGATCGTATTCAATAGTTTTAACAACTGCCGGAATATCGAATTTGTCTCTTTTAAAGTCGATAATACGATATTGTCTTTTGTGACCACCACCAGTGTATCTCATTGTCATACGACCAGTGTTAGTACGACCACCTGACTTTTTGATAGAAGTCAAGAGGGATCTCTCAGGAGTATCAGTAGTAACCTCTGCAAACGCATTGGTTATCTTTGTTCTGAGTCCCGGAGTAATCGGTTTGTACTTTTTAATTGCCATTTTTAGTCTTAATTTTCGCCTAAGTAGCTTAGTTTAATTCATTATAAATCTGTGAAGAAGTCAATGTTTTCACCTTCTGCTAAAGTTACAATCGCTTTTTTGTAGCTTCCTTTTCTACCGGAAAGGATACCAGCTTTTGTAAATCTGCTTTTAGCTTTTGCAGGAAGGATCAGCGTACGGATATCGGTTACGTGTACTCCGTAAAGCTTTTCGATTTCTTTTTTGATTTCGATTTTGTTTGCTTTTTTCTCAACGATGAATCCGAAAGTACCCAACTTATCAGTTGCGATAGTTTGTTTCTCAGTGATCAATGGTTTTTTTAAGATTTCCATGTTGATTATGCTTTACCGGTTGATAATAATTCAGCAATCAATTCAACAGATTTTTCACTGATCAAAACTGTTCCTGAGTTAAGAACATCATATGCGTTGAAAGAATCTACTTCAGTCACATCAGCACCCGGGATATTTCTGCTTGACAAGAAAATATTGATGTCAACATCCGGAGTAATTAGGATAGATTTTTGCTCATTCAAACCAAAACCTCTTAGGAAGTTGATATATGCTTTTGTTTGCGGAGTATCAAATGTGAAATCTTCAACGATTTTGATAGATTGATCCTGAACTTTTGCTGAAAGCGCAGATCTTTTTGAAAGAGCTACAACTTTTTTATTCAATTTGAAGTGATAATCTCTTGGTCTAGGTCCGAAGATTCTTGCTCCGCCTCTGAACAATGGGTTTTTGATGCTACCTTTTCTTGAACCACCAGTACCTTTTTGTTTGTGAAGCTTGCGAGTAGAACCAGAGAGCTCTGACTTCTCTTTTGTTTTATGAGTACCACTTCTTAAACCTGCCAGGTATTGTTTTACCGCAAGATATAATACGTGCTCATTTGGCTCGATGCCGAAGACTTCCTCAGGTAGTTCGATTGATCTACCTGTGGATTGTCCTTGTATATTGAAAACTTCTGCTTTCATGTTATTTCTCGATGATGATAAGTGAACCGTTATGACCAGGAATTGCTCCTTTAACGAAAATCAAATTTTTGTCATGCAACACTGATAACACTTTCATGTTAGTTTGCTTAACACGATCATTACCCATACGACCGCCCATTCTCATGCCTTTCATTACTCTGGATGGAGTAGAACAAGCACCTAATGAACCAGGAGATCTTAAACGGTTGTGCTGACCGTGAGTCTGACCACCAACCCCAGAGAAGTTATGACGTTTAACAACCCCTTGGAAACCTTTACCTTTAGATTGACCAACGATGGTGATTTTGTCACCTACGTTCAGGATCTCAGATGTAACAACATCGCCTAATTTTGCATCAGCAGCAGAGCCTCTGAACTCAACTAGTTTTTTCTTAGGAGTTGTAGATGCTTTTTCAAAGTGTCCTGCTAAAGGCTTAGTAGTATTCTTCTCCTTTTTTTCGCCATATCCTAATTGTACCGCTTCGTAACCGTCAGTTTCAACAGTTTTGATTTGTGTTACAACACATGGACCTGCCTCAATGACAGTACAAGCTATTTGCTTACCAGTCTCATCAAAGATACTGGTCATGCCTATTTTTTTACCAATTAATCCGCTCATTACACTTTGATTTCTACGTCCACGCCAGAAGGCAATTCAAGTTTCATCAATGCATCTACAGTTTTAGGTGTAGCGCTATATATGTCCAAGAGTCTTTTATAAGTACACAACTTAAATTGTTCTCTTGCAGATTTGTTCACGTGTGGTGATCTTAACACTGTGAAGATTCTTTTGTGAGTAGGTAATGGAATCGGACCAGTCACTACAGCACCTGCATTTCTTACAGTTTTTACAATTTTTTCAGCAGACTTGTCTACGAGGTTATGGTCGTATGACTTGAGCTTAATTCTAATTCTCTGTGCCATTGTTTTATTATTCTGCTTTTACTCTAGATTTAGCTTTTGCAATCACTTCTTCAGTGATATTGTTCGGAGCTTGCGCATAGTGAGAAAACTCCATGATGGATGTTGCTCTACCGGAAGTGATAGTTCTAAGGTCAGTTACATAACCGAACATCTCAGACAAAGGAACTTTAGCTTTAATAACGTTCGCGTTATTTTTCATTTCCATTCCTTCCATCATACCACGACGACGGTTCAAGTCACCTACTACATCACCCGTATTTTCCTCAGGAGTGATTACTTCCACTTTCATGATCGGCTCCATCAACATTGGTTGAGCTTTTTTGCAACCTTCTCTGAATGCAAACTTAGCTGCTTGCTCGAATGAGAAAGTATCAGAGTCAACTGCATGGAAAGATCCATCATACAGTCTCACTTTTAAGCTAGGAACTTCATAACCAGCTAAAACACCGGTTTTCATAGCTTCTTTGAAACCTTTCTCTACCGCAGGGATAAATTCTTTTGGAACTGCTCCTCCGAAGATATCGTTCACAAATACCAATCCTTCTTTATCAGCGTCTCCCGGGATGATCTCTACTGCAATATCAGCGAATTTACCACGACCACCTGATTGTTTGGAGTATTTCTCTCTGTGTTGTACAGATTTACCGATAGCTTCTTTATAGTTAACTTGCGGGGCACCTTGGTTACACTCTACTTTGAATTCACGTAACAACCTATCAACAATGATCTCTAAGTGAAGCTCACCCATGCCAGAGATAACTGTTTGAGCAGTTTCATCATCGTATCTTACTTTGAAAGTAGGGTCTTCCTCAGCTAACTTAGCAAGTGCCATACCTAATTTGTCAGCATCTTTCTGAGTTTTAGGCTCAATAGCTAAACCGATTACCGGATCAGGGAATTTCATAGATTCCAATACGATCGGTGCATTCTCAGCACACAATGTATCACCTGTTCTGATATCTTTGAATCCTACAACCGCACCGATATCACCGGCTCCAAGTTGTTCGATAGGATTTTGTTTGTTAGCATGCATCTGGAAGATACGGGAGATACGCTCTTTGTTTCCGCTTCTTGTATTTAGTACATAAGAACCTGCATCTAATTTACCAGAATATGCACGTGTAAATGCTAATCTACCTACATAAGGGTCAGTAGCGATTTTGAATGCAAGAGCTGTGAAAGGCTCATCGTAGCTTGGCTTTCTGGAAACAGGTTCATCTGTTTTAGGGTTGATACCGTTGATGCTTTCTTTATCCAATGGACTTGGAAGAATTTCCATTACCAGGTCCAGCATTGTCTGTACACCTTTATTTTTGAAAGATGAACCACAAACCATCGGAACGATAGAACCATCAATTGTAGCAGCACGAAGTGCATCCAGAATTTCCCTTTCAGTGATAGTAGACGGATCATCAAAGTATTTCTCCATCAATTTCTCATCGTATTCAGAAACTGCTTCCAACAATTTTTCTCTGTACTCAGTAGCTTCATCCAGCATATCAGCAGGAATATCTACAATTTCGTAGGTCATACCATAGTCGTGCGTATTCCACACCATACCACGGAAGTTGATCAGGTCAACTACTCCCTGGAAATCATCTTCTGCACCGATTGGCAACTGAAGAGGAATCGCATTGCTTCCCAACATTTTTTTCACCTGTCCTACCACATTCAGGAAGTCAGCTCCCTGACGGTCCATCTTGTTGACAAAACCAAGACGCGGTACATTATAGTTGTTGGCAAGGCGCCAGTTGGTTTCAGATTGCGGCTCAACACCATCAACTGCTGAAAAAAGGAACACCAATCCGTCCAAAACTCTCAATGAACGGTTTACTTCTACTGTGAAGTCAACGTGTCCCGGAGTATCAATTACGTTTACATGGTATTTATCGCCTCTATAGTTCCAGGTTACAGTAGTTGCAGCAGAAGTAATAGTGATACCTCTTTCTGCTTCCTGTACCATCCAGTCCATGGTAGAAGCTCCGTCGTGTACCTCACCTATTTTGTGGTTTACACCTGAATAGAAAAGAATACGCTCGGTAGTAGTGGTTTTACCGGCATCAATATGCGCAGCAATACCAATATTTCTTGTGTATTTTAAATCGCGAGCCATTTTATACTTCCTCCCTGTTTTTAAACTTTAAAGTGAGAGAAAGCTTTATTTGCTTCCGCCATTTTGTGAGTATCTTCTTTCTTTTTAACTGAAGCACCTTCACCTTTGGATGCAGCGATGAACTCAGCAGCCAATTTTTCACCCATAGATTTACCATTACGTTTGCGGGCAAACATGATGATCCATTTCATAGTCAAAAATTGCTTTCTTTCATCTCTGATTGGAGTAGGAATCTGGAATGTAGCACCTCCGATTCTTCTGGATCTTACCTCTACACCTGGCTGAACGTTTTGCATAGCTAGTTTCCAAATCTCATGACCGCTTTCGCCGGTAGATTTTTCGATTCTATCCATAGCTTCATAGAATACTGTGAATGCAGTACTTTTTTTACCGTCATACATCAAGCTGTTGATGAATCTGGTCACGATTGGATCACCGTATCGTGGATCCGGAGCGAGTGGACGCTTCTTGGCTTTCGTTTTTCTCATCTCTTTTGAAGACTATATTGTCAATTATTTTTTCTTCTTGGTACCGTATTTAGATCTACTTTTCTTACGATTGTTGACACCAGCAGTATCTAACGCACCTCTGACAATGTGATAACGTACGCCCGGAAGGTCTTTAACTCTACCGCCGCGGATAAGCACGATGGAGTGCTCCTGAAGGTTGTGACCTTCTCCCGGGATGTAGGCAATTACTTCATAACCATTGGTCAAACGCACCTTAGCCACTTTGCGCAGAGCAGAGTTAGGTTTCTTAGGTGTAGTAGTGTAAACACGAGTACACACTCCTCTTCTTTGAGGACATGCGTCAAGCGCTCTTGACTTGGAAGGAGTCTCTATGATCTCCCTGCCTTTCCTTACGAGTTGTTGTATAGTTGGCATTGTACCTTTTTACAATTTTTTTGGGACTGCAAAGGTAGGATAAAGACTTTGAAAAACAAAAAGAAAATGTAGAAAATTTTTTCTATGTATATTTCTTAGCCTTACTCCCACTTTGGAAGCAGTTGCTAGAGACGATATCGATTCGTACGATACGCTTCTGAAGCGGTGCGAAGATACAACAAATATTTGCCTTAGCAAATTTCCTTTAAGTTAAATAATGAAGTATTTAACAACAATCCTATCGTGTTAATAACTCACTCATCCGACTTTCCCAGATCAATGATATCTATATGGGATTTTTTTTGTCTGATAAACTGTAATAGGGTCCGTCTGAGCTCAGCGGTTTCATTCACAAGCTTTATTTTAGACAATACCTCGTCAAAATCTTTATGCTTTGCATCTTCCAGAATACAATAACCTTTCAGCTCATAATCCTGAATTATATACACGACAGAAAGATCCTGATTTGTCTTATTCTCGATGATCCAGCAATTTTGATACGGGTAGGTAATATACTGGACAGAAGAGCTGATGATGCCATTATATTTTTCCGGTGTTAAAATCTGTTTATGGGCAGGATTTAGCTGAAGTCTGGAATATGCCAGCTGCATATATTTTGCGGCCTTTCCTGAAGAATTAAATCTAATCAGGGGTGCCTGAGCTCTGTTTTGCACCTCCACTATTTTATAATCCAGATATCCCTTTTCGTCCTCTTCCAGAAATAAGCCGAATTTTTGCTTCTGTACACGTATAACCTTATTAAATGCCGGACGATATGAAAAGATTTCCTGTGATTCCAGCATCATAGCTGATAAATCTGAAGGCATCTGTATTATCTGAAAATTTCTGACAGCTTTGATCAGCCTGCTATCCTGTTCGTCAAAAGGAACTTTAAAATGAGCCAGTATGCTATTTCTGAGATTTTTTGATTTGGAGATGTATAAAGGCTTATACTGTTCGTCATAAAAGGTATAAACTCCATTGGACTCGGGAACAGATTCCAGATCATCAACATTAAATCCGGGAGGAAAATTAGTTAAAACAATTTCGTCTGATTTTATTTCTTTCATTACCCTTTGTGCATCCTTTTGCCAGATTTTCTGAAACAGCACCGATGTAGCTTCTGTATCTCCAAATGCTCTGTGCCTGTTAGATACCGGTACGTCAAGGGATTTACACAGCTTTCCCAAACTATACGACGGTAATCCGGGGAAAACGGCTCTGCTTAATTCTACTGTACACAGATGTTGTGAACGATACCTGATATTATGTGCTTTGAAAGACGCTTTTACAAATCCGTAGTCAAACCGGACATTATGGGCAACAAAAACATGACCGTTCAAGATCTCAAATATATCGTCAGCTATCTCTCTAAAAGTAGGTGCTTTTTTCACCATACTGTTAGAGATTCCTGTTAATTTGGAAATAAATGGCAGTATAGGTCTTTCCGGATTTACCAGAGACTGAAATTCAGACAGTACACGTTCACCGTCGTGAATAATGATTGCTATCTCAATAATTCTATCCTGAAAATAGTTACCTCCGGTAGTCTCAATATCCACCACTGCAAAAGTGGGTGCATTTTCTGTGTACTGTATGTGTGTCAGGGCCTATTATTTGGTAATCATGACCGGCATTACCAACATCAACAGGTCTTCTTGCTCATCCTGTTCCTGTGGTTTCAAAATACCAGCTCTGGTAGGTGTAGATAATTCAATTCTGATCTCCTGTCCTGCAATAGTATTCAACATTTCAATTAAGAATCTTGAGTTGAATCCTATTTCGATATCATCTCCTGTATATTCGCAGGAAAGTTGCTCTGATGCTTCATTAGAGAAGTCCAGGTCCTGTGCTGAGACGCCCAAAGTATTTCCAACAACTTTCAGTACTACCTGATTGGTTGTTTTATTGGAGAAGATTGTTGTTCTCTTTAACGTTCCCAATAAATCTTCTCTGCTGATGACCAACAGGTTCGGATTATCTTTAGGAATAACATTATTATAGTCAGGGAATCTCTGGTCAATCAACCGGCAAACCAGATAAACGTTACCTATATTAAAGAACGCGTTGTCTTTATTGTAAGACAAAGAAATCTCTGTATCGTTACCCGGAACAATGGATTTTAACTGGTTCAATGCCTTTTTAGGAATGATAAAGCTTCCTGCAGATCCTGATGTAATATCACGTCTGTTGAATCTTACCAATTTGTGAGCATCTGTAGCAACAAAGGTAATTCCATTGTCATTCAACTGAACAAAGACACCATTCATTGCGGGTCTCAATTCATCATTGCTGACAGCAAAGATTGTTTTTGAAATTCCTGTAGACAATACGTATGCAGGCATTTTGATCACCTGTACATCTTCTTCTACCGGGATTTTAGGGAAATCTTCTCCGTTTTCTCCGGATAGCTTATACTTACCATTGTCTGTGGTCAGCTCTACCGCAAAACTCAACTCATCGAAAGAGATCGTCACTGGCTGCTCCGGTAATTCTTTTAAAATATTTACTAAAATTTTTGCTGGGATCGCAATTTTGAAATCTTCTGTAGCATCTACATCAAAGCTTGTAGAGATAGAAGTTTCCAAATCGGTTGCAGAAACCGTCAGGACACTACTTTTTATATCAAAAAGGAAATCTTCCAGAATAGGCAATACTGTATTAGAGCTAATAACGCCTGATACTCTTTGAAGATTTTTCAATAGTGTGCTGGATGAGACAATCAATTTCATTCGGTCAAAATTTGTAGAACAAAAATAAATAATTCTGCAAGTTATAAAATTTGAAAATCAAAAAACTAACTTGTGCTATGCGAATCGGGATAAATACTCGCTTTCTTCTAAAAAACCGCATGGAAGGGATAGGTGTTTACACTCAGGAAGTCTCCAAACGGCTTGCCCATATGTATCCTGAGCATGAATGGATTTTTTTCTTTGACAGAGCATTTGATGCATCTTTTATTACATCATCCAATATTTCTCCGGTTGTAGTCAATCCTCCATCCAGGCATCCTTTCCTTTGGTACTGGTGGTTTGAAAAAAGTTTACCAAAAGCATTTTTAAAGTATAAGACTGATCTTTTTTTCTCAACAGACAGTTATCTGAGCTTATCTGCAAAAATTCCGCAGCTACTGACAGTACACGATCTGGCATTCGAATATTATCCGAAAGGCATTCCCTGGCTGGTCAATCAGTATTATCGCCACTACACTCCACTTTATTGTAAAAGAGCAGATCATATCATAGCAATTTCAGATCAGACCAAAAAGGATATTATTGCTCATTATAACATCAATGATGAGAAAATTTCTACAATCCCTAATGGAGTTTCTGACGATTTCAGAGTGCTGACTGAAGCGGAAATTATTTCCACCCGGAAACAGTTTTCCAGACAGCTCCCCTATTTCTTATACGTAGGTGCTGTACATCCCAGAAAAAATGTCATCAGTGTTTTAAAATCTTTCGAGCAGTTCAAAATACAATATCCCGACCTTCCTCATCTCCTATTGATTGTTGGAAGAAATGCATGGGATAATAGTGAATTGTTGGAATATTACAATTCCATGCAATATCGTAACAATGTAGTCTGGCTGGAAAATATTACAAGAGAAGATCTGACCGCTATTACCGGCAGTGCTACAGCCATGCTGTATCTTTCCCTGTATGAAGGCTTTGGCCTCCCTGTCCTGGAGTCTATGTCTTCAGGTGTTACTGTTATTACCAGCCAAAATTCACCTATGGAAGAAATTGTTCAGGATACCGGTTTGATTGTCGCACCTTTGGAAATACAGGAAATAGTGTCTGCAATGTATAAAATTGCTTCTGACGATGGATGCAGAAATAAACTCCAACAAAAAACTGTATTGCGCTCAAAAAGCTATCATTGGGATCTTACTGCTCAAAAAACCGGAGCATTAATAACATCCATGCTATATGGTAAAAGGTAATTTTTGCTTTTGATAGATGAGTAATATAAGCTGACATCCAGGATATGAATGTTTGCAGATCAAAACTTCCCTATAAATATCCATATGTTTTTAAAACTTATAATTCTATCCTATATTTGATACAGAGCTACATTTATTACAGTTTTTTCTTTTAAAGCACCTGTACATAAAGGCAAAACGTAAAACAGCATGATGCCAAACTCAGAGAAGTACGACTATAAACTGCTATTTGACAATCGAACTGTCGGGATAATTATTGTTAACAAAAAAGGAAAAATTGTAGAAGCAAATGCTTATGCCAGTGAATTGTTTGGATATCCCACAATTGAGCTGCTACAGATGTCTGTTGAAGATCTGGTTCCCGGGGATGTAAGATCCAGACACAGTGCTCATAGAGAAGGATACACCAGGCACCCTCATACCAGAGTAATGGGTTCCGGTATGGATTTATATGCTCAACGAAAAGACGGAAGTGTTTTCTCAGTGGAAATCAGCTTAAGTCCTTTCGAGAGAGCAGGAGACACCCTTACAACTGCTTTTATCATTGATTCTACTGCCAGAAAAGCGAATGAACAGAAAATCAAAAGACAAAACCAGGAACTCAAACAAATCAGACAAGAGCTGGAAAAGCTCAATCTGGAGCTGGAAAAAAAGGTAGAAGAAAGAACTTTTAAACTCCAGGAAACTCTGATAGAGCTGGAATCTTCCAGAAATGAACTGAAAGAGGCACTGGATAAGGAAAAAGAACTCGGTGAATTAAAATCCCGCTTCGTGAGCATGGCATCTCATGAATTCAGGACACCACTCAGTACAATTTTATCTTCTGCAGGTTTGATCAGCAAATATATCGGCGCTAAGCAGATAGAAAATTGTGACAGACATATACACAGAATAAAATCTTCTGTAGAACATCTGAATTCTGTGCTGGAAGATTTTTTATCAATAGGCAGAATCGAAGAAGGTCTTATCAAGGTCAATTATGAGGATTTTGATATTGCTGAAGAAATCAGGAATATCATCAACGAAATGAAAGATCTGACAAAGCCACGCCAATCCATTGTCATCAAATCTCAAGACACTACTATCTTAAACTCAGATAAACATTTATTAAAAATTGCATTTTCCAATCTGATTTCCAATGCCATCAAATTCAGTCATGAAGATGGCGAGATTGAGGTTTTTTTGGAGAAAAAATCTGATACCTTTGCCATACACGTAAAAGATAATGGCATCGGTATTCCTTATGAAGACCAGAAGCATTTGTTCGGCAGATTTTTCAGAGCCAGCAATTCATCCAACATACAGGGTACAGGTCTTGGAATTTATATCGTCAAGAGATATGTTGATATACTAAACGGAAATATCAGCTTTGTGTCAACACCTAATATAGGAACAACTATTACAATCGAACTACCGCTATGAAGACAATACTAATCATAGAAGACAATTTTGACATTCGGGAAAACATCTGTGAAATATTAGAATTTGCAGGGTATAAAACATTGCAGGCTTCTAATGGCAAAATAGGATTGGAAGTTGCTTTCCAGCATGTGCCGGATCTTATTATCTGCGATATCATGATGCCTGAAATGGATGGCTACAGTGTTCTGGCATCGTTGGGTGGCAATAGCAATACCGCAGGAATTCCTTTTATCTTTCTCACAGCAAAAGCTGAGAAATCTGATTTTAGAAAAGGGTTAAGTCTCGGCGCTGATGATTACATTACAAAACCTTTTGGAGAGGACGAATTGCTTTCAGCGGTGCAGCTCCGCCTTCAAAGAGTAGAAATGTTCAAAAAAATCCTGGGCGATAAAGAGAATGCCAATGATTCTTCGGCTCCCGTCACTACCAATGCCAACTTCTTTGAACTTCTTAATCTTGAAAACAGGGAGATCAAAAAATATAAAAAGAAGGAGTTTGTATATCTGGAAGGACACAGAGCAGCATATCTTTATTATATCAAAAAGGGTTCGGTAAAGACTTTCAAATTACACGACGAGGGTAAAGAGCTGATCACAGATATCTATAATGCGGGTTCTTATTTTGGATACTACTCTCTACTAAAGGATACCACTTATCAGGATTACGCAGAATGCATCGAAGGGTCTGAGCTGGTACTCATTCCAAAAGCAGATTTTGTGCAGCTGATTTATGGTAATATTGAAATTGCCAGGCAATTTATCAAACAGCTCTCCAGTGATATTGTAGAAAAAGAAGAACAGCTTTTACATATGGCTTATGACACACTGAGACAAAGGGTCATCAGAACACTGAGTGAGCTGTACAATAAGTTTAAAACAGAAAATGAGCCGGAAGTTCGTATTACTCTTACCAGAGAAGAAATTTCAAAATATATCGGAACAGCTCGGGAATCATTCATCCGGATCATGAGTGATCTGAAAGACCAGAGAATTATAGAAATAAAAGACGGCGATATCGCCATTACTGATATCCAGAAATTAGAATCTCTGCTGTAACAGCAGAGATCTCTTATTTTTTTCCTTTTTTGCCACCATACCGGATCTCTGCCGGCATTACGGATGACTTAGGAGCTTTCTTTTCTTTTTTCCCTCCAAAAGATCCACCCTTATCATCGTTGACATTTACCATTTTTCTGGAAGCCTCTGAAGCAGGACATCCCGATTTTTTATTACAGGATACTCCAACAACGGATCCTGCCAACAATAATATCCAAAAAGCCTGTTTCATTCCCATTATATTAAAGTAAGCAAATCTATTGATAATGTACGAACTACAGAGCAAATTTGTTTTGATAGTCAATCTGAGATCTTTTAATCACTTCATAAGCTTCCTCTCTTCCATAAGTGTGTGTGATTTCGCAAAGTGCTGCTGATTCACCGGGAATATTCTTATATGTCAGGAAGTAGTGTTTCAATCTCGCTACAATATCCGCAGGCATCTCTGTAATATCATTATAGTTCTGATAGATGGCATCCTGCTGCATAACAGCAATGATCTTGTCATCGGCCTCGCCTTTGTCTATCATTCTGAATCCACCGATAGGTTTTGCCTGAACAAGAATATTACCATGCGCAATATTTCTCTCAGTCAGCACCAAAACATCCAGCGGGTCACCGTCTCCTACGATGCCTTCCCGATTTGTTTTTTCTCTTGCAAACTCTGCACAGCTGTCACCACAGTATGTCTGAGGAACAAAACCGTATAAAGCAGGAACAATATTTGAAAATTTCTGAGGTCTGTCAACTTTCAGATAACCAGAATCTTTATCTATCTCGTATTTAACTGTATCCGACGGAACAATCTCTATAAAAGTGGTCAATACTCTCGGCGCATTCTCCCCTATGAATATACCATGCCAGGGATGTGCTTTGAATGAATTTGTCATGGGCGCAAAGCTAATAAACCAATAATGGATTGTACTTCAAATGCTCAATATTTTTTGCTTATCCTAAAATTTTTAAGGATAATTTTACAATTGAATTCTAAAACGCCAAAAACGACACATAACTCACACTATCCAAGCCCAATATAAAACAAATTGCCCTTTTTACGCTGTTGGGCAAGTAGCCATAATACTTTTTAAATGCCTGCGAAAAATGTGTGGCATGCTTATATCCTACCTGATAAGCAACGTCAGAAATCGAGAGATCACTGTTGGATAAAAGCGACTGAGATAATTCCATTCTATACTGAAGTGTGTATCCGAAAACAGTCGTTCCGAAAGTATCTTTAAAGTGCTTCTTCAGATAGGCAACATTAGTTCCTACTTCTTTTGCCAATTCGGAGATAGATAAGCTCTTTTGTACATTTTCTTCTATCAATGTACGAACCTGATGCATTTTCTCTACATCCTTCTGCTTTATATGACCACAATCCGCATTTAATCTGTCCTGTTGCTCCAGATACAATCCTATCAGTTTATATCCGCAAGCATTCAGAAAAAATCTTTGAAAATCCGGTTTCGTTTCTGCTGTCTGTATTTCTGATAATACCTGTACAATTCCCGGGCTGCTTTTGATGGGTTCATCCACCAAAAATCCTGAAATCTTATTTTCTACACTATCTGTAATTCGTTCTACGAAGCAACAAACCGTTGTTAATTGTTCCATCAATATTCCCGGAGAAAATTGTACCCATTGAAATTCTGTCACTGATAAAGATTTCGCCTGGACCTCCACCTGCCTATCTTTATAGAAGAATGTGTACTCACCGGGCTTTACAGTCTGTGCTTCATTATTTACCCGAAAAATTACCTCACCGGCTGTCACGTACACGAATGACATTGATTCTTTAAAGGTGTTGACTTTTAAACTCTGCCCTCCGATCTGCCCTTCCATTCTTTCGAACCTGAAGATTGAATGATCTTTTTCTGATACACCTGAAACTATCGACACACTCATTTCTCTCTCTCGTATTAATTCAATATTAACTCACAATTACCACCTAAACTCAATTTGCCAAAAACGTCATTCAAATTCCTTTTTACGTCATAATAAACAATTGTGTGTTTATAGTTTTGCCCGCAAATTCAGCT
This sequence comes from bacterium, assembly GCA_037189845.1. Lineage (GTDB taxonomy): Bacteria > Bacteroidota > Bacteroidia > Chitinophagales > JADIYW01 > JAMLHH01. The sequence continues at coordinate 634,091 of JBBCIS010000003.1, forward strand.
CTTATTTAGACTAAATAAAAATAGAATGTGGCTAATTTAAGGATTTTCAGGCGTAAAAAGACCCATAAACGGTAAGAATTAACATCTTCTTATCCTGATAACACCCTCAGAAAGTCTCGAAAATTCTCTTCATCTATTTAACAGCTGAATATATAGAAATCCGAGTAAAATAAAGAAACATGAGTGACTTCATACAAAAGAACGCTCCCACAAAGGCATACAATGCAGGTGATTTATCTGCAGCAAACAATATCTCTGGTGTCTTTTTAAACAGCATCTTGCTCACTCTTTTATTCATTTTTTCTTTATCTGTCAATGCAATAGCTCAAACCGGGGTTTTAAGCGGCACAGTAAAAATGAACGACGGCTCACCGGTAGCATACGCAGTTGTATCTGTAAAGAATACTCAATATCAATCTCTTACAGATGAGAAAGGTCATTTTGAATTTAAAAATATTGCTTTCGGAAAATACGAGCTATTGATTAGCTCTATTGAAATAACCAGTAAGAGTGTCACTATAGATTTTAATGGTGATAAGCATCGCCATACTATTACAGTAGAGCCTAATGCTGGGTTTACTACAGAAGAAGTTCTTATAAACGCAAAATCTGCACAAAAACAAATTGAGACCCAGGGTTTTGCTGTAAATGTCATCAATACTGAGCTGGCATCTATGCAATCTATCCAAACCAATGAATTGCTGGACAGATCAGCAAGTGTTCGTATCAGACAAGATGGGGGACTGGGATCCAGGATCAATTATAATATCAACGGGATGTCAGGTAATGCCGTTAAAATATTTATCGACGGAATTCCTTCCTCTAATTACGGCTCGTCCTTTTCATTGAATAGCATTCCTCCTTCATTGATCGAAAGGATAGAGGTGTACAAAGGTGTTGTTCCTGCATATTTATCTGATGATGCGCTGGGCGGAGCTATCAATATTATACTTAAAAAGAAAATCAGAAATACATTTACCACCTCGTATTCCGGAGGTTCATTTAATACGCATCAATGGAATGCCAACGGAAGTTACAGAAGTAAAAAAGGTCTGACCGTCGGAGCTTCAGCATTCTTTAATTATAGCGATAACAGCTATAAAGTCTGGGGAAAAAGCATCTCCTTTAAAAAATACACCGGTGAAGTTTTACCTAACCAGACAGCAAGAAGATTTCACGATGCATATATGTCTTACGGGACTAAAGCAGAGATCGGCTTCACGGATGTAAAATGGGCTGACAGATTTATGATCGGAGGTGTTTTCTCAAAAGATTACAAAGAGATACAACATGGCATCACGATGGATCTTGTATATGGTGACAGACATACCAGACGTAATTCAAACGTAGCTACGCTTACCTATGCTAAAAAAGATCTTTTCACAAAGGGTTTAACTGCGAAGGTCGATGCAAGCTATTCTTACATCAAACGTCAGGCAATCGATACGGTCGGAATTATGTATGACTGGTCCGGAAATCCTATTACATTTCCTGATGGGGAACCGGTAAGATATAACAGTGGAGCGGAAGTTGCCAGTCAGAAAACTTTAGGAATTAACTCCGACAAAACGCTGATGACGAAAGCAAACCTGAGCTATACCATTAAAAACAATCATACTTTCTACCTGAATTACCTCCACAATAACTTTATCAGAGGTATTACAGATGAATTGCAACATCCTGCATTACAGGCATTGGTTAATACCAGAGATGTCCAGAAAAACATTGTTGCAATCACGTATGAAAATATTGCCTTTAAAAATAGACTGAGAACCAACATATTCTACAAGCATTATTTCCAGAAAGCTACTTCCAACGAGCCCTACAGAAAGGATATTGTCCAGGGAATACCTAACTATGAAATGACTGTCATCAAAAAGAAAGTGGATTACAGCGGGTATGGATTAACACTGGCATACGAAGTCATCTCTAATTTATACATATTAGGCTCATTCGAAAAAGCGATCAGACTTCCCAGCCCGGATGAAATGTTTGGTAATGTAAATGACAATTTATTACCGCCTGCCGGTGCCGGGCTAAATCCTGAGACCAGCTATAACGGTAATATAGGTGTCAACTGGACCGGTAACTTCAATAAGCACATGGTGAAAGTAAATACTTCACTTTTCTATAGAAATACCCGGGGAATGATCAGAGAAGCTATCAGAACGGGAAGCTTCACTTATTCTCAGTTTGAAAATTTAGAAAATGTTCTTTCCAGAGGTATCGATGCTGAAATCGTATACAATTTTGCAAGGAAATTCAATTTCACATTTAATATCTCCAAGTTTGACGCATTGTTCAATACAGAATTTGATGCTAACGGCGCTCCTTATTTATTCTATAGAATGCAGATAAGGAATGAACCTTCATTCAAGTTCAATGCAAATGCAATGTACACCATAGAAAATCTGTTTGCCAAGAAAGCCAGAGCTTCTATTTACTACAATATCAGCTATGTAAAGCAATTCCTGAGAAACTGGGCTAATATCGGCGGTAAAAACTTAGATTATATCCCTACTCAATTCATGAATGATATAGGAGTTTCATATACCATTCCTTCTAATAAAATTACGGTTAGTGTGGATGCAAAGAATATCACGAACCAACAGGTATTTGACAATTTTGGTCTGCAAAAACCCGGCAGAGCATTCTATGCCAAAATAATTTTTTCACTTAATTCTAAATAATTTCAAATGAATTTCAAAAAGACGCTCTTTACAGCAGCCTGTGCTGTGGCAATCTTCAGTTCTTGTAAAAAAGATGATCCTACTGATAACATTACGCCTCCTGTAGAAAAGGATTTCCAGTTATCATTTGCCAGCGGGTCAGGATCTAATTCAGCTACATACTTACAAGGTATTTCAGATCTTACTGTCGGTGAAATTTCATTCTCCGGTAAAGGATATCAAATGCCTTCTGCACGTACCGCACGTATTTTTGTTTCTTCGGACGGTTCTACTGTTTACAACCTAAACTATACTGTAGGTACTATTGACAAATATATATACTCCGGCGGCGAAAACTATACTGCTGTAGGAACTCCGTTTGATGCTTCTATTCCATTGGGTGTAAAAGCAGTACGTTTTACAAAACTAAACGACCAGGCAGCTTCTGTTCACAATATTGCTGCTACCGCACAATACAATGATGCCAGTGAATATGTAGGTCATAAAATGGTATTGAGCATAGGTATCCTGAATCTGGAAACTATGAACTTCGGTACAAATTTCAATAAAGAAATCATTTTAAACCTTCCCGGAGATTTAGGAAAGCAAGGTTATTACATTTCACGTATTGACTGCCCTGTTATTTCGGGTAACAAATTGTATTATGGTGCGGCTACCAGCAAATTCAATGCTGCAACGGGTAAAGCTGAAGCTACTGATAAAGCATTTACTTTAGTATTAGACTATCCTGGTTTAACTAATCCAACTACTATTGAAACAACTTTAGCCAAAGGTGCTACTAATGGCTACAGAACTCAAACTCAATATGTAGATGAGTCAGGCGATATCTTACAAATGGTAAGTGACGGTAAAAATCTAAGTATTGTAAAAATCAGAAATGGTCAATACAACACTTCTTACAAGTTTGACATCAGCCAGAAATTAGGCAGAGATGCTTCCAGTAACGGCTGGTTCTATGTTGGTAACGGTATCGGTTTTATGCCTTATGAAAAAATCGGCGATGCTGAAGTTCAAATTGGTGTAAATCCTTCCGGAGAGCCTACATACTCTTCTGCATGGGGTCTGATGAGAATTGACTTAAACTCTCAGACTGTAGTAGATCTGGAAACTCCGGCTAACCTTTGGTTACAACAATATCAGACTTCTGTAGCTCGTGATGGTAAATTCTATATCGCATTGGCTCCGGTAGGCGAACAAGGATATATTTATATCTATGATGTGAACTCTACCAGCTCTAAAGGTACTCAGGGAGCTAAAATCACAGCTGGTGCTGATCAATACTATATCGGTATTTATTAAGACCGCAGACAACGGACGACAGTTTTCGCTGATTATAGCAACTTAAAAATAGAAGAGCAACGATGAAAATCGTTGCTCTTTGTTATTATAATCAATTCTGACAACTGCCAGCTTGTCTTATTAGTATCTGAGAAGTTAATCATCCAGTGCTTTAAGCAGATCGTCTAATGACATTTGATCTACTTCACTTTCAATACTTTTCGCTGATGGAATTTCCGGTAATGGTTTTATTTCTTCTGTGAAATCAAAAGACAAAGCTCCTTGCTGATTAGCGACAGGCTGTTCATCCTGAATGCCCGATTCATCCGCCACAAACTCTGCATACTTATCTACAGTGGAATATGTCCAGATGCTTGACACTGCCAGATTCAGGTTAAAATCTGCCTGCATTTTGTTTTTCAACTGAACAGCCATCAATGAATCTACTCCCATACTTTTAAAAGTAGCATCTTCCTTGATCTTGACCACCGGTATTTTTGTAATTGCAGAGAGATGGTTTTTAATAACTGATTTATAATGTCTGACAGCAGCTGATCTGCTGGTGAAGGCATCTGAAACAGGCTCTTCCTGAATCACCACATTATTTACTGCATCTTCAATTTTCAGCTCTTCTACCAGATATTCAGCATATTTTTCTATTGTAGGGTATGTCCAGATACTCGAAACAGTCAAATCTATTCCCGATTCCGTCTGCAATTTATTCTTCAGCTGTACTGCCATCAAAGAATCTATTCCCAGACTCTTGAAAGTAGCATCTTCCTTGATTTTTGCAGCTGGTATCTTGGTAATCCCGGAAATCAGATTTTTTACTACAGATTTATAGTGACGTATAGCTCCGCTCTTAGAAGTAAATTGTTGATTTTCCACCTCTCCGGTTTCTTCTGCAACATGATCTGAACTCAAAACACTGCTATAGAATGCATTTCCTCGTACTCCGCTGTTATTTGTTGCCCATTTATCAAAATTGATATCCATGAGCATGTATTGAGCACCCGGCAGATCAAACAGCGTATCTAAATAGGTAGAAAGCTTCTCCGGAGTGATGATTCCCATTCCTTGTTCCTGTAATCGCTCTCCTCTTCTCACATCTGCTGCTGCTAATCCGACTTCACCGATATTGCCAAAATTGATGGACAAAGCTGCAAGTCCTAAAGATTTTCTATAATTGGCTAATTGATCCAAAGCCATATTTGCAGCAGTATAATTCGCCTGCGCAGTAGTACCTAAAACAGAAGCACCTGAAGAGAACAGCACAAAAGATTCCAGTGCTCTTCCTGAAAAATATTTATGCAAATTCCAACCTCCGTTAATTTTCGGAGCCAGCACTTTATTGAATTGCTCTGCTGTCAGATTCAGAAATGCTCCATCATCCAGTATCCCCGCGGCGTGCACCACACCTCTGATTGTAGGTAGAATGGTTTCTATTTCCATTACTAATTTCCCTAAATCATCCGGATTAGCTATATCAGATTTGAATACCTCAACTTTTACTCCCTGACTTCTCAATCTTTCTACTACAGGTTGAGTTTCAGGTTTCATACCTGAGCGACTGACTAATGCAAGATTTTTAACTCCTTTGGAAACCAGCCATTGGGCAAATACCAATCCCAATCCACTGGTACCACCAGTCACGAGATAAGTAGTACCACCATTAAACGGTTCTGCTGTAGCTGCCACAGGCTGAACATTCTTCAGTATCGGAGTATACCATTTGTAGCCACGGAAAGCCCACTCTCTGTAGGTTTCATTCTGAGATAAAACGTTCACAATATCCTGTGCTGTAGCAGTAGAATTTATATCCACCGTTACAGGCCTCAGCTCAGGAAACTCATTTCTGATCGTCCTCATCAATCCCCATAATGCTGTACTCGGGATATGTATATGTTTGTCTTCACTGCTAATGACCTGACCATTCCTGGTGATTGCATAGAGTTTCGGACTTTTCCCTTTATCGTTAAAATATTGAATCAGATCTCTGAAACTGTAGATGGCATCCTGCTGGGTCGCTTTTACATTTGTACTGGACAGGTGAATGACGACTTCAGGTATTGACATCGGTTTTTCAGTAGAAAGGATTGTTTCCACTTTTACCCCCTGATTTTCCAAAATTTGAGCGACCTGATCTCCCAGACCATCCATATCTTTTACGATTACGACTGATTGCGGTAGCTTATTTTTCTCTAAATCAACTTCCTCCCAGATCGTTTCGTACAGAACACTTTTTTCTTTTGCTGCTTTTACGACCGGTTCAGAAGAATTTATCTGTGCTGAGTTTACAGCTTCAGTGGCTTTATTTTCTTCATTTATCCCTACAGGAGATGCTGTAATATTGGGTTTCTGATCAAACCAGAATCTTTCTTTCTGCCACTGATAGTTAGGCAAAAGAATAAATTTTCGGGTAGCCGGGTAAATATTTTTCCAGTCTACAGGCAGTCCTGATTCAAAAAATTTCCCAAATGCTTTATAGAAGCTTACCAGCTCATCTTTTTCTCTGAAAAGTGAAGGAATGGCTTCTCCTGATCTCTTTGCTGTCTGAATATTTTCCTGAATCGCATTAGTCAAAACAGGATGTGGTGTCAATTCAATAAAAACAGCCTGGTCCTGCAGTACTATCTCTCTCACTACTGCCCCGAAGTGAACAGGATTTCTGAGATTTTTCACCCAGTAATCTGCTTTCAGATCAGCTCCTTTTACTTTTTCTTTTAATGCTGTGGAATAGAACACAACATTGCTGTTCTGAGGTTGCAGGTTTTGTAAGGCATTTTCTAAAGGAGCCATAATCGGATCCATTTGCGGGCTATGTGATGCCACGTCTACTTTGATCATTCTGCAAAATCTGCCGGCAGCATCCAGCTTATCCAAAAGATTCTGAAGCAATAAAGGATCTCCTGCTATCACTGTAGATTTCGGACTGTTTTGTACGGCAACAGAAAGATATTCTTCCTGACCTTTTAAATATCCGTTCGCTTCTTCTATCGTCAGATCGGTAACAGCCATCGCTCCTTTACCACTGGCCTTTTTCATCAGTGCGCTGCGGGTACAAATGATCTGAGCTGCTTCATCCAGTGAAATCATACCGGCCAGATATGCAGCAGCAATCTCGCCCATGCTATGTCCTACCACTATATCAGGAACAATGCCTTTGGATTTCCATAGCTCACCTAAAGCAATTTCTATGGCTACCAAAGCCGGTTGAATCACATCCAGCTCTTCAAAATTTTCGCCTTTGAGCTCATCTATCAAATTCCATGATACATATTTAGAAAAGGATTGTGTACACGCGTCCAACGTTTCTTTAAAAACCGGCTCGCTATCGTACAACTGCTGAGCCATCCCGACCCATTGAGCACCCTGACCGGGACAAACGAAAACAACTTTTACATAGTCATCCGCATCAAAGACCTTTTTATCTTCGAACTCCAGCTCTGAAAAATCCTGCAACTGCTCTAATAAAGCCGCTTTATCTTTTGCGACAAAGACTTCTCTGACTTCAAATGCGGATCTTTTCAATGCTGCTGCAGCACAGATATCTTCCAGCTTTTCACCGGACTCCTCAATAAACGAGGCATATATTTTTGCAGCCGCCTGCAGTGCCTCAGGTGTACGCGTTGATAATGGCAAAACAAACACATCTTTTCTTAGTTCCACAGAGTTTTTTTCCTCATTATTTACAGGTGCTGCACCTATGATCACATGCGCATTTGTGCCTGTTACACCAAAACCGCTGACACCTATATATTGATGCGTGGAATCCCACTGAGTATTTTCTACCGGGACTTTTACCGGAAGATGCTCCCAGTCTATTAATTCATTAGGAGTGTCAAAATGAAGGTTTTTAGGAATTACGCCGTTCTGCACAGACAAAATCGCCTTCATCATTCCGGCCATTCCGGCAACACCTTCTGTATGACCTATATTGGTTTTAGCAGAACCTACATACAATGGATTGTCTTTCGTTTTTGATTTCGCAAAAACTTCAGCAATGGCTTCCATCTCTATCGGATCACCAATCTTTGTTCCTGTTCCGTGAGCTTCTATAAAAGCTACCTGCTCAGGAGATAATTGTGCATTTTCAAGGGCCTTAAGCAGCAGCCTTTCCTGAGCTTTGACATTTGGCGCAGTAAATCCATTGCTTCTTCCATCCTGATTGACAGCAGTACCTTTTACAACTGAAAGTATATTATCTCCATCTCTTTGAGCATCACTCAATCTTTTCAGGATCAGAATACCACACCCCTCTGAACGGATAAATCCATTCGCTTCATTGGAAAATGATTTACATCTGGAATCTTTTGACAATGAGTTTAAAGAAGAAAAATAGATCGTAAACTCCGGATCGATAATCACATTTGCAGCACCGGCAATTGCCACATCACATTCCCTGTTTCTGAGTGATTGTACTGCGAGATGTGTTGCCACCAGCGAAGAGGAGCACGCCGTATCCAATGAAACGGATGGACCCTGCAAGCCCATCAGATAAGAAATCCGCCCTGAATTAGAACAGATTGCGGCTCCGGTATATGAGTATGGATTGATGAGTGTATAATCGCCCGATCTGAAATGCCTTTTTTGATAGTCATTGTTCGTCACTCCGACAAAAACACCGGTATTTGAATCCACTAATGACTGTACCGGAATGCCTGCATTTTCCATTGCCTCATGAGTGACCTCCAGCAACAATCTTTGCTGAGGGTCCATGCTTTCTATTTCTGCATAAGACAAATCAAAGAATGATCCGTCAAACTGATCAATCTGATCCAGGAATCCCCCTTGCTTCACCACCATTTTACCAGGTGTTTCATAATTTGCATCATACAAGGCTTTCGCATCAAATCTGCTTTCAGGTATATCAGAAATGGCATCTACTCCATTTGATAGTATATTCCAGTATTCAGCAGCATTGTGTACATTTCCCGGAAATCTCATTGCCATCCCGATGACAGCAATCGGTTCGTGCTTTTTACTTCTTTCTTCAACTAATCCGGACTTCAACTTCTTTATTGCCACTAAGGCATCTTTTAATTGTTGTTGGAGTCTTTCTTTTTCTGCTTCCTGCATATCAGCTATTGTATATGGCTAAGATAAGAAAACGATTCTTCACACTAAAGAAATGATGAGATATATGAACAGGTACTTTTATTGTGTATAATATCTGCTTTGCATAAAAGTTAATTTAGTGTTAAGTAAAAATGTATTTTATTCTACAGGGTATTCTACAAGATTTGTCAGATACTAAACAGATGAATTTTTGCGCAAAATCAATCAGTTGTATATACAACATTGATACAAACACTAAAAAATCGATCCAATAAAATCTGTATAAACTCCATATTTACTAGAATTAATTCTACATTTTAAATTAACTAATTGTTTATTTTAAGTGTACAAAATGTGAACATATAAATAAAATCTATATAAATAAGCGATTCTTTTATATAACAAATAAAGAGGTTCTTGCTTACAAATACCGAAAACAATACCCACACAACAAACAGGAATGTGCCTGAAACTTCCGTATTGTATCAATTTCACATGAAAGCCACAAAGGTCACATAAACAATTTAAAAATACGTACTCTATAAGGTGATTGCCTGTCTCATTGAAATACTAACTCTTTTGACCCGTTTTATAAATACAAAATTCACATTCCCACAGGTGGTTCTCAGTGACCTGTGTCACACAATTGTATTGTTTACATACTTTTGCAATAGAATTTTTAAACTGTAGTGTATGTGTAATTATCAAATTTTAGCTCAAAGTAAATTAGGCTATATTAAAAGGTGTGACTCCTGTAAAAAGGTAAAATTTGTTTTCGGGACTTTAACGGCAACAATGGCTTCCGAAGAATTAGAACAAATACAATTTTCATTACATAATGAATTAAAAAACCTCCGTTACCAACCTTATGATTCATCAAGATTATATGAGCTTCCCCTGGATGAAAAAATCTCCATCAACATGAATCAATCTGAGATGGCAGCCCTGTACGACATGATACATACTGCTACTAATATGATTGAACTTTACAGCCACATCGAAGTGGAGGCAGAAGGATAATAATATAGTCAAAGAAATTAGATAACCCTTAAAAAATACATTAAAATATAATACTTATAGATCTCTTTAGTTCATCTTCATCATCCCATTTTAATAAAATTGGCTGAACGAAGAAGTTTAATTCTAAAGCACTTATCTCTTTTCTGAATGATATCAAACGAACAGCGTCTTTTTCTGTAGTGATAATTCTGCTTTTCTCACCAGCTTGGAACTTCATAAAAGCCTCTGCTATAGTTTCGATATCCGATATTCTGTATCGGTAATGATCAGGAAAAGATAGGTGCTTTACTTTTTTTACTTTACCCTCAATATGCTTCAATAAAGGCTCCGCATCCCCGATACCGGTCACAAGTAATATATTTTCATCCTTCTGTAAGGATTTGACTTCTCCCTCATAATACATCGAATATGGCTGGGCATAGTATAGAGCAGAAAGAAAAGCTTTCTGATTTGCAGCCAGCCGGATTCCTAATTTTTGCAAAACAGCATCTTTCTTCCCCAATTCATTTTCCGGACATTTTGTAACAATAATGATATCTGCTCTTTCTGCTGAAGACCGGGATTCTCTCAATCTTCCTGCAGGCAAAAAATAATCATTGGTATACGGTCTGTGAAAAGGAGTCATCAGGATATTGAGATCTACTCTGATACCTAATTGCTGATATCCATCATCTAAGATGAGCACATCTGTGTCCATTGCGTTTGAAATCAGGTAAGGAATACCTTCCACCCGGTTTTCGGCTACTCCTATTGCTATATGCGGATATCTTCTCTTTAACCAGTATGGCTCATCTCCTACACTTTTGTAATCATCTGATACATGAACCATTCTGAAACCATAGGTCAATCTTTTATATCCCCTGCTTAATACTCCTACCTGATACTCATTAGATAAATAACCGCACAAGTAATCAACCATAGGTGTTTTACCGGTGCCACCCGCCTGCAGATTGCCTACAGAGATCACCGGTAACGAGAAGCTGGCTTTGCCCCAATATCCTTTCTTATACATCCACGTCCACCATTTCACTCCCAGTGAATAGATGAATGCAAACGGCAACAAAAAAAATTGAGTTATCTTCATTATCTCTACTGTTGACAAATTTTAATCATCACAGCATGATAAAGATATCTAACATCATCGAAGAAATAGAAAAAATTGCGCATCCGAGCTTGCAGGAGTCTTATGATAATGCAGGATTCATTACAGGTACACGGGACCAGGAATGTACCGGAGTAATACTTTGTCTCGATGCCATTGAATCTGTGCTGGATGAAGCAATCGAAAAAGAATGTAATCTGGTCATTGCCCATCATCCGATTGTTTTCTCAGGATTAAAATCATTAACCGGCAGGAATTATATAGAACGGGTCATTATCAAAGCCATTAAAAATGATATTGCCATCTATGCAGCTCATACCAATCTTGATAATGTTATAGAAGGCGTCAATCAGAAAATAGCACAAAAAATCGGGTTAAAAAACATCCGGATCCTCGCTCCTAAAAAAGGAATACTGAAGAAGCTCTTTACCTATATTCCTGTTGAGCATACCGAAAAAGTAAGAAGCGCACTTTTTGAAGCCGGGGCAGGAAACATCGGCAAATATTCTGATTGCAGCTTCAGTGTCTCCGGAGAGGGAACGTTCAAAGGAAGTGAAGACTCTCAACCTTATACAGGAGAAAAAGGAGTTGTGCACACCGAGAAGGAGCACAAACTGGAAGTTCTTTTTCCTGCCTATGCCGAAAAAAGTATCCTGAAAGCTCTTCTGACAGCTCACCCTTATGAAGAAGTCGCTTATGAGGTCATTTCTATCGATAATTTCCATCAGGAAATAGGCTCAGGCATCATAGGTGAATTAGCAGCACCGACAGAAACAGAATCTTTTCTTTTAAGCCTGAAAGATCAAATGCAGACACCGGTGATCAGACATACAAAATTTATAAAGGAAAAAGTTCAGAAAATTGCAGTATGCGGGGGCGCAGGAAGTTTTCTACTCAATGCTGCCATCAGCAGCTCAGCAGATGTTTTCATTACCGGAGACTACAAATACCATCAGTTCTTTGATGCTGATAATCATATAGTTATTGCAGATATCGGACATTTTGAAAGTGAACAGTTTACTATAGAGCTTTTTTATGAGATTTTGATAAAAAAATTCCCTAATTTTGCCCTCTATTTGACTTCGGTCACAACCAATCCTGTAAAATATCTATAGATGGCAAGCAAAAAGGACTCAGCAGTAGCTAACAAACTGGATCAATTATCCGAGTTGCAAAACATTCACTCTAAGATAGATCAAATTCAGATCTTAAAAGGTGAATTACCTATTGAAGTAGCAGATCTTGAAGACGAAATTGCCGGAATGAATACGCGTCTTCAAAAGATTGAAGCAGAAATAGATGCTGCAAACGAAATGACAGCTACCCGCAGAAATACCATTAAAGAGGCTCAGACTTTAATTACCAAATATGAGCGTCAGTTAGATACTGTAAAAAACAACCGTGAGTTTGATGCTTTAAGTAAAGAAATTGAATTGCAAAAACTTGACATTCAGATTTCCGAGAAAAAAATCAAAGAAGCAAATTTCTCTATTGAAAATCAACAAAGACAACTGGAAGAATTAAAAGGCAAAATTGAGTTAAAATCTTCAAATCTGGATGCTAAGAAAAAAGAATTAAGCTTTATCGTAGCTGATACAGAGAAAGAAGAAAGTGAATTGACTGAAAAAGCCAATAATATTGAATTAGTTGTTGATCCAAAATTATTAGCTGCATATAAAAGGATCCGTACTACTTACAGAAACGGTCTGGCAGTAGTTCATGTTGAAAGAAATGCATGCGGAGGTTGTTTTGGTAAAATCCCACCTCAAACTCAGGCTGAAATCAAGCTGAAAAAGAAAATTACTACATGTGAGCACTGTGGTCGTATCCTTACAGATGTAGAAGATTTTGATGCGGACGTTGAATTCATCCCGGCATCTGCTATGATTGATTAGTAGAAAGCGTAAATAAGTTTTATTTTGCAGGCAGCTATGAAAAAGCTGCCTGTTTTTGTTTTTATCTGCTTCATTTTTTCCTCTTCGTGGGCATCAGGAAAGAACTTCGAGTACAACACCCGATGCCAGACTGCCTATCAGACTATTTTCAAGCTAAAAATCAACGAAGGCAATCAATTACTTTTTAAAGAAAGACAGTATAACAGGGATAATCTTTTACCTTATTTCTTAGAGAATTACGCTGATTTTCTGACATTATATATCAGCGATGATGCGACGCTTTATAAAAAGCTGCTTCCTAAGAGAGATGAAAGACTGGACATACTCAGTGAAGGAAATCCGAAATCACCATATTACCTCTATAGTCAATCGAGCATCTATCTTCAATGGGCATTCATTAAAATAAAATTCGGAGATTATATTTCTGCAGTATGGGATGTTAAAAAAGCTTATAGCCTGCTGAAAACCAATAAAGAAAAGTTCCCGCAGTTTGCACCCAATGATAAAGATCTTGCACTTCTGAATACATTGTTCGGAGCAATTCCTGATAAATATAAATTCGGCGCAAAGCTCTTAGGATTGAAAGGGGATATAGATCAGGGATTGAAAGAGCTGGGAACATTATTGAAAGAACCTGATATGCCTTTCAGAGAAGAAGCTTCCATCATGTACACCATGCTTTTATTGCATTTAGGCAAAAACAAAGACGGTGCCTGGAAGATGCTGGATCAACTGGATCTTAAGCTGGAGGATAATCTTTTAAATTATTTCATTACCGCATCTGTAGCCCATTACACAGGGAAAAATGATCAGGTCATCAGTATTTTATCCGGCAGACCCATATCAGGTGCTTATTATCCTTTCCCGTATCTGGATTATATGCTGGGTAATGCCAAGCTCAACAGACTGGACAGAGATGCAGATATCTTTCTGAAGAAATTCCTGGAACAGTATAAAGGGAAAAATTATATCAGAGAAGCCAACAGAAAACTGGCCTGGTACGGACTTGTCAATAAACGTCCTGATCTTTATAAATTTTACATGTCAAAAATACCGGTGGCGGGCAACAACTCTCTGGATGAAGATAAAGCAGCCACTAAAGAAGCGCTCAGCAGACAAACTCCTCAATACGATATCCTGAAAGCCCGTCTGCTCAGTGATGGCGGATATTATTCAAAAGCATTGGATGCACTGGAAGATGTGGAAATCAAAAATCTGAAATCTGACGAAAAGCTGGAATTTTATTACAGAAAGGCCAGGATCTTAGATGATATGGGGCAAATGTCCAAAGCTATTCCATTATATGAATGGACCATCAAAAACTCAAGCCAGAGCACCACTTATTTTGCTCCTAATTCCTGTATCAAACTTGGCAATTATTATGAGGTGATAAAAGATAAAGCCAATGCAGAATTGTACTATAAAAAAGCTTTTACTTTCACTCAGCATGAATACAAAAACAGTATAGACGCACAAGCCAAAGCCGGACTCAACAGAATTCAGTAAAATACATTTATGCAGATTACCCAACACGTCAACCTTCAGCCATTTCATACTTTTGGTATAGAGGTATATGCTGCTGCTTTTACTGAATTACTACAAGTTGAAGATGTATTTCAGCTAAAATCTTTAAAAGAGCAATATCACCATCTGTTGATTCTTGGAGGCGGCAGCAATGTACTTTTTACACAAGACTATTTAGGCATAGTTGTCCTGAACAAGCTAAAAGGTATCGAAATCGTTGAGGAAACCGAGAGCGATATCACCTTAAAAGTTGCCTCCGGCGTGAACTGGCATGAATTTGTTCTGTATACAGTTAACAATGATTGGGGTGGTATCGAAAATCTATCTCTGATTCCCGGTACAGTAGGAGCAGCTCCCATGCAAAATATCGGAGCTTATGGAGCCGAAGCAAAAAATGTTATTACTGAAGTGCAGGCATTTGAAATTGACACTCAGGAATGGAAGTATTTTTCGAATAATGAATGTCAGTTTGGTTATAGAGAAAGTATTTTTAAATATCCGGAAAATAAAGACAGATACTTTATCACGCATGTCACGTTCAGACTGGTTAAACACCCGGTGGAGTTTTCCCTCAACTATGGAGATATTCAGAAAACTCTGAGAGAAATGAATATCAGCCAACCCGGTCTGAAAAGCATTTCTGATGCTGTGATTCATATCAGGAGCCAGAAGCTACCTGATCCGAAGGAGCTGGGCAATGCCGGAAGCTTTTTTAAAAATCCGGAAATACCTTCCGAAATAGCCAATGATCTTTTAATAAAATATCCGGCGATACCACATTATCCTCTGGAAAACGGGAATATTAAAATTCCTGCAGCCTGGCTGATAGAACAATGTGGCTGGAAAGGACTAAAAGCAGGAAACACCGGAAATCACGCGCATCAGGCATTGGTCATCGTCAATTATGGAAATGCCAGCGGAAATGAGATCCGCGAACATGCAGAAAAAGTACAAAACTCAGTCAAAGAGAAATTCAATATCTCTCTTCATCCCGAAGTGAATTTTATTGGCGGCTGAAATAATAGGTCATTCCTAAGGTCAATCCTCCAAACAGTGTCCTGGAAGACTTGTATTCATTATGGTGGCGATAATTTTTTGCATTAATATCTAGTAATGCCAGTTGGCCTTCTATAGCCGGTGTAAATGCCAGGTTATTTGTAAGGAATATATCAGCACCTACATTGATGACATAAGATAGTCCCCATTTTGTATAAAGATCTTTACTATCGCTCACCGGGGTATATGGATAAGCAGGATTCGTATAAGGATATAATAATTGAGGGTAACTGACCTCCGTACCATTTGTAAGATACTGCACATCTGCTGCGATCATTTTTCTCACCAGAAATCCTGTAGAAACTACCAGCTGAGCTTTCACATCATATACATAAGCGCCCTGAAATGATGTGGCAAACTTTGCCAGTAATCCCATATCTACATAATTCAGCTTCACGTCCTTTTCATGGTTTTGAGTAGGCGCACCAAAACCAGGGTTAAACTGACCTGTATATTTCTGATGAAAATTCTGATATCCTCCTATAAAAACCAACGAAATTATATCTGTAAAACCATATCCGACTTTGACATTCGCTCCATAGCCTATCCGGTACTTGTAATCCAGCTCATAATAGGGATTATCATAGTGGTTCTGTGGTGAAATCATGCCTATGCCTACTATTGCATTGCCAGACAGCTGCATACCTTCCTGTGCATAAGATTTTACCCACAGCGATTGTACTACTATTATAACAATACTTAATGACCATCTCATATGTATACTCACAACCTAAATTTTACTTATTTGTATAAAACGTCAAAATTAGAATTTTCCCGTACTTAAAACAAAAACCTCCTGAATTATATTAAACTGAACACAATACGTTAATTATTACTTTATATTTTAGAGATGATCTGAGACCAACGATATATGTTTTAAGATTCAAGCAACTAATAGGCTATTGGTATCTGACTGATATTGAGAAACAAATAGTTATTTTTGGGAACGATACCACCACCATGAAAATAACTTCTTTTTTCTTTTCATCGGAATGCTCTGTGTCAACGAGTTATATGCACAGGGTACATCAGCTGAAAAATCATCACCTTTTGAGTATTTAAAACATAAAGCAGGAGTGGATATTATCAGCCCGTTCGGGAAAGAGATTCTTTTCCATTATGAATACTTGTTCTCAAAGCAAAAAGTGTCGATAAGAGTACCTTTGGGATTTTCGTACAATAAAAGAGGTTACCCTTTTAAGTTTTTTAGCAATACAAGAAAAGAACCTTTTGATATAGATTTTGAACAAAAAACATATCCATACATCTCCAGAGTTCACGAAGAAAAAAGAGCTATTCATACTGGAATGGATTTTTTAATATACTTCAGTAAAGCCAGACGGGTAAGACCTTATTTCGCTCCGGGAATTTTCTTAGGTATGTTTATCTGGGAAAAGAGGAGTCAGTTGATTGATTTTGATGGTGTCAACTATCACTATACGAGATTAGACAATGAGACGTCAGTCAGCTGGATTGTTGGAGCAGAAGCAAAAGTAGGGATGCAGATAATGGCACACAAAAGAATTTCTATCGCTATAGAAGGTGGTGCCGGAATCGGGAAACACTACAACAAAAATACTATTTCAGGATCTATGCTGGGTATCAGGAGAGGTTCTCTGATATTTGCATATCATTTCCGGAAAATTGAATAATAAACATAGTAGAGTATGAAGGAAATTGCCTATCGATTTTTTACTCCGAAAAGTTGTCTTTTGCTTCTGTTTGGATTTTTCATATCAAACCTGACATTTGCACAAGGGGAAGAAGACGCAACACAACGCAAAGCAAAATCTCCTGTTGTTTATCCCCGCCATAAGATAACAACAGATTTATTTGCTCCGTTTAGCAGATCTATGCTGTTCTATTACGAGCTACTTTTACCTAATCAAAAGATGGCGATACGCGTTCCTTTAGGATTTCAATTCACAGACGAAGGAGCCAGGTATGCGTTTGTTAGCTGGTATAAAGATGATTATGAGCTGGTCAGAGAGTACCCATACGTGAGTTCACATTATAAAAGAGAGGCAGGAATTTATACAGGAACTGCAGTTCTTTTTTACCTGAACCCTCCTAAACGCTTCCGACCCTATCTGGCTCCGGAAGCAATGACAGGACTGTTTTTCAGGAAGTATAAGAACACTCTGATAGATATGGTGGACAGCACATACAGCTACACACCTCTGAAAGATAAAATGAAATATGCTTTTGTTTTAGGAGGAGGACTGAGCTTTGGAGTACAGGCAATAACAAAAAGAAAGATATCTTATGGGATGGAAGCAGGATTGGGGCTCGCAGCAGACATTGCATCTTCATATAGTTATGACTTCCTTTTTTACCGGAGGATTTCTTTCCATTTCGGATATCACTTTGACGGAGGTAAAAGAAAAAAGACCATAAGCGAGTAGCTCCGTAGCGGCCCTGATAGAGCTGGTATCCTTTCTGAAAGAAAGATACAAGGCGAAAGCAGGGAATGCCGCCCCAAAAATCAATTACAGATTAATCGTACCATTTTTGCTTGCGCTGTTTAGGTACATAGTAATCTTTGAGAGGATCTTTTTGCTGTTGTTCGGTCAGCTTAGGAGAAACTTTACCGATAGAAAGGTTCAGACCTGCGCCCAGATAGGACTTCTGACTGTTGAAATTACCGAAGAAAACCAATCCGATACTGGAAAAGGTTTTCAATTTAGGTGGCGGAGTAAATGCAAAACAAATTTCTAAAGGAAAGCCGACAGTTTTCATTTTAATCTGAGGATCAAATTCCAGGGGGATTGAGTCCAGTGTTTTCTGATTCGTTGTAGCATTACCAAAAACTCCACCAATACCGAACCCTGCAGAAAATAAGAAGTTTTTCTTACGGAATGACCATGCATAAATAACAGAAACATCACTGAATTTGTTGGATTTTTCCGGATTGTTGTGGAAGTTATTGATGTGAGAAAAAGCTATTTTGAAAATATTAAAACGATATTTATAACTCACTCCTGTATGAAACTGATGACCCAGCTTAGTGTAACCATACCTAAGATCTGTATAGGCAAAATGATCCGGATTATAAATAAACTTTTTATTATTGACCACAATGCTGTCCGGCTGTTCCTGGGCAGACAGAGCAGAAATACCCGAGGTAGCAAATAGCAAAAGGAAGAATATTCTGAGGATGTTCATCAGTGATTTTTTATTGTACAAGTACGACAAAACCAGTTTTTTTGTATGATTGTCCGTCCAGACCAGTAAACTGTAAATGGTATACATAGCTGTCTAAAGCTGTCTTTTTACCATTCAGCGTCCCGTTCCAGCCCAGACCGGGATTGGTGGATTCAAATACTTTTTTGCCGTTTCTGTCAAATACCTGTAAAGAATAGTTGATTTCAGTACCAAATACGATGATCGGCTTAAAGATTTTATTGTGGCCTGCAGGTGCAAAAGCATTAGGAACAAATGCCTGAGGTGTAGGTTTCAGACAAACGACATTGGACAGAGATGTATAAGTGGTACCTGGCCTGGTAGCATCTGTAGTATAGTGCTGCGCTTTTACTACGTAGCACAATTCTGCAAAGAAATTATTGGCATAAACGCCCGCATCCGTATATTCTTCCGGTTGTGTAGTGCTACGGATCAGTACGGTATCACCTTCAAATATCTTATACAATTCGTAACCTGCAATGACATCTTCATCTATTTGTATCTCATCCCAGTTGACCTGATTATTCAGGCCGAGGTTTTCACCTTCCATGAAAATAGTTTTGGCAGGAAGGGTCGTGTATTTGTCTGCACATGAATTTTTTACGGCAACCTTATAATATAAAGCAGTTCTGTCTGTCAGCGCACTGTAATCTTTGATAATGTAGGGTTCACCGGGATTCCCTTCGGTAACGGACACTCCGGACGCTAAAACCGTATACTGCTGACCAGTAGTGCTTCGTTCCAAGCCTATTTCTCCGAGCTCAGCACTCGGATCCGGCATATATTCAATGGCGACATGGTCAGTATTGACTGTAATATTCTGAATGTAATGGTTTTCTATCGCAGCGACTCCTTTGCTGAATATGGCCACTATATTGGAAAGTGATTCTTCATTACCAGGCAATAAAGCGACAACTCTGATGACAGTAACTTCCTGTACAGTCAGATCTGTAAATGTGTACTGACGGATACTATCAGGTAGTGTTTCTCTGGTCACAAAGGTATTTCCATTGTCCATGGAAAAATCTACTCTGTAGCCCAAAACCGGATTACCCTGATTGTTATACCCGTTCCAGCTCAATGGAATGGATCTTCTGCAAAGATCTTCATCTCCGTAAGTAAGATGAATTGTGTTATAAGCACCGGTAATATTGCTATACAATCCTTTAGGATCTTCGCAGAATTCTATAGACCTGATTCTGTACACGGCAGCAGAATCTGAAGGGTTATGACCAAGATTTGAGAATAAATTCGAATTTCTACCGTACACTGTATCAATGGCAGTATTATAGTTATTGCTCAGGCTGAAAATAGCGTAATCAACAACTTCTACATTAGTGGAAGGTTCCCAGTAAATAACAGGGACTTCATTTTCTACAGTTATTTTTATGACTTTAGGAGCAGGCGGCGGTGTGCTGTTATCTAAAGTATCAGAAGTAACAATCTGGGTATTGGTATTAGGACAACTTTGTTCATTGATCAGAAATACGTAAGCAATTCCACCCGTTTGCGGATCAATGATCTGAGTTCCACCCGCAGGATTGGTAATAGAAGCTACTTTCACATAAGGTCCGTTCTTGTCATTTTTGGCAATATACACTCCATACTCTTTAAAGCAGGGACCTGGATTGACGCTTGCATTCCACTGAATAGAAATCTGATTGGAGGTTTCATTTTTTACGCAGACCAGAGATGGAGGTGTAGCGGTATATTGAGGCGTAATCTGAGCTTTTACGTTTGTAGTGAATAAAAGAATGGCAAATATGTATATGAAATTTCTCATTTATTCCTTATTGTTTATTTTCCGACGATTATCTGATACATGGCTGTAAAGTTATAATGTTTTTGTGCCATATTTCTGATTTCCTCAGGCGTTGTGGATTTTATGGTTTCTGCAAATTTATTGAAGCAGTCAATATCCAGCCCTTCTATCTGATAATTTTTAAATGTCTCCATCTGTGCAAATGCTCCATCCATCCGGCTGAGATATTTGCCGAGCAGATAATTTCTGGCTTGTTTAAGTTCTTCGCTGCCGATCAAATCGTTTTGTAGTTTATTGATTTCTGATTCAATTTCCGTTATACAGGCATCTACATGTTCTCCGCTGGTTTCAGTTTGTATTAAAATGGAACCGTCATGTCTGTATGTCTGTAACGAAGAATAGATGCCGTAAGTATATCCCTTTTCTTCTCTGATATTAGACATGAGCCTGGAACCGAAATATCCTCCGAAAATTGTATTTGTCAATGACATTACTGCAAAATCAGGATGTTGTTTATTGATAGAGCGATAGCCTATAGCCAGTGACGACTGGGCAGCTCCTTTTTTATTGATTTTCTGGTGTAGCGGATCGCCGTTTTTTTCGATGGAATGAAAGAGTTCTATACTTTTTTCAGGATAATCTATGCCGGAAAAAATACTTTCCAGTAATCTGATTTCCGAATCATCATAAGTACCGGACAGATAAATAACCGGTTTTTTATTTTTTACCTCTTCTACAAAATAGCTGAGAATATCCTCGTGCTTTAATTCATCAATAAATGAAATTTCCGGAGAATACCCATAAGGATGATTCTTCCCGAAAACCGCATTGCGATATGCCCTGTCTGCTATAAACTCGGTTTTTTCCTCCTGTACTTTCTGCTTTGCTTTAGAGTTTTTTATATAGTTCTCAAATTCACTATCCGGAAAAATGTCATCTGACAGACACTCAAACATCAGTTCCAGCGTTGCCGGTAAATTTTTACGCATTGCATACACTGTAATATTGAATCCGTGATATCCTGTATATACACTGATAGTAGAGCCCAGATGATCTACTGCTTCAGACATCTGAAAAGCAGTCTTGCCGTTAGTTCCGCTTTTAAAAAGCTTCGCAACACTATGAGCAATCAAAGGGTATTTTTCAGTCCATCTGCCACTATCTATTACGATATCAACCCGGGTGATATCATGGTATATTCCGGGAAATCCATAAATGACTAATCCATTAGACAGGATATTTTGTTCCGGCTTCCTGAATGCCGGTACGACTAATGAATGTATTTCAGGTACTTGTCTCAAAATCATGAATTGGAAAGATAATACAATGTATTGCTTTGATGTACCTGCAGATATTTTTGTGTAAAAGATTGAATATCCTCTGCTGTGATATCATCATATTGGCTGGCTTCCTGATTGATGAGATCCGCGTCTCCCAGAAGTTCATAGTATGCCAGACTGATGGATTTATTCAACAGGCTTGCATCTGAAAATCTCATGTATGTCAGCATCTGATTTTTGACTTTTTCCAGCTCAATCTCTGTTATACCATTTTTTTGAAGTTCGAAAATTTCACCCCAGATACAATTTTTCGCATGTTGAATATCAATACCTTCGTTTACTCTTCCTTCAATGACAAACATTCCGGTATCATTGCTGCCGGTGATATAAGCATCTATTTCAGAAAAAATCTCTTGTTCTTTGACCAATCTGTAATGTAATCTGGAGGAGTGTCCGGAAGATAAAATATCCGTGATCAGATCACCTTCAAAATATCCTTTTTCTAATCTTCCCGGCATAGCGAATGCAATAATGATCATATTCTGAGGAACATCAGCATAATGAGTCAGCTCTCTGGCTTCCGGCTGCGGTAGTTCAGATAGATATTTTACTTCCTGCATTTTTCCTGAAGGTATATCAGAAAACCACTTTTCTGCATAAGAAAATGCTGTGTCACAGTCAATATCTCCTGCAATTACGACAATGGCATTAGCAGGGCAATAATGTGTCTGATAAAAATCTTTCACATCAGATAAAGCTGCATCCTGAATATGCTTCAGATCTTTGCCGATGGTCGGCCATTGATAAGGATGTTGCCGGTAAACCATTCCCCGGATCAGATGCTGAATATCTCCGTAAGGCTGATTGATATAATTTTCCTTAAACTCTTCAATGACAACTTTTTTTTGAAGCCTCAGAGATTTTGCATTGATATTCAGGTGCTGCATTCTGTCAGATTCCAGCCAGTAGGGAATTTCTGCGTTCAGAGCTGGTACTATATCATAATAATTGGTGTAATCATTATTGGTAAATGCATTGTTTTCACCACCAGCTTCCTGTAACGGACCATCAAAATATGGAACATTTTTAGTGCCCTCAAACATCAGATGTTCAAACAGATGAGCAAATCCTGTCCTGGAAGGATTTTCATGCTTGGCTCCCACCTTGTACAAGGTATTAAAAACTACAAAAGGCGTATCTCTGTCAGAATGATGTATAACCGTCAAACCATTATTCAGGACCTTCCTTTCGAAATGAATCTTAGACATAAAAATGTGTGAGCTGTAAAATTACAAAAGGAAATGAAGCTTTCCATCGAAGTTTTCTCTTCAGCAGGATCATAAATATTGAGGTAGCTTACGGATAATATTCCGGTGTTTTAAAATTATATACGTTTCTGTACAATAAATCAGATGAAATGACTTTTTTAAATGAAGTTTTCACACTGTATGGATTGTTAAAATGTTGTCAATACCCATTAGCGGTTAGAATACATCACCAAAAACAGTTAGATTGCAGTATTATTTATAGGTCAATTTAAAATTATGTCACACGGAGAATATTTTGCTGATATTCACATTCACCCAACTATTAAAACTTTTAACTCTGGTCGTCCATATCCCCGTAAAAACCTGTGGGATGATTTTGAACATGTGATAGGAAAATCAAATCCGGCTAAATATGCTTTTAATAATACACCGGGGCTTGCAAAATACTCTCAGACAAATTTTTATGAACTCTCAAGAGGTAAGGTAAGAGTAGCAACAGCCTCACTCTATCCTATGGAAAAAGGGTTCCTGCAAATGAGAAATGTTCCCAATCTGGTAGTAAATAAAAAAGCGCAGGACGAAATGATGCAGGTCATCAGCGGCTATACCACTGACAGCGTCAAGTATATGCGTGAAACCAATAATTACTTTGCAGATCTGCAGGAAGAATATGATTATCTGATAAAGAATCAGGGAAAATCTCCGGATGGGAAATATGCTTATAAAGTAGTCAACAATTATCAGGAATTGCAAGATGTATTGACTAAAGACAATACTACATTGGCAATCATCTTGTCTATTGAAGGCTCTCACGTATTGTGGGATGAAGAAATGACCATAGGAAAACTAAGTATCAGCCAGATGAAAAGAAAGCTGGAAGAACATATCGGAATTATAAAATCCTGGGAAGTTCCTCCATTGACAGTAAATCTCAGCCATCACTTTTACAATCATCTCTGCGGGCACAGCAGAAGCTTTGCCGGTGGCTCGAGAACGGTATTGAATCAGAATAAGGGATTAGATCTTGGTTTGACCGGCTTGGGAATTAAGGTTCTGAAAGAATATGCCAGTGTGAATAACGGCAAGCGCATCATAGTTGATACCAAACACATGAGCGTAAAAGGCAGAATTGAGTATTACAACTGGATTAGGAGCTACAATTATATTTCAGCGACCGATAAAATTCCGATTGTATGCAGCCATACAGGAGTGAATGGATTCAAATCCATGGCAGGAAGTACCAGAAAGCCTGACAGCCCGGCAAAATTCAATGAAAAACATTTTAACAGCTGGAGCCTGAATATCTCTGACGAAGAAATAAAAATTATTCATGAATCCACCGGATTGATAGGAATCATGCTGGATAAGCACAAGCTAGGTGGAGGGCAGTTTTTCAAAAACCATATCAACGGTGTGACTGATGCAGAAAAAATCAAGGAAGCATACTTAAGAGTATTCTTTGATAATGCCTTCCAGATTGTAAAAGCTGTCGGCAACGAAACAGGATGGAACTGCATTGCAATAGGTTCTGATCTGGATGGCGCCATTGAGCACGCTGACCCGTACGACAAATGTTCTACTTACCCTCAGATGTATCAGGACATGATAGAATTTTTAGATCGTACCAAATACGGTAAAACGGTATGGTACAATCAGAAACCCGAAGAAATGGTGGACAAAATCATGAGAAAAAACACCATGGACTTCTACGAAAGACATTTTGTATAGAATTTCTGTACAAATTAAAATATTGTGTTGAGTCTCCTTTGTGGCTTTGGATATTTAGATTATTAAGTAAAAGAGTCGCAAAGGTTACATAAAGGAATCTCAGAAACATACACCAGCTATCTGATTGTAAAAGATATAATTCCAATATATCATAAATTGGTTTTTAAGACTGATAATTATAAATTCTGCCATACAAAACCACTTGATATTGACCGGAAATAAATTTCTTATTGCCAGAAACATCTTGCAATTCCTGTATATGTCAGGATCACTATTCACTTATATTTAAAACGTGAATAGTTATTATTTTTTTTATTCTCCGTATTTTTAGCAAAATTCTTCGATAAATGTTTTCAACTATTAAACTAAAAAGAACTGCATATCAGACAGAGGAACATGAGATGATCAGAGAGACATGTCGTCAGTTCATAGAAAGAGAAATTACTCCTTACCATGCACAATGGGAAGAAGATGGTCAGGTAAGCAGGGAAGTATGGCTTAAAGCGGGAGAAACAGGATTATTGTGCCTGGATGTTCCGGAACAATACGGAGGCGCAGGGCTGGACTTCTCTTTTTGTGCTTTGATCACTGAAGAAATCTCTAAACATGGCTACACTGGTCCCGGCTTTTTCTTACACTCAGATATTGTAGCTCCTTATATAATTGATTACGGGACAGAAGAACAAAAGCAGCAATGGCTTCCTCTGATGTGTACTGGTGAAGTAATTACTGCTATCGGTATGACAGAGCCAAGCTGTGGAAGTGACTTACAGGCACTTCGCACTACCGCAGAAGACAGAGGCGATCACTATGTTATCAACGGTCAGAAAACATTTATCACCAATGGTTATATGAGTGATATGGCTATTATCGCTGCCAGAACTATTATCGACGGCAAAAACCACGGCATCAGCTTATTCATCATTGAATCTACCCGTGAAGGTTATTCTAAAGGTAAACCATTCAAAAAAGTAGGGATGAAAGCTCAGGACACTTGTGAGCTTTTCTTTGAAGATGTAGTGATTCCTAAAGAAAACCTTTTGGGACAAGTTGGTAAAGGCTTTGCCTATATGATGCAAAAACTAGGAAGAGAACGCATGTCAGTAGCTTTGATGGCAAGTGGCGGCGCTGAAGGTGCTATCGAAAACACCATCCAGTACACTATGGACAGAGAAGCATTCAGGCAGCCTATTGCTGGTTTTCAGAATACTCAATTTAAATTAGCAGAACTGGCAACCAAACTTCAGATCCACCAAACATTCGTAGACAGATGTGTTGAATTGTATGTAGCAGGTGAATTGACAGCAGAAACAGCTTCTATGGCTAAATATTCATGTACTGATATGCATCAGGAAGTTGTAGACGAATGCTTGCAATTGCACGGAGGCTACGGATATATGTGGGAGTACTTTGTAGCAAGAGCTTATGCTGACAACCGTGTCGCCCGTATCTATGCCGGCACCAACGAAATCATGAAATTATTGATTTCCAGAGGATTACTGAAAGAATACTTCGATCAGGAGAAAGCAAAAAGAGCTGTTGCAAAGGCACAAGCATAACATTTGTAACAAAATATAATCATGGCTGTCTGAGCAATCGGGCAGCCTTTGTTTGTTTTTATGGCGGCTCCTTCGGATCGTGCTATGCACTTATATTTCCGTTCCACTGCAATATCGCTTCTATCACTGCCGCAATGCATACGCAACCGAAATCTTGATTTGCGATTTTTGATTGATAATTAAATAGCATCCATAATGTAGTGTGTAATCACTAAGTTTACCGAAACATTGTGTATATCACCTGTTGTCAAAAAAAGCCGGCTGCAGATAAAAAACTTACACATAAGCCTCCCGATATTCTTCGTAAACAAAAGGTTCCCGGATCTGGTATGAAGGAGGTTGAATGATCTTATTCCCGATCTGACAATTCAGACATCTTTTCTGATCACAATACTCATTTTTCAGCTGCAACAAACCCTGGCTATCCAGCGCATGTTGATTTTCCAATCCGGACTCCTGCATCGTTTTAGTAACTTTGTTCTTCTCTGCGGGAAGAGATCCAAGAATATCCAAAGCTTTTTCAGTCCATATATGATCATCCGTATATCTACCGTATGCTATCATCATCGGTACAGATATATTGATAACAAGCCGTTGGGCAAAATCCAGAGAAATCCCTTTCTCTTTTGAAATTGATGTCCGTTGTAAAAGATAATGTTTATCCCAGAATGTATTTAAAGAAATTGATGTGACTGCGCCGATAAAGTCTTTCTCATTCAGAATCAGCTGAAATATCGAGCGGTGCTCCTCCAGAAGCTTAGCAAGTTGTGCAAGCTTCAGAGTAGGAAAGCTTGCGGGTCGTCCCATCTTCCACTTCCACCACTGAGGTTCCAGCGGTTGAAGCTCCCATTTATTGCGATAATGTTCAAACTGATATAACAAATTCAGCAAATAAGTATCTTCGTTGGATATATTTTTCAGAAAACCGGCACAACCCATCAGCAATGCAGTAACTCCGTCCTGTTCGTGTTGAATTTTTGATAACCATTGTATAGGGACGCGTGTTGCTAACTCCTGAAAAGATTCGCTGTTAGAACCTACTCCGAAATATCTGCTGAGCCAGATAAATGCAACCTGCTCAAAGTCATTATTGAATTGCTGCAGGAGATTTTCGATCTTGCCGACTTTGGATTCCAGCCGTTCTATTGCCAGCCGGTGCATATACATCCGGATAATCGAAGTATCTATACCTGCAATCAAATGTTGGCAGGGAAGAATAGAAGCAGATTCCATCAGGGACAGATATCTGTCGTAAATTGATTTGGGAATCAATCCGGTCAGTTCCAGAGTTGGTATTTTAAGATGAGTGATTTCTTTATCATGCCTGTAGACTACGTGTAAGATGACGTTTTTGTATTGAGGATCTTTAGTGTGCTGGTGCTTGTCCCAATCACTGGTCTGCACATGAATTTCTATATGCCCCACCCACAATACGTCTCCTATCTTAACTTTTGCATACAGGAAATCGGGACCATCATTGGAATTAGGTTGACCATAATCTACAATATGTACCGGTAGCTGGTCAGTGGTTTGTAACTCTCTGTGATTAAAACGATGGTATTGCCAGACAAAATGTAAAAACTGCTCTTTCATGATAAAACGCTTTACCATTAAGACTCGTTGTCAACAGATTTTCCATAAAATAATAAGAAGAAAATTAAAATCTTATCTACTCTTTACAGGCAGACAGCTGAGTTTTTCATTCAAACGACAGAAAAATCTATACCTGAAAATAGTACAGAAAAGTTGATTACAAGCTGAAGCTCTCTCCACAACTACAGGTACGGGAAGCATTAGGATTATCAAAGTAAAACCCTTTACCATTAAGCCCTTCGGAAAAATCCAGGGTAGTACCCAAAAGATATAATAAACTCTTAGGATCAACGACGATCTTCATTCCTTTGTCTTCAAAGATCTCATCACCTTTTTTGAGCTCATTGTCAAAATTCATATTGTACGACAAACCTGAACAACCTCCACTGGTAATGGAAACACGTATAAAATGCTCTGGTGTCAGGTGATCCTGAATCCAGATTTCTTCTACTCTTGCTTTTGCTTTATCGCTGATGAATAGTTAGTAATTAAACTGATACACTTTTACTGCTTAAATTCGTCACATTAGTATTTACAACTTGAACGTTACATGCAATCATTTCCTACTCAATTAGATAGCCCCTTTCTTTCAATAGTGAAGAAACTTTTGATTAGCACTTAGCTACACACATTGAAATTCATTCTACAAAAAACTTCCAGAATTTGTAAATAGAGCGTACTATTGTTGTTGGAACAATTCAATTCATGAATTTCATCATTTAAAATTATGCATGTACTTTCTTCTTTCCAGCTTTCGGGCAAAACGGCATTGGTGACGGGTTGTGACAAGGGAATTGGTAAAGCATTAGCACTGGCTTTGGCAGAAGCTGGGGCTGATATTGTGGGCGCATCGCGGACCCTAAAGCAGGGAAGTTCAATTGAGCAAGAAGTACAAGCTTTGGGTCAAAAATTCTTCCCTTTTCAAGTGGATTTAGAAGATCGAAACGATATTTATTCTTTCATTTCGAAGGTAAAAGCACTCCATCAAATCGATATTCTAGTCAACAACGCTGGCACTATCATGCGTGCGCCTGCGGCAGAACATTCGGATGAATTTTGGGATAAAGTTCTGAAAGTCAATTTAGATGCCGCATTTATTCTCACCAGAGAATTCGGCAAAGAAATGATAGCCAATGGCAAAGGAAAAGTAGTTTTTACTTGCTCGATGTTGTCCTACCAAGGCGGAATCAACGTTCCGGGCTATACGGCGAGCAAATCGGCGGTTGCTGGTTTGGTAAAAGCATTTGCCAATGAATGGGCATCAAAAGGAGTGAATGTGAATGGAATCGCGCCAGGCTATATTGCCACAGACAACACCCAAGCATTGCAAGACGATCCGGTTCGAAGTAAATCTATCATCGATCGAATTCCTTCGGGAAGATGGGGCAAGGCCGAGGACCTAAAAGGCGCAGTCGTATTTTTGTGCTCCGATGCCTCCGACTATATCCAAGGCACCATTCTCAATGTAGATGGCGGATGGATGGGTCGTTAGAATTTCAACCTTTAAAACAACACTACATGGAAATAAGATTCGAAAACAGCCCCAAAGAAACGGCGTCAATGAACACACAGTCTCTGCGTGAGACTTTTCTGATAGAAGATTTAATGAAAGATGACTGCCTCCAATTGACTTATTCTCATTATGACAGGGTCATTGTAGGTGGAGCTAAACCTGTTTTAAATACTTTGCAACTCGACAATCCTGCTGAACTGCGTGCAGAATTCTTTTTGGAAAGAAGAGAAATGGGTATTATCAACGTTGGCGCAAAAGGAATCATAGAAGCGGATGGAGTTGTTTTTGAATTGGGAAAACTCGATTGTGTTTACCTAGGAAAAGGAACGAAAACTGTATCTTTTAAAAGCGCCAACAGCAACGAGCCAGCTGTATATTATATACTTTCTGCTCCGGCGCACAAAGAATATCCAACTCGATTATTGCCTAAAGAACAAGCTTCGCCTATGAGTATTGGCGCAATAGAAACGTCAAACGAACGAACCATTTACAAATACATTCATGCAGAAGGTATACAAAGTTGTCAGTTGGTCATGGGACTCACTGTTCTAAAAACAGGTAGTGTTTGGAACACCATGCCCGCACATACGCATACGAGAAGAATGGAAGCCTACTTCTATTTTGACTTACCCGAGCAGCAAAGGGCTTTTCATTTTATGGGTCAACCTACCGAAACCAGACATTTGGTAGTAGCCAATCATCAGGCGGTTATTTCTCCTCCCTGGTCTATACACAGCGGTTGCGGTACGAGCAATTATTCTTTCATCTGGGGAATGGCAGGCGAAAACTCCAATTATACCGATATGGACATGGTGGCAATTGGCGAAATGAAATAACCAGGGATGGAAATTAACCTAAAAGTGCAGCGAGTTCATGATGGCAGAGCAATAAGGGGCGCAAGTCGAAAAGCCTTTCCAGCATCGAAAATTAGTTAAGATCGGCGACGAATCTCATTGAAAAAATTGAGCAAGCCTTAAAAATCTCTTTTAAAATAATCGATTTAATCCAAAGAAATGGCGCAACAGAAAATGAGCAACTACAGGTGGACAATCAGCGCATTGGTCTTTTTTGCTACTTCAATCAATTATTTAGACAGGGCAATCATCAGCCTTTTGAAATCCGATTTGGAGCAAATCTATCATTGGAGCGAATCTGATTATTCCAATATAGTCATTTCATTTCAATTGGCTTACGCCATAGGATTATTATTTGTAGGACGATTTATCGATAAAATAGGCACTAAAATCGGCTATGCCATTTCGGTAGCTACATGGAGTTTAGCATCTATTGGTCATGCTTTTGCTAGTTCTATTTTTGGTTTTGGTGTAGCTAGGGCATTTTTGGGGATCACCGAAGCGGGAAATTTCCCATCAGCCATCAAGACTGTTGCAGAATGGTTTCCCAAGAAAGAACGGGCCTTGGCTACAGGTATTTTTAATTCAGGTGCAAACATTGGCGCAATTCTGGCGCCACTCACCGTTCCTATTATTGCCAGAGATTTTGGTTGGCAATGGGCATTTGTAATCACAGGATTACTTGGGTTTGTTTGGCTAATTTTTTGGTTGATTCTCTATGAAATTCCTGCTCGTCATGCTAAAATCAACAAGTTAGAATTCGACTACATTCACAGTGATGTAGAAAAAACGAAAACTCCAGAAGAAGAGGAAAAGACCAAGGTTTCATGGATGAAACTCTTAGGCTTCAAACAAACCTGGGCATTTGTGGTGGGCAAATTTTTGACCGATCCGGTGTGGTGGTTCTACCTGTTTTGGCTACCTGCTTTTTTGCAGGCAGAGTACGGATTAGTAGGAACTGCAGTTTCTCTGCCTATAGTTTTGGTGTATTCTATGTCCACTTTTGGGAGCATTTTTGGCGGATGGCTACCGCTTTTCTTCATTAAGAGAGGTTGGATGGTCTTCAAAGCCCGAAAAACAGCCCTGCTCTTTTTTGCAATATTTGCCTTGCCAGTTGTGTTTGCACAGCTTTTAGGAGGTATTAATATGTGGTTGGCTGTCATTATAATCGGTATTGCAGCGGCGGGGCATCAGGCTTGGAGTGCTAATATCTTCACCACCGTTTCAGATATGTTCCCTAAAAACACAGTGGGTTCGGTGACAGGTATTGGTGGAATGGCAGGCGCAATGGGCGGACTGCTTTTCTCTAAGTTTGCCGGAAAACTTTTCGACTATTACAAAGCACTCGGTGAAATTGAAACTGGCTACTACATCATATTCATTATCTGCGGATTAGCTTATCTAACAGCTTGGCTCATTATTCATCTGCTTGTACCCAGGATGAAACCAATTGATAATATAAAATAAACGCCGGACGCTAAGTATCACTTTTAAAATAACTAACTGGGTTGAAAATAAATCACCAAGTTGATGCAGATAATGCTCATCTAAATACTGTTATAATTAGAGATAAAGCTGTAGAATTAGATTCCACTACAAGCTAAAACTCTCTCCACAACTACAGGTACGGGAAGCATTGGGGTTATCAAAGTAAAACCCTTTACCATTAAGCCCTTCGGAAAAATCCAGGGTAGTACCCAAAAGATATAATAAACTCTTAGGATCAACGACAATCTTCATTCCTTTGTCTTCAAAGATCTCATCACCTTTTTTGAGCTCATTGTCAAAATTCATATTGTACGACAAACCGGAACAACCTCCACTGGTAATAGAAACACGTATAAAATGCTCTGGTGTCAGGTGATCCTGCACCCAGATTTCTTCTACTCTTGCTTTTGCTTTATCGCTGATGAATATCATACTACAAAGTTAGTGGTTTATCAGATAGACTTATGTGAAAATTAGTGAATTATCACTGGAAGTCAATAATGTAATATTAGAAATGCCTTTTCTGATTTTTTGTTCAAAATAAAAAAGGCAGACTTTTCAGTCTGCCTTTGCTCCCCCTGCTGGACTTGAACCAGCGACCCTCTGATTAACAGTCAGATGCTCTAACCGACTGAGCTAAGGAGGAATGCTTTAAAAAGCGAATGCAAATGTAGAAGATTGGAATTAATTATGCAAATTTGTAACCGAAAAATTATAGAATGAGTTTACTAGTAATAGGCACAGTAGCCTTTGATGCCATTGAGACACCTTTTGATAAAGTAGATAAGATCACCGGCGGTTCCGGTAACTATATATGTCATTCTGCTTCTTACTTCGTCAATGATATGAACCTGGTAGCAGTTGTAGGTGATGATTTTGATCAGAATGAATTGAATTTTTTATCTTCCAAAGGTGTAAATCTGGACGGTCTGCAAGTGAAAAAAGGTGAAAAATCATTTTTTTGGGCAGGCAGATACCACCTGAATATGAATTCCCGGGATACGTTGGCAACAGATCTGAATGTTTTAGCTGATTTTGATCCTGTGCTTCCTGATAGCTACAAAAAACCGGAAATGCTGATTCTGGGCAATATAGATCCGAATCTTCAAATCAAGGTCATCGAGCAGCTCGAAGAACGCCCGAAGCTCATCGCCATGGATACGATGAATTTCTGGATGGACATCACTCCGGAGGCTTTGGACAGAGTATTGGGAATGGTCGATTTACTGATTGTAAACGATGAAGAAGCCCGTCAGCTGAGTGGAGTAAGCTCATTGGTGAAAGCGGCTGCTATCATCAGAGCTAAGGGCCCAAAATATCTGATCATCAAAAAAGGCGAGCACGGCGCATTATTGTTCCACGGTGACAGGGTGTTCTTCGCTCCTGCCCTTCCTTTGGAAGAAGTATTTGATCCGACCGGTGCCGGAGATACTTTTGCCGGTGGATTTATCGGCCATCTGGCACGTACTA
The DNA here is from genome assembly GCA_037189845.1 of bacterium. Lineage (GTDB taxonomy): Bacteria > Bacteroidota > Bacteroidia > Chitinophagales > JADIYW01 > JAMLHH01. The sequence goes on from JBBCIS010000003.1 coordinate 667,412, forward strand.
AAGATCTCTCTTTTGAGAATATGAAACGTGGTGTGATCTTCGGTTCAGCGATGGCTTCTTTCTGTGTAGAGCAGTTTGGCCCCAACAGATTGAAAACTCTGACAAAAGAGGAACTGGATGCCAGAGTTCAGGTATTTATCAACCTGGTGGATTTCGATATTATTCTGAAATAGCTTAAACAGATTCAAAATAAAAGAGCGAAGAGAAATAATATTCTCTCCGCTCTTTTTGTTTTAAGTCTATGAAAAAGACTCTCTCGATTAAACGTATTTATCTCCTTCTATCTGTTTCTTGATGCAACTACACATTTAGCTCTCATCAGATCTTTGTTTCCATCCAGATCAAAAACTTCTAAAACAATGATGTAAATACCAACTCTTGCTTTTTTGTCCTGATCATCCAGACCATTCCATGTAAAAAATCCTTCCTGCGCCAAAGTTTGTTGTGTAAAAAGCTTCCTTACGGGAATACCTTCTAATGTATACACACTGGCAGCTCCTACATATCCTGTTTTGTCCAGCTGAAAACTGACTCCCAAAACATCATCTATGCCGTCACTATCCGGAGAAAAAACTTCCGGAGATACACTCAGATCACCTTTAGGTACAGGTTGTAAATATTGGCTGTTCTGATATCCCGGAGTAGCACCTCCGATAGATACAGCTGCGGAATTCCAATTGCTGCGCTCACTGGTAGCAATTTTTGGATTGACTCTTTCCAGAGATACACCTTTCGTAATATCTAAAAGCTTGAAGTGCATTTTAGGGTCATAGGCAAATCTGTCCAAAAGCGTATCATCTTTTCTGTAAAGACCGACAACGCCACCATCATTAATATAGCCTGGGAATCCGCTTACGTCCACAAAAGGACCCGCACCAGGGGTAGTATATTGCCCCCTGATACTTTCTCCTTTTGCAGATAAGACAGTATAGTCTCCCGGGAAAATAATTCTTCTGTAGTTTTCCAGCTTGGTTGTTGTGATTTTGCTCCCCGCTGCATCTTCTCGGGTGAGCACCATATCGGACAGAGATATTAATTTATCACTGATATTGAGGATTTCTACAAAATCTTCTCCACCGGTCTTCGGATCATACATCAATTCGTTGATGACGATATCGCCCTGCTCTACTAAAACAGGAACACCAAATTTCAATGTAGCAGGTTCCATCGCTATACCACTACAGTCATAAAATCCTCTGATTGAAAGATCATAAACAATACCTTCCGGAATGACATCCTGGAATGCAATTTCAATACGGTCTGCCCCCGGCAATATAGGAGTAATAGCATTAATACTTAAATCCGGTGTTGTAGTAATCTGAATATCATTCAGCATACTGAGGTTGAACTTTCCTGAAAAAATTACCTGAATGACATTATTGGACAGATATTCTACTGCTGCGGGTTTTAACGCTACCGGAGCATTGATTGTTCCATTCACAGAGTTGACCGCACCCGGAGTTCCGCCTTTTGCATCGACTGATTCTTTCCAGTTTTCTCTGCCGGCACAAGGTTGTGTGACATCTACCATTTCCAGCGACCAACCTCCTTCTTTCTTGGAGCTGGTAGCATACCATGCATCGCTAAATGTAATCTGATAAATGAGCTCCCCGTTTGAATTTTTTATAGACAAATCGGCTCCACTGTTTGTCAAAGCCGGAAAACCTGTCAATCCGATCACTTTGGGAGCAGAAGAAAATGAACCAACAGCAGCGACCGGCACGACTACTGCATATTCACCTGAAGCTAATTGCCCTTCTGTAAAAGTGCCTGTTCTCGTTCCGGCAGTGAAAGACAATCCTTTCAGGTCAATAGCTTTGGAGCTTCTGTTATAGATTTCGATATATTCTTCTTCAGGCAATTTTACTACAGGAGTAGGATCTGCCATGATTTCTGTGATAATGAGGTCATTGTATGCTGCAGATTCTCCCAGAAAAATATTCAGTGTCGTTTCTGCCATATTATTCCCTTCACAGTCACTGATGCCGAATATTTTAAGCTGGTACATCACTCCAGCGCTGATTCTTCCATCCAGATTCAGTCTTGCTACTTTTCTGTCAGAATCGAATGTCACAGATTGTACAATTACTTCCGGAGAAAACTCATAAAGATTAGGATTCTCTGCAGTGATGATATCTACCGCTTCCGAAAAGGTAATAGTTACAATATCTTCTGCAGTTAAAGTATGAGATAAAACAGAAGGTGCAGTAACATCAGGTGTATTGTTCAGGACACTGTTTGCTGTTCCCGGAGTTCCTCCGGAGGCATTATTGGAAGCTACCCAGTTGGCAGAACCGGAGCAGGATAAAGCCGGGTTAATTAGTTCCAGCGTATAACCACCGTTTTTCTTTACCGCGTCACCATACCAAGAATCCCTGTAATAAACAGCATCAATCAGCTCTCCTGCCGCATTTCTGATAATGACACTATCAGCGTCATTGTTTAAAGAAGGCAATGTAGATGCAATAATGACCTGACCATAAGGAGTAAAGAGACCTGCATCCGCTGATTTGCAGATGATGGCATATGCTCCCGGAGCTAAAGTAGCACTGGGGAATGTCCCTCTGGAAGTGGAAGCATCCTTGATTGTCCAGCCGGTAAGGTCAAGCGTTTTATTGGATCTGTTAAAGATTTCTACAAATTCCCTTTCGGGTAAGCCTATCACAGGAGATGGATCTGCCATGATCTCATTAATGACTACATCCCTGTACTCAGCAGTCTGGGCTTGTGCGGGAAGCATCATTTTGACACAAAGTGTACAAAATATGGTAATAAATCTGATAGTCTTTTGCATTTGATGCATAAGATAAGACACGATTAGCTATTTTTGCACATAAATTTTAAAAAATGAAAGTAGCTATTGTTGGAGCCACAGGTTTAGTAGGCGGCCAGATGCTCCAGGTCTTGACAGAGAGAAACTTCCCTGTGAGCGAATTGATTCCAGTCGCATCAGCACGTTCAGCAGGTAAGAAGATGTCTTTTCAAGGCAAAGAGTATACAGTAGTGACTCCTGAACAAGCTATAGAATTAAATCCGGATGTAGCATTGTTTTCGGCAGGTGGAAGCACTTCTCTGGAGTGGGCTCCCAAATTTGCAAAGGCCGGTATCACTGTGATTGACAACTCTTCTGCATGGAGAATGGATCCTAATAAAAAATTGGTGGTTCCTGAAATCAATGCAGATGCCTTGACTGCGGAAGATAAAATCATCGCTAATCCTAACTGTAGCACTATCCAGATGGTAGTGGCATTGAATCCTTTGCACAAAAAATATAAAATCAACCGTATTGTTGTTTCTACCTATCAATCCGTAACAGGAACCGGGAAAGCTGCAGTAGATCAGCTGATGAATGAGCGCAATGGCGAAGAAGGACCAATGGCTTACAAATATAAAATTGACTTAAACGTAATTCCTCAAATCGATGTGTTCACTGAGAATGGTTACACAAAAGAGGAAATGAAAATGGTCAATGAGACGAAAAAAATCATGCGTGACGAGTCTATCAAAGTGACAGCTACTGCCATCCGTATTCCGGTGATGGGCGGTCACTCTGAATCTGTGAATGTCGAGTTCGAAAATGAATTTGATTTAGCAGAAGTTCGCCAGTTGCTGGAAGCTGCACCGGGAGTAATCGTAGTAGATGATCTGGAGAAGCAACAATATCCGATGCCGAAAGATGCACACAACCGCGATGAAGTGTTTGTAGGACGTCTTCGCAGAGATGAAACTCAGCCTAAAACATTGAATATGTGGATTGTAGCTGACAATCTTAGAAAAGGAGCAGCAACAAACACTATTCAAATCGCAGAATACTTAAAAGAAAGCGGATTGATCTAATTATATCCGTACAAAATATCTCAGGCCACATCTATTCAGGTGTGGCTTTTTTATTCATTATATTGCAAGGCATTCACAGAATAAAGGCTTCCAGATCAGCCATGTACTCAAATATCTAATTTTCGTCATGATCAGGTTTCTGTTACTTATCACAATATGCTCATTTGCAAACAATATCTCAGGACAGATCACAAGAAAGAGAGATGTTATTTTGATGGGCAGCCGTTTTGATATCACAATAATCGCCGGGGATTCATTATCCGCAGAAAAATATATTGACCAGGTTATTGGAGAAATCAGCAGAATAGAAGCATTGATATCTGACTGGAAACCAAATTCTCAAATCTCAGAAGTCAATAAAAATGCCGGAGTTCAACCTGTAAAGGTGGACAGAGAGGTATTCGATCTGACTCAGAGAGCACTCTTTTTTTCAAAAATTACTGATGGTGCTTTTGATATCAGCTTCGCCACAATGGATAAGATCTGGAAATTTGACGGTTCTATGGACATACTTCCGGATGCGTATACTATTCAAAAAGCTATTGAGAAAATCGGCCACCGGAATATCATCCTGGACAGTGCTGCATCCACTATTTTTCTGAAATTACCGGGAATGAAAATCGGCTTTGGTGCTACCGGTAAAGGATATGCAGCCGACAGAGCAAGAGAGCTCATGCAATCTTTAAAAATTGACGCCGGAATTGTCAATGCATCCGGAGATCTTTCTTCCTGGGGTAGTCAGTCTGATGGCTCTCATTGGAAAATAGGTATCAATAATCCTTACAAACCACAAAAGGTAGCAGATATTTTATCCATGAAATACGGATCTGTCACCACTTCCGGAGATTACCAGAAATACATTGAAATTGATGGTAAAAGATATTCTCACATTATCAATCCGAAAACCGGAATGCCTGTAACCGGGCTAACCAGCGTAACAGTTATCGGCACAAGTGCAGAATTCGCTAATGGTTTCAGTACTTCCATTATGGTTTTGGGTCAAGAAAAAGGACTTGCTCTTCTACAGGAATATCCCGATTATGCATGTTTGCTGATCACAGACTCGGGCAAAATCATCCGGTCTAAGAATTATAGAAGAGTAAAAAATTGTTTGAAAAAAGCCAGTATCAATTAACATAACTGGCACTAACAGCAAACGATCTTATCTGAAAAGGAAATACAATCCAAGAGTTGCGGCAAAACCAAATACGAAAGCTGCAATGCACCAGTAAATCAATTTTCTGTTGGAACTGACGGGTTTATTCATAGCGCAAAGTTACATTTTTTATAGCTCTGAACGAACCTGACACTAGCAATATTGATAAGAATTCAGTAATTCATACTACACACTCGATAAGGCAAAAAATATTAATATTACAGCCTATTAATAATAGCATATGAGTCGTTTTTATTGGAGTTTAGTAGTGGTGATTGCAGGAATGCTGACAACTTGTAAAAACACAGAAAATCAGGAGTCCTCTCCGTTGATAGAAGAAGCTTCAGGGAAAGATTTAAAAGCAGAGATTCCGGCCAATACAGTTCAGGATTGGCTTAAAAAGAGCATAGAGCCGCATCAAGGAGATAGTATCGTAAGAAATATTAAAACAGAGGCAGAACCAGTTCTCTTTGCAACAAAACCTATTATTGACTTTTATTCCGGTAACCAGTTTGAGCCTGTCTGGGTCAACGAAAAAGGACTAAACAAAGCCGGAGAGGAACTACTAAAGATATTATCACAAACTGAAGAATACGGTCTCCCAAAAAACTATTACGGACTCGATAATATACAGGATGCGCTGAATGCATTAAAAACGAAAGATGAAAAACCAGGCTTAATTGCCGATATTGAACTAAGCCTGACAAATGCATGGTATCTGCTGGCATTACACTTAAAAGAGGGTGCTGTAGGCAATGCTCAGCTGTTGAACAAAGATTTCGGTGCTAACTCCGATTTTTATACGCAGGTTCTCAGAAAATCTCTTGATACTAAAAAGATCAGAAAATCTCTTGAAGACATTCAACCGCAGGACTTTCAATACAGAAAAATGCTCTCGGCATTAAAGGAATTTACCGGGATCAGGAACCGGATTCCGAAAGGTTTTACGATTCCTGATCATAAGTCAGATTCGTCAGGATGCATGCAAAAAGCCCGGGAAGCCTTGATGTATCAGGGATACCTGGATTCCAATCAGATCAGCCATTCAAAATATCTGGAAGAGCTCAAACATTTCCAAAAAGATCATGGGCTGGAAGCAGATGGTATACCAGGCCCAAATACGAGAGCACTTTTGTTGATGGACAATGAAGAGAAATACAAACGGATCGCCATGAATCTGGATAGATGGAGAAGCCACAAATACAAATTCCCCGAAGAATATGTTTTTGTCAATATTCCTGCATTTGAGCTTTATTGGATCAAAGGTGAAGAAATATTACATAAGCACAGAATTGTCGTAGGCAAACCCGGAACGCAAACCCCGGACATCATCAGCGATATAAATTTAGTGGTGTTGAATCCAGACTGGTCAGTACCTCAGTCTATCATAAGAGGTGAAATGAGGCATAAGAGTACCGGGTACCTCAGTCGATACAAAATCTATCAGAATGGGGCCAGTGTGAGTCCGGGAAATGTCAGATGGAATGCCGGAGGAATCAGAATTGTACAGCCACCGGGACCTACAAATGCATTAGGTTTTGTAAAGTTTCTTTTTCCCAATAATCATTTAGTATACCTTCATGATACTCCAAGCAGATCGCTTTTTGCAAACTCAGTCCGGGCGTATAGTCATGGGTGCGTAAGAGTACAACATCCTCTGGATCTTGCTCAGGAACTACTCAAACGTGACGGAAGAGATATCAATATGGATTCTATTCAGGCAATTATTGCAACAGGTATTACCAATACTATTACTTTGAAAAATAAAATGCCTGTTTACATCCAGTATTACACAACTTTAGTATCAGAGAACGGACACCCTGCATTTTATCCTGATCTTTACAAAAGGGAAGATGCGCAGGCATCGGTATTATTCTACGGGAGATACGATAAATCTGTAGATCCTAATAAAGCAAAGAAAGCTGTACCAAGCATTGTAGCACGTCCGGATGCAATAAAACTTCCGGAGGACAGCGTTTCTTTACAGGCTACCCCTTAACAATAGCTGGAGGGGCTTCTACTTCAAAGGAATTGATATCAGAAGCCTTGATCACTTTAGACGTTCTGTGATACTGCTCATTGGGAGCATAGATGAAAAAGATACTTCCACCCGATATCTTCTGTATCACTGGCTTGTTCATTTCCTGAGGTAATGCAGGGCAGCCCTGGCTTCTTCCTAATCGACCATGTTGCTGAGCAAAGCTTTTACTTACATAATCAGCAGCATGGACTACGATTCCTCTTGATCTGGCATTGGAATTAATGTTGGTTTCCAGTCCATCCAGACGCATAGAAAAGCCTTTTGAGCCGATGTATGTTTCTGCCGTTTTATAAAATCCAAGACTGGATTGATACGACTCCGGCATATTGGAGAAATTCGTAGCCATATTTTCTCCGGTATTTCTTCCATGTGAGGTCAATGAAGAAAATAAAATTTTCACTTCATTGATATCTATCACAAATAGTCTTTCCTGGGTAGAAGGTTTGGAGAAATCTACAATCGTAATGATATCCGGTTTGCTAAAAACGGTTTCCTGCATTAACACCTGTCTGCCTGTCATGGCACTTTTAAATGCTTCCCAACTGACAGAGTTTTCAGGAAATTGTGCAAATAAGGATCTTAAAAATAATTCTCCGGTCTGAGCGGGGAGAACTTCTTTCGGTAATGTGGGTACAGCTACTGCCGCAATTGGTTCTTCTATCTTGTTATTTTCAGCTGAGTGAAAGGAGGTTAGTCCTACAAACAAAGCAAACAATATTGTTATTTTTTTCATTTTGCGTGTTACTTATTTTGAAAGCAACACAAAGAAAATCAACAACTTTTAAAGTAAAAGAAGATTAACATAATTTTATGCATTAACATCAACCACAACATCAACAGAGGCTGTCAACTCTATTCCAACCTGTGAAACGAGCGTTAAAGTGAACTTTAAAGTCGCTCCGTTTAGCGGCTTTAAGAAGTCTGCAGAGAATGAAATCGGAGTACCGATGCCTGCATTTAAATATTCATTGGTAACAAAATCTTTGAGCAATCCACTTTTAAGAGCCGGATTGTCCAAAAGATTTTGTCCTTCCAATACAAAACCGCTCAAGCCGAAAATTGACAAATCCAGGCTTCTGTCCAGGGTTAATTTCGTTTTGTTAGGATCAAAAGTAGTCAGAGAGACTTCCATATCCACACATCTCCTGGCATAAGCACTTGGAATAAAATCAAACCCTGTAACTGATTTTTTCACTTCAGCATATTTGAAAGTCTTTTCAGGAATAAACATCAGCTGATTTCTTACACTACCGATTGTGGTAGCCGTATTTTTTCCTTCATTTTTGAAAAGTCCGATATTTTCACTGTTGATAGACAAATCAAATTTATTAACCTCATAAGAGGTTCTGTCAGTACAGATTTCTTCTTTCTTGCAGGCCAAAGCAAGAACAAACATAGCCGATACCAGTATAAATAGCTTTTTAAACATCTTTACATTTTTAATCCTTCAAAATATGCTTTATTCAACAACTTCCAGGTAGCAAAGTTAACGTGATATTTTCCGCTAAACAAAAATCTCAGGTTCATTCTGAAAAAGAAATAAATCATATTCCAGTAACCAATAAAGCTTTTTTGTTTTCTCAGATAGTATACCTTATTTCTTGTAGTGAGGTGAATATGAAAGTTGCCGAACTTAAATTTTGTTGCCGTACCGGATTTTGATTTTGTCAGCCCACCCACTTTATGATAAAATTTCACAAAAGGATAGTAAAGGATCTTATGCTTGCCATGTTCAGATATTCTGTAGAAATAATCTGTATCGTCATAATAGGCAAAATATTTTTCATCCATGTACCCTATATCTTCAATAACTCCTCTTTTCATCATCACCAGACAGGTTGGAGCATAATCAACTTCTGTAACATGATCGTATTGTCCGGTATCCACTTCCTTTTGTCCTGTATGCGGTGCCATATATCCGCCGCCGATATCCCATTTACATCCTGCGTACCATATTCTGTCTTTTTCACTGTCATACATCATTTTACATGTAATCAGCGAATGGCCACATTTACCCATCGCATTTAAAAGCTTTTCAAACAGGGCATTTTCAAATTCCACATCATTATTGAGCAGCATCACATACGGACATCCATCCTGCATAGCCATTCTCATCCCCTGATTATTTCCTGCTGCTACTCCTACATTTTCCTTGTTTCTGACCAATACAATTCTCGGATCAGAATATTGTTCGATTTTAGCAATGGTATCATCAGAAGAAATATTATCTATGATATACAATTTGAAATCTTTGTGCGTCTGAGCCAGTACACTCTCCATAAAAGGAAGAATAACCTGACCGCTATTATAGGTAATCGTAACGATTCCGATAGTTGAAGCTGAATAATTCATCTGAAGAGCAAATATACATATTCAGACATCCTAAGCAGGTATATTCGGGATTTATCTTGCAAGCAGGACCCGGTAATAAATTAGAATACAAGAGATACATAACTATACAAAATAGTATCTTTAAGAGAAGTAAATTATTAAAACAGTCATGAACTCCTTGAAAACTCTATTGTTTGCATCTCTTTCATTTACTCTGATATTATCTGCATGTAAAAAGGATGACGACTTTGTTCCTGAAAAGTATGCAGAAGAAACAGTGTTGTATCCGGAATCAATAAGTGAACATGATGGAATAATGCTGGCCCTCAGAGATTATATCGGGATAGATCTGACCAATCAGGAGATTCCGGTGGATGCAGGAATTGCAGAATTTGGCAACCCAGCTTTAGTCAATGTAGGTGAAGTAAAGATCAATAACAAAGCTCTGACGGAAACTTCTTCCAATAGATATGTGTCCAATATTGACACTTACAATTTTGATCTCAATGAAGGCGCTCAAAACAAATGGGCTATAGCTGGCGGGAATGGATTTTCTTCTTTCAATAAAACTTTGACAGTCAAAATGCCCGGAAAAATTAAGTTTAGTAATGTTCCGGCTGTCATCTCATTATCTGAGTCCGTTACTTTTAAAGTAGAAAAATATCCTAATCACACGCAAGCCATCATCTGGAACCTGAAAGACATAGAGGGAAATTTTATCCAGAAAGAAACTACTACCAATGAACTGACATTGACCGCTGCTGAGCTAGGTGCCTTAAAAGCTGCTGAAAACTGTCTGCTGAAAGTAGCTGCTTACTCCATGGAAAACTGGGAGTCAGGAGGTAAAAAATATGTCTTTATCAATCAGACAGTAGAAACTGCACAAATTGAATTAAAGTAAGTGCATTGAAATCAGAGTAATTCAGGCAGAACTCAAACCGAACCAATCTTATGACTATTGCCTGAACAATTTACCAGTAGAAATCACTTCTGACCCATCTGTTATTCTAAAAATATAAGCACCCTTGCTCCAATCTTCAGTTGATATAACAGTATTCTGCTCCAGAGAACGTTTTTGGATCATTCTTCCCTGCATGTCAAAAACTTCCAGATACATATTATCATATTTATGTACAAAATCTATTCTGAATTGTTGCCCAAAGGGATTCGGGTATACTTTTACGGAAATCTTATTTCTCCATGCAGGTACTGACGTAACAGGGCCAAGAGAAATGAACTGTTGTCCGATAGTATGATAAATAGTATTTGAGTAAATGCCTACGTTACTGTTTTTGAAGAAAATCCCTCTATTGTAAATTTTCGAGCCATCAGGAGTTCCTTTTCCTGGTTTTACAGAAAACTGGAAGTAGCCGGAGGTTACATTTTCTTTTTTCCCGAATTCTACTTTTAAAATACCATTGTTAAAGACCGTATAATCATATGGATGACTACTGCTATTGATTACTAGGCTATTGATATCAATATAATCAGACAATGTATCTATCAGATATAATTGATTTTCAAAATCAGGGTCAAAGATAAACGTATACTGGATCTCAGTAGTATCTGAAATAAGGTACTCAGAACCATATCCTTTTGGTGCTGCTTTCAGGAAATAATCCGGTATCTGATCCCAGCTTTCATTACAGTTGACCGAAACAAACCGTGCATCATCATCTTGTGGCAATGTCGTAACTAATCCTAGCTGCTGAATTCCTCCGCAACCTTCTATTACAATGGAAGGATTACTCTTATAAGGATAACATTCGCTTTGCGGAACTTCTACACGAATAGTTTTACCACTTGTTTTAAAAGCAAAATTCTTGGTTTCATTTTTACCAAAAGTCAGGCTTCTTGGATTTTGAATCATGATATCGTCTTCCAGAACCAGCATTGTTCTGGGACTGATGGATCTTTCACCATTATTAATAATCCTGATATATACACTATCATTAACACACTCACCTTCTATCTCAATGCTGGAACCATCCCAACAGGAAGCGGCAGGCTCACATTTCTCAAACGGAAAAACTTTAGCTGTTACACAATGTGTTTGCCCTTGTATTGTACTGTCACAGTTTAAGAATGCGTCAAAACTGAAAGAACCTCCCTCATCCGGAAGAATAACAGAAAGCTCGAATTTTAATTTTCCGTTTTCCAGTATTTCGTACGGAATTGAGCTGTTTACGACTAATAAATAGGGATCGATGGAAAGCTCTGCATAAGACTGATTGGCTGCTGCAGATCCAGTATTGTAGTAATTAACTTCATAAGTATTATTCTGACACCTTACCAGACTTGGAGCAACTACATTTACCGACAATTCCGGGCAAATACTCGATGCTTTCACAGGCAGATTCAAAGTAGTATCCTTTGTAAGAATAAGCTGGTTTATCCTTTCACTTTGCTTCCATATATCACTATATGTTTTTACTGATATATCATATTCATCCTCTGCTAATTGAATATTGTATGAGCCATCAGATTTTACTTTGGAAAAATAATTGAATACAGATTTAAAATTTACCCACGGAGCTTTAAATGGTCCTTCTGTTTCTTCCTGCACATCGTCACCATTCAGATCCTTGAAGACATTACCCTGAACTGTATAATTCTGAGCAGGAAGACCAATCAGAATATCTTCTACACTTCCATCTTTATATTCAATTAAACCGGTAACCCACCAACCTCCCGTCGGTCTTCGGCAAAAGCTGATGTATCTGATCTGCTGTATATCCTCTCTTACAAGCGGAATAATTTCTACAAGAGTCTTGTCAGATATCGCCCTGCTATAAATATGCGTTGTTCCTACAGAAATAGTGAGTCCATCCTCATCCACAACAGTTCTGGATATTCCACCATAAACATGCTCCAGCTCTACACTTTGTGTATCTACTACTATATTATCCGGTAATGATGCATTAAAAATTCTTACAAAGGGTGATGTCGGCGTATAAAATGAAAAACTGTACCTGTATTTATCTCCTTTATTTACGCAACCATGTATTGAAGGATAATCATTAGTTATATAAGGATATCCTTTTACATCTCTGCTGAACGATTGCTTTTGTTTACCATCTGTATCATATACATAGCTGACAAACCAATAGGAAAAGGGTGATATCAAATTTGTAGTGATGTATGACGGAATAAATGTGTGAAAAGAATATCCGTTATCATCACTGATTGCCAGAAATCTTGATCTTTGAATAGCCGCTATGGTCAAAGGCAGGTTCTGCTCTTTACTCCATACAACATTCCCGTTAATGTCAAACTTAATAATTTTTACCCTTTTCAAGCCTGATACAGTAGAAAACATCACTACATGTGTATCATCGTTTGAGTTGTAAATAGACTGTACCTTGCGAAAACCGGAACCGATATAATATTTCGTATTTCTGACAACCTCTAATTCCGGGGAAAGGATAATTTGTCTGTAATAAGCATTGCTTTGCTCATCTAAATTTTGAGATCCCAGCACATAACTTCCGGAAGATAATTGAATAACCTCGATACTTTCCCTGAATACCTCCGCTTTACTGATATGCTGTTCTTCAATGATAAATTCTTTCCCAATTTTGCCTTCCTCATCCAGAAGCAGAACCCTTCCTAATGAAGTGTCTTTGACCAGCATCACCACTCCACCTTCCTTTCGGGGAGAAATGAGTTTTTCATTCTGAATAAGATCTTTATTAAATGCAGCTATCTCTCCGATACTTAGTATGGACTTACTCGTAGCAAATGAAAAGCTACCAATGAGTACAATAAATATGAGCAGGATCCTATTCATAAGCTCAAACCTATTTAATCATAGTTGAATTTCAATATAAAAACTGAAAAAATAATTTATACTATTTGTATATTGTAAACGCACGGCATTTGTCACAATGTCATAAGATATACTTTTTCAAATGCTTACAATGGATAACAAGTCGAAAATATATCAGCTATTAACATCGTTAAATTTATTTGAAATTAAGGAGGTCAAATCTTTCCTTAAAGGTTCTGCTCAGTCCTACCCGGCAGAAGTCCATCAGCTGTTTCAGATACTGGAAAAAAGAATTTATCAGAAACGTGATTTCCCTTCGAACGAAGAACTCGTAAAACTCATACAATCAGATAAAAAACTGGGTGATCAGGAAATCAGAATTTATAAAAGCTATATCGTAAAGATTATTGAAAATATCCTTGTACAACAAGAGGTCTCAGAATCTCCTTCTTTATATCAATTACTATTAACCAGAGCCTATTTAAAGAAAAACAATCTGAGATTTTCTCATAAAGAAGCAGAGTCAGGCTTACTGATGCTCCATGAAAATTCTATACAAAATGCTCAAAGCTATCTTGAGAAATATCAGTTTGCGTTGGAGCTATATAAGATTCATAAAAATGAACAGCGTGAAGACTTCAGCTTCAATGATATTTTTACCAATCTGGACACATATTACCTGAGTGAAAGATTAAGGTTGCTTACTCTCCTTCAGAATTACAAAAAGATCCTTGGAGTTCAATATACAGATACTGCTGTTGAGTCGATTCTTGCTTACCTTGAAACTCAACCTCCACTTTTAGATGTTCCGTCTATCAAGATTTATTATAACATCTATCAGATATTGAAAGATGAAAATAATGAAGCGCTTTTCGATCAAATGCTAGATTATATTAAACAGCACTCTGAGACCTTCCCTAAAGAAGAGTTAAAGGATATACTTCTCAATCTCAACAATTTCTGTATCCGAAAAATCAACACCGGAAATCAGGAGTATCTGGAAAAGTCATTTTCTATCTATCAGCTGGGTATAGAATCTTCTTCACTTCTGGAGAAAGGATATTTATCCAGGTATACATTCAAAAACATTGTCACGCTGGGAATCAGGCTCCAACATTATGAATGGTCAGATCACTTTATAGAAGATAATTTTTCATTGATCGAGAAACGATTTCAGGACAGCTCATACGCATACAATAAAGCATACCTTGAATATGCTCAGAAGAATTATGATGAAGCAATCAGTCTGTTGCAGCGATCCGATGGCGATGATGTTCTGATCTCGCTTTCAGCCAGAAATCTTTTACAAAAAATCTATTTCGAAAAAAATTATCTTGATCCGCTGGAATATCTTATCGGGAGTACTTCAGCTTATCTGAGAAGAAAAGACCCTGAAAAAGTCTACAAAGAAAATTACACCAATATCAATCTGGCTTTGAGGAAACTGATACAACTCAAAAAATTAACCTCTTCACAAAAAATCAGTCTCGAAAATAAGAAGCAAAAAACACGGCAATTCCTTAACTCGCTCTCTCCTCTATCTGAAAAGAAGTGGCTATTGGAACAATTAGAGATGATTGTTTAAAGATGAATTTTGATAAGACATGTCAAAATTGTGCTTGCTTATCGAAAAGCCTGTATTTGCTGGGCATCCAATCTGCAATTTCAAAATTAAACTCCTGCAATTTCAAAGTTTAATACCTGTTATTTCAAAATAATATTCCTGCAATTTCAAAATAATTATTAATTTTATTCTGATATACAATTATTTATGAGTGTTGACAGGAGAATAGTATCGGCCATAAAAAAAATGACCGGGAAGTATCCGGTAATTGCAGTAACCGGACCTCGTCAATCCGGAAAAACAACCTTATTAAAAAAGATGTTTTCCGATTACCGATATGTCAACCTGGAAAATCCTGATATGCGATTTTTTGCTTTTCATGACCCTAAGGCTTTTCTGGAAGAATATAATCAGTTTGTCATCATAGATGAAGCGCAGCAGGTTCCGGAATTATTCTCCTACATACAGGCCGTCGTAGATGATTCCGGTATCATGGGGCAATATATCCTTTCCGGCTCTCAGAACTTTCATTTAATGCAGTCTATCACACAAAGCCTTGCAGGAAGAGTTGCCATTTTTAAATTATTTCCCTTTGATTTACAGGAAATGAAATCCGCACACTTATTAAATGATGATGATTTTCTGGTACCCTTACAAAAAGGGTTTTATCCGGCAATTTACGACAGGGAAATTCCCTCAAAAGTTTTTTACGCTAACTATATACAAACCTACGTACAGCGGGACGTAACCCAATTGATCAACATCAGGGACATGCGTTCATTTCAGAATTTTTTGAGCTTGTGCGCTACCAGAGCAGGGCAGCTGCTCAACCTGAATGCTTTGGCCAATGAGTGCGGTATCAGCCAACCTACCGCCAAATCATGGCTATCAGCTTTAGAAAGCAGCTATATCCTGTTTCAGCTACATCCATATCATAAAAACTTCAGTAAGCGTATTATCAAAACCCCTAAGCTCTATTTTTATGACACGGGATTACTTTGTTATCTGCTGAAAATCAGCAAACCTCAACAGCTTCAGACACATGCTTTCAAAGGAGCACTGTTTGAAAATCTGATGATTGCAGAATACGTTAAACAAATAGCACATCAGAATGAGCATCATGATATCTGGTTTTGGAGAGACGCTTCCGATCACGAAGTAGATTTCATTATTGAAAGCGATAAAGGTTTTGAAATTGCGGAGATAAAAGCTTCTGCAACTATTCAGCCTGATATGTTCAAAGGGTTGAAATATTTTGAAGAGCTCTCACAAATTGAAAATCTGACCAAAACTTTGGTGTACGGAGGAAATGTCAATCAAAAACGAACAGCTGCAAATGTGGTATCCTGGAAGGACTTTGGAAAAAAGATGTAGCGATATCAGCTGCAGGGAGTGGGCGAATGATAATCTTCCTAAAATTCCCCAAATTGTTATACCTATAAATAGTGACCTGTAAGATTTTACTTCATACATTTTCATGGTCGTTTCATTAACTTTACGGCATGGGAAATGAAGCAACTCCATATCAGTTAAAAAACAAAGTGCGTATGGTGACAGCTGCGTCACTTTTTGACGGACACGATGCATCTATCAATATCATGCGCAGAATCATTCAGGCGACAGGGGCTGAGGTAATTCATCTGGGACATAACAGATCAGTAAGCGAAATAGTAGAATGCGCCGTCCAGGAAGATGCCAACGGTATCGCTATCACGTCATATCAGGGCGGACACACAGAATTTTTGAAATACATGTATGACCTTTTGAGAGAAAAAGGTTGTGGCCATATCAAGCTTTTTGCTGGTGGTGGGGGAACTATCCTGCCGGAAGAAGCCAAAGAACTGGAAGATTACGGAATCAACAGAGTCTATTCCCCGGATGACGGCAGAGAAATGGGCTTGCAGGGAATGATTAATAATCTGCTGGAAACATCAGATTTTCCTACCGGAAAAAATATAACTCTGGATTTGGCACAGCTCAAAGCTAAAAATCCGAAACATATTGCTCAATTGATTTCAGCTGCAGAAAATGATGTAGAAAATTTCAACCAGTACAAAGAGCAAATTAAAAATTCAATCGATAAAAACCACATCATCCCGGTATTGGGAATCACCGGTACGGGTGGTGCGGGAAAATCATCTCTGACAGATGAATTGGTCAGAAGATTTTTAGCAGATTTTCCGGAGAAAACAATTGCCATCGTATCTGTAGATCCATCCCGCAGAAAAACAGGCGGAGCATTATTGGGAGACCGTATCCGCATGAACAGTATCTCTAACGAGCGGGTATTTATGCGTTCCATGGCTACCCGTCAGACCAATGCGAGTGTTTCACAGACTTTGCATGATGCAAAAGATATTCTGAAAGCTGCAGGATTTGATCTGATAATTCTGGAAACTTCCGGTATCGGTCAATCGGGAACGGAAATCGTAGATTTTGCTGATGTTTCATTGTACGTGATGACTCCGGAATATGGAGCAGCTTCTCAGTTGGAAAAGATAGACATGCTCGATTTTGCAGATGTCATTGCTATCAATAAGTTTGACAAGCGTGGTGCTTTGGATGCTTTGAGAGATGTCAAAAAACAATATCAGCGCAATAGAAATCTCTGGACAGTAGACCCTTCAGAAATGCCTGTTTATGGAAGTATTGCTTCCCAGTTCAACGACCCCGGAACTACTCAACTATACAAAGCTGTGATGGATGTAGTTGTGGAGAAAACAAATGCAAATCTCCAAAGTCAGGTCAATCTGAATGGTGGTATGTCCGAGAAAATCTTCATCATTCCTCCGTCCAGAGTCAGATATCTTTCAGAGATTGCCGACAAAAACAGAGCATATGATACTTGGGTGGAAGAACAAAGAGCCGTTGCCCAGGATTTGTTTGCACTGGAAAGAGTAGCTGCTTTTTCTGATGCGTCCACCAAAGAAGCTCTACAAAATACTATTCAGCAAAAATCTTTAAAGCTTCATCCTGAATGTAAAGCCATCATCGAAAGTTGGGATAAGCTGAAAGCATCTTATTCGGGAGAATATTTTGTCTATAAAGTCAGAGATAAAGAAATCAAAATCAAAACGCATACAGAATCACTTTCTCATTTGCAGATTCCGAAAATTGCGTTGCCTCAATATGAAGCATGGGGAGATATTCTGAAATGGTCGCTCCGTGAAAATGTACCGGGAGAATTTCCATATACAGCCGGAGTTTTCCCGTTCAAAAGAGAAGGAGAAGACCCTACACGTATGTTTGCAGGCGAAGGTGCACCGGAAAGAACCAATAAAAGATTCCACTACGTTTCATTGGGCATGCCTGCAAAAAGATTATCTACGGCATTTGACAGCGTGACCTTATACGGAGAAGACCCGGCTGTGCGCCCGGATATTTACGGAAAAATCGGAAACAGTGGTGTGTCTATCTGTTCTCTGGATGATGCGAAAAAACTGTACAGTGGATTTGATCTTTGTCATCCCAATACTTCCGTATCTATGACAATCAACGGTCCGGCAGCTACAATTTGTGCATTTTTCATGAATGCAGCGATCGATCAGCAATGTGAAAAATATATCAAAGAAAACGGCTTAGAAGCGGAAGTCAATAAAAAGATAGATACTATCTATGCCGGATTGGGTCAGAAACGTCCCGAATATCACGGAGAATTACCTGAAGGTAATGACGGGTTGGGACTGATGTTGTTAGGTGTCACAGGAGATCAGGTTCTGCCTGCTGATGTGTATGCAAAAATCAAAGCTTATGCACTTTCACAAGTGAGAGGTACAGTACAGGCAGACATTCTAAAAGAAGACCAAGCTCAGAATACCTGCATTTTCAGTACAGAGTTTTCACTGAAAATGATGGGAGACGTACAGTCTTACTTTATAGATAGAAAAGTCAGAAATTTCTATTCTGTATCTATTTCGGGTTATCATATTGCAGAAGCAGGAGCTAATCCGATTTCGCAATTGGCATTTACACTGGCAAATGGTTTCTCTTTCGTGGAATACTATCTCAGCCGTGGGATGCATATAGATGATTTCGCACCGAATTTATCTTTCTTCTTTTCCAATGGTATCGATCCGGAATATGCTGTAATAGGTAGAGTTTCCCGCCGTATCTGGGCAAAAGCGATGAAAAATCTCTACAATGGCAATGACCGTTCCCAAAAGCTGAAATATCATATACAGACATCCGGAAGAAGCTTGCACGCACAGGAAATAGACTTCAACGATATCCGTACGACTTTACAGGCTCTGTACGCCATCTATGATAACTGTAACTCACTGCATACCAATGCCTATGATGAAGCCATCACAACTCCTACCGAAGAAAGTGTGCGCAGAGCAATGGCGATACAGCTCATTATCAACCGTGAATTAGGTCTTGCAAAAAATGAAAATCCCATTCAGGGATCCTTCATTATTGAGCAATTGACCGATTTAGTGGAAGAAGCAGTCTATATGGAATTTGACCGGTTGACTGAAAGAGGTGGAGTGTTGGGCGCCATGGAAACGATGTATCAGCGCGGTAAAATTCAGGAAGAAAGTATGTATTATGAGATGAAAAAACATACCGGAGAACTTCCTATTATTGGGGTAAATACCTTCCTTTCGTCAAAAGGTTCGCCAACTGTCATTCCGGGAGAAGTCATCCGTGCTACTCAGGAGGAAAAAGAACGTCAGATTGAAAACCTCCATAGATTGCAGACTGCTCACAAAGTAAATGCTGAACAATCTTTAGATAAATTACGTGAAGCTGCTCTGAAAAATGAGAATATGTTTGATGTTCTGATGGAATCAGTCAAATACTGTTCACTCGGTCAGGTTACGCATACTTTATTTGAAGTAGGCGGGCAGTACAGAAGGAATATGTAGTTAAAAATTGGGTAGATATCCTGTTTCCTTGAGTAGTCTTTTTAATCTACAAAAGAGACATTTGGCTTATCTACACCATTGATTTTTATAAACTCTTCGGCTTTTTCTTTATTTAGAGAACCGTCAGTATTAAATACATCATACTTGTGCATCTTAAACAATAACGCATCTATGGTTTCCGTCGAATACATTTTTAAATCAGTATCCCAAAATTCTACTTCACGATAATGCTTATCAAAAACGCCTGCTGATGTATATTCTTTTTTCCAAAAATACGCCTTTACAACCATGATTTTTTCATCCTGCAAATTTGAATACAGACAGTTTCTCGACCACGGATTATCACAATCATATTTTAAGATTGATTGATTACCAACACTAACAATTCCTTTTTTGAGTTTTGCACGACTCTGTGCATCTGCACTTTTAGTCACTGCAAATAGAATACATATAGCAAAAAGAAAGTATTTCATAGTTTTTAAAGTTTGAATACAAATAACGCATTTATCTTTGATATTGTCTGCATTCTTAAAAAAGATGAAAAAAATATCCAGCTCACTAAGCCAGATTAAGCATACTTTGTTTGAACTAGGCGGTCAGTACAGAAGGAATATGTAGTCAAAATTTGCTTTCACAGAAATTTTGAAGATAACTGTAGATTTTATCGCTTACAATATTTTTCAAATGAGTTGGAAATAAAAAAGAATAAGTAGTCAGATATTTCCGGCTACTTATTCCCTCATCACAATAATTCACTATCAACTACATCCAATCAATTACTTCCAAATCTCACAAATCTTATATATCCTTTACCTTCTGTTTTTGCAGAAAGTCCTTCCGTAGTTAGCGGTATTTCTGCATCTTTCTGATAGTATGCCTTGTGTTCTACTGCACTTTCAAAACGGATTTTGTAGCCTGCATTTATTTTTGAGTTATCTATATCCAGAGTGACCACTGTCCGGTCTCCGCCGGAGACAGAAGCTCCTGTAATCGCACTCAAATCACCTGGTTTCTTTTTATATGCATTGTGCCATGCTTTCAAATCCGGATACCATTTTTTATCGTCTCCCATGATATAAAGCGTTTTCTCATATTCGTCGTTAGGGTTAATCAGTGAAACAACGATGTATGATGCAGGCCCCAGATAATTATTCAATTGTATCATGCACTTATATTTAGTAGATTGTGCATTTACATGAAAGATCACGGCAGCAATGAAAATGATAGCCAGAATGTTTTTTAATTTTTGGAACATGACCTGTTATTTTAGAAAGTCCACAGAAATATTTCCCCGCTTCAAAAGGTCATTTTCACTAGCTAAGTCATAAGCTGTTTCACCGAAAGATGTCGTTATTTCTTTCTTTGCTCCTACAGAAATCAGAAAACGAAGTATCTCATCATTTTTGGCAAGCATAGCAGCTTTGTGTAATACCGTCAGACCTTCTTCATTTTTAGCATTAATATCTATCCCGAGTGTAGAAATCTTTTTAAATAATGAAAGATCATTCTTTGTGATTGCCAAATGATAGAGTGTATTGCCGTCGCTGAACGTTGAGGTATAATTCAGTCCGGCATTTTTCAATACATTTAATTTAGCTCCAAAATCATCTGCAGGAGATGGTTGAGTATTTGCATTTCCACCTCTGCCTGAAGCACCTCGGTATGCATCTGTCAAAAGATAAATCAGATTATGACCCTCTTTATTGACAATATTGACATCTGCTCCTTTTTTAAGTAAAAGTGCTACTACATCAGCATTTGAACTTTTTACTGCATTCGTTAAAGCTGACTCTCCTTTAGTGTTTATTGCATTGATGTTTTTCACTTTCGGCAACATCTTAGCTACTGTTTCTTCACTTTTCACACCAGCGGCACCCATAAAAGGTGTATTTCCATCTGCATCCTCTTTATTGATATCTACACCTTTATCAAAAAAGTAAGAAATGACATCCTGCTGATTTTGCTTACGTACCACGTAGTGCAAAACATTGCGACCGGATTTGTCCGTTGAGTGCGGATTGATTTTTAATTCATCCACCGGATATTGGTAGGTTTCCAATTTATTAGCACTGCGATATGTTCCCTGTCCTGCGAAAAGTAAAGCATTGGGAGTATATTTTGCACCTCTTTTTATCAACCCTTTCAGTACGTCAACATTACCAATTTTTGCAGCATGGTCAAAAACTGTATTTCCGTTGTCATCAGTAGATTCTATAGATAACCCTTTTGAAAGGAGGTAATCAGTCGTCGTCAAATCCTTATCATAACCGACAGCCAGTAAGAGGAGATTTGCATCATTTTTTTTCGGGTACTTTTGTTGAATATCCAGACCATGTTTGACAAATATATCAATAGTGGATGGTTTCAGCTGAGTATTGAATGCTGTAAAAGATAAAGCGGTATGTCCATTAGCATCCAGAAATTCCATGTCAGACCCTTTTTCTAACAAATAATCTGTGACTGCAGCATTGTTTTTATGCGCTGCGATGTGCAGATAAATGCGCCCTTCTACAATTGTACGTTTTAAATCTACACCGGGTTGGTCAATCAATAATTTAATGACTTCAAATGGAGCATCGTTATTGATGGCAATAAAGATAGGGTCTGCCGAACCTTCAATATTTTGAAAGTCAAAACCTTTTGCCAATTCTGCTTTTACGGCGGCGACATCAGGTTTTGCTGCCCAGAATTTTTTATCCAGCAGCGCATTTTCCTGTGCTCCTGCATGTAAAGCGACAAATAGAAACGTCGCAAGAAATAGTTTTTTCATTTAGCTTTTTTAAAGTTTTTCAGGATATAACAGTAGCCCAGCTTAGAATTTAATTCCGTAAAGCATTTCTCCTACATCTGTAATTTTTTTGCTTACTGAAAGCAAACCACTTCCGGATAGATACCAGATAGAACCGGGTAGTAAGAAAACTTTGTTGTTTTTGTAAGCGTTCGTTTTCCTGATATCATCATTCATAAGATCGGACAATTTCGGCATGGTTCCTTTGATACCGGTAGCACGGTCAAAAAGAAAAAGATAATCAGGATTAATGCTTTCCAATGACGGTGCAGGTGTTTTTGATTTTTCTCCTTGTTCGCTGTCTTCCTTTGCAGGTTCAGGAGTATAAGCGGGCTGAAGTCCCAGGATATCATATCCGAAACCAAATCTCGAATTAGGTCCACTGGGATTTAATCGTTCGCTTACATGCAGGGCAAATACTGCTTTATTATTATCAGATTTTGTTTTTTCTCTGACGATAGCTACTTTTTGGTGAAGTGCTGCGAGCTTTTGTTCTGCCAGCTCTTCCTTTCCAAAGATTAATGCTATGTTACGGACATTTGCTTCAAAAGTCTCCCAGAAATTATTGATCTCTGTACCAAAAACTAATATAGGAGCTATCATAGCCAACGAGTCGTGTTGGGAACGATGCCTGTTGGAGGTAATAATCAAATCCGGTTTCAACGATGCGACAGCAGCAATATCAGCTTTAGCAACATTACCCACTACTGTATATTTTGAAACATCGCCATATTCAGGCATAAACTGAGTGATATTACCCAAAACACCTACTACAGGAATGCCTAATTCATAACAAGTCTCCAAACTGCCTAAATCCAATACAACGACACGTCCGGGATTTTTGGCGATTTTCACATCGCCTTTGGCTTGCTTAACCAGAACAGTGTCTTTGGTTTGAGCATGCAGAACTTGTGCGGTGCAGATGAAAGCTGCGAGTATAAAACCCGCAGCTTTGTATAGGTTATACCAGTTCATCGATGATTAGTCTACATTAGTTTGTGGGGACAATTTTGCCAGACCCGGTATATTGGTCACACCATCTACAGAGATACCTTTTTTAGCGGTAGCTGTTTTAGGGTCAATGACATACACCGCAGGTTGAGCATCACTTGCAGTTACCCCGATATACGCTTTCCCGTTTGCAGCAAAAGGCCAGCCTGCATTATCAATCTGGTCAACAGCCGGGAATCCTGCTCTCACCCAATTGAAGCTTTTTGTACTCATTTTGACCACAGCAAATTGTGTAGCAGGATTTTGTCCTCCAGCAACGCCAGGATCATTGTACATTTCCAACAGGAAATAATCTTCCGTAATGTGGTAAACACGTTTGAAACGATAGCCTCCGGACGCAGTTTCGATATCAAAATAATAACCAGCATCAAAATTATCTGCACCTTTTGCAATCAATAAAGCACCTGCTTTCCTGGTGGTATTAGCATTATGTGAACCGGAGAATACATAAGTGTTTCCGGATGCATCATTGGCAATGTGGGAATAACGTGCAGAACGGAATTCACCTGTTGAATAGCTGATACGGTCATCCTTGTAAATTTTCTTTACGTTCATATTCACATCCAGTTTTGCGATATACACACTGTCCACACTTGCCCCAGGCTGACCTGCAGGAGCTGCCAGCTTGACACCTACCAGAAATTCACCGTTTCCTGCATCTACTGCACCGGAAAATTCAGCTGTTCTGTTGCCAATAAAATTTTCTGTAACGATAGTTTTTTCTGTAATTCTGTTGTTATCGGACATGTCAATCAGATAGAAAATTGCTCCGGTTTTTCCTTCGTCAGCACCGGTTAGTGTTCTGCCACTTCGGGAAGTTATCAGATATTTGTCAGCAGCACCGATGGTAGCAAATCCGACCGGTAGAATAAAATCCCCTGTTTCTTTGAGAACACCTTGTGAACTCAGCTGGTAGACAGATCCCGGGGCTGCATTCCCTTGCTGGTAATTGACTGCCAATACTGCAGCAGTACCATTATAGCCGTAGTGAGAGAAAGTTTTGTTATCCTCGATAGCTGTGCTGGTATTGACCAATGTATCCTTTTCCAAATCCTCCACCGTCATAAAATAAGTAGCGCCATCTGCTGTTGCAGCTATATAGTATCTGTCCTGCGGGTCTTCACTGCCATTGCCTGTATCAACAACTTTAGGATCTTTACTGCAGCCTACAGCTGCTATTAAAGCCAATCCTACCATCCATGATCTGTTTTTCAGAATATTCATTCTTTTCATCTTGTAATTGTTTAACATGAGTTTGATTATTTATTTGGGTTGTTTTTCTTCAAAAAGTAATAGCGGAATTTTCCGTAGAAAGCTCTGCCTGGTTTCATCAGGCTGAAATTGTCATATAGCTCTTCGTTGGTGAAATTTTTGGCTTCAAACGTGAAATTATACCGGCCATTCTTCAGCATGAATGTCAGATTGAGATCATGAGAAATTTGTTTGGGGACAGTTAGCTTTTCTCCTCCCAGACTTTCCCATTTCAGGAAAAATTCTCCGACAAAATTCAGGCTGTAACTAACACTCAGGACATTGCCCTTTCCCACCAGATTGTGTATATAATAGGAAGCGTCAGCATTGCCGAAAAAGTATGGAATATTAGGCATACGGTCATTATACTGTCTGTTGGCAGCAGTACCGGCAGCAGTGCGCAGCTTTTCTTTGTTCCGGAGGTCTTGATAGGTCATATTTCCGCCAATCATAAATTTATTTTTATAATAGTAGCGCGCTTCCACATCCACGCCTACATTGCGAACCGTCCCATGATTGACATTCACAACACCTCCGAATCGCTGCAAATCCAGCTTTCTGATAAAATCTTTGGTATTTCTGTAAAATCCGCTGACGTCTATATACAGCACGTTTTCTTTCTTAAAAGTTCTGTTCATAGTAGCCCCCAGATTGTAATTCATAGAGTTTTCTGCTCGCAGAGTACCGTTTCCGGATTCGGAAATCTCATCACCAAACAGTTCGTTGTCTGATGGCATTCTGTATGCTTTCTCAGCTGAAACCTTGAACTGAAAATCTTTGAAGAAATAGGTCGTAGCAGCACCATAGCCGACAGTGTTGTAGCTGGCTTTGACTTCTATATAGTTGGGATGGGCCTCATCAAAGTTGTTATTTTCTCCCTGATTGCTGGGGCCAACTACTTTTTGATAATAATTTTTCACAAAAAGATTAGCATTCCAGCTACGGCTGTGTCTGTAACGATAAGAAAAGCCTAAAACGTTTTTCATACTCAACCTTCTCATTTTATCTAACTCTGAAAGTTCTTCAGGAGGCAGATTTGATGAGATTTTTCTGGCAGAGCCTGATTGGACATCATTCAGTGCCAGTGAGTGTTTGTCGTTGATACTATAATTAATATTTAGTGTAGAGGAGTAATTAGAATTATTATAATCTGTTAATGTGTTGACGCCCGCAGATTCTCCTTTTACCGGGGATTTTGTGGCTTCTCCCAACCAGTTGTATCTGTAGGAAGCTGTGTCGATATTGTTTCTGTTACTGAAATTATAATTCCCGGTCAGTCTCACTGTCAATCCTTTCACAAACAAATCTCTTTTGTAATACTCCAGAGACGGAAGGAGTGTTTTTCCTTTTTGCGCTCTTTCTCCATACACCCATTCTATATTGGTTGGAGATGTCTGAATTTCGTTATAGTCCTGACTTAGCGTTAGTCCAAAGAAAAGTCTGTCTGCCCAGGATTTATTGACTACACCTATTTTACTGACAATTCCTTCATTATGATAACCATCGTGGAATCTTTTGAACCATTTTTCTTCTTTCTCAAAGCTAAATCCATCGAATAAGCGAGCTTTGATTTTGTAACTATTATCAGAGAAATTCTGGTAAGCATTGACCTGAAAAGAAAATCCTTTTTTTGTGGTATGACCGACAACTACGTTAGTTCTGTGAGTATTGAAAGAACCATAAGAATAGGAAGCATCCACGAAAGTATTGGTTGTTCTGTTGGTCACAATATTGATAACACCTCCGATGGCATCAGCACCAAACTCAATAGGTACAACACCCTTGTAAATTTCTATCCGTTCGGCAATTGAAACGGGTATATTGTTGAGCTGGAAAGCAGAACCTTGTCCCTGCAATGGCACGCCATCCATGAATATTTTGACATGACGACCAGTAAAGCCATTCAGAGAGATATTGACATCCGAGCCAACACCACCTGCTTCACGGATTTTTACCCCGGAAGCTTTATCCAGCAAATGTGCTAAATCCAACGTGGAGTTATAATGGGATTTGGCATCTAATGCTACGACATTGAAAGGCGTTTCTCTGACTTCCTGGATGGCGGTTTTTCCAACAACGACGACTTGTTCCAATAATGCAACATCTTCTGCCAGTGACGGAATCTCCATCCGGTTGGTTTCTCCTGCGGTGATACTTACAGTTTTACGGAAAGCAACGTAGCCAAGAGCAGAAATAACCAATTCATACTGTCCGGCAGGAGCTGTGATGGTAAAGTTTCCGTCTTTATCAGTAGCACTTCCGTATCTGGTATTGCTGAGAATTGCATTGGCGTATGAAATTGGATTTCCCTGTCCATCTTTTATCTTACCGGTCAGCTTTCCTGTTTGATTCTGGCAAAATGCCATGGCAGGAAAGAGAAAAAAGAACAGGATAAGTAGATATTGATTCACTGAATATTATTTAGACTGAATTTAAATTGCGACAAAATTAGAGTCTGAGTTTTTTCTGTTGTAACGGAAAAAGGATTAAAAATCATGGTTTTAGGATTGACGGGTAGCTTTTCGACCAAACCAGAATCAGCATCGACCAAACTTTTTTTTACACGTTTTAAACCTTGCATTTTTGCGCTGTTTAGAATGATTAAAAATAATGTGGTGAGTGAAAAAGGGATTTTGATCAGGATATCTCAACCGGGAGAAACCGAAAAATCATGGGTGGAGATGGAGCTTCCGATAGAGAAGCATGAGCATGCAGGTATAGAATATATACAGGATGAAATTGTCAGAGACCAGGGAAAAATAGTTATAAAGAGATGGATGATGCCAGGTTTCTGTATGTTGTATGAGGAATTGGATGCAAAAGCTGAGTCAGGGTCAGAAATACATATTTCGGGTACTCATATTTCCATGATATGCAGCAGTAACAGTATTCATGAAAATATCAGTGGAGGTATATCTACACCGGAATACCTTGCCGGAATAGTAAATCTCCAAAAGGCAGAGGAGTTGGTTATACCCGCATTGGTAAGTGAAAACAACCGCATAACTCTTATTTTTTCCGGGCCATTTCTTTCCGGACTGCTAAAAACAGAGGACTGGGCAAAAAGGCACATCTTGTCTGACCTGATTCATACCGGGTCTGAAAAAGCGTATCAGTACTTTCTCGAATTGCCCATCAGGCATATTTTAGACTCATTGATGAATAAAGACTTTTCTCCTTCTGAGAAAAGATACTATTTCGAGCTAAAGCTAAAAGAATTGTTCTTTGTACTGCATCTGCAGCCTGAAATATCGTATGAAGAATCACCTGTGCCGGAAGAAATCAAAAAGAAGCTGATTGCGGCAAAAGCTTATCTTCTGGCCAACTATCATACAGCTCCGACTATCAAACAACTGTCAAGAATAATATCATTGAATGAATTCAAGCTCAAGCAGTATTTTAAGATGCTGTTTGGTGTCACTATAAAATCTTACACAATAAAAATTCGTATGGACGAAGCCAGAAATCTCCTCTGGAATCACCACAGTGTCAATGATGTCACAGCGCGGTTGGGATATAAAAATGTATCACACTTCATCCTGATTTTCAAAAGAACATTCGGTGTCACACCGGGACAAATGGTTGACAGACAAGGCTGAATTTTAAATTCCTAAGTTACAAAAGAGTAGCAGAGAAAGACTTTTAATAGCTTATCAGCTATCTAATCAATCCGGAGAATACCGAATGCAGAGCACCCTTATATTGTTCGCCGATATTTATTTCCAGATGGTCTATCCAAAGGCTGTTCGTAGCCAATGATGTTATTGCATCCAATGCCACAATATAGGATTTCTGTACTCTCTGAAATCTGCTTTGCGGCAATTTCTCAGAAAGAGATTTTAATGTTGCCAGCGTGACAATCGTTTTTTCAGAAGTTTTCAGATGTATGGTGACATAATCTTTTAATCCCTGAATATACTTGATGTCATCCCAGGCAATTTTGACTTGCTGATAACCGCATCTGACATACAGGGCTTCGTCCTGCAAGAGTTTCGGAGTCTGAAAACTGGATAGCGTTTCGAAATGTTTTTTTGCTTTGTTGGCAGAAACCAGAAAATCTTCATACTCAAAAGGCTTCAGCAGAT
Source organism: bacterium (assembly GCA_037189845.1). Classification (GTDB taxonomy): domain Bacteria; phylum Bacteroidota; class Bacteroidia; order Chitinophagales; family JADIYW01; genus JAMLHH01. The sequence continues at coordinate 696,113 of JBBCIS010000003.1, forward strand.
AATCCAGCGCTTCTACCTGATAACTCTCTACAGCAAATTGATTATGAGCAGTTGTAAAAACAATTTTGGGTGGTATTGGCCGGTCGATTTCTTTCAGTGCCCGTGCGATTTCGATACCATTGATACCCGGCATGTGAATATCCAGAAACAATAAATGAAAATCAAGCTTCATGAGCTTCTCAATAATGCCGGAAGAAGTATCGTAGGATTGAACTAAATGTAAGAAGGGAGTCTTTTGGATAAAAGAATTAATCAGACCCTGTGCAAGCGGTTCGTCATCTATGGATATACAGTTCAATATCATGTCAGTTGCAGGGTTAGTCTTAATTCAAATTCATTGCTAACTGTGTCGGTATGAGCGGATATCTGATACTTATTGGGATAAAGCAGCTCCAGGCGTCTTTGTGTATTCTGCATGCCTATTCCCGTAGAACCCTCGTTCATCATTGGTTGAGAGACAGAAGCAATCTTGTTTTTTGTGGTCAGAGACAATGTGTTTTCTGTCTGTTGAATGGAGATAAACATTTTACCTTCTCCTTCTTCAAGTATACCGTGCTTAAAGACGTTTTCTATGTAGCACATCAGAATCATCGGTGCAATATTCTGATGATGGGTTTGTTCGGGCAATTCTAATTCTATGTCGATTTTATCGTTGACCCTGAGCCTCATAATGTTGACATAGTCTCTGATAAAAGCCAGTTCTTTATCGACAGTCGTTTCACCACTTTGTATCTCGTATAACTGATATCGCAACAGACGGGAAACCTGAGCGAGTGCTTTTCGGGAAGCCTCACCATCTACATAGCTGAGCGCATAAACTGTATTCAGTGTGTTGAACAAAAAATGCGGATGAATCTGTGCACGCAATGCCGAAAGCTCTGTCTGAATTTTTTCCCGTTCCAAAAGCTCTAACTTTTTACTGTCAGAGCTCCATTTGCTCATAATGGCCAAGAGGGTACTGATGCCTAATACAATAAGTGTAGTCCATGTAGCAAACCTGTCAAGGTACAGTTTATGCCATAAAGAGGGAATATTAGCAAAAGGTAATTTAGTATGTAAATCGAGCATTCTGGACACGAATGTCATGAAAAAGGCTGCCAGCAAAGTGAATAAAATGATAGCTACCAGAAACTGAATGTACTTTTTCCTTAAAAGTAGTTTTGGGACAAGAACTAAAGAATTAAAATAAAAAGCTGTGAGAATGACTCCTAAGTGCACAACTTGCTTCGTAATAAATTCCGGTGGCCAATTTACCTCTTTCTTCAGTGTATGCGGATAACTAAGTAGCAAAAAAGCCATCAGAGACCATATCAGTACATGGAGAAAAAATCTTGAATATTTATACTTCTTTGTCTGCATCTGAATTCGCCTTCACTCAGAGAATGGGATTAGAAGGGGGTGTCTTCTGTTTAAAATCATTCTAAGCTATGAAAAAATGAGTGAGTATGTCTTTTACTCTCAGAAATGCTATCCTCTGCATTCAGATTATGACACTATTCATACAATTGGGAAACAGCTTTTGGCCTGGTATAGCATTCCTCATAGTTCAATATTTTTTAATTAATGAACGGAGGCTTTGGAAACTCTTTTCTTTATGTTAATCCCAAGGTAGCGAGGTTTTTAAAAGAATGATGCATTTATCAGATTGAATACTTATTTTTACAACTTAATTACATCCAATATTTTATTGGTAAAAGACTTCTCCATATGAATTATAATACAAAACGAGAAGCGATCATCATGAAAGAGTATGGTCGTAGCTTACAGCGTTATGTAGATTTTGCTAAAAAATTACCTTCCAAAGAACAAAGACAGTCTGCTGCTGAAAGCATTGTCAATATGATGTCGATCCTTAATCCTCAGTTGAAGCATACTCAGGATTACAAGCAAAAACTCTGGAGCCAACTGTTTATCATGGCTAATTTTGAGCTGGATGTAGAAGCTCCGTATCCTGTTCCAACTAATGAGCAGGAAGCCTATATTGCTCCTACTTCTATTCCTTATCCGCGCTCTAATATCAGAATGAAACATTACGGAAAAAATGTAGAAACGCTGATTAAGAAAGTAGTTGAGCTGGAAGACCCTCAACAAAAAGATGAACTGGTACAACTGGTTGCCAATTTCATGAAAATGTCTTACAAAAACTGGAGTAATGAGGAAGTGAACAATGATCTGATCAGAGAAGATCTTAGAACACTTTCCAGAGGCGGGCTGGTCATCAGTGACGACATGCATATAGAAATTACAGCACCTACAGGAGGCCACCAGAGCAGTAACAAAAGAAGGAATACACAGAACAAAAACAGAAATAATTCTTCCTATCCAAGGAATAACAATAACAGAAACAATAATAAAAATAACAACAACAAGCGTTTCAGATAGTCATGATAAAAGATGCCTTTGAAGTACATGGTGGTAACAGACTAAAGGGGGAAATTCGTCCTCAGGGTGCTAAAAACGAAGCCCTTCAAATTATTTCAGCTGTACTACTAACAGACGAGGACATTACGATTCATAATATTCCCGATATCAGAGATGTCAATTTTCTGATTGAGCTCCTTTATAATATGGGAGTAAGAATAACGAAACTGTCTGTTGACTCTTATACTTTCAATGCTTCCGGGGTAGATCCGGATATTGTTCTTTCCGAAGAATTCAAAGCCAAAGCCGCCAATCTTCGCGGATCTATTATGATATTAGGTCCACTTTTGACCAGATTCGGAAGGGCGCACATGCCAATGCCGGGCGGAGACAAAATAGGCAGAAGAAGACTGGATACTCACTTTCAGGGCTTTACAGAGCTTGGTGCAGATTTCACTTATGACAAAAATGAAAATTTCTATTCGCTCAGAGCTGAAAAACTGACGGGTAAATTTATACATCTGGAAGAGCCATCTGTAACAGGCACCGCCAATATCGTTATGGCAGCAGTACTTGCAGAAGGGATTACAACTATCTACAATGCCGCTTGTGAACCATATCTTCAACAGCTTTGTCTGATGCTGAACCGCATGGGTGCAAAAATTTCCGGCATTGCTTCTAACAGACTTTCTATTGAAGGAGTTAAAAAGCTCAACGGAACTGAGCACACTATGCTTCCGGATATGATAGAAGTAGGAAGTTTTATCGGTATGGCTGCAATGACCCAATCTGAGATTACGATTAAAGATTGCAGGATTGATATGCTGGGTCTGTTACCTAATACCTTCAAGAAACTCGGTATACAGATGGAGTACCGGGGCGATGATATCTTTATTCCGGCTCAGGAACATTATGAGATAGATACTTTCATCGACGGATCTATTCTGACTATTTATGATGCACCGTGGCCCGGATTGACACCTGATATTCTTTCCGTGCTTCTTGTCACTGCCAGTCAGGCAAAAGGCAGTGTTTTAATACATCAGAAGATGTTTGAGAGCCGCTTGTTCTTCGTTGATAAGCTGATAGACATGGGTGCAAAAATTATTCTTTGCGATCCCCACAGAGCTACCATTATTGGTATAGACAAAGCTTATTCTTTAAGAGGTATCAATATGACGTCTCCTGATATCAGAGCTGGAGTAGCACTTCTAATCGCTGCTCTTTCTGCTGAAGGAAAAAGTACTATCCTGAATGCACATCAAATTGATAGAGGATATCAGCAGATAGATGAAAGGCTGAGGGCAATAGGGGCGGATATTGTAAGAAAGTAGGTCTCGAACAACACTTCACAGTTCGATTTTACTCAATGATCTCCACAATCAACGTTAGCATCACACATTCATGCGCACACCAGCACTTATTTTTTGTGCTGTGCCTGCTTGAACAGGTATTGTCTGAACTGTTCTTCTATATGGATCAGTCTGACGACTTTTTGAGCGGGTAATATCTTCTTGAACTCTACAAAATACTTTTTCTGCAAAGCCAGCTCTTTTTCTTTCATGTCAAAAGAATAATCTATAAAGTCATAGATTTCCTTATCGGTCATTTCTGAAAACTTCTTTTTGTCTTCCGGTTTCTTTGCAGCTTTTCTCAATGCATGCCGTTCTTCATCATATTGATCATATACTTTCCAGAATTTTTCAGATTCAGCTTTAGTCAGACTGAGCTTTTCTGTAAAATATGCCACTTTGATTTCTTTGATTTTGGTTTTGTCCGGTTGTGCCACTAATAGGGTCACAGAACAAATCATGACCAATATATAACTCAATAAGGTTTTCATCTTCATAAATTTTTAGAGTTAAACTCACCTGATTCTTCTACATAATCGTATAAAAATTCTTCGTCTGCAGGTATTCCGTTTTCATACAAATAATCAAATATTTCCTGAGAGCTGGTTTGGGAGATCAGTTGCTGCAGATTTTGACCATCCGTTGTTTCAATATCAGCTTTTGGGGTGACAACAGAATAAATGATTCCCGATACTGCAAGCAGAACGATAAAGCTTGCTGCTATTCTGAAAATATTTGTAAACGATTTTTGTGGCCGGACAGCTTGTATAGACACAACCTTTGTTTCCTTTTCTGTAACCTTGTTCATCACAGAAAGAAAGAATTCTTCTGATAAATCTTGTGAAATCTGCTCAGTTGAAATTCTTTGCTTATCCTTTTGCAGAAAATCAGCCTGCAGCTCTTTCAATTCGTCAATGATATCTTGATGGTTGGATTTCATAACTTTCTTTTAGACGTGATAAAACAGGATAGGTTTAACGTGGGTTAATGAATTCTTCGATTTTTTTTACAGCATGATGATAAGATGCTTTCAATGCTCCGACCGAAGTTCCGGTCTTTTTACCCATATCATCATAGGACATTTCTTCAAAATATCTCATCACGAATACTTCTTTCTGTTTTGCTGGCAATGTATCCATCGCACTTTGGAGCTTTAACAGTATTTCATTCGCATCCAGCGTGTGATCCGTTTTTTCCATTGCATAATGAGATTCCGTTTCACCTAACTCCACAGAAACAGGTTTCCGGCTTCGGTAAAAGTTATACGCCTCACGCGTTGCAATCGTAAAAAGCCACGTAGACAACAGACTTTCTCCTCTGAAACTCTCCAGCCCTTTCCATGCTTTTACCCAGACGATTTGTAAAATATCTTCTATATCCTCCCGGTGATTGACATATTTCCCTACATGGGCAAACAACGGACGGCTGTACTTCCGTACAATCTGCTCAAAAGCAACTTTCTGAGAAGCGCTTTGATGAAACTGCTGAATAATTTTTTCGTCCTCCGAAGTCATATTTTCCCTTAGACTGTCATTATTTAAAAAGGTTTAATCACCTGTTTACAATAAATTTTTTATGAATAATTTTTTGCGTTTCAGCATCATTTACGATCAGAAAATAAGCACCATTTTCCAATTGATCAATATCTATTAAAAACGTCTTATCTGTATTGAGAAAATCGAGTCTCTTTTTGCCCATAATATCAAAAATGCCAATCTGTTGCCCTCGATTTAACCCCTGAATAAACAGTCTGTCCTGAGCAGGGTTTGGATACAGGTACAAATCAAAAAAATCTTTCTTCTTCTGCCGGGTAGGAACTGATGTGCTCAGGTAAAACTGATGGATATTTGCATCCTGAATACCGCATTCAGCAGACTTAGGTATCCAGCTTAGCTGAAGATTATCTATATGATTTACAAACTCTGCCGGCTCCCAGGTATATATGGACGATGGGATATCAATCGCTTTTTTCAGATATTTCCGCGAAAAAATTCCGGCCACATTCTGCACCATACTGTCCATTTGCTGGTGATACAAAAAGAGCTGGTATAAAGATTTGTCCTGAAAGAAATCTTCATTACTCAAATTCACATAATCATAAGAAAAAGGCGACAGTTCCCGGAATACTCCGCTATTATCAGACATGGTTTTCGGGTATGAATAAACACCGTGTACTCCTATACAATTGATAAAGCTGAAATTCCTGATACCATGCTCATCCATTTTTGCGTGCAAACTCAATGGCCCCATCATTTTTACGGTATCTACAAGTTTACTCCATAATGCAGGTCCATAATTTACAGGAGCCAGAGGATCGGTCGCACCATGAACAAATATGACCACCTTATCACGGTGATCTGCATCAAAATATTTCCCAATATAAGATCCCTTTACAGTCTCGTCCTGTAAGCCGGCAGCACTGCAAAAAACTCCTTTAACAGGAATCCTTCTATCTTCTATTTCCGGATATTTCCTACTGTTATATGCGCCACAATATTCAAATACCGGATGCCTGAAATTTGTCGCCGGATTGGCAAAGGTCAATTGCATAGAAGACAATCCTCCCGCGGAATGTCCGGCTGTAAATAACACTTCTTTGTCCAGACGATACTCATCAGCGATGTCAGTCAGGTAAACATGCGCAGCATAAGCATATTGATACAGTAAATAATGACCTCTTTGCAAGAGGTGGTCTTCCGGTAATTGCTGTGTAGAATCTACGAGATTTTTGTGTTTCCAATCTTTATAGGCCGGATCAGAGTCACCAGCTGCTATAAAATTTGAGTTGTTGTAGTTTTCATAAAAAGCAATAGCATAACCTCTTTCGAGCATTGAAGCTGCTCCTGTCATGTAATAATTGGACCATGTATTCAGATTTCCATTGTTGCCATGCGTATACAGAATGCAGGGTCGTTTTACTTGATCATATGGTCGTATAATGATCATCCTGTTGTATCTGCGTCCCACATATGAAGGGGAATAAATACGGATATCTATCTGATACAAGGTATCGGATTCATTAGCCGGATGGAGTACAAAGATTCTGGCAGATCTATCTTTTAATGGCAATCTGTTAATAGTGGTATCGTTGAACAATTGGTTGTACTTCTGAGCAGCATGAACCATATACAGAGACAATATGGGACCGGTTAATGCCTGGGCAGAAAACAAAGAAAGCTGATCGCTGACGGGAACATACAGACGATCTGTATCTATATCAGTGTACGTGATGCCACCTTTTGCCTGAACAGTAAAAAGCAGCATGAGACACTGCCAGAAAGCTGCTATTTTTAATAATATTTTCATTTTCACAGAGGTTGTTCCCCTATTATCTCACTTTTTAATGAAAAAGTCAAAATCTTACAGGTGTATATTGTAATCTGACACGGGTTTAAAACAGATTTTTCTTATTCACATAACTCTTCAGCATCAGCTTTTAAAATGATCTGTCAGCTCTGTCCGGCGGAGAGAGACCAAAGATATTCAGTCGCTTTTCACTATCTTTCAGCATCATGATGATATACCTTTTTATTTGCTTCTTGCTGACAATATTTTATGTCGTCATCATGGCAATGTATCATCACTACTGGAATGAGACAAAAACATTTGAGTCTGAAAAAAATCCGGCTGATCTACCCACTGTTTCAGTAGTCATTCCTGTTAGAAATGAAAGCCGGCATATTGCCAGACTGCTCAACAACTTATTAAATCAGACCTATCCGGATGAATTGACGGAAATCATCGTTGTAGATGATCATTCTGAAGATGATACACCTGATATTGTGAGAAATTTCAAGAACAAAAGAATAAAGCTCATTTCGCTTCAGGAAATTCTATCTAAAGAAGGAATTACATCTGCCTACAAGAAAAAAGCCATTGAAGCAGGAATAAAGTATGCCTCCGGAGAAATTATCATGACCACTGACGGAGACTGTAGCGTTTCTCCTGACTGGATCAGTCAGATGATACGAATCAAATTGTCTTCCAATGCAAAGCTTTTGACAGGAGCAGTCATCATGACCGGAACTGATACTTTGTTTCAAAAATTTCAGGCGCTGGATTTCCTGGGCATGATGGGAATTACTGCCGCTATGCTGAGGATGAAAATCTTTAACATGGCCAACGGGGCTAATCTTCTATATGAAAAAGCTGCTTTTGAAGCTGTCAATGGCTTCAAGGGTATAGACCATCTGGCATCTGGTGATGATATGCTGCTGATGTACAAAATCGCACAGAAATACGATGGTGCTGTAGCTTTTGCAAAACATCCTCAAGCAGTAGTTTATACAGAAACAATGCCCGATGTAAAAGCTTTTTTCCAACAAAGATTCAGATGGACAGCAAAATCCAAAGATTATCAGGATAAACGGATGACCTGGATCTTAGGAACAGTATTTCTGTTTGTTTCAACTCTTTTTGTGAATTTCTTTCTTGCATTCACTGATCAGATCTTTTTCTTTTTCTTTCTTTTTCAACTCCTGATCAAATCTCTGGCAGATTACAGATTGCTGAACAGCGCATCGAAGTATTACGGCAGGAATGATTTGATGAGGACATTCTGGAGCAGCCAGGTATTTCACATTTTATACATAGTATTTGTAGGCAGTCTCGGCAATATTTTAAAATTCGAATGGAAAGGCAGAACACAGGAAAAGTAATTGCTGTCATTATAAATGCGTTATCATTCGTTCATTACCACTAAAATTTATTACCTGCATTTCCCGATTGAATATTTTGAAATAATTTTACACCGGCGATGGCGATTAAAAACAGGAATACAAATCTCAGCAAATCTTCGTTGATACGTGGTATACAGTGTAGCAAAGCCCTGTACCTGTACAAATATCATTACGATCAGAGAGATCCTGTTTCAAAGCAACAACAGGAAAAATTTGACAGAGGACACCGTGTCGGGAAACTTGCTCAGTCTCTTTTTCCGGGAGGAAAAGACTGTACTCCGCCCAATGTATTTTCCTACGATCAGTCTATTGCCGCTACCAAAGCATTGGTACAGGCAAAATATCCGGTCATATATGAAGCCGCTTTTAAGTATCAGGGTATTTTAGTGGCTCTGGATATACTGGTCAACAAAAACGGTAAGTGGTATGCTTATGAAGTAAAAAGCTCCCTCAGGATCAGCAAAACATATCTGCAGGATATCTCGATACAGTATTATGTCATTAAAAACTGCGGACTGGAACTGGAAGATATTTTCATAGTACATATCAACGGCGATTACGTATTAAAAAACAATCAACTGGACGTAGAGAATCTTTTCAGGATTGTCTCTGTAAAAGAGCAGGTATACGAACAACAAATGGAGATCGAAGCTTCTATCCACCGTGCAAGATCTGTTCTATCGCTGGAAAGTGTACCGGAAGTAGAGACCGGAGTACATTGCTTCAAACCATATCCTTGTGACTATCTGGGTAGCTGCTGGAAAGGATCAGAGAAAAATCCTGTTCTGGGCCTGGCCGGGGCATCGCTGACAGACAAAATCCAGTGGGTAAAAGAAGGTATCAGCAAGTTCAGTGATTTACCTTCCGCCTATTTATCTTCTGCCAGAATGCAGGCTCAACTGGAAGCAAATGCAACACAGCAGCCCTTTATCAAACGGGAAGAATTTACTCAGTTCATGAGCAGCATTCATTATCCGCTGTACTTTTTTGATATAGAAGCTTATCAGCCGGCAATTCCGGTCTTTAATGACACTTCTCCGTTTCAGGCAATTCCGTTTCAGTTTTCTATACACTATATCGCTTCTAAGAATGCTCCGCTGCAGGCAATAGAATACATTACACCGCCAGGCGAAGATGGAAGAGAAGCATTTCTGAAAGCGTTTATTCAGGCAACTGAAAATCCGGGTCAGATACTGGTATTTAATACACTTCTTGAAAAAGGAATCCTATATCAGCTGGGAAAATTATTTCCCCGATATGCAAAATATGTCAAGGACAGAATGCAGAGAATGACGGATCTGGAAACTCCTTTCAGAAAAGACTGGTTTTACCATCCCAAAATGGGTGGCGGATATTCCATGAAAAGTATTCTTCCTGCACTGGTAGACCATCTGAGCTATAAGGATATGAATGTCAAGGATGGTGTGGATGCAATGATTATTTATCAGCAGTTGACATTTGAAAATGATCCGGAAAAAAAACAACAAACCATAGAAGATCTTCTTTCTTATTGCCGAATGGATACATTGGGATTGTATAATGTTTACAAAAAACTGGAAATGTACTACGAGGAAATACTAAGATCTAATCCCGAATAAACCCATTTTCCTTCAGAAAATCTTTCAGCTCATTTCCTTCAAAAGATCCGGCTCTGAATACTTTGGTGCCTTTGGATGCATTATAGAGCAGTGTGGCGGGAATAACTCCTTCCCATTGATCTGTAAATTTTGGAATCCATACGTTGGGGTCTCTTTCATCCAGATACAGCACTTCACTTTTTAGCCCTCTTCTTTCTATAAAAGCCTTCAATCTGGCATCTGCATCTTTCTTCAGATCCAGACTCACCAGAATCACTTTGACTTTCTGACCGGAATATTCAGCATTGATTTCTTCAAAATAAGGCAACTCTTTCACACATGGTGCACACCAGGTAGCCCAGAAGTTGATAACATAGCTTGTATCCTGACCATTCTGAATTCTCCGGACAAGATCATCTGCTTTCACCTGAGGTACAGGCTGAGCTTTTACTGCTACAATAAATCCAAGAAAAATAATTGTAAAAAGGGATCTCATTTTATACATCTCTTTCAATTTAGGTAAATATTGTGCCATTCGTAAAAAATCACTTTGACTTTCAGGAGATATAAGCTTTTTTAAGAATCATCCCTTACTTTAGCGGATATGTCATCTACCTATCCTCATATACAGCTGGAACTGGCCGCCGGGAAAAAGGTTTTTTTCGCATCTGACTTTCATCTGGGAGCACCTGATGCCGGCAAGAGCAGAGGAAGAGAAAAGAAAATAGTCCAATGGCTGCAGGAAATCAGACCTGAAACCGGTGTATTATTTTTAGTAGGAGATTTATTTGATTTCTGGTTTGAATACAAGCATGTTATACCCAAAGGTTTTTCAAGGTTTTTAGCTGAAGTGAGCAAATTTTCAGACGATAATATACCTGTTTACGTTTTTACAGGAAATCACGATATCTGGATGTTTGATTATCTGAAAGAGGAAACAGGGGTAAATATTCTGTATCATCCTGCAATTTTTGAAATACAGGGACAACGTTTCTTTGTAGGTCACGGTGATGGCCTGGGTCCGGGAGATAATAAATTCAAATTTCTGAAAAAGGTATTCACATTTCCTTTGTTTCAAAAGATGTTCAGCTGGCTGCACCCGGATATAGGTATCGGAGTGGCTCAGGTATGGTCAGCTCACAGCAGAACCCATCCGGAAGATGAAATATTCATGGGTGAAGAAAATGAGCGGTTAATTGTTTTTGCAAAGGAACAGCTGGCTACTCATCCTGCTCAATACTATATTTTCGGACACAGACATTTGCCCTTAGATCTGCCTGTAGGTCAGGGTGCCAGATACATCAACCTGGGGGACTGGATTTATAATTTCACCTATCTGGAATATGATGGCACACATGTTGAATTGAAAAAATATCCGAAATGAAATACGGTTTGCTGATATATCTTCTGGTCACCTGCAGCCAATGGCTATGGGCACAGGATATTTTCGGGGAAAAGGTATTTCTGGCAGGGAATGTAATATCTACTGCGATAGATCCTCTTCAGCAAATATATTTTATCAATCAGAATAAACAGCTCATCAAGCTTTCGAGCATTCAGGATAGGGAATATGTGTATTCTGATCTGATGATAGATGCAAATACCTCTATACATGCTCAGAATGCTTTTAAAGTCATTTTATACAAAAAAGATGTGGGTGATCTGCTGATCCTGGACAACAGGCTCACTCTTACAGCAAAGCTGAACTTCTTTGATTTAGGGTATTTTGCAGTTTCGGGTATGACAATGTCCAATGACAATAAGCATATCTGGATATTTGATGAAGAGCGGCAGCAGATCATAAAGCTGGATCCACAATACAGGCAAGTATATCAGAGCAATAATATGACTCAGGTATTGCCGGCACGAATCCATCCTACTCAAATTATTGAACAGGAAAATAAATTATATCTTTTAGATAAGAAATCGGGCGTGTATCTTTTTGATAATGTAGGAAATTTCATCAAACAATATCCAATCGAACACGCTGAGCATATCTGGGTGCTTTCCGGTCAGATTTATTTTTACAGAGCTGGTCAGATCTGGCAATATGATATCAGACTTTTTGAAGAAATTCCTCTGTATAAGACTGCTGACTACAAATCCATAGACTTGTGCCGTGACTTTATTCTGGGCATCACTCCTGAAGGAGATTTATACAGATTTCCCTGGGTAGCTAAAGAATAATGTAAGATCTGTATTTTTCCAGCCAGTTTTGAAATACAATCAATGCCCATATCTGAGCATGGACATCTCCCGGATTACCGGAAAACAATTTCGTTTTAATAGACTCAATGGCTTCTTCGTTAAAAATGCCTGCTTCCCGGATGACTGACTGGCTCAGGTATCTGTTGAGAATATCTCCTTTCAAATCCGTACGGAACCATTGTAACAGAGGCACTTCAAATCCTCTTTTAGGTCTGTTGTACAGCTCCTCCGGCAACTCATCTCTGAATGCATCCTGAACTATTTTCTTTTTCATAGTACCATCTATCTTAGAAGATACCGGTAGCGAAAAAGCAAACTCAACAATTCTGTAATCTAAAAACGGTACTCTGACTTCCAGCGAGTTTCTCATAGACATGGAATCTACTTTTGTCAGCATATCATAAGGCAAAACCAGATTGACATCTGCGAGCAGGACTTCATTCATATCTCCTTCAGCAGAGAAATATTTCAAAAATGCTGCTTTGATTTCATTGACAGCAGAAGCATCAGGATGAAAGTTCACAGCAATCAGCTTTTTGACGGCTGCATCATCCAGGAAGCAACACCATCTCCAGTAGCGTTCTGCTTTTGACAATTTCATTCCGATAGCAAATCTTTCCAGCTGTCTGAAAAGATTACCATATTTCCCGTGTCTGGATTTGGGCAACATTTTCCATACCGGCTCTAAAAGCGAAACAGCTTCTGCTTTCCAGCCACCATTTCTCAGTGTATATTCTCCCTGGTGCTTATTATATCCTGCAAACAATTCATCTCCTGCATCTCCGGATAAGGAAACAGTGACATGCTTACGGGTATATTTTGAAAGGATATTTACCAGCAATGCTGATGAATCCGCAAAAGGTTCGTCAATATAATCCAGCAGCTCGTGCAGGCTTTCAAACAAGTCTTCGTTTTTGAGCTTGAAAACAGTATGGTTGGTATTGTATTTTTTAGCTACAATATTCGCATAAGGTGTTTCATCAAAGAATGCGTTATCAGCAAAGCCTATTGAAAACGTATTGAGATGCTTTGTAAACTTCGCAGCCTGGCTGACCACCACAGAAGAGTCTATTCCTCCGCTCAGGAATGCTCCCAGCGGAACATCAGCAACCATTCTCAATCTGACAGAATCTTCCATCAGCTCTTTCAGCTTCTTTTTCTGAGCTTCATAATCTCCCTGAAAGCCTTTGCTGTCTTTGTCGTAAGGAATTTTATAAAACTGCTCAAATTTCACTGCTTCACCCTGAATCGAGATACAGTAGCCCGGTAAGAGTTTTTTCACTTCTGAAATGATCGAAAGCGGTCCGGGTATATAATTGAGCTGGAAGTATAAGCTGAGCGCTTCTTTATCCAGATGCTTTTCAAAAGGAAACGGAAAAATTGCCTTCATCTCGGAACCGAAAAACAAATATCCGTCTGAGAATGCGTAGTATAAAGGTTTGATCCCGAAACGATCTCTGGCAATAAAAATATCCTGTTTCTGATGATTGTATACTGCAAATGCCCAAAATCCATTGAGCATGTTCAGGCATTCTTTGCCATAAGCTTTATACAGTTCTAATAAGACTTCGGTATCACCTGTCGTTCTGAATTTTACGCCTTTCTTTTCCAGCAAAGCACGTAATTCCTGAAAATTAAAAATCTCTCCGTTGAAGATGATTGTCCATTGATTTTCAGCATCTGTAAACGGCTGATTGGCAGCACTGGAAGTATCTAAAATAGACAAACGGGCATGTCCTAGGCAGGCATTAGGGAAAGATTTGTAAGATTGATTGTCAGGTCCTCTTTTTGCCAAAGACTTCAGTGAACCTTCGATCCATTCATCTTTGATTTCTTTTCCTTTCAGAGAATATATCCCCGTAATGCCGCACATAAATCTTCTGTTATTCTATTTTGAGAAAATACCTTTAAAATATTCTATTGTGAGTGGCAGGCCATCCACAAAGCGATGGGTAGGCTGATATCCCAGCAATGATTTTGCTTTGGAAATATCTGCCAGTGAATCTCTGATATCTCCCGCTCTTGGTTCACGATGTATCGCTTTGATCTCTTTATCTAAAAGATCGCAGATCGCATCATACATCTGATTGATAGTAAATCTTTCTCCTAGTGCTATATTGTACACCTGATTCACCGCTTCCGGGTTTTCTGTCGTCAGACCTAAAATATTTGCCTGAACTGCATTGTCTACATAAGTAAAATCACGGCTCTGATCTCCATCACCATTGATATAAGGCGCTTCATTATTGAGCAGGGCTTTGATAAACAAAGGCATGACTGCTGCATACTGACCATTAGGATCCTGGCGCGGACCAAAAATATTGAAGTATCTGTATCCGATGAGCTCCATACCGTATGTTTTTGCAAACACATCTGCATAAACCTCGTTGGTATACTTGGTGACAGCATACGGAGAAAGTGGCTTACCTATTTTGTGCTCTACTTTAGGCAGATTAGGCTCATCACCATATACAGAAGAAGATGATGCATATACAAATCGTTTGATACCGCTTTCTTTGGCCGCAAAAAGCATATTGACAAATCCGTCGATATTGTTTGCATTAGTATCTAAAGGAAAAAGTATTGATCTCGGAACAGAACCCAGGGCAGCCTGGTGGCTTACCGCATGTATTCCTTCGCAGGCTTTCTTACAATCCTCGTAATTTTTGATATCTCCCAGAATAAACTCATAACCAGGATTTCCTGCAAACAGATCCACATTTTCTTGCTTACCGGAAGATAAATTATCTAAAACTCTTACCTGATAACCCTGTGATAAAAGACGCTCTGCTATATTACTGCCTATGAATCCGGCACCTCCGGTGACAAGTATTTTTTTACTCATTTGATATTATTTTCTGTTGGCCAAAGTTTTTTCATAATAAGAAATCGTTTGAGAAGTCATTCTCTCAATATTCAGATAGCTATCCAGATATTCTCTTCCGTTTTTTACCAGCTGATCTGATAGTTCAGGATTATCTAAAACTTCGATGATGTTATTTTTAAAAATCTGTATGTCATAAGGCGGTGCTAACATGCCCGTTTCCCGATGAAAGATATTTTCATTGAGTGCCGGTACATCAAATGCTGCTAAAGGTGTTTTGGAATAATATGCCTCCATCAGCACGACACAGAAACCTTCTACTTTTGATGGAATCAGCACCATATCAGAATTAGCTATATAATCATGCACATGGATGCTAAAGCCTTCAAAATGCACATATTTTTCCAGACCTTTCTCTTTTACATAGGACTTTAAAGTATCTCCGTAGACTCCTCTACCTACTATCACTAAAGAGATGTCATCTCCGTACTTTTTAATAAGGTCAGGAAGGATATCTATGATGTATGTATGTCCTTTCCAGTCAATTAATCGTCCTACTATTAAAAGCTGCTTAGGGGATTTTCTGTATTTAGAAGTATCAGTATCATACTTTACATGAGAAAAATCAAAGCCATGATAAATTACTTCTACATCGGCAGGAGTATAAATCTTATGTGCTACATACATATCTCTGATGTTTTTGGACATAGAGATATTTCCATCTATAAATCTTTGTGTAAACTTAGATACCCATATAAATTTGCTGAAAGGCTGAGGCACATATTCAAATCCATATTTCATCTGATATCCTTCATCAAAGGTGTGCTGAGATGAAATAAGCAGCATATCCCGGTTATAAAAGGCTTTTGTCAGAGAAAGAATAAAATCGGTTCTGATCAAATGAGAGTGAACGAGATCATAGTTTCCTTCTGTAATAACTTTGTTTATGTCCTTATATAACTTAGTTGAAAAATCTGACTGTACTAATAATCTATGAACAGGGATATTTCTTTCCAAAAACATCCCGATCAATTTATCTGCCGGCTCAATACTTCTGTTATCTACTAATGCTAAAAAATGGACTTCATGCCCCTTGTCCATCAATCCGCTGGCTAAATGCAGTATATGCCATTCCGACCCTGATAGCATGGCTATTTTTTGAGTAAGAAGTATTTTCATGAATAAAAATTGGCGGTAAATATACTGATTATGTTAGAGAAACGTCATTGAGGAAGATCTATATTCAACAAAATATAACAATATATATGTAGCATAAATCATAAGGATAAATAACTTTATTACTGGTTATTGTTGCCTGATGCGAGGTTAAAAAAAGCTGAATTATGACTTACTTTTCTTTTTCTTCAGAAAGGTGTCTATGAATGATTCATTCTTTACAGTGTAATACAGAATAAACAAGCTGCTCATATAAAATGGTAATAATGGAATTTTATACCTTACCAGAGTACCAAAATTAGAAGAGGAAAATCCGACAGCAAATCCGAATATCAGTGTAAATATCATACAGAAAAAAATCAGCCCGTTTGAAAACATAGTAGATAGTGATTTCCATACACCTACTTTAAACACAATAATCAGTGTTACCATTAACACCATTGTACTTTCAAAAGCAGAAATAATCATTACGACATTTCGCACTTCCCATAAATAGGGCCTGAACAATGTAACGTTCACTGCTGCGGGAATATTCCGGAGCAGTGAGCCCAGAGAGCCATCAATAGCACCTAATGTATAAGTTGATCCTGCCTCCATTTTATTTAAATTATTGGCAAGGTTCATCGCAGTATCTACTATGTTTTCAAGTGCATAAACCCCAAGCTCCTCAGAAAATGACTGAAGGCCTAAAATGATAATCACAGTCCCAACTCCGATAATAAACGGGGTGATAATAACTCTTAAAAACTTGTTTGAAATCGTATCTCTATAATTCAAAAACAACCAGATTAAAACCCCCGCAACGTAAGAAGCTATGATGTATATTTTTATTTTAGTCAAAATTGTAGCTGATACATATATGGAGATTATATACAGAATTATTTTAAATAGTGATTTCTT
Organism: bacterium; assembly: GCA_037189845.1. Classification (GTDB taxonomy): domain Bacteria; phylum Bacteroidota; class Bacteroidia; order Chitinophagales; family JADIYW01; genus JAMLHH01. The sequence continues at coordinate 713,190 of JBBCIS010000003.1, forward strand.
TTTACGTAAAATTAAAAGATTACAGAATGCCCAGGTAAACCAACCCAAGGCTGCAATACAAAGTGTATCTTTCATCAAGCCTGACCCCCAAAACACTACTGAAGGAAAGAAAATAATGGATAGTGCCATTTCCTTGTGTAAGGTAGGATAAAGATTGGTGAAGGTGTTAAACAATGCCCACTGCCCACTGAATGAAATTACCGAAAACAACATAGTTGTTATCAGGAAAGACTGAAATGTAAAAAGATTTAAATATCCTGCTAATCTGATCACAATCATACTGGATTCATGGTATCCGAAGGCAGCTAAAAATTTTCGGGCAGCAATATTTCTCAATTCCTCCCCAGTAATACCTATTTTATCGAAAAAACTTAATCTTTCATGACTTTCCAGTAAATAATCAGTATATATCTTACTAAGTTTGAAATAGCCGATAGTATCACCTATTTTGTAGTAAAACACATATACCAGTACAATCAGCTGGCTGGCTATGAGTTTTAAAAACAGTCCGGTGATGAAATAAGACTGATGGTTTTTTTCGATGTGTTTTTGTTTTATAACAAAACCTAAGGAAAGGATCAGAGTTAAATATATAATTGCTAAAAAATAATCACCTACACCAATTAACTCATGAGTCATTATTTGTTACTTTGAGCCTAAAGATAAGTTATAAATTGGTTATTTTGAGACTGATAATCAGTATTGATATTTAATTTTGTCCAACTTAATGTGCTCATAATATCGCATTCTTTTATCTATCTTAGCAGATTTTATTAATTGATTTATATGCCTGTAACTACTTTAAAAAAATCTAAATTTTATGGATTACAGATTTTAAGAGGAATTTCTTCCTTATTAGTAGTTTTGTTCCACCTTACAGAAACGATAAAAGGAGAAGGACATGGAACGTTTTTAAATGGCATATTCAAAAATTCCAGTTCAGCGGTCAGTATCTTTTTTGTCCTCAGCGGATTTATTATTTACGTTTCATCTAAAAAACTCATTAATTCAAAAAGTACCGGACTATTTTATGCTAAACGATTGATAAGAATCTTTCCGGTATATTGGTTTAGCATATCTTATGTAACCCTCTATCTATATTTTTTAAAACCCAGCAATCTTCCGGACAGCTTTCCGGAATGGATAAAAACCCTGATTTTATTTCCGGGCCATACTATGCTCAATGGAGTCAGCTGGTCACTTAGCTATGAATTATTCTTTTACCTGCTATTTGGGTTGCTGATACTTAATAGTAAAAGTAAGTACTTTCTATTTTTACTGATACTACTGTCTTTAGCCAGATGTCTTTCGATCATTGATATAGATTTTAACTATAGTAATTTTATTTTCAGCTATGGGAATATTTTGTTTTCGATGGGTGTTATCACAGCTATAGCTTCTGAAAAAATCAAAATCAGGAATGCAAAGACCAGCATTTTTCTATTTATGGCATCCTTTGTAATTTATATTTACTGGGATTATTTACAAGCTGACAGAACCTTTTTGTATGACTTTCTTGTAGGTATTTTTTCTTGCTTGTTTATCATTACACTACTGGGGGCAGAGCCGTTATTCGACAATAAGATTTTCCGGCCATTGATTGTATTGGGTAATATCTCTTATTCCCTGTATCTGATTCACTTGCCGATACTGAATTTTTTTGTCAAGAAAATACTTCCATACAATCTCCCGACTTCGCTTGAGTATTTCTTATTTGCCATCTTAATTGGGGTAATAATATTTTTTAGTTATCTGTCATACATATTTATAGAAAAGCCTTCTGTACGATTTCTGAATAAAATGCAAGACAAAAGCCAAAACAACATACAATTAGCAAAATAGGTAATTTATATTTTTAACAGTCTATGCATTCTGTCGTCCCACTTCACAAAATTCATAACTAAATGGACGAAATGAATAAATTTGACTCTTCGAACTCAAAGTTCAATAATAGAAATTAGATGACAAGCTCAAAAAAAATTTTAATTAATTCAATCATATATATTGTCCTCGGATTCTTAAGTCCCGCAATAAATTTTATCTTAATTCCTATTTATTCCAATCATCTGAGTTCCTCAGATTATGCATTAATTGCACAGTCAGCTTTAATCCAGAGTGTTTTTGGAAATATATTAGGTATTGGAGTTAACGGAGCATTCAACAGGTACTTTTACGAGTCCTATAAAGATCCCACACAACTGCAAAAGCTATATTCAACTTCAATAATCAGTATAGTTGCATCCAGCCTGTCCATAATGTTATTATTTAGTCTGATTGGCTCCTGGTTTTTCAAAATTATCTTTAAAAATGATGTTTTTACATATTGGGAATATGGCCTTTTTTCAATTACTATTGCATTTTTAAGTATCATCCAGACACTTACCCTAAGTTATTTTCGTAATAGCGAGAACGCAAAAAAATTTGCATTCTGGTCTATCGCATACTTCCTTTTCGCGGCATTATGCATTTACATTGGTGTTGTTATATTGGATTTAAAAGCAAAGGGAAGTATATATGGACGATTAATCGGGCTAGCAGTTCCTGTTGTATTATACATTTGCATATATTACCATAAAAACAAAATATACTTTATAAAAAGTATAAATAATAAGCTGATAATATTTGGATTACCCTTGGTTCCTTATCTTTTCCTGAATTCGTTTCTGGGACAGGCAGATAAGTATGCGGTGGAAAGATTTTTTAACTTGGAATTGCTGGGGCTTTATAGTTTTGGGTTTCTTATCTCAAGTGTAAATGAAATATTTATTAATGCGCTCGCATCCGCTTTAAACCCTCAGATTTTTAAATATTTACAGGAAGGTAATACTGCATACGATAAGAATGTTTTAGCATTGTACAGGGTTTATATATTGCTTGGGATACTATTTAATATAGGTATTACGGTGTTGGGAACTTTTGGAATTCTACTTTTTATCAATGATTCATTTAAAGAAGTAGCGTACTTTTTTCCTCTCCTATCTGTCGCTTATTTATTTAGAATATTCTATAACGTTTATACGGTCAATATTATTTATCACAAAAAATCCAATTTCCTCCCTGTGATCAATATTATTACATTAATATTCACTGTCTTATTTTTAATAGGACTTATCAATTTTGCAGGACTAATAGGAGTGTGTATAGCACGAATCATTATACAGGCAATTCAAATGCTGACTACTGTAGTAATGTTAAAAAACAAAAAGCTATATCAGGAAAATCACTATAGCTTTTTCTATGAGTATGCGACTACCGCAATCATCCTCATATATGTTACTCTTTGGTACATTCTTATTCCGGCTAAGCCTACTCTGACCCATTATTCTTATCTGGGTATCCTATTGGCCTTAGTAATTTCACTTTTGGGTGTCAGAATTTACAGATTGTATGTTGAAAATAAGCACCTGTTTTTAAAAAGGCTGTAAAAGATTTAGTTAATTCAGAATAAACGATTCCAGACGCTTTTGGCATTCTCCGTCAGTATACACGATGAATTGTTCTATATAACTTCTTCGTGAAGCTTCATCAATTTTAAAACTACTAAATTCTATATCGTCAATCTTAAAGTTGTGTAAATCAAGTAATTTAATGACTCCCAGTTTGTTCCATTTCTCTACAAATATATTTGCGTTAATGTTGAACAAAATACATTTCTTGTATACTATTACCGGTAATAGTAAAGCTGAATAATATCCGAGGACCCCTGATGATTTTCCTATTAGTTCTCCAATATTATCTATGTTTTTCAGCCAAATAATATTACTATCATTCTCTGTCTCATTATCATAGTCCATTGGGTGCATCTTAATGTATAATTTTTTGCCTTCGCTTTGAGCCTTTAAGGCAATTTCTTTATATAAATCAATGCGCTTGTTAAAGTCAAATCCTAAAATAGGCTGATCAATAATAATCCAGTAATCTTCTTCTTTAGGAACAATATTTTTGAAATCACTAAATATCTTATCTAAGGTATAGGGTCCTGTATATTTTATTTTTGAAGGATCGGGATGATCCAGATCATGTATCATTAAAGCATTCTCCGGAGCAAACAGATAATATGAGCTCACTTTTCTTAGAGGGTCTTGTATATAGATTAACTTTTCATAGTCCTTGCTGAATTTGTATTCTGCTTTTAAAAGAACCATTACAAGCTTTATCGTCCTGGGATTTCTTATTGAAATCGTCATAAATAAGAACAAAAGCGTATGCCATTTTTTACTTGTATAGTACTTATTGTCCTTTTGATATCTTAGAATAGTCTGTGGAGTGTCTTGGTTTTTCAGTATATCTTTTAATTCGCTTCTCAGGCCATGTGAAACATAGGATGTTTCTATTTTTCGAATGTTGGCAGCAACAATCAATGAAACTGTCAAAATCCCGAAATTGCTAAAAAGTAAAATCTTATCAGGATTTACATCATTTAAAATTTCATACGGAGAATGATAGTCCAGCCAATAAATTCTCTTGAAAGGTAGTGTATCTGCCATAGATTTGTCCTCCTGCTCAGGAAATCTGTAAAACAAGACTGTAAATTCAATATCATCTTGCATTTCAAGGTATGGAGCAATCAAATCTCTCCTGTCATACCACCACACTAACAGAACTTTCTTTCTCATGATTTAGTTTTCGTAGTTGGCAATTTCACTATAAATCCGATAAAGTTGTATTTGCTTTTCTATACTGACAAGTCTGGAATATTCATCCGACAAAAAGCTTTCTACCATTCTGTAGAGCCCCGGCTTGTAATCTATATCTAAAGAATCGTCCATCTTAAATTCATTGACAGCAACACTTCCTTTGACCTGAATGCTTAATTTTTCCATAGGTTTCAGATATATCCTATGTTGATTTGTAATAAATTCTATCGCCCATCGGCCCGGTGCTTCCCAGTTGGAATGATATGAGAAGGTTACATTTTTCTCTGTGATACCAGAGCCGACAAAAACAGAAGCAGAAGGATGCCAGTCCAGCGTTCCAAAAGCTTTAAAACTATATTCTACCGGAAGACCAGTCAAATAAAATACCAGATCTACTACGTGGGTAGAATTGGCCAGAAACCATTTCTCTTTTACACCTGCTCCTTTTTCCAGTGGAGCAATCACGTGTGCCCATTCAGTAAATTCAAAATGCACAGATTTCAGTCCGCCGTCATTTTCTATAATTTTCTCAGCCTCCAGTACACTTGTATAAAATCTCCTGTTATAGCCGATATGGACTTTTGCAACATATTCATTTTGCAATTTTAGAATTTGTTGTCCTTCTGACAGCTTCAGAAATCCCGGTTTTTCTACTAAAATATCCTTTGCTCCATTTTTCAGCAATGAGGTGATATTTTCCGCCAAAACCTCAACAGGGGTGGCTATAATAACTTTCCAGGATTCATCTAATTTGTTTTCGGAAAGCCATTTATCCAAACCTCCGGACAATGCTACTCCTCCGGTTATCTCGTGAAATTCATCAGCAGTACTCTGCGTGCGACAAACTACAACCGGTTCAATTCCCATTGACTTCAGAATTTTATGATATGCCTGGGACATTCCTCCTGCTCCGACTATCAGTACTTTTAAGTGATAGGACATGAATCTGCTTTTTGATTTAAGAAAGCACTGTATTGGTCTAAATATTTCACTAAAAGCTTTTGGTGTAAATAAGCTGAATCTTTATAGTTCGTAATCATACAGTCGCCTGTATTTAAAAGATCAGTAATAATTTTTGCAGTACTTTCACTTTGGAATGGAATTCTGATAGCGCTTTCCTGATAACCATATCCTGTATCAGTCATCTCGAAAGTTCTTATTATCCCTAAGTTCTCATGGATCGTCCACTTTTGTTTACTATCCGTTAGAGATACCACTACCGGAAGGTTACCTTCTTTAAAAGACGTAATCTGACAAGTATTCTTTTTATCGTCTTTCATAATAAAAGCCCCCGTAAATTCTATATAACCATCTCTTTTACTGGAAAATACTTCTTCATCCAGATTTGGAATCACCTCAAAAGAGGTTGACTGATTCAGATAAAAAAATAAATCTAAAAAATGAATAGCATTGCACCCCAATCCCCATTGTGAGCCTGCTACTTCCATCTGGAAAGGGAAGTCGATTTTTACAGCAATTTTTTTATAGAATTCAAAAGTCCTTCTTGGGGTATTGACAAATGCTTTTATTTGATACTGCTCTAAGAGCTTTTCGACATCAGAAAAATCTTCTAAACGAGTAAATAAAAACTTTTCTAAAATTAAAAATTCTACCTGTGCATACTCCAATAACTGTTCTACTACTTTTCGTCTTACGATAGAGCTTGTAGCAACAATAACCGTATATATCTCTTTGGGTAATTCCTGAAAAACATCTGTAACGAAAACCTCAGGGCTGCTGTCTCGGCTGACATCACAGTATCTTTGGTACGCTATATCCAAAGAGGATCTTTGGGTATCAAAAACAAATATTTCGAATAGTTCTTTGTCTAAGACAGCCAGTGACTGAAGGTGTCTGCTACCCAATTGTCCGGCACCAATAATCGCTATTATCTTTTTCATTATACTAATTTTTCTTTGAGTATGCTTTCTGCGATCACCCAATCCAAAGGGGTGTCAATGTCTATCGAATGAATGGCATCCATGACAAATTTTTTCTTTTCTAAAAGAGCGAGACTATTCTTTTTCCTGAGAACAGCATTGTTGATGAGATAAAAAGCTCCATTATATTCCCATACATCCGGACAATCCTGTCTTCTGCTAAAGATAGCTTCTTTGGACTTTCTGAGCAGACCGTTTTCATCTTCTTCTGCCAGCACATAATATGGATTGGCATCTGTAAGTTTTACAGAAACAATCATTTCAAAATCTTCTTTTCCTATTCTTCTTAAGCACTCTGCCAACTGACCTCTGGTCCTAAATGGAGAAGTAGGCTGCAACAATAAAGTGAAATCGTAGGATTTTCCTTGTTTTTGATAAAAATCCAAAGCGTGCAAAATTACATCCAAAGAGGTTGCTGTATCAGATGAAAGCTCTGACGGTCTGACAAATGGGACATTTATCCCATAATCCTCTACTACTTTGATAATTTTTTCGTCATCAGTAGATACACAGATATCATCATTGGAAAAGATATCTCTGACCAGATCCAATGTGTAATATATCAAAGGTTTGCCATTAAGAGGTTTTATGTTTTTATAAGGGATTCCTTTAGAGCCCCCTCTTGCAGGAATAATGACTAAAACAGATTTCATAGATCTAAGTGTTTGATGTCATCCTGTGCTTTTTTGTAATCCTCATGTCGACCGATATCCAACCAGTATCCTGTAATAGGATAGGTTAAAAGTTTAAGATTTTTTGACAAAATAACTTCCATCAAGTCCGTAATGTCAAAAAATGTATCTTTTGGAATAAAATCCAGTAAGCTTTTCTTCAGAATATATATTCCGGCATTAGAATAATAGGTGTATCTCGGTTTTTCTTTTAAAGATTTCACCTGATTTTGCTCATTGACCTCCAGTACTGCATACGGAACATCTACAAAATATGATGTTGCCGCTACTGCCATATCCGAGTTGCTTTGCTTGAATGAATTATAAAAATCTTCAAAATCAATATTGGTAAGAAGATCGCTATTCATGATGATGATTTCATCGTGCTTAAACTGATCGATCAGCAAAACAGATCCGACAGTTCCCATAGGTTTATCTTCTTTCACATATTTGATGTTTATTTCTTTTTGACTTCCATCTTTGAAATAATTCATCAGTTGATCCCCCAGATAATTAATACTGATGTAAATATTATCTACACCATACTTAATAAATCTATCAATGTTGTGTTCGATAATTGGCTTTTCCCCCACTACTAATAGCGGTTTCGGCGTATTCTCTGTTAGTGGTCTGAGCCTTTTACCTTCTCCGCCAGCCATTAATACTACATCTACAGGTATAATGTTTTCTCTGAACCGAAAGTTAAGGATACTAATCATTTGAAAATCATCATTGACAATCGGAATAACTTTTAGTTTTCTCTTTTTAAAGGATTCAATTTCCTGAGTAAGTTCATGTCCGTCCCTGATAAAAACAGGATTCTTCTGGCAGAACTGCAATATGGGAGTGTTAAAATCAAACTGCTTCAGCAGCCCACGTCTTACATCTCCATCCGTCAGCGAGCCCAATAGTTTTTTATTCTTATCTACTACGAATAGAATAGCATCCAGGCCTAAATCATTCAGCTTAGACAAAGCTGTTTTCAAATCTGCATTTTCAAGTATAATATGTTTTTCTATATCTATCATGGACATATTTCTATGCTATTGTTATAATTTAAATTCAATATCGTAAAAACTTTTCTTTAATAGAGATTCTGTATCAATGGATTTCAAAACCTTTATTATTGTATCAGACGCGAGACCTTTGCCATAAGGATTTTCCTGATTAAGAACAGATTTTTTGAATCCCTCAGAAAACGCTGTATCGAGAGCATCGGCAATGTTTCCTTCATTTGTTCCACAATGTATGACGCTAGGCGCACTGATCCGTCCCTTTTGCCGATCTCCTATATTGATGGTGGGTGTATTAAAATAAGGAACTTCAATGATTCCACTGGAAGAATTACCAACTACGGCATCCATTAAAGGAATTGCCGATAGATATCTTAACTGACCCAAAGAAGTAAAGGATACCGATTTTTCAGGGTTGTTTGCTACATACTGATCAATCATCTGATTGATAATTCTCCCATTAGTATCAGCATTCGCTTTGGTAAAGATGATATGGCAGTCCTCTATTTGATCTAATGCATTGAGTAATGACAGAACCTGTTCTTCGGAAGTATTATTTTCTAAAGTTACCGGGTGATAGGTCACCAGAAGATTTTTTTTATTCAGCCTGAAATTTATACTTTCTTCAAACTGCTCTTTATTGAGTAATTGTAATTTCAGGATATTTTCTGCTCCCAAGGCACCTACATTGCGTACGTACTCCGGCTGTTCTCCAAGCTGGACAACTCTCTTTCTATAAGCTTCCGTAGATGTAAAATGCAAATGGCTCATTTTAGTTACAGCATGACGGATAGACTCATCTATTGCTCCTTCTGTAGTTTCTCCTCCGTGACAATGAGCGATTGGAATTCTGCAACTCATTGCGGCAGTTGCTGCTGCGAGGATTTCGTACCGATCCCCTAATAATAAGATGATGTCAGGCTGTAAATCTGTAAAAGCTTCAGAAAAAGAAATTAAACCTAATCCCATACTCTTACTGATGGCTGTCGGTGTATCTCCTGATAAAAGAATTTCTACTTTTTTGTCTATGGTAAAACCGTCTTTTTCTATCTGTAGATAAGTATTTCCGAATTCGGGAGAAAGATGTGCGCCTGTTACTAAAATTTGCAAAGTAAGATCAGCATCTTCCTGAACCTTTTTCATAACCCAATACAAAAGGCCATATTCGGCTCTTGTGCCCGTGACGACGCAAACTTTTTTATTTTTCATCTACAATCAAATCGTCTGTAAAATAATCTCTCTGAGCTGTTCTTCCGATAATTTCGTTCCATTTCATTGGATTGATCCCGGAGCCGGGGCGTTTAGTAGTGATATTTTCCTCTGTCAATATATCCCCTTTAGCAATGGTTTTTGAAGCCACTATACTTTTCCTTGCTATTGCAATGTTCTTCATTTCGGAAGCAGATGGCTCTTTAATACCTGACCCGGAAATACTTTTTTCAATATTTCTGATTGCAGTCACCATATTCTTTAATTCTTTAGGTTCTAAAGAAGCAATATGGTCAGGACCTTCCATTGTTTTATCCAGTGTGAAATGTTTTTCAATCATGGTCGCTCCCAATGCAACTGCAGCTACCGGAACTTCGATACCCAAAGTGTGGTCGGAATATCCGATAGAAGTCCCTAATTTATCACCTATGTAAAGCATTGCTTTGAGATTGACATCTTCAAAAGGAGTAGGATACTCTGTATTACAATGCAGAATAGTAATGTCTTCAATAGAGATTCCCTTTTCCAAAAATACCTGAACGGCTGCCGAAATATCTTCCATTGTGGACATTCCGGTGGAAAGAATAACTCTGTCAAACAATTTTGCGGCAAGTTTCAGATAGGGATAATTGGTGATTTCTCCTGAAGGGATTTTTACCAGATCTAATCCAATATCTTTTAAATATTGTAAAGAATCCAGATCAAATGCTGTGGAGAAAAACTGAATACCTTTCTGATTACAGTATTTTATCAATTCTTCGTGCTGTTCAGGAGAAAGCTCCAGTTTTTTAAGCATTGCGAATTGTGAGCTGTCTGTGTCGCCTGTATTTTGAATCTGATATTCTGCCTTTTTCGCATCTTTTGAAACCAGTTTTTCTGCTTTGAAAGTCTGAAATTTCACATAGTCCACGCCTGCATCTACTGCTGCATCTACCAGTTTGAATGCATTTTCAATGCTTCCGTTATGATTGACTCCTGCTTCCGCTATAATGATAGTTCGTTGGGTCATTACTTTATTTTTTTCAAAGGATTGCCCACATAGGTTCCTGCTTCTGTTAAATCTTTTGTTACCACACTGCCTGCTCCGATCACTACATTATCGCAAATATTGATGACGTTTCTGATAACAGAATTGCTGCCAATCAATACTTCACTGCCAATATTTACCTGGCCATTGATCATTGCCCCGGTAGAAACATGTACATGATTTCCGATATTGATATCATGCTCGATATTCGCCATTGTATTGATGATAGAGTTTTCTCCGATTTTTACATCTGCATTGACTATAGCACCATGCATAATGATTGTTCCGGCTCCAATCTCTGCTCTTTTTGAGACCAATGCACTCCTGGCTATAATGACAGGTGAAACACCCTTATTTTTATAGATATTTTCAAATACTTTTTTCTTGACAACAGCAGATTGTATCTGACCCAAAGTGACGAAATAGTGAAGTATGCCTTTGGCAATAAAATGTGGAATATCTTCATCAGTACCTATCACTTCATAATCCAGTACTTTCTCTCCTTTTTTTGAAGGAATATCCAGAATTCCTACTATCTCAAATTCACCTGTAGATTCAATGACTTCAATGCATGATTTGCAATGACCTCCTCCTCCTATCAAGATAAGTTTCGTCATATTCCAGAGATATAGCTACTTGGTAAATTTACTATCCGGTCTTCCAGCCAGATAGAATTAGTCAGCCCGTCATGTTCACAATTTTGAAACATCGGCAATTTATTCATCAGTGTCCAGATAGGACGAGTCATAACACCGGTTTCATTAGTGGACTTTAAAAATTCATTTCTTGCATCCAGATCTTTGAGCTGAACTGCATTGAGCCAGTAATTGCTGTTGGTTCCTTCGGGTTCTTTTTTGAAAGTAATATCTGTCCCTGCAAAAAGTTCTATGTATTTCCCTGCCAGTACTCTTTTTGCACGCAGAATTTCTTCCAGTTGTTCCAGCTGAGCACAAGCCAATGCTGCATTCAGATTGGGCATTCTGTAGTTAAAGCCTATCTCATCGTGAAAAAATTCATACGGATGCGGAATTTTAGCCGTAGTGGAAACGTGCTTAGCCCGAATACCGATTTTATCATCATTGGTAATCAATGCACCTCCACCTCCACAAGTAACTGTTTTATTTCCATTGAAGCTGAATGCACTTACTAATCCGAATGTTCCTGTATGTTGTATGCCAACATAACTTCCCAAAGATTCCGCTGCATCCTCTACCACAGGAATTCCGTATTGATTGGCTACTTCTACCAGCTTCTGAATTTTTACAGGATGTCCGAATGTGTGCATTGGCATCACTGCCGCTATTCTTTGGTTGGTAGATTTTGTGAAAGTTTTTCCTTCCTTCTGATAGGTGTGATTTTTCAAATAATCAGAAAGAGCATCCGGAGAAAGCCCCATTGTATACAAATCGACATCTACGAAAACAGGAACAGCTCCTACATGTGATATGGCATTTGCTGTGGCTACGAATGTCAAAGCTTGTGTAACAACAATTTCATCTCTCTCCACTCCTGCCATCAGCAATGAAAGATGTAGTGCTGTAGTGCCATTGACTGTTGCTATGGCATACTTGGCTCCTGTAATTTCTTTCATCATATCTTCAAACCGGTTAACATAAGCACCGACGGAAGAAACAAAAGTAGATTCAATGGTATCTGTTACGTATTTTTTTTCGTTGCCTCCAAAATATGGTGCATGCAATGGAATGAATGCTTCAGGTTCTCTGAAAGTGGAACGAATAAACTGAACAATTTCGGTTGTTTCTATGTGTCTAGACATTATAGATATTTGCCTTATATCCTGCTAAATTCTGAGGGCTTTTGAACCACTCAATAGTTTCTGCAATACCTTGCTCCAATGTATATTGTGGTTTCCAGGGAGTTTTTTCAATGATTTTCTCATTGGAGCCAAATAATCTGAATACCTCAGATTTCTCAGGTCTCAATCTCGCTTCATCCGTAATGATCTTAGCATTCGGATTGATCTGGTCGATAATGCTCTGTGCCAAATCGCCAACAGTAATCTCTGAGTTGGTAGCAATGTTACAATCCTGGCCGACCAGTTCATCTGATTCTGCAATAGCACAAAAACCTCTCGTTGTATCTTTTACAAACAACAAGTCTCTGGTAGGTGTAATATCTCCTAACTTGATCTCTTCATAACCATTCAATAATTGTGTAATGATGGTAGGAATAACAGCTCTGGCAGATTGTCTTGGTCCATAAGTATTGAATGGTCTGACAATAGTAATCGGAGTTCCGAAGCTTCTGTAAAAAGACTCTGCGATACAATCCGCTCCGATTTTTGAAGCTGAATACGGGGATTGCGGTTGACGCGGGTGAAGTTCTGTAATCGGTACAAACTGTGCTGTTCCGTATACTTCTGATGTAGAAGTTACCAATACTCTTTCTACTCCCAAATCTTTGGCAGCCTGAACGATATTCAAAGTTCCTTTTACGTTGGTATCTACATAAGAATCCGGAGAATGGTAGCTGAATGGAATTGCGATCAAAGCAGCAAGGTGAAATACAACCTCTATATCTTTCATCGCAGTTCTGACACCATTCGGGTCACGGACATCTCCTGAGAAAATCTCAATTTTAGAAAGTGTTTCTGCCGGTAAAGTATCCAGCCAACCCCAGGTATTAAATGAATTATAATATACAAATGCCCTTACCTGACATCCTTGTCTGATTAATTCTTCTGTCAAATGTGAGCCAATAAAACCATCTGCTCCTGTTATTAAAACCTTTTTACCTGCTAAATTCATCTTTTCGAATCTATTTTAAACTGTCAAAATTACGATATTTTATAAAATCCTTTAGGATTACCCAATATTTATATGTGGTTATCAATGAGATATTATCTCAATCTACTGACCACCTCAATGGATGGTTTTACATCGTTCACAAAGAGAACCCTCTCTTTTGTAAAATCTCTTCGTAACTTTTTGTGTGTAATTCGTGAAATCCATTATTAAATTCTATTGCTTCCCATTTAGTCAATATGGTGTTATGATAGTTCAATGTATTCTTCAGGGCATAAAACTGACAATGACGATGAAAAACGGGATCTAATGTTAGATCTTACATAATGTAAAAGTCTGAGTGAAGAGAGCTAATTAAAAATCTGTAATTATTTTTAGAGTAAGACTACTGAAGAAAAATAAATATCTAAGCGTCAGTTTAATAATTTTTAGTTAGCATTGCTGTAGTAAAATAACTGTCACTGAGAATTGGGTAAATTTAGCCGGGCCGGCAAATAATAAATATGAATATCAATATATTAACTTACGAATAACATGAATCGTTTTTTAAAAGATGTAATCAAAATAATTATACATTATGTATCATTAGTCGTAGCTCACATCATTACTCCAAGAAAGAAATTAAATGAATTAGAAAACTCTAAAAAAGATAGTACAATCTATTGTGTAGGCGGAGGGCCTTCAATGAATTTAATGGATCTGTCTTTATTAAATGGACAGAATGTAATATTGACAAATTTTTCTTACAAAATATTAGACAAATGTAAACCTGGATTTTCCATTTCTTTTGCGCAGGATACAAGAAGAATAGAGGAAATGAAAAAAGTGGATAGAGATCTTTTTGATTTCTCATTGAGAACAGTATACGGAAGACCAATACTATTATTAAAATTTCTTTGGAATCAGTCATTTACAAAAAAAGACTTATTGATTATTCCCAAAACATATGGGATATTCAGAGATACGGATTGGAAAAAAGAGGACCTGTTAGATGGTCACAAGATAAATGGGAATATACAAATCGGATATTCTATTATATATTCCGCAATACAATTAGCATATTATATGGGTGCTAAAAGGATTGTGCTAATAGGCGTAGATTTAAATTACACAGGTGCTGCTACACATTTTGATGAGAACAGAAGTTATGAAAGAAGTTTGGTAGACAATGCATTATTAGAAAAAATGATGAACAATCTCAAAGATTTGACCGATGCATTGAAAGAGAAGGGCGTAGAAATTTATAATACGTCTACATTAACAAATGAAACATATACCCAAAAAATTACTTTAGAAGAAGCCGTAAGAAAATTTAAAAACTGATCTTTTGTATATTAATCTGATTTCGATTCGGATGAATCAAACTCAGGTTAATTTAGTTCTTCTTAATCCAGCCTCACTTGTGAAAGGCATCCACCCATATTATGCGTTTAACAATACCACATGTATTCATCAGCTTCTCCGAACATTCTTTAGCTTCACATAAGTAGTATCTCTAAAATGGGTGCCCATGCTTAAGCTCCTATTCAGGATACCAAACATTTTATCTGTCCGGCATTGAGTAAGTTCTGTCTGTCTGACTTTCCTAATCAAATAAATGAATATCAATATTTGTCGCTTGTCCTTGAGATTTGATGACACCACATTTCCTGCTGCCGGATATCATTTTAACTGGTATATAATGACTTCCTAAAAATCAATTAAATTAAATAATTAATTATAAATTGCTCATTGTAAAAATATTATATGACTTTAGTTAACTATTTCAAATTTTGAATGAAGGTTAGAGTGTTTTTGATTTACTACAAAAAAACATTAGATTTGACTCGAAATTCATTAAAGATGAAGATATTAGATTGTACACTAAGAGACGGCGGTTATTATACAAATTGGGATTTTAATTGGGATGATGTAAAGGTATATTTAGATTCTTTAAACCAACTGCCAATTGATTATATAGAGTTTGGTTATCGTTCTGTAAAGTTGAAAGGATATTTAGGAGAATACTTTTATTGCCCCCAATATCTATTAGAAAAAATAAGAACAGTTTCTAACAAAAAACTGGTCATCATTCTTAATGAAAAAGACATAAAAGATACAGACGTTTACGAGTTATTAACCCCTTGTGTCGGTTTGATTGATATGGTGCGTATTGCTATTGACCCAAAAAGTTTCTCTAGAGCACTAAAGCTAGCAGCAGCAGTAAAAAACATGGGATTTGAAGTTGGGTTCAATGTGATGTACATGTCTAAGTGGAAAGAAAACAAAGAGTTCTTAGAATTGATTAAAGAAGTAAATGGAGTTTGTGATTACTTTTATATGGTTGATTCTTATGGAGGTGTTTTTCCTGAGGATGTAAGAAATATCTATCAGTTAGTCAAATCACAGACAGATGTGCCTATTGGTTTCCACGGCCATAATAATTTAGAATTAGCATTGATCAATACATTGACAGCGATTGAGCAGGGTGTGGATATTGTGGATTGTACAATTACAGGAATGGGTCGAGGTGCAGGTAATCTGAAGACAGAGTTATTACTAACTGTTTTGAGCAGTCAGGGAAAATTAAATTTTCCTTTTAATGATTTATCTAAAACCGTAGATACATTTACAAAAATTCAAAATATGTACGAATGGGGGACAAATTTACCATATATGGTCTCCGGTGCTAATTCGCTACCACAGAAAGAAGTGATGGATTGGGTCGGTAAAAGATATTATTCCTTTAATAGCATTATCAGAGCCCTTAACAATCAGTCTAAGGGAGTTCAGGACAATCAGAAATTGTCAACCTTTAGTACAAATGAGAGGGGAAAATATCCTAAAGCAGTTATTGTTGGTGGTGGTTCTACAGCTATAGAACATTCTACTGCTATCAAAAAATACCTGGAATCCAATCCTGCATTGTTAGTAATCCACGCTAGTTCCAAAAATGCTATGGCCTATAAATCTATTCCTAATAAGCAGATTTTTTGTTTGGTAGGAAATGAAGGACACAGAATGGAAGATGTTTTTTGCGGAGAAATTCCTGATAATACAATATGCGTATTACCCCCCTTCCCAAGAAAGATGGGCACCTATATCCCCTCAACATTAAAAGAAAATGCTTATGAATTAAAAGAGGTCTCATTTTCAGATAAGTATTGTGATTCCCATACTGCCATTGCATTACAGACTATAGTAGAATTAGACATCAAATCAGTTGAATTAGTTGGTTACGATGGATATTCAAACACTTTAGTAGGGAAAAAAGAGCAAGAGCTTTTGGCGGAAAATGAGTATCTATTTACCAAGTTAGTGAATAAAGGTGTCAAATGTTCAAGTCTGACACCAACAGCATATAAAATGATTGAACAACAGTCCATCTATTCAATTACATGAAGTTTTTAGTAATAATCCCAGCAAGGATAGCATCAACCAGATTACCTCAAAAGCCATTAGTAGATATTTTGGGGAAATCAATGTTACAAAGAACGTATGAGCAGTGTCTGAAAGCTGTAGATCAAGATAAATTATTGATTGCTACAGATAGTCCTTTAATTGTAGAGCATGCAGAAAATTTGGGTTTCAATGTAGTATTGACCTCAGAAGAATGCTTAACTGGCACAGACAGAGTGGCGGAAGTAGCAAACCTATATGATTTTGACTATTATATTAATGTACAAGGTGATGAGCCCTTAATTAATCCTCAGGATATTTTAAAGGTAATTGATGCGATTCATCTTTATCCGGGAGAAATTATTAATGGATACACTGAAATTGAAAATGAGTCAGACTATGTTAGCAGGACAATTCCAAAGGTTGTATTCAGAAATGATGGTCGCTTGTTATATATGTCCAGATCGCCGATTCCAGGCAATAAAAGTGATAGTTTTGTAAAGGCCTGGAGACAGGTTTGTATTTATGCATTTCCTAAAAAAGTTTTGGCCGACTTTGCTAATCAGAAAGAAAAAACTCAAATTGAAAACATTGAAGATATTGAAATTTTAAGATTTTTAGAGATGGGCCACGAAGTACGCATGATCCACATGTCAGATCAATCTATTGCAGTTGATACTAGCTATGATCTAGACAAAGTTATAAAAAGGCTAAATGAAGAACATTAACACGATTTTTTGGGATTTTGACGGAGTCATAATGGATTCGAACTCTGTACGCGATACTGGTTTCGAGCGGGTATTGTCAGAATTTCCAAAAGCACAAGTAGAAGATTTACTGGAATTTCATCGTAAGAATGGCGGGTTGTCCAGATATGTCAAATTTCGTTATTTCTTTGAAGAAGTTCGAAAAGAATCTGTCACAGAAAACCAGATTCAAGTTTGGGCAGCTAAGTTTTCTGAAATAATGCTATCATCTCTGATGAATCCTGCTTTATTGATTACAGACAGCATTTTATTTATCAAGAATAATTATCAAAAGTATAAAATGCACATTGTATCAGGCTCAGATGGAAATGAATTAAGAAAAATATGTGAAGAAATAGGTATTTATCAGTATTTTATTACTATTGAAGGCTCGCCTACTCCTAAAAATCTGTTGGTCAAAAACATTTTAGAAACCTATGAATATAAGCCTGAAAATTGTGTTTTGATAGGAGATTCTATTAACGACAAGGAAGCTGCGATGTCAAATAATGTATTTTTTAGGGGATATAACAATCCGACTTTGAAAGACGATAATTATATACATTCATTTAATCAAAACCAATAGGAGATTATTAAAAAATTGTCCTTTTACGACCGTTGGCTTATATTCAGTATCTACTCTTTTGAAACAAAAACTGTTTTCTATATCTCTAACAATTCTATTTGATTCTATATCATCTAATCTTATTTCCATTGTATAATAACGGTCATCAATGAGATATTATCTCAATATGCTAACCAACTCAATGGATGGTTTTACATCGTTCACAGAGAAACCTCTTCCTTGTAAAATCTCTTCGTAACTTTTTGTGTGTAGTTCGTGAAATCCATTGTCAAACTCTATTTTTTCACTATCCACTTCCAGCAATCTGTAGCTTTTCAAAGAACTATCTTTTAAGTCATTTATATCAATACTTAAGTTCCAGTGAACTGTCGCTTGTTCTAATTCCAAAATACCGGACATCTTATCCGTCTGATGTACTTGCAAATCCATGTTTTTCACCGGACCAAACAACCAGATCAATAAATCAAAAAGATGAATACCGATATTAGTCGCCAGCCCTCCTGATTTGTTGACATCACCTTTCCAGCTGTATTGATACCATTTTCCACGGGGTGTAATATATTTCAGATTGACCTGATGATGCTGGTTTTGCTGTTCCAGCTGTTTTTTCAATGCTATCAAAACCGGTTGAAGCCGAAGCTGTAAAATGGTAAAAACTTTTTTACCGGTTAGTTTTTCCTCTTCTTCGATAGCCGAGACATTATGAGGATTCAGTACCAAAGGTTTTTCACAAATGACATCTGCACCTAATCTTAACCCAAATCTGACATGTGAATCGTGCAGATAATTAGGAGTACAGACGACCAGATAATCTATTCCCTGACCCTCATTTTTGAGCTTGGCGAGATATCTTTCAAATCTTTCAAATTCTGTGAAAAATGCTGCTTCCGGAAAATACTGGTCCAATATGCCTACGGAATCGCTTTTGTCCATTGCAGCCACCAGAATATTTCCTGTATCACTGATGGCTTTCAAGTGACGAGGGGCAACGTATCCGGCTACTCCTATGATGGCAAATCTTTTCATATACTGAAATTTAAAGTTTTATTGGCTCTTTTTCATCTTTCAATACAAATCCGGACGTTTGGGACTCAGTTTTTTTACTAGTTCCATCTTTCTATTCTCTTTCCCAAGATGCAATCAACCCCTTTATTGTTTTCACAACACACGAATTGATTTGAGTGCACCAACAAAAGTTTTGTGTCTGAAAGTAGTAATTATTACAAATCGGGCTAATCACAAAAAATTGTTTTACTTCTTGTCGGAACAGCTGAATTCATCTCAAAATATTCAATTAGAAATGAGCCTTTAGAAAAAGCCATTTTTATATCAGATGATTTTCCGGATTCAATCATGGTAAATGTTTGCGAATCCCCGCCATAAGGTAATGTTGAAACTTGCCAATTGATTTCTGAGCCAACGTAATAAACCCATAAACCATCATTTTCTGAACCCATATTGATTTCATTTAACGATGTGATCTTTATTTTAAGAGAAGTTCCTTTTACTGAATGAGCTGATAAGCTCACTGTGTTTTCAGGTCCGGAGAGGAAGTTTGTTTTAGACAATGACAAGATGTTTTCTCCGCCAACTCCGGTTTCAGGATAGGTAAACAAAGAATATATTTCATCGAAATTGGTATTTTCTATAAAGTTTGAAATATACTTGCCGAAATCCGGGACATCCACTGTGGCTCCAATGTCACGATATCTTTTAGCTAAATTATTTTTTATCGATACAGTATCCAATACCACAGCATGGCTGATCAAATGAGAACCTAAAACCGTACTATTTAATACACCATCCGTCATGATGTCATTGCTGATATTTGACAGAAGCTCTGTCATTTCGCTTTCCGTACGATAACCTTGCATAATTGCAGAAACTGCCAGCAATATTCCATTATCGTCTCCGCTTTCTGAGATTTTTAGTTGTTCAGAAATTTTTATATCCTCCTTTTCAATATTGAAAATAGCTAATACTTCTCTCTGTGCTTGTATTTTTGAATCCTCAAAAGACTGACCATTTTTTATGAGATATTCGACACGAGACTTCTCCAGATGTGTCAAAATATTGATATTCAATTCGCCTGTTCCGGAAACATCGCACAAAGAATACAATGTAATCTGAGCGGCAGATTGCTGTCCCAGAACCTCATTAAAATAAAAGCCATCAACTCTCAGGGAGGCATAACTGGAACTCAATGGAATATCATTCAGTTGAAATGTTCCTTTATTATCGGTGATTTGTGCATTGTAGGATTTTCCGGACGGAGATAAATCTGCCTGTAAATCGTAAACGGTCACAGCACTTCCGTTGATGAAAGGCCCTTTTTGAGCATATCCGGTTACATTTTGTATCGTGTTTGTGGAATTGCTTTTGTCTTTTTTGCAATTCGTAAAAAAGATAGACATTGAAAATACAATGACTATCAAAAAGTGTCCATTAAGCTTTTTCATAGTTTTTAATTTAGGGGTATAGTGGTATTCAAAAAATATTTTGCTCCCAACTATTGGTAAATATAATCAATAAATTATGATTATGATTTATCTTCAAAAGACATCATTAACGCTATAGGCAATATCCTTTTCAAGTGGTTTTCTGGCAGTAAAAGATTTTTATGAGGTGTGTTTTCAGAGAAACTTGACCTCCACTCACAGCAAAAACTCTTCGTAATTCTTCGGAGTAATGACCTTAAAGTCGTCATTATGGTTTTCCGTTTTACAACTTTTTTGGATCTGAATCCGAGAATTTCACAACTTTCTTGGATTTGGAGATGTGATGAACATGTTTTGTGCTCCTCACTGTATAGTTTGGTTCGTTTACCTACAACAACAAAACAATGGTAGAAGCAATTTTTTCTTGTCCTGTTTCTTTAAAAGAAAAGGACCAAAAGAATCGCGCCGACTTTTCGGCGACCCACATTGTCCTTGATGCTGAAAATTTCCAAAACTATTCATAGCTTTTAGTTTGATACAAACTCAAGGAGAAATTTACAAGCTCAAATTCTGTATCGTACAAAAGTGGAAATTTTTGTCAGCATCTCGTCGTGTGGGTACCCAGCCTGCAAAGTCAATGGCGCAGAAACGCACAGAGATTTTGGTCACGGTTGTTTTGTTCTTACTTGTTTACTCATTCTCTGGATGCCATATTGATTATACCCTTTACCCTAGTTTAAGCAATTGAATCTAAAAGTATAACCTTGTCTTTTACTTTCTGATAAGTCCATTTACTTTCCGGACATACAGCAATACCGATTTCGTCAAAATTCAATTGGTGTCCGTGTGCGCTTATCCAATAAAGATGTTTGGCAGGATTACCTATTACCAAAGAATAATCTGCAACATTTTTTGTCACAACGCTGCCTGCGCCGACCATCGCATATTCTCCGATAGTATTTCCGCAAATGATGGTAGCATTGGCTCCAACACTCGCTCCTTTTTTGACGATAGTAGGCTTGAACTGTTTTTTTCTTTCCAGAAAAGCTCTAGGATTAATGACATTGGTAAATACACAGGACGGGCCTAAAAAGACATCGTCCTCACATTGAACCCCCTCATAGATAGATACATTGTTCTGGACTTTTACCTGATTGCCCAGAGTGACCTGGTTGCCTACAAAAACATTTTGTCCGAGAATACACTTTTCGCCTAATTGCGCACTTGCACTCACATGGGAGAAATGCCAGATTTTAGAATCTTTACCAATTTTTGCTCCATGGTCTATGATGGCACTTTCGTGCTTAAAATAATCAGGCTCCAGCATCAAAAAACTGCTTTATATTTTCACAAATATAATCAATCTCCGGCTCAGTCATTTCTGTATGTATGGGCAACGAAAGCACCTGCTGACAGAGCATTTCCGTATTTGGTAAAAAGATATCCTGATAGTACGGTTTCTGATGATAAACCGGCAAGGGATAATACACCACAGACGGAATTTGTTTCTCTTTCAGAAACTCCTGCAATGCATCTCTGGCCGTTTTGTCTTTCAAACGAATGGTATATTGATGAAAAACGTGTGTGGAGGTAGAGATTCTGTACGGAATCTGAATTTCTGCAATAGATTTCAGCTGCAAATCATATCTATCGGAAACCGCTCTGCGGGCATTTGTAAATTCAGATAGATGCTCCAGTTTCACCCTTAAAATAGCCGCTTGTATAGTATCCAGTCTGGAATTAACACCTACGACATCATGAATATATTTTCTGGATTGGCCGTGGTTGGCCATCATTTTCAGACTTTTTGCAAGGTCTTCGTCCTGAGTAAAAATCGCTCCGCCGTCACCGAAAGCTCCCAGATTTTTAGACGGAAAAAAAGAAGTCGTCCCGATATAACCAATTGTCCCGGCAGATATTGGGTTTCCGCCAATCAGGCATTCTGCTCCGATGGCTTGCGCATTGTCTTCGATGATAAGAAGTCCTCTTTCATTGGCCCATTGCAGAATAGAGTCCATTTCTGCTGATTGACCATACAGATGTACAACTATCAAAGCTTTGCAGTCAGCCGTGTATGCTTCGTTCAATAAATCTACATCCATCATAAAATGTTGGAGATCCACATCACAATAAACAGGTTCAATTCCCAGCAGCTTCAAAATCTCGACACTCGCTATATAGGTAAAACCCGGCACTATGACCTTGTCTCCGGCTTTTAACCCCAGTGCCATACATGCCAACATCAGTGCATCGGTACCATTGCCACAGCTGATGGTATACTTAGATGAAAGATATTGTCCTAATTCCTGTTCAAAATCTCTGACTTCCTGTCCCTGAATAAATTGAGCTGATTGCAGACATTCTTTTATTTTCCGGTCTATTTCGGAAGATAATCTCTGATATTGCTTTTGCAGATCGACCATCTGTATGTTGGGAACGTACGTCATTTCATTGATTTTTATAGAATTCATTTTGAGTTAACCCTTCAAAATCCTCTTTGATAGCATTCATGTAAGACTCGTTTTGGGGACTTACATTTTTCCATATGATATTACTTCCTACCACCTCTGCAAATTCGGAAATGCAAAATTTTATGCGGGAGGTGTTAGTATTATATTCGCCTACACTTATCACATATAATCTTGATAGAAATGCATTATGCTCAACAAAATTAGGATTTAGTGCGAAATTGACGCCTCTTAAAGATGATTGAACACTAGGGTAAATTAATATGTCTGCCCTAAAATCATGTTTCGCATAAAGGTTTTTGTGTGACAATGTAGCCGAAAGAGAATAGTTATTATCATGTATAAAACTATCATGTAAAAAGTTTAAATATTCTATTAGTCCATCCTTTCGGCTTGATTCAAGAGGTTTTCCGAAACTTCTTTCAAAAGGTAATCCAATGTTTTCTTTGAAAAGATTTTTTATATCATTAAAATCATTTTCAGGAGGGAGATTGGTTTGTAAAAAATTTTGAATTACTATTTTCTTATTTGCATTCTTTAATTGCCATTTTGAAAGACAATATTTTTTATTAGGCACAACATTACCTCTTAAACATTCCATAAGAGCAGTTAAGAGATTATTAGAACTATAAAACACAGGATGTTTTGGAAAATTACAGCGTCCCATTTTGGTTACGTCTGTTGGTGGATAACTATGCTCTCTAATTAAATTGATATTGGTAAACGTATCAAAATCCCTAGCTCTGTACAAGCTAAAAGGAAACGATTCCTTACTCCATATTAATAATGGATCACATTCAAAGTTGAATTTTTCCCGAATTGTGGTTGATACATATTCAACATATTCTTCAATAGGAATATCGTCGTTATATTCAAGAATTTGGGAGAGGTTAATTTGCTTAACTACACTCCTAATATCTTCAACTGTTGGGATTTCATTCATATTCATGATAGTGATTCTTTATACTTTTCATATTAGTACTTATTATTTTTCAGATCGACCATCTGTACTTTGGGAACGTGAGTCATGTGCTCAAAAATAGACGTTTAGAAAATGTTGTGTATAGATTCCTCTTATAATTGTATAAAAACGGGAGTTTGTACATATTTTTACTTTTATGATGGATGGCAAATGCCTGAAGCTGATTTTCCTATTGATTTTTTTCTTTAGCTATGGAGAAAATGAAACGGCTTTTGCCCAATCTGAAAAAATAGAAAAAGCCATCCTTTTACAGAAAAAATCTTTGGACTCTGAGAAAAAAGGATTGTCAGAGGAAGCTCAGAATTACATTTTGGAAGGTATCCGCTTACTGAAAAATACGAAAAGAGATTCCGCAGCAAATACTGTTTTAATGCAGCTATATCACAAAAGATATCTTTACTTATATGATTCCGGAGAAGATATTCAAAAGGTTTTGGCTACAGCGCTGGATGTGTTTCAATTGCCGGACATTCATCTTTCTGAAAAAGCGGTCTATGGGCAATTGTATTCCGATATAGGTGGAATGTATAGTCTAATGGGCAATAAGGAAGCTACTGTCAGATTTTATGAAAAAGCAGTAAGAATTCTGGAATCTTCAACTTTCGGGAATCCTGTCACCATAGGTCTGAGCTATAATAATCTGGCTTATGCATACAGCGAAACAGGATATATGCACCAGGTTTTGAAGAATTATAAAAAAGCGTATCAGACATGGAGCGCATGTTGCCCTGAATATATTTACTATAATAATATAGTCCTGCAAAATCTGATTACGACCAACATAGAATACGGAGATATCAAATCAGCTCAGAATTATCTGCAGATTTATCAGAACTACTTTTCGAGATATGTCAGTTCACGGAATCAACCGGTAGAATCACTCACCCAAAATGACTCCGTTCTGCAAGCTGCATATGATTTTTTGAAAGCCAATATAGAAGTAGCTCTTGCGACAAACCATCCGGAAAAAGCTGAAAGTTATTTGTCTCAGCTGAAAAATTTATATCAAAAAACACCTGCTTCCGCTAAAGAAACCTACATAGGATATGTTTTTGCCTGTATAGAGGCTATTGGCTTAAAATATAAAGTGTTACAGGATTATCCAAAATCTGAAAAAACTTATAGAAGCTCTCAATCCTATATCAGCAGTCAGTTTTCACAGATGAAATTTCATGCAAATTTCGGTGTGTTGTACTATGACCGGAAAATGTATGAAAAATCTTTAGCGGAGGTAGATAATGCATTGGAGCTTTTCCCGGAAGAAACAGGCAGTCTGAGTTTTTTCATGTTGACCGTACTGAAATCGGAATTATTGATGCACCTGAATCAGGAGTTACAAAGTATCCAGCTGCAGGAAATATTGTACAGGAAAATGCTGAAAATTCAGGAAGAAAAATGGACGATTCAAAAGCTGAGGTACAAAGATTTTAACCAGCTTAATACCTGCCGGCACATTTCCATTTTGCTTAAGTCAGCTAAAATTTATGAGCTATTGTATGAGCAATCAAAGCAAAAAACCGACCTGCAACAAGCAGCGAATTTTTATGAGATAGCAGCTGAAATGTTTCATCAATACTACCTCAAAGGATTTTACAATAAAGAGCTGGATGAGTCAGCCAAACAAATCAAAGAGGGTTTGCTGGCAACTGCTTTTGATCAAAAAACAGAAAATGTAGAACACCTCCTGAATAAAATAGAAAGCAATGAATCTCAGCATCTCTGGAAAAAGTTTTTAGATAAAAATGCGGATGTACTGGGATTTGCAGAAGATAGGTTAAATGAAGATTTTCTTTTATCAATAGACACTTCTAAAGCTCAGAAACCTGTAGTGAAAAATCAAAAGTTTGAGGAGTTTTCAGCAGATAATTTTCAATTGAAAGATATTCAGCAGAAATTAAAACCTGACGAAATTCTGATAAGATATATAGTGGGAGAGGAGCACGTTTTCGCATTCGTGATACGTCAGAAAACCTTGAATCTGATACAGCTTTCTGATACTGAGGAATTGAAAAAAATAGTAACTGATTATTACTACCAACTGAGCGGACTATACAAAGATTATCACACAACAGCTAAACTTCTTTATCAGAAATTATTAGCTCCTTTAAAGATAGAAGGTGGCAATCGGCTGACTTTTGT
This sequence comes from bacterium, assembly GCA_037189845.1. Classification (GTDB taxonomy): domain Bacteria; phylum Bacteroidota; class Bacteroidia; order Chitinophagales; family JADIYW01; genus JAMLHH01. Next base: position 739,189 of record JBBCIS010000003.1, read on the forward strand.
CATGGAAGATTTTCTGCATCTTTTACCGATGGAGAGCTTACTGGATTTTGGTGATTTCAGCTCAGTGAAATCTGTCAGCTATGCATACTCCCTTAAAATGCTGGACATACAATCCAGCCTAAGAAATCATGCAAAACATAAACAGATAGCCATATTTGCACCGGAATATGCTGCATACAAACAGGAGAACGGAGCAGCCAGAAAAGGAGACTTGAAAAAATTATTTTTTGCTCAGAAAGAAGCAGATGCTATTCTGAAAACTTCTCAGGGAAAGTTATTTGCCGGACAGAATGCTACTAAAGAGAACTTTATACAGGCATCTTCCACCTACAATGTATTTCATCTGGCGATGCACGCCATCATGGACACCAATAATTACGAGCAGTCCTATCTTGCCTTTCAGCATCAGCAACCATTGTATTTCAGTGAACTGTATCAGATGGAAATTCCCGCACAGCTGGTCATATTAAGCGCATGTAATACGGGCAATGGTTTACTTGAAAACGGAGAGGGGTTCATGAGCTTGTCCAGGGCATTTACTTATGCCGGGGTTTCTGCTACCATTCATTCCTTATGGGAAGTTCCGGATAAAGAAACGGCAGACCTGATGAAAATATTTTACGAATTACTGAAGGAAAATCTCAGCCCTGCAGAAGCACTATTTCAGGCAAAGAAGGAGTTCCGGCAAAAATATCCTCAAAAATCACATCCATATTTCTGGGCAGGTTTCGTAATAAACGGTACCGTGGAAACAGAAGAGAAATCCTTTTCATTTCCTGTCTGGCTGATTTTAGCAATAACAGGACTTGTCGGACTGTCTGGATGGATGATAAATAGGAGAAGAAAATGAACTCGTTTATATCTCTTTCAGCAACTCCTCTACCTGCTCTGAAAACTCCGTATCTCTTTTTGCTAAATCTTTTAAAAGCTCTTCTGCAAAATCTCTTTTGCCGTCTTTTAGAAAAGTAAGAGCTAAATACCATTGAGCGATATCTTTGTAATCATTGTCTTCGGTTTTCAATTGCTGAAACCTTTGGATGGCTGTTTCTGTCTGCCCGTTTTCTAAATGAGATATTCCTGAATATAATAAAGCAAAAGATGTTCTGTTGGATTCGTACAGCTGGTCAAAAAGTGGTGCAGATAGAATATAATTTTCTGTATCGTAAGCTTCAAAAGCTTTTGCAATAGATGATGTATCAGCCGCTCCTCTGACTGCCGGAGCAATAATATTAGGATAAGGTTGGTAGTAGCTCAGATACAGCTGTTCGGCAGGTTTATCTCTGAACAGGAACAATGTAATAGTTGTAATCATCATAAAACCGATAAATGATGCCGCAACTGCTTTCCATTTGAATGGTTTTGATTGTTTGGACGAATCTATATTCCGGAGAAAAGATTTCAAATCTTCTCTTTCATTTCGGGTGATAGCCTTTTTTACATTCTGCTCAAAAAGGACTTGCTCTCTGAAAGAAATATCTTCGTTCATCAGCACATCCAGTTGTTGGCGTTCCTCCTGAGTGAGCTGATTCTTCAGAAATTTTTCCAATAAAACTTCTCTGTCAATCTTTTCCATATACTAACTTTTTGAGCATTGCCAGGCAGCGGGATTTTTGACTTTTGACCACATCTTTGCCTGCATAATTCCCTGCCTTTACGATATCTTCTATTTTTTTTCCTTCATAGTAAAACCAGATCAAAATCTTTCTGCACCCTTCTCCCATTTCGTTGAGCTTAGCCTGCAAAAGCCGGATGACAGCTTCGTTTTCATCCTGTTTGTCTGTGTCAATCCATTCCAGTTCTTCGGGAAAAGATTCCGTGTCTGCCAGTGAAATTTTCAGTTGTTGTTTGTAGTTTTTATATGCCATAAACTTCCCTATAGAAAACAAATATGTCTTCAGAGAGCTTTTCAAATCATCCAGTTTACCTTTTCGGATATTTTCTACCAGAGCAATGACGGCATCCTGATAAATATCTTCTGCATCAGCATTCGAAATAGAAAACTTCTGCTGAATGAATTGAGTAAATCCATCTTTGTTTTCCAGATAAAAACGTTGTAAAACCTCTTTTGAACCGCTTTTTATAGCTGCTATGACTTCGCTTTCTTTCAACTTAGTGAAGTTTTGCTCTGAAAGTAAACAAAAAAATCAGTCTAGACGGATGATATTATCTACTACGTATATTGTATTGTTCTCGTCTTTGAGAACATTTCGAGGAAATAAATCCGAAATTATGTAATGTTGATTTTTGAACGTCGTCTCATTCATCATCTCAAAACCGATTGAGCTCATATAGGTTGCTATATCTTCCTGAGTAGCCTGTATCGCATTCGGTATAAAATTTTGTTGAAGGACGACTTCTACATAAGGAGCTCTGTTATTACCATTGTCTATGCCGGTAAATCCCACCAATTGATATGATGTTTCCGGAAATAATTGATTGTGAATCTCAATCTGTTTAAAAAGAATTGAGATAAGAAAGTTCGAATTAAAGAGATTATTGCTTTTATAAAGAAATCCTGTTTCAGGATTCAATGCAAGCGTATTTTCATATCCGCCTCCTTTCATGGGATGCCCCAATGAGTAAAAGTTTTCTATCCAGAGACCCTTTGTTTTCGCATAATTGAATGCTATGCGTTTTTCAGCATCTTCTTTTTCGTGTTGACTGAGTTTCTCAGAATTTCTTCCTGAGCCTTCTTCAAGTCTATCGGCAACTTCCTTTCTGAGATAGCTTTCATTGCTTTCTCCGAATTGATTTCGTGAGCTTTGTTCAGATATTTCATCTCCATCACGTTTCACTTATTTATTTTTTCAGTTCTAAATTAATTCAAAAATTGCAATTCTTGTGATAGTAGATTTCTATTGTCTTTGACAATTTTCTCTATTCATGTTTACCTTTTTCTGCTTCTGGCACTAACAGTGACAAATCAGAAGAGACTATGAAAAGTTTTTGCATAACAGCCATCGGGATTTTATTTCTATACACAGGAAGTTTACATGCACAGATCATTCATCCAAAAGACGTTATAAGAAATAAAGGCGAGCAGCGAACCAATTCCGGGGTGGACAGAGGAGTAGATAAGGGGCTGGACAAGCTGGAAGAAGGAATCGGCAATATTTTTAAAAAGAAGGATAAAAAGAAAGAACCGTCATCACCTGAACCAACAGTATCTGAAACTACACCAACATTACCGGAAGTGAAAACAACCTCGCCTGTATCAGGTAACGATACTGACTTCTCGGAATATGAAGGCTCAAAATTTGTTGCCGGAAAAAATGTATTGTTCTTTGAAGATTTTGCTGACGCAAGATTGGGTTCTGGTAATACAAACTGGCATTTATATGAATACGACCCTTCTGCAGATTTTGAAAGACCCAATGTCAGAACCATTTCCGCAGCAAATGGAAACTGGCTGAAAATGCCACGTAAAGGATTTGTATTTCCCAATAGCTTTAAAAATCTGCCGGAACAATTCACTATTGAGTTTGACCTCTATGCTGACCCGCAAAAGATGTCTGAAATGGAAGGTGGCTTCAGGACAAATTTTGTTGCATTAGATGACCGGGAGGAATACAATATGTATTGGGTTTCTGAACCTTCAATAGAGCTGGATATACATCCACACGGAAGTACAAAAGTGGTATATATTTCTGCACAATCTGAGTACAATTCTAATATTTCCGGCAAAGAAAGGTTGTTTGACACTACGTTCAAATCCGGCTGGAATCCAGGAGCAGTAAACCGCGCTTCTATTTACCGAAACGGAAAGCACATTATTCTTTACCTAAATGGAAAGGAAATGCTCAATCTTCCGAACGGGCTTCCTAAAAAAGCACAATACAATCTTATCCTTTCTACCAATATGTGGGGTGATGGAATATATGTAAGCAATATTCGTGTAGCCGGAAACGTACCTGATGCTACCAACGAAATGAAATCGGAAGGAAAGTTTGTTACCAATTCAATTTACTTCGACGTCAATTCTTCCCGTATCAAACCTGAAAGCTGGACTGCATTAAATCAAGCGGCAGACGCTATTCGATCCACTACAGGAAATATACTTATCATCGGGCATACAGACAGTGACGGAACTGATGAAGCCAATCTTACACTTTCCAGAAAAAGAGCCGAATCTGTAAAAAACGCGCTCGTCAGGGAATTTAGTATCAGTGCATCCGGACTGACAACCGATGGGAAAGGCGAATCTGAACCAGTTGAATCTAATGCCACACCGGAAGGTAAAGCCAATAACAGAAGGGTAGAATTTGTCAGGCAATAACATTTAAAACAACAATCATGAAATATTTAATAGCATTAGTTTTGGCAGCTGTACTTTTTACAGCATGCTCTAAAGATGGTGGAAACAGAGAAAAACCAACCCCTGCTTATGTCATCAATACTGAAGAAGGTAGCTCATTTAAAGTGACAGGTGGCGGTAAAACAGAGACGATTACCGGATCCTATGTCACATTGGGCAGCGGTCAACTGATGAATCAATCTTTTTACAGACAATACCAAATCAATACCTCCGTAGGTTCTTTTTATCTCAGATTCAGCTTTCCGTCTGGTATGATTGGTAAGGCAGAAGAAAACATGTTCAAAGAACACACTTTATATGAATATACACTGTCACTTCAGGAAAGTGGGGCTATCAGGTCAGTAGTCGCAGAAGCCTATTTTTCAAGCTCTTCATTTTTTGATGGTGACAACGCATCCGGAAGTGTCGTGTTAAGAAATAACTATTCCGTCAACGGAGTCAACTACAGCATTTTTGGAGAAATGGATGCGGCAGTGAAAGGCACAGACGGTGTGATGTATAATGTAAAAGGATATTTCTGGAAAAAATAAATCTATAATTATGAAAGCAAAAAGTTACTTGAGCATTATGATGATCAGTGTTGCAACATTGTCCTGCAGTGGGGAAACCAAATCGTCGGATACAGACGTTGTTGGGAAGATGAATGAGGCAGTAGATGAATCTCTTGGAAAATCCATTGACAAATACTCCGGCAAATTAGACGAGCTGCTGACATTGGAAATCGCATCCGAAGCGATCGGATACAATGATGCTGAAGCAAAAAAAGATTACAATCAGACCCTCAAAAATCCGGCAACGCATTCACTGGCATTTCGCTGGAAAAAGGGCCGTCAGAAATCTATTAAAAATCCCATTACAGGAGGGAGCATGGATATCCCAACAGATGATTTTGTAGAAATATCATGGGTTAGAAGCACTACACTGAAAGAGTTTAAGCACAATTATCATATGCCTACCGCCGAAGAATTAGCTAATGCTGACAAAGCTATGAATACCAAAATGAAGGAAATGGAATCCGATGGTAAAATTACTAAGGAGCAGAGTTCGTCAGCCAAAGGACTTGCTACTGCTTTGGGAGCAGGTCTGAGCTATGATGAAGTACCGGGAGTGGGAGATTATACGGTCTGGAACAATAAGGACAAACAACTGAAAGTCTTTTACAAAGGACTGGAATTCCAGATAATGGTAGAAGCCGGAAACGACGAATCAGTCAACAGGCAAAAATCTGTTGAAGTTGCAAAGAAAATTATTCAGGAAAAGCTGAAATAGATATGAAACGTTTACTATTGATTTGGGCTATATTATTCAGTGTACATGCAAATGCACAAAATAAAGTAGTCATCTGCACAGACAAAAATGGCTGTCAGGAGGGCATTTTAAACCTCAATAATACTCAGGTAGATGAGCTGCTGCAAAAGCAGAATTTCTTCAAAAATGCACAGCCGGGAGATCTCCTTGTGCTAAATAAGTGTGCATCAGAAAAAGAATCCGGACTCTCCGTTCAGGAATTGCATCAGAAATTTGGAGGGGCAGGTGTACCCAAAAAGCTCAGTAGCTTTAACCTGAGAACTTACCTTTCTCAAAACGGATGCGTACTTTGTCCCAACCCGGTCAAAAAAATAACATATTTCATTCAGTCAGAAGAGGGAGGTGGAAATGGATATTTCTTTATGAACCTCAGCAAAGGCGAAGCGTTCATGCCGGACGAAGCTTATAAAATGATGCACAGGGAGATGGAAGGAATAACAATTAACTCATTTTTCAGAGACTATCAGTATATCAGCTATGTAATAGATCCGGAAGGTAAAAAATGGCAGATGAGTATGCCTATTGGAACATCTGTAGTTAACCTGAAAAATGATGACTGGAATTCGGAATACTTTAAAAAGAATTTCAAGCAGACAAATGAAAGAAAATCATTTCTCAATACGGGAAGGGAGGCTGTAAAATATACCGGACCATGTGATATGGGACAATGCTCATTCTGGTTAGCACCATCCGATGATGTCTGTCTTCAGGCAGGAAAGTTCGATGCTGTAGCCTTCTGGAATCTCGGTTATCTCAATATAGATGGTATTACTTATATCATCACCGAAATCAGTGGAAGTGGATTCCTTATCAGAATGACCGGATACGAAAACGGTAACTATAGCTTCCATCCTGTGGGATATACACCAGTCGGAAACTGATACAGTTCAGAAGCAGTAATTAAAAATTTCAAGATGAAAATTTATAAAATAAAAATTCTTTGCCTGGGATGGGCTACAATGCTCACCGCCTGCAATGTAATAGAAGAGAAGAAAAATGATCTGGCAAAGTCAGTAACAGAAACGGCTCTGGAAAAAATCACAGGAGTTTCAGATATAGAGGTGACAGATATAAACCAGACAGATAAAAACGAAGCAACAGTGGATATTGTGCTCAATGGTAAAAATTTGCAGGGAAATTTCAGGACTGCTATCGGAACCGTGACTGCTACGCAGGAAGGATTGGCTATTACTGTTACTCAGGAAGCTGAAAACGCTACTCAAAGTATTTTGCTGGGATTTACAGGACAGGATCTTGCCAGCCACAAGCCTTTCAAAGGAACCATGCTGGCAGAAAACCCTGACCAAATAAAATTTCATTTCTCTATGATGAAGACAACAGATGTTGGTATGGAAACCAAAATGTCCCAGGAAGCTTATGGCGAGATATTAAAGCTCAGCGATGAGGAAGTGACTATAAAAGTCTCCGGTAAGCTGAGTGCGCCGGGCAATTTCGAATCTCCACAAAAGTGGGAAAGCTATGATGGTACCATTACCATTAAACATCCGATATATTCTTCTATCGGAGTCAGTAAAAGCGCACTGAATTATTAAGATGGCTCGCCCCGTTATCAGATTGATAGGAATTCTGACAATGTCAGTATGTTTTGCAGCATCTGCAAATGAGCGGGCTGCTACCTTCGTCCGCTCAGAACTTTTATTTACACAAGTCTGGGTTTGGGAATACCAAAACGAATGGATTCCTGAAAATGAACCTGGTCACAAAGGAGAAATAGCCATCTATTACCATCCTGAAAAAGATTTTTGGCTTTTCACACAGGAAGCTTACGGAATCTCCGGTGAGATGACAGACTGGATTATTGGCAAGCCTGATGGAGAATATCTGATAGCTTCTACAGATGAATACGGCAAAAAGAAAATTGAAAAACTATCCATAACCATTCCTGAAACAGACAGCCTGAATGAGTTGTTTCTTCCCCAAAAAGAACCGATGAGCTTTGGGAATCCCGATTTGGGTTTTCCGCTCATTCGGGGAGAAAAATATGTACTGAATTATCAGGAAACGCTGGACAAAACAATTCTTTATCTGGGAAAAGTAGCTGTTGATTTATCTCCTGTCTACTATTTTAATCAGCTGAATATCGATGCCAAGCTACCGGTTGATTTTCTTTCAAACATTCCCGCTAATAAAATTGTCCTGAGTGACAGCACTACTTCTGCCGGAAAAAATATTTCACTTCGGTTCAAATATATTTCTCATGCGGAGTATTATCTATTGCTATCTGGAAAGTAATATTTGCAATTTCCTTATTCTTTCCATCGCCCTGTCAGGCATATTTTAAGCTTCTGCACCAATACTTCTTATTGTCCTTCAGTAACAATATTCCCTTTTTACAATCTAAATCTTCAAAAGCTTTTCCCTTTTTCAATATAGTTAATCAGATTATCTTCTTTAAGAATTAAGAGTTCAGACAGTATTCTGCCGTAACTATACAAGAATACCTTCTTCATTATCAGGACATTGTTCGTGAATTTGCATGCCTTGTCAGATTCCCTCTTCAATATTTCTAAAGCATAAAAATATGTTAATCCTCTATTCTGGAATCAACAGGATACTATATTTGTTTGTACAAGTTTTAGAAACCAACATATTTGTTCCGGTTTAAAAAAGTAAATGAATATGTTCGATTTCAATGACAAAGTAATTATCATCACCGGGGCGGCTTCCGGAATTGGCAGGATCGCAGCACAGAAATTTTCAGAACACGGCGCTAAAGTAGTCGCATGGGATTTGAAATTTCCTGAAGATTACATTTCATCCATAGTCTGTATAAAGACAAATGTAGCGGAATACTTTGAAGTAGAGAATGCTACTCGTCAGGTCATTGATTTGTATGGCAAAATTGATGTGCTGATCAATAATGCCGGTATTACAAGAGATGCTACGCTTCAAAAAATGACGATAGATCAATGGCAACAGGTGATAGATGTTAACCTTACCGGAGTATTTAATTGTACTAAAGCCGTTTCCGGTCAAATGATTGCACAAAAATCAGGCAGAATTATCAATACTTCATCCGTGGTTGCACACTACGGCAATTATGGTCAATCCAATTATGTTGCAGCTAAAAGCGGAGTAATCGGTCTGACCAAAGTGTGGGCAAAAGAACTAGGCAAATACGGGATAAATGTCAATGCTGTTGCTCCCGGATTTATTGCTACAGAAATGATAGATACTGTTCCTGAAAAGGTTATACAAAATATGGTGGTACAATCTTCTCTGAAATCCATAGGTGCTCCGGAAGATATTGCTGATGCTTACTTGTTCTTATCATCTCCGTTTTCCCGGTTCATCACCGGTCATATCCTAAATGTAGACGGAGGATTGACCATATAAATATCAAAAAAATGTTAAAATATTTTTCTGATACAACTATTTAATCAAAAAAACAGACAATTAATTAAATGTTCATGGCACATAGTAGCAGAGTAAAATTTCTACTGATTTTTCTTCTTTCAATAGTAGGGGTTTTTCTAAGTTGTAAGAAGGATTCTAATAACTATGAAATAACTTATGTTATCAATAACAATATTAGTAACAGATGGTATTCAGACAAGGCAGAAGCGATAATAAAAAGCGACTCCTTAGTGGTTACAGGAAAGAAAAACGACGGATCTACAGTAGTAGTGATAGTCTCTGATAGTAAGGTAGGAAATTATCCTGTATCAGTAACATCAATGCAGTCATTGGTCGTTGTGAACAGAGATGGATCAAAAGATAATTCTTCCAATTATCTTTCCATAGAAGGTAATGTATCCATTACCGCAAACGATGAAAGTAAGAAAGTGATAACCGGAAAATTTGATGTAAAAGCAGTAAGAACTGCCGATATTTTAAATCCGGACAATATATCAGGAGAATTTACCGCTAAGTACACTAAGTACTAACAATACTAAAAGGTATTAATTAACGGCTCGTGTGTTTAAGAGGTTGTCCCCAAGACAACCTCTTTCTTTTTAAGCATGGTTTTATTTAATTGTTGGCAACACCAAAAATGCACTTCTACATCCTCTCTTCTAAAAATTAACCGGATAGGTTATAATTGATTCATAATTCCTTAACTTCGGGCAGCTATTAAAAATATGGTCAATCTATTGTTGCACTACATTGTCAAATATGCTCAGATTGAGCAAAATCTGTATTTAATAGCATCCTTTTATCTTCTAAAATCAAAAAAATCTAATTCACACTATTATGAGCTACATAGTAGAAATTAAAGGCCGTCAGATCCTGGACTCCAGAGGTAATCCAACAGTAGAAGTGGATGTAAGAACTGAAAATGGTTTGGTAGGAAGAGCAGCGGTACCTTCCGGAGCTTCTACAGGCACGCATGAGGCGGCAGAGCTTCGCGACGGAGGTTCACACTATCTGGGCAAAGGTGTACTGAAAGCAGTAGAAAATGTTAATAATATCCTTGCTGATGAATTGACTGGTGTAAATGTTTTCGATCAGAGAGTGATAGATGCTATCATGCTTGATATAGATGGCACTGACAATAAGTCAAAAATCGGTGCTAATGCTATTCTGGCTGTTTCTTTAGCAGCAGCAAAGGCAGGTGCGCTTGAAGCAGGATTACCTTTATACAAATATGTAGGCGGAGTAAATGCCAATACACTTCCGATACCGATGATGAATATCCTCAACGGCGGTGCTCATGCGGACAATAGTATCGATTTTCAGGAATTTATGGTAATGCCGGTAGGTGCAGAATCCTTTTCTCAGGGTTTAAGATGGGGAGTAGAAATTTTCCACCATCTGAAATCTGTACTGAAATCCAAGGGATATTCCACCAATGTAGGTGACGAAGGAGGATTTGCTCCTAACATAGGTTCTAATGAAGAAGCGATCGAAACAGTATTGACTGCTATAGAGAAAGCAGGCTACAGACCAGGTGAAGATGTGATGATAGCTATGGATGCTGCAGCTTCTGAGTTTTATGACGTAGAGAAAAAAGAATACGTTTTCAAAAAATCTGACGGGAGAAGATTATCGGCTGATGCAATGGTCGATTTCTGGGCTTCGTGGGTAGCAAAATATCCTATCATATCAATTGAGGATGGTTTGTTTGAAGATGACTGGGCAGGATGGAAAAACCTGACAGATAAAATCGGAAGCAAATGTCAGCTGGTAGGTGATGACTTATTTGTGACGAATGCTAAAAGATTGAAAAAAGGCATCGATGAAAATATCGCTAACTCAATTCTGGTAAAAGTAAATCAAATCGGTTCATTAACAGAGACTATCGAAGCAGTACAGTTAGCTACCAGAAGCAGATACAACAGTGTGATGTCTCACCGTTCAGGAGAAACAGAAGATTATACTATCGCAGATCTGGCCGTAGCCTTGAATTGTGGTCAGATTAAAACCGGTTCAGCTTCCCGTTCTGACAGGATGGCTAAGTACAACCAGCTATTGAGGATTGAAGAAGAATTGGGAGAAGAGGCTTTCTATCCTGGCAAAGGATACAGATTCTTCTAACTATCTGATTTCATAATACATTTAAAGGGCTAATTCTTAGCCCTTTTTTATTGGACACAAATATCTGTTGGTGCAATAAGTATCTTTTAGGATTGTTTGTATTGGGTGCTTATTCTTTGGACAGGAAGAACATTTCTTTGATTACTAAATCAAAATTTAACCGGTAATTTTTTCTCCCAGTTCCATGCACTGAGCATCATCTCTTCCAATCCATATTGAAGTTCCCAGCCTAATTCTTTTTTTGCTTTGGTATTGTCAGCATATACTTCAATCACATCCCCTGCCCTACGCGGGCCAATTTCATATTTCAAAGTCTGACCTGTGGCTTTTTCAAAGGCCTGTATGACTTCCAGCACTGTCATACCGTTTCCGGTTCCCAGATTAAAGATTTCCGGATCCTGAATGGTTTGTTTTTCTAAAAGCTTTTTTACGGCTAATGTATGTGCATGTGCAATATCACATATATGTATATAGTCCCGCACGCATGATCCATCCCTGGTAGGATAATCATCTCCGAAGACCGTCAGCTTCTCTCTTTTTCCGATAGCAGTCTGCGTAATAAACGGTACAAGATTATTAGGAGTATCCACTGGCATTTCACCTATTTCTGAGCTTGGGTGAGCTCCCACGGGATTAAAGTATCTCAATAAAATGGAGTTAAATGAGGATGCTTTTGAAACATCCTGAATGACCTGCTCTCCGTGTTGCTTGGTTCTTGCATAGGCGCATTGAGCTTCCTGAAAAGGAGTATCTTCTGTAACAGGCAATTTCTCAACCAACCCATATACTGAACAGGAAGATGAAAAAACAAAATTGGGAATTTTAAACTTTTGTACCCCTTCAACCAGGTTGTACAGGCCCTCCATATTATTTCGGTAATATGATAAAGGTTCTTTTACTGATTCCGGGACAGATTTGTACGCTGCAAAATGAATAATAGCTACAGCATCTGAATTGGCTTCCAAAACCTTGAGAGTCGTTTCTCTTTGCTTCAGGTCAATTCTATAATTATGGACTCTTCTATCGGTTATTCTTTCTACCCCATCTAAGATCCGCTGATCAGACCTGCTTAAATTATCTATTGAGATAACATCAAATCCATTCTGAATCAGATCTACAATGGTATGTGAGCCTATGTAACCGCAACCTCCAGTAACAATAACCTTTTGCCGCCCCATCATTTGATGAGATTTAACAAGTATTGTCCGTAACCGCTTTTCAGTAATGGTGTAGCGATTTCCCTCAACTGGTCAGCGTTGATAAAGCCCTTACGAAATGCGATCTCTTCTATCGAGCCTATTTTTAAACCCTGTCTTTGTTCTATTACCTGAACAAATTGTGAGGCTTGTATCATTGAATCAAAAGTTCCTGTGTCCAGCCAGGCTGTACCTCTGTCCAGAATTGAAACTTTTAATTTATTTCTTTCCAGATAAACCTTGTTCACATCAGTAATTTCGTATTCTCCTCTTGCGCTTGGCTCCAGGTTTTCTGCTATTTCGACAACATCATTATCATAGAAATATAATCCTGGTACTGCATAATTTGACTTAGGCTTTGCCGGCTTTTCTTCAATGGATAATGCATTGTAGTCTTCATCAAATTCCACAACTCCATATCTTTCAGGGTCTGAGACGTGATAAGCGTAAACAATACCTCCGTCGGGATCATTATTTTGCTCTAGAATCTTACCCAGCTTACTACCATAGAAAATATTATCCCCTAATATCAGAGCAACCTTATCTTTCCCGATAAACTCCTTCCCTATTACAAATGCCTGAGCCAGTCCGTTAGGCACTTCCTGTACTTTATAATGAAATTCACACCCGTAAATACTCCCATCACCTAATAACTTTTGAAAGTTAGGTAAATCATGTGGCGTAGAAATGATTAAAATTTCTCTGATTCCTGCCATCATTAAAACCGACAAAGGATAATAGATCATCGGCTTGTCATAAATTGGCATGATTTGTTTACTGATGGCATAAGTAATTGGATATAATCTGGTTCCTGATCCACCAGCTAAAATGATACCTTTCATAGAATAAAAATAGTATTGTTATTTCAAATTACAATATGTATAATGGTTTATCAGTTGCAGGGGAAATATCAGGCAAACAATCTATAAACTATCCAAATGCATTCAACAGGGCTCCATAATTTTGACTTTTGCAAAGTATTTTACTGGCCCGAATGTTTATTATCACTATGTTAACAAATTAAACAAACTTATCTTTAAATTGTATTAACTTTACAAGAACCTAAGCATTCAAAGTGATAATTATGGCAGAAAAAAATTTCAAGGTACTCATTGTTGATGATGAACAAGATGTTTTAGAATTCCTCAGCTACAATTTAAGTAAAGAAGGATTTGAAGTATTCAGAGCAGATAACGGTAAAATCGGTGTGGAACTGGCAAAAAAAGAGAACCCGGATGTTATCCTGTTGGATGTAATGATGCCTGAAATGGACGGAATTGAAACATGCAGAACACTAAGAGAATTGCCTCAGTTTGAAAATACGATCATCGCGTTCTTAACTGCAAGAACAGAAGATTATTCTCAGATTGCAGGTTTTGAAACCGGAGCAGATGATTATATCAGCAAACCGATCAAGCCGCGGGTTCTGATCAGCCGTCTGAAAGCGTTGCTTAGAAGATATGATTCAAAAGAAACCAAAACTTCTTTATTGAATGCAGGTAATATTCAAATTGATCGTGAACGCTATTTAATCATCTTCAATGGTGAGGAAATGGCTGTACCGAGAAAAGAATTTGAGCTTCTGTACCTTTTAGCTTCCAAACCAGGAAAGGTTTTCAAAAGAGAAGAAATCCTTAATGAGATCTGGGGTAGAGATATCATCGTTGGCGACAGAACTATTGACGTGCATATCAGAAAACTTCGTGAAAAATTAGGCGAAGACCTCATCAAAACGGTGAAAGGTATTGGTTACAAATTCGAAGAACAATGATCAAAAGGCAATTAACACCTAATCTAATTGCCGTCACCACCAGTATTTTTGTCTCTTTTATAAGTGTACTTACTCTGTTTGTACTCAATACAATTCTGGAGATAGGTCTGCCCTTTTATTTTTACATCATACAAAGTATGGTCGTATTTGTAATCTCATTAGTGAGTTACAGATATACATTGATGCGGTTTGTTCAGGACAAACTAAAGATCATTTATAAGACAATCGGCAAGCCTTTAAAATTCCAGAAAGAAATAAATAACAACCTGAACTCCAACATCATGCGCTCTGTAGAGAGAGATGTTGGAGAATGGGCTATTAAGAAAAATAAACAAATCCGGGAGCTCCGAAAAATGGAGACCTACAGAAAAGAGTTCGTAGGTAACGTATCTCATGAATTGCGTACTCCTATTTTCAATGCTCAGGGATATATAGAAACCCTGCTGGATGGAGTGGAAGATCCTGAAAGAGCTCATCAGTATTTACAAAAGGCACTTGCCAATGTAGAACGGTTAGATGCAATAGTATCGGATTTGCTAGAAATCTCAAAATTTGAAGCTGGTCAGATTCATTTGGAAAAGAAAGCTTTTGACATCATTTCGCTGACTAAAAAAGTTTTCTACCAGTATCAGCACATGGCTGAGGAAAATCTGGCGAGTCTGAAAATTGATTACAAATTCAAAACGTTATATGTTTGGGGTGATCCCAAGAGAATCACTCAGGTGATGGAAAATCTTGTTTCCAATGCCATTAAATACGGCAAAAAGAGGGGACAGGTCATTATTCGCTTTTATGATCTGGACGAACAAATCATTGTAGAGGTCAACGATGATGGACCAGGTATCGCAGAAGAGCATTTACACAGGGTATTTGAAAGATTTTTCAGGGCAGATAAAAGCCGTTCAAGAACGATCGGCGGCACAGGACTGGGACTGTCAATCGTAAAGAATATTATTGAAGCGCACGATCAAAGCATTACAGTCAGAAGTGAAGTTGGTATCGGTACAACATTCAGCTTTACAATTGAAAAAGCCACACAGGAGGCAATTGATCAATTGGATATCATCTAAATTTTTGATTTGAAGTGAAGCATAGCAGAATCCCGGTGAATGAAATGAGTCTGGGGGCGAACTTGTTAACGCAAAACCGGTATTACATAGAGAAGTCCTGAGGAATATCCAAGACCTGATATTTCCTGGTTTGAGGCTGATGGAATTTGTACAATTTGAAGTAGGCAAAATCCTGAATAGAAGCAACAGAAGAATTGTCTATCTCATTAAAGAGCAGAAAATTATTTGTTAGCAGATAGTCGTACTCATAAGGTTCCGTTGAGTGAGGAGTCTGACTCAAAGATTTCGGATAAGCAATATTTTTTACTGAAACGATATTTTCACGCAGACTCAATGGATATAAAATCAAAAATTCTCTGGTCCCAGCAAGTAATGACAACCCAATTCTTGCATTCGGCTGGTCAATATACTTCATCATATTATTCATTTGATGATAGATCGTCATATCCAACGGCATCATTCTTTCCACATAGGATTTTTTATAGATAGAAGCATTTACAGGAAAATTTAATACTTCCAGTATTTTAGCTTTTTCAGCATCTGTATAGTCAGTTTCTTCCTTTGGCAGGTAAAAATTTAATCCGAATTCTTTTAATGCATTAGTGTTTGTGATCACTCTATCTTTCAAATCCGGGTGTTGTTCTAATTTTTTAAAATCATATTCAGAGAAGAATGTAGGCATAGCTTTGGACAGATCCAGCAATGGAATTATTTGCTTGGAAGGGTTCAGCAGAATAATTGCCATCGCATATAGTAATAATAAGCTTGTCAGTACGAATCTGTAAATCTTTTTCTGTAGAAATTCATCATATATATACCCCAGCACAGGCATCATCGTCATAAACCAGATCAACTCTATCCGGTTGTTCCACGGCTGCCATTTAAATAACATAGAAAATAATATAAATGCACTCCAGAGTAATCCCAAACAGACAAAAATCTTCTTTCTGCCCGGAAGAAAAAAAGCAGGAATTACAGACAGAAGAAAAAGCCAGAAATGAAGAAAATTACTTGCCCGATCTTCATGAAAAGAGAAACTGTTGCTGTATGGCATACTGAGGTAGTTGTCATCTTTCTCATCTACATCTTTCCTCATGACTTTATTAAAGGCCACCACTGTGCTTTTTGTGATCTCATTGATTGCCGAAATCGGAGTTGCCGCCGCAGTACCTATATTTTTTACTGTAGTAGAAAGAGTATTTACAAACCCGATATCCATGTTCATCATACCAGAATATAGTTCCTGCCCTTCTTTAGTACCGATAGGAATATGAAATGTATCCTGATTTCTTTTTGTAAAAGGTGCCAGAATAACGATAAATATTGCGAGCGCTGCCGGTAAATATCTTGCTAGCTGCAGCCGATGCCTTTTAAGAATCAATGCTGTATAAAAAATCAGGAAAGGAACAGCGAAAACCCATCCGGAAAATTTTGTAAGTCCACAGAATCCCAGAGCCAGAGTGAACATGATGATATTTTCATGATTCAGGCGTAAGTATGCTTCCATGATAAAAAAGATACTTGTCAAAACATAAAAAGCACACACATAGTCATTCTGAGTCGTAGTAGACTCAAAAAGGCCGATAGGCAATGTAAATGCAAGCAATACACTAAGATTCCGGGCAGCTTTACTATGGAATAATTTTTCACTGATAAGGCTTACTGTCACAAGCGAACCTGTCATAGAAACAAACTGCGGAAGATTTGAATACACAATACTTCCGGTAACCAGCTGCAGTTGGAGTATAATGTATTCAGCAAAAGGCCCATAGTATAATTGCCCGCTATTCAGAGTAGGAAAAAAATCTACATCTTTATTGTATATCCAGTAAATGACCCTGGGTACATAATAATTTAATGAATCATTATTTGTCGTCGGAACAAATAATGCTATAAACAGAAGAGGAACACACAATGCTACAATAGTATAAAGCAAGTATTCCTTTTGTGAGAAAAAGATTTTAATCCGCTTAAAGATCTGTACCAGAAAATCAGGTTTCCTTTTAAAGGCTATCCCCAACCCGATAATTGTAGCAATACTCCAGAAAGCTCTGGCACTTGTAGCATCAATTTTATCAAATTGAGATAATACTTCTGTAGAAGCATAAAATAATCCCGACAGAACTAATGTTGCTTTCAAAAAAGCAATTCTCAGAAAAGGAGATTCTGTAGTGTTCTCTTTGTTAAGAAAGCAGCCAGTAAGAGAGATATACAGTAAAACAAACAATAAAATCATGCTGACTTTCTAAAAGGAGTTGAAACTTATTTCTATGTAAAATAAGTAAATTTCCTTTTTATCATAATATTATGACGAATATTACTACAGGTATTGCCTGATGGTTCAATCTGGCAGCTTTCCATACTAATGAGCAAATTATTTCGTGTAAGTCCCCTTGTTAAGATGTTTTTGGGGATGAGTCTTTCTATGCTATTGTAATTACAATAGCTGTAACTTTTGCTCATCTATCATTTTACGGAGATTGATCAGAGCATATCTCATACGACCCAAAGCAGTATTAATGCTCACATTGGTCATTTCGGAGATTTCTTTGAAGCTCAGCTCAGCATAATGCCTGAGGACTAACACCTCTCTTTGCTCATCAGGTAATAGTTTGATCAGCTTCTTAATAGATTGTGCGCTCTGTTCTTTAATCCAGATCTCTTCAGCATTCGTATCTACAAAGCCAATAGATTCCAGGACATCATTACCTTCACTGTCTACGATCACAGGTTTTCTTTTGATTTTTCTGAAATGATCAATACACAGGTTGTGCGAGATACGAAGTACCCAAGGGAGAAACTTGCCTTCTTCCTTATAAGTACCGCTATTCAGGCTATCTATCACTTTGATAAAAGTTTCCTGAAAAATATCCTCTGCAAGATATTGATCCTTAACAAGAATGATAATAGAAGTGTATACTCTGTCCTTGTGTCTGCGTACAAGAGTATTGAGGGCCTCAATATTTCCCTTCAGATATTGAGTGACAAGTTCGTGGTCGGTTGTTGCTACACAGTACATGGTCCTAGTGTTTTAGTGTTAGTGATCAGATAAAGTGTAGATTTATGCCATTCAGTGCCCTCGTTTGTTTTAATTGTTACTAAATCTAAATTATACAATAAGATTAAACCAACTATACCTATAAACCATTATATTTTCACTGATTAGTTTAAATTAACAATTTTTTTCGATAAATGTCAGTCTCTACTTCGTTGCAACCAGCATCTTCCGCAAAGAATATTCTCATAAAAGGTGCGAGGACACACAATCTAAAGAATATTACAGTAGAAATTCCCCGCAATAAATTAGTGGTCGTAACCGGTGTTTCCGGTTCAGGTAAATCCACACTGGCTTTTGATACTTTATACGCTGAAGGACAAAGAAGATATGTTGAATCACTTTCTTCTTACGCAAGACAATTTCTCGACAGGATGGAAAAACCCGATGTAGATTACATCAAAGGACTTTCTCCGGCAATTGCTATCGAACAAAAAGTTACCACAACAACTACCCGTTCCACAGTAGGAACACTGACAGAAATATATGATTATCTCAGATTGCTGTTTGCCAGAATTGGTATTACATATTCCCCCGTTTCCGGTCAGCAGGTGCGAAAACATGAAGTTGCAGATGTAGTGGATTTTCTCTGCCAAAAAGCAGAAGGTAAAAAATATCAGATACTTGCGCCCATACATTTACCGTCGTCCTCTATAGAAGAAACTTTGCAGGAACTGGTACAAAGAGGTATTAACAGAATCCTTTTGGATGGTCAGTCCAAAAGGTTGGAGCAGGTCATAGAAGACATCGACCAGTACAATGACCTGATTGCATCGAAAGACAAGTGGATCATCGTAGACCGTTCTGCTGTGAAAAAAGATGAAGATTCTGTCAATAGAATGGCAGATTCAATACATCAGGCATTTGAATTGAGTGAGGGCTATTGCAGAATTGATTTCCCGGGAGAATCTGTACACGATTTCAGCACCAGATTTGAAATGGATGGCATCAGCTTTGACCAGCCATCTCCACAGTTTTTTAATTTCAATTCACCATACGGAGCATGCCCTACCTGCGAAGGTTTTGGTACCATTCTGGGTATAGATGAAAATCTGGTGATTCCTGACAAAACAAAATCTTTATATGAAGGTGCTGTTGCTCCCTGGAAAGGAGAATCACTGGGTTGGTGGAAAGAGCAGTTCATCAAAAATGCAGATAAGATTAATTTTCCTATCCATACAGCCATCATGGATCTGACAGAGGAACAGTTCCGTCAACTATGGTTTGGAAACAAAGCCTCTCAAGGTATTCGCCAGTTTTTCAACGAAGTAGAAGCACAAACCTATAAAATCCAATATCGTGTTTTGCTTTCCAGATACAGAGGACGTACCGTCTGTACGGAATGTAATGGTACACGTCTGAGAAAAGAAACACAATACGTAAAAATCAATAATACATCTATTGGTACGCTGTTAAATATGACTATTTCGGATCTGCATCAGTGGATGAATGATTTGAAATTATCAGAAAATGACAGGCAGATAGCATCCAGAATTTTACTGGAAATTTCCAACAGATTACAATTCATGATGGATGTAGGTTTGGATTACCTTTCACTGAACAGATTTTCCAATTCACTTTCGGGAGGTGAAACTCAACGTATCAACCTGACAAGAACTCTGGGAAGCAATCTGACGGGCTCACTATATATATTGGATGAACCCAGTGTAGGCCTACATCCACAGGATACATTCAGGCTGATTAATGTTCTGAAACATCTTCGTGATTTAGGCAATACAGTTATTGTTGTTGAGCACGAAGAAGACATCATCCGTAATGCGGATCATCTTATCGATATTGGTCCTGAAGCCGGAAGATTTGGAGGAGAAGTAGTGTATTCTGGTCCGTTCGATGCCAAAGGGCAGAAAAGTCTCACAACACAATACCTCAATGGTGAGCTCGAAATCCCATTGCCCGATATCAGAAGAAAATCTTCCAATTTTATCAAAGTGATCGGCGCCCGCCAGAACAACCTCAAAAATATTGATGTACAGATACCTTTGCAGGCATTGACTGTTGTGACAGGCGTTTCAGGTTCAGGTAAGTCTACTCTCATCAAACAAATTGTCTATCCGGCACTGAAAAACAAGCTGGAAGATTTTGCACAGAAACCCGGACTGCATAAAGATTTTATTATTCCTTCTAAAGGAATTTCCAAAGTAGAAATGGTCGACCAGAATCCTATCGGCCGTTCTTCCCGTTCCAACCCGGTAACATATATTAAGGCATATGATGCTATCAGAGACCTGTATGCGACACAAGCATTGTCTAAAATGCGCGGCTATCAACCTAAGCATTTTTCTTTTAACGTAGATGGTGGACGCTGCGAAACATGTCTCGGAGAAGGAGAAACTGTAGTAGAAATGCAGTTTCTGGCAGATATTCATCTCACCTGCGAAACCTGCAAAGGCAAAAGATTTAAAAGCGAAATCCTCGAAGTCCACTATAAAGAAAAATCTATTTCAGATGTACTGGATATGTCCGTGGAAGAGGCCATAGATTTCTTCTCTGAAAAGAAAGACCTTGTACAAAAATTACAACCTCTGGCAGATGTGGGTTTAGGCTATGTACAATTGGGACAGTCAAGCAGTACTCTGAGTGGTGGAGAAGCTCAAAGGGTAAAACTTGCATCTTTCCTGCAAAAAGGTTCTAACAGACAACCTGTTTTCTTCCTGTTTGATGAACCTACCACCGGGTTACATTTTCACGATATCAATAAACTTCTGAAAGCTTTTAATGCCTTAGTAGATGCCGGGCATACCGTTGTGGTGGTAGAGCATAATCTGGATATTATCAAATGTGCAGATTACATCATTGACCTGGGACCTACCGGAGGCAAAGAAGGAGGCCATCTTTTATTCCAGGGAACTCCCGAAGGATTGGTACAGGAAGAAAAATCTGTAACAGGAAAATTTTTGAAAGAGAAGTTGAACCAATAGTATCCTGTAAAATATGGTGACATCTTCCTCAATAGCGGATCAGACTTTCAGCTTCTTCCGGTTTTCAATCAGAATCACCTCTACCCTTCTTTATAGAAGTTTCCGGAGTAATAGCTGCTGAGTTACTAATTTTGAGTAATTGTAAACTCATTGTTACCTAAATAGCTCCCAAAGAGTTCCTTTCCCAAAAAGATTTCTTATTTTGACGGAAAGAAATACGCAAAATGGAACAAAATAACTTATTGACAGTCGTCATGCCCATGGCTTTGGGGATCATTATGCTGGGTTTAGGTCTTTCATTAACGACCGGTGATTTTACCCGTGTAGTTAAATATCCGAGAGCTATGATAGTGGGTCTTTTCTGTCAAATGATCTTATTGCCGTTTGTATGCTTTTTTGTAGCCAAAGGTTTTGGCCTGCCTCCTGCACTGGCAGTAGGTCTGATGTTGCTGGCAGCAGCACCCGGAGGTGCGGTAGCAAATTTATACAGTCACTTGTCCAATGGTGATGTCGCATTAAATGTAACACTGACAGCTGTAAACAGTGTACTTTCATTATTTACACTTCCTTTGATCGTCAATCTATCTCTGGAATACTTTATGAACGAAGGCCAGTATATTCCTATCCAGTTCAGGAAAGTGATTGAGGTTTTTTCCATAGTATTAGTTCCTGTTTTGATAGGAATGTTTATCAATCAGAAATTTCCAGCAGTTTCCAAGAAGATGGAAAAACCAGTAAAAATTGCTTCAGCTCTAATACTTGCTTTGGTCATTATTGCAGTAGTTGCAAAAGAGAAGGATAATATGATGTTATACTTTCAGCAGGTAGGTCTGGCAGCACTGGCATTTAACGTGATCAGCATGGCTACGGGTTATTTTCTGCCAAGATTGCTAAAGGTCAGCGAAAAGCAGGCAATCGCTATCGGGATGGAGATAGGTATCCACAATGGGACGCTGGCGATTTTCATCGCATTAAATGTTATTCACAATGAAATCATGGCTATTCCTGCTGCTATTTATAGCCTGATTATGTTCTTTACTGCTGCAGCTTTTGGATTTCTGGTGAATCGCCTGAGCAACCCCACATCCTCAACTATTTAGGAATATTATCTCCTTCGACTTTCAGGATTCCAGTAATTTTACTCATTTTGTAATTACTGAACCTGTCGTCTGATACGAGACCATAACCCTGAATGATATCAGTGGGAGTCGTAACTTTTACTTTTCCTTCGATGGTGATCTGTGCAGTATTTTCATTCCACTCAAGATCTTCAGACTCCATTTTCTCCTGCTTGTAATTTACGATGGTTACGCCTTTGGAGGCTTTCATCTTTTTGGTATTATCGTCTTTCTCTCCGTAGCCAGCCTGAATCACAGCCGTCATTATCTCATTCTCATAAAGCTCTATCTGCAACCCTTCCGGGAAAGTCATTCTGTTTTCATTCTTGGAATACCGGTGCATTAGCGGAGCTGTAATAATAGCATTCGTAAATCCCTGCTCTTTGTGAAGAAGCCTGATTTCTTCAGAAATTTCAACATTTACATTTTCAGGATCTGCAAACTTCTTAGCCTCATTAGGATCGCTGTTGCAGGCAATGAATAACAGGCAGGAAAATACTATGCTGAGTCTCTTTTTCATAGGTCAGAATAAATATACTTAAAAACAAAAAGGGAAGCAGTTGCTCCCCTTTTATATGTTAAAGATATCGGATTAATCTTTAGAAATAATAGTTGCTTCTTCCTGTATCCAGCAAGGTACTGTATATGTACCGCCTACTTTCAGGCCTTTTGCAGCAATTTCTGCTTTTGTAGGAAGATATTTTACATAATCTTTCATCAATGGATCTACGATCTCTGCAAATGATGAATCTAATGCTTTTGCTTTATTGAAGTAGTCAAATGCCGGCCAGATCACTCTCTGAGAATCAAAACCTGTTCCTGGGCCACATTTTTTACCACTTGATAAATACAATACTCCTATCAGATAATATGGTTTGGCAGAGGTTGTATCAAGCTCTATTGCTTTACGTGCAGCATCTCTTGCTTCAGGAAATTTATCTCCCTGCCTGTATGTATCTGCCAATGCCAATAATAATCCTGCTTTATCCTTAGCGTCTGTAGTCAACGAAATTGATTGCTCAAAATACGGAGCTGCCTGATCATACTTTTTCAAGTCATAATAATATGCACCGATGTTGTTTGCTCTGGTAGCAGTCGGGGCTTGCTTCAAAAGAGATTTCTCAATTTCATACCTGATTTCAGTATTCTTCAGAGCAGTATCTCTGTTAATATTGGTTAAGATATCTTCCAGGTTGGATACAGAGCTATCTTCAGTGATCCATTTTTTCAATGAATCAGTTTTCACTTCAGTAGCCCATGTAAACCATTCTGCACCTTCAGCAAATCTTTGCGGCAATACAAACTTTTTAAGATTATAGGTCATTTCTGCTTTTACCTGTGAAAAAGCTTCTGCATTGTTGTTTTTTTCAATATTGGCATCACAGATTGCTACTAATTTTTTGTATTCTTTCTTGATGAACTCAGCATCTACACCCTTTACTTCATCTTTCAGGTTGACCAAAAGATTGAAATATGTAGAAACGCCATAGTATTTACTGTTGATCTGATCAAGGTTAATAGCCTCTTCAAGAATTGTTTTTGCCTGAGGATATTGATTGGGTCTGAACCTGGCAATATCAATACCTTTTAACTGTAGAACATATCCTTTATCTCCAAAACATTGGATTCTATGGTCGTAGATATTGATAAGGGTGTCAATGTATTTCTCTTTCAGAGCTGCGTCCTCAGTTTTGGTAATCAAATCTGTATAAATATCAGCTCCATCTACGAAAGTCGCTTTTGTAAGCCCCGGAGCTTTTTCATATACTTCCCTCCAGTAAGGCAATGCTCTGTCAAAAGCTCCTTGTTTGAAATACTCTTTGTATAAAGAATATGTTCTTTTGGAAGTTTCATCACCCTGAGGGCAGTTCTGAGCCTGTACACTGTTTGCAGTGAATAATAATCCAAGTAAGAAAGCCGGTAAATAAGTTCTTTTCATTTTACTAAACCTCTTGTCGTTCGTTAATAATATTTTCGTTTTTGAAACCAGGCGTTGTTTAAGTTGATTCCCAATTTGATTTTTCCGTAGTTTTCTCTGACAAGATTATTGTTCAAAGTCCCTCTGGAACCTGCTTCGAAACTGAGATTGAAAGCATAAACATACATCCTGGTATTAAATTCATCGTATAATCTTATGATGATGGGTATACCAAAACCAACATTTATGCCAAACTCATTTATTGATCTTGATGCCAACTGAAGATTTGTCTGCTGGTAGTGGAATCCTGCGCGGTATTTCAGTTTGGAAAAGAATTTCGCATCAGATCCTAATGATGGTAAAAACTCTCCCCCTGCTCCTACTCTCCAGCTGTTTTGTAGTGTTACCTGATTATTGATTCCATAACCAGTATACTTGCTCCATGGTTGGTATTTATAATCAAATCCTACTGTCCATCTCATACTATCTGCCAGTGTAAAACCTGCCTGAATATATCCCGGCATATGGATTTGTGCAGCTGCACCTTCGGACTGATTAAGGGTATCAAACGCAGAAGGATAAAGTGTTTTTATGTCTGCTAAATAATTTTTAAATGATTCAGCATCTGCTTTAGCCCCCAAATATTTACTGTCTACTGATAATAAAGATTCATCTATTGAGGATCTGCTGCCCAGTTTATACCCAGGAGCTCCTGCAACCCCTACTGTCAATTTCAGCTGTTTCTTATCGTTTTCTCCATATTTGAAAACTTTGTAGTACTGTGCTCCGAAATTAAATGTAAAGCTCTTGACCAGTAATGTATTGTTATACCATGATCCGTAACCATAATAATCCACAATTCCATCCTTCAAGGCATAGGCTAATGTATTATTGGATAAGTTTCCGAAGAGATATCCTACGTTAAATCCTAAGCTATATTCTTTATAGCTGAATCCATTGGACCAGAAAAAATTATAAAGCTGGCCATTGTTTTCATTGTGAATGATACCATTTTGGTCTCCATAAGAAATGCTGTCCCTGCTATAGCTGTTTTTTGAGCTGAAAGGTAATAATCCGGCTCCCATTCCCCAGTGTTTTCTCATTACGGGAAAAGTCATTGCCAGATATTGAAGCCCGGCAGACCCTATTCCGGCAGATCCTTCGCTGGTTTTTCTGTTACCAAAAGTACCATAAGTTCCAACCTCAAATGAAGTAAGCGATGCACTGGAAAGTGACGCAGGATTGTTGAAATTAAATGCATCCGGAGAACGGTATGCTGCACCAAGTCCTCCCATGGAGCTACTCGGAACAAAATCATTATTTCCTAAAAGTCCCAATCCATATTGAGCATAAGGAGTGCTTTCGTTTGCCGATGCAGTGTTGACACCGCATAAGATGAGAGCTATGGTAAGGCACCATGTCAGGTGCAGTTTTTTATTTTGCATTGTAGCGCGCAATTTTTTCAAGTCCGGTAAGGACCAAATTTGGATGTGCAAATATCTCATTTTTAACTTTATAAAAAAATACTTCTGAATCGCCACCAGTCAATATCACCACGATATCTGAATACATTTCCTGATATTCAAGGATAAAATGTTCAATTTCCTTAACAGCACCGGTAATTGCGCCAATTTTTATACATTCTGTAGTTGTACTTCCAATCAGACCATCTTGCCAGACACTATCCACCAACGGCAATTTTCCTGTAAAATTGTGGAGTGCTTTTAATCTCATTTCTATTCCGGGATGAATGCTGCCACCTAGATATTGCCCATGGCCATTTACGAAATCCAGGGTAATGCATGTTCCCGCATCTATCACCAGGCAATTTCTTCCAGGATACAGACTTTTTGCCCCTGCAATCAGAGCAATTCTGTCTATGCCTAAAGTATTGGGTGTACCGTATAAATTCTCAAATGGTAACTGTGCGGCATGACTGACAGCAAAGAAACCTTCAGTCTGCAATAGATATTGCTCAGATTCTTCAGATAATCTTGCTGTAGAAGACAATACGAAGTGATAATCCGGATATTTACTTTGTAAATCTTTAAAAGTATTGATATCATACTCTTTAAAAACAAGAAAATCAGGCTCTCTGTCAGCATGAAAAATGCCCACCTTCATTCTTGTGTTTCCTATGTCCAGACAAATCAGAGACATCTATGCAATCCTTCTGGAAGTAGAATTTCTGTGTAAAATTTTTCCGTTCTGAATATTTTCGATCAAAACCAGTCCGGGTTTTTTCCCTGCTTCTATGCTCCCTAATTCATCATCCCAGGATAAAGCTTTTGCACCATTAATAGTCCCCCATCTCAATACATCATCAAATGTCAGGTATGACTGATATCTTAAAATAGATTTCATTTCTTCAAGAATAGAAAGCTGCCAGTTGGATGTGAGACTATCCGTCCCAATGGTAACTGTAGCATTGGTGTCCAGAAAGACTTTATAATCCGGCATTCTGTTTTCAATATAAAGATTGGCGTTGGGGCAGGTTGCCCAGAAAGTTTCTGATAACGCTTCCTGAGCGGCTTTTACATCTTCTTTATTGGTCAATGTATTATGAACAAAGAGCGTTTTGTGCTTTGGATCTAAATATTGCAGCGCATAATGAATAGATGTCTTTCCGGTTGAATTAAACGATTCCAGGCTCATATTGAAATCCTGAAAAAACTTTTGAAAAGCACCTGTACCCTGGAGGAAAAGCTCATTTTCGGGTGGAGTCTCCTGATTATGAATAGAGATTGTTTTTCTCTCTGACTGGTTGAGCAAATTAAGCAGCTCAAATAATTTGGGGGTGACAGAATATGGCGCATGCGGAGACATACTTTTTCGCAGCTTCCCGTTTTCTTCCAGGTCATCATAGACCTTTTTGTACATATCAAAGGTAGATTGAGTTCTCTCATTCTGTAAGAAATCAAAATTTTCTACAAAGGTGTAATATTTTAATTTGCTGTTTCGTTTAACCGGAAAAGTATCTGTTTTATTAGAGATGTCGCCTACTGCGACTATTCCGTTTTCATACATGTAGCTATCTGCATTGCGGATACATTCCTGAATCCATTCTTCTTCAGCACCTCTTTGCTTGACCACATTTTCTATGAATTGCAACAATCCTGTACCTGTGGGGATTTTCTCAACCATATGCGATAATTCCAGATGGCAATGTGTATTGACCATACCCGGAATAATGACACCATCATATTTTTCTACCTCTACGGAGTCATATTTTTCAGCTGAGGAGATTTCCAGAATGACTCCCTGATCATCCAGTACCACTACACCGTTTTCTATGCGCTCAGAAGTGACCGGATATATATAGTCCGCAGATATTTTTCTGTACATATTCTAAAGATACGAACACCCACCATAAAGACAATTGTTTCATCTACTGGTATTGTAATTTAATTGTCGAGAGATTTTTGGTTATAAATCTCTTTTTGCATCGTTTGCAATTTTATATTTGTCCTTTATTTTATAATATAGTGCAACGGTTTTTGTCTACATTTTACATCTCTGCTTTTCTTTTTTCAGGGATAATATTCCTCATATCTGCGTACCATTTTTATGGATTCAATGTGGAGGATGCCTATATCGCCTACAGATACGCAGAAAAATTTGTACAGACTGGCGCCTTGGTCTTCAATGACGGAGAACAAATCAACGCATTAACCTCTCCTCTTCATGGATTGATTTTATCCTGCATTTACTACATCACATCTGAGACTCTTATCTTCAATAAATTCTTTTCTTTCATTCTCTTACTCGCCGGATTCTTTTTGATATGGAGTGAATTCAAAGGCAGACGAGATTTGCGATTGGCAGCGGTTATTCTTATCCTTCTTTGCCCACAGATTTTGATCTGGACATTCGGTGGTCTTGAAACTATTTACCTGCAATTTTTTGTGACGCTAGCAGTATTACAAGTTGTACGGTACCAAAGAGAAAAAACCAGAAATCTGACATTGATTTTTATCCTGATAGGTATTTGTTTTTTATTGCGGTATGATTCTTCTGTTTTCTTTTTCCCAATCATTATCTGGCTGTTTTTTCATTCAGAAAAGAAGCGTTTTTTTAAAGGATCAGTAATTGGATCAGTGATTCCGCTTTCCTGGTTGCTGGTAAGTTATTTGTATTACGGTGATATTTTTCCGACATCTTTCTATCATAAAATGCCAGGGATTGCCAGGGAAGAGTTTCAGGTAAACTATATATACATCCGAAATTATCTGGTTGTTTTACTGGTGATTCCTTTTGCCTTAATTGTTCTTTTACAACTATTCCTCACAAAAAACAATTTGAAAGCTTTTTGGCTTCATTTTTTTCAAAGATGCTGGCTATATTTTTCAATTGCTCTATTCATCATATATGGTTTTACTATGGCAACAACGCATATGATGTTTTCGATTCGGTTTTTAGTACCATATATTCCTGTTATAATTTTTCTCCTTCTGGACTTATATCGAGGTGCAGGGGAAACAAATTTTCTCTCAAAATCAGCTTCTAAAGTCAGTATAATCATTCATACAAGTTTTATTACTTCATGTCTTTTTGCACAATGCTATCTGATACACTACACATATTGTCATTCTATAAACGGAATGAACGCATACGGGGAATACAGGAAACTCAATATTGACAAGTATCAGGACTTTATGAATATTCTCGCTACACAAGCAATGGAAGCCAAAATTCATTGGAAAGAACAATCCGGAAAAATGCGTAAAACTCCTCGCATACATACTTATGCCGGCGGTCTGGTTTCTTACCTGAACATGGATGCATATATTTATGATGCTCTGGTATCCTACAGACACAAATACTCAGAAAAAGATTTCTTTACGTGGAGAGGTTGTGCTGATTATGTTCTGATAGCTACTCCGATACAAGGAAAGGTAGAGCAACAGTTGGGAGAATTGCGGCACAATTGCATATTACTTTCTTCATATAAATTATCATTTAATGGCAGAGAAACCTTTTTTCAACTATACCATAATCCTGCACCTGCGCCTCACCCTCTAAAACCCAAGGTCAATCATTGACCTCTATAAAAAACCATGAAAAGTCATTTAAACCAAATCTTTGTACTCATTTTATTCTTTCATTGCAGTTTTTGTTTTGCTCAGAAAAACAAAAATGTAATTCCCGAAATAATCCCACAAAGACTGGAAATTTATGACACCATCTGGGGAGAAGTCGTCCATGATCCGTATCGCTGGATGGAAAACCTGGAAAATGATTCTTTGATTAGTTGGATAAAGTATCAAAACGGAGTTAATACAAAGTATTTAAGCAAAGATTATAATCGCATTTATGACATAATAGCCAGATACAATACTATCTATTTTAATCCTTACATTAAAAATGGAAAATATCTGTTTGTAAGGATGAATATTGAGGATAGCAAACCTCCCGTTCTCTATTATACTGACAATCTGAATAAGCCTGCGAGTTTTTTATTTGACCCCAGCACCATCGAAAAAAACAAAACATACAGCATTTATGATTTTGAAGTTTCTGAAGATGACAACAAACTTGCAGTTCAATTGGATAGAGATGGCTCAGATTGGAAAACGATAATGGTTTTTGACATAAAAAGAAAAAAATGGCTATCAGATAAACTAACACATGTTAAGTACAGCAACCTAAAATGGTATGGAGACGGATTCTTTTATACCAGATATGCAGAGACCCGTCCAGAAGATGTATTTACTACTCAGATCAGAGGCAGAGGTTTATATTATCATAAAATAGGCACTTCACAAGAGAGTGACAAACTGATATATCTGACTCACGGGAATGATATCTTTGATTTTACGGTGAGCAACCTGGGCAATTACCTTATTTTGATTCATGACGAAATAAAGGACGGCAAAACATATAGAGCATTATCTCAGAAGAGGCTGCCCTTAAGTGATGACATAGAATTTAAAAGATTCATTTATTCGAAAGAGTCGGTTTTCCTGAATATAATTGGAGAAAATGAGCATGGTCTTATTATACATTCAAATCTTCAGGCCAAAAATGGAGCTGTTTATATATTTAATCCGGAGAAATTAAATCAAGCTTCTTTATTTATACCGGAAACCTCTGCACAAATTCAGAACGCCTGGCAATTTGGAGAAAACTTTCTGATTTCATATCTAAATGATAATGAGTATATTCTGACTAAATACAATTACAAAGGAGAATACATAAACGGGTTAAAACTGGAAGAAGGATGTATTTTAGATAGAGTCACCGGGAATCAGAAAGATAGTATCGTAATTTTTAGTTTCACGTCATTCTATCAGGCACCGAGTATATATAGTCTGAATATAAATTCATTTCAAGCAGAAAAAATCGGTACGACAAAAGTCGGTTTTGACCATACAAAATTTATCACCCGGAAAATAAACTATTACAGCAAAGACAGTACTATTATTCCCATGTATCTGACATACAGAAAGGACTTAGATTTGAAAAAACAAAATCCTACGCTCCTATATGGATATGGAGGATTCGGAGTTCCAACAAGACCATTCTTCAATGCTACCTTTGTTGCATTTATGCAATACGGAGGTATTCTTGCTGTTCCGCAAATCAGAGGCGGAGGAGATTTTCCGGGCTGGCACAAACCAGGACAAAGACACCGCAAACAAAATACTATTGATGACTTTATTGCCGCTGCAGAGTTTCTTCATTCTAATTATACTTCTTCTGAGAAATTAGCAATAATCGGTGGTTCACAAGGTGGTTTACTAACCCTCTCTGCAATGGTACAAAAACCTGAATTATTCAAAGCGGTAGTTTCTGATGTCGGACTAAGTGACATGATCAGATACCATTTGTATAATATTGGGTATGCCTATGAAGAGGAATATGGAAATTCTGAAGACTCCTTAGATTTTAAACATCTTTCTTCATATTCTCCGTTGCACAATCTGAAGAAAGGAACGATTTATCCCTCAACATTGCTGCTTACTGGAATTAATGATGACCGGGTGCATCCTTTTCATTCATTTAAAATGCAGGCTGCTTTACAACAAATTAACCCAGACTCCGAACCTCCTCATCTGATGTATGTTGGGGAAAATTATGGTCATTGTAATTGTAGAGTTTTTGACAATAAAGTTGAAATTGACGCCTTTATTCTCAATTATCTTTTCAAGTTATTAGAGATGGAAGCTAATCTTAAAAAATACTGGTTAGATTAATAATAAAAAGGAGAAGCATTACACTTCTCCTTCATTATCTCTGATTCTAAATTTATTTTTTTCTTGCAATGACTTTCTTAGCCGCTGCAACGATGTCTTTAGGAGACAATCCGTATTTTTCCAGCAGCTGGTCAGGTGTCCCGGACTCACCGAAAGTATCATTCACTGCAACAAATTCCTGCAGAGCAGGGGCATTGATTGCTAATACTCTCGCTACGCTTTCACCAAGCCCTCCATTATACTGATGCTCCTCAGCTGTTACTACACAACCGGTTTTACCTACAGATTTCAAAATTGCTTCTTCATCCAATGGCTTGATCGTATGCATATTGATTAACTCCACAGAGATTCCTTCAGCTTCCAGTTGCTTACCTGCTTCTACTGCCTGCCAAACCAAATGACCGCAAGCGATAATGGTGACATCAGTACCTTCTGAAAGATACTGAGCTTTACCGATCCGGAAAGTAGGATCTTCTGCCGGAGTAAAAATAGGCCATACCGGACGACCAAATCTCAGATAACATGGTCCGTGCCATTCTACTACTGCTTTTGTAGCCAGTCTTGTCTGGTTATAATCCGCCGGAACGACTACTGTCATACCCGGAAGCATTTTCATCATACCGATATCTTCCAGTACCTGGTGAGTAGCTCCATCTTCTCCCAATGTCAAACCTGCATGCGAACAAGCGATTTTTACATTTTTATCAGAATAGGCTACTGACTGGCGAATCTGGTCATATACACGGCTTGTACCGAAATTAGCAAAAGTAGTAGGGACTGCAATTTTACCAGCAATTGCCAGCCCTGCTGACACGCCTATCATATTTGCCTCTGCAATACCTGCCTGAATAAATCTGTCAGGAAAAGCTTCAATAAATTTTTCCAGTTTTAAAGAACCAATCAAGTCCGCACATAGCGTCACTACATTTGGATTTGCTAAACCGGCTTCATAGATACCTTGTCCAAATCCCGAACGAGTATCTTTTTTGTCTGTGAATGTGATATTTTGAAGTGACATTTTCAGTTAATATTTCTCGGGTTGTCTTTTTGTACTTCGTATCCTTAAAATGACTATTTCCTTTTCTGAAAAGTGATATGAAACCCGATATTTATAGATCTCATAGGCTCTGAAAGTTCCATCATTTTTTTCTTTGTATTTGTCTGCAGGGAATTTTTCAGGATTTTCAATTAAAGAATTTGTTGATTCAAAAACTTTCCGCTTTATCCCCTCTGCATTCTGAACTGAATCTTTTCTGATATAGTCAAAAATTTCTTTCAAATGTTCTTGTGCCAAATCAGACCAAACAATACATCTTTCGTTTACCATGTCTTGCTTTCTCTTTCCAGTTCTTCTTGGGTTAGATATTTTCCGGTTCTAAATTGTTCCATAGAAGTATTGATATCGTTGTTATATTCTTCTATATCGATTTCTTCCTCCAAATCCAGCAATTCCTCTATAGCTTTCAGAATCCTTTCGTCCTCTATTTGTTGGATTTCCTGAATGATCAGTCGTTTTTTTTCTTCTAATTCAGCTGTATTCATGATCTCGGATTTGAATTAAAGTTAAGCGTTTTAATTGAACACTGACCCCGGATAAAAGGCAGATGAAGGAACTGAATTGTTAAAAATCTCCCAATGTTTCCTCCAGCTGAGCCATAGCTTTTTCTACTTGCTCTGCATTCGGTGCACTTCCATGCCATTTGTGCGTACCCATCATGTAATCTACACCAGCTCCCATTTCTGTAGTCATCAGGATAGCAACAGGTTTTCCTTTTTTCGATCTCAACTGAGCTTCAGAAATAGTAAATACAACATCTTCCATTCTGTTACCATTCATTTCCAATACTTCCCATCCGAAAGATTTGAATTTACCTTTCAAATCTCCCAAAGATAAAACCTGATCTACAGTACCGTCAATCTGACAATTATTGTAGTCTACCGTCAAAATAAGATTATCTACTTTATTGTGAGCTGCAAACATCACAGCTTCCCAAATCTGACCCTCCTGTAATTCTCCGTCTCCCGTAAGTACAAATACCCAACGATCATCACCATCCATTTTTTTCGCCAATGCAACACCTGTAGCCACAGAAACCCCTTGTCCCAAAGAACCTGAAGCGATTCTAACTCCAGGCAGGCCTTCGTGTGTAGTCGGGTGACCTTGCAATCTTGAATTTAAAAAACGGAAAGTTGCCATTTCTTTCGGGTCGAAATATCCGCTTCTTGCCAATACACTATAAAATACCGGAGAGATATGTCCATTCGACAAAAAGAACATATCCTCGCCTTTCCCATCCATATTGAAGGAAGGATCGTGCTTCATGATTTCAAAATAAAGTGCTACCAAGAAATCTGTGCATCCAAGCGAACCTCCCGGGTGACCACTCTTAGCATTTCCCACCATGCGCACGATATCTCTTCTCACCTGAGATGCAATGCGGTTTAATTCTAGTATTTCAGCCATGTAAATTGGTTTGACAATATCTGCAAAGTTAATTTTATCAGGTGATATCTGAAAAAAATTATCTCTATGCCTGTGTTATTAAAAAGTAGACAACGCGATGAATGAAACCAAAGTCTCTAAATTACGTTCACAATTTATATCTATTATAATTATAGAAGTATTTATAAAATATCAAAACATAAAAAGATTTAATAATTCAATTTATTCACCAGCATTACAGGCAATTTATTTCAAGGATTTAATTATCAAACCTATACAATAAAAGTATGGGTTGCGGTTTATAAAAAGCTCTTATATCTTGCAAAGATTTAAGGAACAAAGAATAAAACAAACAATAATTTATAATTAATTAGTTTATATGATTAAATTTTTCACTCTAATTTTAAGCAGCATTTTTCTCTTAAATGTTTCAGTTGCTCAGGTAAGAAGTGTTACTTACGATGCCAAACAGAACACTTTCGATAATGATTATAATCTTCCTTCAGAAGAAAGATTCAATATTACCGGCTTTATAGACAGCAATATTCACCTGGTAGAATTAACAATCTATCAAGGTAGTAACAAAAAGGGAGAAAGGAATGAGTATTACTCTACTTATTGGCTGAGGGATAAGTCTGACAACGGAAATCAGTTTTATTTATCCGTAAAAAGTCCTTTGAGACAAAACGAAAAGTATGATTTCGACATCAGGCTCTTCAGGGTTCTGAATGCCGAAGAAGTAGATTATTCCAAAAATTCAGTAGTTACCAGTATCCAGAATTATCTGGTATCCACTGCGAGGAATAACAATAAGGGCCTGGAACTGGACAATACTCCCGCAGAAATCCGTAAAGAGATGGACAGAATTGTCAGGGAAGGTCTTACAAAGTATCGGACCAAAACAAAAGAATCTTTCCCCGGATTTTCAGATATACTTGTAAAGCAACTGGATGATTTCGGAAATGTTACCGGAGGAAGAGCCAGATCTGTAGAAAAAGATGAGAACAATTCATTGAGTGATGAATATGTAAATAAGATTGCTGCGATATTGCTTCAGGCAGAGCTGGAGCTGGAGCAATATTTTAATAATGAAATTCTGGTGCTTTCAGAAACCAAAACAGTTCAGGATCATCCTACAGAAAAACAAAGAAACGTGGTCGCCATCAACGGAGGCTATGGTGGTGCCTGGTTCAGTGGCAATCTGAATGACTTTAATTACGGACATGCTCCTTATGTAGGACTTTCCTTTCCATTAGGTAAAAAAGCTTTCAGCGGTAAATTCTGGAGCAATACTTCCATTTCTACCGGTGTATTTGTACTTAATTTCAAAGATAAAGATGGAGATGTTATCAAAGGTCCGATCATACAAAGACCGTTCTATGTAGCATTGGGGTATAGATTTTTCAGATTCCTCAGGTTCAATGCAGGAGCCGTGCTCTTAGAGAAGAAAGAAGATAACGGCGAATTTGTCAATGCTGACAAAATCTTTGTAAGACCCTTTGTCGGTTTAAGTATAGAAATCAATTTCTGGGCAGACTTTGCAAAATAATTTATCATGAGAAAAAGTAGTTACATCATACAATTCGTGCTACTGCTTGGCTTCATGACAGTTACCAATACAGTTAAAGCTCAGTGGCATAAATGGCATTTCGGAGGGGGAGTCGGATCTTTGACTTATTACGGAGATCTGTCTGACAAATTTGTGAATGCCAATCTGCAGGAATTAGGCTATCATGCATATGTGGAAAGATTGATCGCTAAGCGGTCAGGCATATACTGGAGATTAGAATCTGTCAACGGATATCTTTTAGGGAGTGACAGAGCTCCGGGAGGATGGGTCAACGGAACAAGCTCCGACTTTGACAGATCCCTGAATTTCCGCACAAAAATACACGACGTCAATACTTCTCTGGTTTTTTACTTTGGCAATCGCAGCAAGAGAGAAAGAGCTCCTTTTCTGAATGCCTATGTCAGAGCCGGTATCGGAATAGGATATTTTGATGCATACGGGGATTTAAAAGATGCTGATGGTAATTTTTACAATTACTGGTCAGACGGGACAATCAGGAATCTTCCGCAAAATGCTCCTAATTCTTCAGAGGCAAATGTCATCACCAGAGATTATGACTTTGAAACCAATCTGAATGAGTTAGCAATAGAAAAATCTTTCAACAGATTCAAATGGCAGATCCCGGTCGGGTTAGGATTGAAAATGAGGCTCGGGGATGCTGTTTCATTGATTCTGGACGCTCAGTATACTTATGCTATGACAGATTATCTGGATAATGTGGGAGATAGCAGAACCCGTGCAGACATTACTGATCCGAATGTTTTACGTGCAGCTGACCCTACCGGATACATTGGTGACAGACCAAGAAATCTGGATAAGCCAACAGGGTTGAATGATGGTTATCTGTATGTCAGTGCCGGTCTGAATTTTAATGTAGGCAAAAACGAAAAGCCTAAATTCAAAGCTCCGGTCTATTATCCTAAAACTATAACTCCGGTACAACTCGACACTGTAATTGCAGAAGAAATAACGACTGAGCATCCTTTGGACTCCATCGCCAGATCCTTAGGTCAGACGATAGAAAAAGATACTACAAAATCTGCTCCGTTCATTACTTTACAAAAAGCGGACAGTGATAGTTTGTTTATCAGTCTTTTTCAGGAAAACCATCAGCTATGGCTGAACAAAGATTCATTGACAACAGGGAAAACAATTGATTCGGTTGTATTGGTGAAAGTTCCTGATATGGAAGACGGATATATCGCCAGATATTATGAGAAACGCTCGACAGATAGTCTTTTACATAAGGATACATCCGTATTATTAAAAACAGATACTTTACAGTTAGATCTTCAGAAAAGAGCAATTCTTCATGGTTCTACTTATTATCCTTCTTCTCAGACTATTGCAAACAGCATGGAGGATAGTATAAACAATAGTGATTCTATTTCCTTCTATATACAACAGCTCCGAATTCAATTGGATAATCTGGAAAAACAAATAAAGAAAGATTCCACCCAGCCCAACCCGGCATCTTCCATTTCAGATACGAGCACAAAATCTTTGGAATTAAAACGCGATTCGATCCGGTCAGGAGCAGAGAAAAAAACGGATTCTTCCTCTTTGAAAACTTCAGGTTCGGATAGTCTGAATTATTCTCCTGCAAATTATTCGATGGTGGTTAGAGATACCATTAAGAAAGATAGTCTGCTTAAAGCTTCTGCACCGAAAGATAGTATTCCTTCTCAGTCAATAACAGCTGCCAGAGTTATACGGGATACAAGTTCAGGGAAGTCAGATACTCTAAAACAAGTGGTGGTTGATACAACAAAAAGCCGTAAAGACTCTTCGCAATTATATCAGCTTAAACAAGCAGAAATTAAAAGGCAGATAGCAGAACTACAAAAACAGCTGGACGAATCGAAAGATACTATTCAACCTGTCGTTAGTGCCAAGATCGCTGAAACAGATACCGCCAGCAAGGCAACTATTGAAGATTTGAAAAAAAGAATTGCAGAGCTGGAAAATTCTTCCAATCCGAAAGCGGATACTACTTATAAGGCTCCAAAAATCACTACAGAAAATTATCAAACTGTAACAGATACTATTAACACTAAAAAGGATAGCACAATTGCCAAAAGTCAGACTGCTGCAGATTCATCCAATAAACGGCTGGAAGAATTAAAAAGCAGGATTGTTGCCTCAGAAAAAAATGCATCTGTGAAGCAGGATAGTATTCCGAAAGATTCTGTCAAGACAAAAGATAAATCTCAATCTGCTTCTGGTCCAAAGCCGGATACTTTACAGCAGGAACCGGTATCAGGAATGCCGAAAGATTCTGTCAACAAAACTATCGAAGACCTGAAAAAAAGAATTGCAGAACTGGAAAACACAAAAGATACTTCTGCAAAAGTAATACGTGGGTCAAAAGATGCAGTTGGTCAAAAAACACAGACAAGTACCGATACCACAAATAATAGAATTGTTGAAACAGATAGCTCATTTTATCCCAAAGCAGGCTCAGTCAATAGTGCTGTTGACAGTAAAAAGCAGTCAAAATTAAGAACTGACTCTAAAGCAGAGAAGGATACATTGAAAGTCAGTACATCTACAGATTCTTCATACAATAACAGGATTGAAGAGCTGAGAAAGAGGATTGATGAATTAGAAAACACTCCAAAACCAGTAAAAGACACATTAAAATCAGAAAGTCGTACAATTACTGATACTGTAAGAAATTCAGTCTCCAATGCGCGGATAGCTCCGGCTAAAACCGAATCTTCTCCTAATCAGGATGATGAACTCAGGAACAGAATTGCAGAACTGGAAAAACAAATTGCTCAGCAGAAATCAATAGAAGATTCTTTGAATAAGAAGATGAATGCTTCAACATTACCTAAGCAGGAAACTTCTCCTTCAGAAAAGCAACAGGAAGAATTACAAAAAAGGTTGAATGAAATAGAAAACCAGTTGAAATCCGCTCAGAATGCCCGTGCCGGCTCTACACTTTCTCCCCAGGAACAGATACAATATCAGGCTCGGATAGATTCCTTAAATCAGGTAATTGCCATGCAAAGAATGGGTTTTGGCACCGGAAATTACCCCGCATATTCATCTCCTCAGCAACAGGGAATTCGACCAGTGGTTGAACCTGTGATCAGTATTCCTGTAAATTCAGGAAGCGGAAGAGAAAGAAGAGAGGAACGGAGAGCGAGAAAAGCTGCTGAAAAAGAAAGTCAGGCAGAAAGCGTTTCTGCAACGGAGTCAGAAAACCAATCTACCAGACTGACAGTAGGAAGTACAAGAGACAAAGGTCCTGGTTATTTTGAAGCAAAAAGATTAAAAAAGGAAGGACAAAGTGATTCTTCTGAAAACAGTGAGGTTGTATCAGACTCTTCTGAAATTTCATCAGATAGCTTAGCAATGACTGTAGCAGATAGTAACATTGTGTCAACCACAAGTTCTACCGTAGACAGCACATTGCAGGCAGAAAATTTATGGTTAAAAGATCAGATCAGGGATATTCAAAAAAACCAGGACAGCCTGTTGTTAATATTAAGCAACTTACTGACCAGAGCCGAACCGGCCGCTCAACCGGAACAGGTTGTTGAAAAAGAAATAAAACCTCAAATCGATTCTTCACAAATCATAAACGGGATCCTGAGTCAGCCTTCTACCAAAGTATTTTTTGCAGTAGGTAAATCTGCATTGGGAAGCCAATACAAAACCAGCCTGGATCAGCTGGCTAATCAGATGAAAAGTTATCCTGAATTAAAACTGGAACTGAAAGGATTTGCTGATCCTACGGGAAATGCTGCCGCAAACATGCTGCTTTCAGAAAAGCGGGCCCAATCAGTAAAAAACTATCTCTTACAGGTTCATAATATCAGTGTAGAAAAAATCTCTGTTTTACCGGTGGGCCAGGAAGATAATTCCAGTGACTTGAGCTATTCCAGAAGAGTGGAAGTAAAGCTGGTCAGATAACAAATTTCTACTCGGGTAACCGTTGGTAAAAATTGTTGTAAGTGCTTACATAGATTAATTTCAAAAGAGTCACGATACATCAGTATCCTACTTAAAAGGCTTATACTTTGAATCAGTCATGATTTTTTGACCTGATTCCATGTTCATAAGATCAGAAAAAGTAGTCTTAGGAAATTCCTCCATGTATTTTTTGACAATCTGATACCCCACCCAGCGGGCCACACGGTCGGGAGCACCCTGTGGCATACCCATCGTAGTAGGAGCATCTTCGATGAATTTAGAATAGTTGACCAGCTGCTTTGCGTATAGCCAGTCGCCATCAATGAAGAAAGACCATATTTCTTTCTCATTATCTATACACCATTTCCAGTCTTCGTCAGAATAGTAAAAGAAATCCTGAATGTTTTTTTCTGGTAAAAGATACGATGCGATGTAGTATATTTTGCCATAATGCACCATCATATCCAGCAGCATTGCCCCACGTTTCAACGGATCTGCTTTTAGGTCCTGAACAATATTGAAAGCGGCATCAGTGGCAATATATTTTGATTCAAACCTTTTGATAAAAAAGTCAGGGAACCCCATAGAAGCATAGTAAGGATAATCTTTGCCCAGATACAGGTCCAGACCAACACCCAGATACGGAGAAAAGTAGAAGCTTTTAGGACCAAACTGGGAAGTGTAGGTAACAAGCTGAGGAGCAGGAAGCTCAGGAAAATAGTAACGATAGTTTTTGATCAATATTGCCAGCTCTTTTTCGTATCGGGAAAAATCTTTAAAAACCAGCTGTATTGTATCATTGAGCTGTATCATTTGAGGATGGTGCAGATATTCATCCAAAACGTTCATTGCATAATTTCTATCCGGACTGGTATCATTGATATTCATGACTCCGCGTATAAAGAAATCCATCAATTCAGGATACTTTTTTTCCAATGCCGTAATACCTTCTCTTGTTTTGCCGGCAGGGATCCTGTAAAGCTCCTGTTCAAGCCTGATTGCCGGTGCCGGGTCAGAAATTTTAGAAATATCGGGTTGACTTCTTTTACCAGATGAATTACATTGTATTGATATAATGATAAGACAAAGAAGTATTGATAATAATTTTAGATATTTGCTAATCATATAAATACAAAAATAAAATGCAATCTATGAAAAAATCATTTTTGTTCATCACTTTACTATTCTTAAGTTTTTCTGCATTTGCTCAAAGCAATGTACGATTCGGATTTACAACTTCTCCCGGAGTTTCATTTTACTCGGCGGATAGTAAAGCACATAACAGCAAAGGAGCAAGGTTCTCTTTTAACTACGGTGCTATCGTAGATTTTGTGATTGATAATAATGAAAGATATACAATCACATCAGGTCTGACAATAGATATGAGTGGTGGTAAATTAGCTGCAACTTCACTAGATACATCAAGAATTGGCTCAGCCTCTTTGACGACTAAAGTTCAGTACCTGGAAATTCCGGTAGGCTTGAAATTACGTTCTAATGAATCTGCCAGTAATCTGACTTTTTATGGTACTCTGGGAATCGTAAACGGATTCAGGATCAGATCCAGAGGCGATTATAGTTATACGGAAGGACAAAAAGTTGTTTCCGAGAGCAATGTAAGAATCAAAAACCTTGATTTTTACCCACATCCTATCAAAAAAATATCTCCTTATCATCTGGCGCTCCATTTTGAAGGAGGAGTTGAATTCAGAGTTTCAGACAATACATCATTGGTAGGAGGTCTGTATTTCAGAAACGGATTTACTAATATTATCAATGATAGTGACAGTGAAAGGATCGTCGCAAGAGGATTGGGCTTGCGTATCGCGGTAATGTTCTGAGAAAAATATACTTAAAAATCAAAGACCGAAGACTATTCATCTTCGGTCTTTTTTGTTTATCCGTAAAATACAATCGTGATCTTACTACTAATCAAGATATATTGTTCCTGAAACAGCCGTTTTCACTTCATCTTCAAAAGCATTATCAGACACTTCTACGTTTTCTAAGGTTAATACTGTTTTGCTTCCTTTTTTGCTGATACGAACAGTTTTTTTATCACGACCGGTACTGGATAAGTCTCCCAGATCATGAGTGTAGACTGAAACATGGGCTTTTCCTGATTCCGGCACGATTCCCGACTTTTTTATCACCTCATAATCTTTTAATGGAATTTCCGGGTCACCCAGGTCAATTGTAATTGATTCTCCCATGACCGTAACAGCATTGATACTTCCATTCATAACCACCAGGCCTGCTTCCGGGTGGGTAGAATACGTTTTTCCATTTACTGTCCATGTGCTGGTAGTTTTTTCCTCTTCCTTCTTATCCCCCTCTTTTCCATCTTTCTTACAGGAAAAGAATGTAAGACCGGAAGTCATCAAGCACAGAATGCAGATGATTGTCTGTTTTTTCATCATAGTAGTTTTAGTAAATAAATTTATTCAGATTTTTTCTTTCCCCAGCTATAACCTAATAGTACAGAAAATCGCCACATTCCCAATCTTTTGTTTCCATATCCGTCATCTTGGATAATAGCTCCATATCCTCCACCAGTCTCTATGCCTACAGATACTTTAGAGTTTGTCATGATACTGAAACCAAGCTTCACATCTGTTCCGATTATAAAGGAAGACTTGTTCTGTTTAAATTCTTTCTCGGATATGACATTCCAGGAATCATCATGATATAAGATTCTTCCGCTGTTCTTCTTATTAAATACACCCATCACCAGCCCCGGAGCAATATATCCTCTGACTTTTTTAGGCCCATTGAAAAATACCACCACACTGGCCCCGCTGTGTATGCCAAATCCCTTTTCATCATAATGGCTTATACTTGTATAAGATCCTCCTTCCGGAATACCAAGGTCGTACATGTATGACCTGCTATTGATGAAAAAACTCGGTCCGCCATCCAATAGATTATAGTTGAATCCAAATGGAACTCTGATTGCGATAGCCTTGTTGGGAATCAGCCTTTCATATTGAAAATACACCTCTCTCCCAAGAAACCCGAACGCATCAAAAGACAGCTTGTTAGCCGGATGCTCTATGGTCTGATTCTTCCGGCTTTTAGATTCAGGAGTATCTATGATTTCAGTATACCCATTTTCAAATACAAGTGTAAGAATTTCACTTTTATTTTTTTGAAGTATAGAATCGCCATAAATCTCCGGGATTTTATACTCTACTTTTTCAGGATCTGATTTCAGAATTTTCACTTTCAACGTAGTTCCGTTTTTCTGTACTATCAAATCCTGAGCAAATGCTCCTGTCAACAAAAACATCATCATTGTCAGCAATGCCCATTTTTTCATATGCTTGATTATATATTTTGAACCTAATATAATAAGAAAAGGCAGAATATCCGGATACATTGATTAATACAGAGTAGATAACACTATACAATGCGGGAGCTGAAATACATGAGATTTTGGAAGACAGATCCGCCGCCTTTAGCCTTGTACCTTTCTTTTCAGGTTATCAGTATTGTAGCATTTTTGCATAAATTTTAACCAGGTACAAAAAGTTGTTATTAGACTAATTCTTAACAATCGTTAATTTCCTTCAAATATCAGGTATATTTTCCGGCAACACTCCTTAACAATAGTTGCTAAAGCTATTTTTGTTCAAACATGCATTTTACAGCAATGAAAAAAGTATGTAAAACAGCTGTTGTTGCATTTTAGAAATACCATTTAAATAGTACATCATAGTGAAATATTGGAAACCTCTTCTTATTGCTATCATCGTTATAGGAGCTTTAATTGCCGGGAAAATTTATCTTTTTCCTTCTCCATATGCTGCTCAATCCAATAATGGAGGAGGTCCTCCGCCGGCTGCCAATGTCACCGGTTATGTGACAACCTTCCTATCACTGGACAATCAGGTATATGCGACAGGATCATTG
This sequence comes from bacterium, assembly GCA_037189845.1. GTDB lineage: Bacteria > Bacteroidota > Bacteroidia > Chitinophagales > JADIYW01 > JAMLHH01. Next base: position 782,423 of record JBBCIS010000003.1, read on the forward strand.
ATAGCCAATGAGGTGATAGATCTTTCGCCGGAAGTAGTCGGAAAGCTGACCTACCTGAATGTTCCAGAAGGGCAGATTATCCAAAAAGGACAGCTCATTGCCAGAGTCAATGATGCAGATTTGCAGGCACAGCTCAAAAAGCTGGAAGTACAATTGTCTATTGCCAAAAGCAAAGAAGACAGAGCGAAAAAGCTTTTGGATATCAATGGGCTAAGTGTGGAAGAATTTGAAGATGCGCTCAATAGCCACAATATTCTGAAAGCAGAAATAGAATATACCAAAACACTGATTGCCAAAACTGAGCTCAGAGCACCATTTACCGGAAAGATAGGATTCAAGTTAATCAGTGATGGCAGCTTTGTCAATACATCATCTGTTATCTCTACTTTGCAGCAGATTAATCCTGTTAAAGTTGAATTTTCTATCCCGGAGCGATATATTCCTTTAGTAAAATCCGGAAATATTATTTCATTTCAGATTGACGGATACAAGCAATCTTTCAAGGCACAGGTGTATGCTATAGAGCCTAATATTGATGTAGCATCCAGAAGTGTGGTCATGCGTGCAAAAGCAGAAAATGCCGCCGGACTTTTAAAGCCCGGAGCTTTTGCCAGAATTAATTTGTCTTTAGGCGTAGATGAGAAAGCTATCATGGTGCCGACACAGGCGATTATCCCCATATTGAAAGGTCAGCAGGTCTATATCATTGAAAATGGAGTAGCTGTTGCCAAACCTGTAACACTTGGTTTCAGAGGAGATACTAAAGTGCAGATCACAGAAGGACTGGATGTAGGAGATACGGTATTGACTACGGGATTAATGTCCCTGAAAGAAGGCAGCAAGGTTATCGTGAACAAATTTATTGACTGAACTAAGAGAGAATAATGAGTATAGCATCTTTTAGTTTAAAACGCCCGATCACAGCCATCGTCATGTCCATCATGATATTGCTGTTTGGCTGGCTCGGTATGAAAAACCTCGGAGTCAGGGAATATCCTTCCATCGATCCGCCTGTTATCACTGTAAGAACAAATTATGTCGGAGCAAATGCCGATGTCATCGAATCCCAGATTACCGAACCATTGGAAAAATCTATTAATGGTATCGCAGGGATCCGCAATATTTCATCATCCAGTAATCAGGGCTCCAGCATTATCACGGTAGAATTTGACTTAGATGTAGATCTGGAAGCAGCAGCCAATGATGTGAGGGATAAAGTTTCTCAGGCGGTCAGACAGCTTCCTGATGATATAGACGGTCAACCGGTTGTCGCAAAAGCTGATGCCAATTCAGATGCGATTATCTCTATGACGGTTAAATCTGATACCCGCTCACATCTGGAAGTGAGTGATTACGCTGAAAATGTCATCGGGGAAAGATTGCAGACCATTCCGGGAGTCAGCTCACTTCAAATCTGGGGGCAGAAAAAATATGCCATGCGATTGTGGATAGACCCGACCAGGCTGGCGTCATTAGGCCTCACCACCTTAGACGTTCAGAATGCATTGAACAAGGAAAATGTAGAGCTTCCATCAGGGAAAGTTCAGGGAAATAAAACTGAATTAGTTGTCAAAACAGTCGGTCGCCTGAGTACTCCTGATGAGTTCAATGATTTGATTATCTCTACTCAGGGAGAAAGGATTATCCGGTTCAAAGATGTGGGATATGCCATATTGGGAGCAGAAAACGAAGAAAGTATGCTCCGTGAATCCGGAACACCGATGATTGCATTGGCACTGGTCCCTCTACCAGGAGCTAATTATGTAGAAATAGCAGATGAGTTTTATAAAAGGATGGAAGAGATCAGAAAAGATCTTCCGGAAGATTTGCAGCTCAATATCGCAATGGATAATACGACTTTCATCAAAAAATCTATCCACGAGGTACAGGAAACGCTCCTCATTGCGATAGTTCTGGTGGTCGTCATTATCTATTTGTTTTTCAGAAACTGGCTCATGGCGTTCCGTCCATTGGTGGATATTCCGGTATCTCTGATCGGTGCTTTTTTCATCATGTACGTCATGGATTACTCCATCAATGTATTGTCCTTACTGGCGATCGTACTGGCGACAGGTCTGGTAGTGGACGATGGTATCGTAGTGACGGAGAATATTTATAAAAAGATAGAAAAAGGCATGAAGCCGATGCAGGCGGCTCTTCTCGGAACAGATGAAATCTTTTTTGCAGTAGTTTCTACCTCCATTACACTTGCAGCAGTATTTCTTCCGGTAATATTTATGGAAGGATTTGTAGGTAAGCTTTTCCAGGAATTCGGAGTCGTAATAGCCGGTGCAGTATTAATTTCTGCATTTGTTTCTCTTACACTGACACCCGTTCTGAATGCCAAGCTCGTTCGTAAAGATGAAAAGCCGGGATGGTTTTATTTAAAAACAGAGCCGTTTTTCGAAGCGATGGAAAATACTTATGAGAATTATCTCAAAGGATTTCTGAGTATCAGATGGATATCAGCTCCCATTTTGTTGATTTGTATCGGAGCTATTTTCTATTTATTCAAGGCACTTCCACAGGAATTAGCCCCCTTGGAAGACAGAGATAGCTTGAATATGTCCATTACAGCTCCGGAAGGTGCATCGTTTGAATACACGGATGCTTATATGATGAAGCTGGCGCAATTTGTTCAGGATTCTATTCCTGAATACAAATCTATGCTGACAGTAACGGCACCGAGCTTTTCAGGTTCCGGTGGTTTGAATACCGGCTTCGTAAGAATGCGATTGAGCGAAAGCGCAACCAGAGAGAGAAGTCAACAACAAATAGCAGATTATATTTCTGCAAATACTAAAAACATGAACGAAGCCAGAGCTTTTGTTATTCAGCAGCAAACCATCGCTGTGGGGACGAGCAGAGGCTTACCGTTGCAATATGTTATTCAGAACAATAACTTTGAAAAAATCAAAGAAAAGCTCCCGCTGTTTTTAGAAAAAGCTAATGATGACCCGACCTTTTCAACAGTAGATGTCAACCTGAAATTTACCAAACCTGAATTAAATCTGGTCATAGACAGAGATAAAGCACAGAACCTTGGAGTATCCGTATTGGATATAGCACAAACCTTACAACTATCTTTGTCGGGTCAAAGATTCGGATATTTTACAAGAGATGGTAAGCAGTATCAGGTGATTGGTCAGTTTGACAGGTCTAACAGAGATCAACCATTGGATCTAAGTGTTACCTATGTCAGAAATAACAAAGGCGAGCTGATACAGCTGGATAATCTCGTCAAAATGGAAGAAACCAGCAGTCCGCCGCAGCTTTTCCACTTCGACAGGTTTAAATCTGCTACGGTATCCGCTGCTCCTGCTCCCGGAAAAACAATTGCTGACGGAATCGCTGCTATGGATAAAATTGCACAGGAAGTGTTAGATGAATCATTCTCTACCGCATTATCAGGAGCATCCAGAGATTTCGCAGAGAGTTCTTCCAATACCATGTTTGCATTAGGCCTTGCATTGGCACTGGTATTTCTGATCCTGGCTGCACAGTTCGAAAGCTTTATTGACCCATTTATTATCATGATGACTGTACCGCTGGCGATTGCCGGAGCATTGTTGTCACTTTGGTATTTCAACGAAACAATGAATATCTTCAGCCAGATTGGAATGATTATGCTCATCGGCCTGGTGACCAAGAATGGAATCCTCATCGTGGAATTTGCCAATCAGCTCAAAGAAAAAGGCCTGAGTAAGGCAGATGCCATTCTGGAAGCGTCCAAAATGCGTTTGCGCCCGATTTTGATGACGAGTCTGGCTACCGCTTTAGGTGCATTACCCATTGCGATGTCATTCGGAGCTGCTGCCAAAAGCCGTATGGGAATGGGTATCGTTGTAGTCGGAGGAGTGATGTTCTCCCTCATACTGACTCTTTTTGTGATTCCTGCTATCTACTCTTATTTATCAAGAGAACATAAACCAACAGAAGAAGATGAAACGCCTGCTAATGAAACACCTGTTAGTATATAATATTCTGACTTTGCTCCTGATTCAGGGACTGGCAGCGCAACCCTTGCTTTCTCTGGAAGAAGCGATAGATATTGCTTTGGATAAAAACTACGGAATACGCATCAGTAAAAATAATCTGGAAGTGGCTGCCAACAATGCCACAAAAGGCAATGCCGGATACTGGCCAACCATAGATTTGAACGCCGGTGGAGGCTTCAACTGGAATACATTCAGCAATCAAAAGCTTTCTACCGGAAATGATTTTAACCTGAGAAATCAGACCACTACTTTAGCTAACAGCAATGTAGCGTTGAGCTGGACCATCTTTGACGGGAAGAGAATGTTTGCCGCTTATGAAAGATTACAGGAACTGCAGGCAATGGGAGAGCTACAGGTAAAAGCTGCTGTGGAACAGACCGTTTATGATGTATCTCTTTCCTATTTTAATATCGTCAGCCTACAGCTACAATTAGATGCTTTGGATAAAAATATAGGGATCTCTGAAGAAAGATTAAAATTAGAAAAAGCCAGATTTGAAGTAGGGAAAAGTAACCAATTGTCCGCGAAACAGGCTCAATTGGATTTCAACGCTATGCAGGCTCAGCGTGCCACACAGACCAATCTTATCAAAGTTGAAAAAGTGACACTGAACCGTCTTTTAACAAGAGAAGCAGAAACAGAATTTACGATTTCTGATACAATTATCTTACAGGAAAACGTCAATGTCGAATCCCTCAAACAAGCCGCTTTAAAATCTAATACGGAATTACAGATTCTGGAAAAGGCAGCGATGATTAGTGAGATTAGCCTCAAAGAAGTAAAAGCAGATAAATATCCTACTATCACACTGAATACAGCTTACGGGTACAATCAGACCATCAATTCTGCAGGATTCTCTCAATCTACCAACAGTCTTGGACTATCCAGTGGCGTGACCATGAGATGGAATCTTTTTGACGGTGGACGGGTACGCAGAAATGTTGCCAATGCACAGTTACAGATAGAAAATGATAAGTTGACACTACAGGAGTCTCAACTCAATGTCAATGCAGCCATTCAGCAGGCCGTTCTTAATTTTGAAAATGCACTGGCGATTGCAAAACTGGAAGATGAAAACTATCAGCTGGCATCCGAAAGTTTAGATATTGTCAAAGAAAGATTCAGATTAGGTGTCTCCAATACGCTGGAGCTGAAAGATGCTCAGAACGTATTTGACCAAAGTACCAATCGCAGATCTTTGGCTTTATACAATGCAAAAGTTGCAGAAATCAACCTGCAGTTCCTGACCGGACAGCTGGCTATTCAGTAGTTGCTTATAAGCTACGTGAAGCTACTAGTTTCAGTAATCTATTTCCTTTAGCAATTTTATACCTCGCCGAAAGCGGTAGAATAGTTTTACAGAGCGCAGGGTAGCAAAATCATTCTATGTCGCGAATAAACTCAGGATAATCCGGTGTGTGGTTGTTGATGATGTTTTTGACTAAATAGACTTCGTCCTGAATATCAAAGGTTATATACCAGGTTGTATGTTTATTGGCTTTGTACCTGATATACCACGCTCCGTACTTATTATTTCTGGTGGGATAATGAATGGATGTATCTATGTTATCAATTGCTCGTTCTATTTCTTTTACATACGCTACTGCGTTTTCTATATAACTGAAGTATCCTTCTGTGATTAAAGAATCCAACAACCTTTTTAGCTTTAAACCTACTAAGCGATTGGATATTATTTTTGCCATTGGGGGTGATTCTTCACGAAATCATATAACTCATTCATCATTTCTTCGACAGGTTGTGCATCCTCGCACTCCAAATCGAATTTTGTTTTGGGTATTATTCCTGCTTGTTTTAATGCAACAAGTGCCAGGGGATTTTCTTTTACATCAATTGTAATTTTTGTCAAATTGCCTTGTTCGTCTGCTTCTGTCACGATTCCTGCTACTTGTGCCATGATGTAAAAATTTTATACTCTTGAATTTACTACTTTTTTGGGTACAAGGCAAAAAAATCAGCCATAGATGCATGGATAAGGTGTCAGTGGTAATTTCAAGCTATTCGAAACTTGTAGTTTCGCATCAATTTTCTATTGCTTTTGGCAATCCTCCTACACATCCCCCGAAAGTGATAAAATATTTCTAAAGCAGATAAGCAATTCCCCTAACTTCGCAATATGCAATCTTACAAAGAAATTTCGTACTGGAGAAAATATCAAAAGTTCTTACCAAAGGATTTACATTATGACGATCAGCGTTTGCCGGACGAAACGTACTGGAAATGGAAAAATTTCAATATTCATATCGACTATATCCGTCAGGAAAATTCTCCCGTAAAAATCATCATCCTGCATGGTGCAGGCGGAAATGGAAGAGTGATAGGATTCTTTGGGAACTTCTTATCAAAATATGGATATGAATATCTGGCTCCCGATCTCATCGGTTACGGATTGACAGAAAATCCTGACAATATCAATATCGAATATAAGGAATGGGTACAGTGCATTTCGGATTTGATAGATAAAGAATATGCAAAAGACAAAAAAGATATCCTGCTTTTCGGACTCAGCATTGGTGGAATGCTCGCGTATCAGGTAGCTGCAAAAAATGATAAAGTCAAAGGAATCATTGTGACTACACTAGCAGACCCGAGACAACCCGAAGTCGCTGACAATCTGGCAAGAAATCAGTTTTTTAGCAGAATAGGTCTTCCGTTGGGTAGTATTTTCAGCGGGTTGACAGATGGACTGGCATTACCCATTAAATGGTTATGTAAAATGGAACGCATCACTAATGATCCGGCATTTTCCAAGGTTTTCGAAGAAGATTCCCGTGCAGGAGGAAGTATGATCAAGCTTAGATTTTTAAGAACTTTCATGCAGTATGCTCCCGATAAGGAACCGGAAGATTTTAAAAACTGTAGCGTATTATTCTTACAGCCGGCCAAAGATACATGGACAACGCTCGCAACCAGCAAACCATTCTTTGACAAAATCGCTGCTCCCAAGAAATTAGTTATGCTCGAAAACTGTGGTCATGCTCCATACGAAGAACCGGGGTTGACTACGCTTAAAGAAGAGGTCCTGAACTTTGTTGAAGTATTCAGATAATTTTAAGGTATTACAAAATAATTCTTATTATACATATTCATATATTTGATGGATTCAAGTCAAATCCGGCTGGCCTATAAATTTCATGTATGAATTATAAAAAGATTTCCGTTCTCTTCTTTGTCTTTGCTTTACTTCTTCATTTCAGTAAAAATTCATCTGCATGCGATAAACATACTGCTGCCAAATCTTCACCCCGTACAGATTTTCTGTATCAGTATTCCATTATTGATGCATTGCTGGCGGGTGTATTTGACGGAGATTTGACCTTTGGAGAACTAAAGAAACACGGAGATTTTGGTATCGGAACTTTCAACCAGCTGGATGGAGAACTGATCATGTTGGATGGAATCGTTTATAAAATCAGACACGACGGAAAAATCCTGATAGTACCTGATCATGAAAAAACACCGTTGGCATTCGTCAATTTTTTCAAAGCTGACACGACATTTACCATCGTCAAAAAAAATATGACTTTTGAAGATGTAGAAGCCTATATAGACAGCCTTTTCAACAGAAATTATCTGTATGCTGTCCAGATTAAAGGAGAATTTAAAACTATTTCTGCCCGTTCTGTCAGACCGGCAACTGCGCCTTATCCATCTCTTACAGAGCATATACAAAACGGAGGTCAGCAACTCTTTAATTTCAATAATATAAAAGGTGTGTGTGCCGGATACTCTTTACCGCCATATATGGCCAGAACAAATGTTCCGGGTTATCATGTACATTTTTTATCAGAAGACAAAACGCAGGGCGGTCACATTTTTGGATTTACTGCTGATACTTTAGAGATACAATTGAACTACATTCATGGATTCACTGTAGAGTCCAGCGCGCATGAAGAATTCAAAAATATTGATTTGTATAAAGACAGAGCAAAGGAATTACACAGTGTAGAGAAGTAAGAAAAGGAGTAAAGAAAGTAAGTTTATTAGTAGAGAAAATCAGTTTTGAGTAATTTCTTTAATTTAAATATTCCTCCTTTCTATTTTTTTAGGGTGCTGTCGGCAATCAAAAATGTCGGTGATATAGACAATTTCAGTTCCGGAAATTCTATATATAACTTTATAATGACCCACTATAAAGTGACGATGTCCTAAGTTTAATGCCTTTAACTCTTCCGTTATTCTGCCAATTTTGGGCGTGATTTCCAATAGTTGTATTTGCTGAACGATATTGTCTATTACAGAAATGGCAATATTTTCAGATGCCTTGTCTGAAATGTAATCATAGATATTTTGGAGCTCTTTAAGGGCAAAGTCAGTAATAATTACTTGCGCCATTTTGATACTTGAGCTTTCAGTTGACTTAAAGAAACTGTTCTACCTTCCTGAATATCCTTTTCCGATTCCAATGCTCTTTCAATCAGTTCTTCCTGAGAAATTTGATGTACTCGTTGTTGATTTCGCATAAGTAACAATTGGTAAACACCATGCAGTAAATCTTCATCTGTAGAGTTTTTCAACTCATGCAGAATCTGTTCTTTCTCTTTAAGTGCTTCTGTGCTAATCATGTAATAAATATATCACTTTCTAAAATAAAGATCCATGTATATCGGATAGTGGTCGCTGTATCCTCCGATATAGTTTGGACCGCTGTAGGTACGATTAGGTTTCATTCCCGGATGAGCATCATCTTTTACCGACAGCCAGTCGGGCTGATAAATATGAGCAGAGGTCGTGGTTGTATAGATGGTATTTTCCGGATTTAACAGTGCAGGACTGATGACATACTGATCCAGCATATTCCAGGAGGATTGAAATTTGTAAGTGCCGTAACCTTTTTTGTAGGCATCATACATCATATTGAAAAAGTCTCCGGGATCTGCTCCTTCCAGCGTTGATTTTCCTCTGAGGATATCATTCATGCTGCTATTGGCAGGATCATCGTTAAAATCACCTGTAATGATGATCTTTGCTTCCGGTTGATGAGCAAGAATGCTGTCACATTTTGCTCTCAATACAGACGCTGCTCTGATTCTTTTCGGTTCACTTTCGGCTTCGCCGCCTCTTCTGGATGGAAAGTGAGCGACAAAAAAATGCAAAGTATCTGAATGATGTACCAATCCCTGAACGTAAAGAATATCTCTTGTTTTAAAAGATGGGTCTTTGGGTAAGTCGACCAGAATAGCTTCATGAGAAATGGGTCTGAATAAAGATCTTCTGAATAATAAAGCCACATCAATACCCCGCGCATCCGGTGATTCTTCATGGATGATACCATAATCTGACTCTACGAAAGGCGTTGCGCTGATGAGGTCTTCCAGTACAGATCTGTTTTCAATTTCTGTCAGAGCAATAATTCCGGGATATTCCCATTCGCTGATATTGGAAAGCACTTTAAAAATCCTTTTCAACTTTATCTGATAACGCTCCTGGTTCCATTTATACATTCCCCATGGCAGAAAGTCGTCATCGATTTTATTTGTATCATCTTTTGTGTCAAAGAGATTTTCTACGTTGTAGGTAACCACCCGGAGGTCGTAGCTTTTCTGACCGGTATTTGTGATCGCAACAGAATTTGTTGTGGCCACATTCGGGCTTTTACAGGCTGAAAACAGCGTAAAACATATAATAGCGTAAAAGATTATCTTTTTCATGTAAACTGAAAATACAAAATTTCAATCATTTCACTTAAATTGTAGATAACTGCAAAAAGATTATGCTGAAAAATATCTTAAAGGCTTTTAAGAAAGACGAAACCACAGACATGATGTTGTCACGATTTCCTAATGGAGTTGGGGAATTTGGGTACGACGCATGGGGGTTTAATATTAAAACGATCAGGCAGTTTATTGCATTAGGAAAGTTTTTGTATGATGATTATTTTGAAGTGGAGGTAGAAGGTTATGAAAATATTCCTCCGTCAGGCAGATGTCTCATCATCGCTAATCACAGCGGACAGTTGCCCATTGATGCAATACTTTTGGGATATGCACTCGTAAAAAATCCAATTGCTCCGCGTGCCTGCAAGGGTATGTATGAACGGTTTATCCCAACTATACCATTTTTCAGCATCTGGTTCAGTCAGATGGGAGGAGCATTGGGAGATATTGAAAACTGTATCAAAATGCTCAATAACGAAGAAGCTGTCATTGTTTTCCCTGAAGGAGCTAAAGGAATTTCTAAACCCTGGTCAAAAAGATATCAGCTGCAGAAATTTGGCAATGGCTTTATCCACATGGCTAAGAAAACCCAGTCTCCGGTCATTCCTGTTGGGATTGCAGGCTGTGAAGAGACGATGTATAACTTCGGCAATGTAGATTTTCTTGAAAAAATTTTACGATTCCCGGCAGCACCGTTATTGGTTCCATATATATTTAAGTCCAAAGTAATTATCAAAATTGGCAAGCCGATGTATTTCGATGCCAAAGAAGGCCCGGATTATGAGGCTGGAATAGAAGTTTCCAAAGTGAAAAAAGAAGTGGACAAGCTGATGAATGAAGCAATAGAAATCAGAAGCAAAAGAATTGCCGAGGCCGAGGAAATGAAAGCTACGCAGGTAGGATTTAAATAATCGTTTTTCCTCTAGTTCCCTACCCTGTTCAGTAAATGCTGCATCTGTTGCTGAAGTTGTTGCAGCTGAGCTTTTAGATCTTCAATAGTGGCAGATTGCTCTTCGATGATTTCCTGCTGCTCCTGTACAGCTTTTACAAGCGGAACGGTAAAAGATGCATAAGACAAGGAATACAGGCCTTTTCCGTCTTTGGGAGCATATACACCATTAAAATCAAAACCTGATTTCTGAGCAGCAGCTTCTACTTCCTGCGCTAAAAATCCTGTCTGAGTAATTTTTTCGACATCATATTTACCTGTCCAACTAGCAGTATCGCTGACAATTCCTTCGTTAGCTATTTTATCCTGCTTTGTGATATTGAGGTGATAGGTGACAGGTCGTAATTCTTTGATAAAAGATAATCCCGGTACATTTTCTTTCACATCCTCTTTGATGCGTGCATCGCTGTATGTACTCCAGATTACTTGTCCGCCTATCCAACTATTGCTGGAATTGCCAATATTGATATGATTGGCAGGAGTAGTGGAAAAACCTGAATTTTGACCTATACAGATTGTATTATCGACGTTGGTATTAAGTGTACCTCCAGCAAAGTAACCTATTGCTACATTCAGGTTTCCTGTCTTATTCCTATACAATGCCGCAACGCCAGCAGTCGTATTGAAAGAGCCTGTTGTATTATCCTGTAAAGCCCCCTGACCAGATGCAGTATTCTCCTCTCCTATAGTATTGAAAAGCAATGCCTGATAACCAATAGCTGTATTTTGATACCCCGTAGTATTGAAAGCTAATGTGCCTGAACCAATACCTACATTAAACGCTCCTGTTGTATTTCTACTCATTCCATTTCCTCCTATCGCTGTATTTCTATGTCCTACGGTGTTGGACATTAATGCAGAATCCCCAATCGCAATATTTGTGTACCCGGTAGTATTGTTATACAATGACTTATAACCCATAGCTATATTGCGCCATCCTGTAGTATTTCTATATAAAGCCTGATAGCCCACAGCCATATTATTATATCCTTCCGTGTTATTAAACAGAGCCTGATGGCCGATGGCAATTACACCTTCCGCCGCATTTTTCATTAGTGCCCCGGAACCGACTGCCACCAATCCGCTTCGTGTCTGGGTAACTTGCAAAGCAAAATCTCCTATAGCAATATTATAATTACCTGTAGTATTGCTCTCCAATGCTTTATATCCGAATGCTGCATTTCTAAGTCCAGTGGTATTACTGTATAAAGCATTGCTTCCGGCGACAGTATTCTCACTCCCTGTTGTGTTGAATGCTAATGCTTCCGCACCAATAGCTACATTCGAATATCCTGTAATATTTTCAGACAATGCAGTAAAACCTATAGCTGTATTTCTTACTCCGGTAGTATTGGCAAACAGCGCAGCATTTCCCACTCCCGTATTATTTTCTCCGGTGGTATTTTCATACAGTGCAGCATTTCCCACTGCGGTATTTCTTTTTCCTGTAGTGTTAGTTCCTAAAGCATAAGCTCCGTTAGCTGTATTGTTTGCTCCCGTACTATTGTTATATAGTGCATTTTTTCCGGTAGCAGTATTAGAAGCCCCTGCCGTATTGCGGGAAAGGGCCGCATTTCCTATAGCAGTATTATCACTTCCTGTGCTGTTGGTGAGTAAAGTATTATTACCCAATGCCGTATTCATAAAACCTGTGGTATTGCTGCTCAAACTCTGATACCCAATTGCTACATTCTCAATACCAGTGGTATTTAACTGTAAAGATTGATAGCCTACAGCGGTGTTCCTCGCTCCTGTGGTATTGGCATTCAAAGCCTGATAGCCGAATGCTGTCAGAAATGGCATCTGATGCTGTATTTTTCCGGCTGTCTGATTATTGACTCTGAAATTGAGCGGGACATCATCAGTAGTACCGACAAAATGAAAAGTATCATTGGTACCGGCATTACCTGCCAGATTCCAGAATGCACTTTCATTGTTCGTGATAAGCTTTATCCAGACTGGTGAAGCAGGTGTACCGGAGTTGTAGTAATAACCCGCTCCATGAGGCATCTGAGCTGCACTGGCATTGGTATTATACACCAACAGGCTGGTAGCCGGGCTGGTGATAGTCGCAGCATCATTGATACCTGTCAGAGATATTCTGGGAATTAAAAGACCTTTGTTGGTAAAGTTAACATCTAATCCGGCCGAAGTATTAGGCACCGCTCCGTTAGAATTGATGCCTATGTTTTGGGGAAAACACAGGCACGCTGCTGATAGAAAGACAATTATGGACAGTAAAAATTTCATCTGAATCCTGCTTCAATTTGTGTTGAGTGCCTCAAACACACTAAAAGAAATATGAAGTTGGATAATAAAGCTTTGAGAAAATAGCATAAAATCGCAAAAGTACTTTTATGTGACACATAAAGCCTTCTGACATTTAATTCCTGTTGAGATAATATATACTACAAATGCAAACTATGTATAATTTGATATAACGCGGCCTTTCTGTATCGAAACATTTGTTCTGAATCTGTTTCAAAACCTTCTTCCATCGCTTTTTTCAAAGGGTCAAACAGGGCTTCCCAAAGCCTTCTGTCTTTAGGACTGGCACCGGTAAATTGCTTGAATTCTCTGATAAAGTGATTCTGGTCAAAATAATCGAACTGATGGACGATTTCGTTCCAACCGGCATCAGGATGCTCTCCTAAAAAATTCTGAACAGCAGTAAATCTGGCTATTCTTCCAAAAAGCTTTGGAGTCACGCCAACCATTTCTGAAAAATAATTGGTCAAACCGGAATGCGACATACCTACTTTTTTGCAAAGCTCTTTCACCTGTACATTAACACGGTTATCTGTAATTTCTCTACAGGCACTGATAATCCTGTCATCAGCTGATTTAGTTCTTTTTTGTAGCTCAGATAGCAGGAAGCCTTCTAAAATTTTTATGCAGTATTCCTCATCATCCAGATGTGCTTTCAGATTTGGTAATAAATCTTTCAATTCCGGAAATAGCTGCGTGGCATCCGAAGTGATGTTATGCAGGGCAGATTGTTCCATTCCGAAAACAGAATAAGCCCCCCAGGGAAAGAAATCTATATTGACGATACGGATATCTTCATTGGGTGTGTACAGTACAGGTACGGAGTATTGTCCGGTAAATGTGATTCTGTGGTTGACTACGTTATCTGTGAAATAATCTCTTACTTCCGGGTCTGCATTTAAGAAAAGTGTCAATGATGTATTGTTGTCCGGTAAAAACTTAGTATGTCTGAGTTCTTCTACACTGACAGATGCGTAGGAATACATCAGTACAAAACTTTTTAATGCTTCGGAAGGAGGAAAAAATTTTACCTGCATGCTTTTTCGGAAATTAAAATAGCATTCTGCACATCATAATAAAGAATTATTCGATGTACAACATAAAATAAGCGATAAAAGACTCTTCCGATTATCTGTCATTATGGGATATACGCCATACAGTATTTGCTGCATCTTCGGTAATCAGCATAGATCCATCAGGAAGTATTGCAACACAAACAGGGCGCCCATAAACTTCTCCTTTTTCCAGATTATGGATAAATCCTGTCAGAAAATCCTCAGGCGGGCCGGATGGTTTTCCATTTTTGAACGGAATAAATGCAATTTTATAACCTCCTAATTCACTCCTGTTCCAGGAACCTCTTTGTCCTACAAATGCCCCACCGTGATATTTCTCAGGAAAATTGTTTTTGGTGTAAAAGGCCAAACCCAGTGAAGCTGTATGAGACCCAAGTGCCACATCAGGCACAATGGCTTTTTCTACCAGATCCAATCTTTGGTCTTTTTCAGTAAACCTAGGGTCCAGGTTCTGTCCGAAATAAGAGTATGGCCACCCATAAAATCCTCCGTCCTGTACACTGGTAGCATAATCCGGTACTAATTCATCGCCTAATTTATCTCTTTCATTCACGACTGTCCATAACTTTTTCGTCACCGGTTCCCATGCCATACCGACAGGATTACGAATGCCGCTGGCAAAAATTCTTTCTCCGCTACCATCAAGGTTGATTTCCAGAATCCCCGCTCTACGTATTTCTTCTTCCATTCCATATTCTCCGACATTGCTGGCAGAACCAACACTGACATAGATTTTTGTGCTATCCGGACTGATCACGATATTTCTTGTCCAGTGATTGTTGTATCCCCCGGCCGGGAGGTCCAATATCTTTTTACCTTCTCCGGAAATAGATGATTCACCCTCTTTATATGGGTAAATATAGATCCCGTCGGTCACTGCAACATAAAACTTATCTTTTACGAGCAGCATTCCCAAAGGCAGATTCAATCCTGACATGAAAATTGATTGAACATCAGGCAGTCCGTCACCATCTGTATCTCTGAACAAGGTAATCTGATCAGGACTTTCTCCGGAGTTACCTGATTTGTGTAATCCTACAAAAGCTCCGGCAACTTTCACTACTCCTTTTCTGTGTGTATTGGCCTGAGCGATGAGCACATCCCCATTGGGTAAAACATATATCCATCTGGCACTCTGCAGACTATCAGCATATTTTGTCACTGTAAATCCTTTGGGAGCAATTGGCTTTGCTCCATCTTTCCAGCCTATGACTGTACTGAAGTTGTAAACAGATTTAGTTTCGTAAGGAGCCGGTAATTCTAATCTTTGCACGGAGGTTTCCACTACAGTTCCGGTTCCGGTGCTTTTAGGAGAACAACCTATCAGCATACAGCTGAAAGCTACCAATATCCTTATCCATCTTTGTTGAAGCATATTTAAAGTTAGTATATCTGGCCGAAAGAAAGTTTGATAAAATGATATCAATCATAAAACTGCCAGCTCACTCCTATTCTCAATGCTCTTGGTGTAGCAGGACTTCCCGGATGCGTATAATATCCGCCGTCTCCCAATAATCCTTGTGTGATATGCTGCATGACCAGAAATACTCTTGTGCGCTTGACTTGCAGATTGAAGAATATATCTACCAATGGATAAAAGCTCAGCTTTGAATCATTTTGAAGGTAATATTCCATAATATCCGGACGATATGCATCAGCGAAATGATTGCCGAACCAGGTAAGATCAAAACCTAATTGTGCGTGAAGCGATTTCTTCTTGATATAGGAACCTCTGTAGTACCACTGGGTTTTTAGATAAAATTTAGGTTGATGGATGACCTCCGAATTGCTGACAATCTGATATGAACCGAGGTTTTTGAAGACAAATTTTTTGAGATAAAAATTCTTTTCAGCAGTAAATCTGATGACTTGCAGGGCTTCATTCAGCTGTGCCGGACGATAATCCGTATTATAATAGAGATAATTATGCAGGAGATAATAGTCAACTCCTACATTAATATTCCATTTGGGCACGCCGAGTTTAGCTCCTGTATGAATCGTCAGCTGTTTGTTGAAATCGTTTTGCCATTGGACATGATTCGTAGAAAATCTTTCCATTTTCATGGATGGACTCTGCATATTGATACTGGCAAAGGGCGATATAGAAAAGAATTGATTCGGCTGGAACTTAAAGTAGGCTGAGGTCAGGAAATCTCCGCTGTACTCCGGTGCGAGCTCAATAGTCGCATCTATCTGATAGTCAAATTTCTGTGCTTGTAAAAGACTGTTCCTGATGCTTCCGAACAGTTGTAGCCCATGCCGCCAGTCAGTAAAATTGTTTTGATGGTACTTGTTCAGCAAATATCTTAAACCTCCTTTCCAGGCATATTTGAAAGCATTTGTGACACTGTCTTCAGATTGTGCTGCATAATTCTGAAAATAGACTTCGTTCTTTATCGTCTGAACTTTAGTGAAATCTCTGGTAGTATCATTGGAGAAGTAGAAGTCTGTAAAATATGTTCCCGTAGAATCTTCGTCATCTTTGTACAGAATCTTTCTGCTTTGATATTCAAAATGGTGGGTCAGACCATATTTAGGTTCAATTTTTCTCTTAGCAGTAGAATCTTTGGATGGAATATCCGGTCCGAGAAAAAATGTCTGAGTGAAAAAAACTTTGTGGTCACTGAGCTTGTTGGATGCAGTATTTAATCGTACCGGGGCCGTCGTCATATCCTGCGCATAAGCCGGATTGGTAAAAATATCTTCCGGAATGACACCCCCGTTTTCCTGAATTTTTGCCTGGTTGAAAACATACGCTGACAACCAATTGTACCTATTAGATGGTGCTTTGAACCATTGAGATAAAGATAAATTCTGCACACTACTTTTCTGGTGCCCGTAAAAACCAGGAGAAACCGGAATCTTATAATCTGCAGCAAAATTCAGAGATGGCTTGATATTCTGGGAATGCGTAAATTCTACAAGAGACTCTTCTTTCGCTCCGAAAACATATTGTGCAGAAGTAAAAGGTGTCTTTGTATTGTAAAATCTTACACTATCCGTACTCAGAAAATAATTCTCCATAGCATTGTAGCCATCCTGAAATCCAATCCTGAGCTTGGGGTCAAACAGTAAAGGCCGGGGCACATTTCCCAGATTGGATGCTAGATATGGAACATCCCACTGCATGGTAGGCTGGTACCTGTGAAAATCTTCCAGTAATGTATCAATCTTCCTAAGGCTGAGGTCGCTGGTAGCATATCTGGTTTCGTATCTCAGAACAGGATTCGGAAGTGTAATTACAGTCTGCGCATACAACTGAAAAACCAGTAGTTGTCCTGATATGAGCAGCAATAATTTTTTCACAGGTCAAAAATAGATATAAAGCGCAATTAATCTTCCGGAATTGTACAACGTTGTCATCGGGCAACAGATTATACTATTCCTCTCCGGATTTTACCGGAATAATGAATTGGCTCTATTCTGTAAAAAGGAATATAGCACAAACTTTACCCATATCGAAAATTTCATATCTTCACCGTATTATGGGAAAACTTGGTTACGTAGGTTATTTAGATGGATTCAGGGGCGTTTTCTGTTTGCTGATTGTCGCCTACCACTGGCCGATGCAATATTTGTCCATTAGCTTCGGATGGGAAGTTCTGCAGACATTTTTTGTCATTTCAGGATACCTGATTACCAGAATCTTACTAAACGACAAAGATAAAAATCCGGGATTTAAAGATTTTTACAATAGGTTTTTATACAGAAGATCTTTCAGGATTTTCCCTTTGTATTTTGCTTTCATTGGTTTTTGGACCCTGATCTACTTTCTGGGACTACTTGCTAATAGTGGTTTTCTCAAAACTCTGACAGAAGATATCGGAACTAACGGAGGCTTCCTTTACACCTATCTCTACAATTTTGCCAGCTTCTTTAATCATTTCAGAGGCGTAGAAGATGTAAAATTTACTTTCTTCGGACACTTGTGGTCCTTATCTCTGGAAGAACAATTTTACCTACTATTTCCGATAATCGTTTTTTTACTGAATCGTAGACAGCTTCTGTATACTGCCATTGCAATCACAGTACTGACACCTTTGATCAGATACTTCGGATATGAATGGCTGATGTCTGTCAACCCTGATCATAAATGGGCTTCGGTAAACTTATACCGCATGGCACCTTTCCAGATGGATAGCTTTGCTATAGGTTGTTTGCTCGCTTTGACTGGCTTTAAAAGAATTAAAAAGCACGTAGCAGCTACTCTAGGGCTACTGATAGCTATCTTTTTGATATATGTAGCCAACAGGTATTTGGTGACCCTTCAGGGAAGTTCTTTCCAGGAAATAGGTGGTGATAGAAAACTTGAACAGTGGCTGACGACTAACTATCAGCATGTATATCTGTTTACTCTGGTCAATTTTGGGGCAGCATTTATCGTCATGTGTTTTGAACGCGGGGCCGGATTGATTCCTAAATTGTTTGACAATAAGCTAATGGTCTATTTCGGGAAAATATCCTACGGAATTTACGTTTTCCATATCCCGGTTCTATATTTCTGGCTGGTATTTTATAGTGCAATAGTCCCTCTCTGGGTACTGAAAAAATATCCTTTCATCTACGAATTTGCTGCATGGGTGCCATATATAGCTCTGGTATTACTCTTTTCACATCTGAGCTATAAATACTTTGAGCTATACTTCCTGAAGTTGAAAGAGAAATTTGATGCTAAAAAATACGCAAAGCTGAGAGGTGACGTATAAATTGCATTTGTCTAAAAGCACACCATGATTTTTATTCAGTCTGAGTCATGCATCACTATTCAGTTTGACAATGTAGAAGCTCATCACTGTATTATTCAGATAAAAAACAGTATCGTCGAAAATCCTTTTCCGGGTTGGATAGAATGCGTTCCTACATTTACTACGCTTAGTATTTATGTGAATCCGCTTATTGTTTCAGTCATGGACAAAAGACTTTGGCAATATCTGGAAGATTTGATCCAGGAAGCAAAGACGAATAGTATATCTGAATCTGTAGAAAAGAATATTATTAATATTCCTGTCTGTTACGGAAATAAATACGGTTTGGATTTAGAATGGGCTGCTCTAAAATGCAGTATTTCTGAAGATGAATTTATCTCTCTTCATTCCAGGCAATTGTATCAGGTATATATGTTGGGTTTTGTTCCGGGGTTTCCGTACTTAGGGAATGTTCCGGATAAGATTCAGCTCCCCAGAATGCAGAAGGCCAGAGCAAAAGTTCCTGCCGGATCAGTAGGTATTGCAGGAGTACAAACAGGAATCTATCCATCAGATATTCCGGGTGGCTGGCGAATTATAGGAAGAACTCCGCTCAGGATTTTTGATACAGAAAATCAACATCCATTTCTATTGTCTGCAGGAGATTTTGTGCAGTTTTATCCCATTACAGAAGCAGATTTCCAACGTTTGAATCAGCATGCACATGATTAAAGTAATGAGCGCAACAGGATTGCATACGATTCAGGATGCGGGTAGATCGGGCTATCGTGCTTATGGAGTTCCGGTAAGCGGAGCAATGGACGATTTTGCTTTTGAAACAGCTCATCTTCTACTTGGGAATAAAAAAAATACGCCTGCTTTAGAAATCAGTTTAGGTAAAATCGTTTTGCAGTTTGAAGCAGAAATGCTGATATCTGTTACAGGATTTGCATTTACAAAATTGAATGAAAATAAAATTCCTTCCTGGCGAGCAGTGTTGGTAATGAAAGGAGATATATTAGAAATACAAGCTCATTCATCGGGCAACTTTGCATACCTGTCAGCTCAGGGAAAATGGGAAATGGAATCATGGCTGGGGTCGGCTTCAACATATTTACCTGTACAAAAAGGAGGGCACAACGGTCAGGCTATTCAAGCCGGAGATACTCTGGAAATTGAACCGGCAACCAATCACTTAACACAATATTTTGTCTCTTATCTGAAAGAACAAAAAATCAGATATGCATCCTGGGGAATCGCTCCGGGTATATTTCCAGACTATTTTTCGAAAAGTATCAGAATGATTGCAGGACAAGAAAAAGATTTTTTTTCCAATGCCTCTCTGGCTGATTTTGTTCAGAGAGAATTCAATAGCAGTAATGACATGAATCGAATGGCTATACTTGTAAAAGATATTCCTCTGGAAAGGGAAAATGCTCAGGAGCTGTTATCTGTATCCGTTCAGAAAGGAACGATGCAAATTACCCCGGATGGCACATTATATCTTTTGATGTCAGATGCTCAAACCACCGGCGGCTATCCCAGAATAGGACAAGTGGCAGCAGTTGATCTACCTGTTTGTGCCCAATTGAGACCTTGCCGGAAATTCAGATTTGAGTGGATTTCTGTAGATGAAGCAAGAAATTTATTACTGAAACAGCATCATCGGTTACAATCATTACAAGGTATTCTTCAAAGAAAATATCTGTCATATCTTCGTAGAACATGAAAAGCATGCTGCTCATAGATATCAATTGCGATCTGGGTGAAGGATTTGATGATCATCTGTTGATGCCTTATATCAGTTCAGCTAATATTGCAACCGGATTTCACGCCGGAAATCCCACCATCATGTCGTCCTGCATAGATTTGTGCCTGGCCAATGATGTAAAGCCAGGAGCTCACCCAAGCTTTTGGGACAGAGAAAACTTTGGCAGAATTTCTCAGAATATTTCCCTAAAAGAACTATATGATATTTTGCAGTATCAGATTGGAGCGCTTTATCAGATGTGTCAGGCAAAAGGTGCAGTGCTTCATCATGTTAAACCTCATGGAGCATTGTATAACCAGTCAGCTAGTGATATAGGAATAGCAGAAACTATTGCAAAAGCAGTAAAATCTATTGATGAAAATCTGATTTTGTACGGACTGGCAGGAAGTCTTTCTCTGGATGCTGCGAAAGAAGAAGGATTACAGGCATATGCCGAAGGTTTTGCCGACAGAAGATATCTTGCTTCTGGTCATCTGGTACCAAGAGCTCAACCGGATGCATGTCATACCAATATAGAAGAAAGCGTGCAACAAGCAGAACGCTTTGCACATAAAAAATCTATTACAGCTATTGACGGCAAAGAGATTTCACTCAATGTAGATACGATTTGCATTCATAGCGATCATGAGGGTGCAGATATATTGGCAAAAATGATTTACGATCAAGTAAAAGAATCCTGAAATAACAAGTTTTAGTATCGTTTCCTGTTATAAAGGAATACAAGCACAACAAGTATCAGCGCAACCAACCACCAGTTCCTGGACCAGAATGAAGGGGCCAGAGCCAGCGCCTCCTGATCTCCTTGTAAGATAATTCCTGACCAGTAAAACGGATTGGATTTATATTTATCAGCTTTAGTGATATAGTCTATCTTGGATTTTTGCAGCGCTTGTTCTTTAGGATAACCCTGCGCAAGATATTGGTAAAACCCTACCGTAATTTCTTTTATCACCTTATCTTCCACTTTCCAGAGCGACATCAGAATATTCCTGCAGCCATTGTAGCTGAATGCATCTGCAATCCCGGCAATGTCGATATTTTCCTGTAAATCTTTTTTCGACTCACATGCACTCAGCGTCACCAGATGAGTACGCATAGGAGTACCAAAAATATCATGCGCAAACAAAATTCCATTGTCAGAGCTGTCTTCAGGAGAAAGATAAAGCTTACTTTTTAATGGATTAATTGAGTTATAGCTAATGTGGGAAGAAACGTGCAGGCCTCCGTAATCTAACAGGTTTTTATGAAAATTATTTTTGGTAGCGTCTTTACCCAGGTAACTTTTCACTGAAAAAAAATCTCTGATCCCCTGAATTTCCTCTTCCGAATATTTAAGCGAAGGCATTTCTGTTTCTCCAAAATCAAGAGGGGCAAAAGCTAAAATCTTCTTATTAATCAGCTTGCTGTTATTGGAGGTATTAAAATAATTGAATGCAGAAACATTATACAGGAAACTCATTTTCTCAATCAGATATTGCTGATTGACCCTGATAGCTTCCAGACTTACCCATTTTGACGAAAAATCAGGAATAACAATCACTTTCCGGATTTTATCACGGTACATAGATTTGATATACTCTGCATATTTTTGGTTTTCAGGTAAAAGAACCTGCGCTACTTTATCTGTGATAATAAAAAGATACTCCTGCCCTTCAATATTTGTGGAGTGCCACATCAATTCCTCAGGAGATGAGATCTTTTTTTGTATTTCTTCAATGCTGAAAGGCTTGAAATTATATTTAGCCTGATAATATTCAGGATGTATTTTTTTCAGGTTTTTGTAGAAATTTTCCTCCTCTTTAAAAAGCTGATACAATTTTTGACCGGCTTTCTGTTGCTGGGTGCTATCTCCGTCCGATAGAATAGCCTGATAATACAAAATGTCCTTTTTCAACTGATACTCCTTCCTTAAAGTAGTTTCCGGAAGATTAGACATTTTATAGGTATCCATTCCATGCAAAAGCTCCAGTGACTGATTGTTTTTAATCCTTTCGGCGTATTCGAATGCCTGATGAAGATATATTTTCTGATGAGTGGACTGCCATAGCAATACACAGGTTTTTAGACCCGTTTCGTATAGTTTTTTGTAAATAGATGAAAATTGCTTGCTGATATCATCCGATGTTCTTCTTTTCTGATGAATTTGAATAATCTCAATAGCTGATTTAAGGTTTTCGGCTGATTTTATCAATTCATCAGTATTCCCGCTTTGAGACTCACGATAGACGATTTCTGCCTGCATCCGGATGACATTCAGGTATTCAGGCAAAAAATGAATCCATTCAGGCTTGATTTTTTCTCCGGATTTCCAGGCTATATTTTCATACAGACTGGCTTCAAAGGCTCTTTGAATAAAAGACTTACTGAGTATCCATTTTTTTTGACGCAGATTTAATTCCGCTCCCAAAAGATAAGTTCTGACCAATTGCGGATGTCTGTTATTATCAGCAAGGATTTTACCCGTATGAATGGCTTTTATTAATTCCTTTTCTGCAGTACTATATCGTTTAAGCTCAATATTCTTTTCTATCAGATGCAGATAAATATTCCATTTCCCGGTAGTTGAATTGGGAGTGATAGCATTTTCTATAGCGAGCGCCTTCTTTGCCTGTTGAACAGACAGTTGTGCATCAGGTTCTAACTCCGCAAGAGAGAGCAACAGATTTGCAATATGAATGTGTTTGCCCTGAAAAGCTTTTTCTCTGATTTTTAATGCTTTTTCAAGCATTACTTTTGCCAGGCTATCTTTTCCTTCCACCTGATATGCTCTTCCAAGATTTTCATATCCCCAGGTTGTTTCTACATGGTCCGATCCATACAAATGCTGAGAAGTTATCAGGTCTTTCTGAAAATAATATCTGGCTTTCTGCAGCTCATATCTGGTCAGGTGGATGTTACCCAGGCTACCATATACTTCAGCAATATGATGATGATACTGCCCATAATTCTGAATATACAGATTAAGGGCCTGCCGGTAAAAGATACCTGCATCTATCAGATAACCTTTTTCTTCCCGCACCAAACCCATATTATAGTACGCCCTGGCGACCTGCACACTATTTGGATGTCCGGCCATGGTGGCAATAGTTCTTGACATATCATAATCCTCGTATGCCAGATCCAGTTCGCCCTCATAAAAATGAATGACGCCCAGATTGTTATAGATATTGCTGAGCGTGAGAGAATCTATCTGAGAGGGTCTGACGGACTTCAACGCAACCATAATTTCAGCATAATGCTTTTTGGCTTTTTCCAGCTCATTGATAGTGATCAGTGTTCTGCCGATATTATTTTTCACCTCCAGGACTTCCCATCTTTCTTTATTCCGGGGTAATTGTTGATACAGCTTCAGTGAATGCTGATAGTTATTCAGAGCCTGCAGATATTCACTCTCTTCAAAATGCAACAATCCTTGTACTGTGTACTGTAATGCAGAAATTTCCTTTGAGAATAATTGAGTGTTGAATGTTTTTACTTCCTGTAAATGTCGCTTTGCAGCATCCAGTTCTCCATTCTGAAGATAAATTTTAGATAACTGCAGGTGTGCAGTGATAATCGAATCTCTATGTTGCGAGGAGTTGATTGTATGAAGGAGCTGATCTGTTGGAGCACACTTCGTCTGTTCACCATAAGAGGTGAATAGAAAAATAATCAAAACAACATAAACCCTTTTTATCATGATATCTATAGCTGTTTAAGAATGCCTATTTGCCAGATTCTGCCATTTTTAAAGTTTGCTTTTGTAATTTCGCAACGCAAATAACCTGAATTTAAGAAATATGAATAAGAAAATTGCTATACTCCCTGGAGACGGTATTGGTCCGGAGGTTGTCAGAGAGGCTGTAAAAGTATTGGATGCAGTCGCAAAGAAATTTGGACATGAGTTTGAATATAAAGAAGGTCTGGTAGGTGCAGCTGCTATTGATGCTACAGGCAATCCATATCCTCAGGAGACACACGAGCTTTGTTTGTGGAGTGATGCAATCTTATTTGGTGCTATCGGCGACCCTAAATATGATAATGATCCGTCTGCGAAAGTTCGTCCGGAACAAGGACTTTTAACAATGAGAAGCGCATTGGGGTTATATGCGAATATCCGTCCGGTAAAAAGCTATGACAGCCTTTTAGATGCATCTCCTTTGAAAGCGGAGATTGTAAGAGGTGTTGATTTCGTAGTAGTGAGAGAATTAATCAGTGGTATCTATTTTGGCAAACCCAGAGGTCGTAGCGAAGACGGCAAACATGCTTTCGATACCTGTGAATATACTGCTGATGAAATCTTACGCATCACAGAAAAAGCTTTCCAGTATGCTAAAAACCGTAAGAAAAAAGTAACTCTTTTAGATAAAGCTAACGTATTGGCTACTTCCAGACTTTGGAGAGAAGTTGTAGGTAAATATGCAGCACAACATCCTGATATTGAATTTGAATCTTCATTTATTGACTCAGCTGCAATGCATGTGATTCAAAAACCAAGATATTTCGACGTAATTCTGACTGAAAATATGTTCGGTGATATCATTTCCGACGAAGCATCAGTTATCACAGGTACTTTAGGCCTTTTACCTTCCGCATCTATCGGCGCAAGTGCAGCTCTTTACGAACCTATCCACGGTTCATACCCACAGGCAAAAGGTAAAAATATTGCTAATCCGATGGCAACAATTCTTTCAGCTGCGATGTTGCTGGAATACTCTTTTGGTTGGATTGAAGAAGCCAGAGCTATTGAAGCAGCGGTTGAAAAAGCACTGGCAGATGGAATTGTGACTGAAGATATTAATAAAGGTCAATACAATACTGTACAGGTAGGAGATGCTATTGTAGCGAACGTTTTAGCATAATCTGCATCATTTAAATATATCAGGGGATAGGGCAAAAGTTGTATCCCCTTTTTTATGAAAACATCCGAAACTTTTACAGGTGAATCAAATAAGCAATTGACGGTTTGGAAAAAATTTCAGAGTTAAAATCAATGTTCAAGAATTAATTTACAGACATGATTAACTAAGGATAACATTAGTATTGGCTCCTGAAAAAGATAATAAGACAAAAATTGAGTAACTTTACAGACTAAATTCATTACTCATGAATATGATGTTGCTATTAAGCATGCCTGGCGGCGGCGAAATGTTACTACTTGTATTAGCGATTCTGTTATTTTTCGGTGGAAAGAAAATTCCTGAATTAATGCGTGGCATTGGTAAAGGTATCCGTGAATTCAATGCAGCTAAAGCAAGTGTAAAAGATGAGCTTGAGGCTGGCATGAGAGAAGATGAGCCGAAGAAAAAAATTATAGAATAATAAAATTTACTTTCTAAGGTGACATTTTACAGATCATTACGTGTTCTGCAGGAAGATTTACGTGCCGGAAAAACAAGCTGTAAGCAGGTTGTTACAGACTACATCCAAAATATAAAGCACAAAAAAGACCTCAACGCTTTTATAGAAGTTTTTGAAGAAAGTGCCCTGAAAAGAGCTGAAGAACTTGACCTGCAATTGGCTCAGGGAAAATCAGAAGGCAGGCTTTTTGGATTGGTGATCGGCATTAAAGACAATATTGTTTACAAAGGCCATGTATCTACTGCCGGGTCTAAAATTTTAACAGGCTATAATTCCATCTATTCTGCAACAGTTGTAGAAAGACTACTGGCAGAAGGGGCGATCATTTTAGGAAGACTCAACTGCGATGAGTTTGCAATGGGTTCTACCAATGAATCTTCTTATTATGGACCCGTAAAAAATCCTGTCAATCCTGAATATGTACCTGGTGGCTCATCCGGAGGTTCGGCGGCTGCAGTTGCTGCGGATTTATGTTTAGCGACATTAGGTTCTGATACAGGGGGCTCTATCCGTCAGCCGGCTGCATTTTGTGGGATAATAGGACTCAAGCCTACTTATGGACGTGTTTCCCGATACGGGCTGATGGCATACGGCTCATCTTTTGATCAGATCGGACCAATGACCCATAATGTAGAAGATGCAGCTTTGATTTTAGAAGTAATTGCAGGTCAGGACGACTACGATGCAACTTCTTCTTCTCAACCTGTAGAAAATTATGCGGCAAGACTCGGAGAAAGAAAAGCATACAAGATTGCCTATTACAAAGAGGCCATAGAACATCCGAGCATTCATCCGGAAATCAGAAAATCAGCAGAAGAGCTTGTAGCAAAGCTACAGGCAGAAGGACATACTGTAGAACCGGTATCACTGAAAGAGCTGGACTATATCGTTCCTGCATACTATGTATTGACTACTGCTGAAGCTTCTTCCAACTTCTCCAGATATGATGGGGTAAGATATGGGTACAGAGCTGAAGATGCAGGGGACTTGGAATCAACTTATAAAAAAACACGCTCACAGGGTTTTGGAAAAGAAGTGCAAAGACGCATTATGTCAGGTACTTTTGTATTGAGTGCCGGGTACTATGACGCATATTATTCCAAAGCTCAGAAAGTCAGGAGATTAATAGCGGATAAAACATTGGAAGTATTGAAAACCTATGATTTTATTCTTTGCCCTGCAGCTCCTACACCACCTTTCAAATTAGGAAGCCATTCTGATGATCCTATCGCCATGTATTTAGGCGATATTTTTACAGTACAGGCTAATCTTGTTGGTATTCCGGGAATCGCTTTGCCGGTGGGAACTACTGAAGACGGCTTACCGATAGGGATGCAATTCATGGCAGGAAAATTTGAAGAAGGCAAATTGCTGGCGTTCAGCGAACAATTACTTTCTGAATAATCTCTGATACATTTTCACTATATACAGGCGGTCTGATTCAGACCGCCTTTTTTGTTCATAAACGAAAGTCACTTCAATATTGCAATATCTGTATAAAGTATTTTTACAGATCAGATTTACCAAATATGTATATATGACTTGTCGGAGGCTCGTTTTTTTTATATCTTGCTATGCATAACCCCAAGTTATGATAACCAATTTTTTACGAATTTGTATATTGTTTTGGGTTTGTATCTCTGCTGCTGAATCTAAAGTAAGAATTAATGAAGTAATGTCTTCAAATAAGAATACTTTTTCAGATGAAGATGGTAGTTTTTCAGACTGGATAGAATTATACAATTCAGGAGAAGATAATGTTGACCTGACAGGAATGTATTTGTCAGATGATAAGAAAAAGCTGAACAAATGGACATTCCCTCATACTGTGATCCCGGCTAAAGAGTATCTTTTAATATGGGCTTCAGGAAAAGACAAGACAGGTATCAACGGCGAATTACATACAAATTTCAGTATCAGTGCAGATGGAGAGGAACTAATACTTACAGACGCAGGCGGCCTGGTGATCGATAGGATAGAAATTCCGGCAATGAGCAGTGATAAGGTATATTGCAGAATACCCGACGGCTCAGACTATCTGCTGATATCAGAAACTCCTACACCAGGGAATGAAAATATCTATTCTGAATTTCTGACAGCACCGGTTTTTTCTAATGAGGGTGGATTTTATCAGACAGCATTTAATCTGACCCTGACTCATCCTGATCCAGAGGCCATTATTTTATACACGCTGGATGGATCTGAACCTTTACTAGAGCACCTGGATGGATATTCTTATCAATATAAAAACAGGTATAAGGAACTTCCGATCAATCCCAATGGCAGCTTTATAAATGACCAGCTCAAAAGCTTTATCTATTCCGGATCTATCAGCATCAGAAACAGAACCAGTGAACCATTGGATGCAGCCAGAATCCCCAGTACATTTCAGTTCAATGCAGACTATATTCCATCCGCCACTCAGGATGTCTTCAAGGGCACTGTTGTCCGGGCCCGGGTATTTAAGGAAGGAGTAGGCTATGGACCTATATCAGTACATACATTTTTTGTAACCTCAGAAGGACGATCTAAATATTCTTTACCGGTCATTGCATTGACAGCTTCTAAAGACCATTTGTTTGACTATGAAAAAGGTATACATGTAGCCGGAGCTGATTTTGATGAATGGAGAAGCTCTCATCCATTAATTCCTGCCAATCCTTCTGTGCCTGCCAACTATCAACGCAGAGGCGATAAATGGGAATATCCGGGACATTTTGAATATTTTGAAGCCTCCAAAAATATCGCTGTCTTAAATCAGCAGGTGGGTTACAGAATACATGGCGGATGGACGAGATCAGAACCCCAAAAAGCCTTCCGGATTTATGCGAGAAAAGATTATGGCGCATCTAATCTTGAGTACCCATTTTTTACTCAGACTCAGGAAGATAAATTTAAAAGAATCATCCTCAAAAACACATTTAACTTCAGAGTTACAGATGCTTTGACACAAGACATGGTCCGGCATCTCAATTTTCCAACTCAGGCATCTCAATATGCCATTTTGTTTTTAAATGGAGAATATTGGGGAATCCAGGAAATTAAAGAGCGGTTTGACAAATATTTTCTGGAAAGTAAATACGGAATTGATCCGGATAATATTGACTATCTGAACAATGAAGCAGTAGTAGATGAAGGTGATAATCTGGCATATCTGAAACTGCTGGATTATGTCCGGAACAGCTCGATGACCAGTATCAGTGACTATAATTATCTTGAAAATAACATAGATCTTGAAAATTATATTGACTACTATGCTACCGAGATTTACACCAGCAACAGAGACTGGCCGCACAACAATATAGATTACTGGCGGGTAAAAACTGATTCTACACTGAAAGATGTTCCATATGGGCATGATGGCAGGTGGCGCTGGATGGTATATGATCTGGATCTGGGAATGAATGGTGTTGCCACTGCCGATTCATTTACGCACAATACTTTGGAATGGGCATCCAGAGATCATTCATCTACCGTATTGTTCAGAAATAGTATCAAAAACCCAACTTTTAGCGCTCAGTTCATTAATCGATTCGCTGACCTTTTAAATACCACTTTTTTATACGAACGGATATATCCCCTGATAGAACAGCAGAAGAAGGATATAGTAAAGTTTTTTCCGGAACATCTCAAGCGATGGGCCAATATCAATGGAGGAATAAGCAGGCTGAATCAAACCTTTGACAGAATGAGCAATTTTGTCCAAAACAGATCTTCATTTGTACGGCAGGATATTCAGGATAAATTTCAGCTGAAAGGTCAGATACAGATAACGCTGGATGTAAATTATCGCAACTCCCGAAATTATGTGCGTATCAATACTATTGATATCAATAATAAAACTATAGGAGTGGCAACCAGGCCGTATCCATGGAAAGGGATATATTTCGATGGCGTGCCCGTAAAAATTACGGCCATAGCAACAGAAGGATATGAGTTCAGTCATTGGGAAGGAATGCCAGCCGGAACACCCGCTTCTTTTACCGGAAATTTTGAAGAAAATACCACTTTGACAGCACACTTCAACAAGCTGTTTACACCGGAATATTTTTTAAATTATACATCTTCTATTGGCGGATATCTTGAAGGAGATTCCACTCAGAAGGTCGAGGAAAATGCTGCCGGAAAAGCTGTCACGGCAGTAGCGCTACAAGGATATAGTTTCCAGGCATGGTCAGACGGACGTACTGACAATCCGAGAATAGATTCGGATGTACTTGAGGATGTTTCTGTACAGGCCATGTTTCGCACTACCACCCGATTGAAAGAAACTCAGGCTGAATTATTAAAAGTATATCCCAATCCGGCCAAACATGTTCTGACAATAGAAAAACCTGAACTGAAAGATGCCCGCTATATGATTCTTAACGTTTTTGGGCAGCAAATACAGAGCGGAACATTCTTAGCTTCCCATCCATATATAGATATCAGCCAGTTACCGGAAGCAGTCTATATTTTATGGATTGAGGACGAAACCGGCCAAAGAGCTTACCATAAGTTTGGAAAAAACTAGTATAAAATTCACTTTCTGTTTTTTAATGCATAAATAGTTTGGCATAGTTTTTAAGGAGAATAGTTATTCTTAAATTACAATTATGAAAAAGTATCTTTTAACAATACTAACAGCTTTAACATTCTCATTGGGAGCCAATGCACAGTTATTTAAAGCTTCTGACGTTGCAAAAATTGCCGATTATGTAGTGAGTGAGCTGAATCTTTCCGGCGGTACTGCTCAAAGTGTAAAAAGTCTTTACGCCAGTTATGGAGAACAGATGCGCGCTGTAAGTGAGTCAATGGAAGGATTGAATGCCAAACAAAATAAGATTCAGGCACTAACAAAAGAAATGGATGATAAAGTAAAAGAGAAGCTTCCTAAAGATAAAATCTCGGACTACAATACAGTAGTAAATCACTACCGTAAAAAAGGTATTACAACGAGCGCTTTAGGCTCATCTTCTTCTGCAACTGCAAGTTCTGCAAGAGCACAGGAAACCAACTTGAAAGTTGATGAAGTAAAAGAGTCTGCAGAGAAATTAAAAGAAGATATCAAAAAAGAGTTGGGAGTGAATGATGCACAGGCAGATCAATTAGTAAAAATTACTGTAGAGCATAATGTTGCAAAAAAATTAATCAATCAAACATATAAGTCAGACGCAACCACCAGAGCTGATAAAATGAAAGAATTGAATGCGAAAACCAATTCGAAGGTCCAAAACATTCTGAATGATCAGCAATACAAAAAATTTCTTGTGATTCTGATTAAAAGCGGTCAGGGACAATAATCAAAATAAAAAGTTAAGAAGAGGCAGTCATAAATGGCTGCCTTTTTGTTTTTTCAGAACGATTCACCCAGACCGTCATACTTTCCGGATGCCTATATAAAGATCTTTTCCATCCTGCGAAAATATATAGTTGGGAATTTTATAGTGATTGCCATCTTCACTGCGACCGTTCTTAATATTAAACTTATAGTGATGTGTAGGACAAACGACTATACCACGTTTGTTACAGGTTTTTTCCAAAGTAAATGGAGTTCCGGCATGCGGACAACGATCATTGATACCAAAAAACTGATCTTCCAATCTGGTGACACAGATTTTCTTTTCGTCCAGAACGATGCGCACCAGCTGCTGATCCTGTAATGCCAAAACCTTTTCCGCTTCGGATTCAGGAAGTTTTTGCCAGTCGAAAGATGGGTCTGAAAAGGTCATAATATTAAAGGAAGAATTATTTATCTGATTTTTAAGGTATTTCTACAGAGATTTTTCGTGATTCTGCCTTGCAATGGCAATAGCTCGTTTCAATTTTTCGCTGAGTAATTTTTTGTCAGGCAATTGCGTAAAATACTGAGCCACTTTGATGTCGCTTTTGTCAAGCATGAGATACTCTATATGTTCTGTATTTCCTTCGCTGCAAAGTATAAGGCCAATAGGAGAGTTTTCGCCTTCTTTTCTCTCATTTTTATTGAGATATCTCAGATAAAGCAACATTTGTCCTTCGTGTTCCGGTTTGAATTTCCCTAATTTCAGGTCAATAGCAACCAATCTTCTCAATCCTCTATGGAAAAACAACAAATCAATTCTATAGTCAATAGCATCTACTGTAATCCGTTTTTGACGGTCTAGAAAAGCAAAGTCACTCCCCATTTCTTTGATAAATGATTGCAGGTTGACAAGAATTGCTTCTTCCAATTCTTTTTCCGAATATGTATCAGCTAATCCCAGCGTATCCAAAAAGTAACTACTTCTAAAAACAACATCTGGAGAAATTGAATTTTTGTCTTTTAATTGTTTTAATTCTTGTTTGATTAATTCTTCAGGCTTTCTACTCAATGCCGTTCGCTCATATAGCATCTGGTTTATTTTTTCATCTAATGTTCTTGTATCCCAATGTTCTAAATATATCATCTGTATATAGAAAGAACGTTTCAGATCATCCTCAATGAACATCAGAGAGCGAAGATGTGTCCATGATAATTGTATACTCACGGCGTATAGAATTTCCTCTTCTTTAAAAGTATACGCAGCGCGTATACAATGTAGAAGTTTTCGATCGCTCCAACCTTTACCATAACGATCCGTTAGCCGTCCAGCAAGATTTTTTATAATTTCTTTACCATATTCTGCTCGTTTGTTGTATAGTACGTCCTCTTTTATACGCTTACCGATATACCAGTTCATCATACATATCTCAGCATTTGCTGAGATAGCTATTTTGTATCGTGTTCCCTCAATGATGTCACACACATCAGTAAACAGCAGAGATTTCTTCTGATCCTGTATATCTAATCCTTCCATATCATCCATATCATCATATTAGTTACGCAAAATATCCTGTCATCTACCAATCCCCTTTTCGTTTTTAGTTCTGTCTGTTCTCTTTTCTCTAAGTTACAAAAAGTGAAAAGAAAGGGTACGGATAACCCAAAACGGGATATATCATTCGCCTATTATAGATCACCGTTCCCGATTCTCTTTGTTCCCTAGATTAAATTCCACAGCACTTCATTGGCCTATTTTGTCGACAGTGTAGCATAAACGATTGTAAATGGTCTTTTATCTTATTGGTTCAATTTGGGCTTCGCAAGATGTCCGTGTGTATTTATCGCAAAAGTATATACGATTCTCTTCTGGCTACTTTGCGTATTTTGCCCGTCTCCTCCTGTTAAAGAACCAGCCAAACAACAGCAATACCGGAATAGGTAAACCAACGGTGATAAACTGCCAGGTACTTTTTTGATCCTGCACTTTGGCTTTGTCCAGAATTCGCATAGAGATATCACGATTACGTGCTGCTATCAGTCCTGCCTGATCTACCAGATATTCTACCGCATTTAGCAGGAAATCTTTGTTGGCGTACGTCTCGCGGGTGATTCTGTAAAAACCCAAAGGCAAAGGTCTTCCCTGTGGATCTGTCTCATTGATGATGATATCTCCGTCTCCCACAACTATCATCTTTCCGGGAGATTCTGCTATGTTAAGAATCACCTTGTTTTCCTTCTGCATGAGCTCTCTCTGAGACCGAACTGCTCTATGAGCATAGTGAGATTTGAATTCTCCTTCCAGAAGAACAGCCATTGGTATGTCAGTCTGATTAAAAAGTGCAGGTTGAGGTTTCTGACGGGCACCCTCTAAAGATATCTGAAACGGAATTTTTTGTTTCCGGGAATACTGAGAAGAAGATAAAAGAACCGTTTTTTGGATTCCATCCGCTCTGATAGTGTCGATGGAGGACGGAAATTTAAGCAATACCGGATCCAGATTTTTGACAATCGGAATGTGCTGATCTCCTCTCACCATTGGATAAAAAACCCATGGATATAATTTAGGTGTAGGGTTGCCTGCAATCTCTTCTACGATTGGAACCGGAGCACAATATAAATCCAATACCAGATCATCATTGACTCTCGCTCCATAGCGGAAAAGCAGATCACCGAGATTATTGTCTCTCGGAATGCTGAAAATAGACGGAACTATCTGAAAGCTGTCCATGTCGGCAATCACCTGATCCAGCAGCCAAAGAATTTTACCTCCACGTAAAACATACTGGTCTATGATAAATTTGTCTTCTTCTGAGAAAACCTGAGTTGGTTTTGCGACTACAAGAACATCTGTTTTTCCATCTAAAAGCGGGTCGATACCGATTTCTACTTTTTTGACCTGAAAGTTTTGCTTGGATAATGTTTCTACAAAATCACTTACCTGGTGTACCGCCACCTCACCATGTCCCTGTAAAAAGGCAACAGTCGGTATATGCTCCTGTTGCAGCTTATCTATGACATTGGCAATCTTATATTCCAGAAAATTCAATGAATTTTCCATCGCACCCTGAGCTCCGAATATCATTTGATTTTCCAGTATGGTCAACCCTAATTCTTTGCCATCCGTTTCTATGATAGCTCCCGGATAAATCAGCTTTTCTGAATATCCTGTTTCAGAATTGACCTCCAGATTTACCGGGAGCACACCTTTACTCACTAATTTTTTCTGAAGCGATTCTTTTGCTTTGGTATCTTTTATCTGATTGATATTAACAAAAGCATAGGAAAGTTTTCCTTTGGATGCTCTGCGCATATCCTGTAAAAGATCTCTGGTGTGATTCCGGATATTTTTGATACCCGCAGGCAAATCATCACCCTCAAGATAGACAGTGACGAAGACATCGTTTTTCAGGTTGTTGAGCAGTGATGCAGATGCGTCAGTGAGTGTGTATCTTTTTTCTGCCGTCAAATCCCAACGCAACGTATATCTCTGCGAAATCAATAAAACTATCAGTATTCCGGTGACACCGATACCTAATCTTTTGAAAGATAGCAGCCAGGCAGAGTGTTTATTTGTTTTTGCCATGGCTTACCATTTTTTGCTTTCAAGGGTGAATCTGCACAACATCAGTAATAAAGCTGTCACACTAAAAAAATATACCACGTCTCCTGAATCTATTACACCTCTGCTGATAGCGTCATAGTGAGCACCTGCTCCCAGAGATAATATCCAGTAGCTGACCTGTCCTGAAAGCATTTCTAAAGAGCTGATGCGTAAAAAAGCATCGAAAATCAGGTAACAAAAAAAGACACCCAGCAAAAATGCCACGATCTGATTAGAAGATAAAATGGAGGACAACATTCCGGCTGAGCAAAACAGAATACCGATCAGCAAAAGCCCGACATAGGAACCCCATGTAGCACCGGTGTCAATTCCTGCTCCATCCAGATCCAGCGCAGAAACCGCTGCAAAATAAATCAGCGTAGGTAATAAAGTCACCAGCAGCAACGTACAGGTTGCCAGAAATTTACCCATCAGAATCTGTGATTCAGACAACGGTTTGGTCGCCAGCATTTCATACGTTCCGGATTGTAGCTCATCAGCAAAGCTCCTCATCGTAATAGCCGGTACCATAAATACCAGAATCCAAGGAGCTAATGTGAAAAACACATCCAGCGTGGCATATCCGCTGTCAATGACATTCCCTTCAAATACGAAGACATTCAGTCCCATCACCAGCAGAAATACGCTGATAGCCACATATCCTGTCAGGGAACTGAAAAACTGAGATAAATCTTTTTTATAAATACTCCACATGGTTACAGCGTGGGATGATTAGTCAATAATTTAAAAACATCTTCCAGATCTGCTCCGGCATCCTGTAGTTGCAGGATGGCATTGTCCTGACTGACTGCCAGCTCAAATAAAGCTTTTTTCATTCTGAAAGCATCTGTCCCGGACATCTGGTAAGATGAAGTCCCTGTTTTTTCTATGGAAGAGATAAAATCAAACTTTTGAAAAAGATTCAGATCTATCAGCCTTTCCAGCATAAAATGGATGGTATTTGCGCCCGACATTTGTTGAGATAAACCCTGTACAGTATTATCTGCAACAATTTTACCTTTCTGGATGATCATCACCCGGCTGCACACTGCCTGAACTTCCTGCATGATATGAGTAGAAAAGATAATCGTTTTAGATTTTCCCAGCTCCTGAATGAGTCTACGGATTTCACCTAATTGATTCGGATCCAACCCTGTCGTGGGCTCGTCTAAAATCAGAATTTTCGGGTCGTGAATCAAAGCCTGAGCTAATCCGACTCTTTGCTTATACCCTTTGGACAACTGGCGAATCTGCTTATTTTGTTCAGGACCTAATCCGGTCATTTCTATTACTCGCTGTATTGCTGCAGACGGATTTTTTACCTGATACACGCCTGCGATGAAGTGAAGATATTCTTTGATGAACATATCCATATACAAAGGATTGCTCTCCGGCAGATAACCGATGAGCTTTCGTCCTTCGATAGGGTTTGTCTGCATATCGATCCCATTGACAAATATTTGTCCTTCTGTCGGAGGCAGATATCCGGTAATCATCTTCATGGTCGTGGATTTTCCCGCTCCGTTGGGTCCCAAAAAGCCCAGAATCTCTCCTTCTTTCACTTCAAAAGAGATATTATCCACGGCTCTCTGCTCACCATATATCTTACTAACGTGCTGAATGTGTACAGACATAATACGAAAATAGTGATTAGAACAGAATCAAGAGTCCGGGAATCGAGAATCAGAACACATTTTTAGAAAATATAGTATATTTCGCAACTCTATACTCTTATACGTAAAACTAAACACACAAACTTGTCTCTGAAAATTCCTGATTTTTGGATTAACATATTTTTGTATTTTTGGAGTTTTGAAATAACTGAAGAAGAATCACTGACGCATGCTCTTTAACTCGATTGAATTCCTGATATTTTTTCCGGTATTCTTAAGTATTTACTTTATACTGCCACAAAGACATAGATGGTTCTTTACCCTTGCTGCCAGTTTGTTCTTTTACATGTGCTATGACCCGAAATACATCTTTCTTTTGATGTTCAGTACGGGAATATCCTGGTACAGCGCAAAAAAGATTGCTGAAAGCAGTGAAGAAAAAGCCAGAAGAAACTGGCTCGCAACAGGTCTTATTCTGAATATTTTCCAGCTTGTCATTTTTAAATACCTCAATTTCTTTGATGATAATTTCAGAGGATTATTCGAGTTAATTGGATTGACTTATCCGGTTCCTGAGCCATGGTTCAATAATATTATTCTACCTGTAGGTATTTCTTTCTTTACTTTTCATACGCTTGCATATACGCTGGACGTGTACAAAGGCATCACTCCGGTAGAGAGAAATTTTGCATTTTATACTTTATTCGTAGCATACTGGCCCCAGCTCCTTGCCGGTCCTATTCCGAGAGCCAATCAGTTGATTCCGGAACTGCGCAAGCCCGTAGAGGTGGACTATGAACGGATGAAAAGCGGTCTGATCCGAATGGCCATCGGTATGTTTAAAAAAGTAGTGATAGCTGACAGACTTTCTATATACGTCAATCAGGTTTTTGACAACTATCAGCATGCAACCGGCTGGACTATTGTTCTGGGTGCATCTTTGTTTTTTATACAGGTCTATTGTGATTTCTCAGGATACTCAGATATCGCTTTGGGTGCATCCCGCATGATGGGCATCAGACTTATGGAGAACTTCAAACGCCCTTTCTTCGCAAAAAATCTTGCAGACTTCTGGACTCGCTGGCACATTTCCCTTTCTACCTGGCTGACAGATTACGTATTTTTCTATTTAGGAGCATACAAGTCCACCGGTCTGAAAGTGGTCTTCAATGTAATTTTCGTTTTAACAATTTGTGGCTTATGGCACGGTGCCAACTGGCCGATGGTACTTTCTTTCTCCATGATAGGGGTCATGATGGCTATCAGGTATCTGTGGCAATTCAATGTAGTCAGACAAATCAAGCCTAGTAATACTTATAGATGGTCCGAAAAAATCCTGACAGATAATGCTCACAGAATTATAACCTTTTTCTCCCTGATGTTTGGATTCATGCTGTTCAGAGTACAAAATGTAATTGATCATCTGACTGCAAAAGGTCTGGATGTCAGTTGGACAGAAGTAGCAGGTAAGCTATACGGCAATATTTTTAAGCTCGGCGAAGCCGGATTTTTTTCAGAAGTGGTGGCACACAAGGGCGAAGTCAATTTCTTTCTGGGTATGTTCTTCATCTTTATCCTTCTTTTGACGGAAGGCCTTGCCGGTGATCATCAGATCGAAGATAAAATTGTGGAAAGAAAACCTCTTTTCAGATGGTCGGTATATATATTTATGATAGTCTGTATCCTTTGGTTCGGAGTATTTAATGAAAGTGAATTTGTTTATTTCCAGTTCTAAGTCTATGTTCAAACTTGTTAAAAACACCTTATTAGTTCTGGCAATATCACTTGTCATCGTCATAACTGTGGGAGCTTTACTTTCACCTTTCGGATGGGGTGACAGTACTTTTTATACCAAGTCAAAATATTTTCTGGATCACCCTGAAAAATTCAATGGTGTCTATGTCGGAGGTTCTTTGGAATATCGCCATATAGATCCTTATGTGATAGACAGTATTGCCAATAAGAGGGGAGTTGATCTAAGGTCTTTCAACCTTGGGAATGATGGCTACAATCTTCCCTTACAGGTCTGGGTGACAGAAAATCTACTGAAGAAAAATGAAGGAAATCTGAAGTATATATTTTTGAGCTTGTCTTCCGATCCGTTGTTCTATAAAGGTATATTACATACAAAAGAATGGAATTACTGGCAAAATCCTAAGAGCGTACTTTTCTCTATCAGAGTTTTGTATCAGATGGATTTACCTTCAAAAATACAACGTCAGTTTTCAAGATTTTATATTAATTCTCTGGCAGAAAATATGCTGAAGTTCGGGATGATGGATGATCTGATTCAATTCCATGCAAAGCCGGTTCTGGCTGATTCTTTGTACTTAGGTCACAGAAAAAATGGCTATTTTCCTTACGATGATGAAGAAAGATATCTTTCTCTCAGAAATGACCTTCCTGAGGAGATTGTAAGTAAAATGCAAAATAATGAGCTGTCTAAAATTGACTATCAACAGAATTATCTGAAAAGAGATAGCCTGGAACTTTTATGGTCCAATTCATTTGCTACTTATGTACCGGGTAAAAAGCCGGTGCCGTTATATTTGGACACATATATGGACTTGCATAAGAAATGTGCCGAAAAAGGTATAAAGCTCATTTTTGTGATGCCTCCAAAGGGTCGTACAGATTATCAGCTTCTGCAGGCTATTTATGATCAGCTTCCTTCTGATAGCAGAATTAATTTAGCTGATCCTCGCGTATATCCTGAGTTTTTCACACTGGAAAATGGCTACAACTATCACCACATGAATGCCAAAGGTTCGGAAATCTACAGCAAGAAATTGGGAATGCAGATTGCTAACCTGATTTCAAAGTAAGCTTCTTTCTTTCCACGGCGCTGTATTTAAAGCTTATTGTCTGCCACTAACACACGAATTGAATCTTTCAGCATGACAAAGAAGCTTTTGCTATCATTATTTACAGTCGAACTGCTTACAAAAGTACTTTTGTCCATTTATTTAGTGAATTCGTGGCTATCTATTTAACAGACTGTTTATCGGGTATCCGCTAAAAAGTTAAATGCGAATGCCATGCTTTCTTATTGCTAAAATCCTGTAAAAGTATTCCGCGATGCGGGTCGGTTATACCGTTTGAATATCCATAACAATTCAAAATTGGAGACTAAATCTGATTTCCCTCACCATATCTCAATATCAATATTTGGTACAACACTCTAATATTGATAACTTTTCAGACTTATAATGTATAATGAAACTGTGACAGAAAAAGGCAAAAGTTGCTTTTAAGAGACTAAAATATTCTCATAAATCAAACGGCTCTCTCCGGATAACTACGGATAACCAGACAGAGGCTACCTTTGTGTTGTGATTTTGAATGACCAGATAATCGCGGATAATTTGCTAAAGAGTAACTTTGAACATTAAGAACTGAAAACAAATGTTTTTGTATTGTAAAAATATTCATTTTAGCTATTCAAAAGAGAAATCTGTTCTCAGGGACATTTCTTTTTCTTTGGAAAAAGGGCAAACCCTCGCTATCGTTGGTGCTTCGGGTTGTGGCAAATCTACTTTGCTGCGGATTCTTTCAGGTATTTTGAGCAATGCAAACGGCAATACTTTACAAGGCGAAATAACAATAGACGGTTTAACACCTGACCAATATCGACAAACAGGAAAGTTGGCTTTTATGTTTCAGGAGGCAACGCTGATGCCACACCTTACAGTAAAACAAAACATAGAACTGCCCTTAAAAATAAAAGGAAACGTCAACGAGCAGAAAACAAGCAATCTGATTAAAGCCGTTGGACTGGAAGAATACAGTAGTTATCTACCCAAACAACTTTCAGGTGGTATGAAAACAAGGGTGGCTTTGGCACGAAGTTTTAGCACTAATCCCGAATTATTGTTATTGGACGAGCCATTTTCGGCTTTGGACATTGCCTGGAAAAGCAAATTGTA
Source organism: bacterium (assembly GCA_037189845.1). Taxonomy (GTDB): domain Bacteria; phylum Bacteroidota; class Bacteroidia; order Chitinophagales; family JADIYW01; genus JAMLHH01. The sequence continues at coordinate 822,588 of JBBCIS010000003.1, forward strand.
TGTGGAGTTGGAAAAATTGAAAGAGCAACACAATACTACCGTAGTGATTGTAACACACGATGTGCAGGAAGCATTGTTATTAGCAGACAAGATATTTGTTCTTGGCAAAGGCGGTATAAGATTGTATGATAAAAAGGTTGCAGAAGAATATTCAATTATGAAACGTCTGAATGATATTTCTTCATTCAACCATACTACGCCGTTTCAGGCCTTGTATTCAACTATTCAGAAATTGATTTTGGTAGATGGTTCAAGAGGAATAACAAACCAAATAGAAGCCAATGCGGTATTTACAACAATCCAAAGTGTTGCAGGAAACGCATATATGGAATTTTGGGACGGCATGGAAAAAGACATTAACAGTATTAGAGGATATTCGGATAATTTAGAAGTAAATGAGTTGTTGTTTACTTCTTTTGAAAAAGCAAAAACGGTTTATTTTAAATACAACTTGGTTTGGGATATTTTAGAGTATCGCAATATTTCTGAAAACAGAATTTCCTTAGTAAAAGAGTTCTATTTGGATAACCTCAAAACCAATTCGGAAGTTTCCTTATCAGAATTTTATAGAATTAAAAGTGATGGTATTTTTGAACATTTGGTAAAAAACAAAATTGAAAACAATCAATTTCCTGAAACCAAACGTTGGATTTACCTCTGCGATATGTATGCTTCATCTGAAACAGATAAGGTTTTACAATACTTAGAAGATGTAGTAAACGGAAAAGTAGAGCAATTAAATTATCCTTTGGCTAAAGAAGTAGCACAACAAGTAACAGCAAAAATTAAAAATGAAAAACAAGATACTCTACATATTGCTTAGTGTAGTGCTGTTGGCAGCATGGCAGTATTTTGGCAGTACAAGCCAAACGGTGCGGTTATTACTTTCTTCACCGTCTTTGGTAGCCGATTATTTCGGGCAAAACCACACCGCACTTTTACAGGCAACACAAACCACCTTGATAGAAGCTGTTGCAGGTTTGCTCATAGCAACGGTGTTCAGTTTTGGCGTGGTGATACTTTGCTTTTACTTCCCTAAACTTATGGACTTTGTATTGCCTATTATGATAACATCACAGGTAATTCCTTTAATTGTTTTAGCACCGTTCTTTATTATCCTGTTGGGCATTGGCTTAGGTTCTAAAATAGCAATGGCAGCTTTAATGTGCTTCTTTCCCATATTTGTAAACTTTGCACAGGGCTACAAAGCCATTAGCCCAAACATGCACGAACTGATGCACATTTACAATGCCGATACATGGACAAGAATAAAACAAGTTTATTTTCCGTTGGCAATGCCAAGCATTATGGCGGGCTTAAAAATAAGTGCAACGCTGGCAGTAATTGGGGCGATTGTGGCGGAGTTTAACGGTGCAGAAATTGGCTTAGGTAAAAACTTGTTTTTAGCAGCCAAAAGATTAGAACCCGATTTAATGATGAGTTCATTGTTGCTTTCAACACTGTTGGGTGCGGCATTTTTTGGCACAATTTATTTCATTGAAAAGAAAATTATTAACTGGCAATAAAAGGCGAAACAATTTCACGACAAATTTCCTTGTAGGGTACGTTCCTGAAATACTATGATTGTAAATTTTAAAAAACAAAAGTAATATGAAAAAAGTAGTGCTTTCAATCTTAGTTTGTTTGAGTTTAACAGCTTGCAACAACAACAAGAAATCTGAAAAATTGCTTAAAGCAAGTTTAATTCAGGAATGGTTTCCAAATGCAAACTATGCAGGCGAATTGGTCGCTATGTATGAAACCGATAGTTTGTTTGGGCTTGACATAAACATAAAAGCAGGTTCAGACCAATTAGACCCAATAAAATTAGTATTGAGTGGCGAAAGTGAGTTTGGAGTGGCAAGTGCTGACCGCATTATCCAAGCTAATGAAAAAGGTGCTGACCTTGTTGTTATTGGAGTTGCAAATTTCAAGTCGCCTACTTGCTATTTATCTAAAAAAGATAAAAATATAAATACAGTAAAAGATTTTGAGGGAAAGAGAATAGGCGTTCTTACAGGAACAAATACTGAACTGATTTATAAAATTCTGATTAAGAAAAACAATCTCAATCAATCAAAATTAAAAGAAGTTGAAGCACCATTTGATTTGGCAACATTTGTAGCAGGTGAATACGATGTAAGACCTGCGTTTGTGTATGACGAACCCGTATCACTTGAACAGCAAGACGTTTCATACAATATTCTAAAACCCGAAGATTACGGAGTAAAATTTTTAGGCACTGTTTATTTCTGTAAAAGAAGTTTAATTGAAAAAAAACCTGAATTGGCAGAAGCATTTATCCAAAGCATAAAAGCAGGTTGGGAAAAAACATTTGAAAACCCCAACCACGCCATTGAGTTGCTGCACAAATATGATAAAGACATAGACAAGGAACGGGAAAACAAATCGTTGGTAAAAGCTATTGAGTATTTCAAAGGCGAAAACGACAGCCTTTTATATGCGTCCAAAGAATCTTGGGAAACTATGGCTAACGACTTAAAGGAAATGGGCTTTATCAAAACTTTTGACTATTCTAAATCCGTAAACAATAGTTTTCTAACACCTAAGAAATGATTTTTCCACTAGATAATAAAAAAGAATACCAATCGCTATGTTTAGATGCTTGGAAGATAAATTCTGATTTTTGGGATAGAACAAGAGCAATAAATGTTCATATCAAGAACTATATTTTATCTGCCATAAGTAATTTAAAACATAAGGTTAGTATTGCCGATGTTGGTTGTGGCAATGCATGGTTGCTTGAAGAACTCAAAAAGACGGAAATTGAATTTGAATATTGTGGTATTGACTTTAATGAAAATTTTATCAAAACATTATCAGAAAAACAGCCCCAAAACGAATGGCGTTGTTTGGACTTTACACAGCCATTACCTGAAAATTTAATAGAAAGATTTGATGTAGTAGTAAGTTGTTTGTCAATTATTGAAATGGCAGAATTACAAACACCGCTTAAGAATTTCAGTAAGTTACTTTCTAAAAACGGAATACTGATTTTAATTACATTAAATCCGTATTTTGAAATTATTCGGTTGAATAAAAATTATCAAACCCTTTTATATGATATATCAGTTTTCAGAAAAGGGACTTATCCTAAATACTATAAAAAGGAAATAATTATTGACGGTGAAAAAACAGGAAGACACTACTATGGTGTGCTTCATTCAATGGCTGATTTGAATAAATCAATTATTGAAAATGGATTTTCAATAATTAGTTTTGAAGAACTGAATTTTGCAGATAACAAAGGGCTTGAACCAATCTATAATGCTTATATTTTAAAACAAAATGCAAACATCAGCTAACAATACACAGTTGTCTATATGCTTTTATGGAAGTAGTGATGAAGGGCTTGACAGCCCTTTAGCGGTTCTACATGCCAATGATGTAAAAAATATAGTTTCACAAGTTCTTGACTTAGAATTTGAGTCCTTTCAAATAATTACAGGCGGCTATGGTGGCATTATGGATTTGGTAGCAACCGAGTTTAAAACTCAATCAGCGAGCAAAAACAAAACTGTTCAAATTGTTGGTATTACTTGCGATGCTTATGAATTTGAAAACCCTGAAGATAAAACCAAAACGTATGAAAAGAGTAATGATTATACCAAAGCTAACGATATTGTAATACAAGCTGAAAGTTTTCCTGCAAGAATTCAAGCAATGATTGAACTGTCAGATGTATTTGTTGTATTGCCCGGAAAACAAGGTTCTCTTAGCGAACTTTTAATCACTTCGGAAGCTTATGCTTATCCTATTGAAACGTTGAAAAACAAGAACCACAAAATACTGGTTCATAATTATTGGGAAAAATTAGTGCTGTCATCTGTCTTTTTTAGAAGATTTAAAAATATTTACTTCTTTACAAATGACTTTAAAGATAAAATAATTGATTTTTACCCAAGTGCAAAAAACGATTTAACGCTATCTGAAAGTTATCCTAATCATACGATTAAAGACGCTTTTGAAAAACTCCGAAAAGAAATTGAAAATATTGTGTATGGTAAAATCGCAAAACAATCTGTTGAGCAACAGAAAAAATTTAAAACGCGATTAAAATATAAAGAGAACTTATTAGCCATTGATTTTGGCTGGTTTCTTTCTTCGGGGGCAACATATAACGGAGAATATTTTACTCAATCTTCTAATAAATACATAGAGATACTTAATGCGTTCTTTGGTGAAAAGAATAGTATTATGTTCAATACTGAAAATAAAGAACTTGAATTTAGGGTAAAATATCTAAAAGGAAAGTTAAGTGAAGATGCAATTGTTGAGAAAGGTATTATACCAATACCAATACCAAAAGAAGATAAAAAAAAATCATCCACGAATTTTAACGAATGGGCAACACATTTAGAAAATAATAAGTATGGGCAAACACTTATTTGGCAAAGCATAAAATCTCAAAGTGGGGAACAAACTGAAAGCGTTTATAAATTAAATTTGTCAATCTTTCTCTTGTTTAATTGCTATTTGCCTACACGGAAAATTGAAAAAATAAGGCAACGAATAGATAGTTTTTTTGCTTCAGTTTCTTCTGAAAAAACAGCCGAATTATTTCAGAAAAAAGACAAAGACCTTCAACAAGCCGCCACCCGAGCTGCCATTTCACAGGTAATGGCAAGAAATATGAGCCACAATATTGGTTCTCATGTAATGAATATTTTGGTGAATGAGAAGTATTTGGGAAAATTCAATCCAGAATCTTTACTGTCATATAAAACTAAATTACAAATAGAAGATTATTCTACAACATTTAGTCAATTAGCGATATACAACAATTATGTAAAAAGTAGGATGGACTATCTGGCGGATATTACGTTTGGAACACCTGTAATGTTAAGCAATAAAAAGACCTATAACGATGTTTTTTGTGAGTTGGATAAAGTAAGGTTGCTGTTAGAAAACATTTCGGGAAGAGGCGAAAAGTTTCGATACAACATTTCTTTCAAATATAATGAAATTGAATTGAATGACAAGAATGATATCTCATTGGCTATTCCTAATGATGTTTTGGGTTGTCAGGCTTTCTATAATATCATAGAAAACGTAATTAGAAATACGGCAAAACATGGAAGTCTTTCTACAGATGAAGAATGTACGTTTACTATCAACATAAGAGATATAAAACCAGAAGAAGTTGATTCTAAACTTAAATTCGAGGCAAATACTCTGTATTGTGTGGAAATACACGATAATATTAAAGTTTCAAACGCAAATATAATAGAAGAACAAAACGATAAAATCAACAAAAGAATACTTGACGACAGTAACCAACTAAGGTCAGAATCATTAGGAATGATAGAAATGGATGCCAGTGCTGCGTATTTACGACAGTTGGATATTGTTTCCATAAATAGTGACGATTATGATGTAGAAGATAATAAGAAGCTTCATAACTCTTTTCACTTTAATATTCTAAAAGCCTTTAACGCTTCTCCAGAACCTGATATATCAACCATTTTAGGTTATCGTTTTTTTGTAAAGAAGCCGCAGGAAGCTTTAATCGTAACTGACTTAGAAATTGATGACGAAGACCACCTTACCAAAAAAGGAATCACAGTTATTTCCTGTGTGAATTTCAAAAAACAATTAGAAAGTGATAATGCTTTCAATCACGAATTTCTGATTATAGAAAAAGGCAAAGAGGTTGAAGGGTTTATTGAAGATAAAACAGGTTCACTGCCACTCAGAAAACATGTAAAAGAAAAGGCATGCATTGAAACGCTGTTGAATGAGGAAGATATAGTCAGACAACTGTGGAAATGGAGAGAAGAGGAGTTGTTGGGGGATTATAAAAACAGCAATAAAACGCTTACTATCAATGGACGTCCGCGGTTCTCAACTGAAGAAGATAGATGGAGTAGTGATTTTGACAATCATTTATATACAATGATTGAAGAATGTGAAAGAGAAGGCAAAAAGATGTTAGACGAATGGAAAAAAACAACAGCAAATTCTTTTCATTATGAAGTATGTTCTAGTAAAGGTCAAAGCCTGCTTCCCACAATTTATGGTAAGAATCAAGAAATAATACCTTTCGACAAATACTTGTCTAATCTAAATAAAGAATGTAATTACATTGCTAAAATCAAGGTTGCTGAATCTATGCTAAGCAGAATTATTGTAATAGATGAGCGTATACAAGAAAAACTTGAAGACAAGTTATATGAAATATCATTTAGCGAACATTACAGAATGAGTAATATTTATGTTCCTGAAAAAAAAGATAATAATACAACGCTGGACTTAAAAGATGAGAAGATAGTTATAGGAGATTTAGAGAAATATATTGAAAAAACTACACAAAAAGAGAATAACAACATACCATTTGATTTTAATTCCAAATACGATTTTCTGTTGGTGCATTATAGTATTTTGGAGCGTGCTTATGGGAGTTTGAGTGAGGACAAAAAAAAGGAATGTCCCGACCGAAAAACATGGATTAACAACTGGTTTGATAAGTACCAAGACAAATTTACCATTGTCGTTACTTCTGGCAGGGGCAATGTAAAAGATTTATCAAAATATGTTCGTTTTGTAAACTTATCTTCCCTAACCACAGCATTAAAAGAAATAAAATCAAAATACTTAATTCATCAAATTCTGTATTCAAGTCGTAAAACCAAATAAAAACAGCAAAATGGGAAAAAGAATAATTATATCTACCAGTTGGGATAAGTTGGATTTTCTGTCTAATAGAGAACAGAAAGGATTAATTTTTATTGAGGACAACCCTTTCATTGGCTACAACCACGAGCAAAATAAATTTGAATCAAAAAAAACCGATTCGGATATTATTTTGATTCAGGATATTGCTTCTCAGGATATATTGCAAAACGATGGTTTCATTTTCAAAAAGGCAACTGACTATTTTTTGCATCATACCAATGAAAATGGCTTAATTGATGTTCAGGAAGATTTATTTGCGAAATCCATCAAAGGTCAGCACGGAACAGCGGAAGAACATAAATATAAACCAGTGTTTGATATTATACTCAACAGTGAGGATAATAAACTCAATAAAATATTAAATTTTTTAGGTTTTACAGAGGAGAAAATAAAAGAAGAAAATGAATTAGAAGCCAAACTCAACCTGCTTCATCTTTGTCTTACGCCTGATGGTTTGTTAGAAGCAGAAGAACTGTTAGTGGATGATTGGAATGTAAAAGAAAAAGAGTTTAAGAGTCTAAAAGAAGTAAGCTATAACGGTGCTTTTAACGAAAACTACGTCATAGCACTTGTAGCATTAAGAGATAAGTTATTGGCATAAATCCGTAGCACTATGAGATACATCATCATTGACGATAACGAAAAATTTGCAAATGCACTTTGCAAAGAATTAAATGGCAATCAGAATTGCCCTGATGATAATATTATTATTGCCAAAGAGCAGGAGGCAACAAGCGAATTGTCAGAAACAGTTAAAGCCCAAATAAATGGCAATAATGATACTGTTATTATCATCAATGTAAACTTGGAAACCAAAGACAGCAAAAGGCAAGAGCAAAAAGGAATTGAGTTGCTGATTTGGCTAAGAATAAAGGGCGTTATGAATCACGTAGTGTTATATTCTTTTGAAACACTACACGAACTTTTGAAGCGTAATCCAAAGCATTTAATAGCCACTTCCAAAGGAACAAGTTTTGTGCAGTTGCCGAGTGATTTTAAAAAGTTAGATTTAGAAAAACTAGGCGAAATTAAAGCAGAAGAAAATAATCTAAAGCAAACGCTGAAAGCAATATTCGATATTGCTCAATTCAGACATTCTTTTGCGAACGTATGGGGACTTGAAAGGTTGGTTGAAGTTGATAACGAGCTGAATACCAAAGCCCCTAAATTTCTGTTAAAAGAAACAAAACAGCAACAATTAATTGACTACCAAATTGCTAAATACTTGTTTGTTGAAAAAAGTATTGGCTACAATAGTAGTAGTGAAGAATCCGAACTAAAATCAAAAATTGACGAAGCTATAGATGCCATAACGAAAGAGAACTCCAAACTTCAAGAAAGTCAACGAAATAAAATTCTCTTGATTGACGACAAGGCAAATGAAGGCTGGTTGTGTTTCTTTAAGCATTTATTGCCCAATGCCCATTTTGAAATCTTACCCATTAAAGAAAATATCAATGACTTAATTGAAGAATTTAAACAGAAATATAAGGATGACGAGTTTTTAATGGTAATTTTAGACTTACGTCTTCTTTCCAGCGAAGAAAACGAACACGATTATTCAAAACTCTTAAGCGTTCAGTTATTCAAAAAAATGCTTGATGAGAGAGAGGACGTTGATAATTATTGGAAGTTTAAGTATTTCAATTTGAAATTTCTTTTGTTTACAGCTTCCAACCAGTTAAAAAATATGCTTGATGTAATGTATAGAAACGACCATACTCCTTATAGAATTTTTATTAAAGAAGGTTTTGACATTAACCAGATGGTGTTTCAAAAGTACAAAAGCTACCTGAATTTTATTCGTTGTCTAAAAGACACAATAACAGCACCTGACAGGCTAAAACAAAAACCTAAAAGACTGGAATCTTGTCGGGATGCTGAAAGAAAAAAGATTGAAAAATTTCAAAATCAATTATCAAACGGTACTTCTCAACGCCAATTAAATAGATTGTGTGATAAACTTAAAGAATATACGCACATTATTTTAGACTCGAATATCTTTGTGGATGCACCATTTATCCCTCTTTCTCCAGACTTGAATACCATAATGATTTATCCTGTTTACAAAGAATTAGAAAGATGGACACAAACCAGAGAAGAAACGCACAGAAAATTTTGTGCAAATTATATTCTTCCTCTATACGAGAACAACATAGATAAAGCTTCTCTTAGTGGTAAGATTGAGGAAATAGATGAAAAATTCAATAGCAATAATATAGCCGAAGCTGCGGACGGATATTTTTTAGAAGCTATTCAGTATTATCAAAAATATCAGAACGCCAATGTGTTATTCATCACAAATGACAAGAGAGCGAAAAAAGACAACGAAAATGAAAAATCGCCAATGCAACAAGTACAGGAATGGGTAGATAGTTGCAATGCCAATAACGTTAATGTTATGAGCTGTGATAAATCGGGAAATCTAATAGACGCGAAACAACTTTTGAATAATAATGTGCAAAAAAGTCCTATCTCCGATACAGGTTTAACAGAAAGGGAAACAAATTCTCTGACAAAAGGAACGGTGTGTAGTGGGAAAGTGGTAAGTTTTTTGCCAGACAAACTAAACCCCAACAATAAATATGCTGCACTTATTGAATTATATCCTGCAACAACCGGTATTCTGAACAGAAACAAAGCAAAATCACTAAATAATGGTCAGACAATAACAAACCTAGAAACCATAATAAAAGTTGGTGATTTCGTAAACGTGATGGTTACAAAATTTGATTCTTTCGGCATTGTTCTTAAAGCTCTTTAAAAATGAACACACTCCTCCTTTGGGACAATAACGAAAACTATGCAAAGCAACTCTGCTCGCACTTGGGAATAAATTTTCCTGATGATGTTTGTTTTTTTACGGAGGAGCTAAGCAAGAATAAATTATTGCACCACAAAGATGCTGTGATTGTGCTGTTGGAAACCAGTATAGACAATCACAAACGGTCAGATTTTCATGGGTTGGAAATCATAAAAAACCTGCGGAAGCAGCTTAGATATAAAGGCGTTATTATAGCTTATTCGTTTTGCGATAAGGCATTCTTCAAAGCACAAACCAATGCTGAAATATTATCTACATCAGGTACGTTTCTGAAATCTATTACGGGCATAGCAAGCGATGCTGATGAAATAGAAGAATTGATACAATCCGTTCCCAAGTTAAGTGATGATTTATTGGATGATATTATTTTCAGCACATTTGACAGTAGGAGCAAAATACACGAACTGTTGCACAACCTCAAAAACAGGTTGAATGACCTTAAAGGAATGGTTGTTTCAAAAGAAGCTACCGAGGTTTTTGATGAATACAAGCAATTGTTACTCAGGGAAATCGACCCGCTTAAAACAACAGAATTTAACCGCCTGTATGATACACTTATTTCGGAAACACTTGCCGATATAAAACAATATTCCGAGAGCGGAAATACTTCATATAGCAATGCAGGAAACCAAATCAATAAATATACACAGCAGTTAGTGGAACTTGCCCCTGTTTCCAATGATGATGAAGATGAGCAACGAGAAGACCCAACCAATTGGGAAGTTTTGTTTTTTGATGATACCGAAGGGGTCAGAGAAAAAGTAAAATTATTTTTTGAAGAAAAGAATGTAACCTGCCATACGGCAGCTACCGAAGATGAAGTGTATCAGAAACTGAAAGAGTACAGCCCGAATATTTCGTTGTTTATTTCAGACATTCGGCTATTGGATAAAAACGAACATTGGTGCAACAGACAAGGCTATGATGTAATTGAACAAGTAAATAAAACCAATGATTATCCATTAGTATATGCCGTTCTTACAAGCAAAAAAGGCACTATCAACAAAATGGTGCAGAAAAAACGAAAGTATGAAATACTTTGGTTCACCAAAGACGATGTGATAAACAATATTCACTCTTTCAATATTTTCTTTGATTTGGTAAAAACGTATGCTGATGAAAATTTTAACAGCAATACAGTGTTTCAGCCACTCAAAAAAGACAACTCTTGGTACAAAAAATATAAAGACCATTATACTTTACCATTAAGGACATTCTATAAACTGCACAAAGAAAGCCTCGACTACCCGACAGAGGAAAGCATTATCAATAAGAAAACACTGGAGTGGTTAGACGCAGAAGGCGTAAAACAAGACTGGATGTGTAGATTTACCAAAGCCTACATTGGTAATGCGGAACTTAAAAAATTCAGAGTCACAAAACTTTTAGGAAGAAGGATTGCCCTTGCTATTGCTACCGAAAATGCTGGAATCAAACCAGTTACCATTTATAATGATATGATGGGAAAAAGCAAAACCGAGGTGGATAGTGCTGTAAAACAGCTTTACAAAAAACTTGCCTTATCATATCCACTTGAGAAAACAATAAATGATGCTAAAAATTATTTCAAAGGCGAAACAAAAAGTCCAGGCATTCTTTACGAAGAATATGAATTTCTGAAAAATGAGTTTTTTGAAGAACAATTTATTGACAGCATCAATTTAGGATATGAAAAAGAAGGTTTAAAGAGATTTATTGAGCAAATTGAAAAGGCATTTACCACAAACAAAATTTCTGAACCCAACTCTTTCGCAAAAGTAAAATCCATATTGGATAATGACGGATTTCCCAAAGCAGAACGTCTTGACGTGATGTTTGCCGATTTGAAAGAGTTAAACGAACAAAGCCATTACAAACTATTGAAAGACGTTGGCAGACATTCTTTTCTTTCTTCTGTAAATAATGAAATAATAAAAGAACTGCTGAAAAAATACGAGTGGATATAATCCACAATAAGCGACACCGTTTCCTAAAGCCGATTTCATCATGAAGTCGGCTTTTCTGTTTTATACAACTTCGGATAACCGCACCTGAACCAACCTTTGTTCATGGAAATATCAAAACACATATTCTGGATGATTTCGGATAACTCATGTGGTCAAAATATTTGCTGTATGAAAAACGAAAACAGAAAACACGGAATGACCTTGGATAACCAACCTGAACGAAATATTTGCGACATCAATTTCTTAACGCTAAAAACAAACAACTATGCCGGACTAAATAAATAACTCGTTGTCCTCTTGCCCAGGTAGCAACAGCGCAACATGATGCCCAACGGCAGTCCAATCGGCTGTCGTTGGCATCAATCGGAAATCCAAAGCAGGATGGCATCGGATAACCAACCAGAACGAAAAATTTGTAAACAAAATTTTTAACCACAAACAAAACCAACAGTTATGAAGCAATTAGCAATTTTCATTTTTATGTTTGGTGCCATCGCAGCACAGGCTCAAGGTACATGGAATGCACCGGTGCAGAGCAACACGGTCAAACGTACATTTCAGTGGAGCTATGGGAGGTATAGGTTCACTCAAACGATTGACTTGAATGTTCACGCATATCAATATTATAAGTCCTTGTCTAAAAGGCGGCCAAATCAAGAATTTGCAGCTGAACACGCCTCCTATCCATACTTTGTGCAGTTGGCGGCGACCTTGGATGTGGATGCTCGTCAGTTGAGATTTACAGGATGGGACTTGGTGGGGTACCTTACTGCCTTTGTCCAACAAGCCATTCCTTACGTGAATGACCCATATAATGACGGATGGGACTACCCCAAATATCCCATAGAAACTTTATTCGAGCAGGGAGGTGATTGCGAGGATGTTGCAGCTTTATTGGTTGTTTTATTGACAACATTTGGCTTTGATGCAGTATTGGTTTCTCTGCCCGGACACATGGCAGCAGCAGTAGAGTGTTCTTATGGAAAATGCGGGTCGGGATATTACCATAACGGAAAGAGGTACAGTTTTATAGAGGCTACCTCTGATAATAAAATTGGCTATATGCCATCAAACTATGCTTCCACAACTCCTCAGGTGTTAGAAGTAAAACGTACTGCCAACTATCAAAGACCCGCCCTGCCAGACTATGTACAGCCTGTAGTAGTCGCTCCTTCTCCTTATAGACCGACTCCCTCCCCACAACCTACGATTAGCCCTAATCCATGGAATCCGACACCAATTCCAACAGTAGTACCTTGTACCTGTCCTCCTCCGACACCTATAGACCCATGGGGGAATGGCGGAGGCAGATATATACCTGCTCCTCCCGTACAGCCATATTATGTTCCCAACCCTAGATATCAAAGGATTTTCAGATAAATTTGATTAAAAACTATTTATTCCTCTTTATTTAGATATTCCACACAAGTAATTTTTTTTCCGCAAAGCGGGCGGATTTTTTTGAAATTTTCGGAACCTTTTCCTAAATAAAAAAGCCCGCGAATGCGGGCTCAAATTTTTTAAAATAAACCAGATTTTATCCTTTTAATCCGGCTGCTGCTGATATTTCCAGCATTCTGTCTATCGGAAGTTTTGCTTTTATTCTCAATTCTTCATCCATCAGAATTTCCGGCTGTCCATACTTCATACAGTTGTATATTTTTTCCAGCGTATTGAGCTTCATATGTGGACAATCATTACATGCGCAGGCATTATTCGGCGGAGCGGGAATAAATGTCTTATTCGGGCTGTTTTCCTGCATTTTATGTAGGATTCCTGTCTCCGTGGCAACTATAAATTCTTTTGCCGGGTTTTCTATGGTATATTTTAACAATGCTGTCGTTGATCCTATAAAATCTGCATGTTCGAGGATATGTGCTTCACATTCCGGATGTGCTATGATGTGTGCTTCCGGATGCTGTTCTTTTAATCTCAGAATTTTGTCCAGAGAGAAGATTTCATGAACCATACACGATCCGTCCCATAGAACCATGTCCCGGCCTGTTTTCTTGATTAAATAGGCTCCTAAGTTCTTATCCGGGGCAAAAATGATACCCTTGTCCGCCGGAACTGAATTAACTATGAACTCTGCATTGCTGGAAGTACATATATAATCGCTCAAAGCTTTTATTTCTGATGTACAGTTGATGTATGAAATTACTTCATGATTTGGAAATTGTGCCTTAAATGCTGCAAAGTCTTCTGCAGGACATGAGTCTGCCAATGAACAGCCTGCTAAAAAGTCCGGTAATACTACTGTTTTGGACGGATTGAGAATTTTTGCCGTTTCTGCCATAAAGTGTACGCCTGCAAAAACGATCATGTCTGCCTCTGTAGATTGTGCTTTTTGTGCTAATCCTAAACTATCTCCTATGTAGTCTGCTATATCCTGAATATCTGCATCCTGATAGTAGTGAGCCAGTAAGATCGCATTCTTATCTTTCTTTAGTTTTTGAATTTCTTCAAATAAATCCAGTGTAGGATCTACCGGAATATCCAGGTATCCAATTTTTTCTATCGTCTCTAGTGTGTCCATAATAATCTATTTATAATAGAATAATTAAAATACTTTTTATTATTCCTTATCATTAGTTCTGTGGATTTGTAGAAAGATATTTTTTCAAAAAATTTGGTGTTTTCATTACTAAAATTCTTTCTTCCCCTATCCACATACCAAATATCATGCAAAGGTAACAAAATCAGTTATCTTTGATATTTGTCCACAGTATGTGGGTTTGCTAACCTAACAACTTTTTTGCCTTGTTAGTTTCTGAACTTTATGTGAATCCAGGAGGGTATTTTTCTTAGTAGTCTGTATTTATAGTGTGTGTGGAACATGATCAGGATGTTGGTGAAACAATCTTTCAAGCTTTTTCACATTTTCATATGTTTCACTCTTTGTTTCACACCATATTTTTGAATGATTGTCAAGTATTGACTGTTAAAATTAGTTATCTGATAATTAGAGTATTAAATAGTGTTATCCTTTTAATGTTTATAAGTGTGGAAAATACCATTGATTTTCCATGATGAGTGTGTGGATCTTTGAATCTACCTCACCTATAATACTTTTACCTTCTTTTATACTGTTTCTCACAGCTGTAGAAGATATGTCCAGAATGGGAAGCTGATATACTTTTACTTTTTCATATTCCGGCAAATCAGCATTTTCTGTCGAACTTCTTACATATACGTGTACATGACATTTTTGTAACAGCTCTTCATATTTTTTCCATAAATGAAAGTTTACCAGATTATCAGAACCCATGATAATATGAAACTCTCTCTGTGGGTATTCTTTTTCCAATGCTTCTATAGTTTGTATGGTATAAGACGGTTTTGGAAGTTTTTCTTCTATTGGATCTACTTTCAGGTGTTTCAGATTTTCCAATGCAGTTTCTATCATTTTGTACCTGTATGAAAAATCCAGGAGATTGTTGGATTCTTTGAACGGGTTTTGTGGAGACGGGATAAACCAGACTTCATCAAACCCTGCTGCTTCATACATTTTATTGGCAATGATGAGATGACCATTATGTATAGGATTAAATGAACCGAAGTATAAACCTGTTTTCATGTTATAAGATTTGGTGGTAAATGTTTTCCATCTGATGGATGTATGAACTGACAGAAAACTTCTGAACTTTCTGATATGCTGAATTCGCCAGTGATACAGACAGATTTTTGTCACTTTTCAGCCGTGCTATCTGATGAGCTATAGCTACATAGTCTTTTACAGGAACTATCAGAGCATCTGTTTTATGACTTAATATTTCTGCCGGCCCACCGGTATTGGTTGCTACAACAGGAACTTTGGATGACATCACTTCCAGAATAGTAGAGCCGAAACCTTCCATATCTGAAGTAAATGTATAGACATCTATTCCGTTTAAAATCTGTGATATATCTTTTCTGTGTCCGGTAAAAGTAATGAATTGCTGTAGCTGATATTCGTCCACCATTTTCCTGATTTCAGTTTCCTTTTCACCCTGACCTATAATCAGAAAATGAAGATCTTTTATTTGCAGCACTTTTACCAGATGATATGCTGCTCTGATGAAAGTAGGATAATCTTTATGGTCTACTAAAGCTGCTATATTGGCTACTATAAATTTATCTTTTAATCGGGGGAAATCTTTTTCAAGAATCTTTCTGCCGGTTATCTTTTGAAAATCTTCTGTTTTTATACAGTCATAAATGACTTCACATTTTGTATAAAGTTCTTTATTTCCGGAAAAAATATTTTTAACTCTGTCTGATACACAGACAATTTTTTTAATACCGTTCACCTTATACTTCCAGGCAGAAAAAATATTTTGAGCAGTAGGAAAATCTACTCTTCTGTGCAATATTGCCGGAACTTTTAATCCTGTAAGATATGCAGTCAGATATGCGTGATGCGCGTGTGGATCATGTAAATGTATTAGATCTGCAGGATTTTGCAGATGATAGTTTTTTAAAGATTTTACCAGATTCCAATTAATGCCACTTTCCCTTTTATAGGGAATAAAGCTGATTTGATGCTCTCTGCAATATGCTGCCAGTTCTCCATTCTGATGACAAAATATTGTCTGCTGATGACCGGCATTTTTCAAACCTTCATACAGGTATATGATTTGTTGTTCAGCACCTCTCCATATAGTAGCAGAGCTTAAGTGTACAATATGTCTGATTTTTTTAGCCATATAGTGAAGCTTAAAAATAGTGCTAATGCCATCATTTCTTCTTTTTGTAACAGTAAAGTGTCAAAAATCCAGACTGTTGCTGTGTATATACTAAAAGTAATGAAGTAAAAAACAGCTGTTTTATGATGAATGTTATATGCAAATATTAATGTGATAATTAAAAATGCTGCTATTCCCAGGATTCCGAAAACTCCCGCTAAGTACAACCATTGAGAGTGATAATGAATGGGAATTTCCAGCTTATTTTTTTCATATTTTGATTCAAATACTGTCGGATAATCTCCGATCCCCTGGCCAATCAGCGATTTTTCCTGAAATACTTCCCATGAATTTCTCCATGAGATCATTCTGATCAGTGTTGTAAAATGTTTATAATCTTTTTCCAGATAGGTACCATCTTCTAAAGACTCCAATTCATATTTGGTTTGCTTTAATCTGCTTTCAATGTTTGGTTTTACCAGGTAAAATACGATTGTAATAGTTACAATAGAAATAAAGATTCCTGTAAAAATCACTTTAACCGATTGTTTTCTAAGAGAAAAGAGAATTAAAAAAGGAAGTATCAGAACAGTAGCAATCATGGACGCCCGGGCTCCCATCCAGAATGAAGTACTGAGAAAAAGAATTGCTGTGAGTAAGTAATATTTCCTTTTCTCTTGGATAAACAGAAAAGTAAGAGCAATACCTGCATAGTTAAGTATATTACAGAAGTTGATCCGTTCCATAAAAGGGACATACCAACCGAAAAGAGATTTATCCGAATATGGATAGGGTTTTATAATTCCCCGGAATTTACCCAATAACGGTTCCATCATTTCAATGGGAAAAGTATTGACAGCAAAAACTATTATTATTCCGAAAACTAAGCTCAATGATAAATATTGAACACCTTGCTTGATTAC
This sequence comes from bacterium, assembly GCA_037189845.1. Lineage (GTDB taxonomy): Bacteria > Bacteroidota > Bacteroidia > Chitinophagales > JADIYW01 > JAMLHH01. The sequence goes on from JBBCIS010000003.1 coordinate 839,641, forward strand.
CTGAGGCTGATATTTTATCCAGTATTGTAATACTAAAGGAAATAGTAGCAGAGGTAGATAAGTTTTCAATTTGGATATTCCATCAGTATAATTTTCAGACCATAATATACTCAAAGCAAGCAAAAGATATAGAAATGGCAGTGGCTGAAGCAAAAAGTCTTTCAGCGAGACATATTTTTTGAAGCAAGCAATATTTATAACGATTAAAGCTGAAGTCACAACCATCAATAAATTTGCAATCCCTACACTCCAGCCAATAGAAATACACCATAAAATAGTAGCTGCCTGAGCCAACTTTTCTACAGAAATTTTTTGTCCGGAACTTTTTGTATTCATATGAGTGTTATGTAAAAGTAGTTATATACCTTTAATTTGGAAGAGACGATTAGTATTAACGTGATGAATGAACAGGAATTGTTTGAATCAGAGCTTTTGCCTCATGCAGATGCATTGTACAATTTTGCATTTCATTTGACATATAATGAAGATGATGCCAATGACCTTGTTCAGGAAGCTTTTTTAAAAGCTTATAAATATATTCATAATTACCAGCCAGGAACTAACGCAAAGGCATGGTTGTTTAGAATACTAAAAAACACTTTTATCAATGACTATAGAAAATCTTCCAGGCTTCCGGATACTATAGATTATCAGGAACTGGTAGATATTCACATGGAAGATGAAATTGTAGCATCTTATCAAAACGATCTGAGAGATGATCTTTTCAACGGAACTATGGGTGATGAAATATCAGCAGCTTTAAACAGTTTACCGGTAGATTTCAAAACAGTCATACTTCTTTGTGATATTGAAGGATTCAGCTACGAGGAGATCTCTAAAATTCTGGAAATTCCTATAGGAACAGTGAGATCCAGATTGCACAGAGCAAGAAATGTATTAAAGAATAAGCTCCAGGCTTATGCTGAGAGCATGGGTTATAAATCATAGAATATATGAGAACGATTAAGCATAGTTGTAAAGATATACAGGCTAAAATAGAGTTATATCTGGATGGAGAGCTGGATAGATTTACCAGGCAGAATGTAGATGAAGTCATTTCTGAATGTCCTTTTTGTAAATCAGAGTTTGATAATCAGTCATCTTTAAAAAAGATCCTTCACGTAGGTTTGAAAAGAAGGGAATGTACAGATCAGCTGAGAAAAAACATAGTAAGTAAAATACGAGGATTGTAGTAGTTGTAAATTGGTATTTTGGTTTAGGTATTGCTTTTATAGAAAACTTGTTTAAACTTTGTTGGTATAATTATTAGCATATGAAAAAAATATTATTTAGCACATTAGTATGTATCCTTTTATTTCAATTCAATTCTGCCAATGCTGTAGAGAAAGGAGATTTAGTAATTCAACCAAGCCTGAATCTTGGTAATTATGGATTTAACAATCCATATTCAAATGGAAGAGGAATAGGAGTTACAGGTAATGTCGATTACGCAGTACATGATTATGTGAGTGTAGGAGGTTTTATAGGTTTTAATCACGTAAATGTCAGAGGATCTGATTGGAATTATAATCGTTTAGGTTTTGGTGCCAGAGGCGTATTTCATTTCTGGCAGCTGATAGATGATAAAGCTCAAAAAGATTTAAGATCAGATAAAGTTGACTGGTATATTCCGTTACATGTCGGATACAATATTTACACAGGAGATTTTGTGGATGGTGGAGATGTTATTTGGGGATTAGGTATGGGTATACGCTACTATTTCAATGATAAGATCGGAATCGCATTTGAATGTGGAGGAATGGAACTATCTCCGGCTAAAATCGGTGTAGCAATTAAGCTGTAATTGTTTAAGGTTTAAAGTTCAAGGTTTAAGGTTGGCTGGCGCGCGATTTATCCGGCGTAAGAATCTTAAAAGACTGTTTTTAAAACCGAAAAATAAACAAAATGCCCGAATCGAAAGGTTCGGGTTTTTTATTGGATTTTGGTAAGAAACCGCGTTAGAAACTTTAAACTCCATTCAACCAGATATTGTTATATCCATCTCCAACTTCTATGCTAAAATATTGTTGCTGAACAAGCTCCAGCATGGCCAGAAAGATAAAGACTGCATGGATTTTAGTAGTACAATCAGAAAATATTTCCTCAAATCTATAAGATTTTATCTGTGACATTTTATCCAGTAATTTTATCTTTTCATCTTCTATAGTATAATTATAAGGAACGATTTTATGTTGGATTTCTTCTTTTCTGTCTTTCATCAGATGAATGACTTTATAGAAGCTTTTATATAGCTTGAATAGGCTGATATGCTCCAGTTCTCCTTCATTACCATATAATTGTATAATATCTGCTACATCTTTTTGAATAGTACCCCTCGGGTAGGACTGTAATCTTTTTTGTTCCATATCTTTCAGAACTTCCAGTACACCTTTAAACTGCTTGTATTCCATCAGTTTCTGTACTAATTCTGCACGTGGATCTATTTCCTCGCCTTTTTCATTGATGTCCTTCCTGGGAAGCAACATTTTAGTTTTAATACGCATCAGAGTTGCAGCCACGAGAATAAACTCGCTGGCAACCTCAATATTCATTTGTTCCAAAGAGTGTATATAGTCCAGAAAGTCTTTAGTAATTTGATGAATTGGTATATCTTGTATATTCAATTCATCTCTTTCAATGAAGAACAATAGTAAATCAAAAGGTCCTTCAAATTGGGGCAATGAAATTTGATATGTATTAGAATCCGCCATCTTTGTTCCCGGTAAATATATGACTAATGAGTGATAAGCAGCGCGTGGTAATTTTTTCTTCAATTCTTTCAAACAGATTGAATTATGTACTGGAAACTATTTTTGAGCAAAGGCTGAAAGTCAGTTATATATTGACTGATAATACTCAACTGATCAATAGTAATGATGTGGTCATTGAATACAATAAAGTCAGTACTACAGACTATGATTTTATAGAGGCAGATGATTTTATTCAGCAAAGAGAATTGACAGATGGATTTCGACCTGGGATATCCGGAGAAGAAGAGGAGCTGTTGTTATTTCCGACAGAAAGCTCTGTTTTCAGCATGGATATTTTTTCGGCTGTATTTTATTGCTTATCGCACTATGATGCATATATACAGAAAGAATTTGATGCTCACCACAGAGTGAAGTTTGACAAATGGTTTCCAAGAAAATCAGGATTGGATCGGTTGCCTTATGTAGAAATCTGGCAGGATAAAATTAAAAATTACCTGGAAATCAGAGGATTAAGCTGTCATGTACCAGCTTTTGAACAGGATATTTCTTTCGATATTGATCATATTTATCTGATGGACCAACGTCCTTTTTTTCAACATATCAAAGCTTCGATAGGTGATATTTTAAAACTGAATTTTTTTCAATTGTTTCACAGATGGCTGATCATCCTGGGTATAACTGAAGATCCGGCTGAAAAATTCTTTGATTTACTGGATTATAATTTTAAAAACAGATTTAACTTTTTTATTCTCATGAAACATGGGAAAAATAATAGTCTGAATCCGTTGAATGAATTGAAAAAATTACTGATTAAAAAGTTGAAGAAACATGGGGAAATTGGAATTCATCCATCTTATGAAGCTTCTTATAAAACTGATTTAATTCAAAAAGAAACCAATCAGCTTACAGAAATAGTAGAGTATAAGATAACTGAATCCAGATTTCATTTTCTGAGAATTAATTTTCCTTCCTCGTTTCATCAATTGATTTCTGCAGGAATAAAAACCGATAAATCTATTGGATATTATGACCAACCGGGATTTTTATCTTCCACCTGCTTACCGTATCAGTTTTTTGATCCTGTAAAAAATGAAGTAACATCTTTATTTATCGAACCATTTGTCTGGATGGACTCTATGAATAAGTATTACAGGGATCTGGATGAAAAGGAAGAGAAGTCAGAATTAATGAACTATAAATCAATAGTCAGGAAATATAATGGTAAGTTCAACGTTGTGTTTCATAACGATAGCATGATTGATAGGAGATATAGGAAATTATTAAAATCTTTATTATATAATTAAGCCATCTGTTGTTTTTTCGTTTTGAGATATTCTTCATATTTTTAGAGATTTTTTCGGCAGTTTTTTATGAAAAAAATATTTGTAGTACTTGCAGGTCTGATTTTATGTAATATTTGGCATAGTCAAGTACTAGCTCAGGATTATAAATTCAACCAGTTTTATAACGCTCCTTTGAATCTGAATCCTGCACTGACCGGGAAATTAAAAGGGTTATACAGATTGACAGCCAATTATCGTGTACAATCAGTTCCGGTATCTACTCCTGCGCCATACAGTACATTAAGTGCATCCGCTGATTTTGGTCTTTTACGTTCCAGGCTGGGTGGAGATATTTTAGGAGTAGGTCTGATTGCGTCTGCTGATAATCAGGCTGGCGGAGCTTTGAAGACAAATGATATCATGGCTTCCGTAGCATACCACAAAAGCTTTGGTTATGATAATGAGCATTATTTAAGCGCAGGTTTTCAGTTTGGAATCAAAAACAGAAGACTGGATGTATCACAATTATATTTTGAATCCCAGTTCAATTCTTCTATTAATGGATTTGATCTGTCACTCCCGAATCTTGAAATGTATGACAGAGCATCGTATACAAGGATGAATATGCATGCGGGTATATTCTGGTCATCAAATTTTACAAAAATGATCAGCGGTTATGCCGGAGTTTCCATGTTTAATCTGATGCGTCCTAAAGACAGTTTCTTTTCATCAGATTCGGAGAGAGCTTTAAAATTCCACGGACATGGCGGAGCAACAATAAATATCAATGATAAATTCATGATCAATCCCAATGGGATTTTTATGTCACAGTATAGTTTTAATAACTGGGTAGCGGGCAGCACTGTTGCTTATAACCTTTCCGGTAAAACGAATCCTTACGAAACCTCTGTTTTTGCAGGTGCATGGTATGAGGGAACGGGTGCAATAATTGGTTCTGCGGGAGTACAAATCAAAGGACTTCAGTTTACAATCAGTTATGATAGAACAATATCAGATTTAAGTAATGCGAATAATGGATTTGGGGCATTGGAAGCTTCTATTATATTCCAGTCGGCTCCGACTACTTCTGATAAGAAATATCCTATCATGCACTGTCCGAGATTTTAAATATTTGATATGCAGTTTTTTAGATTATTACTTTTATTACTCTTTATATTACCCATTAAATATATAATGGCCTGCGTTGGTACTGACGTATTGGTTGATGTGACACAGGTCAATTGTAATGCAGGCAATAACGGAAGCATAAAATTAGTTCCGAGCTTTATCGCACAAAATCTACCTTATACTTATTCCATCAATGGAGGAAGCTATACCAATAATAATACATTTTCCGGATTGACTGCAGGTCAGTATCAGATAAAAGTTAAGGATAATAATGGTTGTGAATATACTTTGCCCGATCCTGTGGTAATAACGGAACCGGATGTTTTAGAGGTTGAAGTTTTACATACGCCCATTATATGCGGCAATGACGCCAAGGTATTTGCTCAGATAACAGGAGGTATAAGCCCTTATTTATACAGCTGGAATAATGACCCTGCACTTAAGATGGATACTTTGAGGGGAGTTAATGATGGTGTATTTAATCTGGAAGTTACAGATCAGAATAATTGTAAGGCCACAGGAAGTCTGACAATTGCCTATGAAGATCCTTTTACTATAGAAATAGTTGCAGACCGGACAGAAATACAGATTGGCGACATTGTTGAACTTTCTGGCAGCGTGAACAGAGGTAGTAATAATTATTCCTACCAATGGTATCCGGATAGCGATATGGAATGCTCTACCTGCAGCGAAACATCTTCAAGATTTTTCAATAGTACGGATGTAGTATTGATTGTGCACGATCTTGATAATGGTTGTGTAGACAGGGATACCATATCAATAGAAGTAGAAGGAAGCTTTTCCTTATATATACCCAATGCTTTTTCTCCGAATGGCGACAATAGAAATGAGCGCTTTTTGATTTATGGAGTAGGATTATTGACTGCCACTTTAAATGTATATGACAAAAATGGATTCTCTGTTTATACAGGAGAAGCATTATTGAGTGGCTGGGATGGTACAGCAGCCGGTAATCTATTGCCGGCCGGACTATATTTTTATCATGCCAATGTAGTGTATACAGATGGTACTATTCGTGAACAAAAAGGTCAAATCTCTCTTATCAGATGAAAAAGCTAATAGTTTTATTGACCTTGGTTTGTACATTTTTTGTACAGCAAAATACATCTGCACAGGATTTACATTATTCTCAGCATATTTATAATCCTCTGTATTATAACCCTGCTTTCACAGGATTTATTAAATCCAGAGCACGTGTTACAGCCTCTTATGCAGATCGTTACAGACAGGCATATGGAAGTAATGGAATGAGAACTGTCTTTGCCAGCGGAGATATGAATTTTCCTGTTCAAAATGGATATTCTAATAATAGTGCGATAGGTGCAGGTGCATATTTTTATAACCACATGGCTGGTGAAAATTCTATCATGGATAATGTAGCAGCCTTGCTGGTATCTTACAGAATATCCCTGGATAAGGAGAAAAAGCATACAATTGCAGCCGGATTCAATGCATCCTACTGGAACAGAAGATATGACTATACTAATCTGCAGTTTGGAAATCAGTATGATGGTATTTACTACAATCCTGCAATAAATAGCGGTGAAGGATCAGGCAGTGCTTCAAAGAACAGGTTAGATGCAGGATTAGGTGTACTTTATGCATTTGCTCCAATGGATAAATTCAAAGGTTATATAGGAACATCCGTTTATCACTTAATTCCTGACAATGACAATGTCATCAGTTTAGGGCAGGGATTACGATATAATGTTCATGCCGGATTAGAGCTTGATTTTAAAGATATAAGCTTACAGCCGACCTTTATGTTTGATAACCAGGGGAAAGCTATGGAAATGTATACTGGTGTATTATTTAAATACTTTATTATCAATGAGAAAAAAGAAAAATTCTCTCTTTTTGCAGGTCCATACATGAGAATGTACAGATCACCGATAGGAGAGTTCTCTTTGTATACAATTAATGTCTTTGGAGGAATACAATACAATGATTTTCAGCTTTTTGTAGCTGCTGATAACACCATTAACCAATCTAAAAATACCTTTGGAGGGTTTAATGGCTTTGAAGTAGGACTTTCCTACAATTTTGGAGAAGTTGATCAGGGAGGAAAGCGACTTTATTGTCCCACTTTCAGATAATAGTTCCACGTGGAACTATTATTTCTGATTTAGCTTTGATAGTTCCACGTGGAACTATTTTTTTATAGAGAATGTGAGTTAAGATGATATATCCTGAATATGATGTGATAGTAGTAGGAGCAGGACATGCAGGCTGTGAGGCTGCTGCTGCTGCTGCTAATATGGGCTCAAGAGTTTTGCTGATAACGATGAATATGGAAGTTATCGCAAAAATGAGCTGTAATCCCGCAATGGGTGGTGTTGCGAAAGGGCAAATTCTGAGAGAAATTGATGCCTTAGGTGGTTATTCTGCTATAGTTACTGATAAAACTATGATTCAGTTTAGAATGCTGAATAAATCTAAAGGCCCGGCTATGTGGAGCCCGAGAGCTCAAAGTGATAGAATGCTTTTTTCTCAGGAGTGGAGATTGATGCTGGAAAGAACTCCGAATCTTGATATGTGGCAGGAGATGGTCAAAGAGTTGATTGTCGAAGATGGTAAATGCGTAGGAGTGGTTACTAATCTCGGGATCCCTTACCGGTCAAAAGCGGTTGTATTAACGAACGGCACATTTTTAAATGGGCTCATACATATCGGAGAAAAACAATTCGGAGGTGGTAGAGCGGGTGAAGGTGCAGCAAAAGGTATTACAGAACAGCTGGTTTCTTTAGGATTTATCAGTGGGAGAATGAAAACGGGAACTCCTCCGAGGGTGGATGGAAGAAGTCTGGATTATTCTAAAATGGAAGTGCAGCTAGGAGACGAAGATGTAGTAGGATTTTCATACAAAAATATAGAGAAACCCGTTAAGCAAAGACCTTGTTATATCACCTACACCAATCAGGAAGTACACGATACATTAAAGACTGGATTTGAAAAATCACCTATGTTTGCCGGCCGTATTCAGGGTTTGGGTCCCAGATATTGCCCTTCTATTGAAGATAAAATCAATCGTTTTGCTGAAAGGGACAGACACCAGGTTTTCGTAGAGCCGGAAGGGTGGGATACAGTTGAAGTGTATGTAAATGGATTTTCAACTTCTTTACCGGAGGATGTACAATATGATGCTTTAAGAAAAATTCCTGGCTTTGAAAATGCTAAGATGTTCAGACCGGGATATGCTATAGAATACGATTTCTTCCCACCCACTCAGTTAGATGCATCTTTGGAAACCAAGTTGATTAAGGGATTATTTTTTGCCGGACAGATCAATGGTACTACAGGATATGAAGAAGCAGCTTCTCAGGGTCTGATGGCTGGTATCAATGCACATCTTAGTACGCAGGAAAAAGATCCTTTGATATTAAGCAGAGATGAAGCTTATATAGGAGTATTAATTGATGATCTGATCAATAAGGGTACTGAAGAGCCTTACCGTATGTTTACTTCCAGGGCAGAATACAGAATCCTGCTTCGTCAGGATAATGCAGATTTAAGACTTACTGAGAAATCTTATGAGCTGGGTCTGGCAGATGAAGCCAGGTACCAACGAGTTCAGGAGAAAAAAATAAAATCTGAAGAGATACTTGAATTACTGAAAGCTACCAGTGTAACGCCGGAAGAAATAAATCCTTTTCTTCAAAATATAGGTTCAGCAGAAATTACCCAGAAAGTAAAGCTGGATAAGATAGTGTCAAGGCCTCACGTTAGTATCTCTGATTTAATAAAAAATGTATCTTCTGTAAATGAGCTGCTCAAAGAATTTGATCCGGAATTTATAGAGCAGGCTGAGATCAGTATTAAGTACGAAGGTTACATCCAGAGAGAAAAGGACATGGCTGATAAATTGCGTCGACTGGATGATGTAAAATTACCTGAGAAAATAGATTATAAATCTATGCAGTCATTATCTATAGAAGCCAGAGATAAGCTGACTAAGCTAAAGCCTAAAACATTGGGCCAGGCAAGCCGGATCAGTGGAGTATCTCCGGCAGATATTTCTGTGTTAATGGTATATATTGGAAGATAATGAAAAGAGTAGCCTGTTATATTCTTTTACTGATATTGGCAGTTCGTTGCGCTACACCTGGTACGCCGCAGGGAGGTCCTCAGGACAAAACTCCTCCGGTCGCAAAAGCTTATAACCCTGAAAATCTGACAAAGAATTTTTCTCAGAAAAATATCACTATCACTTTCGATGAATGGATACAGGTTGCAAATCTTAAGCAACAGCTGATTATTTCTCCTCCGATAAATCCTGAGCCAGGTATTATAGCTAAAAAGAACCAGCTGTTAATTCACTTTAAAGAAAATCTGGATTCTAATACTACTTACAGTATTTTTTTCGGAGATGCAGTAAGAGATAATAATGAAGCTAATATTGTCAATAACCTGAGTTATGTATTTTCTACAGGAGATTATATTGACAGTATGTATGTGGGTGGTAAAGTGATTACGCTGGATGGAACGCAGATTCCGGCGAATACTTTTGTTGAGCTATATAAGTACTCAGAAGATTCTGTCATTACAAAAGAACGTCCAAAGTATATTTACAAAGTAGGAACAGATGGTACTTTTAAATTGAACTATCTTCCCACAGATACATTCAAGCTTTTTGTTTTGAATGATCTTAATACAAATTATCTTTATGACCTTCCTACAGAGTGGGTAGGCAAATTTGACTCCATGCTGATACTCACTCAGCCGGTGGAAAATATTACACTACCGATCGTATTGCCAGAGTCGGCTGATTTTAAGGTAACAGCATTTAATAACACACTTGCCAATAATATTGTCACTATTGAGCTGAATAAAGAGCTGAATCCGCAAAAAGACACAATTCTTCTTAAAAATTTATCACTTGGAAATATATACCCTTTACACCCGGAATTTACTAATAGATTCTTCAATTTTTTTGTATCAACAGATTCTTTATCAATAAGTTGTGAATTATCAATTAATGGTAGAATATTGGATACAATGAGGCTCAGAAAGCCTTCTGTAGCGCCTGAGAGTGAATTATTCCGACCTATGGCCCAGCTGACGCAAAAAGATTCAATTCTCAGCGCTTTGAATAATGCAGATTTTGAGTTTATTTCAAACGTTCCGGTTGAAAAAATAGACAAAGAGAAAATTTTCTTAATATCAGGAGAAGACACGTTGAAAATTGACTCAGCTTCCATTCAGGAAAAAACCTGGGGATTTTCTATCCATCAACCGTTGAAAGAATCTTTTAACGGAACATTGATTTTTTCAGATTCTGCTGTTTTGTACAAAACCGGAAAATTCGCCGACACCACAAAATATCAGATGAAGTATTCCATACCGGCGGAATATGGCCATATGGCATTTCAGATCAGCTTTCCGTCTGCCGATACAGCGTATCTTTTGAGAGTCCTGCATAAGAATGGAAAGATCCGTTTTGAAACTCAGATCAAAGGTGATACAGCGTATACGTATAATTTTCCTCCGATGAATGCAGGAGAATACTATATTGAAGTCATAGAAGATCTGAATCAGAGTGCCACGTGGAACGGTGCTTCATTCTGGGAATCCCGTCCACCTGAAAAGGTCTATAAATCGGAATCCTATACGGTCAAGCCAAACTGGGAAGATACTTACGAAATAAAAGTTCGTTTTGATAAGCAACAAATTCCTACAAAGCCGGTCAATATTATTGAATTAATGAAAAATCCGGCTTCGACTGCTACGCAGACAGAAAGTCAGAAGAGTCCTAACTCTAATACCGGACCTTCTCCTGCGCAATCAGCCGGACGACCTAATTTACAATTGAGATAGCACACATTTATTAAACTTACATTGTTATTGAATCAGACTGAAAAAGATATGTTTAACTAAGTCATGATTTCATTAGTTTTGTGTCCTTAGAATCAGTAGCATGCAATTTGAGACGAAAGCAATACGTACGCAACACGAACGCGCCTTCCGTGAACATTCCGTTCCGCTTTATTTGACTTCCAGCTTTACTTTCGATGACGCAGAACAGGCAAGAGCCCTTTTTGCAGACGAATACGAAGGAAATATCTATTCAAGATTCTCTAACCCTAACGTAAATGAGTTCGTTCAGAAAATGGCCGTTTTAGAGGGTTATGAAGATGGATTTGGTACTGCAACCGGCATGGCGGCTGTTTTTGCCAGCATGGCTACTTTCCTGAAGCAGGGAGACCATATACTGGCATCCAGTGCATTGTTTTCTTCTTCAATGCGTATACTTACAGAATATCTGCCGAAGTGGGGCGTAGAGTATTCTTTCTTTGATATCAACCAGCCTGAAACGTGGGAGTCCAAAATTCAGCCGAATACTAAAATGATCTTTGCTGAAACACCTTCCAACCCTGGTTTGGTATTGATAGACCTGAAGTTTTTAGGAGATCTGGGCAAAAAGCACGGAGTGCTGGTCAATATTGACAACTGTTTTGCCACACCATACCTGCAAAGACCTTCTGAATATGGAATAGATATTGTCACACACAGCGCTACCAAATTCATAGACGGACAGGGAAGAGTTACCGGCGGAATTGTATTGGGTAACAAAGCGCTCATCAAAGAAGTAAGAGGTTTCTGCAGACAGACAGGGCCGGCAATGTCGCCATTCAATGCCTGGATACTTTCCAAAAGTCTGGAAACCCTGCACGTCAGAATGGACAGACATTGTCAGAATGCATTGGAGTTAGCACAATGGCTGGAGCAAAACACCGAAATAGAGAAGGTATTTTATCCGTTTTTACCATCACATCCACAATACGAGCTGGCAAAAAAACAAATGTCACAAGGCGGTGGAATCGTTACTTTCGAAGTAAAAGGCAGGGTAGATCGTGGACGCAGATTTCTGGATAGCTTAGAAATGTTTTCACACACAGCAAATCTGGGTGATTGTCGAACCATTGCTACACATCCTGCATCCACTACACACTCAAAAATTTCTCCTGAAGTACGTGAAGCAGCCGGTATTTTTGGTGGTACAGTAAGAGTATCAGTCGGGTTGGAACATATCAATGATATCATTGCTGATATACAACAGGCATTAGAAAAATCCAAATAATTTTCGGGCAGTTTTTCCGGCTATCGGCATGTTCCTTTTCCGTTAGTAACCGGAATTTCGGAATAGCCTCTATCCGGACTGCGCCATACGGACGATAATAAAATCAGTTCCACCTTGGAACTGATTTTTATTATATTGACTATCTGAGATTTAAAAGATAGTTTGGTGTAATCTTTCCAGAAGGATATAAGCAGTTTTTTACTAAATCACAATAGAGATATTGTAAGTGTACTTCATTTATGCTGACTGATGCTATAGCGGGAAAGTATAGAAGTAGATGCTTTTTTATACCGATTTCACTTAGTAATATGGTCTGATTGTCAAAATGCGCTCCTGCATAGTTATCGGGAATGGATGAGCTTAGACGAAACATGACAAGTGGCATAATATAGTTTTCAAGAGAAAAATAAATAATTCACTTGAGGGTAAAGAAAAATGTGATAAATTAATATACTCTTTATGAATGTCTTTGAAATCATACAGGATAAGCATGTACAGATAACGGGAGCTGTTATTATCAGTCTGTTTCTGCTTTTTACTACTATAGAATTTCTGTACGATCACTTCAAAAGCAAGAAAACCTATTCATTTTATTCACTGATTGTCAATTTTACATTGTCGGTATCACAACAGCTCACAGATGTTTTCAATAAAATAGTGTTCATTATCGGATATGTATTCGTGCTGGAAAATTTCTCTATCCAGCATTTTATGTCTATTCCGGAAATAGAAGTTTTGTTTCCCGTGACATTTATTTCTGCGTTTCCTTATGTGAAAATTCATCTTTCAGGCATAGTGCTTTGGTTACTGATTCTGATAGTGGCAGATTTCTGTCAGTATTGGCTGCACAGATTATCTCATGAGGTCAATATTCTTTGGGCCGGACATGTAGTACATCATTCGCTTCCGGCTTATAACTATTCCGTGGCACTGCGACAATCTTTCATAGAGGGCATTTATACCTGGATTTTTTATCTGCCACTGGCAATATTAGGTGTTTCGTGGCAGTTGTTCATAATGGCCTATGCTGTAAGTCTGGTCTGGCAGTTTCTTGTACATACACAATTTATAAGACGATTAGGCTTTCTGGAAAAAGTCCTTGCGACTCCCTCACATCATCGGGTACATCACGGTAAAAACGATATCTATCTGGATAAAAATTACGGTGCACTTTTTATTTTTTGGGATAAAATATTTGGCACGTTTCAGCCGGAAACAGAAAAGGTGGAATATGGGATCACAAAAGAAATATCTACTCATCAACCTTTATATGCCAATACACATCAGCATATACATATTTTAAAGTTGTTGGGACAAACGCACGGATTGAAAAATAAGCTGAAAGTTTTATTCGCCAGACCGGCTTTTGTTCCTGAGGATTGCCAGAAAACTGTATCAGAAATTGACAATTCTTATAACCCACCAGCCGAAATTCCATCATGGAATAAGATATATGTGGCGGTCAATTTTTTTTCAATACTGATTTTAGGACTTTATAGTATCAATGGAGTCTATGAAAATCAGCAATTACTGCCATTTATCCCTGTAGCATTCATCATACTATATAGTCATGTCGGCAATATCCTGATACTGGAAAACAGACAGTGGGTGATGTCTTTAGAATTTCCGAGAATATTTGCTCTCTTAGTTCTTTTAATGTGCCACTTTTTGCTTGTCGGTGAATTGACACCGATCGTATTGATAATGCTGAATGGAATTTTACTGACTTTTTTACTACGAAAAAAGTTGTATATGGTGTTTATTGGTGCTTAAAGTCCGTCTTAAAAGTGATGTAAAGCAGTCTTGAGACAGCTTCTATTTAGCAATATCTTTCCATCAGAAATTTCATCTGATCATTGATAGCCAAAGCTTCTTCCCGGGCTTTTTCAGCAAAATCTTTTCCATTGGAAGCGTAGATAATACCTCTGGTGGAATTGACCAGAAGACCTACGTCTTTATTTAATCCGTATTGAGATAATTTTTCCAGATCGCCGCCTTGTGCGCCTACTCCCGGAACCAGAAAGAAATGATCCGGACAGAAAGAACGGATATGGTCAAAATCTTCTTCATTGGTGGCACCTACCACAAACATGAGATTTTCAGGAGTTCCCCACTTCATGGTTGTTTTCATCACCTGCTCAAAGAGCGGAATACCGTCTACCAGCTTTTTTTGAAAATCCTGATTGCCTTTATTGGAAGTTAACCCCAGTACAATTGCCCACTTATCTTCAAACTGCAGAAACGGCTCTACGGAATCTTGTCCCATGTACGGTGCTACAGTAATGGAGTCAAAGTTCATGTCTTCCAGAAAAGCTTTGGCGTACATAGTAGCCGTGTTGCCGATATCGCCACGTTTAGCATCTGCGATTGTGAAACATTCATCGGGGATCAAAGCACGGGTATCATTCAGTATTTTCAGACCATCCAGTCCCAATGCTTCGAAAAAAGCCACATTTGGCTTATATGCTACACAAATATCCGAAGTGGCTTCTATGATTGCTTTATTGAACTCCAGAACAGGATTATCATATTTCAATAAATGTGCAGGCAATTTTTTCGGATCCGGATCTAACCCTACACAGAGGTAAGTACCTTTTTTTTGAATCTCCTGAATGAGTGCTTTCCTGTTCACTTTTTTATATTAGATAGCGACGACTCTTTTGATTTCCGGTACAGAGCTGAGAATAGTGCCTTCCACACCACCTTTCAGCGTGGAATCTTTCATCTGACAGGTATCACAGGATCCGGTCATCATGACCTGCAGCTCGTAGTCATTCGTGATATCTACGATTTCTATATCTCCACCATCTGCTTCCAGAAAGGGGCGGATAGTTTCTAAAGCCCTTTGTACTTTTTCTAAGAGATTTTGTTTTTCTGATGCTTCCATTTAAGATAAATTTTCTGAAGGAGAACCGGCCTCAATCTCTGCATTTTGGACAACGATATTTCTGGCTACATTACTGGCAATCGCTTCAAAAGCAACAGAAGAAGTAGAATCATCTTCCAGTACAGCCGGAACACCGATATCTCCGCCCTCTCTGATTGCCTGTACCAACGGAACTTCCCCGATAAATGGTACTTTATACTCTTCAGCAAGAGCTTTTCCTCCGTTTTTGCCAAATATATAATACTTGTTTTCAGGCAATTCTGCAGGAGTGAAATAAGCCATATTCTCTACGATTCCCAAGATAGGAATTTTTACTGTTTCTAAATTATAGAATGCAATAGCTTTTCTTGCATCTGCTAAAGCGACTTCCTGCGGAGTAGTCACGATCACAGCACCTGTTACCGGAACTATCTGAGAAAGTGTCAGCTGTACGTCGCCGGTTCCGGGAGGCATATCCAGGATGATATAATCCAGATCACCCCAAAGAACATCTGTAATAAATTGCCTTAGCGCAGATGTCACCATAGGGCCTCTCCAGACAATTGCCTGCTTATCATCTACCAGAAACCCGATAGACATGACCTTCAGGCCCTGGTATTGCAACGGAACTATTTTGTGTTTGTCGCCCACCATTTCCAAACCGGGTTTAAGACCCTTCAGGCCGAGCATGGTAGGAATGGAAGGTCCATGGATATCTGCATCAATCAGGCCTACTTTTGCTCCACTTCGTTTGAGTGCCATTGCAAGATTGACAGAGACAGTAGATTTTCCTACGCCACCTTTACCTGAAGACACAGCGATAATATTTTTTACGCCCGGAAGAATATCTGTTCTGAAATCCCGCAGAGTAGTGACTTTGGATGTGAAGTTGATGTGTACCACAGCTGTATCGCTCACCAGATTTTTGATAGCTTCACGTGAATCATTTTCCAGCTGATCTTTCAAAGGACAGGCAGGAGTTGTCAGTTCTATCGTGAACCAGATATCCAGATCCTCGATTTTGACATCTTTGATCATGTTCAGCGTGACCAGGTCTTTTTTGAAATCCGGATCTATTACCGTACTTAATGCTTTCAAAACCTTTTCCTCTGTGATTTGCATCGTTTTCTCTTAGTTTATTTCCAATGTAAAACTACATTATTATCCATAAAGTTCAGAAGCATCGGCTCTTGTTGACAGACAGTTAACAGTATAACAAAGAGCAACTATTAGCTATATGAGCAATGTCGATAGTACCAGATTGAAGACAAACGGGGAAAAATATCAGATCAGAAACCAGCCAGCACTTCTTTCCCCAGATCAGGATAATCTGTGATCAATCCATCCACACCAGATTCGATGATCTGCTTCATTTCTTCAACAGTATTGACTGTCCATGGAATAATCCGCATACCGTTCCGGTGGACTTTTTCTACCAAAGCTTTGTCTGTTAAAAGATAATTTGGGCTGTACACCTGGGGAGTGAAACCCAGTTTCTTTATATTTTTCTCAAAGCTTTTCTTATTTCCTACCAGATAGGAGAGCTCTATTTCAGGATGTGTCTCATGCAGATATTGTAAAGGCCTGACATCGAAGGATTGTATAGTTGTATATTCCAGTATCCCCAGGGATTTTAAATCTTTCACCAGCAACTCAGCAAAAACACTCGGTTTAGGATGAAAAATCCCATTTCCCCATCTGACGCTTTTAATTTCGATGTTGTATCTGACCTGAGGGAGATGATTATCTTTTAAGTAAGCTTGTATCTGAGGAATCAGCTCACTTAATAAAGGTTTATACACAGCTTGTAGCTTTTGATGGGGAAATCTCGGATGGACTATACTGCCGCAATCGTATAATTTTACCTCATCGTAAGTCATCTTGTAGATATTGTATCTGATAGGTGCAGTTCTTTTGATTGTCCGGCCATTTTTGTCTGTACAGAAATTTTTATGTATCCAGGGATCATGCGAAACCAGAATCTTTTTGTCTTTTGTAACGACAACATCCATCTCAAGAGTTACTACTCCATATTTCAAAGCTTCTATGAAGGAAGGTAATGTATTTTCCGGGGCCAAACCTCTGGCTCCGCGATGGCCTTGTAAATCAAAATTATCTTTTGCATTTACAATTAATCCTGACAGGCAAAAAATAAAAACCCAGCATCTCATTGCTCTAAAATATACTATTCATATGTAGTTTCTGTGAAAAAGCAGGTGTAAGCAAAGAATTATCACGAATGATCAGAATTGAAATCACTATAAATAATTAGTTGTTTTTTGTTAATTAATATTAGATTCTAAAAATCCTTTTTATATTACAATATATTTTACAGTATTATGGAAAACATTCTGACTATTAGTTTTATTCCTCTTTTTTTAGTGATGGTTCTTGCAGAGTATTTTTACCTGAGGAAGAAGAAAAAAGAACAATACTTCAGATTCAACGATGCTATTACCAATCTCAATCTGGGGGTAGGGCACTTACTGACAAGATTGTTTTTTGGCTTTATCTTAATAGGATCATATGATTTCTTCTATAGCATTGCTCCGATTAAGCTTCCGGAAAATGTCTGGACATGGATTGCCTGTTTCTTTTTATACGATTTCTTTTTCTATTGGGCGCATCGTTGGGGGCATGAGGTAAACCTGTTCTGGGCTGCTCATTCGGTCCATCATCAAAGTGAGGACTACAATCTTACAGTTGCATTGAGACAATCCTGGTTACATGCCTTGCTGGCATTTGTTATCTTTCTGCCAATTCCGTTCATGGGTATGCCGGCAGAAATCTTTTTCATTAATGCAGCTATCAGTGGGTTATACCAGTTCTGGATACATACTGAAGTAATTGTAAAATTGCCTCGGTGGTTTGAATATATTTTTAATACTCCATCACACCACAGAGTACACCATGCTGTCAATCCGGAGTACATTGACAGAAATCATGGAGCAACGCTCATCATCTGGGACCGGTTATTCGGCACTTTTGCAGAAGAAACCAAACATCCCAGCTATGGTGTCACCAAGCAAATCAATACATGGAATCCACTATGGTCGAATCTGATTTATTTCTCTGATTTGTGGAAAGCAGCAAAAGAAATGAAGTGGAAGGATAAGCTGGTTTTGATTTTTAAAAGACCAGGCTGGATGCCGGATTATCTGGGTGGTCCGATTCCGATTCCTGCAGTAGATGAGCAAAATATTTCAAAATTTGATGTGAAACCTCTTTCAAAAGGGTTGAACGCTTATGTTTTGACGCAGTTTGTTTTGGTGATATTCGGGACTATTGGTTTCCTGTACTATTTCAGTGTATTGAGCGACTTTCAGAAACTGGCAGGATTCACAGCGATGTTATTGACGATAGTGATTTGCGGGGCCATCATGGAGCAAAAATCCTGGGTGAAATATGCAGAGTATGCCAGATTGCTGATTGCTTTTATTGTTGTCAATAGTATTTATTACATCAGCTTCAGAGCATGGATGGATTTCACACTATTAGTTTCTGCCGGACTGTTGATCTATTTCATGGTCTGGTATACACTGAATAGCTGGATGGGTATACAATTTATACCCTGGGTTCAGAAAAAAATATTCAACAGAGCATAAAAGTCCCAGTTTTAACTGGCTTGATGCGTGAAAATCAAAAGTTTTCTGCCAGCCATTTCATGATTAAGGGAGATTCATAACCTTTTTGAAGTGCATACCGGTAAAGCTTGCCTTTCATAGTATAAGCATCTTCCTGCTTCATTGAATTAAATTTTGTAGAAAGGAGCTGATGAAGTTTATTCTGATATGCTTTGTCTTCTATCTCTTCCAGAGAGGCTTCAATAATACTTTCGTCTACCTGTTTGGACATCAAAGCTGCTTTTATTTTTTGCTTGCCCCAACCCTTTAGCTTGAATTTACCGTTGACGTAGAGCTGTCCATATCTTTCCTGCAGGATAAAACGGTGTTCTTTCAGGTATTCTATAGTGTCTGCAAAAAGATATTCAGGAACGTTCCATTCTCTGAGCTTTTTCACGACATCAGATTCACATCTTTCTGTATAAGCACAAAAATGTTCCATCCTGCTGAGGATTTCTTTTTCGTGGCCTTCTTTGAATTGATAGGGAGTAGCAGTCTTTTTTCTCATATATCCCAGACAGGATTGCGCTTAGTCTTAATCATAAAACGCAGATTGAGAATAAATGCCATGGTAAGATAAATGATGATCGGAGATCCTAAAGCCAGAAAAGTTGCATAGACGAAGAAAAGACGTACTTTTTTGGAGGGTATATCCAGCTTGCGGCCTAAGTAAGCGCAGACGCCATAAATATTGGATTCTATAAAATCTCTGGATTTTTCTATCGGGGAGAACTCAGTGGTAGATTTCATGTGCAACTATTCCAAAGGTTAATATAGGAAAATGTAAAATCCGGTCAAAATGAAAAAGGCTAGAAAAATCTTCTTCAGAAATTTCTAACCTTTTACTCTTGCAAGCGTTTTTGCCTGTATAATTTTATTTTGCTGTACAGGAAGATTTTGCAGCACCACTGCAGCAGGCAGCTTTTGCATTTCCTTTGACAGTTTTCGCTTCAGTGCTGATTTTTACATCATATCCTGATTTGTCTGCCAGAGCAGATGCTACAGCTTTATCAGAAGTTACTTTAGTATCTATAATTACTACTGCAGAACCTTCAGATGCACTTACTTTCTCTGTAGAAACAACGCCTTTTGTCTCGCTAAGAATAGATTTGATTTTAGCTTCACAACCGCCACATTTCATTCCTTTCACAGAAAGGTTTACTTTCGCCTGACCCGGTTGAAGTGCAAAAGAAGATACTGACATCAACAAGATAGTCACTGCTCCCAACATCCAATTCCTGATTTTCATAGTTGATTTTTTGCTTTTACAACAAATTTAATGCCTTAAGGCATCATAAAGTTAATGTTTTTTGTCAAACAAATTCCGAACACATACATATAGCCAATTGCAGAAAGTACAACTGCAATTTTATGATTTTGCTTAAAACCTACCCACCCCAGACTTATACTCACAATAAACAGTATTGCCAGGACTATTTTTCCTAAATCACTATTCAGAGATAAAAAAGTATTGATTACTGTAATTGTATAGGGAATCAAAAGAATTATCTCAGGGGTTTGAAAATATTTTTTGACGACTTTAAACTGATTTGAATATCTCAGGTAGTAAAAAGTCTTGATGAAATTGAAGAGGACAAATACCAGCCCTCCCATCAGAAAAATATCGTTGATCATTTCGGTTTAATACAATGTTTTATCTCCCTTCATTTCCCAGAGCTTAAAGACATGAAGCGCAGATTCTGATTTCAGATGTACAAAAGGGATTTGTCTTTGCTGGTCATTCATAGGAATTTCTTTATAAATGAAATCATCATCAAAACCTATCTCTGCAGCATCCTGACGTGTATTTGCGTAAAAAACCTTGTCAGGTCTTGCCCAGTAAATGGCTCCCAGACACATAGGACAAGGCTCACAGGAAGTATACAGAATACACCCATCCAATTGAAACGCTTCCAGTTTTTTACAGGCATTTCTGATGGCCACGACTTCTGCATGGGCAGTAGGGTCATTCATAGAAGTTACAGAATTGCTTCCTTCAGCAATGATTTTTCCATCTTTTACTATTACACAACCAAAAGGACCTCCTTTTGCATTTTGCATCCCTTCTTTTGAGAGTTCTATAGCTCTCTCCATAAACTCCTGATGTTTGCTATCGTTACTCATGTTCTTATCTGCTAATGATAAATTTAGTTGAATATCCGTCTTCTGTATTTAAAATATACAATCCGTTTGGCAGATTGCTGACATCTATTTGCTGAGATTTTTTATCTCTTTTCAGCAATTTTCCGGATTGGTCATAAAGAAGATAATCTATTGGTTCTGATACAAATATAGCATACCCATTGTTTGGATTGGGATATAGAACGATAGCATTTGCATTCTTACGCTGAATAACAGAAGTGGGCTTGTTTGGAGCTCTGAATGTTGGCGTTTCAAAAACAATCCAGGCTCCTTTACAATCTTCTGTCCTTCCGTAGCTTGTATTGGTACGTAAAGGTGGGAAGGTGATCTCGTCCACAATTGTTTTTCCGTCCGGCATGACCAGCGCAAAATATTCACCGGATGCGCTCAATGCAAAATCAAGATGGTTTCCTCCCTGGTTGGTTTCGTTATCTGCCCAAAGAATCAAATATCCGTTTGCCGGAATGGTTACCGAAGGAATATCTGTCAATGTCAGCTGATGCTTGGTGAGATTATTGGGATTGTCTGTAACAAAATATCCTGCAAGTACTATTGGAGTTGAACCACCATTTTTTAATTCTATCCAGTCGTCAGCATTTCCATATTCATCTACAATTCCGCTGAGAGAGTTATTGGATGCGCACAGCTCATTGACACATACCTGAGTTATTGCTGCATCATTATCCAATATATCAATTACGTAGTAACCTCTGCCTCCAATGACAGCATTGACAGGATTCATCAGCTTAAAGATGGCCTTTTCAATATCTTCCTGCTGAGTATCGTCTAAAATCTGTATTTCTATCTCCACCATTCTGGTTCCCGGGGAGAAATTAACTACATGAGGAAATGTAACCGAAGAGGCAAAGTCAACTCCCGGTGTTGCAGTGGAGGTTTCGTCCAATGCCACTGTTACACTACTTTGACTTGCATTAGGATTTACTGAAACGATTTGTAATTTGACAATAGTAGCTCCTTCAAAAGCATAGGTAGAATAAGAATTAAATCTGAGTTCCGGCTGAACGTTCCGGCAACCTGTTCCGGGTGTTGCAAAGATTTCTACCCCATTTATCGTTATTCCTAAAGATGAATTAGTAGAAGACCAGCTCAAGGGGTTATTATTATCTGCCTCAGTGACAGGATAACAATTGGAGATAGAGCGACCATTCCCGTCGCCGCCCCACGTTCTTTCATATTTTACTGAAGTGACTACCTGCCCTAATGAATTCTTTATCTCCAGATTTTCTCCGGCATTATTTAGGGATCCGGCTTCCCATTGTAAGAAATCAGCTCCATAAACACTTTTGGCTGCACTTGCATTGGAAGCAAGTAAAACGTATTCGCCCGGTTCTAACTGATATTCGGGGAAAGTCATGGTCAATCCGGCAGAAAAGACAAGACCTCCTAATGTTGCAGTCTGAGAACCTTTATTATAGATTTCCAGAAACTCCAGGGTATCTTCTTCTGTAAGCGGAGTATTGTACATAATTTCTGAAATGACAATATCCGGCTTGAGATTATTATAAATGATTTTGTGCTGATAAGGTGCTGCAATTCGGTTTCCGGCTTTATCTGCTACATTGCTGATTGTCAGTGTCAGATCTTTACCGATACCGTAATCTGCTGAATATTCCAGTGTGAAAGTTGAGCTGTCCGGCGATGAAGTAATGGATGATAAGCCGGACAATCCCTGATAGTTGCTCAGAACAAAAGCAGAACCACCCATCTTATCATTGTATTTTACCTGAATTCTTCTGGCAGTAGATGCAGTAACACTAATAACTTCCGGAGGCGTGATATCCGAAGCTTCTTCAAAGAAGCTGACATCATCCATAACTATCTGGGTTGCAGTTCCTTCTCCCTCACTTCTTGTTGCTGTAAATCGTACTAATACCGGTCGTTTTCCACTTGCTGCACCTGCTAAGACATACTTGTAATTAGCAAAGTTCTGATTTTCATTGGGTAATGATAAAATCTGTTTTCTGGAGTTCCACGTCAGACCTCCATCGTAAGATGTCTCAGCAAACAAAATACCTGATCTGTTTCCTTCACCATTCTTTACGCTTTTTGCCTTGAAGGAGACTGCTACATTTTTGTATGGTGTGAGATTCAGCCTGACCTGGATTTCCGGTTCGAAAGAGCTGGTAGGAATCATAGCCAGTTCGTTATTGCTGGTTTTGAAAATTCTGGCATCCGTATCTATCTCATTGCCAAACCAGTTAGTGATAAAATCAATATTGTTCCCCAGAATAAAATTACCGGAGAAAGTCTCAGTGTGTGGTAATGAGGTGATTTGTGCCTTTAAAGAATTTTGACTGCATATAAACAGTATAAAGGTCAGTGCAAAAATGAGCCTGAAATGGATAATTCTCTTAAAGATCAATGGGAATTTGATGATAGCCATCCCCTAAGATAGAACGTAAAACTCTGATTTCCGATGAAAAACGGGTTAAAAATCAAATGTAGCTCAGAACTTCGAGCTTTTGACCCTTGAGCTGTTTACGGGTTTTATCGTAATTTTTGGTAAATCCCAGTATAAATCCACCTCCACCGGCTCCACATAATTTGAGGTAATAATCACCACTATCCAGACCTTTTTCCCAATACTTATTGAAGAATTTTGGGATCATCGGTTTAAAATGCTGAAACTGGAACTGAGACAACTTTTTCATGTACCCGAAAAGTGTTTCGGTATCTCCTTCTAAAAAAGCCTGAATACAGTTATTGGCAAAAGGTTTCAGCTGCTTATCCACGAACTCTCTGTAAGTAGGCTGCTCCATCTGCTGCATGTAGTATTTCACCAATGGCTCTGTTTTTCTCGAAATTCCTGTATCAATCAAAAAGATAGCACCTTTGCCGTCTTTTTTCATGGCTACTTTTACAGGTTCTATTTCTCCTTCGCCCTTTATTAAAAGAGGTAGATTGAGATAACAAATCAATGGATCTACTCCGGAGCTTTTGCCATGGAAATAAGATTCCATGATGCCGAGCACTTTTTTGAGATCAGAAATAGATTCTTTGGTAGGAGTTTCTTCCAGAGAAACCTTATCCGATACATACCTGTCATATACTGCTGCAATCAGAGCACCGGAACTTCCGATTCCAAATCCCTGAGGGATGGTGGAATGAAAGAAAAGTCCGTTGTCAATATCTTTACGGAAAGTCTCCATGTCAAAATGGAATGTAAGATTTCCGGCCTGAATTTGCTCCTGAATATATCCGGAAAGACCTTTCAGGTGATGATTGGAAGTTTTTCTGAACTCTTCTGAAGTAATTTCGTCAGAAAATGTCAAGCTACCTTTGAATATCTCATAAGGTACAGTCAATCCCATACTATCCTGAATAATACTATATTCTCCGAAGAGTAGTATTTTGGAATGAAAAGAGACATCTTTCTTTGACATATAAGCTATATTTTCTCCGGACCTTGTCCCACCTGATCGTGGATAACACGCCCATTCTCACACAAAGATACTAACTCTTCTTCTATAAAGTATATGACTTTATCTTTAACATTATCAGGATATAGTATATGTACATTAGGGCCGGCATCTAAGGTGAAATATACCGGAACGTTGTTCTCTTTTCTGAACCACCTGATCTTTTCGATGACTTCCAGTGTATTAGGCCGCATCAGGATATATGGAGGTTCGGATGCCATCATCAGGGCGTGCAATGTCAGCGCTTCTTTCTCTACTATATTCCCCCACCCTTCTATATCACCTGATCTCATAGTTTCCATAATATCCGATACATGCCGGTTCGCTTGCTGGTAACGTGCTTCGGCATACGGATTTCCTGTCATTAATGCATGTCCTGCTCTGCTGGAAACTGATTTCTCAGCAGCGCTGATAATCAGGATACTGTCTTTGAAAGTTTTAAAAACAGGATCTATATCATTTCCTACAGGAATGGCAAATTCATTGGACGACCCCGGTATCGTATCTGTTTTACCCCAAAGACCTAAATATGGATATACGGATCTGCATGCGCTCCCTGAGCCCAGACGGGCGATAACGGATGCTTTTTGGTAAAAATCTGTATCATTTTCTAAAAGTCCGTAAACATCTCTTTCTATCTGACAAAGGCAAAGTGCCAGAGCGCTCATGGAAGAAGCGGAAGAAGCGATACCTGTAGAATGCGGAAATGAATTTTTGCTTTCAATATCTAAGTGGAGGTCCTTCAGTAAAGGAAAATGACCGATGACAGAGCTTAAAAAAACCTTGATTTTTTCTTCGAACTTTGGATGAGGAGCTCCTTCAAACAGAAAACTGATGGATACATCGTTCGTTTTTTCCGGTTTAGCTACATAGGAAACAGTGGTTTCTGTATAGGCATTTTTTAGAGTAAAGCTCACAGAAGCATTCTGCGGAAGCTGAACTCCATACTTTCCCCAATACTTTACTAAGGCAATATTAGATGGAGATTTCCATGTTGTTTGTCTTTTTACGGGAGAAGTAGCCATAGTCAGATTTATTTTAAAGTTGCAAATGTAAATATACCATTCAAAATCCTCCTATACAGCGCGTAAATGAATACCTAAATTGAGGTATTATTTAGAATCATTCTAAAATAAATTGATTTTTTCTTTTTTCTTGCAAAGAATGGATATACATTAGTACTATCAATTTGAGTACATCGCAAAATAAAAGTAGCTCAAAGATCAGTAAGTTTTCTCATAGTGTTTTTCCAGATGCGCCCTACCGAATGGGGCGCATTTTTTATTCTTTAAATAATGTATTGCTATTAAGTACGACAGTTCGTTTATCTTTGCTCTGTTTAATAAATAATTTATGAAAAATGCTTTTACTGTAGATTTAGAAGATTGGTATCAAGGCATAGGTATTGATATAAAAGAATGGGATAAATACGAAAAAAGATTAAGAGTTGGATTTGACAGATTGATGAATCTGCTTTCAAAGTCAAATACCAAAGCAACATTTTTTATTCTGGCTAAAATCATAGAAGATCATCCTGACATTATTCAGGAAATTATAGATGAAGGACATGAAATCAGCTGTCATACATATAGCCATCAGCAGCTATACAATATGACTCCGGAGAGCTTTGATCAGGAAATAAAGAAATGTGTTCAGCTGTTAGAAGATAATTATAATGAAAAGTATGTAGGATTCCGGGCTCCGTTTTTTTCAGTAGATCAAAGGAGCTGGTGGGTACTGGATATTTTAAAAAAATATGGCTTTCAATACGATTCAAGCATATATCCGGGAGACAATAAGCGAACCGGAATCGTAGGCTACAGAAAAGACATACATACGCTGGAAAATCAATTGACTGAAGCACCGATCAGCACTTTCAAAGTATGGAAATATGATGTAGGATTGGGAGGTGCATATTTCAGAATATTACCATATTTATACTTCAGAGAAAAATTCAAAAAAATAAACAAGGAAGGATTGAATGGCATATTCTACATTCATCCGTGGGAGTTAGACCCTGAGCATCCTGTACTGCCGGATCTTACCAAAAGAATTAAATACCCTCACTATTTTAATCTACGTTCTACAGAACCAAAAATCAGGCAGATGTTGTCTGATTTTGAATTTGTTCCATTAAAAGAAATAGTTTCAAACAGATGAGTCAAAAAGAAATTCAGCTATCTCTGTTAGATACTGAGGACGAACCGCAGCTGATGTCAGCTATTGTAGACATCATGCAGGAAAATGATGCTCATAATCTGGTAAATTTTGATCATGAATACTGGAACTGGCAGTATAAAAACCTGCCTACTCATAAAACAAATGTTTTTGTAGGAAGGGATCCGCAAAAAAATATTCTGGCATACTACCATGTCCCGTATTATATGGGAAAATGGGGCAATGGAGAAACACCATATGCAATGATACAGGATGTTGCTGTCAGTAATCAATTGAGAGGTCAGGGGCTTTTCAGTAAAATAGCCACTTTTGCCAATAAGCATATTGATGAGATTGGTACAAAAGTGATTTATACTTTTCCGAATCACAGAAGCATTCATACTTTTCTAAAGTATAATGATTTCAAGCTACTCAGCTCATTCAACGCTTACATTCTGCCGGTAAATGTAGCTTTGCTTATCAAGTCAAAAATCAATTTGTTTGGAATTGAAAAGATTATTGGCGGATTGTCAGATATCTTTTTCAGGATATTTTCTATTGGGAAGCCCACAGGATATAAGATAGATAAGGTAAACGAATTTACGGATGAGGCCATTGCTGTCTATAAGGACTTTGCTACATCCTTCGATTACGGATTGGTAAAAGATAAAAAATATCTGAACTGGAGATTTATAGAAAAGCCCAAACAAAGTAATTTCATTTTTACTATCAGAAATCGAAATGGCGAGATGAAGGCGGTTGCCGTATTAAAAAAAGACACGATCAAAGGAATCCCTTGTCTGTTGCTCATGGATTTTGCATATTCTTCCGGTGATGGGTCCGCATACTTTTTAAGGTTGATTACGTCACTGAGAAATAATCATAAGCAGTATTTCAACGGAGAAGTCGGTCTTATCTTTACTTCTATGAATTCCGGAATTTCAGACAATCTCTTTCGGGCAGGTTTTATTAAACTACCACAGAAAGTCAATCCGCGTCCTTTGAACTTACTCATCAGGACAAATGAGAATCAGGATGGAGTTCAGAATAATAATAATTGGCATGTTACCCTTTGTGATTGGGATGTATTTTAAATATTGCAGATGAAAATAAGAGTTCTAAGGATTATCAACAGGTTAGTAATAGGGGGGCCAGCCTATAATGTTTCTTACCTCACTAAGTATATGGAACCGGAATTTGAAACGATACTGCTTTCAGGAGCAAAGGATGTCGGAGAAGAAGATTCTGATTTTATACCAAGACAAATGGGAATAGAACCAGTCTATATCAATGATATGCAGAAAAGTCTGGTAAAGCCATGGAAAGATAGAAAGGCTTATAAGGAACTTAAAAAAATCATTCAGGAAGTTAAGCCGCATATTGTTCATACGCACGCAGCAAAAGCAGGATTTATAGGCCGGATCGCAGCATTGGATTGTAAAGTTCCGGTAGTATTGCATACCTTTCACGGACACTATTTTCATTCATATTTTCACCCGATAAAAACAAAAACATTGTTGCAGATTGAGAAATATCTTTCTGCCAAAACGGATGGAATCATAGCGATCAGTCCGGAACAGTACAAAGATTTATCAGAGATTTATAAAGTGGATAAGCCTTCCAGGGTTTACGAGATTCCTTTGGGATTTGATCTGGATAGATTTACAATACAACAGGAAGACAGGAGAGCTGATTTTCGGAAAGAGTTCAGTATGGACGATGATACTGTTGCTATTGCTATCATTGGCAGGATGGTTCCCATTAAAAATCACTCCCTGTTTAACAAAGCGATTTCAAAAATTCTTTCGGAAAATCTAAATAAGAAGGTTAAGTTCTTTTTTATCGGTGATGGAGAATTGAGAAGTGATATTGAAAAAGAATTAGAGGAACTGAATGTTCCTTTTACCACAGAGCATGAGAAAGATTATTCAAAACCAGTAATATTCACTTCATGGAGAAAAGATATGGAAACGGTATATGCGGGGCTGGACATTATCGCACTGACCTCATTAAACGAAGGAACTCCGGTAAGTATTATTGAGGCGCAGGCTGCAAAAAAGGCGATAGTTTCTACGAATGTCGGTGGACTGAACTATGTCGTGGATGATGGTAAAACTGCATTTCTGATTCCTGGTGAAGATGTAAATATGCTGGTAGAAAAGCTGAATATTCTGATAAATGACGATCAGATCAGAAAAGAAATGGGAGAAGCAGGGCATACATTTGTTCAAAATAAATTCTCATATAAAAGGCTTGTTCAGGATATGGCAGATCTTTACAAAAGGCTGTTATCAGAAAAAAATATACTTTAATAGCGCTTAATTTGATGCATAATGCATTAGTTTCCAAATCATTTATTACTTTTGTGAGGTCCTTAACTAAATTTCAGGATAGTTGTTGTCCCTGGTGATTACCGCTGATAAAACTATATTTTAATTTAACTTTTAAAAAGTATCGTCACAGATAAATGGCTTTTTGATATTCTATTTTATAATTTCTATTTTTACTAAAGGAACTATTTTGCCAATATGCTTGAACAAGTTCACATTAAAATAATATGTGCTACAATCACAGCCTGGGTTTTTACCATGTATGTAATTCCCAGTCTGATTAAAATAGCAGAAATCAAAAATTTATATGATACCTCAAATGGAAGAAAGTCTCATACGGGAACAATTCCAAACCTTGCCGGTATCGCGATCTTCGGAGCATTTATTATCTCATATTGCCTTTTCGGAGATTTTAAGGAAACAACAATAAAGTATATCCTGGCAGCACTTAGTTTTGTGTTTATGATCGGGGCAAAAGATGATATAGTGGAGCTAACTCCATATAAGAAGTTTGCCGGACAAATTATAGCAGCTTTTATAGTTGTATACTTGGGGGAAATCAGATTGACAAGCTTCTATGGAATATTCGGGATCAGCACACTGCCGGAGATTTTCAGTATTTTATTCTCTATGATTACGGTAGTTTTTATCATCAATGCATTTAACCTGATTGATGGTATCAACTGGCTGGCTGGAGGAGTAAGTCTCGTTGTTAGCACAACGTTCGGGTACTGGTTTTATGTGCATGGATACTGGGATTATACGATTATGTGTGCCTGTATTTTCGGTTCAATCGTTGCCTTTTTAAAATACAATTATTCACCTGCTAAAATATTTATGGGTGATTCCGGCAGCCTATCGCTAGGACTGTTAACTGCTGTGCTGGCCATCATTTTTATAGAGGAAAGCGGAAAGATCGTTTTTGCTTCGGCAAGCATGCCGTTTCATGTGATTTCCGGCCCGGCACTGGCGATTTCCATTTTGATCATTCCGATTTTTGATACTCTGAGAGTATTTACACTAAGAATTCTGAAAAGAAGATCTCCTTTCTCTGCTGACAGGAATCATCATCATCACAGATTACTGGATCTAGGATTTACACATGTACAGGCTTCAGCCATATTAGTGGCAGCTAATGCGGTATTTATATTTGGTACTTTTCAGCTACAGTACTTAAGAAGTGCTATTCTGATACCACTCATTTTCATTACAGCAACAATTACTTCAGGTATTTTATTCGTAATCAAATTACCTGTGCAGCGAACAGTAAAAAAAAATGAGGTATTGGCAGACAGTCAGCTGGAAGTAGAAAAGCTATAGCTAAACAGCATTTTCTTCAGGAAAATGTTACGCTCTTTACCGGAGTGAATTTCTTTTGTAAGTAACTTCCTGCTTTGTTTTCAGAAAAGAAAAACTGTAGGGATTAATTTTAATCCGCCAGGCTCTGTATGATTTCTTCAAACATCTGGTGTACCATACCATCTGCCAGACCGACCTTAGGAACAAGTATTTTATCCACTTCAAGTAGCTGAGTGATTCTTATAAAAATCTCAGCAGCCGGAACAATCACATCTGCTCTATCCGGTTTGAGGCTATACTTCAGAATTCTTTCCTCAATGCTTAAATCTTTTAGTATCGCATGGGTTTCTTTGATGACAGAGCACGACATTTCCAGCTTTTTGCTTTTACTGAAATACTTCTGCATGGTATTTATATTTCCACCTGTTCCCACAGCGATAGTGTCGGGATATTGATCTTTAAAGTTCAGTAACCATTTGTCCAGCTCTTTCCATGATTTTTCAGAAACCATATTATCTCTGAGACGAAGCGTCCCGATATTAAAAGATTTTCTGTCTACCAATTCGCCTTTGCTCACCAGAATCAGCTCTGTACTTCCTCCTCCAACATCAATAAACAGATAGTTGTGCTTGGGGTCGGGCTGCAGCTTTTCAATATGATTGGAAAATAAGATGTCAGCTTCTTCCTGACCGGAAATAATTCTGATCTTAATACCGGCTTTCTTTTTGATTTTATCGATGATTTCCTCCCCATTGGAGGCGTCTCTCATAGCAGAAGTAGCACAAGCCATATAAGCTGCGGGTTTGTATACTTTCATCAGCTTTTTGAAGGCGATCATTGTATTGACAAAATCCTTGGTTTTGGATTTAGATAGTTTTCCTTTTGTGAAAACATCTTCACCCAGTCTTAAAGGTACTCTGTAAAGTGCATCTTTCACGTAAGTAGTACCCTCGCTCGTTTCATACACATGGATGAACAAAAGCCTCACGGCATTGGATCCGATATCAATAGCTGCTAATTTCAAACTCAGTAGATTTTGTTAGTTGATATAAATGTAAAAAATAATCGTAGGCATCTATTTGACTCCTCAGCTTTCTTCTGTCCGAATCTGCAGGGCGGAAATTGTTTTTCTGATCTGCGTCAAATATCCTTGCCTTAAAATTGTCCTGCCATTGCAGTTCCATCAGGTCTATAAATTGCTGCCTGATTTCCGGATGCAGGACAGGTGCAACGACTTCTATTCTGTAGTCAATATTCCTGGTCATCAAATCAGCAGAACCGAAGAAAACTTCTTGTCTGCCATTATTGTAAAAGATAAATATCCGGCTGTGCTCCAGATATTGGTCCACAATACTGATGGCTTCAATATTTTCACTAATGTTAGGTAATCCCGGAATCAGGGAACAGATCCCTCTGACAATTAAACGGACTTTTACACCGGATTTGCTGGCCAGATACAACTTTTGGATGATACCTTCATCTACCAGACTGTTGAGCTTTAAAAATATCTCTGCACGTTTGCCGGCACGGGCATTCCTGATTTCTCTGTGGATGAGGCTATTGATTTTCGTTCTGAGGTTAAAAGGAGCAATGGTCAGTCGCTGAACTTTAGGAATGATGTAGTTTTTATCAAAAAAATTAAAGAGCTCCCGCAATTCACGGGTAATAGACTGATCGGCGGTCATGAGATGTACATCGGTATAAAATCTGGAGGTGTTTTCATGAAAATTACCTGAACCTAAGCAACCGTAATAGATCTTTCTTCCTTTTTCTCTTCTGGTGATCAGACAGATTTTGGAGTGAACCTTCAGGCCATTAACTCCAGTGATGACTTTTGCGCCTTCCTCCCGCAACTTATTCGCCCATTCTATATTGGCAGCTTCATCAAACCGTGCCCTTAATTCTATCATGACAGTTACATCCTTTCCGTTTTTCAGAGCCGTCAATAGTGATTGCACTACGTGGCTGTTATCAGAAAGGCGATAAACAGTCATTCTGATATGTGAAACGCTCGGATCAATCGCGGTTTCCCGTAAAAGATCCAGGAAGTAATCAAATGAGTGATAAGGATAGTATAAAAATATATCTCTGGATTTGATTTTGTCCAGGATGCTGCGGCAATTTTCCAGCTGTGGGTGCGGTATCTGCTCTCTCCGTTCATTCCAGAATTCAGATTTTCCCAGCTTGGGGAATTTGACAAAATCTTTGAAATTGTGATACCTCACACCGGGAGTGACATGACCCTGTTTACTGAAATCCATTTTTTTGATCAGGAAATGCAGAAATTCAGGAGGCATCTGAGCATCATATACCAACCTCAGCGGTTTAGCATGCTTTCTTTGCTTTAAGCTTAATTCTACTGTTTCCAGAAAGCTCTCTGTTACGTCATTATCTATATCTAGTTCGGCATCTTTGTTGAACTTGATCGTGTAAGCTTCTATGACTTCAAAATCATAAATCTTATAGATATCTTCCAGATTGACCCTTATCACATCGTCCAGAAACATGATGTAGATCTTTTCATCTGTAGCAGGCAGGACTACAAAACGATTCATGGAAGACGGAATTTCTAAAAGAGAGTGAGTAGCATCTTTCAGGTCATTTTTATAAAACCGGACAGCCAGGTAAATGGAAGAATCCTGTAGAACTGGAAAGCTCACATTTTTATCCAGCATGATCGGAAAAACCTCCAGTCTGACTTTTTCCCTGAAATATTTTTTTACATATTCTGATTGTTGCTCGTCCAGCTGTTTTTCGTTGATGATAAAGATATTTTCCTTCTCCATATCAGAAAGAATCTGAAAGTATGCAGCATCAAATCTTTTTTGGAGCTGAAGCACGCGTTCCTGAATAGTATCCAGCAATTCTTCCGGACTGATCCCTAAATCATTCTTCGCTTCTTTGCTGTATTCTGCCATTCTTCGGATAGTGGCTACACGTACACGAAAAAACTCATCGAGATTGTTAGAGAAAATACCGATGAATTTCAATCTTTCGAGCAAAGGGACATCTTTCGACTCAGCTTCCTGTAATACCCGTTCATTAAAAGACAGCCAGCTGAGATCCCGATTGATGATAGGAGAGCGTTTTATTAAAGTCATCTTTTACCTCCTAGTTTGTTTTAGTCAATGCCTTAGGAGTGATAAAATCTACTTTAGCACCTAATTGCTGCATTGCTTCTGCCCATGTTTCTACATTCCAGCTGATAGTATATAGCGCAGCGGTAGGAAATTTTTCCAGCTCATCTTTAGTGTATTTGTATATCAGCTCGGACAATAAAGGCTCATGTCCGAATAGAAATACCTTGTTAGATTTTGTCACCTGATCCAGAGCAATCAGCTTTTCAGAAACAGCTTTTACATTGCCAAAGTATATTGTTGAGTCAATATCTAACTTCGACTTTGGGAACTCTAACCATGATGTGATATTCAGCGCCGTATGCAATGCTCTGGTAGCAGGGCTGGTGATGACATAATCCGGTTTTATTTTCTGATTGCGAAGCCAGTTTCCGATCAAAAGACAAGCAGTTTTCCCTCTGTCATTGAGAGGCCTGACCATGTCATCCAGATCTTCCTGTTCCCAGGATGATTTTGCGTGTCTGATGATGTATAAGGTTTTCATAATTAACTACTGAATATACGTCATTTACTAACACACACGCAGTGATATAAGTTTCTGACTATTGTGATTCACATAAAATTCACAATTATTTGCAGGGGTTTGAAAGATATAGGTTAAAAGAGGGAAAGCTCCTTCTAGCTACGTATTTCATTTGTAGCTCAGAAAATACAGAATAGAGCTCAAAAATGTACTAAAATGAGCTTTATTGGTAGTTGGGAGAACTTTAATTTCCGATTTGAATGGTATAGAAAAAGCGTCGTTCACTGTTTAAAATGCACCTTTGTGCTTTGTGTTGGCGTTCTTCAGTCTTTCGTCTTGACCTCACACATCATAATTCAATGCAGGAGCGAGCCACTTTTCGGTGTATTCCAGGCTTTGACCGATACGCTGAGCATAATCTTCTACCTGGTCTTTAGCAATCTTGCCTACTGCGAAATATTTGGATTCAGGATGTGAAAAATACCAGCCGCTCACTGCTGCTGTTGGATACATCGCCATGCTCTCTGTCAGGGTAATACCTGCATTTTCAGTGGCATTTAATAACCTGAATAAAGTAGCTTTTTCCAGATGGTCAGGACATGCCGGATAACCCGGGGCCGGACGGATTCCCTGGTATTTTTCTTTGATGAGCTCTTCATTGTCCAAAGATTCTTCGGACACATAGCCCCAGAATTCTTTCCGGATACGTTCGTGTAATCTTTCTGCAAAAGCTTCGGCTAATCTGTCTGCCAGCGCCTTTATCATAATGCTGTTGTAGTCATCGTGATTCGCTTCAAAAGCTTTAACATGCTCGTCTATACCAATACCCGCAGTCACTGCAAATGCACCGATATAATCCTGCTTACCGGAAGATGCCGGAGCGATATAATCACTCAGACAATTATTCGGCAGACCTGCACCTTTTTGGTTTTGCTGGCGCAGATGATGCAGTACGATTTCCTGGCCTTCGTGTTCTGCTATAATGTCATCACCAACAGTTTTTGCAGGAAAAATCCCGTAAACACCCTTGGCTGTCAACCATTTTTCGTCCACGATTTTTTGCAGCATTGCCTGCGCATCTTCATAAAGCCTGGTGGCTGCCTCACCTACAATTTCATCTTCCAGGATTTTAGGATATTTGCCGTACAGTTCCCATGTATTGAAGAAAGGTGTCCAGTCGATATACTGAGAAAGTTCTTTTAAATCGTAGTTCTCTAATACGTGTACACCTGGCTTTTTCGGGACAGGAGGTGTATAGTTTTCCCAATCCAGCCGAATGGCATTTTTACGGGCATCTTCTATAGTGAGATAAGATTTGGTGACTTTCTTTCCTTTGTGTCGTTCGCGCATTTCATCGTATTCTGCACGGATTTTCTTAGAAAAATCTGCTTTCAGATTTTCACTGATGAGACTGGATGCCACGCCCACACTTTTGGAAGCATCCAGTACGTGTACAACAGGATGCTGATACTGAGGTTCGATTTTTACTGCAGTATGAATTTTTGATGTCGTAGCTCCACCAATCAACAATGGAATATTCAGTCCTTTGCGTTCCATTTCCTTGGCCACAAAAACCATTTCATCCAGGGACGGTGTAATCAGCCCACTCAGGCCGATGATATCTACTTTTTCTTTTTCTGCGATATCCAGTATCTTTTCGCAAGGTACCATCACACCGACATCTATAATTTCAAAGTTATTACAAGCGAGAACGACACCGACAATATTTTTCCCGATATCGTGCACGTCACCTTTCACCGTAGCTAAAAGGATTTTTCCGGCTTTTTTGCTTTGCCCTTCTATTCCGTCTTCCATAAATGGTAAAAGATATGCCACGGCTTTTTTCATCACACGGGCACTTTTTACTACCTGTGGTAAGAACATTTTTCCTTCACCAAATAAATCTCCTACCACGTTCATCCCGTCCATCAACGGGCCTTCAATGATATGTAAAGGGTTTTCGTATTGATGGCGAGCCTCTTCCACATCTGCATCTATGTGGTCAACGATTCCTTTGACCAATGCGTGCTTGAGCCTTTCTTCTACAGTGCCTTCTCTCCAGGCTTCATCCTGTACTTTCTTTTTGGAAGCACCTTTGAAATTTTCTGCATATTCCAGCAATCTTTCAGTAGCATCATCTCTTCTGTTGAGCAAAACGTCTTCTACATATTCTAATAGAGTTTTGTCGATTTCGTCATAGATTTCGAGCATGGTCGGATTCACGATACCCATAGTCATGCCGTGTTTGATACCATGATAGAGGAATGCTGCATGCATAGCCTCACGGACTTTATTATTTCCTCTGAAAGAAAAAGATACGTTACTGACACCTCCGCTCACCTGAGCTCCGGGAAGATTTTCACGAATCCATTTTGTTCCTCTGAAAAAATCTATTGCATTATTCCGGTGCTCTTCCATACCTGTCGCAACAGGGAAGATATTCGGGTCAAAGATGATATCTGCCGGATAAAATTTTACTTTATCTACCAGAATTCTGTAAGAACGTTCACAGATTTCTACTCGTCTTTCATATGAATCTGCCTGACCGACTTCATCAAATGCCATCACAACAACAGCTGCTCCGTATTTTTTACAGAGCTTTGCCTGACGGATAAATTCTTCTTCTCCCGATTTTAAGCTGATGGAGTTGACGATACATTTTCCCTGTACATTTTTTAGCCCGGCTTCTATGATCTCCCATTTGGAAGAGTCTATCATGATAGGAATTCTGGAGATTTCTGGTTCCGACATGACCAATCTGAGAAATCTCACCATTGCAGCTTCACCATCTATCATACCCTCGTCCATATTGACGTCGAGCACCTGAGCGCCACCACGCACCTGATTGAGTGCTACGGATAAAGCATCTTCATATCTTTCCTCTTTAATCATTTTGAGGAAAGCAGCAGAACCAGTCACATTCGTCCTTTCGCCGATATTGACAAAATTGGACGCAGATGTTACCACCAAAGGTTCTAATCCGGAGAGTTTTAATGTATAGACAGGCTTCAAAGGATAGATTTTATGATGTAACAGTTTGAGGTAATGGTCTTGGTTTGTATTGAGCCGCCAGATCGGCAATAGCTTTGATATGGTCAGGAGTTGTACCGCAGCATCCGCCAAGAATATTGACCAGTTGTAATTCTAAAAATTCTTTGACTTCACTCGCCATCATGCATGCATCCTGATCATAACAGCCAAATTCATTCGGAAGTCCTGCATTTGGATATGCACTGACATAGAAAGGAGCTTCTTTTGCCAACACCTGCAGATATGGTCTGAGTTCTTTTGCTCCCAAAGCGCAGTTGAGGCCTACTGCAAATAATGATACGTGGGAAATAGATATCAGAAAAGCTTCGGTTGTTTGCCCTGTAAGTGTTCTTCCACTGGCATCTGTGATTGTTCCGGAAACGATAATCGGCCATTCCTGGCCTCTTTCTTCAAATACAGATTGTACTGCAAACAATGCCGCTTTTGCATTTAAAGTATCAAAAACGGTTTCTATCAGAATGATATCTGCTCCGCCATCCAGCAATCCGTTGGTCTGAAATGCATAAGCTTCTACCAACTGGTCAAAAGAAATCGCACGATATCCCGGGTCATTGACGTCCGGGGAGATAGATGCTGTTCTATTGGTTGGACCAATCGCTCCTGCAACAAATCTTGGTTTATCAGGTGTTAACGCTGTCATTCTTACTGCTTCCTCTTTGGCGATTTTTGCACTGAAATAGTTAATGTCATATACGGCATCTTCCATTTCATAGTCTGCCTGAGCAATAGTAGTACCACTGAAAGTATTGGTTTCTATGATATCAGCTCCTGCTTCGAGATAGGCTCTGTGAATCTCTCTGATAACATCCGGGCGAGTGATAGACAGCAAGTCATTGTTACCTTTCAACGGACTCGGATGATTTTTGAATTTTTCTTTACGAAAATCTTCCTCCGTCAGCTGATAACGCTGAATCATCGTCCCCATAGCACCATCGATGATGAGGATTCTTTCTTTTGCGGCTTTTTCTAATGCAGTATTCATTGTACAGTTTTCACCTGGCGTACAAGTCACTTAATTGATACAGGAAAGAATGATAAAAATCTTCTCTGCTTATCTGTCCATTGATTGCTCTCCGGATTAGGATGTGGCACCTTCCAGCCTTATGGTGCTGGGGTTGCCAAGACATCGTAGGGCCTATTCCCTCCGCCTTTCTCAATAAGCTGGCTTGTAAAGCCGACGCAAAGATATAAAAAGATTGGTTTTCTGCCTAATTTCTGAATATTACTAATCTATTACGCCTATAGGAATTTCAAATGCGAAGTGGAGGTAGAGTAATGATGATTATTTTTTCAAATTAAATTTAATTGGACATACCATTTTGATTCTGACAGCTTCTCCATCCTGATATCCGGGAGTCCACAATCCGTCCATAAGTTTCACAACTCTTAGAGCTTCATTGTCTAATTCGGGAGAAACACTTTCTTTTATAGACAAACCCGAAAGAGAGCCGTCTTTGTTTATAATAAAAAGTACAACAACTTTACCTGTTATTTTTTTCTTTAAGGCTTTTTCCGGATACATTATGTTTTTGGCTATAAACTTTTGCATTTCAGCAGTTCCGCCCTTGAATAAGGGTTGTTCTTCGTATGGAAAATGAGGTATTTCATTTCTCAAACTATCATAGCAATGACCAGAAACCAGCCTGCCCATTTGATAGGTATCATCACGTTTCGGTTGTCCATTTTTCCAGAAGTTTTTTACATTTCCATCTAAATAGCCATGGTTAAAATAGGCATTTAACAGAAGATTTCCTTCAGAATCCCATTTTTGATATTTTCCATGACGAACGTGCTTGTCAGGATTCTTATAGTAAAAGAATTTTTGCCGAAGCATCTGTCCGTTTTTCTCCATTTTCTCTTCTATCCAAATACTGTCTTTGGGATTTTCCTGACGGAGCTGAATGTAATAGCTCCATTTGTCATTAACAGTTACGGTATCATTTTCTTCATTAAAATAAGTAACGGTCTGGGAATATGCTGTCGAACACAACAAAAGACTAAAAATCAGAAGAATGAATTTCATACCGTGAAAATATTAAATATTTTCAGGTTAGTAAGTTATCATTGGTTTAAAATGATCCTTCAGCTTTTTACAATCAACAAATAGGAGTTGTGAGTAGAAAATAAATTAAACCAAATTCATACAAAACAAGAAAACCTCTCAAATAAATCGAGAGGTTCCGTTTTCTTTCGCTTAATGAAACTTACTTTATTCCAAATCTTACAACGATAGACTTATTGACGACAACACTTGTAGCATCATCTTGTGATTTAAACAAATTGCCCATCATTGAAAACAATGCACCCATTCCTCCCATGCTATTGGGGTCATTAAACATAGAGCTATACATACTATCAAATGATATATTGGTCACATTGAGTGGTTTATCTAACTGAGAACCCATCGCCTTTGCTATAACTCCAGCCTCTGCATTTGCTTTTTTCATCAATTTATCAATAAGCCCCAACTCATAAACAGCTTTTTGGGAAGTCTCTGAAGATGTAACTGATACCTTTACTCCATGTATTTTAGATAAATCTGCTTTGAGAGATTCATATTGCTGTGGACTATTTAACACCAATTCGAAGCTATTTTCCTTTGTTCCAAAATCTTTACTAAAAGGATTTACATCTTCGCCAGTAGGCTCATGAAATTTATAAGCAATATTTTTACTCTTTAGATATTCAATCACTTCTTCCTTTTGATTCATTTCTACCATACCCGCTGATTCTTCTACAATTTCGCTGCTCGATACTGGCGGTGCTGGTGGTGCTGGCGGATATGATTGTCCTTTCTGTTTTCGTTCTTTTTTACCAACAACTGCAACGTCTGCCTCACTTTCATAAACCTCATAAGCCCTCCCTTCTTCATAATGAGAGTCGAATTCGTACCCCTCTTCATCTTTTGGAAGCTCAATTTTTACCTTGATAATGTCAGCCTCCACTTTCATAGTATCAGCCACTTTTACTTCAATAAAGCGATCTGTTCCATTAAAAGTGGTAAATGATTGTGCTCCAAGTAGCTGAAACGACCCTATAGCAACTAGGTTTAAAAATAAGTTTTTCATACAAAGATTTTGACTGATTAAGGTTTCCAAGATACAAAAAATAGACAGATTATATCTATATAAAATTGCATTTCATTGAAAGTATTCCAATCAACTCACTATTATTCGAAAGGCCACTAAAACATAAAACTAATGAATGTTCAATTCAGGAAAATTTAATAAATGGAGAAAGTATTTATGGATTTTTTGCCTAAAATATAAATATTAATCATTAGTTATGAGAGTATCAAAGAATGATGCCTGAGTTTAACAAAATGTAGTAATGTTGATTAATTATAAAATTCACTGCGCTTTTGCATAGCTTTGTACCCTCTGAAAAGTTATGAAAGTTACAGATATCATCAATGAGCAGCGCAAAGGCGAGAAATTAGTCTCGTTTGAGGTCTTACCACCACTCAAAGGCAAAAGTATCGATCACTTGTATAAGATACTGGATCCGTTGATGGAGTTCAGGCCACCGTTTATTGATGTGACTTATCACAGAGAAGAATTTGAGTACAAAGTTACTTCCAGCGGGTATTTCGAAAAAGTAGCAGTACGTAAACGTCCGGGGACAGTAGGTATCTGTGCGGCTATCAAGCATAAATACAATGTAGAAGCAGTCCCTCACCTGATATGTGGAGGCTTTTCCATAGAAGAAACCGAAAATGCACTTATTGATCTTAATTTTTTAGGCATACAGAATATATTGGCACTCAGGGGAGATGCCAGAAAACTGGAAAAAACTTTTGTGCCGGAACCGGGAGGACATAAGTTAGCAGTGGATTTGGTTCATCAGCTGGACAGTATGAATCATGGAATTTATCTGGATAAAGATATCGTGGATGCAGTGAAAACTGACTTCTGTATCGGAGTAGCAGGTTACCCGGAAAAGCACTTTGAAGCAGCTAATTATGAAGAAGATTTATTGTTTCTGAAAGGAAAGATAGATGCAGGCGCACATTATATTGTAACGCAGATGTTTTTTGACAACAATGCATTTTTCAAATTCGTGAAGGATTGCAGAGATCTGGGAATCAATGTTCCGATTATACCGGGAATTAAACCTCTGACACGATCTACACAGCTGAAAAGTATTCCAAGCAATTTTTATATTGACTTTCCGGATGATCTGGTGAAAGAAGTCCGTAAATGTAAGGATGAAGAAGCTGTCAAAGAGCTCGGTGCAGAATGGTGTACAGCGCAGGCGAAAGAACTGTTTGAGAACGGGGCTCCTTGTTTGCATTTCTATACAATGAGTGATCAGAAGACAGTTTCCCGTATTTGTAACGCAGTTTTGTAGCTTAACGGAGCTGTTTGCAGATTTTACCGGATATTAGCTGATTTAAAAATCTAAAACATGAAAAACAATTCTCAGTTGATCAATTGGCTGCTGCTGATTGGTTTATCTCTGATGTGGGGATTTTCGTTTTTCTTTATCAAAAAAGGTTTGGAGGCTTTCGAACCGATTGAGGTAGGAGCGCTGAGAGTATTTATTGCCTTTTGTACATTAGTCCCGTTTCTGATTTTCTTCCATAAAAAAATTCCTCTGAAAGCTTTAGGATATAGTGCTTTAGCAGGATTATTGGGAAGTGGATTACCTCCGGTTTTATTCTCTTTCGGACAAACCCATGTCAGCACTTCAGTAGCAGGTATATTGAATACCACAACACCTTTGTTTGCACTGAGCTTCGGAGTATTATTTTTTGGAGTACAAGCCAGGTTGAATCAATTTTTTGGAGTCATTATAGGTTTTTTAGGAGCCGTGTGTATTGTACTGGCTAAATCTGACGGAGATCTGACATTTGATCCGAAATTTGCTGTTCTGATTATTTTAGCGACCTCCTGCTATGGGATGTCCGCTAATGTGCTGAAATCCAAAGTCATGAAATATGACATTCATCCCATTCAGATATCCATCCTGGGATTCCTCTTTATGGGGCCGATAGCAGCAGTGTTTTTGGGATACAACGGTACTTTTTCTAAAATCTGTCACGAGCCGGAAGCTCAGGCATCCATGAAATATTTATTGGTGTTGGGGATTTTTGGAACAGCTATCGCCATGTTTTTCTTCAATTGGCTGACAAAAAGAACCAGTGCATTATTTGCTTCCTTTACCACATATATCATACCGCTGGTTGCAATATTGATAGGAGTATTTATCCTGCGGGAAAAATTAAATTTCGGACAAATTGCAGGCTTTATCATCATCCTGACAGGAGTAATCCTTGCGAACAGAAAAGGAAAGGTTGTTGAGAAAGAGTAGCGGATTAATATAAATCAGCAGGTGCTTTGGTCACACAAGCCCATTCTCCTTTAGTAGTTTCCTTTTGTCCGAAAGTAGGACAACCGCATCTTTTAGAAGAATTACAGGATGTCATACATGCCAGAGCAACAATTATTGCAAAAGAGAAAAAAATATTGCGTTTCATAACTAATATCTTATACGACTTGAAAATAATAAATATTGCTCATCTATGAGTATTTTTAACAAATGCAAACACTTTTTGACGGGAAAAGAATTCTGATCGCTCCATTAAACTGGGGATTAGGTCATGCTACAAGAAGTATTCCTGTCATACAAAGATTGTTGGATTTTGGTGCCGAAGTCCATCTTGCCGGAGATGGTGCCCCTTTGAGATTTCTTTCAGAAGCCTTTCCGGATTTACAGGTTCATTCATTACCCTCTTACAATATTGTGTATCCTGCCGGTTGGGGAGGTGCATGGAAGACAGTTTTTAGTGCCCCAAAGATCATTCAGGCCATCAAAGATGAACAGAAAGCAGTAGAGCAGCTCGTTACAGATTTAAGTCTGGATGCTATCATTTCGGACAATCGTTACGGAGTATATTCTTCCAGGCTTCCTTCTGTCTTTGTGGGGCATCAGCTAAGAGTTTTGCCGCCCAAAGGATTTCGTTGGGGTAGCGGAATAATTCTTGCGTGGCACAAAACATACCTGAAACATTTCACAGAAATATGGGTGCCTGACTTTCCGGGATACAATAATCTTTCAGGAATACTTTCTCATGGAGTCAATGCGGGGGTTCCCGTGAAATTTATAGGCCCTCAGAGCAGATTTACTGCAGTTACACCATCTGCTGAAAGAACAGAAGAAAAAATAGTTGCAGTTTTGTCCGGACCGGAGCCTCAGCGGACATTCTTTGAAAACAAGCTGATACAGGAGCTGAAATCTATTGGTGAACCTGCTCTACTCATTAGAGGAGTCGTCAGAGAAGGAAATGCCGTAAAGGATGATAATATTGAAATTGTCAATTATTTGCATGGAGAAGCTCTGTTCAGAGAACTGCAAAGCGCAAAATAC
Organism: bacterium; assembly: GCA_037189845.1. GTDB lineage: Bacteria > Bacteroidota > Bacteroidia > Chitinophagales > JADIYW01 > JAMLHH01. Next base: position 882,739 of record JBBCIS010000003.1, read on the forward strand.
ATTATCTGCAGACCGGGATACAGCACATTGATGGATCTTGCACATGTTGGGAAAAAGATAATATTAGTACCGACTCCCGGGCAGACAGAGCAGGAATATCTGGCAGAAAATCTTATGAAAAATCAGGTTGCCATAGTTCAGAAACAGAATAATATTCAGCTCAGACAGGCGATAATGAAGCTGGAGACAATCAAGTCGCTCTCTGCAATTGATTTTAATCCTAACCTGTTAGATACACAGCTTGAGATTTTTGCAGAAAATTTTTAACAAATGGAGAGTGCTTGTTAAATGAAAAACTATTTTAAATTTGACTTCCCGTTTTGATTTCTTCAGTTATCCGGAATAAAGGGGACATGTTTCTCTATAACACTTTAAAAACAGCAGAAATCATTATTTAAACAAAAGGATAACTTTAACTGAATACGGTTTTTATCTTTCTATCAATCAAATACTTAACTTAGAATGAATAATTTTATCAGAATGAGAATATTTTTACTTTTTGTATTTCTGGTGTCAGGTTTTACGGCATTAGGGCAAAGGACTTGTGCTACTCATGATCATTATAAAGCAATGCTTGCTAAAGATCCTGCGATAGCTACATTTGAGGAAGAGTTGGAGGAGTTGGCAAGGACCTTTATTGCAAAAAGAGGAGCAGCCAGAACTTCTGAAAATTTAGAAATCAATATCCCTGTCGTTTTTCATGTTGTGTATAATAAAGCTTCAGAAAATGTACCGGATCAAAATCTTTATGAACAGCTGGAAGTATTGAATAAAGATTTTAATGCTTTGAACGAAGATATTATTAATGTACCTGATGGCTTCAAGCCTTATATCGGGAGCTTAAAGCTAAAATTTGTGTTGGCTAACAGAGATCCGGAAGGACGTGTTACCACAGGTATTACCAGAACAAAAACAGACAGAGGGCAATTCTCTGTAGATTCTAACACTATCAAAGATCCCACAAGAGGTGGTGTTGCTGTCTGGAATCCTGATGAGTATCTGAATATCTGGGTAGGTAATATAGAAAAGGATATCCTGGGATATGCGGCTTTCCCTGTATTTGCAGGAACCGTGATTGACGGAGTTGTGATCAGTTACAGACATATCGGTGTAACCAATACTGAAAGACCTTATCACCTGGGAAGAACGTCTACCCATGAAGTAGGACACTATTTAGGACTAAAGCATATCTGGGGAGATGAAGAATCCTGCTCTGTAGATGATGGTGTCAGTGATACTCCTCAACAGTTCATGAGTTCTGCAGGAGCTCCTAAATTTCCGTACTATGATATTTGCACAAGGAGAGGAAATGGAATCATGTTCATGAACTATATGGACTATTCAAATGATACTGTCTTAAATATGTTCAGTAAAGAACAATGTGCTAAAATGCTGGCTACCTTAAGTGGTCCAAGACAAACATTAATGTTCTCTAAAGGATATGTTCCGGATACTAAAAAAGATGTGGCTGTTTTGGACATTAATCTTCCGGTTGCTCAATTGTGCCAGGGTACATTCTCTCCTGCAGTAAAAGTTCTTTCGAGAGGTACAGATAGAGTTTCAGGTTATATCGTCTCATATCAGATCAATGATGGAGATCCTGTGATTAAAGCAGTCAGTGAAGGGTTGAATCTGTATCAGACAGCAGTTGTGAGTTTTGATCCTGTCTATTTAGATTCAGGTCAGCATGAAATAAAATTTTTCATCAGTACAGATGGAGATGAGGTTGCTGAAAATAATGTCCTGTCCAAAATCTTTAAGGTAGGAGTTGCTAATCAGCAGATCCCGGTTTTAGAAGGATTTGAAAAAGCGACTTTCCTTGAGGGTGGATATACTATAATTAATCCTGATGGCTTTAATACATGGAAAAGGTCTGCGGCCAGACAAGGAAAAGAAGGAAGCTATTCTTTAGTCATGGACAATTTTAATTATGACTTTTTAAGTTTCGGGGTTGAATTTGGGCAGAAGGATGATTTTATATTGCCATTTCTGGACTTAAGCTCTCAGGAGAATGCAAGTTTAACTTTTGAAGTAGCAGCGGCACAATTCACTGATCCTAACACCCCGGAAAACGGATGGGATACGCTGCAGGTTCTTGTGTCATTAGATTGTGGACTTTCCTATGATGTAGTTTATAATAAGTTCAATAAGTCACTGGTAACAGCCCCGATTACAGAAAAAGCATTTGTTCCTAAATCCGGTCAATGGAGAAAAGAATCTATAAATTTGTCAAAATATACAGGACAGAAAGATGTAATGGTTGTTTTCAGAAATATCAGCTATTGGGAAAACAATGTTTATATTGATGATATACAATTGACAGATAAGGCAGTAACCGGAATCAGAAATCAGGAGTTCAGAAATGATATTGATCTCTATCCGAATCCGAGCAATGGATTGGTCACGCTGAAAATTGGTAATCAGAATAATGCCAGATTAAAACAAGTTATCTGGACCAATGCAATTGGACAAACTGTTCAAAAGCAAAACATCAGCACAAATACAAATATCCTGCAGTTTAATCTTTCAAAACAACCCAAAGGTTTGTATATCGTACAACTGTTGTTTGAAGATGGCTCAGTAGGAAGCAAAAAGTTGATTCTGGAATAGACCCGGAAAACTACCTGAATAATAAAAGCAGCAGTGGATTTTTCGCTGCTGCTTTTATTTTATAGGCGATGAATAAATCAACTTTTATGCTCTTAAAGCATTAGAAGAGTAATGAGATGAACATTCAATGTAGTTCATAATTACTCATTGGGATATACAACGATAAGTCAGTAACTTTGAACGTGAATACATCTATGAATCTTCAGGAAATTTACCAAAAAGCACTTCAGTTAGAGTTTCTATCTATAGAAGAAGGCATTTTTTTATTTGAAAAAGCGCCTACAGCGGACCTGGTTGCAATAGGGAACAGGCTACGATATATACATAAGCCGGCACCTGTTGTGACGTGGATTATTGACAGAAATGTTAATACCACCAATGTCTGCGTTGCCAACTGTAAATTCTGTAATTTTTACAGAAAGCCGGGTCATGAAGAATCTTACATCACAGATATTGAGACCTATAAAGTCAAAATAGAAGAAACTATCAAATATGGTGGAGATCAGCTGTTGCTACAAGGGGGCCATCATCCCGATCTGAGTCTGGACTACTATACAGATTTGTTTCGTCAATTGAAAAATCTTTATCCTGAAATAAAATTACATGCATTAGGCCCACCGGAGATCGCACATATCTCCAGACTTTCAGGAAAAAGTCACTTCGAGGTGTTGCAGGAATTAAAAGCGGCAGGTCTGGATTCACTGCCGGGTGCTGGTGCAGAAATTTTAAATGACAGAGTCAGGAGATTACTGGCAAAAGGTAAATGTAGCGGTCAGGAGTGGCTGGATGTGATGAGGGCAGCACATAAAGCAGGATTAACTACATCAGCTACAATGATGTTTGGGCACATAGAAACTATACGTGAACGCATGGAGCACCTCGTTTGGTTGCGTCAGGTTCAGTCCGAAAAACCTCAGGGAACTAAAGGATTTATTGCCTTTATCCCCTGGCCATTTCAGGATGAGGACACTTTGCTTAAAAGAATGAGAGGTATCAGAAATGAAGTAACAGCAGACGAGTATGTAAGGATGATAGCCATTTGCAGAATGATGTTACCCAATATTCAGAATATTCAGGCATCATGGCTGACAGTGGGCAAAGAAGTGGCCTCTATATGCTTACACGCAGGAGCAAATGATTTTGGCTCTATCATGATAGAAGAAAATGTGGTTTCAGCTGCCGGAGCACCGCATCGGTTTACTGCCAAAGGAATACAGGATGCAATAAAAAATGCAGGTTTTGAACCGAGATTGAGAAACCAGCAATATGAATTCCGGACACTGCCTGAAAATATCGAAGAACAGGTAATAAACTATTAATTCAGATCCTATATCCGGATAAAAATAAAGATGTAAAATGTGTCTGTAAATTGAACGTTTTTGCAAGTTTCCGATGAATTCAATATTAAGTTTGAATTTTTTCAGAATTTTTCATTTCAGTTAGGGAATTAATAATAATTGAAAGAATAGAGTGTTTTATTGACTCTGTGTAAAAATGTGTTAAGAAAATCGGGTTAATTATAAAAAATTATACACTTCTTTTGCAAGAATGCATCAGAATGGGGTGAATATGTTTGATAGTGAATGCCTTGGAATAAAAGAATTTAGATAGAGGATAAGAAATTTGTCTCAGAAAATACATATACTTGTGATTAACATCTTTTAAAGAAATTAGGAATTATTAACAAACAAGTCAGTCTTTATGAAAAAAAACTTACTATTATGGCTACTTGGATTCATGCTTAGTGTGACCCAGGTGCTTGCACAAGGCCGCACCATTACCGGTGTGGTGACTGATGCTGATGATGGAGAGCCATTGATCGGCGTGAGTGTTTTAGTGAAGGGAACCACTAATGGCTCAGTGACGGATATTGATGGTAAATACACCATCAATGATGTTGGTTCTTCTGCTACATTAGTTGTCTCTTATGTCGGATATACTACACAGGAAGTAGCAGTCGGATCAGGTTCAGAAATCAATGTCAAGCTAAAATCAGGTATTGAATTAGTTGAAACAGTTGTTACTGCATTTGGTGCCAACAAAGAAAAGAGAACACTGGGTTACTCAGTTACAGAGATTAAATCAGATGAGTTAACCAAAGGAGCTGAAAGAAGCGCCATGAATGCCTTGCAAGGTAAAGTTGCAGGTCTTCAGATTTCCTCTACCTCCAGTTCTCCCGGTTCTTCTACAAGATTCCTGATCAGGGGAGCAAACACATTGAGAGGTGATAACGAACCATTAATCATTGTTGATGGTGTTCCTTTCTCAAATACCTCCAGAGCAGGTGATGGTTTGAACGGTGTATCGGATAATGGTAACATGATCAATGCAATCAACCCGGATGATATTGAAAGCATTTCAGTATTAAAAGGTGCTGCTGCAACTTCTGTATATGGTACGGAAGGTGCGAATGGTGTCATCATGATCACTACTAAAAGAGGCAAAGATACCGGAGGTCTTAAAAAATTAGGGATTTCTTATTCTCACGGAACAATCTTTTCTAAATTATTGAAGACGCCTACTTTTCAGGACACATGGGGCCAGGGATGGAGCGGACAGGACCTGTTGGATGAGCAAGGCTCATGGGGACCAAAAATGGACGGAATAGACAGAGTTTTTGGTAATATCGTCGACAACTCACAAATGTTAAAACCGTATTCTCCGTTGAAAAACAGATTACAGGATTTTTATGAAACTGGATTAGAGTTCCAGAATGCACTTTCTCTTACAGGAGGAAATAAAGATTATAACTTTTATGCATCTTACTCTAACAACTATCAGGATGGAGTAACTCCGGGAAAATTTGATACTTATAACAGAAATACTGTTGCATTAAGAGCGGCTAAAACTACAGGTGTCATCAAATTGAATATGTCAGTAAACTATACTAAAACGAATCAGGAAGGTGTACCGGGAGGTCAGTCTTCTACAAATGGTTCTTCTACAGTTTACAACGACTTAATTCAGTCCCCTGTGGATATCAGCTTTGTTGATATGAAAGATTTCAGAAATAATAAGTTCTTTACTTTAGATAACTTTTATACTCCATATATTACTAACCCATATATGACGCTTGAAAGTGTAAGAAACTATTACAACTCAGACAAGTTCTTTGGTAGTGGTACATTACAGGCAGATATTACAAAATGGTTGAACTTCCAATATAGATTTGGATTTGATGTTTATAGCGATGCTGTAAAAAATACAGAGGCTATTATACAAATTTCTGACGAAAGTCCGCTTGTAGGAAGCTTTTCTTCAAGTAATATTGGCTATGTGTCAGAAGCAAGAGCAAAAGTGACACAATTTAACCATGACTTCTTCCTGAACTTCAATAAGAATTTCAACAATAAAATTTCATTGGATGGGTATCTGGGTTTTAATATTAATGATTTTAAAACTGATAACTTCAATGCATCTGTTAAAGGTCTTACCATTCCGGACTACTATAATATTTCCAACTCTTCTGCAAGACCGGAAGTTGCTCAAACAATTAACCATAGAAGAAAGTTAGGGGTGTATGGACAAACTACAGTTGGTTACAACAGCCTGGTATATTTGACTTATTCAGCAAGAAATGACTGGTCTTCTACTTTGCCAATTGACAACAATAGCTTCTTCTACAATTCTGTGAGTGGTAGTTATGTGTTTTCTAATCACTTTAAAAACAACAAGTGGTTTAACTTCGGTAAACTAAGAGCTTCTTACGGTACAGCAGGTAATGATGCTCCGGCATATGCGATTCAACCGGTATTTATTCAGGGAGCAATTGTACTTCCATTCTCGAACCTGAACTTCCCATTGGGCGGAGTAAACGGATTCGAAGTAGCAAATGCAATGGGTAATCCGGAATTAAGACCGGAGTTTACCAAAGAATTTGAGGTAGGTGCAGACTTAGTATTATTAAATAGCAGATTGAGAGTTGATGTAGCATATTACAATAAATTGACTTCTGATCAGATTATTGCATTGGCGCTTCCTGCTGAATCGGGCTATACAAATATTACTACGAACATTGGTGATATCAGAAACAAAGGTATAGAGTTAGCTGTAAGTGCAGATGTTTTGAAATTCAAAGACTTCACGTGGACAATCTATGGTAACTACAACAGAAACAGAAACGTTGTAGAAGACCTTGCTGACGAATTAGATAAGTTTACACTCGGAGGAATGAGTGAAGTAGGTTATTATGCAGTTGAGGGTCAACCATTGGGCGTGTTTGAAGCTCCTGTTGCTAAAACTGTAATGATCGACGGAGTAGAGCACGTAGTTGTAAATAACACAACAGGACTTCCTGTTCAGGCAGCAGAAAAACAGTTTGTCGGAAACTCTCAACATAAGTTTACAATGGGCGTTGGTACCGGAGTAACATACAAAGGATTGACATTAAATGTGTTATTTGACATCAGAAGAGGTGGCTTGATGTACTCAAGAACCAAAGCGACCCTGGATTGGGTTGGTGGTAGCGTATTCCACACTTATAATGACAGAAATACATTTATTATCCAAAACTCTGTAAACGAAGAAACTGTAGACGGTCAAGCTGTTTATACTGAAAATACTACTCCTGTAACGATGGATAACTATTATGCATTTTACGGAGATAATGTAATGGAAAATGGCTTAATTGACAGATCTTATGTTAAGTTGAGAGAGTTATCATTGTCATATAGTATTCCTGCGAAAGTAATTGCTAAAACACCGTTTACGAATATTTCGTTCTCATTAACAGGTAGAAACTTATTCATCTGGACCCCGGTTGAAAACCAATATATAGATCCGGAAACTTCCAGCTTCGGTACAGGAATTGGTGCTGATTTTGGTGAATTCTCTACAGCGCCATCTATCAGAAGTTTCGGTGTAGGCTTAAAACTAGGATTCTAAAATTGCTAAAAAGAAACAAATGAAAAAGAGTTATAATTTTTTGATCCTGCTCGGAATAACGGTTTTGACCCTTGCGGGATGTAAAAAGGATTTTTTGGATATCAATAAAGATCCCAATAATCCAAGTGAGGTGGCTCCTGAATTGGTGCTACCTGCGGCTCAGGCCAGTGCTGCGACAGTGGTAGGTGCCACGTTGTTCAATGCAGCTTCCATCTGGGCACAATATTTTACACAATCTCCTACTGCTTCCCAATACAGAAAAGAAGATGATTATAGTATCAATACAGATTATCTGGATGGTGTATGGACTGAAGCTTATGCCGGTGTATTAAACGACCTGAAAAATGTTCGTGAGAATGGAAACACAGGTTATAAATTAGTAGGTGCTGCTCTGCAGGGCTATATCTATCAGGTATTAGTGGATGCTGTAGATAAAGTACCATACACAGAGGCATTGAAAGGATTGGAAGGAATTCTTCAGCCAAAATTTGACAATGGGGAAGATGTTTATTCTGGTATTATAGCTGATTTAAATGCAGCAGTAGCAGCTTATGAAGAAAATCCACAAGGAATTGAGGAAAGTACTGATATGATTTTGGGCGGAAATATGGAAAACTGGATCAGATTCATCAATACTTTAAAATTGAAAATGTACATCAGAATGTCAAATACTTCTAAAGCAGATGCAGCAGCAGTTACTGCGCTAGTGGCAGAAGGAAGATTTTTGACGGTGGATGCTAGTTTTTCTGCATTTGCAAATGAAATCAATCAGCAAAATCCATTCTATGCTATCAATGTTAGCTCTCAGCTGGGTGATGTGAACCATGTGGCAAGCCAGACTCTTTTAGTATATCTTTTGGAAAATGACGACCCGAGAGTGCCGACTATTTACAGATTAGGAACAGGCCAAAGCACATATCAGGGTAATTTTCAGGGAGATTATCTGAACCCTGAGGTTGGACTAGCTCCTAAACTGGCTAAGCTAAATTTTGGAGCTACAACTCCGGTATATTTCTTTACAAAATATGAAGTATCATTCTTATTAGCTGAAGCTGCTGTAAAATATGGTTCAGGAGATGCTAAAGCTTTATATGAAAGAGGTATTGAAGAAAACTTCGCACTTAGAGGAATAACAGGAGCCGCTGATTTGTATGCAGATGGAGCTGTTTATGCATTCCCGGCATCAGGAAATGATGATCAATTGAAGGCTATTTATATGCAGAAATGGGTGTCTATGGCGATGATACAAAATTATGAAGCATGGACTGAGATCAGAAGAACCGGAGTACCTGCATACGTGTCTGGTGGAACTACTGTTCCTGGTAACTTAATGATCTCTGCAAGAACAACGCTTCCAGCCGGACAGTATCCTAACAGGTTCTACTATCCTGATGTTGCTGTTTCCAGAAATCCTAACACACCTGGTCAGCCTTCATATATTAGTGAAAAAATTTGGTGGGCTAAATAAAATTAACGACTATGAATAATTTACTTAATAAATTTAAAACTCACCTGGTTTTATTGTTTGTCACAGGAATAATGATTTCTTGTAACAAAGACAAGGAATCAGAAGGAAAATATTCCATTACATACTATCCTGAAATCGAAATTATCGGAGATAAGGTATTATCGATCGTAAAAGATGAAGAGTATGAAGATGAAGGAGTTATTGTAACTGAGCAAGGCGTGGAAATTGACTGGACATCTTCAGGAGAGGTTGATATTACTACACCAGGAATGTATACAATTACATATACTGCGGTAAATCAGGAAGGTTTTTCTAAATCCGAGACCAGAACAGTTTTCGTAATTCCGGAACCTGTTGTTGAAGGATCGGCTTCAATTGCAGGAGTGTATGCTCGTGCAGCTAATGGCCGCCTCTCTACAGTTACTTCTGTGGCTCCGGGAGTATATTACATGACAGACGGTTGGGGCTCCGCATCATCCGGTGGTAATCCTCTTGCAGTACCATGTTACCTGATGTGTACAGATGGAGAAAATATTGACATGCCGGTATACCCTACCGTATTTGGAGGAATGACAGGCTTTGGAACCTATGACGGAACTGAAATGGCGATAACCACTATCCTACTTGATCAGGGTCCTGCACAGAGAGTTAACGTATGGGTTAAACAATAAAAATCAAAGAAATGAGAACAAAATTTTTAGCTTTAATATTAATTGCTTTCTCGATAGTTTCCTGTAAAAAGGATATAGAGCAAGAAGGCACTCCCGTACAGGATATGGCAGGAGAATGGTGGGTGCAGATCTACCTGAATGATGATATTTATGATGAGTCATACTATCATATATACACTTACAATACAGCTGCATTTGATACTGATAAAATGTGGGTTGACGCGAGTGAAGCATGGCCTTTCTATGCAAAAGCTACTGTGAATTATAGTAATCTGGAATTTGTGGAATCAGAACCGGTTACGGATGATTTCTATCAGGTAAACTACCCTCAGTTTGGTTTAGACGTGGATACGATTACAATCACAGGAGGTAAGGTATTGAAAGGCGTTTCTACACCGCCAAGTAAAACAACAACTGACTCTATCAACATTCAATTTACGTCAACAGTATTTAAAGGAGAAGATTGGGACGATTTACAACCTGGAGATCGTTACTCTCTTAGAGGATACAGACGCACTGGCTTCCAGGCTGATGACCATTAATCAATAGATGTCTTTATAATAAATAGGCTGTTCGTTTGGACAGCCTATTTTATTTAGCGGTAATAAGTCTAAAATTAAAGATGTGTTTAAAGGCAGAAAAATGACACAATTTCATTCAATTAAGTGTTTCATATATGTTTTGATAAGCTTACAGACGCAACATTTTACTACTCTAATATCATCGGCTCTGAAAGAATGGATAATAAAAGCTTAGTCTTAGTATTATCAAGTTGTTTTTTTGAATTGAATAATTTCCTGTGTAGAAATTATTTGATAGTTCCTTCTCAATAACAATCACTCAAGATCTGTCCGTTTGATTTATAAACACTAAAAGATATTCCTGATTTTTCCAGGCAGATTTTTTCTAAAATAGTTTCAACATCTTTCTGCATGGCCAGTGCTCCACAAATCATCAAAACACCTCCTGAGGATAATGTTTCTGCAAAGAAATCTGCATCTTTCTTGATTAAATCCATTACATAGGCAGGATTTTCTTCTCTTGAAAAAGATACCTGATAAGAATTCAGCTGCTTTTTAGAAATCTGTTCCGAGGCAAATTGCTGATAATTTTCGGCTGTCTTATTATTGTGCCGGAAACCACAATACAAATGTGCTTCTATCTTTTTACTGTTTTCCCGGATCATTCCCAGAAACGGAGCAATCCCTGTCCCATTGGCAATCAGGATGACTTTTTTAGCTTTCAGAGGAAAATGAAAAGAAGGGCTATGAATAATTCTTGCTTTTATCTCCGAATGCTGTTCCAATTTGTATAAGTATTGTGAACCTAATCCAAATTCATGCAGCTTGACAACCAGCTGAATATTATTTCCACTTTTTGAAATAGAATAAAATCTTTCTCTGTTATCATTTGCAGGATAAATCGCCAGTAAATCTCCTGACTGAAATTTTACTCTGGATTTGGGTTGTAAAAAGACTTGAAAGGTCGTGTCATTTTCAGGCATCTGAGCTGGCTGTATCACACTGATTTTTTTCAAATCAGGCATCTTTTGCTGATATAAAGCCGGTGCTGTTGCCAGGGCAATCATATTTTTTTCGCTCCATGCTTTTACCCATATTACAAATTCTTCCGGAGATTTATCATTGACGGTATGAAGTTCTAAAGAGCGATTTGCCCATGATTGTTGAGAAAGCATTTCATCCACATTTCCGGCAAATGCACAATAATCTTCGTATGCTCTGGAGCCAAATCCTACAACTGAAAACTGTACATCCTGTTGCTGAGGATATTTTTCCAGCCTGGCAATAAATTCTGTTGCATTACATGGCGGGTCACCCAAACCGTAAGTAGAAGTAAATACCAGCAGATGCTTTGCATTGGGATAGGATTCAAATGTATTCATCTCAGCCAGAAAGGACTTTTTTCCATCAGCTAAAATCTGTTGATGAATGTGGTTAGCAAAAGAAATGGTACTGCCATTTTCAGAACCGACTAAAATGATATATTCAGCATTTTTAGCCGAAAATTTATTCTTAATCTTGACAGCCTTTCTTTTGAAAGTGATGACAAATCCGGAATAAATAAAGAACAGAATATTCAGTGAGGCAATGCCCAGAATAATTGCCCAGAAAATATTGGTTCGACCTGTATGTAAATCCAGGCTGAGTCTTTCCCATCTGGCAGATGTTGAGTATTGCGTTTCGCTGATAATATCACCGGAAAATTGATGTACGACGATTTCTCTGTCTTTCAACCTGATTTTATAAAATTCTTCGGGATCGTCGGCAAAAGGAAATTCTATTTTAGTGACTTCTGATAAATATGTATGCTTAAATACAGGGAAATCTGCCAGTGGAATCTGAGTATCTGCATCAATATTTTCAGGCGCAGTCACCTCAGTAGTGATGACCTCCGTTTTGGTTATCACTTCAAATCTGAGCAGAAATAAATAAGTGCCTGTAAATGCTAAAACAAAAACCGGAATCAACAACAATCTTCCGGCAACTACATGGTAGTATTGTGCCAGAAAATCTTTGTGAACCTTGGTGAAAAATCTTTTGATTCCCTGCTGACGTTTGATGATCAGGATGGTCCCGGAAATGACAATCAGCATCAATAAAAAGGATACGACTCCTACAATGAATCTGCCTGTTTCCTTCAGAAATAAGGACCTGTGCAGTGCGAGATTCCACTGTACAAATTCACCTTTTATGATGGGCTGTCCCAGTATTTCTCCCGAAAGCGGGTGTATAAATGAATTGACATCATTGCCATCTTCATCGAAACCCTCCAGCGTAACAAAATGATTGTGGTCAACACTAATCTCAAAAATTTCAGGATATACTTTTTTCAATGCAGGAACAGACTGAGCTAAAGTAATATCACTAAAATTGTCAGAGCGATACGGTAAACTTCTTTCGTTGACTGCATCAATAGCTAATATGATACCTGTCAGAGAAGCAACAAACAGAATCAGGCAAGAAACCAAAGCAAGCGCCAGATGCGCATACCGCCAGATACTAATGGTCATCGATTTTGTTTAACGTTTGAAGTTTAAGGTGGTATTGATCATTAATATATACAGCCTTTGACGTGTTTATAGGTGTATCCCACCATTGTATCTCGAAGAGATTAGCATCAGATTTTAAAGATCAAGAGAAGCTATCAGCTACAAGAAACCTTAAATCAAATGTTTACTGAACTTTATTCAATTTGACGTAACGGATATATCCCTTACCATCTACTTTAAGTGTGATACCCTCTGTAGTCAATGGAATTTCGACATCAGATACGTGATAATCCTGATCTTCTACAGATGACTCGAATCTCAGCTTATAACCTTTGTTCATTTTAGATTCATCGATACTGAAAGTGGTGATACTCCTGTCGCCGGCAGCAATAGATGCTCCGGTGATAGCGCTCAGGTTTTCATTTTTTTTGGAAAGCGCTTTATGCCATTCTTTGAATCCATTGTACCATTGTTTGTCCGGTCCCATCACATACAACGTTTTTTCATATTTCCCACTTGGGTCAACCAGAGAAACTACGACATATGCTTCCAATCCGGTATAGTTTGACATCTGCAGCAAACATTTGTATTTAGCATTTTGTGCAGAAACCTGATTTGAAAAAAATAAAAGAGAAATACCTACAAATAATACTCTTACAAAAGACTTCATGATACTACTTTAAAAAATTGATGGAAATGTTTTTTTCTTTGAGGGCCTCGTTTTCACTGGCTAAATCATAAGCCGATTCTTCAAATTCTGTTGTGATGCTGATATCTGCGCCCTTTTCTACGAGATATTTCAGTATAGTATCATCTTTTGCCAGCAATGCAGCTCTGTGTAAAACAGTCATTCCTTCAGTATTTTTCGCATTGATATCAATTTTCAGATTTTCCAGCTTTTGAAACAGGCTTACATCATTTTTAGTAACAGCAATATGATATAAAGTGCTGCCGTCTGCTTGCGGAGCTGTAAAATCAAATCCTTTCTCAGTCAGAATATTCATCTTTTTTGTGAAATCATCTGCGTTATTGCCTGGACCCTGACCTCTGTAAGCTTGTACCAGGTAATACGCAAGATTCCCTTCTGTAGACTGAATATCTGTTTTTGCACCTTTATCGATCAACAATTGAACGACTTCAGGAGAACTGCTTTGAACTGCAGCAACCAATGCCGTTTCTCCCTTTTTATTGGCAGCATTAATATCTTTTACTTTAGGTAATAACGAATTTATCACATCGATATCTTTTGTAGAAGCAGCAGCAATAAATACGGTATTCCCGTCTTTATCCGCAACATTGATATCTACACCCTTTTCCAGAAAAAATGCAATGATTTCTTTCTGGTTAGGCTTACGGACAATATTGTGTAAAGCATTTTCCCCATTCATACCCGTCACAGAAGCTGTAATTTTCAAATCATTGATCAGGTACTGATATGTTTCCAATGTGCTGTTTGCACGACGGCTGCCTTGAGAAGCAAGTATCAAGGCATGTCTGGTAGGACCTACACCTTTTTGAAGTATATTCTTTAAATGTCCCACATTGCCGGATCTTGCTGCATAATCAAAAGCAGATCTTCCTAAATCATCTTTATCATGAAGGGTCAGTCCTTTCGTCTTCAGATATTCGGTTAAAATAAATTCCGTGTCGCCCAGAATCGCCAGCAATAAAATGTTGGCTCCATCCTGGTATTTTTGTTTTGGGTCTACACCTGCTTTAAAAAGAGCATCATAAACGCTTGTATTCGTTTGACCGTTAGCAGCAGCAAAAGTGATGGGAGTAGCCCCTTTGTCGTCCGTCAGGTGTATATTCCAACCTCCGGCAATTAAATATTTTGTCAGTTCTTCGTTACCTCTGCTTGCAGACCAGTGCAGATATGTGCGACCATCATGGGTTTTCTTATCCACTCCATTGCCTTTGATTTCTATCAGATATTTGATTGATTCTAGAGGAGCATCGTTATTAATTGCGATACTTACCACATCATAATTTCCTCTGTTAGCCTCTGTAGGGCTATTGCCTTTCTCTATTTCAGCTTTTACTCCTGCGACATCTGGTTTTGCCTTCCAAAAATCTGCACTTAGCATCGTATTGGTTTGGGCATACAGGAAAAATGGAGCGAGCAATAAGACAGTAACGATTGATTTTTTCATTGTATAAACTAATTTTTGAGTAAATGGAAGCCCTATCCATATTTAGACCAAATATAAACAAAATGTCCAAGTGCTCGAAAATAACATGTCTTTTGAATGTCATTTTGCTTGTTATCAGATTGTGAACTACAGAAAAGACGGTTGTTAGGTAAACTTTCAAAGTAATACTATCTGGTAAAAGTTTGATATAGTAAGAGTTTCAGCACTGTTTTAAAAACTATTTTTCCCAAAGTGTAAAGTATATTCCTCAAAATTTGTAAAGTGAAGTGCTCAAAATTTGTAAAGTAAGTGTATATTTATATTTCAAATTCAAGCATTATGGCGTATAAGGAGCGGTCGTCAGACAGAGAATTGCTAAGAAAGCTCAATGCTTCGGGTGCGGTATTAATACGAGGTACTAAGGCTTGCGGCAAAACGGAATCAGCAAAACAAATAGCCAGAAGTGTACTGAATGTGGACAGGGATGAGCAAGTGCCTCTGTTGATGAGTTCTGCCCCCAAACGCTTGCTACTTGGAGATACTCCTCGTCTGATAGATGAATGGCAGGTTCAGCCCCGGCTTTGGGATTATATCCGGCACGAAATAGACGAGCGCAAAAAAACAGCACAATTCATACTTACAGGCTCGGCAAATCCCGAAGAGTCTGTAAAAATGCACTCGGGGGCAGGTAGGTTCACCATTCTGGATATGCGTACAATGTCATGGCAGGAAATGGGTTACTCATCGGGAAAAGTGAGTTTGGAAAAGCTGTTTGAGGGGCAAAAGATTGATATTTATGATGAGCCTACAGAACTGGAATTTATCATAGAAAATATAATCAGGGGCGGTTTTCCGGCACATTTGAATAAAAAAGCAGAACAAGCGGCAGAAGTAAACCGTGCGTATATTGAGTTGCTTGCGGAGGTGGACATGAGTCGGATTTCAGATGTAAAACGCGACCCGGTAAAGATAAAGAGTTTACTGCGTTCACTTGCCCGGAATACTGCTACTTTAGTAGAAGTTTCAACGTTGGAAAAGGATATCCGGCAAGCAGACAACAACGATATTTCACGCCCGACCATTTACGACTATCTGGATGCTTTGAATCGCTTGATGATAGTAGAAGACCAGCCTGCCTGGAATCCTCATATACGCTCGTCTGCATCGCTCAGAAAATCAGCTAAACGTCATTTTACCGATGTCAGTCTTGCTGTTGCCGCACTTGGTCTGGATAAAGAAGCGTTGTTGAACGATTTGAATTTTGTCGGTTTTTTGTTTGAATCGTTGGTCATACACGAACTTCGGGTATACGGGCAGGCAAATGATGCAAAAATCTATCATTACCGGGATTCGAGTGGATTGGAAGTGGACAGTATTGTCCAAAAGTACAATGGTGATTGGTGTGCTTTTGAAATCAAACTCGGTATCGGACAAATAGAAGAGGCTGCGACTGCTTTACATAAATTTGTTTCGGTATTGGATGATAAGAAAACCAAGCCTCCAAAATCGCTCAATATTATTACCGGGACAGGAATCAGTTACACCCGGCAAGACGGAATCAATGTTATTTCATTGGCTTCGCTGGGGGTGTGATTTTTACTTTTCTGATACTACAACCCTTTCATTTCAACCATTCACAGCAAAAGCCACCGATACCCAATTTTTAGTATCCATTTTCACCAGTTTTCGTCTGTTATCAGATTGTGAACTTTAGAGGTAAAGTTGGGCTTTGTATGTATATTGCATCGCAAAAAAGCAGATTTGTACCCTGTATTTGTCTCTATTACAGTTACAATTTCGAAATACATTTATGATAACACTGGACCAGATAGAAATCGGAAAAAGCGCAAAAATTGTTTCTTACAAGAACCTTTTAATTGCTTCCAGATTAATATCTATGGGAATTATTCCTGGTGTAGATGTTACCATCCTAAGAAAAACTTTAGCAGGTTCTACCTATTTATTACAATTTCCTCAACTGACTTTGGCTCTCAGAAAAGACGAGGTCGAGCAAATCGTGATTGAATAAAATTGACATGAGTGTTCCAAAGTATCAGATAGCATTAGTAGGAAATCCTAACGTAGGAAAATCTTCCGTCTTTAATCTTTTAACCGGCTTACAGCAAAAGGTCGGGAATTTTCCCGGAGTGACAGTAGACAGAAAATCCGGAAAGATCGAACTGGAAAAATCCGGTCTTGTGGAAGTAACAGATCTTCCGGGTTTATATAGCTTATTTCCTTCTTCTGAAGATGAAAGAGTTGTAGTCAATGTCCTGCTGAAAGATATATCAGAGAAGCCATTGGACGCTATCGGATACATCGCTGATGCGAATGACCTGGAAAGAAATCTTTTACTTTTTACACAGATCAGGGATTTAGGTTATCCGGTGGTAATAGGTGTCAATATGATGGATACCGCTAAGGATAATCGTATTGAGATAGACCTGGATGGTTTAAGTAAGGATTTAGGTGTGCCCGTTGTCCCGATCAATGGCAGAAACGGTGAAGGTGTAGAAGCTTTCAGGCAGGCAATAGATCAGACGATTGCTACTACTAAAGCTTCCGTTTTTTATCAGCTCAATGATGCTGAAAAGCTGATTGCAAAAGATGTTCTTTCATTTATTGGAGCGGGTTCTGAATATCAGGCTTTGCTGATCACACATCATTACAAACATCTCAGGCATTTGTCTGCTACTCAGAAAGAATACATTCAGAAGCTGATAGAAAAATATCTTTTCAATTCTTTGGATGAACAGCTGGACGAGATGATGCGCAGATATCAGGTGATTACGCCTGTTGTTCAAAAAAACACTAAGAAGCATGCAGCAGTGATCAATCCGTTTACGAAAAAGATAGATGCCGTACTGACTCATCCGGTATTCGGGTTGCTGATCTTTATTGGTTTAATGCTTATTGTATTCCAGTCTATTTTTACCTGGTCAGAAAAGCCAATGGAATGGGTAGAAGAAAGCTTTGCCTGGCTGGGAAATATCATTGCAGTAGTAACTCCGGAGGGATGGTTTCAGGATATGTTGATCCAGGGTGTTGTCAGCGGACTTGCGGGCGTAATGGTATTTGTTCCGCAGATTGCGATACTTTTTTTTCTGATCTCTTTGTTAGAAGAATCCGGATATATGGCGCGGGTTGTGTACCTGATGGATAGCTTTATGCGAAGATTCGGTCTCAATGGAAGAAGCGTAGTATCCCTGATTTCAGGAGGTGCCTGTGCTATCCCGGCAGTAATGTCTACGCGTACGATCAATAACTGGAAAGAAAGATTGATCACTATCATGGTCACGCCATTGATGAGTTGCTCTGCGAGAATTCCGGTATTTACTATTTTAATTGCGGTTGCTGTCCCGGCTACTAAAATCGGCGGTTGGTTGAGCTTGCAGGCGGTCGTTTTTATGGGACTATATATGCTGGGAGCATTGACTGCTTTGATCATTGCCTGGATTTTCCATAAAATTCTGAAAACAGATGAGCACAGCTTCCTCGTGATGGAGCTTCCAAGATACCAGATGCCTCACTGGAGAAATGTATTCCTCAATGTATGGGAAAAGGTAAAAACTTTCTCATGGGAAGCCGGTAAAGTCATTCTGATTGTATCTGTTATTCTTTGGGTACTGGCTTCTTACGGCCCATCCAAAGCTATGCAGAAAGCAGAAGCACAGGCGAAAAGAGAATATGCAATTTCACAGGAGATCCCACTTGAGCAGCTGATCACTACGCATCAGTTAGAATCGTCTTACGCAGGCATCATCGGAAAAACCATAGAGCCGCTGATCAGACCTTTGGGTTATGACTGGAAAATAGGTATTGCTTTGCTGTCATCTTTTGCCGCCCGTGAAGTTTTCGTAGGGACTATGGCCACGTTGTATGCCGTAGAAGATGAAGAAAATGAATCGTTGCTGAGAGAACGTTTACAGAATGCAACTTTCAGAGAAACCGGTGAGAAAGTATTCACTCTGGGAACTGCTGTTTCGTTGATGATATTTTATCTGTTTGCGATGCAGTGCATCAGTACTGTCGCAGTAGTAAGGCGCGAAACTAAAAGCTGGAAATGGCCCTCCATTCAGATTGCTTACATGGGAGTTTTAGCATATTTCGGCAGCTGGCTGGCTTCTGTGATTTTTTAATTTTTGGCACGTCCGCCGTGGCCATTGAGCCTGTCGGTGTGCGGCGGACCAGGCTTTCGTTTCGAGCCGTTTATAAAACGGCTCTACCCTCTATCCTTCGTGCAGCTGACGCCAGATAATATTCAAAAGCCATTGTTTTGCTGGTGAGTGTTCTAAAACAACCATTTTGTATCATACAAGGAAAATATACAAATAGAAATTCCAGTACGGACAAATGAATAAGGCCTTTCAGGAAGCTCATTTTTCCTGTTCTTTTGCATTGGATTTCTTATAAAACCTATGTCTTCCTTTCTTTTTTCTTAGCTGCCGGGAAAAGAATATTATTCAATATCAATCTGTATCCGGGGGAGTTAGGATGAAGATTCAGGTCTGTAGGCAGATCTCCTACAAGGTGGCGATAATCCTCCGGGTCATGTCCTCCGTAAAAAGTCCAGGTTCCTTTCCCCATAGTACCATGTATATATCTAGCTTCGTCCAAAGCTTTATTTTCTCCCAGAATCAATACATCTTTTTTGATGATGCTTTTTCGGAAAGCGGTAGTTTGACCCATGAAGCCTTTGATGAGGTTTGTATGATTTTGTGTAAGCATTGTAGGTACAGGATCCCACTTCGCAGAAAATTCAAAAATGCTGAAATAGTCTATCTTCTCTTCCATTGGCCGCATGGGAGGAACATCTATATCAGCGTATTCATACTCCATAGGATTCATGATGAGCTTGTATTTCTCAAAAGCAAAAGTTTTGGAATAATCCAGCTTCTGTTGTGCAGCCGGATCAGCCGGATCACCGTCGTATACCTGGTGACAGATATCTGTCCCTTCAGCTGATAGTGCAATGTCATAAGTATCGGTAGCTGAACACATGGCAAACATAAAACCTCCTCCGACAACATATTCTTTAATTTTTTTAGCTACTGCCAGCTTTTCCTGGGATACCTTGCTGAAGCCATGCTTTTTGGCCAGCGCTTCTGCATCTTTTTGCTGCTGAATGTACCATTCTGCATTCCGGTAGCTCGCATAGAACTTTCCGTATTGTCCTGTAAAGTCCTCATGGTGAAGATGCAGCCAGTCATACAGGACCAGCTCATCATTCAGGATTTCTGAGTCATAAATTACAGTATACGGTATTTCTGCATAAGTCAGGACCAGTGTCACAGCATCATCCCAGGGCAATTTCCCGGGAGGGCTGTACACGGCAATTTTGGGGGCTTTTTCCAGGCGTACCGCATCCATATTGACTTCCGGGAGTGCTATTTCATCCAGAATATTTGCCATTGCTGCATCAGCTATCGTTTGGTATTTTACACCTCTGATGACACATTCTTTTTCCACTGCGGGATTAGATTTCAATGCAAAGCTTCCTCCTTTATAGTTGAGCAGCCAGTCTACTTCTACTCCTTTGTTCAATGCCCAGTATGCGATCCCGTAAGCTTTCATGTGATTGCTTTGGGTTTCGTCCATGGGGATGAGTGTGTACGCTGCATATACAGGTGCGAGCTTCAGAAAAAGTATCAAAACAAAACTTATCCATTTTTGCATGTCCTAATTTACTATTTTCATTTTATCAATATCAACGTTATTTAATGCCTTACATTTTTATAACCATCATTTTTGTTGTTTTTCTTCCATTGTCTGTATGGGCTGATAGTTCCTTTCAGTTAAATCTTACCGGTTTTGATAAAAGTGCATTTTTTCGGGGAGTGGCAGTTATACAATTTATCACTGTTATGATTTGCTTTCTGACAGGTCCTTTTCAGTTTATCCCAAAATTATACCGAAAAAATCCGATGCTGCATTTTGCTTTGGGTAATGTATATACGATGGTGATATTATTGCTGGCAGGTCCCGCTACACTGCTGCTGGCTTTTGGCCGGAATAGCCGGGTAGAGGTTTGTTTGCTTGCTATTGCTGCCGTTTTACTGTGGTGGTGTACGAGGAAAGGGATTTTTTATATCTCTGAAAAGAGATGGCAGCTGCATCTGAAGTGGATGATGTATAGCTATGCTTTCATCCTGAGCATTACTTATTTTCTGGTGATTCAGCAATTGCATTTGGGTTTATATGGATTTGCAGGAATGCTGATATTTCCTTTGACGGTTTTTATTCTGGAGAAAAATCATTTCACACGGTTTCTTCTAAAGCGTTTTACCGGCAGATAATTACAGAGGATTGTAAGAGTATATATCAGCAAGAAATCAAGAAGCTTCTTAAATAAAAGGAAGCTGCCTTTTCAGACAGCTTCACCCGGTCAATATTCCTGTTCATTATTTCAGGTCAATAAAAGGGAATGTTTTTGAGAATATTGAACCAATAACCACTAACTAATGAATACTAAAAATTTTATTATAAAAATCAGTCTTACCAATATGGATATGTGTGATATAGCTTCCGGCTGGAAGATTTTCGGTGTTTATATCCAATGAGTGCAGTCCTTTGTCAAAAGCTTTGCTCTGATGAAGAACCAATCTTCCATCTGAACTGAAAATCCTTAAAGAGACGATTTCATTGGAAGGAAGTATTATCGGAAGCGTTGTCAGATTTCGTGCCGGATTCGGGTAAAAATCTCCTACAGATAATTCAGAGCGATTGCCAGTTTCAACTGCGATGATTTTTGAAAACTCACTCGTTCCGTCAAAATCTATTTGTTTCAATTGATAAAAATAGATGCTGCCTGCTTCCACTTTTGTATCTGTAAAAGTGTACGATAAAGGAATATTGGAATTCCCTGCTCCAGTAATGGTTCCTACTTTTTCAAAAGTAATTCCATCCGTAGATTTCAGAATTTCAAAGCGGTCATTGTTCTTTTCAGAAGCAGTTGTCCAGCTTAATTCTATATTTGAAGCATTTAATTTTCCGGTAAAGCTGATTAATTCTACCGGTAGAATCGAGCCATTACCTCCTGAACCATGAATATAAAATGTGGTACCATCTCCGTCAAATCTTCCATTAGAGGCATTAACTGATACTGGAAGCAATGAAAACTCAAACTGATAATTTCCCGAAGGTCCATTTGCAGACTTTGTAATTCCAGCAACAGCTACCGGGTTATGCGCAGCGGTATAAAATGCTGAAATCGTCAAATCAGAATATGTGGTCGTCGTTCCAAAGCAATCTTTATAGTTAAAATTTTGAGCGTCTAAGATGGTTTTGAATCCTTGATATTCATCCTCTGTAAAGAACAATCTGAAAGAAATCGGTTGAGCGGGATTTTTTTCACTGCTGATTTTCACCACTCTTCCTACAAAATATTCGTCCTGAGCCTTACATTTTTTACTACTCTCAAATGGTCCGTGATTTTCATCCAGATTCAGCTCCAATGTCACAGCTCCTAAATCCTGTCCGTTTGCATGGATGGCTGCAATGATATTTCCTGCGGCATCCTTGAAATATTTCCATTCATTGTCATTGATTTCGCAGGATTCAGAAATCGTTGAAACTGAGGAAAGAGATAAGCCGGATGCTGTTGTTGCGTCAGTGACAGCTTCACATTCTTCAGACGGCAATTCTGCCAAAATATAAGAACCGTTCAGTGATATAATCCCGGATGCACGATTGCTGTTTGCTCCCAGATAGGCTGATGGTAAAACTGTCCAGCTATTGGAAGTATATTTCGCTGCTACCAGATTTTCCGGTAAAGCACTTCCTGATAAATCGTCTGAATGATACTGGAATGTCAATCTTGCAGAGTCTAAGCTATGAATGTCAGCAGCATTGATATCCCAGTAAGTGTTCACATACTTTATATCAGAAAGTCCGGATGTCGCAACTTCGGGATGCAATCCTTCAGTAGATTTTACTATAATTTCTCCTCCGGAAAAATTATTACCCAAAAAATCTATCGTCAGCGGCGTGTATGAAATGATATTACCCACTTCAAATGTTTTCTGTGTGGACGATGCTGAAACAGCTTTCGATAAATAACCTTCTACATATCTGTTTTGTCCTGCACCGGTTACATTTGCCGATCCAGAAAGGGACAGAACATTTGCGTCTGTAATTAATTTCCCCTGAATAAATGAAAGCGTTCCATCTACCGTAACTCCTGCCGGCACATGAGCATCCTGCTGATTATTGACTGTAAGGTTGCCATAAATCAAAGGAGCTAAAGTCTGGGTCTGAGTACCATTATATTCTACTGTACTGTTGGGTTCCAGATAATTCAGCGCATAATGATTAGGAAAATTATTTCCCGCACTCCAGCCATTCGCAGTACCTCCCAATTGAAGTTTTGAGCCATCAAAAAGTCCTAATGCACCTTGATTCGCAGTGTACTGATTCAATGTTTGCCCTGACGGAATAGACAGCGTCGCGCCATTGCTAATCAATAAATCTCCCCCTCTCAGATAGCTGGTTTTTGTACCCGCAATCACTACTGTCGGAGTATGAGCATTTCCGATGGTTACACTCTGAAATGAAACTGCAGGAGTTGCTCCCGGAGGATTTGGATATGTATAAACGGAAGATGAATGATTGGTAATCATCTGTGTACCATTTCCATCAAACAACCATGTTCCGCCACCATTAGACCTGATATAAGATAATCCGTCAAAAGTCAGGTTTCCTCTGAATTCAAATACCGGATTTCCGCCGTTTCTTCCAAATGCAATATGAACAGGGTCATTGGCAGCACCAAATGTTGCATTTCCTTTGACAATGATATTTCCACCCTGTGAATAAAACTCTGTTTCAGAATTTGTCGGTGCACCTGCTGTACCGGAAATGGTCAGATTTCCATTGATGATAAAAGGATATGAGCTGTGTCCTATCAAATCCAAACCCTTGGCAGTCGTCGATGTTCCGTAAGAGGCTACCAGGCTCAAATCATGAATATAGACAGGTACATCTACCGTAATATTTAGTGAATATGACCCAGTGTGCTGATTGGTAATAATCACATTATCACAAGGCCCCGGAAGTCCTGTCGGAGTCCATGTAATTGCACTCCAGTTTCGGTTTACATTCTGATTAGAGGTAGTATTGGTAAAAGTTTTCGTTCCGTAGCTTGTACAGGCCAATGTGGTCACTAATTGTGAGAGCGGATTTGCAGTCTGATACAAAGGTCCATTCGCACAGGAAGAATGATTGTATGCAAATACCCAGTAAGTATAAGAAGTGCTGATATCCAGATAATTGGAAGTAAATGTTACTGCCGAACCTGCGGACTCAATATGTCCACCCAAATCATTTGTCCCAGCCTGATATAAAACACCATCTTGCGGCGTTTGAGGGATGTCTGCTCCAAAAGTTCTTACTACCAGATATTCATCTGCTCCCGAAGCGGTAAAGCTTCCTGTCACGGAGGAATAACTTGGTGTCAGAATTAAATTTGTGGGTTGATTTGCTGGCGTAGCACAATCGGGAAACTCTTCAAAAACAATATCGTCTATGTATAAATAATTCTGAACACTGGGAGATGTTGTCTGCGAAAATGCATGAAAGCTCAGATAGTAAATACCGCTTGTTGTAGGAGTAAATGTTCCGGTTGCTTCCTGGTTAGAAGTAGAAGCTGTTGCAGAACCTTCAACGATATTTCCGGGAATCAGATATGAAGAATCTGCCCACGTGGCTGCCTGCACTTTGAAATTTAATACTCCGCTTGTTGAGCTTCCTTTGTATAAAAATTTTAATCTGTATGTTTTTCCGGCATCTAATTTTATCCCTCTGGAGAAAAAATAGCCATTTGCGTAGGCACTATAAGTCCGTAAATATTGCAATACTCTGGTAGAAGATACCGTAGCCGTTGTCCATGCGGTTCCCTGTGTAGAAGTACAGGTAGGAAGATTTGAGCTTGTAGTAGATGAAAAATCTTCAGAGTATGGAGCATTTACAGCACTACACGGTGTAGAAAAGTTGACAAGTGCCGTCCATGTACTGTTGCCGTTTCCTGCGGAACAAATAGTTCTGACATATACACGATAAGTCGTACTTGATGTCAACCCGGAAACGGTTATCTGAGTAAGCGGGTGTGTTGTCGTGCCGGTTGCAATTCTGCCTGTAGCTCCGTTAGTTGGGGTCGTCGAATTATTTCTCACTTCCCATTCATATCCGGTAGGAATAGTAGCAGATGGTGCTGTCCAGCTCAAAACGACGGATGTATCCGAAGCAGGAGTAGCAATGACCGACACCGGAGGCAGACATGTGATGTCGGATAGTCGCACGTCTATATCATCCAATGCCAGAAAAGAATTGCTGACACCTGATGCAGAGTACGCATGAAACCCTATATATTGAACCCCGGTAGAAGTCGGAGTAAAGTACAATGTTTGTGAAGTCGTCCCCGTATTGGTATTCACACTGTTATATGTTTCCAGAAGATGTGTGGCAGAAGCTGAATTAGCCGAACTTCCATATAGTATTTTAAAGTTTTGGTTTGTCGTAGTATTGCTTCCCGTTCTGTAGCTGAATTGTAATCTGTAAGTTTTATTGGCTTCAAAGTAAAAGGCAGGTGTAAAAAACCAGTCGTCTGCTGCCGTTCCTGCAGTGTTTATGTAAATCCTGTTCGTAGTATACAGTGCAGTAATCCAGGAATTTCCGCCATTTTTATCTTCAACAGTAAAACATGGAGGCAAAGCAGGAACTGTAACACTGTTAAAATTTTCTGTATAAGGAAATCCAAATATTCCGCAGGCAGTTGTAAATGTATATTTAGTAGAATTAATGCTGTAGTTAGTAGAGCTACAATTATTTCTTACATATACATCGTAAGTAAGTCCTTGTCCCAATCCTGTAATTGTTGCAGAACCGGAAGCGGCTGTTACCACTGTTCCTCCGTTGGCAATAGCTTCTGCTCCGGGAGTGAATCCACTCAACCCATACTCTACTACATAGTTCCCTGAGCAAGACGGACAGGAAAAATCTACCTGAGCCTGATTTCCGGAAGGTGCTACAGAAGTAATTTCAGGGACAGTCGAACAAGTTGTAAATACCAGTCTTAGCTGTGCTCTGTAATTTGAGCTGCTGGTTAATCTTGTCATTGTCGTACTCGGAGTCCAGGCAGTGCTGGATGCCCGGTAGTAAGAACTGCTATTAGCTTTTGCTGTTAATACTCTTCTATACAAAGGTGGATTGCTATTGGCTGATTGATAACCTTTTACTACCAGAATGGCTAAGTTTTGAGTAGTATGATTGAACTGAAATCCTTTGGAAAGAGGTACAGAATACCAGCCTGTTGAACTATTGGGAAAAGCTCCTTTATACACCAAAATATATCCGGATGTATCAACAGTAGTACCTACTTCGGTATTCGCAGTTGCTTTTAAGTAAATGCTTACATCTTCCACAGCATCATTGTTTCCACTCTGTTTGTAAAAGCCCACCTGAGAAATAGTTCCGCTGGTAGCTAATTCTGCTCCTGTATAGATTTGCTCACTTGCAGAATAGCTATATCCCGATGCAGTAGTAAATGGAGGGCCTGTAGAGCCTGTCGTACTTGTAGTACCTGTACCATATAGAACTTCCTGAGCATTTGTTTGCAATGCAAAAAATATAAAGGACAGAAAGAGCATGAAAAAGCCTTTCTGGTGTTGTAATGTAAAAGTGTAGAATCTTACCATAGCTGTTTATTTATCTTTTATCATAATCGGACTACCAACTGATGACAATCAATCCGTTTCCTCCGTCATTAAATCCGTTTGCACCACCGCCTATTCCTACACCCGGTATAAAATCCGTATCTGTAGTATTGGGAGGAGGATTAGATGCCAGTCTGCTTGTCAATACTCCCGGAGTATTTGTCCCGGAAAAGCCTGTTCCTCCCACGAACGAGCTGCCGCCACCGCCACCGCCGATATATGTGTAAACTGTAGCCGCACTGCCGCCACCACCGCCGCCGCCGGTATAGCCGCCACCGCCGCCACCGCCAAATGACGATGCGGATGCTCCGTTCAAAGCCCCGTTTCCGTTGCCTCCTAAACTTGTTGCTCCAGCCCCTCCTCTTAATACCAGAGAAGAACCGGTGCCCCCTGTTCCGGCATTTGAACCTGAACGACCTCCTGCATTTGTAGCTGTACCACCGTCATATCCGTTCACTGTGCTTCCGCCCGGGCCTCCTGTGGGACGATTGGTATTGACAGCATTGGAAGTATAGCTCCCGCCACCGCCACCGCCACCGGCTATTGCGATGTAATTTGCTCCTAAGGCTATTCCGGAAAGACCTCCACCTGAACCGCTGTTGTATGCTACACCTCTGAAACCAGTACCGCCTCCTCCATAAGCAGCAGCGCCTTGTGTGCCATTTCCTCCGCCTCTGTTGGAAGCGCCACCGCCACCAACGATGACAGAAATAACAGTACCTCCTGATGTAGAATAAGTACCGGATACATAAGCTCCTGCACCACCTGAACCACCGGATTCACCGCCGCCGTTACCACCGCCACCGGCTCCCCAGATTTTCACCTGAATGCTGTTAATTCCACACGGAACTTCAAATGTCTGATTGGCTCCTGTATATGCAAAAACCTGCTTACCGGACGGAGAACGGGTATATACGCTGATGATATTTGAATTTTCAGAGTTACAGACTTTGTCAAAACTTCTGACTCTATAGTAATAAGTGGTTGCGCAATCCAGTCCTGTGATATTGAATGTTGTCAGGCTACCAACTGCAAGATTGTTGTATGCAGGTAATATGCTATCAAAGCCTGTATCTACTGATACATCGAGATAATAGCCCAATACACCTAACTGTGACTGCCAGTTAGCAGTAAATGAATAAGGACCTACAGTAGTTGCTGCGCTGGCTGTAGGTGCCGGCAAAAGCTGTTCGCACGGACAGGCAATCGGATGCCATGTAGCTCCTACATAAAATTCCAGACAATTCGTTGTCGTATTGAAAATCGTTAAGCTGGTAGGAATTGGAGCAGGAATTGCATCTCTCTGAACGGTGCTTAATCGAGGAAAAAGAACCCCTTTCGATGTAGATGTAATATCCAGTACAGCATTGTTATCCGGATTAGATGTTCCAATTCCGACATTTCCCTGAGCAAATGACTGCGTGTAAAGAAGAACTAATAATATTAGCGTTGCTCCTTTACACACAGCTTTCCAAATAGCACCGTTAAAACTATCTGATGCTCTAAACCTAACTTGATTAACTAAAAGAATTGTTTTGTTATACATTGCTGATTACGATTTTCATCGATGCTTTATTGAAAATTGGTTTGGCCGGAATAGTGCCCGGGATTGCTCCCGGGGCTTTATATGAGATTGCTCAATCACCCTAAGCAATCTATTGGTATTGGTCATTAATTAAACTTCCATGATAGAGATGCATGGAATAAATTATTCTGCAAACTCGATTGACTGTTGTTATATTGAGTGCCCACTAAACTGTTGGCATCTGATTGTTCAGTATTTCTAAATGCATGCTCGTAAGCCAGATTGATGGCAATTTTTTCAGAAACGTTTATGCCGGTTCCTATCGTTGCGTGATGTACTACTACTGCAGGGAATACAGGAAATAATGTACTTGCAGGGACAGGATTACTGCCATAGATATAACCTGCTCTCAACTTCAGAATTTTATGCGCATCATATTCTACACCTACTTTTGCTACGAAAGTATTTTTCCAGTTTAAAGGGAAAGGAATATCCAATGTTCCTTCTGTGCCTAAAAGTCTGTTGACATTTGGATTTGTACCTTCTGTCAGATGGATATCTAATTTTTCAAAAGCTTTTGCCCAGTTAATCCATTCGAAATCTCCTGAGATTTTAAGCTTAGGATTAATGGCATAAGCAACACCTATCGCTACAGATTGTGGAAGATATAATGTTGCTTCTGCCTGATATTCATCAACTGCTCCTTTTGATAAATCAATTCCTAATTGTCCAAACTGCGCCGCAGCCTGTTGTTGCGCTTCCTGTGGTGTCAGCTGGGGATTTTGCGCCAAAACACCCTGAACTACTCTGCCGAATGCATCATTGAACTGTGTATTCATATCCAGAGAAGCTTTACCTCCTTTGTAGTTCAATTTTGTCGGTAATGTATAATTGACTCCCAGAGATAATTTATCATTGGGTTTGTATGCTACGCCAATTTTTCCGTTAAACTGGAAAGCTTTTAAGTCTGTGATATCAGCAGCTGCAACCAGCTCATTGTAACCCAGACCTCCCTGTTGCGGAGAACCGGAAAATAAATTGCCAAAAGTAAATCCCGTAGACGGGTCAATGACTCCTCTCAAAAATGACGGCGAAACACTGAATGGCTCACCAAAAGCAAACTGGCTGTAAACCAGATTGGCAGTAATGCCCACGGATAGCTGGTCAATTATTTTATAAGCAAAAGAACCTCCTGCCTGTATCACTGCAAACTGTGAATGGTATTTTTGAGGGATATAGTTGCCGGACTCGTCTTTAAATAAAGAGTGATTCAATGAATATTCAGAACCTAAACCTCCCTGAGTATAAACTCCGAATCCATAGGCAATTTTGTCATTGGCTTTTGTAGCAAAACCTATTGAACCAGCCGGAAACAACTTGTTTTTGCCGTTTGCGTCATTGATTGCATTTTTAAAGGTCAGTTTCGGAGCCATCAACGAAACACTGATATCCAATTGTGGAGATTCCAGAAAAGCCAGACCAGCCGGATTATTATTAATCAAGGATGGATTGTCAAAATTTCCCGTAGTCGTTCCGCCTCTGCCGATAGTGGCTGCATCCGAACCTAATAATTTTGTTCCGTTCTGAGCTGATAAAGGCGTATATGCTGACGCTACCAAAGCTGCTAAAACTCCAAATCTGTACACTTTTTTCATAAACACTTTTAATTACCGAATTCTTCTTCTTCCCTTCAGTAATCCCTTTCTATGTCACAAGCGTAGAGCAAAAGTAGGAAATATTTTTATTATCCTACAAAATAGATAGACTTTATAGATTAATAAATTGTAAAGACAATTTCCTTTTGACTCTATAGAGAAAATCATTGAATTATAAACAATTGTCAATTAGATTTTTGTATCTGCCACTTCTTACTCAAAACTTCTTCGTTCAATCTGATTCTGACGATATAATTTCCGGCCGGATAATTTCCTATAGATAAAGGAATCCATGTTTTTCCGGCTGGTAGTGCAAAATGCTGACTACCCATAAACTGACCCAACATATTAAAGATGTCTGTAGTGACTTCTATCTCTTCGGGGGTAGTGACGTAAAAGCCTCCTTCACCATTATGTGACGGATTGGGGAAAATCTCACTGACAGAAATGGTTTTTTCTGAGAGGATTCTAGCATCTACTATTTTTGAATACTCATAAGAGCCATCAAAATCTATATTTTTTACTCTGTAGTAGTACAATATTCCCGGCTGTATATGATAATCGTCCAGGTGATAACGGTGCGGTGTATCGGAAAACCCTCCGTATGGCCCGGCAACTTGTCCGATGTACTCAAAAGATTTTCCGTCAATGCTTCTTTCGACTTCGTAATGGCTGATGTTTTTTTCAGTGGCAGTATTCCATACCACCTGAATATATTGATTGTTGACAGGTTCGGCATAGATATTCAAAAACTCCACCGGGAGCTCTGTCATATTGTTTTCTGTACCGTGAATCCTGAAAATGGAGAATGAATGCTGATTGGTCAGAACATTTCCTGTGGGACAAACTCTCATTCCCGCCAAAGCCGGCCAAACCGGTGCGCCATCGGAAAGTGGTCCCGCATTATCACCGCCCTGGATGCCGTCCTTTGCAAGATATCTCACTTCTGAAAAAGGACCTCCACAGATGGAAATATTCAAAATCGGAACAGATGAATTTAAAATTGGTCCCGGAAAAACTTCGATTCTGTAATTGTAATCATCCACCGCATCAGGAGTCACCGACCATTCGAGTGCCGAAGCTGTTACCAGACTCGCTCTGTCTATAATCCCATCCAAACCAGCTCCCGGAACACAACTCAAAAAAGGGTCCATGTCCGGCGACGGGTCTGTACCGACATCGCAAAAGACAACATTGTTATGCAGTGCTGTAACTCCCTCTTTCAAAAATGCTGTCAATGCATTGCTGTTGGGCAATTGGTTAAAACGAACAGAAACAGCTTCCATACCATCCATAGAAATATGTGTCAGCACAGGAGCTACTCCTACCGGAAAATAATAATCGGCATTCGTCACACCGACGGCTCTTTTCAATTTACCTTCTACATATTTTGTCAGTGAACCGTTAGAAATATGATGTCCTTGTATCGCATTTATATCTTCATTCAAAACGGATAATGTGTGCTGATAATCTCCGCTTCCGGGATACACGAGACGAGAAAAAGGCTGCGTGCGAAGGATACCAAAACCGGAAGAGAAGTACAGTCTGTCCTTCACATTCACATCTGCATGTAGTGAAACATACTGACCTGTGGAAGATGTTTTTTCTATCTGTAAATCGTAAAAGGCATTTTCACTCAATCCTTTCCAGTCGCCATAGATATTCTGGTCTGCTGTTCCGGAAAAAACTTCTCTTCCGGTGGATTGATATTGATTATTCAATGAAAAATTTCTCCAATCTCCTTTCAGTTCTATCTCGCCTTGCTGATTGGTAAAAGTTCCGTTTTGGTTCGTAATATCACCGTTGACAAATAAAGTCGGAGTGTCTGATATTGCACCGTTTACGATAACAATTCCTTCGTTGATATAAAACTCATTGGCTGCGAACAGCTGCGTTTTTATACCAAAAAATGCAATCAATAATATGTACTTCATTTCCCTCACTACGTCGTACTGCATGACCAGATTATCTGGACAATGTCAGATTTCCTTTTCTTTCTATTACTAATTCATTGCAAACCGCCTGCAAAACATAGCTGTATGCTCCGGTTTCAGCTTTCTGGTTTTTCCAGATGCCTTCCCAGCCGTTCTCCTGCGATTGCGATTCAAAAACTTTTTCGCCCCAACGATTGAAGATGATGAGATAAAAATTTTCCAACGGATATAATGACCTCACAAGGAAGATGTCATTTTTACCATCACCATTGGGTGTAAAAGCACTTGGGATATAAACATTGCTTTCCAGACAAGTCGGGTTTTCTACTTTTACCAGTACTGAATCTGTAGCCTGACAAGCATTGCTATCGGTCAAAATCACTTTGAACCAGGTATCTTTTTCTACTGCTGCATAAGTGGGCGTTTCGTTGATAGATGTTACAATATCTTCCGGAAACCATTGCAGAGATTGATATGTCTCCTGAGCAATATGCAACTCAAATTCTTCATTTATCTCTACAGGATTTTTACTGACAAAAATTTTCACTTCCGGAGCCGGATGTACAGTTAAATCCAGAATATAAGTCGTATCGCAAATTTCTCCGCTGGCTTTTATTTCATAAGTTCCTGACTGGGTATATTGAGTTCCTTGAAAAAGATAACTTTCACCGGCACAGATTTCTTCTGTCAGATTTACGACCAATTGTTCCTCTACTTTCAAGGATAAAGTCACCAGACTATCGCAACCGCCTGTTGAAATCAGTTTTACTTCATAATTTCCTGCATCATAAAAACGGAAAGTGTCTATCTGAACAAAACCGCCTTTGCAAATCGTTTTTTCTATCTGCGTTTGCAACGGAGACAAAATGGTCAAATTGAGCACGATGGTGCTGTCACAGCCATTTTCTCCCTTTAAAGTATCGCTATAAATTCCGGAAACAGAAATTTCTTTACCGTTAAAAGTATAGCTGCTTCCATGACAAATTTCCCTTTGAAACGTTGTGTTTTGTTTTTTCAGGTAGTCTAAATTTACCGTCAGAATGCTGTCACAACCGGACTGATTTTTCAGTATAATTTCATAAACTCCCTCTTTGTCAAATCGTTGACCTTCTATTTCCAGAATTTCTCCTTCGCAAAGCGTACGACTGATAGTATGAGATGTAGGCAATAAAACTTTTACCGTCACAAATCCTGAATCCACCGGATTACAATCTTCGGGATTATACAAAGTGAATTTCACACGATATTCTCCCTGTTGCTCAAAAGTATGCTCAGGAAATTCTTCATTACTGGTTTTGCCGTCACCAAATTCCCATAAATAAGTAGTCCCCGGTTTTGTGGAGGTATAGGAAAATTTCGTAGTCAAAGTATTACATCCCGTAGGCGGAGTGGCCGTCACTGTTATCACCTGCATGGCATTTAAGTCAAACCGGTATTTGATACCCGCCATATTACAGTTGTCTGCAAGATTGTTTTGACCATAAGCATCCGGAGTTACGGGAAAATTATTTCTTCCGCCGCAGCTGGCACAAACTGCCTGATAAACCACACCATTTTTATCAAATCTGCTGGTTCCTCCATCGACGTGGTCTGCAGAACCTACTTCTCCGAAAAACGAAGCATAAATCAGAGATTTGGCATCTCTACTCAGATTAATCAGGTAAAAATCAGAACCATCTGTACTTGACATATATGCATCTGAAGTGACAGGCATCCCATTGGTGAAGCCTAACCATCTGTTGACATTTTCATTGGTTTCACCACCCCATCCTACTGCGTACAGATTGCCGCAAACGTCTACCATAAATGCTGTTGGGGAAATATTGATATATCTGGAATTGGGTGTTCCGAATACTGTAGAATAAACTGTTGTACTTAAATCCGGGGTTAATTTATGTATGAATTGTTTGGAGCCGGGATTGTTATATACACCTGCCGATACCGGATAAGCACCTAATGTCTGTCCGAAAACATACACATTTCCTTCGTTGTCCAAATCCATGATATGAGCCTGGTCATAAGCAGACGTTCCCAGATATGTGTCAGATAATATCGATTTCCCATCGCTACTGATTTTGGCAACAAAACCATCAACATCTCCGCCTCTATATGTACGGTTCAATCCATTTGTTGTCTTAATAATTCCGGAGCTTCTGGTTCCTCCGGCGATGTAAACATTATTTTCTTTATCTAATTGGATACTGTATGCAGCATCTGCCGAACCTCCGCCATAATAAGTAGCCCAATGCACCTGACTCAGATTTTCATTGAATTTTACGACTAATCCGTCATAATCACCACCTCGTGTAGCCTGTGCATTTCCGGTAGTTCCGGTGAGATTTGTAGAAGCCGTTGTAGACGCGATATAAATATTCCCCTCTTTATCTACTGCAATATCTCCTCTGGATTCATCTCCATAATTGTAATTAATCAAAAATCCATAGTTCAGGCCGTCATTCCCGGTTCCGCCATAATATGTACCTCCAACCAAAGAAGAGCCATCTTTTGAAAATTTGACAACTGCAATATCTGTCCCCTGAAAAAACATGCTTCCGTCCATCACAGAAGCATAAGAACCGCCCCTGTAAGCATTTTGATATGCATTGGTACTGATAGGAAAATTATTGGAGCCCGTAATCACCAGTGCAATTAATTCATCATCTTCTGTAGAATATAAACTGGACAGCAATTCATTGGCACGACCTCCCAGATACGTAGAATATAATCTGGTCGTTCCGTCAGAAGAGAATTTGGTAATGACCACATCACAGGCTCCGTCTCCTGCACCTCCTCCATAAACTGTCTGAAGCGCGCCAACAGTAGTCGGATATTGCGCTCCTCTGGAAATTCCTCCCAGATACATGTTTCCTTGTGAATCATAAGTTGCAGAAGCTCCCCAGTTGTCCGAAAGACTTCCTGAATACGTAGAAAATATCAGACTCGGGTCAACCACTAAATCTGTATTTTTATCATATCCATCCGGAAATCTAAAGCTCAACTTGTTGTCTCTTAAAACATAATCTGTTTTGACTTCCGTTTTAACGCCGTTGATAATCTGATAAGAATATGGTGCGAGCTCGTATATTTCGTTGACAGAAGTCTGTATTCGTAATCTGCCATGTTCATCGATTTCTATTCCATCCACTCCGTCATACTCTACCTGAATCCGGGAAGCGTCACCACCTTTTCTGATGATGTAATCGCTCTTCAAAGTATTTCCGTGGCTATAGATTTTGAAATCAATCTGAGGATACAAGCTCTGATAAGTGACCTTTTTCCAGGATTTTACCTTGGATTGCCATTTCGATTTTTCATTACCGATAAAGAAATTACTATGAGCAGGAAAAGATTCTTCTGTAGTAACTGTGGCTCCTGAATTAGCACCTATCCACTTTGTTCTGTATGCATGACCTCTGACATCGTGATGATGCGGTTCAGACGGCTCAGCAGATTTTGCTTTATTGTGGTGGTGGTGACCATGTGTAGTATTTTCTGAAAATAAATACGTCAATTGTCCCTGTTCCAGAAATAACCATCCACCTCGTAAGTCAGCTTTCAGCAAGACATTATTTTCCCACTGACCTTTATTTTCTACAAATTCAATATTGGATTCTACAGCGTTATGCGCATAGAGATTTTTACCTAAAAGACTAAAAAACACCAACAATAAACTCGAAAACCTGACTTGTTTTATTATATCACTCACCATATACTTCGCCCATAGAATTTCAAAAGAAACTACAAATCTAATATTTCTATTAAATTGATAGACTTTATGGGGTGTTAATTTTCGATTAATGTATCTGGAAAGAGAAAGATGTGGATTTTCTATAAAAAACGAAAGCGATCCTCTTTTGAAGAACCGCTTTGTAACATTAAAATTAAGTATTTCCTTTAGTCTCTTCTGGACATGAATATCCTGAGGATATACCAGAACAATAACATTACTGATGCAAAAATCTGTAATGAAGCTCCTACATATTGGTCTGTAGAATACTGATATTTTATCTGGCTGGTTTGGTACAAAATACTTCCTGATGCGATCAAAACCATTGCTACTGAGAACCATAGTCCTAAATCAAAACCAAAAATTGCTCCGGCTACAATCAAACCTAATGCAATAAATCCACTAATCACTAAGGCCGTTCTTAAAAAAGAGAAATCTGTATTTGTCATAAAGACAACAGCAGTCAAACCGCCAAACATAAACAATGTCACTAATCCTGCCTGTTGTATCAGTGCAGCACCGTCACTGAATAATAAGGCCATGTATATCATTGGAAGAAAAATGACAGCTTCCAATACGACATACAATGCCAGACCCATATACTGGGTATTTTTACTGGTTGATACGACCAGCTTATCACATAACATGCCTCCCAGCCAAAATAAGCCAATGATAGCCAGCCAGGTAAATTTGCTTCCCAACATACCCATGATAATGTGTGGAGAAATCAGGTTAATCAGCAAGCTTTCTACCAGGATGAATGATAAAATCGCCAAAGCAACGTGCTGATATGTTTTTTTGTAAAAGGTAGCACGTTCCAGTTCCGATACATTTGCTACTACATAATTATTAGGGTACATCTTAATGATTTTAGATGAATAAATATATGGCATTGTATCCATGTATTTATATATCAGGATAAAATATTTCAAAAAATCATGGGTCCGCTTTTAGTTTTCTGACTTTCATCCACACTAAGTATCTTTGCCGAAATTTTCATCGAAATGGGAAGGCCGAAACTGGAGAAATTTGCTGCGATTGCTCACATGGATAATGTGTATGAACTTGACCCGAAACACAAGGGAGTCTGGTCGAAAAATCATTTTGGCAATGAAAATCCTTTGGTATTGGAGCTGGCTTGCGGTAAAGGTGATTACGCCCGTGGATTAGCTAAAGTTTTCCCGGATAAAAATTTCATTGGCGTAGACATTAAAGGTCACAGACTATACACAGGAGCCAATCTTGCCAGAAAGCTCGAACTCAGCAACGTGGCTTTTATCAGAGCGCAGATAGACCATCTGGAAGAATATTTTGCTCCCGGGGAAGTAGACGAAATCTGGATTACATTCCCGGATCCTTTTCTGAAAGATTCAAAATTCAAAAAGAGATTAACTTCTTCCAAATTCCTTGAAGTGTACAGAAAATTCCTGAAGCCGGGCGGATTGGTCAATCTGAAAACGGATTCACCACAGCTATATACTTTTACAAAAGAAGTGATTGCGGAACAAAATCTGACGGTGATCAAAGATTATTCAGATGTGTACGCAATGGGCAAACAGGAAACTGAACTATACGGCATCCAGACTTACTATGAAGGATTGCATCTAAAAGACAACCGTACAATTCACTATATCTGCTTTCAGATAGATGGAGATTAAAGCATCGAAATCTCCTTGTCTCTAGGGTAAAGACCTGCAAAAATATACGGAGAAAATCTCAGTGGGAATTTTACGTAATACATGATATGAATTCCTTCTTTCTTTGACTCTAACAGCTCCAGCTCTGTCAGTTTATCTGTCAGGTTTTTGAGTGTTTTGTCAGATAAATTTGTAATTCTCATAGCGTCCGTTTTAGAGATTTTTCCCTTTAAAAAAACATCTGCCAAGATATACCGGGCTTCTGAACGCACTTCACCTTTGGACACCATCAAATCTGTAAAGCGATCTATTCTTTGAAGAATATTATCAATATCCAGCATTGCATACATAAAACCTATCTGATCAATAACTGTAAGTAAAAAGAACTCACAAAACTCTGTCAGCATTTTGTTGGATAGATTACCTCGTCCGTCATAATCATTTATCCGTCTCATATCTGCATTAGCCAGCCTTGCTTTATATTCATCATTTTGCCTTGCTAATCCCCGGGAAATAGTCCAGAGACCTCCTGCATCTAATCCTTCGTGCATCCACCATGCATCTGAAAACAATCTCACCACTCTTCCATTGCCATCTAAAAAAGGATGTATCCATGCCAGTCTGTGATGTGAAGCGGCAATCTGAATGATTCGTTTTATTTTACTTTTATTACTATTTGAAGCAGGATGATAAACATTTTCAAATCTGGACATAAAAGCATTCAACTCAGCGGAATACGGAGCAATATGTCTTCCGACTTCTACTTCATCCTTCCTGAACATACCCGGAATGACGTGTCGGACTTTTCCGTCTTTACCTTTTACCTCTTTAAATTCATCCGGTAGATGTTCATAAAATCGTCTGTGAATAGACTTGATATACTCTGAGGATGATACCACAATGCTTTCGTCAGCAGATATCTCCTTTTGAATATCTTCAGATAACCGGATATGCGCATGTGCTTCAAGCTGAAGATTTCGCTTTGCTTTATCGTCAGAATATTCATTCCTCAATGCCTTGTCTATGTCAATTGGATGGGTGTCGTGTCCTTCTATCAGGTTAGAATAGTAACTGTTCATAGGGCGGAGGAGCTCTGCAACGGCACTTCTTGTAACAGGATGTATGGCATCCGAGAGCTGTCCGGACTTGAAAATAATTTCTTCAGCCAGCTTCCCTAATCTTCCGGAACTATCATCCGGCATCATAGGTTCCATAGATTCGATGTCCATATAAAAAGCATCACGTCCTTCCATATATGTAAAGTTACTTCAATAGTTTGAATGTGCAATAAAAATTCCGTTAATAATTCATGTTATATATAGCACAGTAAAATGCTTTTATTCAATTAAATACACATTTTTATTGGAATTTTATTCCGGTAGATGTTCCGGTGGTTACAATAAGATGTAAATAAGAAAATACGAAATCGGAGAAGAAATAGCTCCTCCGGATTGGGGAGGAATGGAGTCGGTGTTGTCAGGCACAAACAGGTGAAGGGAATTTACCAAAGAAATGGTTGCAGAGTTAAGCATCCAGACTTATTACGAGGGTCTTCATCTGAAAGACAACCGTACGATTCATTATATCTGCTTTCAGATAGATGGGAAAATTTAACGAAGAACATCAGTATTACGGGTAAATTTTCTTTCTATACCAGCTCTTTGTATCTGTAACAGGATTGTACGTGATCATTGACTATACCTACAGCCTGCAGATACGCATAGATAATCGTGCTGCCGACAAACTTAAACCCTCGCTTCAGTAGGTCTTTGCTGATTTTATCTGACAACTCAGTCTTGGCATTTGCTTCTGACAAGTTTCTCAGATGGGTTTGGACAACCTTACCGTCAGTAAAACTCCATAGATAGTTGGAAAAAGAACCAAATTCCTTCTGCACTTCCATAAATTTCTGTGCATTGGTGACAGCAGATTTTATCTTTAATCTGTTTCTGACGATACCGGAATCATTCATCAACGTTTCCTGTTGTTCTTCGGTGAACAATGCTACTTTTTTATAATCGAAATCCGCAAAAGCTTTTTTATATCCTTCTCTTTTTTTCAAGACAGTGATCCAGCTCAATCCTGCCTGCGCTCCTTCCAAAATAAGAAATTCATACAAAACCCTGTCATCATATACAGGTACGCCCCACTCCTCATCGTGATATTGCTCGTAAATTTCTGTGCCAACGCACCAACGACATCTTTCTTTTTCCATCATCATGAAAATAATGAATTATCTCAGATGGGAAAACAATCTGTGCTAATTCTCCTCAAAAGTCAGTGTGCTATAGTACAGATATGTTTTGCCTACCTGGCCCTCCAGCCAGATTTTATTATCCTGTGAGATATCGCTGGAATAGTTGAATATTCCATACTCGTTATCTGATAGCTGTATGATGGCAGGGAAAGCATTATCGCCGTTGCTCTCAAAATCCATAATGTGTACGATATCCAGATTTTCTTTGTCAAACTTATACAAAGCTGTTTTTTTACTGGAAAGTGAATATTTTGTCAGATTCAATAATCTTCTGGTGTTTTCTCCGAGCCATTTTTTGCTTCTGTCTACTTCGCCGGGAACATTTCTTCTGGCGATCAGGTATATTTCATCATTGTGCTCAAACAGCAGGGCACTGTCATATTTGAATTTTGAACGCTTGTATTCCCAGTTGCCCGGATCATTGGAGTCTGCGCGGACAATCAGCGAGCCTGTGCTTTCGAGCCTGATTGTGCCGAACAGATTGCCATTTTTATCAAAAATAAATTCTCCTTCTTCTGCCGTAGGCTCTCCGATTTGTGGTTGTTCGGTCAATGGCTGCCAGGTACGGGCATCTGTACTGGTGAATAATCGCAGGTCGCCTTTGTGATTTTTATTGTACAGATCGACTCCGTAATAGGCTGACATATACATGATTCCATCCTTTATCCGGATTCTCCAGGGTACGTAGCCGTTAAGTCCGGTTATAGCCGGTTCGCTCCATTTTCCGCTACCGTCGGTAACTGTCACAAGCAGTGCATCCGGTTTGAATTCGTACCAGTGCTTGCTTCCGGTGAAAAAATACATGTACAGACTGTCGCCCTGTACTGCAAAGCGAGGCTCTCTTTTATCTCTGCCCAAAGCAATTTCGGATTCCACTTGCCAATCCTGCATATCAGTAGTGCTCAGAATATATATTTTGGTCTTTCCGGAAGCAAAATGAGTAGGAGCGGAACGACAGCTCATATAGTAACGGCCTTTGTAGGCAATAGCATCTACATTATTGTTGGATTTGAATTTGTCGATTTTCTTTTTCTGTTGCAGTTCAGCAGTGATATTTCTCCATTTACCTACTTTTATTTTTTGAGCCCATACGGTATGGAGATTCAAAAATAAGATGCAAAAGAACAGCCATATAGCTATTATCGACTTCATGCTTTTATTATTTAACTAAAAATAGCTAACTGTTTTTGATTATTAAAGTTCAGAATGTGAAAATTATAAGTAGAAAATACATTTATGCAAGGGAATAAAGACTTGGTTTCAAAACTGTAAATTTGCAGATTATGTCATTTGCCATCAGTAGTTTACAAAACCCTCGTCTGAAGGAGCTGCGCTTACTCATGGAGAAATCCAAAGAGCGTCGTGAAACAGGATTATTCGTCATTGACGGTTGGAAAGAAATTATCATGGCAAAAGAGGCCGGGTATTATATTCGTCAGCTATTTGTGAGAGACGGATCTACCTATAAGAAAGAGATAGATGAATTGTGGCCGGAAAACAGGCCTGAAAGTGTAAAAGTTTTCAGAGATATCTTTGACAAGCTGGCTTATCGAGGGATTACTTCCGGAGCGATCGCCGTTGCTGAAGCCAGAAGTCATCGGTTAGAAGACTTGAATTTAAGTGTAAATCCCGTAGTATTGGTACTGGATGCAGTCGAAAAGCCGGGCAATCTGGGAGCAATGATACGTACAGCTGACGCTACCGCTGCGGATGCCGTCATTTGTTGTGATACAGCTACAGATTTATACAATCCCAATGTCATCCGTTCCAGTGTAGGATGTGTTTTTGGAGTACCGGTAGCTTTAGCATCAAGAGAGGAGACAATAGAATGGCTGAAATCCAATAAAATACAAATCCTGACTACTTCGCTGAAAGCTTCTGTCGTATATACGAAAGCAGATTTGACTAAGGCAACAGCATTTGTTCTGGGAACAGAAGCAACGGGAGTAGACCCGGTCT
Source organism: bacterium (assembly GCA_037189845.1). Lineage (GTDB taxonomy): Bacteria > Bacteroidota > Bacteroidia > Chitinophagales > JADIYW01 > JAMLHH01. The sequence goes on from JBBCIS010000003.1 coordinate 923,916, forward strand.
GGGAAGAGACATCAGAGCAGAATGTCATATTGCCTATGCTCGGGAAAAATGATTCTCTGAACGTTTCAAATACTGCTGCAGTGCTGTTGTACGAAACATTGAGACAAAGAGGATTGTGATACAGGAACTCAATATTGTATTGCTTAAAATCGAGTACGATTTTTAAATATAATCTCTTACTTTTGGGAAAATTCTTAATCATGAATGTTCCGGCAGATTTAAAGTATTCAAAAGAGCACGAGTGGGTTCGTGTAGAAGGTGATGTGGCAATAATCGGTATTACTGATTTCGCACAGGGTGAATTAGGTGATATTATCTACGTAGATATCGAGACTGTAGGAGAAGAGTTAAGTGCAAATGATGTTTTCGGTTCTGTTGAAGCTGTGAAAACTGTTTCAGACTTATTTTTGCCGGTTTCAGGTGAGATCATCGAATTAAATGCAAAGCTTGCTGATGAGCCGGAGCTTGTAAATACTGATCCTTATGGTGATGGCTGGATGATAAAGCTAAAAATTGCTGATGCTTCGGAATTGGATGCTTTATTGGGTGCTGACGCATACAAAGCTGCCATCAGCTAAAAAAGAATACTCAGATTTTTTATACAAGCCACGAAAATTCATCGTGGCTTTTTTATTTTACCTTCATGTTTAAAAATCCGTTTCTTCGCTGGGTCATTTTGCTGGCTTACATAGCAGTTGTCTATTATATCTGCCTGTCGCCAAGCGATACATTTAAGAGTAATAGTTTTTTAGATAAAATTTATTTTGATAAATGGGTGCACGTCATGATGTACTTTGGTGTATGGACACTACTGGTCTGGAAATTTAAAGGTCCGGGAAGATTGAATCATGACAGAAGGAAAATATTTACCTGGTCGATTGTAATAGCCCTGTTTATGGGAGGTTCAATAGAGTACCTGCAAGGTCAGACCGGCAGAGCGATGGATTGGACAGACCAACTGGCAAATTTTGGAGGTATGCTGCTTGCCTGGTGGTTCTGGATAAAATTTGAATATAAATGGCCTATGTATAAATGGTGATCCCCAACTGGTTGATTAATAGTATATGCTGTTGGTTTTAATGAATTAACAGAGCTTTTTTAATTTCCTTTCAGGCTGGAATGTTAATTGATTATAAACAACATTTCTTACAAATTGTAATACATTTATTTTTAGTAAATTTTTATACTAAATTGATTTTTAAAACTTTAACTTTAATAATAATGATTATTTGTTAATAAGTTAGTTGTATTCTTAATTTGTTCTGTAACTATGTGCTCCATATTTTTGTATCGTCCCTATTAGCTCACTATGAAAACAAATAGGCACTGTTCAAGCTGCTTGTTTTACACAACAACAAGAAGTTAAAACCAGGTTCTTTGAAAGTATGATGATATTTGGAATGAGTAAATCCATAACTCGCAGAAGTACCCTCTTCTTCTGTTTTCCCCAATAATGTTCTGAATATCATCTCATACCGGAAAAGGAATTTAAAAGTGCATTTGTCTATAAACTATTGGTCGTCTTTGGGTTTTTCAAAGTCGATCAATAGTCATTTATCCTGAAAAACCATCCTTGATTAACTTCAGAAAATCACTAATTTGGGATAAATTTTAAGCCAATGAATTATCAGGCTGATAAGAAATCAGATTTATTGAAACAGCTCGATCTTCTGTCAGAGGAATATCGGAAAGTCATTGCTGAAACATCCATAGATCATATGAATTTACAGGTAGATGGCAAATGGAGTATTTATCAAAATATTGACCATATCAATAAGTCCAATAAACTGACAGCAGTGGGGTACATGACTCCTAAATTTATGTTGCAGACACTGTTTGGGAAATCAAAAAATGGCTCACGTACTACGGAAGAAATCATTCATTTGTATCAGGCAGAGCTTCAAAATGGTGCAAAATCTCCTAAATTATTTGAGGCAGGCGCTTCAAAAATAAAAGAAAGCAGTTCGCTCCTGCAAAAGTATAATGATCAGATCTCTTCTTTGAAAAGCCAGGTTGAATCATGGTCTGATGAAGAACTCAATATTTACAGAATGAAGCATCCTATACTGGGAAACCTTACCGGAAAGGAAATGCTCAGCTTTACTGTTTATCATCAGTTTCATCATTTGAACACCATTCAGAGAATTCTGGATAGGGTATAAAGTACTTTGTTCAATCCAAGCTATAGGAGCGAGGCTACTCACGCTAACAACATCAAAGAATAATATATTTATTCTTCCAGAATCTGCAGCTTGGCAAATTTCAGCATAATCTTTTTCTGTCCGTGGAGGTCAAAAAAGATAGTTGCCATGATATTTTCACCTTTACCTTCCAGTTGCTGAATCTTTCCTCTTTCAAATTTTTCATGAAAGACTATATCATTTTGCTTTAGCTTCCTCAAATCAGAAGGCACAAAAGCATGTGAAGAAGCAGAAACTCTGGATAATGATGTTTTTTCTCCTGCTCTCATATCTGTCCTTTGCGAGATAGATCTGTTCGGTGCCGGCGAAGATGCAACTGCATTGCTCTGCTGTGTCCTTTTCATATACCAGGGCTTATCTGATGCTTCGGAATCTTGACTATAGACATCTGCCTGCTGACGGGTCAATGGTCGCTGAGAAAAAGTTGCCGCGTTAGGCCTGATTCCCTGTATATCCAGATTATTTAATCCTACTTCTTCAATAAATCTGCTGACATCGTTGTACTGGATACTTCCAAACTTTACCCTTGTATTGGCATAGGAAAGGAACAGTCGGTCCTGGGCTCTTGTGATAGCCACATAGAACAGGCGTCTTTCCTCTTCCAGCTCATCTCTGGTATTCAAAGATAGCATTGAAGGGAAAAGATTTTCTTCCAGACCTACTACGAATACAGAAGGAAACTCCAATCCCTTGGATGCGTGGATAGTCATCATTTTGACCTTATTGGGGTCTTTGTCATCTCCATCCTGATCTGTCAGCAAGGATATTTGTTGTAAATAAGCTGCAAGGTCATTCTCCGGAGCGACTTCATCTTCTTCCAGAGCATCCTTTTCAGCCATTGTATATGACTTGATTCCACTCAATAGCTCCTGCACGTTTTCGTACCTGCTGATCCCTTCAGCGGTTTTATCCAGAAAGAGATTTTCAAGCAAACCGGTCTGCCGGCCTATCATCTCCGCCATTTCGTAAGCATTTTTTGTTTTCAGCTGAGCCTGGAAGCTCTGCATCATCATGCTAAAATTGTACAGCTGCTGATACGCGCTGCGTGTCACCTGCGGAATTCTTTCCGGGTGGCGGATCATTTCCCACATCGGTACATTCTGCTGGTTTGCACCGACAATAATTCTGTCTATAGATGTCTGGCCGATCCCTTTGGTTAAGCCTAAAATTCTTTTGAGCGCTTCTTCGTCATTCAGATTGACCAGCAACCTGAGATATGCTACAAAATCTTTGATCTCCTTTCTGTGATAAAATGACATTCCGCCATAAATCCGGTATGGAATGTTCAGCCTTCTTAGAGATTCCTCCAGTGCACGGGATTGAGAGTTGGTGCGGTACAGAATCGCAAAATCCTGATTGGAGAGCTGATATCTCATCTTTTGCTCAAAGATGGATTCTGCTACCATTCTGGCTTCTTCACTTTCGTTACCGGCACGGAAAACCTTGATTTTATCTCCTTCAGATTTATCTGTCCAGATGAGCTTTCTGATCTGATTTTTATTCTTGCTAATGACCTCATTGGCAGCATGAACGATAAAAGGAGTAGAGCGATAATTCTGCTCCAGCTTATACACTTTCAGATCCGGGTAATCTTTCTCAAAATTCAGGATATTGGCAATAGTAGCGCCACGGAATGCATAGATACTCTGAGCGTCATCTCCTACTACACAGATGTTTTCATGAATAGCTGCCAGTTTTTTCACAATAGAATACTGCGCAAAGTTGGTATCCTGAAACTCATCTATCATCAGATGGGTAAACCTCTTCTGATATTTATATAAGACTTCAGGATGGTTCTCGAGCAGCTCATGTGTTTTCATCAGCAAGTCATCGAAATCCATAGCTCCTGCTTTGAAGAGACGGCCTTGATATTTTTCATACAGCTTGCCTATAAGCGGCCTGCCCATCTGTTCGTCTTCAGCAGCGAAATCCAGATTTGTCTGATAATCTTCGGGACCGATTAAGCTGTTTTTAGCAGAAGATATTCTGAAATATACGTTGGAAGGTTTGTACATTTTGTCGTTCAGACCTTCTTCTTTGATGATCCCTTTCAACAGACTTTTGGCATCATCGGTATCGTAAATGGTAAAGTTGGTGGGATATCCGAGCTTGTGGGCTTCCATTCTTAAAATCCGGGCAAAGACAGAGTGAAATGTTCCCATGAAAAGATTTCTGGCTTCATTACCCACGATATGCTGAATTCTTTCACGCATTTCTGCAGCAGCTTTATTCGTAAAAGTCAATGCAAGAATTCTGAATGGGTCGATTCCTTTCTGAATCAGATAAGCCATGCGGTAGGTCAATACTCTTGTTTTTCCGGAACCCGGACCAGCTATAATCATGACGGGACCATCTACAGTGCTAACTGCCTGACCCTGAACATCATTGAGCTCTTTCAAAATATCCATTACGCTAAGATACGGAGTAGGCATTTATGGTTGAACGTTTTTTTGTTGATGGTTGAATGGTTTTGACTGTAGAATCCGTTTTTGATGGACAATATGACAAGTTTGAGCGGGAATTTTTCAGCTCAAAAGGCATTTTTTCCGTATATTTATTTGTAAAGCATCAGCTCATGACAATTATCACTATCACTAAAGGTTCGAAAGAAGAAATAGATTTGTTGGTGGACTATGCCCAAAAATTAGGAGTGGAAATTTCTGTGTCTGACGAAATGCCAATTGTGAAAGCGCAAAAGGCCAATAAAAAAGAGTTAATAAACCAGTTGTCCCAAAAGACCAATCGCAACATTTCAAAGAGGTTACTTGATCTGCACAACATATCTTCCGCACATGATAGTCATAACAGATAGTAATATTCTGTATAGTGCGCTGATAACACCTAATGGTGTAGTAGCTAAAATTTTAAAAGACAAAAGCAGTATTCAGTTTTTTGCTCCAAATTATCTGGTTGAAGAAATAAATGAACATTCGGAAGAGTTAGCATGTTCATTGGGAAAAACGAGAAAACAAATTCTCACCGATTTTAAACATTTAACAAAGAGAGTCAATATAATAGATGCTGCTCTGGTTCCGAAAGAATGTGTTCAGGATGCTTTGGAAATAGTCAAAGATATAGATGTGGATGATGTGTTTTTTGTTGCACTTCATCTGTTTCTGAAACACAAAATATGGACTTCTGATAAAGTGCTTATCAAAGGGTTGAAAAATAAAAATTACGATATCTGCATAACTACTTCCGAGCTGAAAAAACACTTGTATAAAAAGTAATCCTGAATTGAGAATTTTACTCTTCATAAGATTAGTTTTGTCCTAATCGCACTTCGGAAATCCTAAATCGTCAATCATTAATCAATGCTTTTTTGGATATTTGCTATATGTTTCTCGAATTAGCCAAAGCTCTTGAAAAACAATTAGGTGAACCGTTGCCCGGAATAGTGGCTCAGGGTAAAATGAAACCATTTTTACCGACAGCTCCATCATTGGATTTTCCGGAATCTAAAACAGCCAGAGAAAGCGCAGTATTGGCTTTACTTTATCCTAAAGAAGATGTTCCGCATATTTTGTTGATAGAACGGAATATTTATAATGGTGCGCATAGCGGTCAAATCAGCCTGCCCGGAGGCAAGCTCGAATTTCGTGAGACGTATAAAGATGCCGCTGTCAGAGAGACGAAAGAAGAAGTGGGCATCGATAAAGGGAACTATGATATTATCGGAGAGCTGTCCAAAATTTATGTAGCGGCAAGTGATTTTAATATACAGCCTATTGTAGCAGTGACAGACAAGCCGTTGATCATTCAGCCGGATGTGAGAGAGGTTGCACAGATTTTGGAAACACCGCTTCCTTATTTTTTCGAATTGGAAAGAAGAAAGCAAAGGCTCATCAAAAATGCAATGGGTTTTGAATTAATGGCACCATATTTTGATGTTCACGACAGGACTTTATGGGGAGCAACTGCTATGATCTTAAGTGAATTGGTAGAAATTATACAGCAGGCTCCTCAGCAATATCTGAAATATTCGTCAGCTTCTAACCAATAACAGATAATTGCTCTGCAAGAGAAGCTGATTGACAGAAGATCTGATAAATAACCTTCCTTTCGCGCAAAGAATCCCAAACACAATTTCTCTAACCATAATTTGTGATTTGTTGGTATATTTTGAAAGAATCATGCAAAAAAGATTTTTAAATAGATATATTTGAATAAACCCATTATGGATATGTCTAAAAAAATCAAACTATTAGCTTTATTTGTAACTTGTTTTTTTGTAAATGTGAATGCAAATGAATTCAGAATATTTGCAGGGCCATCATTTTCAAAAATCGTCTCTAATGCTCCCGGAATAGGCTATTCTCCGGAAATGAAATTCAGAACTGCATTTCATGCTGGTGTAGGGTATGAGATAGAATTACATAAAAATTTTGCATTAGAGCCAAGATTACAATTCAGCTCAAAAGGGATAAAATACAGAGGTATTGCTGTCGTGGTAGATTACGAGGACTATGGAGACTATATTTATGGTACATCGGTATTACGCACCAATTATTTAGAAATACCATTGATGGCAAAGGCCGTTTTACCTATAGATGAAACAAAAAAGATCAGTGTGGGTATAGGACCTTATGCAGGAATTGGGTTGAATGGAAAAGTCGTTTCAAAAATTGATGATTTTAATGAAAAAGAAACGCAGAAGATAGAATTTGGGAGTGAGGGAATGAGAAGATTTGACATGGGTTTGAAAATAGAGGGAGGTTTCTCTTTTAAAAACTATTCTATCCATCTGTTCTATGACCAGGGTTTTATTAGTATGATCAATCCTGTTGAAGCAGGTGGTAGTATGAGAAATCGTTCTTTGGGTGTTTCTCTGGGGTACGCCATTACTTCAAAGCAAAAAAATGATAAAAATTAAAAAAGTCCTCTTCCCTTTACTCATATTTAGCACGGGAATAACTCTCTCAGTAGCCAGGGATAAGGTATTTGTGGGTGGATTAAATATTTCTCACGGAGTAGATGCCGGAAGAAACAACAAGAAAATTTATCCGCCGATTATTGGAGGAAATGCCGGAGTTTTCTTTGAAAAAAATAAAGCCGGACAACAATTCGAGTTTACGCCCGGGTTTATGTGGATGAACAAAGGATTTCGGGATAATACACAATATTATGGAGACAATGGCTACTATGAATTGTCGAAAGTAAGGTACCGGATGAACTACATTGAGGTTTTGATGCTGACAAAATGGAATCTCTCTTTGAAAAATGATTATAGATTTCATTTGTCGGTTGGTCCGTCTTTCTGCTTTGAATTTTTTTCCAGGAATATTACGAAGACCATCACTCCGGACTATACCAGAAAAAAAGAGTCTACCGGAATTCTTACCTTTTTTGAATTGGGAATGTGGATGAGTGCCGGATTTGATCACAAAAAAATGACCTACAGGTTGGTGGTGGATCAGGGACTGTTAAATCTTCTTAGTTTAGGTACTCAGGACGGCGGCGGTATATACAGAAACAGGGTGATTGGTCTTTCTGTCGGATTGATCGTTCCGGATGGTAAGAAAGAAAACACAAAGAAAGATTTATAAGGCATAGAACGATTGAAGATAATCTTCAATTTTTAGGAGGGTTTAGTTCCGATTCAATAAGTTGATTACTTAAGGTGCCAGCGAGAATCTCAGTGTAACACCACCTCTTGTATTTCTGATAGGATAGGACGCCAGTGTCGCAGGCGTTGTTTTGCGATAATCAAAGAATATTCGCAGATTCAATCTTTTGTTGACTACGTAATCTATGGTAGGAGAGAACGTAATTGTTTTTGCTCCGCTGGTAGGCTCTGCTACATTTTGGTTGAGACGATAATTGATTGTTTTATCATTTCTGACAGAGATATCAAATCTTAGATTGACATCATTTTCCAGAACAACACGGTTGCCTCTGATCTTGAACGGGAGCTTAAATTTTGCCAGTGCATATCCTAATCCTCCGGTGAATTCAGACGAACGTGTTTCCGCCAGCTGGAAGTCTAATAAGCTCAAGCCTAACGTACGGGATTTTTTGTATTCAAAGCTTGTTTGAAGACTGTTTTTCCAGGTAATATCGACTCCTATTAACGGCACTAACTGCTCGGAAATCTGTATCTGCGGAATGTAGTATAATGTGTAGAAGTTACCCGAAAGCGTGTCTAAAGCACTTGGTACATAATATTGAGCATCAGAATTATATCCCGGTGTCCCGATGAAGTTAAGATCGGAAGAGTAATTACTCACTGTGAATGTAGAGCTGTATGCATGGTTGATATTGAAGCTGGTGAACAGCTTACGCCCCCAGGTGGTTTTGGAAAGTCCGTTATAAGTCAGTCTCCAGTTTGGAAGCGGGATGGTTTTGAGTGGATTGAGCTTGACTTTATTCACGTCTTTTCCTGAATATGCCGAGATTAATGCCGGAATCAAAACATCAGAAGAATATGGACCATAACCTTCAAAGAATCCATTGACAGAAATACTGTCCTGATTCATGAATTGTCCTCCGGAGTTAGGATTTCCTTCTGCTAATAATCTGGAAATTTCTGCGCGAATAGACTCAAATGCTCTGAAAGATGAGCTGAAATTATTGTCATCTACTTTATCAAAAATAGTTTTCAGCATCATGAATGAAACGGTATAGCTACCTCCTGTCTGTGCCGAAAGATGCTGATGCGGGGATCCTGCCGTAGGTCGCTTGAAAAATTCTGAATAAACTTCATTGGACTGTTTGGTCAGATTCAGGTCTATTCTGAAATCTCTGATCGGTTCCAATACCACTCTGATATTCAGATTTTGCGAACGTTGCTGCTGGAACTGATAGTTGAAAATAGTGTCATCAGTCAACCAGCCTTTCCGGGCAATTTCAGTCAGCCACGAAGTATCTTTTTGCTGACCGAATAAGAATCCGACACCAGGTGCGCTATAATTGAAGTCCTGACCGAACAGCGTAGTGGTAGGCATATAACCAGGTAATACAGTACTACGTTTGTCATCATAGGTGATGGAAGCGCGCTGTAGTAAAAGCAAAGGCCTGATAACGGCATCCATGACAGGATTTTGTGGGCGATTGATTTTTGAACGATCCTCTTTTAGCTTTCTCAACTGGTTTTTAAGATCTTTTTTCTGAGAAATCAAAAGCTTGATATCTTCTTTGGTAGATGCAGTATCCAGCTCGGCTTTTTCAATTTCTTCTTCCTTTTTTTCAATTTTCAGAATTTGTTCATTGATACGTTTAGTAGAACGTTCATAGTTGTCGTTGAATCTGGTATTCAGCTGTCCGAATTCTTCCTTGGTTTTCCTTCTATCAGCAGTAGTATATGGTTTAAGACCCGGAAATTTCTGATACAGAGACTTGAAATTGATTTCCCCGTTGATCTGTAGATTCATACTGTTGTCAAGGATATTTCCCCATTCCGGAATAGCTAATGAGGAAGCTGTAAATCCTAAGGTAGAGCTATAGCGGGCTCTCACTGTCATCCAGTCCAGGAAATAAATGTGCTGGGTAGGCAGGGTATAGTTCAGGTTAAAGCTGTGACCATAAGTCGTTGCTCTGCCAAAGCTCCAGAAATTCTGTCTGAGTGAATCCTTTTTTTCTTTAGTGTTAATATATCCGAACGGCTCATCTATTCTTGCTCTGTTGGTTGCAATGAATTCAAAGTTGATATTTTTGGTCAGATTGTGCTTGTATGTATAAAACCTGTCCCAGGTAAAATATTTATCGAAAGTAGGATCTATTTTCAAACCATCATCACCGATATCTCTGATGAGTGTGGTACCAAACTGACGATTGATATCAGAACGGAAAGAGATATTATTAGGCCTGTAATTCAGGTTAAACTCTTTGATGGGCTTAAGCATTCTGTGATTGCTCTTCAGATCTTTGAAAGGCTGCCAGTAAGTTGTTTTGGGAGAATAATTATAGCCCAATGCAAATTTGTGCCTTTTAGTGGTCTCATCTTCGATAATAGGAGTGGATCGCGTAATCTCTGTATATGCGTATGTAAAATCCAGATTTTCTATATCGTAGACACGTGCAGGTCGTTCTGTATTGGTACGAACCTTACGCATATTGCTGATGTTGACACTCTTGATCTGATTGACATCCTGAGACATGTCTTTGATCTCATCCTTTTTAATTTTTTTCTCAGTCGGTGTCAGATTCGGGTCTGCATCCACAGCAGCCAGCTTGTCTTTTACTTTGATATCATATTCGTAAGGATCATATTGCGGTGTGCTGACAGCAGTGGAGTAATTAGCATAAACGGGAATTTCCAATCCCGCTTTTTCCGGAAGCATTTTACCCAGGTTCAGATTGGCCGCAATATCCACCTGATAATAATCGTCCCGGTTTCTTTCTGCCAGCTTCTGCTCAATATCACCAAAGCCGATGGTATGCATATTGCCCGTTACAGTAACATTTCCAAGGCTACCCAACTGGACATCCACTCTTCCTAATGCGGCATAACCACCTTGTTCGTCCAGGCCACCTACACGCAGCTCATTGAACCAGATCTCCCCACATTTTGCCATACCATCATCTGTCTGGTCATTGACGCCGATAATTCGCTTAGGGTTTCTGACACCAATCATCATGATGGCAGCCTGGCCTAAATCTGGATTCCCTCTGATGCTGATCCTTCTGCCCTGAGCATCTTTGACGGAGAACGCTCTTGACAGCGGAAGATCCTGATTGTTCCTGAGCTGCTTTACCAAAGTCAATGAGTCAATCCTCACATTGAGCTCATTTTCTTCCGGCCAGATGGCTCTTCTGTCACCATCCAGATTAGGATTATATGTTCCCTGAGGGGTTAATTTTAATGGTATTTCGTATTCGTAATAGTTCTCTGTGAAGTCAGCTCCGATACGGATAAATGCAGTCAGATCTCCGTCATTCAAAGGCATGAGCTGACCTCTGTCTGTGTAGAGTGGTTCAGCATGGATAAACATTTTCAGGCGTTTGAAAAGTCTGAGGTCCAGATTGGAGATTTTGTATACAGCACGGGCTTCACCATCCTGTAATTCACAAACCTGTATTCTGAGTGACTGTTCATTTTGAAGCGCATTATAATATCCGTTGATGGTCTGCTCTCTGCTGATGCCCGGAGGAATTGCGTAAGGAATAGGATATCTCTTAGAGTTTTCTTCAATACTTACAGATGTTACGCTGAAGCTTGTATTGTCTCCGTGATCTACCGGAAGAGATTCACCCGGCTCACCAAGATTGTGTAAATATCTTCTCCACTGATTCCTAACCAAAGAGAACTCTGCCAGTCTCAGTGTAATTGGCTGCTCGAAATCTGTCATTACCATACGGATGTACCTGATAGATCTGAAGTCAGGAATATTTCCTACTTTCTGGTCATAAGCGGTAATCGGAATCTGTACCTGATACCAGACAGCGCTATCCGGAACTCCATTTACAGAAAGTGGTACGACTACTCTGTCTGTAACAAACTCGGAGTTGACCAGCGATATAGGATCCAGATCCATTCGGTACTGGAAGTATTCCTCTGTTTCGTTGAGTGTGTTATCTCTGTTTAAATCCTCATCGTCCGGAGTGTTTTTGGCATTTCCGGTAGTTCTGTTGACATCATCCGCGTTATTGGATGAGTTACCCTGCATACCATTAAAATTGGAATACCTGGTCAGGATGCCATCACTGGAGCCATAACTTCCATCCAGTGCATACTTGTAGTTGTCTCCTGATGGATCTATTTCAAATGAAGCATAAGCTTCCGGTGAAACAACACCACGTAATTCATTCAGGTAATTGTTGAAGAAAGATCTTTCTGCGTCATCATTCAAACCATCTAAACCAACGTCCTGATTCCTGATCACTTCCGGGTTTGCATCAAATGCATTGGTAATGGCATTTGTGATACGTGGTGTAACACCCCATGCAGAGGTATCCAGCCTGGTTTCAACTCCAGGTCTTGGAAGACCATTTTCATATTGTTTACGGGAGTCTCTCAGGATGTCCTCAGAGATAGTTCCCAAGTGAATGTAAAGACTTCCTGATTGTGCGTTTTGTGTTTTCTGGAACGGATCAAGGAACCAAAACTGTATGAATTCAATATTGGCGGCTTCGAAGTCATTGGTGCTTTCGATAGCACGCATCACTCCACCCCATCTTGAACGGGGATCTTTCAGCCTTCCGGCAAAATCCATACCTGCAGAAATGCCGGGTTCTCCTTTGGTCTCATAGTTATACGGGCCTCTTTCCAATGGATTGAAAGTCAGGTCAAATGTATACAGAGGAGCATTCTGAAGATTTTCATTCTGGCGATTCGGGAAAACATCTTTTTCATAGTACAGACGAGTGTATATCCCTTCCTGTTCCTGCTTATTACCGTCCAATGGATTATTTCTGGAATTGTAGAACACGTTATCAATCTGGTACCAGGACAACTTGGCTCTGTTCATTCCGTATTTCAGATCGTTGCTCAGTTTCGCTTCCGGGAAAAGCTCAGCACCGAATGAGTTTTTCATTCCTCTCGGAGCACTGGAAAGCTGCCATACGTTAAAAGGAAATTTGAGGTCGTAGTTTACACTTGTTCCTTCAAAATCGTCAATATAAACGGTGGCTTCATCTCCAAGATTGATACCTTTTGCACTACCCGGGATAAACTTCGCAAACTCACCACTGAGGGCGATCTTGGAAGGAGCCTGAATATCCTGAGCCGTGATTTTATTCATGAATCGCGTCAATCCTTTTGACTCAGTGAAATAGTTGAAATCAAAACCGATGATATTATTTTTGATGGGGTCGTCACCCATATTCACCTTTTGAGTAAAAGGTCTTTCCGATAGTCTCATGTGTGTGGCACCGAGCGTAAAGTTTTTATTGATTTCGTAGTCCAGCCGGGTTCCTACTAAGGACCTGTTGACAACCCCAAAAAGGATATTGTTTTCAAACTTAATATCGATCGGAACTCCTGAATTCATTACTCCATCATTGATGATACGTACAGTCCCAAGGCTGTAATTGATTTCGTAGTCAATATTTTCCTGTAAGATGTATCCTCCGGAAGAGACGACAACTGAACCCGGAGGCAGGTTAAACCCTCCTAATTTTATTTCACTGGAAGCACTGGATCTATAGGTTCCTTTCAGTATATATCTATTGTATTCAGGAAACTGTTGTGCATTGAATTTGGTAGAATCGTACAGGATATCATATACATACTTGCTGGCGATCTGCTCATTATTGATTCTTTTTCTCAGGTAATTACCGAATGGTTCCAATACCGGGAAAATAACTTTACCAGTTCTGGAATTGATGGTGATCCCTTCCAGAAAATCAAATCTTCCGTCAGGTTGAGGGTCATGTTGATTATTGGTATTGTCCAGCTGGAGTACTTTGATCAACTGCATTCCCGTGATATCACCGCCTTCCGGCAGGTATCTTTTCATACCTCCTCCGGGATCTCTATAATAGATATCCAGCATGAAATTTTCAGCGCTGATCTGGTATGCATTCAGCGGATAGATGTTTTTCATCATCAGATCCCAGATAGGTAAAGCAGTTCTGATGGAAGTAGATTTCAGCATCTTTAAGACTAAAACACGGTCTCTGACATCCGCTGTATCTGTATTGGGTGTTATTCCTTCTGCAAACTCTCCCAATTGATAAACTTGTCCGTTGATAGTATATTCTACTGCTACACCCAGCACCTCATTCGGCTTTAAGGTCTGATTTAATGAGATGTAACCTAATTGTGGGTTAAAGGTATATTCTGAAGCGTTCAGCTTTCTGGCGCTTGTTCTTTCATAATCTTCCACAGCACGAAGTCCGAGCTGATTTTCCAGCAGAGTGATGGCAGTTCCCGGGTTTCTGAGCTGGTCGTTGTTACCCGGAGCAGTTAAAATACGATAGAGATTATTTGAATTGTTTGCAGCATTATCCGGGCCTGCAGGATTGGCAAATTCCGGTCTGTGAAGTCTTGATTTTTCACCCAGATCAGATAGGGCTACAACCTCTCTGACTTCCAGTGTTTGTCTGTTGGTATTGGTGACCCAAACCTCAATCCTGTTGATATTAATAACTGAGGTTACAACAGGGAGTCTGGACAGGGCCGGTTCGTAATTTTCTCTGAAACTGTGGGCAAAGAAGAAGTGCTTGTTGTCTTCGTATTCGTCCGCTTTGATTTCAAAGTTTTTTGTTTGAGCACCGCCCTCAATTCTGATCGCTTCAGATTTTGATTTTTGTTGAGAAAGGATATTTGTGACTAGTAGTCTACCGAATTTCAACTGGGTTTTAAGACCGAATAAGCTTTGATTTCCACGGATCAGACTTCCTCTCAAGGGTAGAGATACATTACCGGCACTGATTTCCTGAATGATATTATCCTCTTTTCCTTTAAAACCTAATTTTACCTGATTTTCAAAGTTGAAAGTAGCCTTTGTATTGAAGTTTGTATTAAGCTTTGTATAATCACCAATCTGCCCGGTCAGGTTCATATTGATGTTCATGTCGAAATCAAAATTGGTCTGCTTTCTCTGAGGTAAAGGCAATACCGGGTTGTCTATCTTCTGAGAGATGGCTCCTAAAGTAACTTCCACATTTCCCTGAGGCTTGATTTCTATCTTTGGCTTTTGTCCGAAACCTTTATCATATAGTTCTGGGCCATCGTATAGTGGAGGTAATGAAGATTTCCTTTCAGCAAGGTCTCTTGCTTTGGATCTCATCTCAAAATACTGCTGTTCCTGCTGCTTGTTCTGGAATTTTACAAATTCCTCAAAAGTCATTGTCTGAGGGGTACGGTAATATCTGTCGCCTATTTTTTCGTAAATGACATACTGATTGGTAACAGGGTCATACTCTACTTTTTTCTCAATTTTTGCAGGATCTTTCAGATTTATTGAACCAGGAGCGTTTTGATTTGTATAATAATCAGTGCGTCTGTCTTCGATCGGGTATCTAAGCTTTTTGGTAGAGTCCTGTGCATTCAGATCTTGTTCGATAGCAGCTGCGGTAGCCATCACCAGGGCAAAAGGGTAAGTTGCCTGAGCTTGTAAAGAAGTCAGTAGTGCTTGTACGAAAAGCACGGTTAAGGTGATGTACTTTAGCTTAGACACTGAAGCAAAGTGCTAAATTATAAATTTTTTAGACTCAATTTGATAAGCTCCTCTACGCTTGCGTAGGATGGGTGCTCTTTTGTGACTTTTTGAACGACTTTTTCAGAGTGATTTTTAGGAAATCCAAGCATGACAAGTGCTGCAATCGCCTCGTCAGTAGCAGCATTTTTAGGACTGATGACTATATCTACAGATGCGGTTCCACCCGTTTCGATTTTGTCCATTTTATCTTTTAATTCGAGAACCATTCGTTGAGCTGTTTTGGGGCCAATACCTTTTATTTTTTGTATTAAACTCACTTCCTGATAAATTATTGCTTTTTTTAACTCTCCGGCACTCAAAGAAGATAAAATTAGCCGGGCAGTATTGGGCCCTACTCCATTGACAGATATTAGCAGAAGGAAAACGTCCCTCTCCATCTCATCAGCAAATCCGTACAGGGTATGTGCCTGCTCATTGATATGTGTATAGATGAAGATTTTAGTTTCCTGCAATTCTTCAATTTTTGCGTATGTCTGCAGCGAGATATTGACATGATAGCCCACACCTGCACATTCTACATATATTTTGGTAGGGGATTTATATGTAATTGGTCCTTTTAAATAAGCGATCATCTAATTGTATATTTGTTTAGTCAGGGACGACAAAGTTAAACTTTCTATTTTATTTATTTGTATTAGCTATCAGGTATTGAGATGATACCGGTTGGCTGCGTGCTCAGAACCGGTAAGCAAGATTTACCCGCAGAAGATGATTGTTTTCTTTTGTTCCATACTGTAAGAAGATCTGATTCTTAAAGAATTGATAAAGAAATCCTACCTGAAGATTTTTTACAAGATTTCCCTGTAATCTGACCGAAGGTGCATATGAATGAATCGTTTTTTTGCCTTCCATTGTTATTTGATACAACATACTGGTTTCAATAGCAATTTTTTTAAAGGAAATGTTATGTGATATATTGTTGGAAACCTGCTTCGTTTTTGCTGTTTTTTCATTGTCAGGCAAATGAATAAATAAAAAATTATTGTCGAAGAGAAGGTTTTGATTCTTCTTAAAAAGTAATGAGGTGTTTAAATTGACATTGATGTGCTTGCCTTCGTGATAATTGAGAACATTTAGCTCCAGAACAGAAGTGCTGTCCGTATATATATAATTGCTTACCCGGTAGCTGTATTGAATGGACTTGGAAATATTTAACTGTAAATCATCATGGATCTTCCTGTTGTATCCGTTGAGAAGATTTACTGTATACTGTACATTGATGTCATCGATAATACTGTTAGTGGCGTAAAACATATTGCCGGATAAAATGGAAAAGTATTCTTTTGCAGGATTAAGGTTAAGAGTAACATTCAGGCTATTTGTGGACTTGTAATATTTATTTTCTTCCGGGAAAAGATTTCTGGTAAAAATATTCAGAATGTTCAGATTGATTTTTTCTTTGAGAAATTTCTGTGAATACTGAATATTGGAAACAATATTGTCATAGGGACTGACAAAATAGTTGTTTGCCCTGAAATCTTTGCTCCTGTACAACACATCAGCTACCAGTGATGCTGCTCGGTGATCATATCGGATTTTTCCGGAAAATAAATATTGTATTCCCGGATCTGTTTGCTCCTTTATCCCCTTAGAAAAGCTGGATTCAAAAATCGCATTTAACTTTTCAGAAAAAATATGAGTGTAGGTGATACCTCCGGAGGCATTCTGATAACTGATGGAATCATCCATCTGATCATCTCCGTTAAGGTTTTTTGTAAGGATCGTGTATATATTAAAGATGTGTTGAGGCTTCCATTTGTACTCTACGTTGATACCTGCCTTTATCTCTTTATCAGAGTTCCTTTTGATCAACGAAAGGATATTATTTTGATCTGCTGATATTCCTGCAAAAGAATGTAGTGTTACCTTTCCGAAATCATAGCTGAGCTGAAGACCACCTATCCTTAAGAAGGATGCTGTCTGATTCGGCCAGGTAACATTACTGATACCAAGGTCAAACTTTTTTATTTTTTTGAGGATATCGAGCTTTTTATCGATTAATTGTGCCTGATACAAATCTTTTTCTCCAATGTAGCTTTGAATAATCTTCTGAGGATCTTTAGATACAAGGGAATCCAATGCTTTTTTGTCTGCAATAACATCTTTGTACTTATATAAGCTTTCCAGTTGATTCTGAACTGTATGAATCTGATTTTTCTTGTTGTTCAAGGTATAAGTAAGCTCATTGATTTTCTTCTGAACGTTCTTGACAGAATCCCGAAAATGAAGTGAGTCCATATCTGATTGCGAGTATATAGATCTGGCTGAATCTATATGATTTTTCCTAACAGAATCAGAAACTGTCGATGGGAACTTCTGAAGCTCGTTTATTCTGTTCTCTATCTCTTCTGACTGGCTTCTCAAATCATTCAGACTTGCTTTTAATTTATTGGAATCCAGCTGACCGACCTGGCGTACAATTTTCTGAACGCTGTCACTTTTATATGTTTCCAATAAGCTGTACCAATCTTTGTCTATGCTGGTGTAATTAGAATAGCTTTTATTGATGAGCTGTTTGATTTTTGAGGTGTCGTCTGAGCTTAAAATTTCATCCCTTGCATTTTTAGCTTTTTCTTCCAGTTGCCTGATCAGCTCATTCTGATCCAGTGAAAAAGAAAAATTATCGACGAACACTTCTTTTTCGAATATGTATTTTGTAATTCCTATATCTGTGGATAATGGAATGCCGCCGAGTGTGTACTTTGCACTGATATCTGTTCTGTTAAAGTTCCTGTATGAGTTCAGGGTATCATTGGGGAGATTGACTTCATTGGTATTCTGAATCAGAAATTCCGGTTTATTTATTTTCTTTTTATCAGGGGATTTTGTAGAGTCGATCCATACCGATAACTGAGTTTGAGCAATTTTTTGCTGACTGGTGTAATTGATCAGTGAAGCCTCAATAATGTATTTTCCATGGGGTGGCTCATTTAGTTTCTTTTTGTCCCCGACTGTAAAATAGAGTTGCTGGAACAAATTGGCCTTAATAGGAGTACTGTTGGTTTGCAGCTCAAAAAACGGCGTGTGATATGATACATATATTTGATTACTGGCATCTTTAATAGAAATATTAATAAATACCGGATACTTTATTTGTTGAGAGGTCTGTATAATTAAATCAAGTGTATTGGATAAAGCCTGTGGGTTCTGAGGAAAGTAAATACTTTGAGAAAATACGCTATTATGGCATATTAACATGCAAGTTATAATTGCAATTCTGAAAATATGTTTTCTGGTAAAAATCATTCTAACAAATAATCTCAAATTAGCTAAATATCTATAAAACATTGTTATATTGTAAGTATTATGTTATATAACAAAGCAAAATGGATATTTGGAATTGTATGCATGCTGGCATTTAGTTCGACGACATTGGCTAATGTAAATATAGTACCCAGAAGTCCCCTCATGAACAGTGAGGTTAATTTTATTCCCGTAACACTCATGTGGAATGTAGTTGGAAACACCAATGAGATCACTTTAACCAGAGTAGAAGTATTCAATGTCGATAACAATGGGCAATTAGTAGGCAATCCTGTTTGGGCAACCAGTATATTCAATATCTGGCAAAATCAGGTTTATGTAGATTACAGAGAGTGGACTGCCTGCGGGCAATATGTATGGAAAATTACCTTATATAAAAACTCCATACAAAGAACCAGGGGAGAGTATACAGAAAGCAATAAAAGATATACCAGAGTCCATACATCACCTGCATTTCGATTCAAAATCAATTGTACTATTGAGAATACGGTAAATGCGGAAAGTGCCGGATATTTCGACTTTCCATCAGATGCAACTCCGTTAGTATTTTCTCAGAAATGGGGCGCAGATATAAAGTTTCATTATTTCAGTCCTTATGAAAATGATCAGATCAAATGTAAAATTTATGACTGGGAAAGAAATCTGATAGCAGAAAAAACATTCGCGCTTAAAAAAGGAAGCAATTACCTGAACTGGGATGAGCTGTTTCAGGAAGTGAATAGCAATATAGAAGTTTCCGAAGTATTATTTCTGGAGGCTGTCAACGGAAAAGATCTAAAGAAAACCTTAAAATTCAGGTGGGAAAATGAATAGATATAAAAGTATTCTGCTGGTAGTTATTTCATCGGTTATTGCTGCTGCTATTATTTTACTATGGACAGTTACCTTTAATAAGGATGGATTCATTGACAATAACAGGTTGTTTTTAGAATTCGCAGGTACTAAGGAGCTGATTAAAAAAGCAGAAGGCAATATGTCAGATCTCCACCGGCATCTGGACACATTAAACGCACGGCTGGTAATTCTGGATAGTCTGGTAACAAAAAACAAACAAACGGATCTGGTGAGAGAACTCTCAGAGACACGCTACGTCAGGGATAGCCTGCATTATATCTATAAGGAACAAACCAATCAATACATGTCGGAAATTCAGGAGCAATCCTGGAATTTATTGAATCAGTATATCATTGATTTCGGAGAAGAAAAAAGATACAAATATATTTTCGGAGCAAATGGCTCAGGCACAATGATGTATGGGGTGGATAGTAAAGATATTACAGACAAGCTGCTGGAGTACGTGAATAATAAGTATAATGAGAAGTAGTGGTTTCTTATATCTGTTGATATTTCTTTTTTTGACAACCGGTTGTCAGAAAAAGAATATTGAAAGTAATGAAAAAACGATAGGAAATATTATCCTAAATGCCCGCCTTGAAAGTGCTGATATCAATAATGGTATAGACTTTACATATAAAATTTCTACTAAAGACAGTATTTATATACTGGAATACGGGATCACAGAGCAGCAAAGATATCTGGACAGGATATATTATTTCTCCTATCAGGTAGAAAACGATTTCTGGCTGGAATATGATGGCGGAGAACAAAAATGTATCGGTGCATTTTTTGAACGGAATTACAGACTGACCAGTGACATTACCCTCCATCTCCACTTCGATTATCCCGAAAAAATATCAAAAGACAAAGAGATATTACTGGTATACCATGCAAAAGAATTTGGTTTCCCCCCGGTAAAAATGCGTTTCAACCTTAAAACATAAATCAATGGCAAATAGATGGTTCAGACATAAGATTGCATGGATTTTATTAATAATGATGACATTGGATATTTGTTATCCACCTCTGGCAATGGCACTGACATCAGGTCCTTCACAACCGGAGTTTCAAAAATTTACCCCGGCTTCTGCTACGGACATGGTCAATATTTTCTCAGGTGATATGGCATATAATATCCCATTATTTGAGCTTCCCGGTCCTAATGGAGGCTATCCTCTCAACTTATCTTATACCTCCGGGATCACTATGGAGCAGGAAGCAAGCTGGGTGGGACTTGGATGGGATCTCAATGTCGGAGCGATGAACCGAAATATGCGCGGGGTACCGGATGAGTTTGATGGTTCCAAAGGCGACCATATCACAGTAAGAGAAGATATGAAGAGGAACTTTACAGTAGGTCTCTCTTACTCTCCGGATTTTGAGATTTTCAGCCGGGATATTGTGGACTTCGGATCAGTCTCGGTGTTTTATAATAGCTACAAAGGAATCGGGTATAGTATTGGTTTTGGGGTCAATATCAAAGCTTTTTCTATCGGGAACATTGCACAGGGAGGATTAGGACTGGATGTAACAATGAACACCCAAGAGGGGGTAGATATCAGCCCGAGTATCTCACTTACATCTAAATCAGACTATATGAATTTAGGAATGAACCTGGGAGCTTCATTTAATTCGATGCAAGGATATAAAGGATTGGGATATAGTATGCAGGCAAGTGTAACAGCAAAAAATGTGGCTGCCATAAAGGAGAAAAGGGCATCAAAGAAAGATAATGGTAATGCGGTAAAGGACGGGCAAGCGAAGAACACAAAAACGAATGAAGGTCCGGCAATCCCTGATCCGAATATTGCATCAGTCTCAGGAGGATTTAACTTTGGTCATACCAATAGTCCTGTAGTTTCACCCAGTATTAATTCTGAAACACGTGGCTTTGCTACCAACGTAAATGTGAAGCTGGGCGGTGAGATCGTAGGTGGACATCCTAACTTCGAAGCAGGCGGGTTTTATAGACAGGAAGTATTGCTAAATAAAAATAAGCCAACACCATATCCTGTCTATGGATATAATCATTCGGATAAAGCCGGTAGAGACCCAAGAGCTTTAATGGATTTCAACAGGGAAGGAGATGGTGGTGTAAACAAATACACAAAATCATTGGCCATCCCAAGCTACTCTTATGACACCTGGACTGTAATGGGGCAAGGAATCGGACAAATGGTAAGACCACATAAAGCGAATGCGGGTTTTGTAAGAGATCCTCAACGTACCAATAAAATCAGGAACCTGAATCTCGGGGTTGATGTAGGGGGCGGTAACTTACTGCATGGTGGAGGTTCCGGAGGTTTTTCTAATTCTACCTCCAGATCTGGAGCGTGGGGCATGCTTAGTGGTGAAGGAAGAAGCTTTACAAACTCATTTTCCCAAACCAATGAGAATTTCCAAAAGGATTACGAACCATACCACTATAGAGTACATGGTGAGCTGCGGGCTTATCCGGAAGCAGAGTTTCAAAAATATACAGCCGGATCCTCTCCCATGAGATTAAAAAGAAACGGTTTGGTCAAAAGCGAGTTAATAACTTCCATATACGAAGATCTCTCCAGTACTTACGTGGATAAATCCGGAAGGCAGGTAAGTATTAAAAACGATAAAAATGATAGGGTACCGAGATCGAATTATGTGCTGGAAGTAAAAAACGAAATGATTAACAAAGAGTCGCCGATATTCAAAGAGTTTCTGATAGAAAACTATACAGCGGTCGAGAATTTTAGTTCCAAAGAAAGTCTGGTCAGGAATACAAAAGCTCATCATATTGCCGGATTTGTTGCCTATAAAAATGACGGGCTTAGATATGTCTATGCATTACCTGTGCAAAACAAAGTGAATATTGAAACCAGCTTCAGTGTCAAAGCCAGCCTGTCAGAAGCAAATCAGGGAGGAAATGGATATACTCTTTACAGAAATGAAACATCAGTTGACGATCTGTATAAGAAGGGGGGAGTATTTAGCCCGCAAAGGCTCAACGAAACATCCACACCCGGTTATGCGCATTGTTTCCCGTTAACATCGGTGCTGGGCGTTGATTACGTGGATGTAAAAAACGACGGAATCACTGATGATGACCTGGGTTATTGGGTGAAATTTGGTTACTATAAAGATGCAGATTATAAATGGAGGATGCCTTACTCCGGCTTTAACTATGCACCGGGCATGCTGTCAACTGCTGCGGATGATATGGGGAGCTATATATATGGGGAAAGGGAAAACTATTTTCTCCGGACAGCAGAAACCAAAACGCATATTGCAAGATTTCATTTGAAGAAAAGATTAGATAATCTGGAAGCTCCCGGTCAGGGAAGCTTTATCAGTAATCCGACTGTCTCCGGTTTGCATGGCGGGTATTGTATCGAAAAGATCGAATTATTCAGTAAAGCTGAATTGAAAGCAAATCCACTTCATCCGGTACCGATTAAAACTGTTTATTTTGAATATGACTATTCATTGTGTCCGGGAATAAAAAATAAAAAGAGTCCGGCAGGTAATGGATATCTGAATGCCCCGGGTTCAGGAAAGCTGACCTTGAAAAAGGTAAAATTTCAATATCGTAATAACACGAGGGCTGTAAATAACTTCTATGAATTCGGATATTATCAGGGTGAAAATGAAGGTAACTATAATCCATATGCACAGGATATATGGGGTACCTATAAGCATCCTGACGGAGATCCTGAAAAAAACTTCCTGTTTCCGTATCTGGATCAAACCAACAGCAAAGCAAATCATGACAGAAATGCCGCAATGTGGAATCTGAATCAGATTCAGTTGCCTTCCGGTTCTATAATAGATCTTGAGTACGAAATGGATGATTATGCTTATGTACAGAATAAGCCTGCAATGCAGCTATATAAAATTGATTCAAAGACGGAGCTGGACGAGGAAAACAATACAAAAGTATATTTCGAGCTACCTGAAACATACATATCTACGAATACAGGAGCTGGAGTGAATGCTCAGGTTGCGGCTCAAAAATACATGAGTAGTTTTTTGGATAAAAGTGGGTATGTCTTTTTTAAAGCCAAAATTGATATTCATTCCAATAATTCATTTGAGTATGTATCTGGGTATGCTCAGGTGGACAAGTCTAACAGTAGCACGATACAGATAGATCCGGATAGCTATGATGCCGGCAAAGGCGGATATACCAAGGGCATACTGATTCTTAAAAAAGTGAAGGTCAAGGATAAGGAGTTTAATGATCACCCATTCCGAGTGGCTGCCTGGAATTTTCTTCAGCTAAACAGGCCTGAAATAATTGGTGTGCAGTCAAAAATAGATCAGAATTCAGATGCGGATCCATCGGAGGCAATGATAAAAGATATGCTGCTGAGTCTGATAACACCCTTTAAGGGAATGGCAGTATTTATCAATGGTTTCTATGGAACGTGTAGAAAAAAAGATTATGGATCAGAGATGCATGCTGATGAATCCTATATCCGCCTGAATAGCCAAAATTCAAGAAACGAAATTATTGATATTGCAAATAATGAAAGAAAAATACAGCATTTCAAATATGGTGGCGGACATAGAATCAGAAAGGTGGTTTTGAGAGAATCCGCGGCAACTCCTTTAGATGACGCTGTCGGTGTTGTCTATGACTATACGATTGATGAGGGAGGTATAATAACAAGCTCAGGAGTGGCCACATTTGAACCGAGCCTGGGCGGCGAGGAAAATGCATTGAAACAGCCTCTGGAATTTGAAGTAGATGTGAAAATAAGAGCTAATTATAAGCTATTTACTGAAATGCCATTCAATCAGGCATTGTATCCCAGCGCATCGGTTGGATATAGGAAAGTTATTGTGAGAAGTATTGCAACTGACAGAGTGCTGAGCAGAGATCTCAGCGCAGAAATACCCACTACAGGAGAATCTGTCTACCAGTTTTATACTGCAAAAGAATTCCCTGTGATCACTGATTTCACACAATTGGATGAGACTTCTACAAAGAAATCTGAAACTTTCTATACTCCGATGTATTCTTCTACCAAAGATTATTTCAGAGGAACCCAGGGATTCTCTATTGAATTAAATGATATGCACGGGAAACCGAAGAGCATAGAGGCATTTGCTATTTCCAAAGAAGGTAAAATAATAAGTGACGCAATTTCAGGAACCTATTACAATTACAAATCAAAGCGAAAAAGTAATGTGAATGGCTATGATGCCTGGCAATTGGTCAATGAAGGATTAGACGTAATGGATGAAAGTGGCAGGCTGTATAACGATTACATTGTTGGTCTGGATTATGAAATTGTCAATGATGTCAGAGAAAGTGTTTCTATGGGATATAGCGGCAACCTCAATGTCAATGTTGATGCATTTGTAATTTCTGTGGTTCCTCTCGTCATTTTAACGCTTCCTTTAGCAATTCCTAATTTCTCTGTTACTGAATCAGTCGTACAGACAGCAGTGACCAATAAGATAATATACCGCACCGGATTGGTAGATGAAACGATTCAGATGACAGATGGTGCCACAGTCTCTACGAAGACAAAGGTTCTGGATAAGCTGACTGGTCAGCCTATTGTACAAACGATAATCAATGAGTACGGAAATATATTGGAATCTTCCACTACGCCCGCATATTGGCATTATGAAGAGATGGGACCGGTCTATAAAAGAATAGGTATCAAAGATGAAGATATTCCTGCAACTGTTATCGCTGATGAGCTTAAACCCGGGAACTTTTTATTGAGAGTGGCGAGGGGTGGCAGAAGTTACAGAATAGGTGATGAAGTCAGCGTTAAATGTACTTTTTCCGGCTCACCATTCCATAGCAAAGGAACTATAGTCAATCAATCAGGTCGTCAAATGGAAATTGATGTCCGGGGGGTATCTGATGCTTTCGAAGGAATGTCTACCCGGTGTGATCTGTTTTTATATCGTCCTATTGATAGAAATCAGTTGGATGTGATGATCGGCAGTAAAACAATTCTTAAATAATAATCTATTGATATGCGACCACTGTTAAAAATATTTCTTGTCAACATGATGCTGACTCTCAGTATTAGTAATGTTGCAGGACAAGAAGAGGAAGATCCCGTTGATTTTTTTTACAGGTATAGAATAGACCTGAATAATGTGGAATACAGCGTCAACCTGAATAATATTCCTACGACTAATGATAATGATACGGTTCTTTTCTTCATGAATTTCAGTGTTACATATCTTGTTGAAAAAGCAGGCAGTGCAGATGAAGTAATCAGTACCTATTCACATTGCTATGCACTCAGAGATACATTTATCAATAATAGCACGATTGCAAACAGAATCACCAATGCTCTTGGACAAACACACAGTTATGCCAGTATAAATGAATTATTATATTCCAGGGATATCAACTACGCAGAGATAAAGCCCAATGAGGTGAAAGTTCAGGTGGTGATGCAGCCCAGGATAGTCCCTATACGCATGTCAGTACTAAATTCATGCAGTGATGGCACTTTTATCCTTCCTTCCGTGACAAACACAATAAGTCTTAAAGATCTGTATCCGGATTATGATATAAATGAGATAGAGTGCCCGGATTGTATCGGCAAGCTGGTGCCTGATTATTATAAGGATTGCTCAAAATTTGATTTTACCAATGATGCTCATGTTACCAGTACCTCAGGAGATCAAAGTTTTAAGCTAAATTATACTGTTAGATATGAATGTTTTATGCCCAATCTGGTAGTTTTTAATTTTTATGACAGAATAAAGAGGACTTATTCAAGATCAGTAAATAATAATATTCTGAACCCCTATAAGGAAATACCAGAGTTGGCCAATTTAGTACAACAGCCTGATTATTGTAAAACTTTACCGGACTGCGGAAATTTATCGCCTGACGGATGCGAAGGCTGTAAAAATTATACAAACATAAACCTCAAAGGAGATAACCCTTCGGTAAGAACAGTTTTAGACGTAGTAGGTAGTGATTATTTTACTTTTAAGCAGCTATCCAGCAAGGTCTTTACGATAGACAGTGATATTAACTCTATAGTACGAGGATTAGACCCTAATGCAGTATTGAATTATGAAGAAACCCTATGGTACCAAAACAGAAGAAGCTGCAATAATATTGACCAATACAATGCCATTGACCGAAGGAGTCCACCTAATTATTATGAAGAAGAGAACTATCTGGACGGGCTCACATTAGTGAAGTGGGAACTGCTGCAAAGAGTTGAGCAGTATTACGGTGGTAGTGGCATTCCGGAGCCCCATCTAAACGAATTCGAGGTCGTATTTACCACTGAAAAAAGATCGGGCTATCTGAATGACAAAGGATTTGTTTATTATCCTGCTCCATCTGCTATTGAAAAGGGATATTTTGATAACACCGGAATTGAAATGGCTATCTGTAATCAATATTATGATCAGGGAAGCAACTTCTATTCTGACAATAGTAATACTTTCTGGTCTACCTGTCCTCCTCTGAAGATGTACTATCAAAATATCCCGGATATAAATGATAAAGAGCCAGTCTTTACAAAATATCAATATATGGTCAGAGAGACTTACAGAGATTTCCGAGTAGAGGACGGCCTTCAAAGGCCATTGGGTGCATCCGGAGTCCTGCTCTCCGGCGAGGTCTCTTACATGTCAGATATCATTACTGAATTCCATGTTTTCCCTGATATATCCTCAGTAGATGTTGAGATCACCTACCCCTGTAAAGATTTATCTGAAATAACAGTTGATCCGCCACAAAAGCTGGGAAAAATAGAAATTGAAAGCGTAACCGGAGGAAGACCATGGATGTCATCCTCCAATCGTCAGGGACATGCTTATGAATTATATGGACTTGAGATGGGTTGTAGTGAACTGGAGTTTTATGAAACAAACTATCCGGGTATCATCAGAGCTCTGGGCTCTATATTTGATGCCTTCAAACAAAACAATGTGTTACATCTATTGCCTTTCAAAAAAATACCTAAGCAGGGAGGAAGTATTGAAGATTATAATAAGACAGGTGAATTTTCAGTACCATGTGGTATTTATTGGATCAGGATTGTACCGAATAACAGAGTCCGGAATGTCTATTCAGGGATAAGTGGTGATTGGTTAGTATGGGGTACGTCCACCTATGATGTTACACCATGGGACAAGCCTGTCATTATGACAGCAAAAGATGTTGCTCCCGTCACCTTAACCTACCTTCCGTCAATTTGTAATGACGCACCTTACTTATTGCAGGCTGAAGCTCCCGGAGACTATGTGAGCAATATAGATTACTGGACATGGAATCCTCCCAAGCTGTTGGATGAAAATGGAGATCCAATTGACATAGAAGCAGAAGATGGAGATAAGAAAAAAATATTCCCGGGTCATCCTTACTGTGATCAGGCGGTCACAGGAGTTTATGAAAACGGGTGTATTTCTACAGCCAGCATAGAGGTTCCGGACTTTCAACCGCCACTATTGGATCCGGATCTGCTACAAAATGTGCTGCAGATCAGTGCGACAAAAATGCGGGCTACCTGGGTCAAAGATTTTGTAGATGAGCGGTTTGAGGATGCGGATGGCTACAGAGCGATGATAGAAAAAGATATGTACTCTGCCGGACAACTAGGGTCCTATAAGATAAGATCCGTACATGATTATCTCGATGAGCGTGTCCAGACAAATGATGAGGAAGATGTTCCTGTGCCTATTCTTAAAACCGATGGAGTGATCAATGATGTAGCATCTTTCAACTGGACACACCCCAGATTTGAAATATCATTTCCCAAGTGGGTCAATAATGGAAGAATACTCAAATACAATACCTCCGGACAGGCCATTGAGGGTATTGATCTGATGGATAATTTCGGAGCCACGATTTTTGGATTTGATGGCAGTATACCGGTCGGAGTAGCAGTAAATGCCAGAAACAGGGAAATCGGGTTTGAAGGATTTGAGGAATATCCGGAGTCAGGAACCGTAACTCCGCTCAATAACATGCAGGGCAATCTGGATTTATATAACCTGCAGGAAGAGGTCACATTGGAAAAGTACCACACCTATAATATACTGGCAGGCTCCGGAAGATACATATTGACAGATATTCCGGAAGGGAAATACTCAGAAGAGCAGCTTAAAAGAGTTATCATAGAAGTGGATGTCCCTGCTCAAATATCCGGTGAAGTCATTGATAAGAAGAGCAAGTCGGCAGTTTTCACGATGTCAGCCGGAATTATAAAAAAATTCTGTTATGACTATGGATTGATGCTGGAATTGCCGGATAAAATTTATGACGCTGCTGACCGTTGTGAGTACTGGCAGGGCCAGATTCATATTATCGAAGAGATACATGTCGAAGAAGAAGAATACAGCAATATAAAAATAGTAAGAGATATCGCACATACAGGAAACAGAAGCCTGAAGATTGAGCCGTGCCCAGCCCCGGTCACTATGAAGCAGAATGTGCTGGAATTATCCGAAGGCAAGGAATACATCATCAGCGCCTGGATAAAAACAGCAGGATCAGAGCTTCTGACTCCCAACAGCCTCCATAAGCGGTTTAAAGAAAAAGATATGGGGATAGAGCTGAAATTTGATCTGGAAACTTCAACGATACATAAATTTTTTCTGCCCAACGGAGCTATTGTAGAAGGCTGGCAGAAGCTGGAGCATACTTTTACGTATCCTGAGGGAAGCAAAAACCTATCCTTTGTATTCAGAAATTCAGATGATTTTTATCTGGATGACATCAGGATTTTTCCCAAAGAAGGAAATATACAGACCTACGTGTATGACCCGTCTACATACAGAGTGGAGGCGACGCTTGATCAGAACAATTTTGCCACAATTTATAAGTATGATGATGAGGGCAAGCTGTTTCAGGTAAAAAAAGAAACAGCTGAAGGCATTAAAACCCTGCAGGTAAATCAAAGTTATTTAGAACCCAAACCATAAAGAATGAAAAAGTTGCTGATGCTTTTAATATATACGCTGTTTGTAACGGGCTTATATGCAGATACGAATGAATCACTGCTGGATTCTCTGTTTGCAGCATATAAGAATACGGATTCCTATACGATGGAATTTACCATCCATAACGGGGAAGTCAGCCATCCATACAGCGGTGACAGTGTTCATGTAACTCTTTCTCAAAAGGGAGATTCCATCTATTTCAATCAGGGAAGCTTTGAAGTGCTTCAGGACGGGCAATATCTGGTTTTTGTCAATCACATGTTCCGGACAATCAGCTATGCAAGGCTGGATTCGCTGGAAAATAATCCTGCCGCAAATTTGCCCAACGGACCTGTGGATGCTTTCAGTATGCTGATGAAAGATACAACTTCAGTCCAGATCACTGAGATGTCGGGAGGTAAGAAAGTTACATTTCATTTGAACGTTGATGCTCCTAAAATATACTTCCATAAGATAGAAATCTATTTCGCTGCTAACGGAGCACTTTCAAAAGCAGTCTACTTCCAGAAGAAGAGCGATAAAACGATTACGTATCATTATAAAAGCTTCCTTACCGGAACTCAGGTGGATCAAAGCATATTTAACAGAGGAAGATACTTTACGGGCGGACAGGTTTCCCCCAACTATTCTACGTACACTTTAGAAAAAATGTAGTTATGAAGATTGCCGGTTTAAAATTCATGCACATAGTAAAGAGCTTTACTATAGCAAAAAAATGGAGGAGTGTATATGATCTGATATACAACCTGACAGGAATTACATTGGCAAGGGAGGCTATATATAAATTTTCTCTGCTGCTATCAGTAGCTTTGATTCCGCTACTGACATTCGGTGATGAAACCGGATACTATAAGCTAGAGCTAAATAAGTCCGAAGAGACGGTCGTATTTGTTTTTGATAAAAAATGTTCGGATCCTGTTATTACTATTGAAAAAATAAGTATCGGTGATCTTGCTATGGATGTTCCTTCAGAGAATTCTTTCGGATCAATAAAAATATGGCAAAATCCAGTTATGAAAGAATACCTTGGAGTGCCCTTTAATATGGTATTAGAGAAATGTGGAGTAACCGGCCTTTCTCGTAAAGATAGAATTAAAATATCAGGAACCATTCATTTTTCCGGTAACGGTTGTCAGTCACAAGAAATAGAATGGGAGCATTCTATTCCTTTATCACAATGGCTTGAGAATAAAACCACTCCTGTTGTTATAACAAAAAACCGGAATAACATCCTTGCGGTGATCCGGTTTGATGTCAAGCAGAGCTTTACAAGCTTATATAGCGGCATCATGCAACCATGCAGCGGAACTACTCCCAAAGTTGTTTCGGCAACTACTTTTCCCAACAATCTGTCTGTGAAGTGGTGGGAAAAGACAGGAAGCTCCTACGAAGAAATGACTGGTCTTCCAAACGCTTACGTTAATAGTCTGGAAGAAGGAATATACAAAGTCACAGCTGAAGTCAACGGATGTACACTGGAAAGTCCGATAGTAGTAGCCGCCGGCGGAGTTCCTCCGGTGAATTTAGGAGCATCTGAACAAGATAAATGTGAAGGAGAATACATTACGCTGACCAGCGGATTGAATACTGCCCAGCAGACAGGCTTGTCATTTGCCTGGCAAAAAGAAGTCAACGGACGCTGGGAACCTGAAATATTGTCAAAAGGGCAGCAGCTGACAACTATAGTACCCGGTAAGTATAAGCTCATTGCTTCCAACATGGCAAATTGCAGCAGTGAAGCTATCGTGGAGGTGATTGACAGACCGAAGCCGCAACCCGCATTTGAACATCCGGTTGTAGAGCTGGACTGGGATGAAAATGTATTGTTAGAGGTAAAAAATCTGGGCTCGCACGATATCGCCCGGTGGATGAACGGGGTGGAGGCTAATTCGATAGTAGTAGATGAACCCGGGAGGTATAGCGTACTGGTGACCAATCAGTATGGTTGCAGTACACCGGCGTCTGTAAAAGTATTGCTGAAAGACGAGCAGACCCCTATAGCAGTTCATGATGGCAAAAACGGAGAGCGTCTGCTGGATCAATTGGATCTGAATGAGGTCAATAAGGGTACCTGGACTTCACTGAAAGTAAAAGATATAACCAGCTACAGGACATTTGACAAGCATCAGTATAGTGCTGTTGTTAGTTTGCTGTATAACAGAACGGAGCACACAGATCTGCAGCCAGTGTCTGAATTTGAGGCAGATATGGTACAGGTCCATTATAAAATAGAATATGCACCCGGAAGCAACCATGCATCAAAAGACGGAACACTTTATCTTTCGCTGACAGAGCAGACTCCTGTCTATCAGGCACTCAATGTGCATGAGGGAATGGCAGAGATGTCCTTATATGTGACCCGGATCAGCTTTTACAAAAACACGACCGAAGTGGTTCCTTCAGAGCAGTTTCAGAAAGATTTCAGACTGGAGCTGAACAATAAGATACTCTTCCGGCCGAAGATGATCACCGATGCAGCCATTACACATTTTGATCATAAATTTTTAAATGACGGATCTGTACGTTTTCACTGGGAGCATTTTCACAGCGCTTATGAATATGAGCTGGAATATGTTTTTATAGATAAATATACAGCAGTACCCTCCGGCACG
Source organism: bacterium (assembly GCA_037189845.1). GTDB lineage: Bacteria > Bacteroidota > Bacteroidia > Chitinophagales > JADIYW01 > JAMLHH01. Next base: position 955,854 of record JBBCIS010000003.1, read on the forward strand.
GAAGCTTATAACAGATTGTTCTCTGCCCAGGGAGTCAGGGTCAGCACTTATGACACGTATTATGATCTCTTCCCTACTTTTCCGGAAGGTCAGCTGTATTACAGAATTCGTCCGGTAGGGCGGCACATCTATTCCGATCCTGAAACATACGCATTCGGATTGTGGAGCACACATAAGACCATCAATATTGCTTCCGGAGGAAATATCGCTCCTTTTGAGGCTGCCCGTAACTGGGAGAAAACGCTCACTTTCGCAGAAGGCGGCAAGAAGAAAGAGATCATTACTTATTATGATAAAATGTTGCGGCCTCAGCAGGTGGCTACTCATTTAAGCTCAGATAAGCTCACCCTTTTTGCAGAGACATTGTACGATTATGAAGGCCGCCCGGTAGTGAATGTATTGCCGGTGCCTTTTATGGATAATGAGGGACTTAAATACAGAAGTAATTTAACCAAAAGTGCAACAGCCCCTTCCGTTAATTATTCAAAAGCAGATTTTGATTTTGAATCTCAGTTGCAGAGAAAAGTATATGGGCAAAGCGGAGCGGGAATGTACTACTCACAACATAACCATTTATTGAGTACATATAAAAAAGCGGATCTGAGCAGAATACCGGATGCAAATGGTGCCGTGACCACACAGGTAAGATATTCACTGGACGCAACTGGAAGGACGGTTGCTCAATCAGGAGTAGGCGAAACCTTTGCCCTGAATGATGAGCAAAAACGATTCAGCAGAATGTTTTACGGAACTCCGTCGGGCACGGAGCTCAGAAGGATGTTTGGCAGCAATGTAGGCCAATCCGTTTTTTACAAAAAAAATATGGCGGTAGATCCCAACGGGCAGATCTCCATTTCTTATGTGGATATGAAAGGCAATACGATCGCCACCTGTCTGGCAGGAGCAGAACCTGAAAACCTGGAACAATTAGACAATTACAGATCAGAAGGCGGCTTCACGATCAGCCTGAATGAAAATAATAAGATAGATGAAGCTGCTATGCAGAGTGTGACGCATACCACCATCCTCAATACCCATCTCGGTGAGTACAGCTTTTCATACGATCTGACCGGTATCATCAATAAAGCTGCTACCGGCTCATTTGAAGAACAGCCGGTCTGTGCTGCCTGTATTTATGATCTGGAAATTGCGATCACGGATCCGGACGGCAAACCGGTCGCATTGGAGTGGGGAGGTATCCAGCCTGAAGACAATCCTTATGTATACAGAAAAAAAATAGAGCCTGCCGCCGTGTTGGAAGAATGCCCGGTCGGCAATACATATTCCGTGGCTCCGGTAACTTTTACCGCTGAGTTCAATGACTTAGGTAATTATGTGGTAACTAAGAAGCTGACGTTGTCAGACGGAGTCATAGAAGCGCTTATTGAGCAGGCTGCATCAGAGATACTACCTGTTTATGAGACCTTCCTGGAAGATGCTGCCAACAGTATTACTGAAGAGGTGAATCCATGTACCTGTGAAGGAAGATGCGGCATATATGTAGAGGAGCTGATGAAGGATTTTAATCCCCAGCAGGAAATGTCTGAATCCGAATACAGGGAAATGAAGCTACTGGAATGTATGGCGTCCTACTGTGCGGATCCGGATTTGTCTGAAGAGCTGTTCTCAAAAGTAGCAGAAAGTGAATGCGAAGGGATCTTGGAACAGATCAAAAGCCAGCTCGCTCCGGGAGGTCCGTTTTTTGAATCTGTTAGCTGCCAGTCTGCCACTTATGAATTGCTGAGCGATTATGATCCGGGTGCAGATTCAGAATTTACAGCAGCTTATTATGAGGAGCTGCTGCAATCGCTGGATGGTAAAACCAGCTCAGAGATTGAAGAAATCCTTGCCGCAAAATGGGATGACAACATTGCAACACTTTTTGCACCCCGCCACAGAGAGTATGGTCATTACAGCTTTTGTACAGATAAGGGAATCAGGCTGAATATATACCAGTATGCTATGGAAACGCCGGCAGATTGGGATGCTGCTAAAACAGCCGGGTTCATAGCTGTAAATGGCGCACCATACGGCTCCAGTCCGGATCCCGTCACTGAGATCGTTCCTGATTTTGTCAGCCAGCATCTGAAAATCGTAGTAGGAAAAAATTCATCAGGAAATGATGTCGAATACAATATATGGGAGGCGTTGGCTTATGAAGACAACAGCACGTCACAACCCTTAAAAACGTTCAGAGAATATGTTTTCAAGGATGTGGAAAGTGTCAGGGATGATCTGGCTGTTCTGTTGCCCCATAACGATGACCCTGATAAGCTGGCGAAGCTCAAAAAACAAAAATGGGAGCTCTACAAAAGTCTGTATCAGGCAAAAAGATATGCGCAGATCGTTCAGTATAAAAAGAACAATGGCATTACTTTTTATGATGATGTAGATGAAAATTTTATTGTAGAAGATCTGTCTGAAATGATGGATTTTGAATTTGTACGGGATCACCACCAGGATATTGCCGGTGATGTATGCCGCTCTGCCTGTAATGGAAATGCCCGGATGTGGATGGGTATGCTGGCAGTCCAGTGCCCTGCGCTGAATGAAGTTTTTGAAAGCGATGACCCTGGCGATATAGCTCTTATAGAAGGCATGATTGCTGATATGCAGGAGATCTGCCAGACCAATTGCGGCAACGGATATCTCAATCCTATGGGCTTTCTGCATCCCGAAGATGAAACCATACGTCAGCAGCAGATAGAAGAGATCATGGCATTGCTCGATGAATGGCTGGTTCCGGAAACTGTGGAACCTCAGGACGAGTTTACGTGTGTGATATCTGCTGAAACGCTGGAGCAGATCTTTCCGAAGTTACAATACGAATATGTGGGCAGTGAGCAAAAGTCCGACCATCTGAATTACCTGCTGGCACTCTTTGCATTCAGTGCGGTACATACCGGACACCTATACATAGGAGAGCAATCGGATTACACTTATACTTCTAATGATAGATGTGAAAGTGGCCAGTTTATTCCTTTGAATTTAAATGACTTTTGGGGAAATTTGGCTTTTGAAGTATTAACAGAAAAGGTAGATGAGGAATTCAAAGAAATACTAAGGGGAAAAGTGATAGCAGAGAATGGTATCAGTTTTAAACATGGAAGATGCTCCAGTAAGGATATAAATCCATTCAGATTAGCCATGTGGTTTTATTATCCCGAAAACCATCAATATTCTATGACGTCCACCCGTGTGGCTAACGGAATTGATATAGATATTAATTTGTTGAAATGTTATGATCAGATGGGCAACCTGGTAGAAACAGGCTGCAGCAGCTGTAAATCAGAAATTCGTTATTACGATGGGGAAGGTATCGTTCAGAACGTCAGCGATAATGGTGCAGTCATCGGCTTTGGAAATAAAGCAACCGCCGATAAATTAGGCATTCCTTTCTTTACAGATCATGAAGATCTGGTAGAAATGATAGAAGAAAATTATCAGCATTACCAGGGAATGGAATTGATCTTGGATCCGAGTTTTTCACATGGATACTCTGCCACCATGCCGGATCCTTTCTCTTTTTCCGGTACTGTGACACTGGTGGAATGGGAGATCAGCAATACTACAGTTTCTATAGGGCAGACAGTCAGTGATATGGATGATATTATCGCCATTCTGAATGCAGAAGATCCTGATGGCGGCTGGTATCACCGCGAAGAAATAGATGGGGCATTGAAAATTTACGGTGGTATTCCGGGACAGCATTACGGTGATCTGAAAGTCAATACGCCTGCCGGTATACAATATATTGAATTTGAATTGCATGAGGCAGATCCTGACCAGGTGCTGAAAACATTTGGTAATCTGGGTGATGTCAATACGCAGAGAAGCCTTGATGGTCTCAGTCCGATATCTCTCAGCTATACTCCGGAAGATATCAATCCATTACTGGAAGCATATTTTGAGAATCTGGAGATAGAAAATGAAGATGCCTGTGCCTGTGAAAAAAGGCTTACTTTGAGTGGTGATGAAGTTAACTATTGCTATTTTCCGGATCGCATGGGCTGGTTTCCCTGTTCGGAGATATCCTGTGCCGGTGCTGCTGAAAACCGGTGCAGCGGCGTGGATTTTTACAACCTGACACCGGCTCAGAGCCATGTCTATGATTTCAGCTATTACTATATTATATCCAATATTCCGCATTCCTGTGATCAGGTTGTATATCCTGCATCAGGGATAGGAAGATATGCTGTAGAGCTCGTATGCGATGAAGAAGATGATCAAGTCTGCGTGGATCTTGGGCTGACAGAAGGCGTGAGAAGGATAGAAGACCCCTGCTTTATCTGTCCGGGTGCTATCCCCACAGAAGCTCAATGGCTGGAATCCTGTATGAATGAAGCTAGACAAAATGCAAAAGACCGGGCTAAAATCATCTATCAGAATATGGTGGATGCGCTCAAAGATGAGCTGTACAGTGATTTATTCAATCAATGCATGTCCGGTCTGAATGAGAATTTCAACTATACCGGTCAGAATGGCCAGTATCACTATACTTTGTATTATTACGATCAGGCTAACAACATGGTGCAGACCGTACCGCCGGAAGGAGTAGATCTGCTGGATGCAGCATACTTTACAGACGGGGAATTAAATACTGTGAAAGAACCGGAGCATCGCATGAGGACGACCTATCAATACAACTCGCGGGGACAGACCGTCCGCCAGATCAGCCCGGATGGTGGTGAATCCAGATCCTGGTACAATAGGCTCGGACAACTCCGGTTCTCGCAGAATGCCCGGCAGGCTGACAGCAATAAATATTCTTTTACCATCTATGATAAGCAGGGGCGGATCTCATTTGTAGGAGAGTATGACAATAGAATTCTCAACAAAACAATGGATGATATGCTGGGCCTTATGTCCACTTTCCCGCTGGAAAACAATGAGCTGAATGAATACTGCAGCCAGATCACGGAGACACAGTATGACTACAGCAGGATTCCGGGACTGCCTTCGGGTGAGCACCTGAGGAACAGGGTAGCAGCATCTGTTTATTATGATCGCCCGGATGAGCGGCCGGCCACTTCCAGCTCTTCACCCAGGTACAGAGCAGCATTGTATGATTATGACGAGATCGGCAATGTCAGAAACATCTGGCAGGTGTATAAGGAAGCCGGAGCTGATCAGCTTCGTAAGTTCCTCGTTTCTTATGATTTTGACCTGTACAGCGGCAAGGTCAATAAGGTAATGTTCAAAGATAACAACAGGCCTGAAGGTCTGAAAGGGGGATATTTTACCCACAGGTATGAGTATGACAGCGACAACAGGATCACGGCTGTCTTTTCTTCCAGAGATGGCTATATAGAGCAGTGCGAAGCCCGGTACTTCTATTATCCGCATGGTCCGCTGGCACGTGTGGAGCTGGGGCATGACCAGGTGCAGGGCATTGATTACGCTTATACGCTGCAGGGATGGCTCAAGTATATCAACAAGCCTGATGACGGCAGCTATACAGATGTTCCCAATCCTTTGCACGAGTATACAGGTATTCCTGAATACAGCGTGATGCTCGGTTATTTCAAAAATGATTATACGCCTATCGGCGGCAATGCTCTCTCGGAAGAGATCTGGACTACAGCAGAAAATCATTATGCAACAGATCCGTTGAACCTGAAGCAGCATGCCAGGGAACTTTACAACGGCAATATCGCCTGGATGCAGACCGGCATCGGCCAGTCACTGGATGTCAGGTACGGCTCTCCCTCGCCTGCGTTGTCTGCCGGAATGCAAACCAATAACGGCACACAGATCATGGCATATAACTATGATCAGCTCAACAGGATCGAAGGAGCACAGACTTATGGAATGAGCGGCAGTCAGCTGGCTTATAAAGGTTCTTATGATGAGACATACAGCTACGATGCCAACGGCAATATTAAGCACCTGACCAGATATGCACTGGGTGCTGCCGGAGATCCTGTACAGATAGACAATTTTACCTACAATTACAATCTGACAAGCGGTCCTCCCTCGAAAAAAATCAACAATCAACTCAATTTCGTAGAGGATCACATCACGTCATACGCTGCGCTCGAAGAGGATGCGCATGATATAAAAAACGGGCAGACTGCAGATAATTATGAGTACGATAAGATTGGCAATCTGACCCAAGATCGGCAGGAAGGCATAGATAAAATCATCTGGAATGTCTACGGCAAAATATCAGAAATACACTATAAGTCGGAAACAGACAAGCCGGATCTGGCGTTCCTTTATGATCCTACCGGCAACCGTGTAGCGAAAATTGTCATTCCAAAAGATGAAAACAAAAAATCCGATACCACCTGGTATGTCAGAGATGCGCAGGGCAATGTCCTGTACACGGAAAATATCAGCCACAAATATCCTGCATCACAGCCGGAAGAATCTCATATTGCTGAAGAATACCATTTGTACGGCTCGTCCCGTATCGGGATGATACAGGACCGGTATATGGCCGGTGGGGCTCCTGCGGTCGGAGAGCCGGGTGACCATTACCTGGTGCTGGGCCGCAAGCGTTTTGAGCTGAACAACCACCTGGGCAACGTGCTTGCCACTGTGAGCGACCTGCCTGTCGGTTCAGCAGACGGGCTGTATATGTCTGACCTGCTGATGACGCAGGATTACTATCCGTTCGGGATGCTGATGCCGGGCCGGAGCTATGAAAAAGGCCAGTGTGTGGAAACAGTGGCTGAGGGCAGCGGCAGGCTGCATACCGGTAATGATTTTAATGCAGAAGAAAGCTCTGCGGATAAAAAAGGCATCAGCGACTGGACGAGCCGGCTGTTCCTGGCATCCCACTTTAACCAGTTGAGGCTGGGCAGGCTGGACTGGTATGACCGGTCCGGATCGGGGGCTTCAGAGGGGACGCTGAAGCTGAGCACAAAGCTGTTCAATGGTGTCAATATCACCATGGGTGTAAAAGACCTGGGATTTGTGCCGGCAGGCGGCTACCGGATATCGATGGATATGTTCGGGGCAGAGTCGATAGAGATGGGATTGTATGCGCTGGTAAGGACTGCGGACATTCTTTCGGGAGATTTTGAGCTGTTCGGAGATGATGATGAGGAATCAGGAGAAGATCTGATAGATTCCATGATGGTCACAGCAGGACTGATCTCCAACCGGATTCACCACGGAACCTATTTTACGCTTCCTGACAGCACTGACTTAACGCTGCTGATATTTGGATTAGAGGAAAGCGATCAATCTTCAAGCTTCCTGGTGGACAATATCCGCCTTGCACAGCTGACAGATTTACCGGCACCTGCATCTACGCTCCTGCTGGATCAGGATTTTTCGCAAAATGCGGAAGGCTGGCGTGCGCTGGATCAGGGACAGTATGTCTATGGTCATCTGACTAAAGACAGGACTGCCGCTACGGGAGATCTGGTTGTGGACAGCCTGACGGGCAGCGTGACGGTGCTGGCCAATGACACGATCGCATCAGAGTACATCATTCTGGCACGGGACTTTGATACTGAGCCCGGGAAAGCGTATAAGATCAGATTCCATATCGACAGCCTTTACGGCTTATACGGCATTCATCTGAAGATCGCGGAAACGGGGGAAATGGCCCGCAATATCTGGTGGAACAATAAGGTGAATGTGAATACGCTGAACAGTACGGGATATTACGAATATGAGGTGACCGCGAATACAGAAAGCCTGACGCTGATGCTGTTCAGAGAAAGAGACAGCACACGGACGGAGCAGCGTTATTTCGGTGTCAGCGATGTGACGCTCAGAGAATGTGCTGCGGTGATTCCGCCGGTATACAGCCATGTGTACCGGGACGGCTTCAGCACAGGAGATCCGTCGGGCTTCGCCATGAGCGACCGGATATGGATAGACAGCAGCAACAGCCGGCTGGTGCTCTCTCCGGAAACTTACGGAATGAATTCATATTATAACCTTCACAACAGGTTCGGTCTTTCCGGCAACAGCAGATACCGGTTCAGCGTGAAGGTGACCCAGAGCTGGGCATCAGCAGAGAAAGCGGGACTGTATATATCGGCACTGAGAGGGGAGGGACAGTATTCGATCGCATATGTCAACCCGGACTCATCGGGGACTTACAGTGTGGAGTTTGATGCCTATACAGACAGCATTACCCTGAATATCTGGCATTCGCTCACCAGTGACAGCACACAGGTGCTGTATGTCAGCGACCTGGAGATAGACCGTATTTACAGCAGCGACAGCTGTGAGGTGGTACCAGAGTCAGAGGAAGCGTATGTGAGCAGCTGGCGGACAAGCGCATGGAGCGAGGAATATGTGAATTATGCAGTACCGGAAAACGAGTGGGGACCTCTGGCAAATGCACAGTTCGGGACATTATCCCTGGATACGCTGCAGGGGGAGCTGGTGTCGCATCCTGTATGGTTCAGTGAAATAGCTCCGGAAGCGGAGGATATGGCAGATGCTTATGTGGGTTTGCTGTCGAAAGACTTTACCTTGACCCCAGGCAAAGATTACCGGATAGATTTTGATCTGGAGGTGAATGATACGGTGGCATCGGACGGTTTTCTGGCGGGTGTCTGGAAGTCCTACCTTTCGGGTCTGATGAATCCTACGGACATGA
>JBBCIS010000004.1:0-247740 GCA_037189845.1 bacterium
ACAATGCCTTTATCCTGAGCAAATGTACTCACGCTAATACATAAAAATACCAGTACACTCAACAAATACCTCATGGCTTACCCCTTTTTGAGCGTTCTGAAACATATTCCGGGCCATGAAAATTATAGGTGGAATAGGGAGGTTTTAATTGATACGCTTCCTTGCCTTCCTTTTGCAGGAAAGTGTCCAGCGCCGCTTTTGCGCTCAGCTCTCCGGCAAGGGCAGAACTGCAGCCCGTAAAGACCAGCTCGCTGTACTGCCACTCTGTATCATTCGAGTATTTATACAGAACACCTGTCAGCTGTCCTGCCGGGCTGATATTCACCAGCACATAATGATAGATGACATACGCATTGCGAAAAGCGATCACAACAGCACGGCTGCTATCCTCAAAGATGCGCTCTGAAGCAACATAATATTCCAGCTGCGCAGGCAATATTTCCACGCCTTCAATTTTCAGCTTCTTACTTTTTCCCTTCGAAGACTTTGCATTCTGCTCCTGCAGAGAAAGCGTCGCATTTTTTTCTATATGATTGAGCAGCAGATGATGCTTCTGATCTGAGAATACAGTAGCAAAGCTATATTCAGCGTACTGCCTGTCTTCTGTTGAATAAATCTTTCCGTTGTACTCTTCTGCCCGGGTGCAGTGATCCTTGCTGTCCGCATAGAATGCCGACATCTCAAAGCAACCGGTGGTAGATGCCGCCAGCAATCTGTCCAGCTCATTGGCTGTAGTTGACTTTATCCATCCTGTCACCAAGAAAAAATTCAATATGCATATGACCGCTCTCATCAGGGTTGGTTCTTTTTGATATAATTATTGGATTGCTGTAAGGTCAGGATACCTTCTTCTGTTTCTTTTTTCACAGCATATACACTTCCTTCCGCATCGTAGATGTAAATGGTCGCATAGTTATTTGCATCCAGCACAGCACGCAGCCTGTAATCTGACGGGTCATACACATAGGTCTGCAGATTGCCGTCTTCGGGAAATATCCTGATATCATCCAGGTACATTTCCTGCTCATTTGTAAATAAGAAATCTATGTATGAGTCTCTGCCGGTATGAATAAATGATGCGCTGATTTTTTGCCATCCGCTGATCACTTTTCCCGAAGGCTGAAAGAAAAACTCATTTTCTCCGGACTGAACATTGATCCCGATGCCATTGTCCCTGTTATAGCCTTCCAGGGCAGAAGACGTGTAATTATTCATCTCATCATGATGGATCCATGCGCTGATGTGGTATTTCTTACCGTGTTCCAGCTGAACTTTGTGCTGTCTGCTCGTAATTCTGACCGGAGCCTCACCACTCTGAGGAACGGGGCTGACCCGAAGTGATCTTTTGCCGGTATGCGCTTTATCATCTGCAATGCTCAGGTAGCTTAATTGCTGGTATCCGGTCATCGGAACCTGCTCTTTCAGCATCAGCTCGCCTCTCCAGTGATGACATTCATTGGGTGTAAAGACATTCGGAATCTCTTCCGGAAACTGAATGATCATCCAGTCATTATCGCAGGAGGCTCCTACAATCTTTGTCCGGGTAGATAAGGTAAAATCATTGACCTTACCCGTCAGCGGATCCGGAATCATAATATATACATCCGCATTCATCCAGCCGTCACCACAAAGGTCTGACTGCTGAAAAGATTCCAGAGATAATAAGGCATAATTCCCCTGGCCGATCAGGATCGGATATCGCTGAATGCGTTCGCTGACCGCTGCAATGCTCTGAGGAACGAGATCAATATTTCCTGATGCATTGTTCAGCTGGTGCAATGCTGAGATGCCTGTATATTCTTCAAATCCTTCATAGCCGATTTCGCCGGTTTTGGCATTGGCAGATACAGCGATGGGTAATTGATTTCTGTAGCCGTACAAAGCCGAGGAATGGATGTCAAAAATGTCTTTGTTCTCAATATCAAATCCGGAGGAATTATACTGTGTCATTGTTGCATTTAAAATCCAACCCGGCAGGCAGGATGTATCTGCTCCATACATCCAGTCAAAAAATTTCACATCATTGATCACCCCATCTCCTTTCAGGTTTACTTTCGGAAGATTGGCCTCTCTGGTCTGGACCCTCTGATCCAGATAATCATAAGCATGCACCGGGCGATAGATACCTGAGCTACCTTTCTGATAAGAGGGTAATGATTTAAAACTGTACAGATCTGCCTCTGTATTCCAGCTCATCTGCATGTAGGCGGGCGGCCAGTTGGACGAAAATTCTGAAGCTGAAATATTGATGACTGAATCTATCTTATACACCGTCCTGTCAAAACCGGACAGATCCACAATCAGTGCAGTATCTTTTAAAATACAATCTTTCCCAACAGATTTAGCAGTTGCTGTCACGTATGTCCCTTTGGGAAAGGTTTTTATTTGAGTATTAGATCCCGGACTGAAACAAGAGGATGTCCATTGTATATCCTCTATGTTACCGGGCAGCTCCAAAGTAACTCCGGTCTGTGAAGGACAGATAAAATACTGATCTGAAAATCCGAAGTCTGAGGGCAATGGATGAATAGTTATCGTATCATAATAAAAATATGCGTAATCAAACTTATTATATACGCATTTTACTTCCAGCCGATAATCTCCAGCAGGTAATCCTGTAAAGGTATTTCCTGAAGCAGTATATGTTTGCTCGTCACATCCGTCATATATACCGTTGAGTGTTCCATCTCTATATAATTTGATATCAAAATCACTGCGTACAGTATGCGAACCACTGGGACTATTATTGCTTTTGTAGTACTTCCCTCCTGTCCTGTCATCAAATTCAAGTGTTACAGTCCCGTTATCTGTAACTCCTGAATGACATGGTTGCTGGACACTATAATCAATGTTAGTAATTCGCTGATGAACAGCAAACTGATAATTCAAAGTATCCAATAAACTGCAATTATATCTTAAGATCAATCTGATCTGATATATATTATAGGTATTGCCGTCCGCCAAATCTTCAAAAAATTGAGGTTTAAATCTCAACATGTTATATGCATTTAAATCATTACACACCATACTTCTGAAATGTGCACTCAATTTATGTTCAGCAGCTGTCTGTATTATATGATTTGTATCTGCTGACAACACCGGCAGCCATTCATTCTCTCCCATTTTTATTTCGAATCTGATACTATCCACGTTGAAATAAGAAGCCTCTCCCGTACCAAGCTCATTTGCGCTATAGAAAAGTGAATACCAATTGGGGCTTTCAGCAATTTGAAAAAAAGTACTATTATACTTAGAACGTGAGCTGTCGCAACTTAATGTAAGCTTTCCAAATGGCTGATGAGTAATTTGATTAGCAACATGAAACAAATAATAGTCATCCCTTATCCATTGTTTACCATCAAACAGTCCGGTCTGTTTTGAGGCATTCAAAAAGTGTTCTTGCGTCAAGATAAAAGAACCATGATTCCCATTTATATCATTCCACGTAATAGTTGTAATATTATTCGTACTCTCCCTGCAAAATGCCCTTGGTCCCACTGTTGGGAAAAAAACATGATTAGGAGATGCAAATTTCTCAAGCCTATACTTACCTATATAACTTCTATCTACACTATTTTGTAGACCAAGCGTGGGCTGGGCCTCCAGCTGGTAAAAAATACACCCTAAAAAAAGGAATAGTATATAATATTTATGGGCATACCACATCATCGATTGATTTTAAAGGGTTTACTTTAGATAGCACAGAGCCGGCCGGGACCTGAAGCATATTCTTATATCCGGACCGTATAACCTGGATTTCCAGAGGCGGGGTCTCTTGATTGACTGCTAAACCGGATTGACTGGCAGCAAGCTGTACCCATATTTCCTTATCTGTCTTATTGACTTTGGTAATATAAGCTTTCTTTTCTTCTATCAATATTTCATCTCCGTTTGTCAGGCGGTCAATTCCATTATCTTCTGTCAGGGAGAAAATGTAGTAGCTGCCATCTGCTGTCATGCTGACGTATTTACCTTTGAACCGGACACCGGCATTCTGATAAGCACCGCCCATGTTTTCATACATCCAGTAAGCAGGAATTGTATATTGATATATCGTATCCTGAAACTCATCTGTAAAGGAAGTCAGAACAGGTTGGGCTGTCAAAGCATCATATACTTCATTCTTCACAAACTTGTGGGAACCCTCAGAATATTCCTCTACGCCATACGGAACTCCGAAGCGATGGACAATTTTATTAGTCACTGCCAGATGAGTTTCCCGCGCATTCTCCTGGGTAGAAGGTATAGCTCCTACTACTACAAAAAACACAAAAGGTTCCAGATTGGGTCTTAGTCCGGAAGCAAGTGAAAAGCTTCTGGAAGTCCGGACACCATTATATATTTCGTAATCAATTCCCAGATATTTATTTTGTATGGCCTTCAGATATCCGTCTGTTGTAGGAATATAGTTGTTTAGTTTCTTACTGGTCTGATTATTTATTACAGTATCATTGGCATAAAAAAAGTTTTTCGTATATGAAACCGGAGCTGCATAGTCAATCGTTCCTTCACTGCTGATCCTGTAATTATGGGTAGATTTTTCTTTTCCCGACATATCGTTCAGCTCTACATAATATCCTTGTGAAGCAGCAATCTTATCCCAGCCAATCGAACCAATAAAAGGAATCGTGATAGGTGGAGTTGATTTAAAAGTTCTCAAAGACTCCTTGCTCTCCAATTTTGTAGCACTCATAAACACCGGAAAATCTTTATGCGTATAAAATTCCTTGACAGATACCCCGGTCGTAGGAATATATACCGGTAGCTCTGCTGACAGCACTTTGGCTGTATTGAGGCTCTTTACCTCTACTTTTGAATAGCCTATAGAAGGAGCAGGATAGTACGTTTCCTGAATGGGTAATTCTGTATATGATTTCACTGATGTATTTAATGCCATGGCTTTATCGAAAAAGGATGCTTTACGGAGTGCTGTTTCATCACCACCAATCATCGGTTCATAGCTTGCTACACCTGAGCTAATCGTTTGGCCATTTTCGGTGGTCGTATACTGATAAGTAACTCCTGACGTATCTGTCACTCCCTGAAATTTATGAATCAGCTTCACCGATTTGACCCGATTACCGCCCCCATATTTATATCCTGTAACATTGTTCAGGCGGATATATGAATGTTCCCATTGAATATTTAATCCAAAGCCTTTTTCATTAGCTCTTTTATAGAAGCTTCTCAGATCAGAAAAAAGAGTGAGAAAATTGGTCGCAACACCGACAATTTCTGCCATTTTTTCTTTTCCGGAAGAATTTTCCGGGTCGCCTATTTTCAAGGGTTCGTTTCCTGTCATGATTTCCGGTCTGGACATCTGTAAATAATTCCAGGCGGCAACTGCAAAAGGATGGATATTTCCTGCCTTTGTATTGATTCTTTTTAATTGGACATATGCTGTTGTACTATTGACCAGACCATAATCCAGCACTTCTGCATAGCCTGAAATATATTCGAAATGATCTCCAAGATTGATCATATCCGATTTCACCTTAAAATAAACCTGACCTGTATTGTCAAAGTATTCACTTAAAAGCTGCTTTTGCTCCTGGGTGGACAGCCCTGACGGAACAGGTTCCGCCAACTTGAAATGTATCCGATCCGATTCGGAACGTAACAAAGGCCATGATTCATCGGGATTGTCCAGCTGATACATCTGCATCGCTTTCTTATTCTGGACATACGCATAATCATCTGCTTCATAATCCACCTGGATCAGAGCCCCGGTAGGTAGAGTGATTTCTTTCAAGCTCCAAACCGCAGCTCTTTTATCCAACACAGCTTTACCATCAAATTGTCTGACATAAGGATAATATTGGTTCGGATATTGCGGATGATCCGGCTGATAATTTCCCCATCTGTCATTTGCATAAGGATGATAATCTGGATTCTCATCAGGATCATTTGCATGATAATTAAACACGTAAGGATTCAGCTGACCTCTGGCATTATCCCGGTTTTTAAACCAGACGGACATCAATGTCAGCTTCCCCCTCCCCTGAGGCGTATTGAACAGACCATTGTTCATTCTGCACATCTCCTTTGTGCCTTCATATTTACCCAGATATCCTGCATATTCCAGATAAACCGTTTTGATGGCTATCGCATTGTGATTAATATCTCCTTCCTGATATCGCTCTTGCTTGGTAAACAGCTTGATACTATCCAGCTTATAGCTTTTAGCCAAACTATCAGCATGGATACTTTCTCCAAGAGAGACAATCTGGTTGCGTGCTCCCATCGCGTCCTCCCGTGAACTGATATAAAATTCCGCCACATGACTCTTCGTTTCAATGGTAGAAACATACCAGTTCTCTCTTTCACCGTAATGAAAAGAACCCATATCATCTGCATTTTTTGACATCAGTCCTTCCACATAGTTGGCTCCTCTGTATGGTGCCCGCCATTTATAGGGATTATTTTTATCGCTGGTATTTACATAACCCATTTTTACCCAGTACCCCAGATCATCGTCTGTCACTCCGTCATTCTTCACATCTATATAATCCTGCCCAAGCACTGAGGTCAATAAATATGCATGGGCATAAGCAGGAAACTCCTTTTTATCCAATGTCTTTTCATACACTTTATAATCTAATTCTTTGTTTTTTGAAGGGGCATCTACCAGAAATCCCGGATAAGGGCTTGTCCATTTCTCAGCACTAAAAGCAGTCTCTATCGTTTTTTCATTGTATGCAGGAAGTCCATAAATATATCGGGTTCCTTCAGGCGAAAGACCTTCAAAACCTCCGTAATGATGTCCCGGTCGTGAAGATCTGTTTATCTGTTCAGTATGTGTTAAGACATTGTGGGAAGTGGATACATTCTTTGTATACTTTACTTTGAAGTGCGGTAAAACCATCTGGTTAGTGAGCTGCTCCATGGTATATCCCTGTACCAGTGTCTTTCTGTTCACTCTTTCTACTGAACTGTTTGCATAGTTATTAATTCCAGCTCCCTTATCTTTATATAAAATCTTTGTAGTAGAAAAATCCCTGGGATTTTTATTCATTATACCAATTCTTGTAGGTTGGAAATCTACAAGAATATCATTCAGATTTTCCGCTTCATACGGTCGGCTTTCTCCATAAGACTGAAAATAGGTAGGCTCAAAATAGACATCATTGACATCTGTTTTGGTGACATTGTACTTGTATTTTTCTTCTATGCCATTGTCACTGGTCCACATTCCTGATTTATCCTTATTAAAAGAGGCATATACCGAAAACCCAAAATGGGCAAACCCTTCCAGCCCCAGTGAACCTGTTCCTCCACGGCTGAATCTTTGCGGCTCCGGTAATATGCCGATATTGGAGTGATAAGGTTTGATCTGGGCTCCTATTCCCTGACCGGAAACACTGTAAATATCATAAGTACCTATGGGGATGGGTAAATGTTCCAGATTTTTGTGAATCATGGCCTCTTTTTCATAATTATGATCTGATAAAAACGGCTGATCAGTATCACCATCTTCACTTATCTGAGATTCCGCGCTTGCAAAATTTTGAAAGCCATAGGATTTGAGGTACTGGGTAGCTCCTCTGTTTTTCAGCATCTCCATATTATAAAAGCCCTGAAAATCTATAGCATAAGCGTACATCCCAAAGAATCCGGCACCGGGCTTGAAAGAGAGATTAATTCCACTGTTGACTGTCCTATCGTGGACACTCGGGGATTGAGCTCCGGCAAAGCTGATGCTTGAACTTGCTCCCACAGATGAACGACTGTAAGTATTTGCCTCATATCCCTTTTGCTCTTCGTCATTAGTTAATTTTCCTCTTTCATCTTCAATAAATTTAGAATTCTCTTCTTTTAATTTACTCTTTGTCACTGAAGCAGAAAGGGAAAATCCTGTAATACCCATGTTGGAGTTATAATTCATTCCTAAATTCAATCCTCCGGAAACAGTATTATCTCCGTCTTTTTGTTTCATACCCAAACCTACACTTGGACTGACAGAAGCACCTTCGAACCGGTCATTTGAAAAATCCAGACCAATGTTGGCCGTCATAGGCCCCCCTATTCCAAAGCTGGCCCCAATTCCTAAATCAGAAGTATAACCGTAACCTTTATATGTATTTGAGTACAATTTCACACCTGCTGACAAAGAAATGATATCCTGTGTATTCAGACCTACAATTTCTGCACCCGGAACAAGCTTTGCTCCCACTCCTACGGTCACATTAGGCATAGCATCCTTTTTCACCTTGACAATATCCCCGTTGAACTCATCCGGCAAGCCTCTCATACCTCTGTTGATTTGCCCTACGCTCAGATTCCAACCCAGTCCTACCCAGCTGGCTTCCTCATCTCCGGTAATTCCCGAACTATATGATAAATTCACCGGATAGCCGCCATTAGGTCCCGGAATCTCCAGCAAGGGGATATTATAAGAGAAATTTCCGGAGAAAAGATCTACCATATCATTTGCCGAATACGGTGTAAAGCTCTGTACTTCCGGCTGAGTAGGCCCGGAGGTCAATGCATAGGATACATTCGTGGAAATGAAGTTGACCGCAAATATACCCAGCAGAATTTTTGCTATCTTTTTATCGTATGATTTTATCAATCGTATCATTGTCTATTCTTTTCTTTTAAATCTTCCTTGTAAAAACTGCCCTTTCCCGTTGTCAATAAATATAGTATGGGGTTGTCCCGATGCAATAGTATCCAGCTTAAGCGACAGGTAATTCACTCCATAATTAACGGCCAGAGAATCCGTCGACTGCATGTGTGTGCCTGAGTTATTGACCAGCTTATACTTCACATAATCGATATTGTATGGGATTTTAAACTTTACTCTCAGCGTGTCATCCGGTATTTCATAGATAAAGGTGTTCTTTTCTGAATTCAGCTCGAAATACGGCTTTCTCTGGAGATTATTTGGGACAATGTTGCTACAGATAAATCTAAAAGTAGAAGGAGCTGATATATGTTGTATGTAGCTGGTCAGATCTCCCAGATCATGGTTATTCCTGTTCTCATTATTGACAGTATATACAATCCAGGCATATTCTTCATTGCAGGTCAGTGATGCAGCTGTTAAAGGATAATAATATGCAGAAGATCCATATACTATATTCTGATGTACAGAAGGATGGTTATTGAGCGCGGCAATCGGTGAAGGTTCAGAACCCATTTCGACAATCTTAATGTAAAACCTGTTTATACCGGGAACATCGGTCCAGTCAAAGTATGGTGTAGGTGTCAGAACATCCTGTCCGTTGACAGGTGCCTGTAACAATATTTGTCCGTATATATTGCCGTATATACACCCAAATAATAGCAGTAAAATTCCATTTCTCATCTCTGACATTTTTACAGGGTTATATGAAGTGAAACATTTCCGGTAAATCCATTTTCATAGTGAATCTCCGGCCAGAAGAACCTTTGCTTACCGTATTCTAACATAGCACTTATTTTTATATTTTTAATCACATTTATTAGTACTGACGTTCTGAAAGAGTATAAAAATTCATCTCCGATACTATAACCCACATTAGAGGTCAGCATAAGCTCCTGATTCCTGATATTGGTAGAAATATCAGTGGAGCAGTATATGTCGTTAAAACGATGCTGATCGATATCGCTTTTATTATACAACAGACTCTGTGTGTACCTGATTTTATCAAAAGAAATCTGACCGCTCATATTCAGCAGGTACGAATAATTTCTCTTGAAAAGCTGATAATCCAGCATCACAGGTCCGGTGTATTCCCTGCTATAGTCATATATCCAGGACTGTTGTACTGCGGAGTTGGCACGTATATCCAGCACGTTGTTTTTTAATTGTATCTTTTTTGTTATCGAAGCAGATAATGAATAGTTCAAAGTCCGGTCATTCATGTTTTCCCTCCCGTGTATGGAGTAACCTATAGAGCCATTGATCAGTAAACCGGTATTGGCAGACAGGTTGAACACCAGTGAAGCAAGGATATTATTGCCTGTAAAAGAAACTGTATCCCTCTGAAAGCTTTCATAATGATGCTGTAAGCTGTATGAAGGTACCTTTTTCCCGAGGTTCCCGGTGAGTATATGATCAGACCTGAAGACTCTGAAATCTTTATAAAGAAACAATGCCGGCAGAAAGATATCTGATCCTTTATACAGGACTATCTGATTCAGCAAAACACGTTTCAGCCGAAAATGATTATTCAGGCTAAAGCTGGAGTTTTTGATGATGTCGTGGTGCCTACTGCTTATCCGGTAATCATAAGTGACACCTATCGAGCAAAAATTATCAGTGCTGTTAAACTTTGCTTTGGCTCCCAGCAGATGCAGATTTTTCCGGCTCCCGTCAATTGTATCTTCCGCATTAATCACAGAATAATTCATTATCAGTGATTTTTTGTCAATATCTCCGACTCCCACTCCTATTTCTCCCTGATATGCCCCTCTGTTTTTAAATACTTCTCTATAAAATTTATTGATGCCTGAATTCAACACTTTTGAACTTCCGAAATATGAAGAAAGAATCCACGGAGATTTGTTATAAACAACAGAATACCCTAACAATGGTGTACTGATGCTATAATTTGTATTTTCCTGATCCGGATAAAAAAATCCCAGCTTTATTTCCTTAAAGTCAGCAAAATCAAAGCCATGGCTGGCTTGGGTAAATTTCCTGATAAAAGATACATCATCAGTGTTCCGCAGCATTTTTTTCAAATCATCTTTATCCCTTAATGACTGATATTTTTTTACAGTACCGTCTTTTATAAAAGTATATTTCTCCTTGTATTTAGTCATTTCATCAGCCGCGCTCTGATATCTCTGATGTGTCTTTTTAAAATCAGCAAGCTGCTGTTTGTTGTTATATTTTTTCAGAAAGCTGATCAAATTTTCCTCTTTAAGAAGCTTTTGGATTTTATCGATTTCACTTATATACTTATCTCCGTATTTTTCAATCAATGCACTGGTATCTATCTGATAGATTTTATGGTCAATGTCCGTAATACTCACGTATTTATTGAAATTTTCTACCGCTTCATGACTCAGATCCTCTTTGTACTTTTCATAGGTATCAAAATATTTAGCATATTCCGTTTTTTTAAGCTCATCGATTGTATTACTGTAGGTCTGATAGCTTTCCATAACGCTTTTCACCTCATATTGATCCCAATCAGTTATTTTATCAAGACCGACGATACTATCATACCTGCCTCTTAATTCATTGATATTACTACTGTCAACATAGCTGAGTGCCTGCTGCTTCATTTTTTCTACGTACTTTAAATAGTCAAACTCTACAGCTGCTTTATCCAACATAAAGCTATGATCATCAAACTGGTATAGCGTGCCTGCAGACAACCTGAACGGCAATCCCATAAGATCAACTTTTGTGCTGATCCCTCCCCGTATATAATTATTATAAAACAAACGCTGGCTGGAACTAAACTGATCGAAGTTCCCTTCTGTGTAAATATCCGTTGATTGAAAATTCAGCTGCTTTTTATTGATTTCTGCATCTCTGTCAACAATGATATTGTCATTCATTGAAAATGAAAGCTGATAAGATGGATACAGCAGCACCTGTATGCTGATGTTATACCGGTCCTGCGGTAGTGTATCCTGTAATCTGAAAATATTGCTGCTCAGCATTAGAAACCCGGATAAGTTTAACCTGTTGGGTCCTGCATTTAGTGATATTACATTACTGCCCGTATTTACAATCTGCCCGCGCTTTGAAGCATATACCTGGCATTTAATGATTACATCTACTCTTTCTATATTATTTATCTGCACTTGAAATAAATCATTATATGTAGAAATATTATTTCTATCTGCCAGTTCAATATTATTTGCGAAAGACACCTTCCAGCATAGTAAAAGAAATATGGAAATATAAAACCTTATCACGGGCAACTCTAACTATTCTTGATTTCTTTTAACACAAACCAGCTTATAATCCATCCTGAATCTCTCTAAATATTGTAATTGGCATTAATAATTTTGCAGGAATTATTCACGTTTTTTACAGACTAATTTATAATCCATTATAAATGTTTTTGCGTTGCCATTAGCAGCCTCAATTTTGTAACATGAAGGAAGATATGTAACTTTAAAACCACCTCTCTGAATTATTGCCGTCTGACGGCCCCAGCCACCATCATCAGATATCATCTCAAGTCCATTACCGGAGAACAGTAGTTCATTATTAATCTTTATCAATACCTGGAGAGTATTTAATGTATTCGTCTTGGGATAATTAATCAGAACATACCAGTACATTTCACATGAAGGATTTCTAAGATTTTCAATAATATCAAATCTATCTTCCTGCTTCCCGGTATAACCAACGATATTCATATCAAATTGCTTATCAACATAATAATCAGATATAATACTAAAATTCCTTCCTGATTCACTGACAGCATCTATTTTGTATTTAAAGCTATTCAGATTAATCAGATAGCCAGCTTTCACCGCTGCCGGTGGAAGAGTAAATTTTACAAAGTATATGCTATCTCTCAGTTGAATATTTGATGAAGACACCTCCTCATAAGATAAAGGCGTGTTTGTCCCGTCTTTACTGTAATAAATTTTGAAAGTCGGTGCTGCTGTATTATATCGGTAATCAATATACTTAAATGGAATGGTTATAGTACCGGTATTCTTATCAAAAGAATTAGTAGAGTCTGTATTAATGGCATATAAATATAAAAAGTCTGCATCTAAAGTATCACACGTAGCACATATATTGTCCATTTCAATTTCAGAGAAATCAAACTGACTACCGGCACTTAATATATTATTTTTTAAACGATATGGCACATGACCTATCACTTTTTTGGGTTTACCGGGTATCCGGAGAAATTCAGAAGCATAATCCGGTAATAATACACTTATTTGATTTGCAGAAGCTGTTTGAAAATTTAACTCTCCTAATAATCCTGAGGTTGTCTGAAATTTATTGTAAGTTAATTTGTCACCCGGAAATTTAAACCATAACGGCGTTTTGCCTTTCGAAAAGAGCGAATCTCCTTTATAAATAATTTTCTGACTTATCGTTCCTGATATATCCGGACACTGTAAAGTGTCACCTATATACTCACATAAAGAACTTTTTACATTACTATGCTTATAAAAATAACTGGTTAGTCCTATTTCCTTATATGTACCTGAATGACCGGTAGTTGTAATTAATTTAACAGGATCACTTTTGGTTAATATTGAATTAGTAACAATGCACTGATAATGACAATCATCAGGAATTTGCGGCAATGTGATCGCACTTCCCGTTTCGGATAAAATTACCGTATTGCTTCCACACTTTTTTTGCCACGTATACGAATTCTCACTTTGGGAATATACAAATCCGGCATCTACTGAAAGCTCATTAGTTACCGGATCAAATTCTAATGGTATCACCTGACTTCTGTACGCATAATTATCAATTGTGTTATAAGAACTTGTTGCCAGATTTGTAAAATTGAAATAATTACGCGTTACATTTAAATACATATTGGATGTATCTCTACCGGTCTGAGCCTTATAGTCTGGTATATTTCCGGTTAAGTAGTTATTATCTACTAATAAAACTTTTACTTTCAAAGCCCCTAACAGATCAGGCAATGGTCCTTTAAAACGGTTAAAAGCTAGATAAAGCTGTTCTAAAGTAGCTGATTCAAACTCCGGGATTACACCATGTAATTGATTACCTTGCAGATATATTGTTTTAATCTTAGGAAGATGGTTAATAAAATCAGCATTCAAAGTACCGCTAAAACTATTGGCGGCCCACTGTAAGATTTCCAGTGAAGGCAAATTAAGGCTTGGCAGATCTCCGGATAAGCAATTATCTTGAAGATATAATCTTTTCAGCTTGGGCATCTGATTAAAGTTAGGTATATTACCAGTAATATGATTAGCTGATGTGTTTATTTCTTCCATCAAAGGAAGATGAAAATCAGGCAGCTTGCCTGTAATGCTATTTCTTGATAATTGAAGTTTTTTAAGAGTTGAATGAGCATAGTTCGGGATCGTATCTGAAAGGCTATTATCTGTCAATACTATACTTTCGATTTTAAGATTATTAGAAAAAGTCGGAATTACACCGGAAACTTTTGTAGTACAAACCTCAATGATCCGTAAGCTGTCCAACAAATTAAAAGCAGGTAAAGAACCTGTCACATCGGGATTGTTGACAATAGTCAATGTTCTTAAATAAGGTAAATTAAAATTGGGAATCTCTCCCTGAAAATTATTAACATTCAGATTGATCATTTCCAGCCTATTACAATTTTCTAAACCCTGAATATTGCCCGTCAATGAATTGTTATTGACTATCAGCCTTTTCAGATTAGGCAATGAATAATCAGGCAAAGCACCTGACAGTTGGTTATTATTTAAATATAATTCTTTAAGATTGGGCATATCAAAATCATACAATACTCCCTGTAATTTATTTTTCTCTACATTGAAATACTCTATATCAGGTAAAGCATAATTTTTCAAGGTGCCGGTTAACCCACTGTTAGAGATCTTAAAATATTTCAATGTTGCAGGCAATGTATTCGGTAACTCTGCTGTAAAACAATTATTGGATAAGTCTACATATTTCAGATTAGGAAAATTACTAAAATCAGGTAACCCATCGCTGATACAATTTGCTACGTTCACAGAATTGTGATATAGAGCCAGAGTATCCAGCTCAGGTAATTCAAAGTTTGCTGGAAAGCTGCCATTCATTTTACTGTTATATATAGAAAGTTTAGTAACCCTTCCTGCACTGTTCAACTTAACACCGAACCAAAGTTCCATCGGATTAGTGCCTATATTCCAGTTTAAAGTTGTCCATTCATCTAAATTCAGACTGTGATACAAATTCACTAGCTGGCACGAATCCTGTTGCCGGGGAGTGAGAGTTCCACTACATGTACCGTAACCTGGTCTGACAGATATCAAAAGAAAACAAAATAAAAACAGTAACAGACCTTTCATATTAAATGTTTTACAACTTGTTACAAGGTACTGAAAAGGAACCGTTATCCGAAATCCGGAATGAATAAAATTTAGAAAATATACATTTTAATATCATTCATTTTTCAAGACTTTAATCTAAGGACTTCATAAGAAAATCCGCGAAGAGGAATATCTATAAAATCAACACTCAGGAATTTGATGCTTATCTAATCAACACTTCCGGATTGCCGGGATTTATACCATCTCAGCTCATCATAAGAATATTCATCTCCTACTATTTCTTTGATTTCAGAGAGGGAAAGATTTTGTAATGTAGAAGTAAATAATCTGTTCAGCTCATAGATCTTGTCACCGGACATGACATCTGAAAGTGTCAAGAACCCTTCTTTCAATAGTTTGTGTATGTGACTATTGATCGTTGATATGGCAAAGCCTCTGATTTCAGCCACTTTCTCAAAATCTTTATATTCTCTCCATGCTTCCAGTGTCAGGATATGTGTGGGTGTTTTAGGTTCTTTTGGCGTTTTGTTGCTTTTAAAATTTCTAACGGATGTAAATTCCCGATCATCTACTTCCTGAGCGGATTCGATTTCCGCAGACAAGTCTTCTGTATCTCCCATCAGCTGATCACTTTCTGCCTGTAATTTCTGCTGAAGCTGGACTATTTTATCTATTCTGTACTGAGATGTAAACGGGGTAAACAGGGTGGTCTTATCGATCGCTTTTTTTTCCTTCAGCACTTTGAGCAGCTGCTGATTTTTCTTTAATTCCAAAATAATTTTCAGATGCTCTTCTTCCAGCTCTTCTATTTCCGCCTGATAAGCTTTCATCTTTTTCATCCTGCCTACTTTAAGCATGACCATCAGGATGCTGTTGTATTGTTCATCCAATACCGGAAAGAAATATTCATAGGCTTTCCGGAATCTCTCTTCAATATAATCCATGTCCAGCTCTGCAGACAAAAATGCACGGTTGAGCTGGTATACAAACTTCTCTGCCAGCTGGTTCAGCTGATCAAATGACAACGCCATCTCATCTGCCCATTTCATGAACTGAGATTTCTTGCTCCTGCCGATGTCTGATGAATAGCTACGGATATGCGCCTGCCACAGAAAATGCACATTTGTCCATGTGAATGCTTTCATCAGCGAATGGGCAACATAATCTATAGTAGATTGATCCAGCAGAGCTGTCAAACCACTTTTGGGTGCCTTATTTTCTGCAAACTGCATGACAGAATGATCATTTCTCAGACCGTTCAGCTGAATAGGTTTTAACAATACCAGCCCGTTCAGGCTCGTCAGCCTTGACAATGCCACATAAGCCTGTCCGGGTGCAAATACTTTAGAAATGTCCAGAATCGCTTTTTCAAAGGTCAGTCCCTGGCTTTTATGGACAGTGATCGCCCATGCCAGCTTCAAGGGATAATGTGTAAATGTTCCCAGGATTTCTTCATATATTTCTTTGGTATTTTCGTTGACTGCATACCTGATATTTTTCCATTCGTACCGATCGACCTCCACTTCCCTGTTTTCTTCCGGGAAGTGGACAAAAATACCACCGTCAGATACTTTGCTGACAACACCGATTTTACCGTTATAGTATTTCTTTTCGTAAGAGATATCATTTTTGACAAACATGACCTGCGCTCCTTTTTTCAGTACGAGTGTTTTGTCAAGAGGATATATTTTTTCAGGAAAATCGCCTTCTATGTTTGCTCTGAAATTGTATGCTTTTTCATCTATTTCGTCCAGCGCTTCCTGATTGATTGTGTCAGCGCTTTCATTGTGGGTAGTCAATGTAATGTATCCTTGGTGCTGCTTAATATCGAAAGCAGGCTGTACATATTGATTAAGTAACTGCAGATCATCCGGTGTAACATAATTATCCCGTAAATGATTCAGAATTCCGATAAAAACCGGGTCGCTCTGACGATAGATCTTTTCCAGCTCGATATACAGTGGAGGATGCTCTTTCAACACATGAGCATGAAAGAAAAACATGCCCTGATAAAACCTGCTCAGGATTTCCCATTCTGCATTTTTCACTACAGGTGGCAGCTGCAGTAAATCGCCGATAAAAAGCAATTGCACATTGCCAAACGGACGGCTGTCTCTCCGGATCGTCCGCAATTGAAAATCTATGACATCCAGAATATCAGCACGAAGCATACTTACCTCATCAATAATGAGCAGCTCCATATTTCTGATAATATCCTGCTTTGCGCCACGCATAGAAAAATGTCTTTTGAGCGTGGTTCTGTTCTCGAACCGTACCATATCGTTTGCAACCGGCATTTCGAACTCATCCGGGATGAATGCTGCAAAAGGCAGCTGAAACAATGAATGTATGGTCACACCACCCGCATTAAGAGCAGCTATTCCTGTTGGTGCGACGACTACAGTATTTTTATGTGTAGACTGAATGATTCTCTTCAGCAGAGTCGTTTTTCCGGTACCGGCTTTACCTGTCAGAAATATATTTCTGTGTGTCTGATTGACAAACTTCAATACATAATCTGCAAGATCCTCTACTGATTCTATCATTACTGTGGTGTTGTTACAGATGGGAAGATACAAAATCAAGGGTTACATATAAAATCTCTGAAACCCCTTCTTCTATATTCAGTAATTTTGATCAGTAATACAAAATCTCTTTCAATGTTTTTATCCACTTTACTTGAAAATTTAATCATCGGATATATCACAATCTATTATTGCTTTTTTCTTATTGAGAGTATTCAGGATAGAAAATCAAAATCTTCTACACAATAGCACTTATAGAAATTCAGCAAATCTGTTTTAAAATTGTTAAATGCTGTCATTAGAATACTGTTACTGAATATTTAAAGCAAAATTTCAAGGCTTTTTCTAATCTTTGGAACTTTATTTTTAATACTGATGTTTGTATCGCATTACCCTGGTGGTGAAAAGAATTTAAGTCAATCAATAAATACTAAATTGCAGACGCAAACGATTCAATCAATAATAATTTCAGCTTTATAAATTACGAGATGGAGGATCATCTATTTAATCACCCCGGTATCATTGCCGGATTTGCGGCAGTCATCATAGTGATGCTCATGCTCGACTTAGGAGTATTCAACAAAAAAAGTCATGAAGTTAGTAACAAAGAGGCACTTGGATGGTCGCTGGTATGGATTTCTCTGGCAATGATATTCAGCGGTGTTATCTATTTCATGCTGGACAGGCCTTATGGCACTACTGATAATTTTGCCAGATTTCAGGCAGCTTACTGGATAGAAAAAGCGCTCTCAGTAGATAATCTCTTTGTATTCATTCTGGTGTTCAAATTCTTCCAGATACCTAAGCAGTTCCAGCACAAAGTACTCTTTTGGGGAGTCATCGGAGCATTGGTTTTCAGGGCTATATTTATTTTTGCCGGTGTAGAGCTCATCAAGCTTACCTACGTTACAGTTCCTTTTTTAGGACTGGATGCACACGGAGATCCGCGACAAGTCAATGTCATCCTCACCATCTTTGGCCTGTTTCTGATCCTTGCCGGTATTAAATCATGGGGCGGTGATGATGAAGAAGAGGAAAAAGACTTATCTGAGAATGTTGCAGTAAAATTAGTTCACAAATTTTTCAAGGTCAGTGAGAAGTTTGACGGGGATAAATTCTTTACTGTGCAGAATGGTATAAAAATGGCCACACCCCTGTTCGTAGCAGTTGCCGTGATCGAGCTAACTGATTTAGTGTTTGCAGTGGACAGTATTCCTGCAATATTTGCAATTGCTCCTGACGATCCTTTTATCCTTTACACTTCTAATATCTTCGCCATTTTAGGTCTGAGATCATTGTATTTCCTACTGGCAAATTCCATGGATTTGTTTTCCAAACTACACTATGGTCTGGCGGTCATCCTGACATTTATTGGTATCAAAATGCTGATTATGCCATTTTATCATTTCGAATCTACCCATTCACTCATGATCATCGGAACTATTCTGGTCTTATCTGTAGGAGCATCTTTAGTAGCCAACAGAAAGGAGAAGATAGAATCTTAAAATTCAGCTCATTAATAATATGCAGCAGCCTTTGGTCAAAAGCCAAAGGCTGTTTTGTTTTAGATAAACAAAGCAGTTCAAACAATGAATATTATTTTCTCAAACAGAAGGAAAATAATATTTATTAAGTGCTAATATTGATAAAAATTCAGTTAAACGATTACCACCTTTAAAGTAGACTGGACAAAATCTGCTTTTTCTCTTGCATCTTCAATCGTATCTCCAACAACAGTGACATGCCCTAGTTTCCGATGAGGCTTAGAGTCAGCCTTTCCATACATGTGCACATATACACCGGGAAGAGATAATACTTCATCCGTATTAGCCAGTGCATATTCACCACTGCCATTCTCCGGTCCTGTCAGATTAATCATTACAGCAGGTTGCCTGAAAGTGGTGTTGCCCAGTGGCAAATCTGTCAATATTCTGAATAACTGATCAAATTGTGAAGTATAAGATCCTTCTATTGTGTGATGCGCAGAGTTATGAGGACGGGGAGCTATTTCATTCACCCATAAATTATCTTCAAAATCAAGGAAAAACTCTACAGCAAACAATCCTGCACCACCAAATGATTTGACTGTCTGTACTGCCAATTCCTGCGCTTTTTGCTCTAATTCCGCATCTATATCTGCAGGAGTAAAAAGATATGTAACCAGATTGGAAACCGGATGAAATGCCATATCTACAGAAGGGTACGCAGCTGTGCTTCCGTCCTGTGCTACTGCTACCAGTACTGCCAGCTCTTTTTTACATGCGACAAATTTTTCTATCATCACAGGACCATCAAAAGGAATGACGGACGGATCTCTTTCTATTGTATCTGAGTCTGTCAGAAAAACACCTTTTCCATCGTAGCCGCCTGTTCTGGATTTTGCAGCAAACTTACCACCTCCCATTGCCTGCATTGCAGAAAGCCATTCAGAGGGTTGGCTGACCAATCTAAACGGAGATGTCGGGATCTGGTAAGCAGCATAGAATTCTTTCTGTAATCCTTTATCCTGAATAGTTTTTAAAATGCCGGGAGAAGGTATGATCTTTTTTCCTGCTGCTTCCAGCTCTACAAGAACATCCGAGTTGATATGCTCGATCTCATATGTAAGCACATCACACTGCTCTGCCAGCTTTCTGATTGCTTGTGCATCTTTTAAGCTGCCTTGTATGAAATGATGTGTAAGCTGTCCGGCAGGAGATTCTGAGTCGTCTTCTAAAATCACTACTTTGTTGCCATATCTGGTACTGTTCTGTAAAAACATTCTACCGAGTTGACCACCACCAATGATTCCAATTACAGGTAATCGGGACGCCTTGTTTTCCATGGCGCAAAAATAAGCACTAAGGCTTATAGTAGATCAATAATTCTACAGGATTATGGTCTGCAAGTGATTTTCTTTTCTTAGACCATATTTTTTCTATCAAAGGTACTCTTCTGCTAAAGTTTTTTATCTTCAGCTTTTCCGGTCTGAAATACACATAGTCTATTACTCCCCTGGATTTTCCGTCTCCAAGGTCATTGAGTGTAAAATCATAGGTATATTTCTGTTCTCCCTCCAGTTCATAGTCTTCCATTTCCAGAATAGTCAGCATACTATCCAACCCGCTGTCTTCCAATTTATCTATATTAAAATCTCCTGCAACAATCAGCGGAATATTCGGCTCATGGTAAACATCTATCAGCTCATTTTTAATTTGTCTGACCTGGCTGGCTCTGACTCCAAGAGAACCTCCGGCATTCAAATGCGTACCTACTATATGAAACTTCTGACCGTCTTTATCCATTTCTACCATCAAAGCACCTTTGCGGGCCATTTTATTATCAAAGCCAAATTTTTGTTTGAACCTCACTTTGCCAAGCTCTTTGATAGGATATTTTGATAGCATCCAGATACCACTGGAAGTTTTCAATGAAAACATTTTACGGAAGGCAGGTCCGTTTTCATGAGGATAAATATCCTTTAGTCTTTGCTTGATCATCCTTCTTGCACCTGCATGAAATGCTTCCTGAAGCACCAGGATATCATATTCAGAAGTAGCAAGCTTTTCACCGATAGCTCTTGCTCTTTTGCGCTTGCCTGTAATTTTCACTACAGGGGGTAGCATATAGATATTCCATGAAAGCAGCTTCAGACTATCTGTTCTATCATTCGGGTCTAATACAGTTTGGGCAGTTTGCGCAGAAGCATTTTCAGGAAATACAAATAATACAGCAAAAAACAGGACAATAAAATATCTGATCATGATTCAAAGATTGTTATTAAAGCTAACAATCAAAATCGAATATACCAAAAAATAGTTAGAAAATTTCGCTATTTTCCTACTATTTAACAGTTAGTTATTAATATTGAAACTTGTATCCGATACCTCTCACAGTATAGATATGCTCTTTGCCTAGTTTTTTTCGTAACTTCTTGATATGTGTATCTATATTTCTATCTCCCACAATGATATCATCACCCCAGATTTTAGCGAGGATATTATTTCGTCTGAATACTTTACCAGGTTTGGAAGTTAAAAGCAGTAGCAGCTGAAATTCCTTTTTAGATACTTTCAGATTCTGTCCTTTTTTATAGATCATCACCTGCTCTTCATCTATTTCAATATTACCAAATTTTCTGACCTGACCACTCGTTTCTGCTATTTCGTAGCATCTTCTCAACCACGCATTCATCTTTGCCAGTAAAATTCTGCTTCTGGCCGGGCGAATCACAAAATCATCAGCTCCTGCTTCATAGGCTGCTAATTGCGTAAAATCTTCGTTTTCGTCAGAAATAAAAACTATTGGCAAAACCTGTGTTGAAGTATCAGATTTCAGCTCCCAGCAGATTTCGATTCCGTCCAGCTCCTCAATATTTACATCCAGGATCAAAAGATGCGGTTTTTCTTTCTTCACCATCTTAAGCAAATCCTTTCCCGAAGAAGATGTGGAAATTTTAAAGTTTCCTTTCCTTAATGCATATTGAGTCTGTTCAACAAAGACCGGATTTTTCGAGCCTATCAGTAAATGATATACTCCGGAAACCGCTTCTTCGGTAGGAATAATTTCCTGATTTTCATTTTGAGGCTGCTCATCCAGGACATTTAATTCTTCCATACGAATTACTTTGTTACAAAGAAACGACATTAAAACCGGGACTTTGTTCAAACCCCTCAAAGTTCTTTATAAATTCACCAAAAGTACACAAAACGAATTATTTGCTAATAAAGAGCTTTTGTTGTGCTAATACCTCTTTATTACTACCCAATGCTTCTACTATGAACAGGCTGTTTCTGTTTGGGATCTCACTCAGATCTATATAATATGAAAATTGCTCTACTCTTCTTTCGAGCACTACCCTACCCATTAAATCAATGACTCTGATCCTTTTGATCAGATTTATATCAAACTTCTGATCTCCCAGGATAATATAGCCGGATGCCGGATTGGGATACATGCTAAGCTCATTAACAACCTTTGGCTGAATTGTTTCAATATTAACCCTGCCCGGATTGCAAGTCAACAGGCTAAACATAAATTTCGACATGTAATACATGGTGCTGTCAAAGTTCTGCTGTACAATCCGCCCGTCTCTCCAATAAGGCACATGACCTCTGCCATCCACTCTGTAATTCATATTATAGATGCCTATTAAATCCATTTGCTTTGAAATCACATTTGATCCCATCATCACAGGCATCGTAAGTATATTATACGGTCTACCGTAGTAGCTTGACAAAATAATATCATTTTTATACTGGATATTCAATAATGGAATATTTTTATTGTTATTGACAAAGGTTTTATCCAGCATACATCCGGCTATATTAATGACACCTTTTACTTTTGTAGAATAACCTTCATTACCACTATTTCCTTCCAAACCTCCTAAATCATTGATGAACCTTGTTACAAGAAAGTCTGCTTCACTGATATCATCCAGGTAAGCTGTTTGTAATGCTGTAATTGCTCCGGCAGATAATCCGCCCAGAAAGATCTGATTAGTATCAATTCTGTAAGGATTTCCCTGCTCTTTTGCCTGCTTATAAAAGAATCTGATAGCAGCCCTGGCATCATGTGCAGCTCTGATGGTAGCTTTAAACATCAGCTCACTAAATACCAGCGCCAGATAATTATCTTCAGTCCTGTAACCTACAGCTGCTACGGTGTAACCTCTTTTTGCAAGTCCCTGACACGGAAGCACCGTTTCCTGAAAACTCTTACTCCCATCTAAAAATGATCCACCATGCAGAAAAATTAAAAGCGGTCTTAATTTCAATGTATCTCCTGCCGGTTCGTAAAAATCCAAGTAAAGATTCTGGACTTTATTCTGACTACTTACAGCTTGCCCGTAACGAATATCTTTGCGCACCTGAGATTCAAATAATATTTCATCCTGATACCTTGCCCCACACTGAGCTTTTAACTCAATTGAAGCAAAGTTCAATATGGCAATAATTATAAGAAAGGTGCGTGCCATGAATTAAGTCAGAAATAATTAATTTTAATAAGTTTCCACAATTCAATATAAAAGTATGAATAAAATTACATTAATCCTTTTCCTTTGTTGCATTATTAATATAGGTTGCAACGATAAAATTGTCAGCAAATCAGATATTGCAGCAAAAAGCGCTACGGAGAGTAAGCAGTCCGTTTATGACTTCGAAGTAGATGATATTGACGGCAACAAAGTTTCTCTTTCAAAGTACAAAAATCAGGTTATGCTGATTGTCAATACAGCCAGTGAATGCGGCCTGACACCTCAATATAAAGATTTGCAGGAATTGTATGATAAATACAAGGATAAAGACTTTGTTATTTTAGGATTTCCGGCAAATAATTTCATGGGACAGGAGCCCGGAAACAATACACAAATCAAGCAGTTTTGCGAAGCTAATTTTGGTGTCACTTTTCCAATGTTTTCAAAAATCTCCGTCAAAGGGAATGACATAGCACCTTTATATAAGTATTTAACATCTAAAGATTTAAATGGTGTGCTGGATGCATCGGTCAGCTGGAATTTTCAAAAGTTTCTTATTGACAAGAACGGAAATATCGTGGCAAGCTTTAGTCCCAAAACCACTGTTAAAGAAGAGAAATTTATCAACATTTTAGAAGAATTGCTATAGTATTCTGATTTTGTTAAATTGTTCTTTTATCTTAGATTTTACACTTTTGGTTTCTAATACGCAGAGCTTTGGTCAAATTCATCAAATGGTTAAAGATTATTATAGGCATCATTCTGGGTGTACACTTCTTTATATTCATTGCTCTGATATTCCAGGAACCGCTACTGTTCCGGTCCAAATCAGTTTCGGATAATTATAAGTTCAAGATCTTGGTACCTCATAAAGAGTATATCTGGACAGATACTGCTGCAGAAAATCCGAGGCAGATCTATAATGCCATATATACACCCAGAAAAAAAGCAAACGGGTATATTTTCTACCTGCACGGTACTTCCAACAATGTGGAATATCACACACAGTTTGTTCCTTACTATACGGACAGGGATTATGAGGTCTGGATGATGGACTACTCAGGATTTGGGAAAAGCCGCGGTGACAGAAATGAGAATAATCTGTATGAAGATGCCTCTATGATGTTTGATACTTTTGCCCATCAGTACCAGCTGGATGCTAAAGATATTATCATTGTAGGTAAAGACCTGGGAACCGGTATAGCATCAAAGCTTGCTGCCGAAAAAAATACGGCAAAGCTTGTTCTGATTTCTCCTTATAATGATCTGGTCAGCTTATACAAAGATTATATTCCATGGTTCCCTTTTCAGCTGTTTCTCAACTATTCACTCCCTAATGACCAGCACCTGAAGGCATACAAAGGCGAAACAGGAATCTTCTTCGGCTCTAACGCCATGTTTATTCCATACAGGAATGCCAGAAGACTTCAAAGCACTTTAAAGCCCGGTGATGAGTTCCACGAGTACAGTGAGAAATTATCTTTTAATGTAGTCGACGAAAAAAATTTCCAGGACGATCTTTCACTTTTTTTAAAAAAATAGCAGAAAAGCTAATGCAATCTATAAAGTAGTTTAGAGGAAAAGGAAGTATTACGACAACGATTCAGCCATGTATTCCTTCTGCCATTTTCTTTAATGAACTCTAACAGCCACAAGGCAGAAAAGCCACTTCATCCAGTTTTAAAAACAACTTTTCATTATGGAAAACGGTATTCAGGAAAATGCGCTACAGACCCGTCTTAACGGATTGCTGGATCGTAGTATTACAACCCGGGAATTGATCTTTTTACTCGCAGTAGTATTTTGTCTTTCCCCTATGATCACTCCTCCTATAGCATTGCTGATGGGGTTAATTATTGCACAGTTCATAGGACATCCCTATCTGCATCTTAACCATAAAGCCACTCATATACTTCTACAGGTTTCAGTAGTTGGATTAGGTTTCGGAATGAATGTGGATACTGCGTTAAAAGCAGGTAAAGATGGTGTGCTGTTTACTGTTTTTTCTATTATCGGGACACTCGTGATCGGGCTTTTTATGGGCAAAATTCTGAAAATAGACAAAAAGACGTCTTATCTCATTTCTACCGGGACAGCTGTTTGCGGAGGCAGTGCGATTGCTGCGGTATCGCCCGTAATAAAAGCTGAAGAGAAACAGATCTCCGTAGCACTGGGAACTATTTTCATCCTCAATTCTATTGCGTTGTTTTTGTTCCCTGTCATCGGGCACGCATTGCACCTGTCGCAAACACAGTTTGGGTTGTGGAGCGCTATTGCCATTCATGACACCAGCTCTGTAGTAGGTGCTGCCAGTAAATATGGTACTCAGGCCCTGGAAATTGCCACCACTGTAAAACTTGCTCGTGCGCTCTGGATCATACCTGTTGCTTTTCTGTCCACCTTCCTGTTTAAGACTAAAGGCAGCAAGGTAAAGATACCCTGGTTTATCGGTTTGTTTGTGCTGGCGATCATTATAAACACTTATGTTCCGGCTATACAGGCCTATAGTCACTATCTTACTGATATTGCGAAAGCGGGCTTAACACTGACATTGTTCCTGATAGGCTGTGGCTTAAACCGGAAGCTCTTACTAAGTGTAGGTTTTCGTCCTTTAATTCAGGGTGTAGTGCTTTGGGCACTGATTTCTGTAGCAGCACTATGGGCAGTGACAACTTTAGCATAAAATGAAAATTTATCGCTGCTAAAAAAAATTGTTATAAATTTTATGGAATTATAACTGTTGATGCATCTTATAGGTGTATTTGATTCATTTTTTAAAATTTTATCATCATGAACACAGTTAAAAATTTCGTACAATTAGTTGGAAACCTTGGAAGAAAACCGGAAGTCAGACATTTAGAAAGTGGAAAATCTGTGGCTAAATTCAGCCTCGCAACTTCAGATTACTTTATCAGCAAAACAGGAGAAAAAGTCCAGGATACGCAATGGCACAATGTTATTGCATGGAGCAAGAATGCTCATTTTGCCGAGAAGGAACTGGATAAAGGTGTAGAAGTTGCCATTAAAGGCAGAATAGTTTATAAAATGTATGATGATAAAAACGGCATCAGACGAACTATCACAGAAATAGTTGCAGAAGAAATTGAATTAGTACCCAAACATTCAATTGCTGCTACTCAGGAAACCACGACTGCCTGATATATATCCCTTAACCTCAAAGATGTGAGCAGAAATTAAAGTTTCTGCTCATTTTTGTTTCAGGAGGCCTCAAAACAAAAGCTCCGGAGCTGTATAGGTCCGGAGCTTTTATATTCAGAAAGAATTTTTATTACTTCTTCCAGGCTACAATGTTGTCAATCACAAGATCATAAGGTTCTGTATGACCAACTCTTAATGCGAACATATCGCCTTCTGTTGTTCTGTTGATATCTGTCAAGCCTGTCAAATCCAAAGTAACCAATGCCCACTCACCATTTGTATTGATATTGCCGGTATAGCTTGCAGTACCGGATGTAGGCTTGATTAATTTATGAGTAGTTAAATCTCCTACATTGAATGTGTGAGAAGTTGTACCATCAGATTTAAACAGCAAAAACACCAATGATTTTCCGGCAGTTCCTTTTACATAGAAAGAAATTCGGTTGGCATCTTCTGCTAAAATAAATCCTGCATTTGCTTTAGGTGTAATAACAGCCTGATTTTGTGTTCCAATTCCAGTAGGCGCTTTGATTACCATCCCAGTAGTACCACCAAATCCCTGACCTTCTGCCTTAGTTGCATAAGAACGTATCGGGAATCTCAGATTATTTACAAAGGCATCAAAATCTTCAAAATCTGTTCCAACTGATAATAGTTTAGCATCAGTAGCCGGAGCAGCCGGGGCAGTTGTATCGACAGGCTCTATAGGACCACCGCCACATCTTTCCGGATTTGTTAACTGAACATCTTCAACTTTGTTCAACAACAATTGATTTGTAGTTCTGAATATCTGATAGATGACAACTACATCGCCTCTGCCCTCAGGAACTACTGTACCCGCAAACTTAGAATAACCGCTGGTTCTGAGCTCAATTGTTTTACCGGTGCAGTCTTCCAGCTTTGTGCTTGC
Organism: bacterium; assembly: GCA_037189845.1. Classification (GTDB taxonomy): domain Bacteria; phylum Bacteroidota; class Bacteroidia; order Chitinophagales; family JADIYW01; genus JAMLHH01. The sequence goes on from JBBCIS010000004.1 coordinate 27,482, forward strand.
AGATTGCTTACCAACAGCATCAGCATAAGTAGCTTTTCCTGCCTCAGCTGCAACAAACTGAACATCTTTCAATTTGATCAGCATGTTCTGATACTTGCTGCTCAATTCATCAATAGTAATTTCCAATGGAGTTACAGTCTGGTTTCTCGGACCTTTTACTACGTAATCAGCAGCTAATGCAGCCGGAATGATTGTTACACCTCCGCTTCCATCAGACCCCGCTCCTACCTGGATCAAATTGTTATAAGCACCTACCCAAAGGCCTTTCAGCTTCACATATACTTTACGACCAAACGGATAATCAGTAAATAAATCCGGTCTTTGAATTCTAAAGCCAACACCACCGGTTTCATCCTGAATAATCAATGTCTGATAAACATTGCCTTGCTGGTCATCGCTGATAACAGTACCTGTAATGATATAATCTTCAGTAATTTCTACCGGTTCTGTTTTATATAGATTTTTTAGTTGTTCGATTGTCAGATTGACTTCAAGATTTGGATCCTGGTCAATTACTTCAGCAGGTGAATCAAATTTATCTTTGATACAGCCTGTAAGCAACGTTGATGCTGCGATGGTAACAACAAACGATTTAAAAATAGTTGATACGGATTTCATTTGTATTGAAATTAAATTTTGAGTATTAGAGTTTGTATGTAACATTGATGAAATAGTTCACGCCGTAAGCGTAGAAATATCTTGAAGGGAATTTATCGACATTTGAGTTTTCAAAGTCAAATCTCAATTGCTCATATCCGCCTGTGATCAGGTTTTTGTTGTTGGTAATATTGTTTACTCCAACATTCAGATACAGATAATGAGCTTTTTTCATCCCTTTAAAAGTTTTATCCAGTTTCCAGGAATAACCTCCGAATAAGTCGATCGTATATTGTTTTTTCAATCTTTCCTGCCTGATGATCAGATCATACGTATCTGATGGGTGCTCTACGTACTCTACTGCAGCGACAGTTCTGCGAATAGGATTGAAATCCAGCCACATATCATCAAAATAATTCACATTCAGGTTAACAAACCAGTATTTAGGAGAACGATAACTAAAGCCCAATGTTGCAGCAGTTTGTGGTGTTCCACCCATTTTGAAGTATTCAGAAAAAATCAATTCATTAGAAGACAATATCTCAGAGCTGTTATCTACAGTCACTGTTGCATTTTGTCTGGAAGTATAGAAATAACGACCCATTGCAGCTGCCAGATTCATGCTGAAACCTTTGTAGATTTTAGCTTCTACGCCTAATTCTCCACCAAAATGAATTTTATCAATATTGGTTAAAGTATAATTGACATTGTTTCTGTAATCATCATGATAAAAAGTCATCGTCTGTGTCTGATCATTGAATTTTGTGAAATAACCTGATATTCTGGCTTTCACTTTTGGTGTATTCAACACATAACCTGACTCAACTGATGCGATTTTTTCATTATCCGGATTAGCTAAAGCAGTATTTCTTGTTCTTGGGGATACAAAAACATCATTGAAGTAAGGCGCTCTTGTAGAGTAGTTACCATTAGCATAAACATAATTTCTGCCATTGATCTTATAAGTAGCACCACCCTTTACACCATAATTCAGGAAATTTTGTTTTTCTGATTTGCCAAAAGATTCATCTTTAAACAAACCGTTTTTATTGATACCGTTCCGGTGGTAAGTCGTATAAGATAGCTCAGCCGCAAGAAATGCATCTACTTTATCCCAGCTGCCCTGAATTTGTCCCCACGCACCTGCTTTATGGAAAATCATCTCATAATCGTAACCGTATTTATCACCTTCTTTCAATATTTGATTAGGACGATTCAAATCGTTTTGATTTGCTTCTGAGCCAGGGAAATCTCTTTCTGCAAACTGGTTTAAGTTCACATAAAAATCTCCGCCTAATAAATCTCCGATTTCTTTATACAGCCTGTTTTTCAGAAACTGATAAGATAAGCCTCCTGTCAAAGTGAGGTTGTCACTCAAAGTATAGTTAGCTACAGAGTTAAAATTAGCTCTCTGAACTTTAGTAATTCTTTGCTCTACTATATATCTTGAACGTTTACCGGTCACATTATTACCTGCAATACCGTCTACATCTTTTACAGTTTCAATATTATTTCTGTTGACATCGAACATTCTGTCCCAGTTTACCTGAATCAGGCTCGGGTCAGCTTTGATCCTGTCGATATAAGTATTTCTCAAATCTTCATCCTGGATATAACTAGGAATATTTCTGTAATATTCCGGTCTTGGATCGCTCACATTATACCAGTCCAGAGCAGATTGTTTTCTTATACCTGTGGTATAAGATGCAGCAGTTAAAACATTCAGCTTATTGCTTGGGCTGTATTCATGCGTCAAAATAAATGTAGGCTGATGACTTACATTTACTCTTGAATTTCTCACTTCACCATTCTGATATCCCCAATATGGGTTGTAATAATGAGTTCCTGCTAAACCCTGTAATTCTTTCACTGTACCTGCAGATGCCCCGGATCTTGTGGGAGCTCCAAATGCAGTCAATGCCAGTGAGTGCTTTTTATTAAACACCTTTTCAGCAGACGCAAAGTATGACCATCCATCATAGAATGTACCGGGTACATATCCTTCCTGTGCCCATCTGCGGGAAGCTGATAAGGAAAATGCCCACCCTGACTTTGTTAAGCCGGTATTGTAGGTGGCCATCAGTCTGTTTCTGTAGTTTCTGTTGGTAGCAGCATATCCTACTCTTAGCTGTTTCCATTGCTTGGAAGCCCTGGAGTCGATGCTGAACTGCCCGCCGATTTCTCCGAAAGCCTGAGAAGTTGGTCTCAGACCGATAGAATTTTCTCTGGCACGCAAGACATCATTCAAACCACTCCATAAGAAAAATGACGAACCACCGTTGTCTAAAACATCCATTGGTACGCCATTCATGTAAGTGACAAAGTTGTCATTGTCATAACCTCTGATTTTGAATCGTGCTGCTCCCCAGTTGAAGGTCGCTGCAGAAAAAAACGGGTCTCTACCTGCCGTTAATTGCGAAGAAATTCCCTGAGAAATGTCATTGTCGTCCAATGAAATCACAGGAGCTTCATCAAAAGTAAGCTGATTTTCCAGCAACTCATCTACCGGAACCAGCTTAGTGGTGTCTGCAGCTGTCTGGGCAAAAGCGCTTGCTCCGGCAGAACATGACATCACAAAAATCAGTTGTTTGATCATGAAAAAAGATTACTTAATACGGAGCAAATCTAAGGATATTTCAGTTGCATATTCATTAAATATCAGTGTAGCAGTTTAATTTTCAGCTAAATTTACATGAACGTCAATTTATTAGCATACTTATTGCTAATTTCATAACCGCCATAGATATTTTATGAAAAACATCTTTTTATTTTCTGCATTTTTATTTTTGTCTTTTCAGGCAGCTGCCCAGCAGCAATACAGAGTAGTGACTATCGGGTTCTATAATCTGGAAAATCTTTTCGATACCATCAATGATCCGAAGATCAATGACGATGAATTTACGCCTGCCGGTGCCAAGGGTTATAACTCAGAAGTATTTAATGATAAGCTGGACAGACTGACAGAGGTCATCTCAGAAATAGCTGTCGAACACACACCTGAAGGTCTTGCAATTTTAGGTGTGGCGGAAGTAGAAAACAGAAGTGTCTTGGAAGCATTGGTTGCTCACTCTAAAATCAAAAGCAGAAACTATCAGATCATACACCATGACTCACCGGACCTGAGAGGTGTGGATGTGGGAATGCTGTACAATCCAAAATATTTCAAGTTAAAATCCAGCGAGCCGCTGAACGTAAAATTGAATGGTGAAGAAGGAAAAGGATTTTTCACCAGAGATGTACTTTTTGTAGAAGGTTATTTCATGGGTGAGCCACTGTTTGTATTTGTCAATCACTGGCCTTCCAGAAGAGGTGGCGAAGAAGCTTCTGCTCCTGCCAGATTTGCTGCAGCTAATGTTGTAAAGCATAAAGTCGATTCACTGAAAGCTGTCAATCCTGACTATAAGATCATCATCATGGGTGACATGAACGATGAACCTGTCAGTCCGAGCATCACAAAAGTCCTGGGTGCAAAAGGAAATCTGAAAGAATTGCAAAGGGGTGATATTTATAATCCATGGGTGGATTTTTACAAAAAAGGAATAGGATCATCTGCTTTTCAGGATTCATGGGGACTATTTGACCAGGTTATGCTGACGACTGGTTTCATGAAAGATTATTCCAAAGGATATTATTTTCATAAAGCTGTCATCTTCAAAAGAGATTATATGCTGCAAAAAACAGGCAGATACAAAGGATATCCTAAGCGTACTTTTGACGGCAACAGATATATTGGTGGCTACAGCGACCACTTCCCTACTTATCTGATCTTTGTCAAACCAATCGAGTAAGAAATTTATTTAAAAATATTGAGCGGAGATTTCTTAATGAGGTCTCCGTTTTAGTTTTCAGTATATTCAGCTATGCATCAGAAAGATATCTCCATCATCGGAGCAGGAATCGGAGGCCTCACGATGGGACTTATTTTGAAACAGTCAGGTTATCCATTCAATATTTATGAAAGAGCATCTGAGATCAAGCCTGTGGGCGCAGGTATTGTCATGGCGAACAATGCCATGCAGGTTTTCAAAAAGATGGGTATTCACCATAAAATAGAAAATGCAGGCAACCGGATATCTGTCATGAAAATTACGGATGAGCGGCTGCGCCAGATATCTGCTATACATCTTTCACGATTTGAAGAAAAATATGGTGTACATAATGTGGCTATACATCGCGCTGACTTGCAAAGGATTCTGGCAGAAGAAATCGGATATGAACACATTCAGCTATCCAAATCTCTGATAGAAATCACTCAAAACGAAAAGTATATACTCTCTTTTGAAGATGGCATTTCAGCTCAGACAGATATTATCATCGGTGCTGACGGTATAAAGTCCAAAGTGAGAAAAGAGCTTTTTCCTGAAGGTACCATCAGAGAAACAGGTCAGTTTTGCTGGCGGGGAGTTTGTGATAATCTATTAGTGGAAACCTATTCTAACGAAGCATACGAATGCTGGGGAAAAGGAAAAAGATTCGGATTTGTAAAGATCAATTCCAAGCAGGTGTATTGGTATGCTGTCATCAATGAATCTCTTTTAAAACAAAAAGAAGAAACGCTTGAAGATTTATTTAAAGAGTTTCATCCATCCATCCGGGAAATTATCCGGATTACTCCAAAAACATCTATTCATGAGAGCTCTATCATTGATCTGAAGCCGATACATCAGTGGGCAAACAAAAACGCTTGTCTGATGGGCGATGCAGCTCATGCTACCACACCCAATATGGGACAAGGCGCCTGCCAGGCCATAGAAGATGCTTACGTTATTGGCCAATTGCTTTCAGATGGCATGAGTGAGACTGATGCATTCAAAATGTACCAGAAACTAAGAATTTCAAAAGCTCATTCCATTGTAAATAACAGCAGGATTTTAGGTAAAATATCTCAAATGGAAAATGCTTTTGGACGAAGTATCAGGAACCGGATCTTCAAAAATGCACCGGATGCAGCTAATTACAGACAGCTGGATAAGATTTTCAATATTGATTATTTCTGACAAAATATTTCTGAGCATCATTATTTCAATGCTTTCAGTCTGCCTCTACCAATACGACATCTTCCTCTTCTACTTTGTCATAGGTTGGAACTTTCCGGTATCTGCTGTCTTCAGGGCGAATTTTGATAGAAAGCACTTCCAATCCATTTAAATCTTCCATCAGCTGACGGCAAAGATTGACTTTCATTGTTTTCGATCTTAATGAGATAGGAGCTCTGTCTCTGCTCGTATCTATACTGATCTGAAACGGTTTATCACCTTTATATTTTTTGGTCAGCAGCTCCAGCTGATTAACAGTCTGAGCATTTACACGATATCCGTTCAAAGCGATTTCCAGAAACCGTCCTTCTTTTTCCATGATTTCGTGCAAAAACTCAATATTGGTCACTTTGAAGTTGAAATCCGTAGACCCTCTGAATCGCGGCTTCATGGAACCAGTCACACGGATACGGTTATTTTTTTCGAAAAACGCTGCAAATTTCACATAATCTTCCCCGAAAAATCTTAGTTCCATTTCAGACAGGTGGTCTTCTACTGTCATAATTGCAAAAGGTTTTCCTTCCTGTGAGACTCTTTTACTGACTTCTTTTACAAGACAGCTAAACATGAGCGGCACTTCTATATTTTCTGCCACATCTTTTATTCTGGCATTACAGAAGTAATCCTGCTCGTACTGAAATTCGTCCAAAGGATGTCCGGATAGATAAATACCGATCACTTCTTTCTCCTTAGACAGCAATTCCATATCATCCCATGCATTCACATGCGGCACATCCGGATCTACCAGCTGGTCATCAAAACTCTCTCCGAACAATGAAGTAGCTGAGGACTCTTTCTGTTGCTTGTATAAGTTACCAAATCGAATCAGCCTATCCAGAAAGGTAGTTCCATCTTTTAATTCAGTAACATATTGTGCACGGTTAATATTTCCCAATGAATCAAATGCTCCTGACATAGCCAGTGTCTCCATACTGCGCTTATTGACAGCGCGGAGATTAGCTCTTTTTACAAAATCAAAAATAGATTCATAAGGACCATTTGCTTCTCTTTCCTCAATAATCGCCTGCGCTGCTGAACCTCCCAGGCCCTTCAACGCTGACAAGGTAAAGCGGACCTCCCCCTTTTTATTGACAGCAAACTTCATATCACTCTCGTTGATATCCGGTCCAAGCACCTTTACTCCCATCCGGCGGCATTCTCCAAGGAAAAAGCTGATTTTTTCCGCATTGCTGAAATTATTTGTCAGCAACCCTGCCATAAATTCCGCAGGGTAATTTGCTTTCAGATAGGCTGTCTGGTATGCCACAAATGCATAGCAAACAGAGTGGGATTTATTGAATGCGTAGGCAGCAAAAGCCTCCCAGTCTTTCCATATTTTTTCCAGCTTAGCCTCAGGATGACCTTTTTCTTTTGCCTGCTCTACAAATTTAGGCTTGAGCTTATCCAGCGTTTTACGGTCTTTTTTACCCATCGCTTTCCTCAATACGTCTGCGTCACCTTTGGTAAATCCTGCCAGCTTCTGAGACAACAACATCACCTGTTCCTGATATACCGTGATACCATAGGTATCATTCAGATATTCTTCCATCTCAGGCAAATCATATTTGATAGGCTCCCGGCCAAACTTACGGTCAATGAAGTTCGGAATATATTCCAAAGGCCCCGGACGATATAATGCATTCATCGCTACAAGATCATCAAACTTGTCCGGCTTAAGCTCACGAAGATATTTCTGCATGCCCGGCGACTCGAACTGGAATGTACCATTTGTTTCACCACGCTGATATAATGCGAAAGTTTTCAGATCAGTCAGAGGTATATCGTCCAGATTTATATCAATGCCATGATTGGATTTTATCAGCTCTACCGCATCTTTGATGATAGATAATGTTCTGAGGCCCAGAAAGTCCATTTTAATAACTCCTGCATCTTCAATCACACTACCCTCAAACTGAGTCACCAAAAGGTTGACATCTTTAGCTTTGGCAACAGGAATGATTTCAGTCAAATCCTTGGGCGCAATAATGATACCGGCAGCATGGATACCTGTACTTCGTATTGATCCTTCCAGCTTGACAGCTTCTCTCAATACTTCTCCCCGCAGGTCATTGCCTGCCATGATGTTGCGAAGTATTTCCAGGTTGACCCTGTCTTCCGGAGCCAGACCATACTTTTTCATAGGCCCGTCATCTGCATCCAAAGGCTTTAGCAGCAATCTGTTCAGCTCTACACCCGGCTTGTCCGGTACAAGCTTAGCCAATGCATTGGATTCAGGCAGCGGGAGATCCAGTACCCTGGCAACGTCTTTGATGCTGGATTTGGCGGCCATAGTACCATAAGTGACAATATGCGCAACCTGGCGTTCACCGTATTTTTCTACCACATAATCTATCACGCGCTGACGTCCTGTATCATCGAAGTCCGTATCGATATCGGGCATACTCTTACGATCGGGATTCAGGAAACGCTCAAAAAGGAGATTATACTTTATCGGGTCAATATTTGTGATACCGATGCAATATGCCACTGCCGAGCCCGCAGCCGAGCCTCTGCCCGGTCCCACATATACACCAATCTCACGACCTTTATTGATAAAATCCTGGACAATGAGAAAGTATCCTGCAAATCCCATCGTCCTGATAGTGAAAAGCTCAAAATCGATCCGTTCTTTCACTTCCGGAGTGATTTCCCCATATCTTTTTCTGGCACCTTCATAAGTCAGATGATATAGGTAATCATCCTGATCCTGAAATCCTGCAGGAATTTCGTAGTTAGGAAGCAGGATATCCTGCTTGAGCTTGAGCGGTTCTACCTTATCGACTATCAGCTGTGTATTATCCAACGCCTGCGGAACATCATGAAAAACATCCAGCATTTGTTTTTCTGTTTTAAAGAAAAACTGGTCATTGGCGAAAGCAAATCTTGTTCCTTTAGGAAAACCTGCTTCCTCAGAAAAATCTTTATTTGTGGGCGTACTTTGCTTTTCCCCGGTATTGATACATAACAAGATATCGTGTGCGTTAGAGTCCTCTTGGTCCACATAGTGTGTATCATTGGAAGCTATGATGGGAACATTATATTTTTTGGCAAATTTGAGCAAAACAGCATTCACTTTGTCCTGATCGGGAATGCCATGTCGTTGTAATTCGATATAATAATCATCACCAAAAAGATCCAGCCACCATTTGAATAAAACTTCGGCTTCCTCTTCTCCTTTACTGATAATTGCTCTTGGTACTTCTGCTGCCAGACAACAGGTTGTAGCTATCAGACCTTCATGATATTGGAGGATCAGCTCTTTGTCTATCCGCGGATACTTACCATACATTCCTTCTATATAGCCCAACGAACAGAGCTTTACCAGATTTTTATATCCTGTTCTGTTTTTGGCCAATAAAAGCTGGTGATATCTTTTATCCTTCTCTCCTTTTACGAACTGTCGTTTATGACGATCTTCTACCAGATAAAATTCACATCCCACAATCGGCTTGACTGCAGGCTCCATGATATCATTACCATCAGCATCTTTGCGCCCGGACGGTTTTGTATTTTTCCATGCTTCTGCCACAAACTGGAACACGCCGTACATATTGCCATGGTCAGTGATCGCTAATGCTCTGTGACCGTCCGACTCAGCTTTTTTAAATAAGCCTTTGACGTTGGCAGCTCCATCTAATAATGAAAACTGTGTATGACAATGTAAATGAGAAAAATGCGACATAATCAATGAATTCTAAAACAACCGTAAACCTTCAAATTTACTGAGTTAAAAATTGAAGTCAGGAAATTCAGTCGGGATTTTTTCAACAAAAAGAAGTAACCTTTAGTGTAAAAATATTACTATGGATGATACAGGTGAAAAATATATCATTTCTATTCAGCTCAATGATCAATGGTTAATCATGAGAAACTGATGGAAATTCAAAACTGCATCCATCCGGATAGTGTTGTATCTGACAACAGATACTTATATGGGCAGCAGCTCAAATCCTTTGAATGTTAAAAAAAAGCAATAAATTAATGACCATTTATAGCTTATGTTATCGAGTAGTTTATTCCGGATATTATCATTCTTAATACTCTTTTGGTCTTTTATATACAATTCTTACGCCCAGAAATATACTACTGCCGACTCTATAGAGATATATCGCTTATTAGACAAAGCTGATGATGAAGATCTGACAGGAAATCTTTCTGCAGCAACCAGATTCATCCAGAAAGCATTGAAATTAAGTCAGGATAAAAAAATGCAACGCGGTGAAGGTTATGCATTATTAAAACTGGCTGATCTGCGAATGAAGTCCAATGAAGAAAATGATTTGGAAGCATACTATCAAAAAGCCATTACTATCGGGCAAAAAATCAAAGATCCGATGCTCACAGGATTGGCTTATCTGCAAAAAAGCCAGAAAGAAAGTAATTCAGATAATTATACTACTGCAGAGAAGTATCTGAAAGATGCACTCCCTTATTTTATTACAGCCAATGAAACACATTACATTGCTCTGACATATAACCAGTTAGGGTTTATAGCAGAGAATTCCGGCCACTACGAAGAAGCAGTCAATTATAATCTGAAAGCTATTTCTCTTTTTGAAAAAGGAGGAAGTATAAAGGAAACAGCCAATACACTTGGCAATCAAGCTATTATCTACTATAAGCTGGGTAAAAAAGAAGATGCTTTAAAAATGTTTAAGCAATCTGCCGAACGTCGGGAAACGATTCAGGATGTAAAAGGTCTGGCTGCTACTTACGGAAATATTTTTGTAGTGTATCTTCCTGTCAATGAGGACTCAGCCCGGAAATATCTGGACTTACAGCTTTTTTATGCGGAGAAATCCGGTGCAGCGCTCAATAAGGCTCAGGCTTATGAAAATGCAGCAAATATTTTGAACAGGGATAAAAAATATGCCGAGGCTATTGAGTTTGAAAAGAAAGCTATCGATATCTATACTAGTCTGGATAACAAGCAAAAGCTGACCTATAGATATCTGAATGTTGCCGGTTTATATAACCATCTGAATGACTCGATCGAAGCAGAAAACTACTATGCAAAAGCAGAAGAGATTGCTAAAAATCTCAACAACAAACCATTGCTCCAGAATTTTTATCTGAATCGCTCTAATTTTTACAAAGGCCGAAGCAATTATGAAAATGCTCTTTTAAACAATACGTTATACTACACTTACAGAGATAGCATCATCGACGAAAAAACCAAAACCAATATTGCTGAGCTACAGGAAAAATATGATGCTGAGAAAAAAGATCATGAAATCTCCAGATTAAAAACCGAAGAAAAAATCAAGCAGCTACAGTTGGAACGTCAACATGCTATCATCAAAGGAAATGTGTTAGAAGCGGAAAAAAAAGAAAATGAAATCATTCTTCTCAATCAGGAACAGGACCTAAAAGATAAAGTTCTCAAAAACAAAGAAGCGGAGCTTTCCCGGCTGGCTCTGATTGCAAAGACAAATGAACAGGAAAAGTTATTAAAAGAGAAAGAAAGCGAGCGTCAAAGGCTGATGTTATTCATCCTGGCAGGTAGCTTTTCTGCTATTGCAATTCTGTCTTTTGTTTTGCTCAGGCAATACAGGCTCAGGCAAAAATATGAGCAGCAACAAAAATTACTGGAAGTCAGAAATGCGATTTCCAAAGATTTACACGATGAAATAGGCAGTACTTTAACGAGCATCAATATTTTAAGCAATGTATCACAGCAGGCTATTGCCAGAGATCCTGAACAAGCCAAAGAGATGTTGTCGCAAATCACCCAGCAGAGCAAAGCGATTCAACAGAATATGAGTGATATTGTGTGGGCGATTCGTCCGGAAAATGATAAGATAGAAAATCTCGAAATCAGGATGCGGGAATATGTTGCCCAAACGCTGGAGCCGCTCAATATTTCTACTCAGATTCATTTTAATAAAAGGATGTCTCAGGACACTTTGCCGCAAAACTACAGGAAAGATATTCTGCTCATCTTTAAAGAAGCCATTAATAACATCGTTAAGCATTCAAATGCTACTGAAGTAAAAATTGATTTTATCAAGTCTGATCAGAATGTACAATTAGTCATACAGGACAATGGCAGATGGAAACAGAACGGACATTCAATCAGTAGCGGAACCGGTACTAAAAGCATGGAACAGCGGGCGCAAAATAATGGTGGGTATCTGAGCATAGATAAAGAAACCAGCAAAATCACCATGACCATTCCTATCCCATAAATATGTGAATGCACAATAAAGCTATAATTTGTAATTTGTTACTGTTATAATTTCAAAAATATGTCCATACGTTTACTGATCTACGAAGACAATGAACATCTGTGCAACAGTCTCAGAACCATGTTCCAATGGAGCAATGATGTCGAATTATTGTCAGCATCTTCTAATGCAAAAAACGTATTGGAAGATATCGCTCAGCATCAGCCGGATGTCATCCTGATGGATATAGATATGCCGCAGATTTCGGGATTGGAAGCTCTTGTGAAAGTCAGAAGTATTTACCCGGACCTACCTGTTATTATGTTTACAGTATTTGACGATAATGACAACATTTTCAATGCTGTATGCAAAGGAGCCAGTGGATATATTCTTAAAAATAATATCGACAGACTTTTGCCTGCTATTAAAGATGTATTAAATGGTGGTGCCCCTATGACCAGCGCAGTCGCCAGAAAAGTTTTACAATTGTTTGCCGGAAAGAATAAAAACATTCAAAAAGAAGAAGCAGATCTAACAAATAAGGAAAACGAAATCCTGCAACTTTTGGTCAAAGGCTATAGCTATAAGATGATTGCAGCAGAAATGAACATTGCCATGGATACCGTTCGGAGTCACATTAAACACATATACAAAAAACTACAGGTCAACAGCGCAACAGAAGCAGTATATAAAGTGCTGGCAAAATAGAAAAATCTCTTTCACACTAATATGTGATTGACCGGGTTCACACGAAGCTCCATCTTTACAAGGACTAATTATCTATCTTCTAAAGTGTGTTTCATGAAGAATTTTCACCTTGTAATCATTTATATGTGCTTGTCGGCTTATACCCTTAAAGCCCAAAATATAGGCATCAATGAAGATGGCTCTACTCCCAATTCATCCGCCATTTTAGACATCTATTCAACAGATAAAGGTATTCTAATTCCCAGAGTAGCTCTTGTGAGTCAGACTGACAATACCACCATTGCGAGCCCGTCTAACTCCTTGCTCGTTTGGAATACCAACCCAGCCATGACAGGCGGCACAGGTATCGGGTTTTATTACAACGCAGGAAGTTCGGTTGCGCCAAACTGGATAAGACTGGTCAATACTACTGATATTAGCAACTCATCGGCTTGGCTCATTGCAGGTAATGCAGGCACTAATCCACTGACAAATTTCATAGGCACTACGGATGATAATGACATCGTTTTCAAACGATTTAATACAATGATAGGTCGACTGGGTGATTCGAATGTTGCATTTGGAATAAATAGCTTAGGATTTTTTTCGGGAATAGGTAATACAGCTATTGGCCCCAACACACTTGTGAATAACTCAGGAAGTTATAATACCGCAATTGGAATCAACGCATTATTTTCAAACCAGTCCGGGACACATAATACCGCTATCGGCAGAAATACTCTTTATTCCAATATCGGCGGCATACTCTCTACTGCCATAGGGAACAATGCTTTATACAGCAATACTTATGGATTGAGCAATACAGCAGTAGGTTCATACGCTCTTAGAAACAACACCATTGGAAGTGCAAATACCGCAGTTGGGTTAAGTGCCTTGTACAGTAATACGGAGGGAGGCGACAATTTAGGAATCGGGAGTAGCGCACTTTATTCAAATACAACCGGTAACCACAATGTAGCTATCGGAACCAGTGCTTTGTTTTCCAATATAGATGGAAGAAACAATGTTGCCGCAGGAATCAACTCTTTGTATTCAAATATTTCTGGCAGAGAAAATACGGCATACGGTCATAGCGCACTTTTTTACAATACATCAGGCGAATGGAATCATGCCATAGGGACGACTTCTCTTTATAATAATACTGAAGGAGACTACAATATTGGTTTTGGAGTTAGTTCCTTATATAACAATACTATCGGAAACAGAAATATTGCATTAGGAGCTCAGGCACTGGTGTCCAATACTGTAGGGAATGAAAATATCGGTATCGGAGTCAATTCGCTTTTTCGGAATTCTACAGGAAACAAAAATGTTGGAATCGGCGATGAGGCACTATTTGCAAATATTTCTGCAGATTCCAATATCGGAATAGGCTATCGCAGCTTGTATTCCAATTTAAACGGAGGCAACAATATCGCTATTGGTAATCATGCTTTGTACAACACGATACGCAATGACAATATTGCCATCGGAATCAATGCGCTTTACTCCAATACAGAGGGTGTTTACAATATTTCAACCGGGAGCAACTCCATGTTTTCAAATACATTCGGATACGACAATACCGCTTATGGGCGTAGTGCTCTCTATCACAATACTACCGGTCATTGGAATCATGCAACAGGAGCATTTGCTCTTTACCGAAATACAGAGGGCATATACAATATCGGATTAGGTGTCAACTCTTTATATAACAATACTACAGGAAACAGTAATATCGCTATTGGTGCAAATGCTTTAAACACAAATGCAGATGGAGAATCCAATATAGGTATCGGAGTCAATTCATTGTACAACAATACTATCGGAAATGGGAATGTAGCTTTGGGAAACGAAACTTTATTCCAAAAGACTTTTGGTTCTGATAATACAGCAATAGGATTTAACTCCCTTAGGAACTTAGCTGTGGGAGATTCCAATACTGCAGTAGGCGCATATTCCATGTACAATGGTGGAGGGCAAGGTAATACTGCGATAGGTACTCAGGCACTATTCAATAATCGGAGCTTATATAATGTAGCGGTAGGCGTCAATGCTCTCTATTCCAATACGGATGGGAATAATAATGTTGCCATTGGTTCTTATTCATTACTGCACAATATAGATGGTGATGAAAATGTAGGATTGGGTAATTTTTCACTTTATAGCAACTTTACAGGAAACCAAAACGTCGCTATCGGTACGGCTGCGATGAATTATAATTACGATGGCAACTACAATGTGGCTATAGGTACGAATTCATTAACCTCAAACTTAAATGGCAGTTACAACACAGCAATTGGCTATAGTTCTTTATCCAATAATAATTCCAGTAATAATATCGGGATTGGGTATAATGCTTTGTTCTCCAATAATGGTAATGAAAACAATATAGCCATTGGCAATAATGCACTTTACTCCAATACCGGCATATCTAATATTGCCACAGGCAACAGCGCTCTATACTCCAACACCATAGGATACGACAATACTGCTTACGGTACAAATGCTTTATACAGCAATACAGGAGGCAATTGGAATCACGCTATCGGTGCCAATGCACTTTACCGCAATACGGATGGACAGTACAATATTGGATTGGGAGTCAATTCGTTGTACAACAATACCACCGGGAACAGCAATATCGCATTGGGAGTTCAGGCATTAAATGCCAATACACAAGGTGGATCCAACATTGGCATAGGAGTTAATTCATTGTACAGAACTACTACCGGCAACAATAATATTGCGCTTGGATATCAATCCATGTTCAATATTACCAATGGCAGCAACAATACTGCAATAGGCCATCTTTCAGGAACAACATATTCGGATTACAACGACTGTACATTTATCGGTAATGGAACAGATGCAAACATATCCGGGCTTACCAACGCCACCGCTATCGGCAGTGGCACCATCGTAAACGCTTCCAACAAAATCCGCCTTGGCAATGCAGGCGTGACTGTGATCGAAGGAGCAGTAGCCTTCTCCCCTCCTTCAGATGGCAGATTCAAAGAAGATGTCAAAGAGCAAGTTCCCGGTATAGAGTTTATCATGAAACTAAGACCAGTTACCTACCACTGGCAGTCAGAAAAATATGCCAGATTTATCGGCACATCTGAAACAGAAATAAAAAACAATGCAGAAAATTATAAAAAACGGGAGGAAATGCTCGAAACCGGATTTATTGCCCAGGAAGTAGAAACTGCAGCGCAAGCTTCCAGATACGATTTCAGTGCCGTTGTAAAACCTCAGAATGATAAAGATAATTATGGGCTACGCTACGAAACCTTTGTAGTGCCACTCGTGAAAGCCGTTCAGGAACAGCAAGTCCTTATCCAACAGCAGCAAGAAGAGCTTAGAAAAATGCAGGAAGAGATAAAATTGCTTAGAGAGCTAATCAGCAAATAATACGTTGGTTTCCAGAATTTTCCTGCAGATATCGCTGATGAACGCAGATATACTTCCTTCTACATAGAGTACAATGTCATTCTGAAAGAATCTTTTGTCATCACATTTAAGAATTCGTAACAAACTATTGAACAACATATACCCATAGATTACAACAGTTGATATATCTTTGTTACAATACAAATGATATCCTTTAGTGAAAAAAATTATAAAATATCCTATTATCATCGTCAGCTCAATCTTCATATTGCTGCTTGTTATTCCATATATTTTTCAGGACAAAATAGCCGCTGTAGTTAAAGAATCCGCTAACGAAATGATTGAAGGAGAGCTGGATTATAAAAATCTGAGGTTATCTTTTTTCAGACACTTTCCCAATCTGACCATTAGCGCAAGTGATGTATTTCTTTCAGGTACCGAGCAGTTCAAGTCTAATCCCCTGCTGCAAGTCAAAGAAGTAGCGTTGGGCATCAACCTGATGAGCTTATTGGGAGACCAGATTATTGTAAAAAAGATTTTTATCAAAGACGGATCTGTACATGTTCAGGTAGATGAAAATGGCAAGGCTAACTACAATATTTATGTAAGTGAATCTACAGACACAACTTCTGAATCTGTAGATGTAAGAATAGCTCAAATCAATCTGAGTAAAATTCACTTGATTTATGACGACAGGTCTATCCCGTTACTCATCAATGCAAGAGATTTCAATTATACAGGAAAAGGAGATCTGACATCCGAAGTATTTGATCTGAAATCCAACATTACCATCAAAGAAATGGATCTTGATTTTGATGGCGATCAGTATTTCAGAGATAAGAAAGTAAATGCTGACCTGTTGACAGCTATTGACACCAGATCCATGAAATTTGAATTTCAGAGAAATGACTTAAAGATCAATCAGCTGCCCATCAGATTCAAAGGATTAATTTCAATACTCAGCAGCGGATATGATATAGATTTCGTCATCGGAACCAGAGATGCCAGCCTGAAAGAATTACTAAGCTTATTGCCAAACAGATTTCTACCCTGGCTGGATAATACGAAAGTATCAGGAAGTGTCGGATTATTTGCCAGCCTGAAAGGCAGATATCAGGTCGAAACACAAACGTTTCCGAATGCAGAATTTGGTTTTAAAATTCAGAAAGGAAAGCTTCAGCACAAAGCATCCAGATCAGCAATAGAAGATCTGGAATTAAGATTCAGAACGGAAATACCTTCTTTAAACTACGATTCATTACATGCGAAGCTGGACACACTGGCATTTCATATTGCCAAAGATCATTTCTTTGCCGAAGCGGATGTCAAAGGTTATACAGCTCCCGACATTTATGGAAAAATAGATGCCGTTTTAGATCTTGCAAAAACTCAAAAAGCTTTGGGAGTACAGGCAGTTGACCTGAAAGGAAAACTAAATCTGGATCTTTTACTGAAAGGAACCTATATTACAAACGGAGGTACAGATTTACTAAAATCCATCCAGCAGATACCGAATTTTGAACTGAAAGCTACAATTCAGGATGGTTATTTCAAGTATGCCGAATTGCCATTACCAATAGAAAATATACAGTTAGATCTGAGTTCCTCTACAAAAACAGGTACTTTAAAAGGCATCACAGTAGATATTCCAACCATCAATGCCACAGCAAGGGACAATAAGCTGCATGGAAAAGTAAAAGCCAGCAATGTGATTGAACCGGATGTAGATATTGATTTCAAAGCCAATCTTGTACTGGAAACATTAAAAGACATAATCCCTTTAGACAGTTTTGATATCAAAGGCACCCTGAATACCGACCTGAAAATGAAAGGTGTATACAGTCAGGAAAGAAAACTTTTCCCGGTTTCCAATGCCAGCATTGAGTTGAAAAACGGAAGCGTACTTACACCGTATTATCCTCAACCCATCAAAGAAATCCAGATCATATCACACCTCAATGCAGTATCTGCAGCTTATAAAGATGTAAGAGTTGAAATAGAGCCGATCTCGTTCTCATTTGAAGACCAGAAATTTCAGCTGCAGGCCGATTTGCAAAATCTGGACGATATCAGGTATGACATTACTACCAATGGTGTTATCGAGCTGGGAAAAATCTATCAGGTTTTTGCAGTAGATGGAATCGATGTGAATGGAAAAATTATCACAGATCTTTCACTGAAAGGACTGCAAAGCGATGCCATGAAAGGCAGGTACAGAAATCTGGATAATAAAGGAACCATTCAGCTGGAAAAAATCGCCATCAAATTAGACGAATATCCTCAGCCTTTCCAAATCGAAAAAGGTATTTTCCGCATTCATCAGGATCAGATAAACCTGGAAAATATCATTGCAAAATACATGGAAAGCGACCTTTCCCTCAACGGAAATTTTTCCAATGTTACAGGATACATTTTAGAAAAAGATCAACCTCTGAAAGGACAGCTGAAATTGAATTCTAACCTGTTAAAAGTAGTCGATTTCCTTTCTTACACTACCGATGAAAATTTAAGTATAGAGCAGACTCAAAGTACTCCGGGAGTTTTACTCATACCGGAAAACCTCAGCATACAGATCTTACCTCAGATATTGAAAACCGACTACATGGGTTCCGTGATCAATAACCTGGTAGCAGATATCAGTATCCATCAGGGGAAGGCTCAGCTCAAAAACACCTCCTTTGATATAGCCGGAGCAAAAGCAGAATTAAATGCATCTTATGCACCTACCTCTCCGTCAGCAGCAGATTTTGACATAGCAGTAAAAGCAAAAGAATTCGACATTCAGAAAGTCTATAAAGAAGTGCCGATTTTCCAGGAGCTAGTGAGCACTGCCAAATACGCAAAAGGCATTGCATCACTGGATTATCAGCTGACTGGCAAGCTGGATGAAAACATGTCTCCCGTTTATCCATCTTTAAAAGGTGGAGGTGAAATCAGGGTCAAAAATGCCCAGCTCATGAATTTCAAGCTGATGAATGCCGTCAGCAAAGCCACAGCAAGAGATTCATTATCCAATCCAAATATAAAAGATGTTGTAATAAAAACCAAAATCCATAATAACATCATCACTCTGGAAAAAACCAGACTCAAAATCTTTGGATTCAGACCAAGATTTGAAGGTCAGGTCAGCTTTGACGGAGATCTGAATCTGAAAGCACGATTGGGATTACCCCCGTTTGGAATCATTGGTATCCCTTTTCATGTGTCCGGGAACTCTGAAAATCCGGTGATCAGGCTAAAAAGAGCCAAAAATGTCACCACCGGTCTGGAAGAAATTGTTTACGAAAAAGATGAAGATGATGACAGCGAGATTCCTGCAGATAGCAATGCAGTAGTACTGCCGAAAGACACCCTACTTCCAGTAACAAAAACAGAAGCAGATAGTACTAAAAAATAGGAAGACAACCAGACAGGAGTCTATCACTGGAAACACAGAAAACCTGCAACGTTCATAAGTATACCTGAATAAGAAATAAAATTGCTTACTTTGTAATATTCATTATTACGAACAATTGTTTCTTTTCCCATACGAATGAAATCTATTGCATTTATAGATTCAGAAATAGACCCGAAAAGCTATAAAGTACTTGATTTGGGGAGTATTAAAAGTGATGGAAGTACTTATCACCTTCCTTCTCAGGATAAATTTGTCGATTTTCTAAAAGGTACTGAATACATCTGTGGACATAATATTTTCATACACGACCTTAAGTATCTCGGACAACTTCTTAGTCAAGCCGGTGTATTCTCCGGAAATATAATTGATACATTGTATTTCTCTCCTCTCCTTTTCCCTAACAAACCGTATCACGCATTATTAAAGGATGACAAATTACAGTCAGAAGAAAGTAACAACCCACTGAATGATGCAATAAAAGCTAAAGATTTATTTTTTGATGAGGTAAATGCTTTCGGGCAACTCAATCCATCTTTACAAAAGATATTCTACTCTTTATTGCGTGACCAAACAGAATTTCAATCTTTTTTTCGTTTTGTAGATTTTGAAAATTATCAGTATAATTTATCCTACTTTATCAAAGAAAATTTTGAAAATCAGATTTGTGAGCAGACTGACTTAGCCAAAATTATTGCAAACTATCCTGTAGAATTAGCTTATAGCCTTGCGCTGATTCATGCCAACGACCGTTACTCTATTACTCCGAGATGGGTTACAAAAAATTTCCCGAATGTAGAAAAGGTCATTTATCAGCTTCGGAATTCACCTTGTCTGACAGGATGTATTTACTGCAACAATTCATTAGATGCTCATCGCGGATTGAAAAAATATTTCGGTTACAATAGCTATAGGACTTATGGTGGCGAAGCATTGCAGGAAAAGGCTGTTAAAGCTGCCATATCCAATCAATCTATTCTGGCTGTATTTCCGACAGGAGGAGGAAAATCCATTACATTTCAGGTGCCTGCACTCATCAGTGGCGAAAGTACCAAAGGTCTGACTGTCATTATTTCGCCTTTGCAATCACTCATGAAAGACCAGGTGGATAATCTGGAAAAGAACGGCATCACCGAAGCTGTCACTATCAACGGATTACTTGACCCGATAGAACGGTCAAAATCTTATGAAAGAGTGGAAGATGGCTCTGCTTCGCTTTTGTATATTTCACCGGAATCACTACGTTCCAAAACAATAGAAAGATTATTGCTCGGAAGAAAAATCGCCCGTTTTGTAATAGATGAAGCGCATTGCTTTTCTTCATGGGGACAGGATTTCAGAGTGGATTATCTATATATCGCTGATTTTATTAAAAACATTCAGGAAAAGAAAAATCTTGACATTCCGATTCCTGTTTCCTGTTTTACGGCGACTGCCAAACAAAAAGTAATAGAAGATATCCAGGAGTATTTCAGACAAAATCTTTCTCTGGAACTACAACTTTTCACATCCAGAGCATCCAGAACCAATCTTCAATACGAAGTATATCAGAAAGATAGTGAAGAAGACAAGTATCAGACTTTACGGGATTTGATAGAAATCAAAGACTGTCCGACTATCGTATATGTTTCCCGAACCAAAAGAGCCAGACAGTTGGCAGAACGGCTATCGGATGATGGCTTCAATGCCCGTCCTTATCACGGTAAAATGGATACTCAGGAAAAAACTGAAAATCAGAATGCTTTTATTTCTGGCGAAGTGCCGATAATGGTCGCCACCTCAGCATTTGGCATGGGAGTAGATAAAAAAGATGTTGGCGTGGTTATTCATTACGATATTTCTGATTCTTTAGAAAACTATGTACAGGAAGCAGGGAGAGCCGGGCGGGATGAAAATATTCAGGCAGAATGTTTTGTATTATACAACGAAGAAGACCTGAGCAAACATTTTATCCTGCTCAATCAGACCAAACTTTCCATCAAGGAAATACAACAAGTCTGGAAAGCCATCAAAGAAATCACCAGATTCAAACAGTCCGTATCTCAATCAGCATTGGAGATTGCCAGAAAAGCCGGATGGGATGATAATGTAGCGGAAATCGAAACAAGAGTAACCACTGCCATTGCAGCACTGGAAGATGCAGGATATCTGAAACGCGGACAAAATATGCCAAGAGTTTTTGCGAATAGTATTCTTTCCAAAAATGCACAGGAAGCTATTGACAAGATAAATGCTTCCGATAAATTGAATGAAAAGCAAAAAGAAAATGCAGTAAGGATTATCAGGAAACTTTTTTCTAATAAAAGCAAGAAACTTCATCCGGAAGACGAGTCAGAATCCAGAATAGATTATATCAGCGACCACCTCGGAATCGTCAAAGGTGAAGTGATTAGCCTCATCCATATTCTCAGAGAAGAAAAAATTCTGGCAGATAACAAAGATTTGACTGCTTATGTAAAAAGAAATGAAAACATCAACCGCTCCCTGAATATTGTAGACTCCTACAGTAGAATAGAAAAATTTCTCTTGCCTTATTTTGAAGAACAGGAGAAAACTTTTCACATAAAAGAACTGAATGAAGATGCTGAATCTTTTGGAATAAAAGATGTAACTCCGAATAAGCTGAAAACCATCATCAATTTTTGGGCGATTAAAAACTGGATAAAAAGGCAAGGATTAGAATACTCCAAAAATCATTTTGTCGCTTACTGTACGCAAGAGCCTGATTTGCTAATGCAAAAAACAGAGAGCAGACAAGACTTAGCTAGATTTATAGTAGAATTTTTATACGAAAGAAGTGCTCTGATTCAACCGGATACATCAAGTCAGAAAAATGATACTCTGGTAGAATTTTCGGTACATGAACTCAAAGATACTTTTGAAAATCACATCGCCAGTTTCGGCAAAAAAGTTTCCATTGAAGATGTAGAAGATGCACTTTTCTATCTTTCGAGAATAGATGCCATAAAAATAGAGGGCGGATTTCTCGTGACCTATAACCGGCTGACTATCGAGCGTACGGAACAGGACAACCTAAAAAGATATACAAAAGATGATTACCAGAAACTGAATCAGTTTTACGAAAATAAAGTACAGCAGATTCATATCGTAGGTGAATATGCCAAAAAGATGATTTCCGACTATAAGGAGGCTTTACAATTTGTGGAAGATTATTTCCAGCTGAATTATTCATCTTTTCTCAGGAAATACTTTCCTGGAAGTAAGGCAGATGAGCTCAGGCTCAAAATGACTCCGGCTAAGTTCAGACAGCTGTTCGGTGAACTTTCTCCTGCACAGCTCAAAATCATCAAAGACAATGAAACCAAATATATCGTTGTCGCAGCAGGCCCGGGCAGTGGTAAAACCAGAGTGCTGGTACACAAATTAGCAGCATTGTTGCTTATGGAAGATATCAAGCATGAGCAATTGCTGATGGTGACATTCTCCAGAGCCGCAGCTACAGAGTTCAAAAAGAGGCTCATTAAATTAGTGGGCAACGCAGCACATTTTGTTCATATCAGGACATTTCATTCTTATTGTTTTGACCTATTGGGCAAAGTAGGCACCCTTGAAAAATCCGGCAATGTCATCCAATCTGCTGTAGAAAAAATCAAAAACCGGGATGTAGAAAACAGTGATATTACCAAAGCCGTACTCGTCATAGATGAAGCGCAGGATATGAATAGCGATGAATATGCGCTCATACAGGCTCTGATGGAATACAACGAAGAAATGCGTGTGATTGCTGTAGGTGATGACGATCAGAACATTTATG
This sequence comes from bacterium, assembly GCA_037189845.1. GTDB lineage: Bacteria > Bacteroidota > Bacteroidia > Chitinophagales > JADIYW01 > JAMLHH01. The sequence goes on from JBBCIS010000004.1 coordinate 50,531, forward strand.
AATTCAGGGGAGCCAGCTCAAAATATCTGGAACAGTTCATCAAAGTAAATCAGGCTGTAAAACATGAGCTGACAGAAAACTACAGGAGCAAAAGCAATCTTGTACAGTTCAGCAATCAGTTTGTACAAACCATTCAGCACCGTCTGAAAACAACTCCGATAATAGCTCATCAAGGAGAAAACGGTCAAATAAGAATCATACAACATCTAAGCCCACACTTAATAGAACCTTTAGTACAAAATGTCAAAAATAGTCCACTCAAGGGAACAACCTGCGTACTGACAAGAACGAATGACGAAGCACTGCAAATCACAGGCTTGCTTATCAAAAACGGCATTCAGGCCAAGCTTATACAGACCAATGACAACTTCAATCTTTTTAATCTTCTGGAAATAAGATTCTTTCTCCAACAATTTAATTCAAGAGATGAAACATATAGTATCAGTGATGAAGCATGGAAAAGAGCTAAATGGGCATTGGTCAATACCTTTGCCAGAAGTGCGATGTTAGATATTGCCAAAAACATCATCAAAGATTTCGAGCTAACACGTCCGCAAAAAAAATACAAGTCAGATTTAGATACTTTCATCAGAGAATCCAAACTGGAAGATTTTTTCAATGAAAATGGTGAAACCATCTTTGTTTCTACTATTCACAAAGCCAAAGGCAAAGAATTTGACAATGTATTTCTCCTTATTGACAACTTTCAACCAGAAAAAGAGGAAGATAAAAGATCGCTGTATGTCGCCGTCACAAGGGCGAAAAGTAACCTCAATATTCATCTCAATTCTCCTTTTCCTGAGAAATACCAGACAGAAAACCTCACACTAACAACAGACCCGAATACATATTCCGCTCCTAACGAAATCGTTATTCATCTCTCCTTTAAAGATGTATGGCTGAGCTATTTCATCAACAGACAAAAGCTGATTTCTGAGCTCATGAGCGGTGACGAATTGATTGTAGAGAACAACGAACTTTTAAATTCCAAAAGTGAAAGTATTTTAAAATTCTCTAAAAAATTCACAGCTGATATTGAAGATTTAAAAACTAAAAGCTATCATCTCAAATCCGCAAAAGTCAACTTTATCATTTACTGGAAACCTGAAGATTCCGAACAGGAAATCAGGATAGTTTTACCGGAACTGCTTTTTGTAAGAGTCTGATAAATTATACTAAAATGTAATATACAATCAGTCAAGACCAATAAAAATGGGTAAATTTGGAAAGATTTGTGAGTAAATTTGGAAAGATTTGTGGGTAAATTTGGAAAAACAAAACACTTTTAATTTAGCACAAATAATTAACTATCAATTGAATAAATAAAATAAATCTTGTATCAACTCCAAATATTAGCAATCGGAACTGCCTGTAAATTTTCACCTCCAAAACCACTCAAAACGTGTTCCCCAGTGTATAGCAAAACGCCTTTTCTAAATTTCTTACCAGAAAGCTCTGCTAATTTCTTCAGCCCTTTAAAATCATCTGTATTGAGCGAAACTTTAGACTTGACCTCAATTCCATAAATCTGTTTTTTATTATCTTCTATTACCAAATCGACCTCTGCTCCTTTGTGCATACTGAAATGTTTTAGCTGCAATGATTCTCCAAACCAACTGATTTGCTTTAGAATTTCCATCGCTACAAAATTTTCCAATATATGGCCTGCTTCATTACGATTGGTCAATAATATTTCTCCGTCTTTATTCAAACTACAGAGCAAACCGGTATCATTCAAAAATATTTTAGGAGACTTCACAAACTGACCTTCTTTATTAGGGGTCCATGCAGGAACTTTGACAATCAGAAATATCTGCTCCAACAGTGCCATATATCTTTGAAAAGAAGTGTTTTTAATTCCTGACAAACGAGCTATATCTGACATATTTATCGTGCTATTCACACGCACACTCAGCAGGTGCAAAATCTTTGGCACTTGTAACAGACCATCAATATTTGCCAAATCCCGTATATCTTTTTGCAGCAAAGATTCCAAATAAGATTGCAGCCATTTTTCCCGGCGGGAGTCTGTTTTCCGATTCACAACTTCCGGATAACCGCCTCTGCGAACAAGTGATATCACTTCTTCCCAATTCGTTGACAAAGAATCAAACTGACCTTTATCCAAAATTAATTTAGACAAAAAAGAGCTTTGTTTTTCTTGTATTTCATCTACTGATAAGGGCCATAATTTGTGCGCCTCTACTCTGCCTGCCAGCGAGTCAGCTACCTTCGGCATCATCATCACATCGGTTGACCCGGTAAGCAGATAACGGCGACTGCGATTATCATCCACTATTTTTTTCAAACTTAAAAAAAGCTCCGGCACTCGCTGCACTTCATCAATAATAGCTTGCTCACCCAATCCCAACAAAAATCCCATCGGATCAGATTGTGCAGCAGCGAGTACTGCAGGATCATCCATCGTTACAGAAACTCCCGATATCAACCCTTCTTCTACAAGCTGCTTACAGAAAGTACTCTTTCCGGTTTGGCGGGCTCCGGTAATCAAAATCACGGGAGTATCCTCCAATGCTTCTGCTACCGCTGTATTAACAAAACGCTTGTACATTTGATTGTTTTAGAAAACAAATATAGCATTTAGTGGGTAAATCTGGAAAGTTTAGTGGGTAAATCTGGAATAAAAATCTTTATCGAATCATTTTTCAATCATCCTAAAACTGTCCGCCAAATGGCTGCTCTACCGGTGTAGGAGCTGGCTTAGGTTCCGGTTTTGGAGCAACTGGTTTGGGTTCAGGCTTAGGTGTTGAAGTAGCCGGTTTCGGAGTGCTGGCAGGCGGAGTAGTAACAGGCTTAGGAGGACTTGCAGGAGATGTATTAACAGCAGGCTTAGGCGATGATACAGGGTTAGCAGTTGTGGCCGGTTTGGGAGCAGTGACAGCAGGAGCTACTGGTTTAGGAGCTGTAGCTGCAGGAGAAGAAGTACTTGTCTGCATTACAGGTTTTGGCGAAGAAGTTACTGCAACAGATGAAGCAGGCTTCGGTGCAGTAACAGGAATACTGTCCTTCGATTTTTCGGTATATTTCGGCACCAGTTTTACATTGCCCAATGAATCTCTTACTTCTATCATTTCAGGTGGTAAAACCTGGTCTAAAGTCGAAATCAGAGCGTTTCCTTTTAAATCTCTGGCTATAATTTTTCCTGTTGGATCTAACAGGAAGCTGGCTGGTATACCTTTGATGTCGTATGTTTTTACCAATGGGCTTCTCCATTTCAGCAAATCGCTGACATGATACGGCCAGACTAATTTATCCAGGTTGATACCTTTCTGCCATTGGTCCCGCTGTCCATCCAGTGAAACCGATACGATGGTAAATTTTCTGTTTTTGAATTGTTTGTATGCTTCTACCAGGTTAGGATTCTCTTTGCGGCAAGGCTGACACCAGGACGCCCAAAAATCTAACAGCACATATTGACCTAAAAGATTTTTTAATTTAAAAGTATCTCCTTTGATGGTCATCATTTCAAAATTAGGAGCAATGGTTCCCTCAGATAAACCATTTTTAACCTGACTCAAAAGCTGTTTTCTGTAGCCATCCATAGATTCAAACCACATTTTTGCATAACGGGCTTCCGGGTCTTTCTGGTGAATTTGCTCAGAGGTCTTTACCAGAAAAGTAATGTTTTCCGGTGTAGCTCCTACATAATTCAATGCAAAAGCTGCCACGTCTGCATTTTTGACTGAATCTGTAAAAGCTTTTACAAATTTGGACATTCTGTTGCGGTTCACAGATTTGAGCTCTGCTACCTTTTCTTGTGACAGAGAATCCTTTCGGGCAATAGAATCTATCAATAGATATTCATTGGAATTGGTCAGTGCATAGCTAACAATACTTTTCAGTTGCTTAGACTCTTTATTTCCTGAAATCGTATATGCTCTGGTATTATTCAGATCCCAGGTCAGATCCAGCTCTTCACGATCTTTACCGATATAAAGAAATACCATATGATTGGTCTGCTGATCTCTCAGACGATAGACGCCGTCATTGATATAAATGTTAAATGTCGCTTTTCCATCTTTGACATAAGTACTGTCCACAATGACTTTTTCAGGTGTAGCCACATCTTCCAGTAAAATAAGATGATCATCAGCATGAGTAAATACTCCTTCAATCGTAGTACCTTCAAATCCCTGATTACAGCTCCAGATGAATATGGAAGCTGCGATCAAAATAATATATCTCATTTTATGGAAAAGCATTTTACTGGTAACTAAAGTTGCAAAGATAACTGATGTCGCCATCTGATTGCTCATCTGTAAACCACAAATTTATTAAATATTGCTACTTGTTCCAGAGCTTATCTGACCAGATGTAGAATCGAATCAGCTGATAATATCCGAATAGAGTGTAACTCTTTTGATAAGCTCCACACATTTTTCCGGTCGATTCCGTAACATTGCTGATGTGGTACCAGGAAGACTTTTGTATGTTTACAGATAATTTAATATAAGACTTTGAATCCGGAATCATCCGGTCATCAAAACCTCCTTATCCCGTTCTCCTAAAAATCACTTTGTTTTGAAACTCGGCTTCAACGACCCGTCCATAAATGATTTTAGTCCAGCCATTTTCCCAGCCATGATTATTTGCAATCAGATATCCTTTATTTGTATCCAGCTTGATGATTTTGTGTGCATCGATATATTTACCTTTTACTTTACAAAATACAATATCACCTACGTTATACTCTTCTGCTTTTTCAAAGCTCAACAAACTTCCGCTTTTTAAGATCGGGAGCATGGATTGACCAAAAGCTTTCATTTTACCTTGTCCCTTAGTCTCTAATTCGATTTTCAATCTTTCAAATTTATTCATTGTTTAGTTTTAAACAGAAAATGTCTGTTAACAGATTTTTTCCTGTCATTGATTTATAAAATATCATGAACAAAGATGAAAGTCAAACTACGCAATACACTTGCGCAGTTTGAAATTTTCATTAAAAGATAGAAAAATATATTCAGAGCTATGCCAGTTGCCGGAATTTCATTGCCCGGGAAAAGAGCTCAATTTACAAAGACTATCTATCAGTTAATTACAGGAAGGTTATAGAGAAGAACATATATCTGTAATAAAATTTCTGCTTTTTCTCAAAGTGTCAATTGGTACTTATCAATATCCGGAAAACTCTCCGTCTGTTATTGTGATATAATCACCCGGAGCCGGACCTAAGAATTTACCCGAAAAGGTACCTTTAATTTTTTTGATGCCTCCTACTGTCTGAATTCCCGTAATATTTACTACGCAGGAGGTTGTCGGAGAAAAGCTCATCATCATATACGTTTTGCCGTCTATTTTCGTGACTGAAGCTGCTGCGTCATCAGAATCACTAAGATCATAAGTATCTTCAGTAATGCCTTCCGCGGTGGAAAAAATAATAGAAATAACAGATTCCTGCCCCTCAAAATTAGCTTTGCCAATAATAGTTGCATTCGTGACACCATCTATCACACTTAGTCCCGCCACAGCATTAGAACTGGCTTCCCACGATCTGCCATTGATTTTCATCTTGACATAAGATCCACTAGTTGGATTTGTATTGTCATCATCTTTTCCGCAGGCAGAAAGCAATAAAGTGATGACTGTCATCATTAAAACAAACTTTTTCATAGATGTAAATTTTATAGGTTATTGACATTTGTATGATAGCTTCGAGGTATTGGATGAATTCTCGTAGCTGTTGCGTATATGTTTGGTGTATTCATCTACATAACCTTTCTCATTGGTTAAATAGTCAAAAGATATATCATTCTCAAAGCTACCTTGTATGATAGATATAGCCGTGGGCAGATGATTGGTGGCTTTTCCTAATAAAGGATACAGGAAAACATATCCCGAAAGAATAGAAAAAGGCTCTCCATGATAATTAAAGAAGAAATTCCAGGTTTTATTCGGTTCACTTCCATAAGTATAACTGGTTGTTTCATAAACGTATCCCTCTCTGGTTTTTACTACTTTTTTAACCAGGTTTCCATTCTCGTAAATCAGGCTGTCTTTGTAATAATCATCATAAGAGCTGCCGCCTTTCAATGTCTGGATATTTGTTGCAAGGTAACCTTCGCTGTTGTATGTCATCTGATAAAAGTACCTCAGTGACATTCCGCTGATGGTGGCATAATTTTCATACGAAGTCAGTCTTCCCTGGCTATCAAAAGTCAGATCTGCCTCGTCTACTACATTACCCAGCGTATCCAGCGTGGTAATCGTACCGGACAAACCGGAGTATTCAAATTCAAAAGAATTATACCTTGTTTTATAGCTTAAAATTCTTCCCTGGCTGTCATAGATAAACTCATCTGTGGGTGCACCTACATAACCAGCGGTAATCCCTGAGATGATACAGGATGATGTCGTCTCCTCTTCTTTATCTTTTTTACAGGATATAATACTGAGTGATGCCGCAAAAATCAGCAGCGTAAATGATATCAGATTTTTCATAGCAGTTCAGTTTAAATTTTGATTCAAATTTCCGGATTACAGAACAACTTGTAAATCACATGATGATGTGTGATACGATTATTGTTTTACAAACTCTACCCGGCGATTCTGAGCTTTTCCTTCAGCAGTTTTATTATCAGAGACAGGTTCTGAAGCACCTTTCCCGGCAGTCGTAATCCTGTTGTTGTCGATGCCGAAAACTTTATTGAGATATTGTTTTACAGATAAAGCTCTTTGTTCGGAAAGCTGTTGATTAGTAGCTGCATTTCCTACATTATCCGTATGCCCGGTAATATTGATTTTCAAATCGGGATTTTCTTTTAAAAGATGAGCGATTTCCCTGATGACTCCGTGAGATTCCGGCTTTATCTGCGCAGAACCGGTATTGAAATAAATACCTGATGTACTGAATTTACCTTCTTCTATTAATTGATGGCGTGTATCAGGATTTCCGATAGCGAGCCTGATGTTACTGATGAAAAAATTGTGGTGATCCTTTGCTTCATAACGGCTGAATATAACTGTATTATATTTACTTCCGGTTATAAATGCTTTAGGTAAATCCCATACTTTCTCCTCTCTTACGTATATGCGTAAGCGTTGGTTTTGCCGCCAGACAGCTATATGAACAATATTTTTATTCCGGTTAAATGATGTCAGATTTCCAGTTGTATTGTTCATGATTTTTTTACCATTTTCCCAGATCTCAATTTTAGAATGTCCCACCGGCGGAGATCCGGCATCCTGAGGATGCAGCCATGTCATAATTCCTGTTTGCCCTGACCGGCGGGCATCTCCGTATTGTTTCCATGCTGTAAAATCATTCTTATTGGTCAATGCAGCGATAGCAATACCCAACGAACCATCGTAGTAACTGTAATCCGGAGATACCGCCACATCAAATTCCAGCGTGAAATTTTCGGGCAGACTATTGATAAATTCCGGTGTCAGTGCGCAGGAACGTGTAAATCCCAGCCATTTACCTTCAGCAATATTGATATTCATAATTTCGGCCGAACCATCTGTATTCCAGCGTGCAGGAAAATCACCGACGATATCCTGACTAAAATCCTCAATAGCAATCACTTTTTCGCCGGGTACAAAATCAAATTTAGATTGTGAACTGAACGTCTGTGGCGGAGAAGCAGATGTCTGATTTTCTTTGGGAGCAGCACCGGTACTGTTTTTAGAGGAAGATTTGCCCGAAGAATTACCATTTGGGGCAGGCTGCTTTGCTCCCTCTTCGATCTTATCCAGACCTTTATCTATTCCTTTGTCAATATTCTGATTGATGCGCTGATTGACTTTCTGTTCAATTTTTTTATCAATATTCTTTAATACCTGACCACGTGCCTGAACTCCGTTCAGCAGCATGATGGCAATTATGAGACAAGCTGTTTTCATTGCAGTGATTTTTAAATCTATCTGCTACAAAATTCAATTGTCTCAGCACAAACTACAATAACATGATGATGTGCTTTTGAGCACACAGAATAATATACAATCTATTAAAAATATAAGCGTTACTATGAATGCAATGCGATACATATTCACCATCATATCATTTCTGACATTTGATCTTGCCTATTCTCAAACGGAGCAAAGAATAATCTACAATTTTCAAAGAGATTCTTATTGGGACAGTACGCTATATCTTTCGGAGATGGCTTTTTACTACGAAATCAAAGACTCCGTAATTCTCCGATCCCACTATCCCATAAGAACTTATCTATATTCGGAAGCTGTCAGCACCTATCCTCTGAAAATGGCTCATATTTACGACACTACGACCCTTGATCCTCAAATATTCTCCTATAACAAAAACGGTGATTCTATCTCCATCGTCTTTTTTAATTCCAACAAAAACAAACCAATATATTTTACTAACCATATAGTGAATACGAAAGATTCTATTTATTCCAGGCAATCCGAAGAAAAGCCGGCAAGCCTTTCTCTCAGAAAGACAACCAGATATTCAGGAATAAAAACTGTTACTGTGGATGGCATTCCAAAAGCCGCTTACTGCTTTGAAGAATATCCTGAGCTTGAAGCTTACTATGAAAGCCTCTTTTACGATATCACTGAAACTTATATCGACACTGTCACACTGATTCCACTCCAGTTCGTCCATAAGCGATACAACAAAAAACATCAGTACACCAACTATTTTTCTGTCACCAGAATAAATGCTATAACAGATACGATTCCAAAGTTTTCTGATGAAAAAGAACTGAAGCTATTCGAGTATAAGCCTTTAGATTGGACTGAAAAGCAAAAATCATCGTTTTTGAAAATACATGCTTACCTGGACAACGACGAATATATCCAATGCCTGTCGACTCTATTAGACGGACAAGTCAGCTTTTTTAAGGTAGAAGAAACTATTCAATTTAAAAAGGCTGTCACTGACAGCCCTTGCAATAAATATATTTCCAAAAAATAATCCCATCACAAATACAAAGGAGCATCTATTCCGAAACCCCATCAGCATCTGACCAAAGGTCTACTTCTCCATGTACAGTAAGACCTCCGGCATTCGGAGTTTTGAGTTCAAGTCCAATGGTCGCCATCTGTACATTTTTGAGCTTCCCGCCTTCTTTGGTTCCCGATATCAGTCTTGCATAAGGATAATCAAACAATCCTCCCATTCCTCCTGTCATTCTCACATGCTGACAGATAGTGAAATTATTCCCCGAGCCGATGATAAAAGGCTCGCTCAGCTTTGTGCCCTCATAATAACCATTCAGAGCTACTGTTATTTCGCTTCCATTCTGGTCAGAAAGCAATATCTTAAAACCTTTTTCATTGATATACCCTACAGCAGTTCCTGTTCCGGGTTCACCGTAGTTTTTCCCATCATAACGCCACGGAGCGAGCTGATATTCACCGGTGACATCCGGCGGATTATTCCCTTCATAAATTTTAAACCCTAATGCCTTTGCCTCATTCAGATAAGCCTCCGGCACCAATGTCCTTAGCTGCGTACCAGCTTCCTTATTTTCTTTGGTATTATCGTTATCCTTTTTACAACCAGAGAATGTAAGAAAGGGTATAATACAAAGTGCAAACAATAACTTTTTCATGATTTTTAATTTTAAGAGGTGATCAATGACTATTTAAACTGATCAATATTCTGCCATGGAATATCCTTTTTCGTACTCAGCGGATTGATGATAGAGCCGATAAATGAATTCAATGTAGCAGTCGAATTAGTGATATATCTGCTGTTTGCAGTTGCTGCGATACAGATGCCGTTTGTATTTCTGTAGAGAATTGCAAATGTTCCCGGTAAAGTTCCCCACCAGAACCACTCTCCGTTTTCTATTGCCCACCCGCAGCCGAACTGAAAACCAAAGCCACTGCTGTTTGCAGTAGGTGTCACCATCGTTTTGATAGTAGACAAGCTCAGAATATCCGGTCTTGTAGCTGAACTGTCCACCGCAGTTGCAAATCGCAATAAATCCGATGGCGTACTCAACCATCCCATTGCACCTCTGGCCCTATCCAGATTCATCCCATACACATAGGGAACATCGCTGCCCTGGCCTACATATTTCACTTCATCAGTTCTTCTGTCCGATAATTTCGATCCTGCTATAAAAGAGTTTTTCGCTCCTGTTTTATTCCAGATCTCATCATTACAATATTGCAAATAGGTTTTTTCGCTGATTTTTTCGATGATTTTTGTGAGCAGCATATATCCGAAGTTCGAATAAGCAAATCCGGAGCCCGGAGCAGAAGTAAGTGCCTGATTATTCAAAGTCCAGTCTATTACTGCTTTTTCATCCATACTGATATCAAAAAAAGCCGGATCCTGGTCCTGTCCCCATCCTCCAATGGTATGATGCAATAAATCATTCACAGTCACGTCTGTTACGTAGGCCTTATATGGTTGAGTGCCATAAGTAGTTCCTAAAATCCCACTCTCCCCAAACACTTTCTGATCCAATGATACCTTACCTTCTTCCAAAAGCTTCATGACTGCTACAGAGGTGATGAGCTTACTCACACTGGCAATTCTGAATTGAGAGGAGGTCGTAACCTTTTCTCCTGTATCCGGATCTTCTACACCATAACCTTTCTGATAGACCAGTTGTCCATTCCTGCTCACTGCCAGCGACAAACCGGGCATGCCATAAGTGGTCATCCATTTATTGGCAACAGAATCCACATAGACAATATCCTCCTGTTTTATCTCCGGGATGATCTTTTCGTCCGGCTCATCCTTTTTACAGGAAAACAAAAGTGTACAAGTGACTCCAACCAGCAACAATCCTCTAAGTAAAAAATTATCCTTTTTCATAACCCTTTGTTTTTAATCTTATCGCAGAACAATACAAAAGGTCATCAAAAAACAATAAAAATTTCAGGGCGTGTCCTCTGCCCTGCCTTTGACCACGCATACGTCAGGGCAGAGGCTGGGTTATACGCTATATCTTTTATATTCCGGGCTTCGACAGGCTCAGCCACCGAAATATAAAAGGATACGCTGCTATCCCTCACGCATGCATACGCAACGATTGCCCAAAAACCGCAGAGAATTTGATTCCCTTGTATTGAAAAATGATTTCCTTAGATTTATTGATGAGAAACCAGATAGAAAAATCGGTTGACCTATACTCAATTTCAGTAACCGCAGACGACAAAATCAAACTTAACAAATTAAATAAATGATAGAAAGGTTGAAAATCATACAGACTACTGAACTAAACGAACAAATAAAAAAGCAAGTGTTTGATTTATGGAATAATGAATATCCTGAAAAACTTTCTTACGCAAGCCTGAATGAATTTGACAACTATTTACAAAGTCTATCTAACCTCACACATTTTTTAATGACAAGAGATGAAGATTTGATTTTGGGTTGGGCATTAACCTTTGACAGGGAAAATGAAAAATGGTTCGCAATTATTCTGAATGAAAAAATAAAGGGACAAGGTTTAGGACGTAAAATGCTCAATAATATTAAACAAACTGAACCTATTTTGAATGGTTGGGTGATAGATCATAACAATGACAAAAAGAAGAACGGACAATTTTATACAAGTCCATTAAAATTTTATGAAAAATGTGGCTTTAAAATCCTCTCAAAAGAAAGACTTGAATTACATAAAATTTCAGCAGTGAAAATAAGATGGACAGACAACAAACAGCTGCCTGGCAAAAGCGTGTGATTAGTACTTGGTCAGGCTACTATGACAATAACTTATATTAGAATAATATGGAAAGAATATTTATCATAATCATTACAACAATCGGATTAATTAGTTCCGCAAAAGCGGATACTATTGACTTTTGGCATGTTTACTATAACAAAACCAAAATCAAGGAATTTAATCAATATTCGAAAGAAGAAATTGTTCTCAAAATTAAAGATATCCAACGCACGGACTCTTTGACAGTTAAATATTTTCGTGATACACCGTGTGATAAATGTGAAACAAAAGTTACAATAGAAAATGGAAAACATTTTGTTGTTACTGAAGGGAAAGACAAAGGCACGTTTAATCCGGTTACAATCTCTCTGTATGACCTTTTACAATATCATCTAAAAGCCGCTAAAGAAGTTTATGAAGTATTTTATCAGGAAGAAGAAATCATAAATCGGACACAGAGACAATTAATTTTCAGAATTAAATTTGAATAAATAGTATGGCTACAAAAATATTATCAACAACTTTAATAGTTCTGACAGGATTTTTAGCAGTCTCTTGTGACCCAGTAGATCCAATATTCATTTTCAAGCAAAAGATATATTAAAGAGTTATGAAAATCTGGGTGGCAACTATAATCACAGTGTTATAAAATTCAAAATGACACCTGGAACTATGATTGAATGTGGTATGACTATCGCTGAAATACAAGATGAAATGCCATTTACCAAATTCAAAGTGTATACCTATAAAGATTCAATCATTGCAGAATCAGAATACGAAATTCTTGACCTTTTTGAAAAAACACTTTGGGGCAAAAAAAACACCTTATGTATTAGTGATAAATAACTAAAGCAGGTAACTTATATCTTTCCTAAATGCTGAAAATACCTCCTATATTTAACTCTTCCTTTTACCCTTTCTGAAAGTTTTTTTGTGGCGGGTATAATGTGTGGTATCTGAATCCGGATTTACAGAAATGACACTGATATTTCCATCGACTTCCAGCACAGACAAACGAACATCTTCCATGCGTTCTACACCATGTTCCCGGATACTTTCTTCCAGCTCATCCATTGTGATTTCTACTCTTTGCAAAGCTTTCAGATCTACCTTGCCGTCTTTAATCAGCACAACCGGATCGTCTTCTATAAAATCCCTTACTACAGGATTTTTAAACATCCATTTTTTCAGAAAAAAATTGGCTACAAACAAAACCAGGGCTGCAATAAGCCCTCCCTGTAACGAAGTATCCGGTCCAACCATTGCATTTTGTACAGCATTACTGATCAGCAACAGCAGGATCACATCTCCGGCATTGAGCTGTGACAGCTGATTTTTACCAAACAGTCTCAATCCTATCAGCATAAAAAGATAGACTGCCAGAGATCTGAGCGCAATATCGAAGAAAGGATTCATATCCAAATATACTAAAAGAGGCTGCCCTTCAGACAGCCTCCGTAATTTATATTGCTAACTATTAAGGGAATACGCCCAGCTCCTGATACGACTCACCGACTTTGGAAAGTGCATATACAAATGCCGCTGTCCTCAAAGAATCCAGCTTCTTGCGTTTATAGATTTCACGGATACTTTCATACGCATTGACCATCGTATCCTCCAATCCTGAGCGCACCAGATCGAGCTCGCTCGCTCCAGAGGTCAGGATTTGACGTTCTTTTGCGCTGACAGTCGTACCTGTACCGGTTTCTATCAGATTAACTAAACGAGCAAACTGTGCAGAATCAAAACGGCTTTCCATCCGCCCGAATCTCACATGTGAAAGATTTTTCAGCCATTCAAAATACGAGACAGTTACCCCGCCCGCATTCAGATATACATCCGGGACCACCATGATTCCTTTTTTTGCCAGAATTTTTGCAGCTTCCGGTGTTACGGGACCATTAGCACCCTCCCCTATCAGCTTGGCTTTGATCAAAGGAGCATTGAGTACCGTGATCTGATTTTCCAGTGCTGCCGGAATCAAGATATCACAATCATATTCCATCAGCTCATTTGACCGTTCTATAAAATCCGCATGCGGATAATTTCGCAGCGTGTTATGTTCTCTCTGATATCTCTTCACATCCTCTACATCCAGCCCATCCGGATTAAACAATCCGCCTTCATATTCAGCAATTCCCGTAACCAGCGCTCCCAGCTCCTGCAAAACGACGGCAGCATGATACCCTACATTTCCAAATCCCTGAACGATAACACGTTTATTGATCAATCCCGAAGTCAGCCCGATAGCTTTCATATCATCAGCATTGGAACATACCTGCATCAGTCCGTAACAGATTCCTCTGCCTGTAGCTTCTGTTCTGCCACGGATACCATTCTGGCTGACAGGTTTGCCGGTAACACATCCCCATGCATCTATCGTATTGGTATTGAACTGGATATAAGTGTCAGCTATCCAGCTCATTTCCCTTTCTCCTGTGCCATAATCCGGCGCAGGAACATCCAGAGCGGGTCCGATAAAACCCTTTTTTAAAAGCTCAAAGGTATACCGACGGGTAATGCGTTCAAGCTGGGAAGTAGTATATTTTTTGGGATTTATTTTCACACCGCCTTTTGCACCTCCAAATGGTACATCTACGATAGCACATTTATAGGTCATCAGTGAGGCAAGTGCCATGACTTCTTCCTGATCTACCATTTCACTGAACCGGATACCTCCTTTGGTCGGAAGTCTGTGGTGACTGTGCTGAACTCTGTAAGCCTCAATCACCTGAATTTCATTATTGATTTTTACGGGAAAATTGACCTGATAAACGGAATTACAAACTTTAATCTGATCGATGATTCCTTTGGGAAATTTTAAGTTAAGTGCCGCATGATCAACATATTGCTGAACATACTGATAAAAAGATGATCCTTGACTCATAAAAAGCTGTTTTGTTAATCGTTGATACGATCCTCCAGCTTTTTAATTTTTTTGTCCTGAATTACTAAATAAATTAAAATGCCTGACAGTATCAACAATAGTACAACGTTGACTGATGTCAATTTGTTCTCCCTTGTTAACATTTCGGTAACATTATTTTCCTGAGCTGACAAATTTCCTAACATCGTCAGCAACATTGTATATAGTACGATGAACTTTTTCATGATTATATTTTAGTCGATGTCTTCTAATTTTCTTTGAATAAAAGAGATCCTGATCAATTGTGTGCTTATCCAGAAGCCTATTCCTATCCAACCTAATATTGCAGGATAAAACACTTTTCTCAGGTTATCATCCAGATCATATGAATTGAAACCAGGATTTCCTCCATTGCCGGGATGCAATGATGAACCTGCAATTCTTGGTATCACATTGATCAAAACCATGAACATCACAAAAGCAAAAATAGAGTATACCGCAGAAAATTTGGATTTCAATTCCGGATCATCAAAGGAAGATCTCAATACGAAGTAAGCGCAATACACTAAAATAGCGGCAGCGGCAGCATTGAGCTTCACTTCGGCAAATACCCACCAGGCACCCCAGGTGACTTTGGCCCAAATCATCCCTGTTACTATACCAAGGCATCCCATTAAAAATCCGGCAACAGCTGTATTCGAGGCATACACATCATATCTGGATGTACCGTTGGCAAGATACATGATGCTGAAAATCAGATTCAGGAACATCAGAAACATCATTGCAAACCACATCGGCACATGAAAAAACAGATTTCTGATAGACTCCTCCAGAATAGGCAAATCCGGTGCTTTTACAATAAAACCATAGATACAGGTATAAAACAGCAATACAGCTGTAGCTATTTTCCACCAGACTTGTTTAGATAACTTCTCAAACATATTTTCTATTCATTCCAAAGATAAGGAAATAATACAACCGACAAGACCAGAGTGATCATATCCAATACTGCCACAGCACCAATATTCAGACCTCTGTCATCCACTAAAACTTCTACATCTGACAATCCTGTCAGTCTCAAAATCAGCAGCAATAAAGGCAAGATAACAGGAAATCCTAATACAGAAAGTAAGACTACATTACCGGTTCTTGCCGTAATCGTAGAGAATAGTGTGAATAAATTACTGAATCCCATTCCTCCCAAAAACAAAGTCAGAAAAAAAACGGGCAGATTTTCTACTTCTATTCCGAAAAAGAGCGTCATTTCCAAAAAAATAATCACTTCAAAAATGAATACCAGGATAGCATTGTATACCAGCTTGGAAATAATCATCTCCAGAGGAGGAACGACCGACCTGATATAGTAATACTGAAACTTTACTTCCTTATCGAAAGACTTCCCCAGAATATTGATAGCAGAAAACAAAATGATAATCCAGTAAATAGCTGACCACACCTGAAACTCTATATGTCCCTGAAAAGCGTAATAAACTATAAATGAAGCACCTAGTACATATATGAGCATACTCGCCAGCAAAGATTTATTTCTCCATTCCAGAGCTGCCTCTTTGCATATCAGGTGATATACTCTGTTCAAATTCATCAGCGCAAAACTACAGCCTTTATGCTGTAGCAGAAAATAAAGCAATAAAGATTTTTATCTTATAACAATTTCATGACGAATCAATTCTATGTCTGTAACTGTCCGTATCATTTTCACTACATCAAGTATTGATATCGAGCAGGTATTTTGCCAATTATTGGGCATCCAGGAGAATCTTACGAAGAACTTTTAAAATACGAAATCAAAAAAATTATTGTTTTCATTCTCCAAAAACCACAAAGGCCGCCCATTTCTGAACAGCCTTTGCATCTAATCCCCAATCAAATATTTAATCTCTGTCTGAAAATCGTTTCTGATAAGAAAAATTCAAAGTCAAGGCTTGCGAACTTTTTGAAAACAAGGAGCTTATGTCAGATAAATGACTGTTTCAAAAAGGAACGTAGCACAGGATTTGGGCTTTTCCTGAAGGAACTTAATGTTCGTGCTCCTCCGGCTTATAATTAGCTTCCAGTTCTTCTAGCTTTTTCTTACCGTAAGCAAGTTTTGTGATCGTTATATACAATACAGGTACAACAAAGATACCGATGATGGTTGCTATCATCATACCACCAAATACAGTCCAGCCTATCGTCTTTCTGGAAATCGCTCCCGCTCCTGTAGACAACATCAACGGCACAATACCCAGAATGAATGCCAGCGATGTCATGATGATCGGTCGCAAACGCAGCTTAGCAGCTTCTATGGTCGCTGCCAGCACATCCATACCTGCATCTACCCTTTCTTTCGCAAACTCCACAATCAAAATCGCATTCTTGGCTGCCAGACCGATGATCGTGATCAAACCAATCTGTGCAAAAACGTTGTTATCAATTTTGGGCAGGAAAGTCAAAGCCAATATCGCACCAAATACGCCCAAAGGTACCGATAGCAGGATAGAGAACGGAACTGACCAGCTTTCATACAATGCTGCGAGTAACAGAAATACAAACATGATACTCAATGCAAAGATCATCACAGTCGTATTTCCTGACATTTTTTCCTGTAAAGACAATCCGTAAAACTCATAATTGTATCCATCTGTCAACGTTTGTTGAGCTACCTCTTCCAGCGCTTTCAATGCGTCACCGGAACTGTAACCCGGCGCAGCGCTACCACCGATATCTATCGAACGGAAGATATTAAAGTGGTTGATGATAGATGGATTTTCTACCATTTTATAGCTCAGGAGCGTACTCATCGGAATAGATTGGCCCTGGTTGTTTTTCACATATAGCTTGTTGATATCATCGATACCCATTCTATAAGTAGTATCTGCTTGTGTTACTACTCTGAAGCTTCTGCCATATTTTGTGAAGTCATTCACATAGCTGGAACCCATATAAGCTGAAAGCGTGGAATAAACACTGCTGATCGGCACACCCATTTTTTTCGCCTGCTCTCTGTTGAGCTCTATCTGATAGTTAGGCGTCTTAGTATTGAACAAAGTATAAGCCATGCCGATTTCAGGCCGTTGGTTAGCAGCTGCAATAAATTTACCCGCCATTGCCTCAAATTCTCTGATATCATTGGATTTCAAATCTATCAGCTGCATACTGAAACCTCCACTTGTACCTAAACCAGGAACTGCAGGTGGTGTTACGGCCAGCAAGCTGGCCTCTTTATATCCCGCAAATCTGGCTCTCACTCCATTTACCACTTCCTCAGCTGTACGGCTTCTTTCGTCCCATTTTTTCAACTGGATAAAGAATGTTCCTCCGGAAGATTTAAAGGATCGGTTCAATAAGTTCATACCGATAATCTCTGTTATCGTCTTAATTTCCGGAAACTCTGCTCTCAAAACAGTAGAAAGCTCATTCAGCACCTCGCTGGTTCTTTCAGCAGATGATGCCTCGGGAAGTGTGATACCTACCAGAAACTGACCTCCATCCTCCGCAGGAATAAATCCTGTTGATTTATTGGAAAACATCGCTCCTGCACCTACATACATACAAATCAGAATGATAATAACCAATGGCGCTCTTTTGATGCTCCAAGCTACTCCTGAACCATATTTATTGGTGGTTCTTTCAAACCATTGATTGAATTTGTAGAAGAATTTATTGAAACCTTTACTTTCCGCAGTCATATTACTTGGCACCAGCATCAGTGAGCACAATGCAGGAGTTAATGTCAATGCGATAAATGCTGAAATCAATACCGAGACAGCAATCGTAATCGCAAACTGCTGATACAGCAATCCTACCATGCCCGGAATAAAGCCTACCGGAACGAATACTGCTGCCAGAATCAGTGCAATGGCAATCACCGGAGCTGTAATCTCTTTCATCGCCCTGTGTGTAGCTTCTTTTGCACTCAACTTATTATGATCGATATGATGCTGAACAGCTTCCACCACCACAATGGCATCATCCACCACAATACCAATCGCTAATACGAATGCAAGCATCGTCAGGTTATTAATAGAGAAACCGAATAAAATGAAGAAGATAAATGTAGCTACAATCGATACCGGAATCGCCAGTACAGGGATCAGTGTTGCTCTCCAGCTTTGCAGGAAGAAGAATACCACTATTGTTACCAGTATCAAAGCCTCAATCAAAGTATGAATTACTGCTGAAATAGAAGCTTTTACCACCGATACCGTTTCATAAGCTACTACATATTCCACATCCTCAGGGAAAGATTTTTTCAACTCCTCCAATGTGGCATATATACCATCCGCCGTTTCTACTGCGTTACCACCCGGCATCTGGTTAATCATCATCATGGAAGCTACCTGACCGTTCACACGGTTAGCCGTAGAATAGGAGAACTGACCTAATTCGACCCTTGCTACATCTTTCAGATACACTATAGAACCGTCATTTCCTGAACGAACGATGATGTTTTCAAACTCTTCTACCTGATCAATATCTCCGTCCAGAATGAGCGGATATTCAAAAGTTGTCGTATTGAACTGAGGACGTGCACCTACGCTACCGCCCGGAATTCTGACATTCTGTTCGCTGATAGCTGCATTCACCTCAGCCGGGGACATATTCATCCGCGCCAGCTTATCGGCATCCAGCCACACCCTCATACTGAAAGGCTGCCCAAAAGCTGTTACATCTCCTACCCCTTTTACACGCATCAATGCGTCACGCACATAAAGATTGACGTAGTTCGATAAAAAGTTCTGATCGTAAGTACCATTCGGAGATACCAGTCCCAGCACCATCAATACATCATTATTAGCCTTTCTGGTGGTCACACCCAGACGTCTTACAGCCTCCGGTAATTGCGGTTCAGCAATACCTACCCTGTTTTGCACGTCCAGCGTTGCGATATCGATATCTGTACCGATATCAAATGTCACTGTGATGGCAGAACGACCATCAGATGTACTGTTGGATGTCATATAAGTCATACCCGGTGTACCGTTGATCTGACTTTCTATCAGCGTGGTCACCGTCTGCTCCACAGTAGTCGCATCGGCACCCGTATAGCTGGATGTAACAGTTACAGTCGGCGGTGCAATATTCGGATACTGGCTGATAGGTGAAACCTTGATAGCTATCGCACCCACTATTACCAGGAGGATAGAAATAACTATCGCCGTAATGGGCCGTCTTATAAATATATCTGAAATCATTTAATTCTTTTTGGAATTTCAATAATGTTATTGTGCAGCAGGAGCTTCGGATTGAGTAACCGTGATCTTGTCATTAGGTCTCAGGTTAACCAAACCTTCGGAAACAATCTTCTGACCTACTGACAACCCTTCTGTCACCACGACTTTATCACCCAGCTTTAAACCTAGCTTCACCATAGCAGGAGCCGCAGTATTACTGTCAGAAACGGTATAGACCATTGTCTGACCTAATTGCTCTATCACTGCTTTGTAAGGAATAATCATCTGAGGAGTTGCTATTTTATTCAATACCTTAAGATTAGCGTTCATACCTACTCTCAGCTCACCTTTCGGATTATCATAAGCAGCTCTGACAATGATAGTTCCTGTATTTTGATCTACTGCCCTATCGATGGTAACAATTCTGCCGTATTTTTCATAAGTCCGGCCATTCGGCAATTCGATAGAAATAATGGAATCTCTTACTGTATTCGGATTGTTTTTAAAATCAAGAAACTGCTGAATATCTCTTTCACTTACCATAAAATCTACTGCAATAGGATTTGTTGCAGAAATCGTATTCAACAAGGTAGAGCCCGCACTCACCAATGCGCCTTTTCTCACTAAAGAGATTCCTACTGTTCCGGAAAATGGTGCATAAATTACAGAACGCGCCAGATTGGTTTCAGCATTCAGAAGATTAGCTTTTGCCGCATCTACCTGAGCCTTGGAATTGTTAAAATCAGACTGGGCATAATCAACAATCTGTTTAGCAATCGCTTGTTTCTCATCCAACGTGATATAACGGTCCAGATCTCTTTTGACTTTATCCAGATTCGTTTCTGCAATCTGAAGATTGGCTTTAGCCTGATCTCTTGCCGCCTGATATCGGATTCTGTCTATCTCATAAAGTTTTTGTCCTTTGCTCACAGAAGCGCCGTCAGACACATATATATTAGTGATATACCCACTAACTTCTGCTCTGATTTCAGTTTCGTTGAGTGCCACTACTGTAGCCGGATAATTGATTGTATTAGTGACCAATTCCTCCGACACCTCCGTTACTCCCACAGGAATAATTCTTTCTGCCGGCATTTGAGGAGCATCACTTTTTTGTTTGCACGCGGTCATAGTACCAGCCAGCAACAATAAGGCAATTGGGTATTTTGTATATTTCATCTGATTTGTTTTTTATTTAGTATTGGGTATTAGGATTTGGTAACAGACGATGGTCCACAGACCACCGTTTTTTCCATAAAGCTCATACATAAAACCTTCGTGGTCTTTGCGTCTTTGTGGTTCATTTCTTATTGTCATTCTTGCTTATTTGCTAATTGCTCATTTTAAATCTTAACATCTCCCAAAGCACGTTGCACATCCAGTTTTGAAGAAAGCACAGCATACAGAGCATTGAGATAATTGATTTGAGCAGTTTTCAGGTCTGTATCAGAAGTCATCAGCTCGAGATAGGTTTTGATACCGGCATCGTACTGCAATTTGATAACATCATACACATCCTGCGACATCTGCATATTCTCTTTGGCAGTCATCCAGTCATTTACGCTGGCGTTGTATGTAGCAATAGCCATTTGATACTGTGTATTGATCTGATTTTTCAGCTGTACCATATTCCAGTCCAGCCTTGTCTCCAACAGCTGAGATTTTCTTAAAGTGTGTAATTTTTTATTTCCGTCAAAAATATTGAAAGCAAAATTCAACCCGAATACAGAACGTCCTACACCCTGACCATACAGATCCCTGAACTTATCTTCCCTGAAATCCCATGCATAATTTAAAAATGCCGACATCGTAGGCATATAGCTCACTTTGCTGAACTTAGTATTTAAAGTCTGCAATCTCTTTTGAGCATCCAATAATTGGTACTCAACCCTCCTTTCTATAGACAAGCCACCGGCGGTATCCACTAAGATCTGTTCTTCAATATTTTCATCATTAAAAGACAATGTCAGCTCCTGATCCTGAGTCAGACCAATCAGCTCTTTGAGATAAGCATACTTATATTTCAATAACTCCTGCGTTCTTTTCTCGTCTGCCATAGAATTACTCAACGCTATTTTTGCCCTTTTGTAATCCGTCTGGTCTACCAGGCCTACTTCAAATCTCACCGTAGCATCAGACAGCTGCTTTTGAATACGGACTATATTGGCTTCAATAATTTGTAGCTGTTCGTTGGAAGTCAGAATATCATAGTACGCTTTACTGACCTCTACTACCGTATTGATTTTATTTTGTTCTGTATTTTTAGCATTGACCTCACGAACAATTTTTGCAGATTTCGAAGCCTGTATCAGCTGAGGATTCAATATTTGCTGATCAGCCTGAAATACAACTGCCGAAGAGTTTTTTCTCCCCATCAAAATAATCTGGTCACCAATCACAGTCGAAGGGATCTTGATATTGTGGTTATAATTAGAAGTCAGCCCCAGCTGCGGAAGCCAGCCACTCAATGAAATATCAATATCTTTTTCTCCTATCTCTTCATCTATCCGGGCAATATTGATACTAGCCCTGTTTTTGAGCGCAAAATCTATGCAGTCCTGCAAAGATGCATTCTCCGGTAAGCCTGCCGCCGGCTCAGCCTGTTGAGCAAAAACATTCACTCCACAAACCATTGCTAAAACGAAAGGCAATTGTTTCATATTCATAAAAATCCTCTAACTGTTTACTTTTTAATTCCGTTCCAGATGATGTCCACCAACATATCTATCTCACCCTGAGACAATTCTTCTTTATTCCTGATAGACTGCTTCGAGCTGTTCACCACACTACCCAAAAAGATAGAGCTGATGATCGGGTGCGGAATTTCACTTTGTACAAAACCGTCTCTCTGGGCATCCTGTATAAAATTCCCGAACTCTGTCTGAAAGCAGATATTATCACTTCCACCCTGCTCACAATACGGAGAAGAAAAAAACTGCGTGATATAGCTCAGCATCTCCGGGTTTGTAATCATGTGCTGATACAAATGCTTCCAAAGCAAATTGAACCTTTCATAATAGCTCAGACTTTTATCATCTTTTCCAAAGCTGGCGTGGATACCATATTGCTTTGTGTATCTGAGCAATTCGATGATCAGCTCATCCTTTGACTTAAAATAGTGATAGATAGTCCCGATGGCGATTCCCGACTCCTTGGAAATCATAGACATAGATGCGCCATGAAATCCAAATCTGGTCACCAGGTCCAGTGTCGTTCTGAACAACACCTCTTTTTTATCATTTATCTCTTCCGATAGAACGTTCATTCGGTCGCAAAGCTAATCAGAAACAGTTAGTAAACTGATGACCGTAATATTAAATTGAGTTAAAGTTGTTGTTATACCAACTACAAAAGAAAACAACTATGACACGTTCCTACGTTTCATATTCTAAGGTGTATCAGCCTGTTTATTGAAAACACCACCTGCTCGCTCTCTGAACAAATAGTCAAATCTACCTGCTCTTATCCTTATATTTTCAACACATTGATTGGACTTTTTTTACAATTCATTTTGCAGTCTTTTGACTTCGCTCTGCAACTGCTGCATACGGTTGAGCAAATGCCTGATGGTATCCAATCCTGCCATATTTATTTCCAAATCATAATGCAAGTGTATGTATTTTTCCAAATCGCTTAATTGCTCAAAATCTATAAACGTTTTTTCTTCTGTACGGCTTAGCTGAATAAGCCCGTGCTCGTCTAACTGTTGCACAAACGATGTCTCGATACTGTAATGAATGCAGCATTGCTCTACGGATATTTTATTTGTCCTTTCCATTTTTATCGTTGTTTAGAAAGCTCTTCAAATAATTCTTTTTCTTTGCCGGTAAGGTTTGCCGGTATTTGTACATCCCACGTAATATACAGGTCGCCAAATTCTCCTTCTTTTTTATAAATAGGGAAACCTTTGCCTTTCAGGCGAATCGTTGTGCCGTTCTGCGTTTCAGGAGCAATTTTTAGTTTTACTTTTCCGCTCATTGTATCAATCGTTTCTTCTCCGCCCAAAACGGCTCTATATAAATCCAGCGATACTGTTTTGTACAAATCGTTTCCTTTTCGGGTAAAACCGGTATCGTTATTTATTTCAAACGTAATATATAAATCTCCGTTCGGTCCGCCGTTTGCTCCTTCCGAGCCATAACCGGTCAGTTTTATTTCCTGTCCGTTTTCAATACCTGCGGGAATAGTAATACGGATATTTTTTCCGTTGACGGTGAAAGTTTGTTTATGCGTGGTATATGCCTGCGATAAATTCAATGTGAATGACGCTCTTATATCCTGCCCTTTAAATTTTGCCCGTCTGCCGCTGCCACGATTGCCAAACATCGATGAGAAGAAATCGGAATAATCGCCATCATCACCACCATAAGAATAATGTTCTCCACCACCGAAAGGATTACCGTTGCCAAACGGATTACCTCCTGCATATCCGCCTGAAGTCTGTTGCTGTTTTTTCGTCTGCTCAAACTGTTCTGCGTGTTTCCAGTACTTGCCGTACTTATCGTATTGCTTCCTTTTTTCGGGGTCGCTCAATACTTCATTGGCTTCATTGATTTCTTTGAAGCGTTTTTCTGCTTCCTTATCATTAGGGTTCAGGTCAGGATGATACTGACGAGCCAGTTTACGGTATGCTTTTTTTATTTCGTCGGGAGTAGCGTTCTTGCTTATGTCCAACGTTTTATAATAATCAATATAGTCCATTGTGCTAAAAAATTACAGTCTTTCTGTGATTACAAATAATGATTAAATTTATAAAAAATGTTGCTTAACTTTTTGATTTCAAATTTTCATCTTTCGATGAAGATTTGTTCAAATCACAAGGCAAAAAAGTATGAAAAAAAATTTAAAGTAGGCGGCAAAGTAAGCTGGAACTCCAAAGCGGGAAGGGTTTCGGGTATAATCCTTAAGATACATACTCAGGATTTTGACTACAAAGGCTATACACACCACGCAACCGAAAAAGAGCCTCAATATGAAATCAAAAGCAGTAAAACCGACCATATTGCCGCTCATAAAGGTTCGGCAGTGACAAAAGTTTGAAAACAATCAGAATAACGAATTGAACAACAACTAACCGCTAACGAGAATTTGGCGAGATGGCGGGTAAAGTGCTTCGCATCAGCATTAGTGCTGTAAATCCCCCGCTATGCAATACACGTCACGTAAGCTGTAATTAAATTAACCTGTATGCCTACATTCGAAAATAGACAAATTGCAATTGAAAAAACACTTTTAGTTGAATTATTAACTTCTAAACTTATTAAACATTTAATGGGATTGGATTTAGACGGTAATACAAAAACATTAGATAATAAATCTTCATCTATAAGTTTGCGTGCTAAGATTGATTTATTAACAGATTGTGGTAAAATTGATAAGCAAACTTACACTAACTTAATTCATATTACTTAGTATAAGAAATCAGTACTTCTATAAAACATTCCTTCTAAAAATCCAACATCCCAAAAGCATTATCTCTATCTCAATCCATAAATTATCATTATATTCATATAAACACATCAGGCCTGCTACTAAGTAACAACAGGCATCAGAAAACAAACATTCGGAAATGAGAAAAACCTTATTATTTACTTTGGGACTGACAGCTGTCAGCTCCATCTTTACTTTTTATTCCTGCTCTGAGAACACTCCAAAACAAAATGAAGACACAAAAACAGCTGCGGTTCCTACCCAGGAAGAGATAATAAAAAGAGGCCAGCACCTTGTTACTATTATGGGATGTAATGACTGTCACTCTCCTAAAAAAATGGGGGCCCAAGGTCCGGAAATTATTACCGAGCTCATGCTGTCTGGATTTCCTGCGGACAGACCTGTAGCGAAGTTGGACAGCAAATTGACAAAAGAAGGTTTTGCCATTATGTATCCGGATATGACCGCTGCAACAGGTCCATGGGGTGTTTCGTTTGCCAGCAATCTGACTCCTGACGAGACAGGTATAGGTAACTGGACGGAAGAGCAATTCAAAAAGGCGCTGACTCAAGGAAAATCTAAAGGACTTGATGGCAGCCGCACTCTGCTCCCTCCTATGCCATGGATGAATTATACCACATTAACGGACGAAGAAATTCACGCTATTTTCTCTTATCTACAAAGTATTACACCTGTAAAAAATATTGTACCAAATCCTGTTGCTCCGGATATGATGTAATACGAATTGGCAGAAAATTCTGAAACAGTTTATCTGTGAAGCCATTACTTTTAAATCCCACGTAGAAAACTTTCTGTTTAATTCAAAAGCAGAAAGTTTTTTATCGATAGCTCTGTATTATTTGCGGTTTCATTGGAATATTCAGATACCTCCATATAATTATGGCAATAGCTTTATCTGATTCTCACTCCAGCATACAGAAGACAAAACTACTGTATCTACCATCTTTTTACGGTATACAAAAATCATTTCTTTCTGAAGGAAATCAACTATCTTTGATTCATATTCTGACTTTTATAAGCAGCATGCCATGTAATACCTATTGATTCCACACATTTTAACGAACCCTTTTTCTTGGGTCGGATGTGTATTGCCTTCTTTCATTATATTTTAAAATCAAATGATATCAGATTACAAAAGAATCTGATGGCTATCAATTATTACAATTATGGATGCTAAAAAATATGGCAGAACATATCACTTTCCTTTTTCTCCTGGCACAACCAGTGACGACAGAATACAGCACGAATTCTGGAATCATATCTGTAGCATGCCTGCCATAGTACATACGGAGAAGCTGGATGGAGAAAACAACTGCCTCAATCAATATGGAGTTTTTGCCCGTTCACACGCAACAACTACAGTATCTCCGTGGACGGCGCGCCTGAGAGAACACTGGCAGCTAATCAAAAATGATCTTGGAGACATAGAATTATTTGGTGAAAATCTGTATGCTATTCATTCTATCGAGTATTCGCGTCTGGAAAACTATTATTATGTATTTGCTGTACGGGAAGCTGACCGATGGCTGAGCTGGGAGGAAGTATGCTTTTATGCTACATACTTTGACTTCCCGACTGTGCCTATCTTACAGGTCGTTGAAAACCCTTTCGATATGGGAATTCAAGCTTTTACAGATCAGGTTATCTCTCTCGCCCGGGAAGAAAGTGTGCTGCTATCCAGAGATATCTTAACAGAACAATCTTGTTCACGAGAAGGTATAGTCACACGAAATATCAATAGTTTTCCCTGCAATGAGCTTGGCTCAAATGTCTTTAAGTATGTGAGGAAGGGGCATGTCAAAACAGATGTGCACTGGACACGCAACTGGAGAAGAGCCAGGCTATGGTATGAACATAAAATATAAGAACCATGGAAAAGATATGGCATAAAAAATTAGATATACTTGCTAACCAATACGACTGGATCTCCCGAATGTACAGTGTACCGCAAAGCCCTGTATATCACGCAGAAGGTGATGTAGGAACTCATACTCAGATGGTGCTGGCAGCATTGGAAAATGATATTGACTATCTGTATTTATCTCAGAAAGAACAGCAAATCGTATGGACCGCGGCCCTGCTACATGATATAGAAAAGTACAGCACAACATTCACAGATGAAAACGGAGATATTGTATCACCCGGACATGCAAAAAAGGGTGCTCAAAGCAGCAGAGTTATACTCTACAAAGATTTCAATTGTTCATTTTACGACCGAGAAAAGATCGTACAATTGGTCAGACATCATGGATTACCCATATGGCTTATGCATAAACTTCATCCGCAAAAGACATTGCTGGAGGCTGCTATGCATACACCGATGCCGTTGTTGAAACTGTTGACCACTGCAGATATCAATGGCAGGATATGTAATGATCAGCAAGATCTTCTGGAGAGAATGGACTTTTTTGAGGCTTATTGTCAGGAACAACAAGTATGGACTCATCCTTACCCGTTTAGTACCCCAGGAGCAAGATTTCATTATTTCAATTCCAATCAGTACAACGAACCTTGCTATATTCCTTATGAAGATTACGGGAGCGAAGTAGTAATAATGAGTGGTTTACCCGGAATGGGAAAAGATTCATACATCAAACAATATTACGCTGACTGGCCTGTCATCAGTCTGGATGCTATCCGGACATTTCATCAACTCAAACCTACTGATAGTTCAGCTACCGGATGGGTTGTGCAACAAGCGAAAGAAGTGGCAAAGGGATATCTTCGGAAGAAACAGCGTTTTGTATGGAACGCCACGAACATTACCCGCCAGATGCGGAATCAACTTATCGGGATGATGCAGAATTACAATGCACACATCACGATTGTCTACATTGAGAAGCCATGGAAAACATGGATGCTGCAAAACAAACAGCGGGAATCCATGGTTCCTGAAAACATTCTCAGCAAAATGCTGTACAAACTAGAAATACCATTACTCAGTGAAGCACATCATGTTCGATATATCATCTGAAAATAATTGCGGCACATAACGTTTGTTGTGTGCCGCAATTATTTTAATATACCAAGACAACAAGATTAAGCTACGGGAACCACCCAGCCAAACGGATCCGGGATAATTCCTTTCTGAATTTTCACCAAAGTATCTTTCAGATTCGTACTGACAGTATATTTTGAAGTATCAAAATGATAGTCTTTTCCCTGGAATCCTATTCTGTTGATATATGTCACCACGGCAGCAGTTCCGGCACCAAACATTTCTGTGATTTCACCTTTAGCTATCAGATCTATGATTTCATGAATATTCAAAGCTCTTTCTTCTACTTTGTAACCCAGATGCTTTGCCAGCTTGATGATGCTGTCACGGGTGATACCCGGTAAAAATCCTCCATCCAAAGCCGGAGTCAGTAATGTATCACCGTTTTTAACGAAGAAAATATTCATGGTACCTACTTCCTGTATCAGCTCATGCTTTTCCGAATCCAGCCACAATACATCTTTGTAACCTTTGGCTCTTGCAGCATCTACCGGAGCAAGTGAAGCAGCATAGTTTCCTGCAAATTTTGCAGCACCTACCCCTTTTACAGCTCTTGCATTTTCTTCATCCACATACACAGAAACATCTTCTGAATAGTAAGCACCTACGGGAGAAGTGATAATTATAAAAAGATATCTATCTGGTGTTTTTACACCTACGAAAGGTTCTGTTCCAAACATAAACGGGCGCAGATATAAAGAAGTCCCATCCGCTTTCGGCACCCATTCATGATCTAATTTGATCAGCTCTTTCAAACCATCAATAAAGATTTCTTTCGGAACCGGGGGCATAGAAATTCTGGCTCCTGAACGATTCAATCTGTTGAAGTTTTCTTCCGGGCGAAACAGTACAATCTCACCATTGGCACTGCGGTGCGCTTTCATTCCTTCAAAAATAGATTGAGCATAATGAAAACTGGTGGTGGCAGGTGATAATTCAAGATTTCTGAAAGGGACGATTTCGCTGCTGCCCCATTGACCATCGACATATTCAGCTATCAACATGTGGTCAGAAAAGTTCCTGCCAAACGGAATATTGCTAAAATCAAAATTAGCCAGTTTGCTGTTGGATGTCTTTTGGATCTTGAGTTCAGGTAACGACATTGTATTATTTCTATCTATTAATAATCGGATAAGAGCTAAAAGGTTCTTATTTTGTAGCTCAAAAATAAGATAAAGACTTGCAAAAGGAAACCTATTTTTATCCATCTTCTTTAAAAAATATTGAAGAATTACTTTGGCTCAATAAAAGTGACACAAACTTCCTGTGGATATACAAAGAAAATGAAGCTCAAAAAGTTGTAGCCGAAAATATGATGATAGAAAAGCTGATTCAAAATCCCAGGGTGCTCAGTTCATCTTTAAATGAAATTTCCATTCTGAAATTTACAGGCCAGGAACGTTTTCACTTTATCAAAAAGAATTTCCCGGTCAAAAAAGTAGTCTTATTTGGCATTCCCCCTCAGGATTTTGGTATACAGATCCAACTACAGGAGTATAATATCATTCCTCATTTGGGTTACTATTTCCTGAAAATCGATTCTCCGGAAGAACTACCCAATCTCCCAAGCAATAAAAAGGTATTATTGGCACAGAGCCTTCAGCAATTGAGCTCATTATAAATGACAGACCTAGTTTCTGATTTTTTGACAATTGCCGGAAAATAAAAAGTTTCTCATTTGGCATGGTTTATGGTTAAACATATAACATAGAATATTTATCTTCAACCAAATAAACCATTAACTGAAAAAGATTATGAAAAAACTGTTTCTAGGACTTGCTCTGTCAGTAGGCTTTGCGGGACTTGCTCAGGCACAAAATGTCAACGAGGTCACAAAAAAAGTATTGGATGCCTGTGGTAAAGCTACAAATATCACCTACGATTTCTTTGCTTATGAAAGATTTGCAGGAACAAAAAAAGTAAATTCTGAAGTACAAATCAAGTATCAGGCTTCACCATTGAAAATCTTTGCTGATGCTAAAAAACCTACAGCAGCGAAACTAGTGTATGACCCTGCCACTAATCCAAAGGTACAGGTAAAAAAAGGACTTAGCTTAAAGCTGGATCTTTACAGCAAAATGTTAATGGCTGATCAGCATCATCCAATGAACAAAGCCGGCTTTAGCACTTTCAAAAGAATTATTGAGCAAAGCATTAAATCCAAAGGTTATACTACAGCATCTCCTGAATTGAGCAGTTTTGTAAAGATCATTGGTTCAGTAACTTATGATGGTAACGCTTGCTGGGCAATCGAAATCGTTGACAAAGATTACAAAATCATCAACCATACTGTAAAAGCTGATGAAAAAACAGTTTGGGATCTTGGCAGAAAACTTTCAATTCCTGAATACAGAGTTAAACAGCTTAATGATATAGGCAATGAGCTAACAGCTGGTCAGGTGATCAAAATCCCATCTGCTTATGCTAAGAAAACTACTGTTTATGTAGATAAAGACACTTACTTACCTATCTACCAGAAAATGGAAGATGACGAAGGGGTATATGAAGAATATCAGTTCAAAAATCTGAAGATCAATGTCAAATTCACTGACGCAGATTTCACACTGTAAAAATCTATAAAATCTTAACTTAGGCACGCCATCAAAGCGTGCCTTTTTTATGAAAAAACACAGATACTTTATCCTTTACAAGCCTTATGATATGGTATCCCAGTTTTCCGGTGACGATAAAACGCTATCTCATTTAGCATATCAATTCCCAAAAGATGTTTATCCTGTAGGAAGATTGGACAAAGACAGTGAAGGCTTGCTGATCCTCACTAACGATGCACATCTTCACCACAGAATGACAGATCCGAAATTTGGCCATAGCCGTACATATTATGTCCAGGTAGAAGGTATTCCGGATGAAAATGCATTACAACAACTTCAAAACGGCGTACAAATAACGTTACCCAACAAGAAAAAATATTTCACATTACCGGCGAAAGCAGCAGTAATTGAACAACCTGGCTTCCCGGAAAGGAATCCTCCTATACGTGTCAGATTATCCATACCTGATACATGGATCTCGCTTACTCTGACTGAAGGAAAGAACAGGCAGGTGAGGAAAATGACTGCACAAATCGGGCATCCTACTTTGAGATTAGTGAGAAATCAGATAGAAAATCTTTTTCTGAACGGATTAAAGCCGGGAGAAGTCAGAGAATTATCTCAAAACGAAATCTATCCTTTATTAAATTTGTAAACATTGGTGCAATATTTGCAAATAAGTCGAGGACAAACCAGCAATTAAAACTTTACAATTATCAGAATATACAAATGAAAAAGGTACTTTTCTCCATTATCCTGACAAGCACAGCTATTCTCAGCTATGCAATTGAAAGAGACTTCAATATCCAGTTCAAAATCAAAGGAATGGAAAATCAGGAAGCAATTCTGGCTTATAATTATGGTGAGAAAAAATTTATTGCGGATACGATTAAATTCGATCAGACAGGAACAGGAGCTATCAAAGGAAAGAAATCTCTGGAAGACGGTACTTATCTGCTGGCATTCCCATCCTTGAATCTGAATTCTTTTGAATTTATCATCAGAGAGACAGCTTTCCAGCTTTCGACAGATACTTTTAATATGCCGCAAAATATGGTAGTGAAAGGTTCTGTCGAAAATCAAGTCATGTATGATGATCTCAAAAAAACTATTACTGTAGGAAAACAAGTAGATAGCCTGAATTCCGTCATTCACAATGAAGAGCTATCTGAGAAAGTCAGGGAAGAAGCTGAAAGTAAGCTGGAAAAGCTCAGCACAGATTTCACTAAAGGCAGAGAAGCTTCTATTGAGAAAAATCCCAATGCTCTGTACAACAAAATTTTAAACGCACTTCGGGATGTACCGATGAAGTCAAAACCGGATGAAGAGGGTACTGCTGCTCCGGATAATTTTGCATACAATTATTTCATTAACCATTATTGGGACAATATTGATTTTACAGATGTTGCGCTGATAAAATCACCAGTTGTCATACCAAGAGTACTGAGATTTTTTGAACAGATATACCAGCAACCTGATTCCATTAATTCAGCAATTGATATTCTATTATCAAAAGCGGCTGTCAATGATGAATCTTTTAAGATATTATCTTCTGAAATCATCAACAAATATGCGAAGAGCAATATCATGGGACAGGAAGCGATCTATGTTCATATGCTCGACAAGTATTATCTGACAGGAAAAGCACCATGGGTCGATCAGGAAACTTTAGGAAAAATGAAAGAAAGAGCCGATGCTTTGCGTCCTACCCTTTTAGGGAAAAAAGCCCCGGATATCACTGTGTATGATCTGGACAACAGACCGATAAATTTCTATCAGGCAATTGATAAAAATAATTATACAATTCTTGCTTTCTGGAATTCAGAATGCAGCCACTGTAAAAAAGAAATTCCAGAACTGATGAAAGTATGGAATGACAGTCTTAGAAATCAATTTAACGTTGGCGTTTTCAGCATTTCTACAGAAGTAGAAAAGGAACACGTTGTGAAATTCATTGAAGAAAATCACATGAACCAGGGATTCACCAACGGTTATGATCCGACAGGCAGATCCAACTTCAGAAAGTTATATGACATTCTCTCCACTCCTGTTGTCATCATTCTGGACAAAGACAAAAAGATCATTGCCAAAAAAGTAGCAGTAAAAGATATTACTTACGTCATTTCTACTCATCAGGAATTTCACAACCAAAAAGCTAAAGCAAATAATACTGAACCAAAATAGCTCCCATCACCTGAGACACAAAGTTGTCCCAACCGTGAGGAGAAATACCTTCTATAATAGCTGCTACCAGGGCAGCTATTATTATTTTATACCAGAAGATAGGTAATGCATAAAAGTATAATGGTAATGCAAACGCAAGTATACAAACCAGAAACACCGCAATAGAACCTTCCACACTTCTGTAGCTTTTTACTTTACTCCCCCAGTTAAACACGGGATATTTGGTTTTACCCCACTTTGTACCGACCGGCTCACCTATTGCATCACCTAATCCTACGACCAGATAACCAGCCACAGCAGCCACAGGTATAAAGAGAAAATTACTTACTACTCCTCCTAGAAATGTAGCAACATAAGGATAGACAATATATCTGGAAGCATACGGCTCATCCTGAGGTCTGGCCAATAAACCATAATATCGGGAATTTTCCTTTTTGAATAAAAGATAAATTATCACCAGGCTCACAGCCCAACCTAAAATAAAAACACCTCCTATCCCCTGCCAATACTGCATGACACCTGCCATACCAAAAATCAGAAAATGGAATAGTTTACGTGTGTATCCAACTTTCCAGTTCCATTTCCGACGGCATCTTTCTGTCAACTCTAATGAACCAACTGTATAAATTAATAACAAAGGGAAAAACAGTAAAATCTGCCGGAAATCCGGAAAATTTTGACCGAAAAAGAACTGAAATATTGATTCTATATAATTTATCACAATTTATCTCACTTGCCCGAAAGATTCTATCCCGCTCTTCTCCATAGACCAATCCCATAATCTATCCGCATTTTCCTTTTTAGCAGCAACTGAAGAAGGAAACCTCCTTTTACAATCAACAAAATAGGTCCCGGTGAAATTTCCCACTTCCGGAGATGATGCTAAATATATAGATGTGCGTGCTCCTTTTTCAGGAGAGATCATAAAGATATTCCCTAATGAATGCACAAAAGACGGGTAAGATCCTTTACCAAAATTAGAATTAACCACACCTGGATGTAATGAATTGGCTGTTACACCAGTTCCCTCCAGATATTCTGCCAGTTTATTGGTAAATAAGATATTGCATAGTTTTGTCAATCCATATTGTCCCAATGCACTGAACTTGATTTCAGCATTCATATTATTCCAGTCCAACGTACTGAATCTATGTGCCATCGAAGCTACATTGACAATTCTCGCATGAGGAGTAGATTTAATGATTTCCAACAGATAATGTGTATTCAGAAAATATCCAAAGTGATTAACTCCCATCATATATTCAAAGCCGTCTTCCGTTGTTTTTAATGAGCTAGTCATCAAACCGGCATTATTCACCAATACATCCAATCTGTCAAAACGGGATTTGTATTCATCTGTCATTTTTTTGATAGAAGCATGACTGGAAAAATCTGCCAGTAAAAGATGTACTCTTTCCATACCTACATCCGCATTGATATCATCACGTACAGCCAGACCTTTCTCTTCATTTCTGCAAACCATGACTACCGTATAGCCCATTTTAGCCAACTCTCTTGCTGTCACACGACCAATCCCTGAATTAGCGCCGGTTACCATTACCATCTTTTCTGTCATCATATATTAAAAGTAGAAAATGGAATAATCTTTTACAATGATTATTGTTGTAAAAGACTAATTCTTCTGAATGATTTCTTCGCTAATAAGATTTTTATAAATGTCAAATCCTGTTATAACAATAGAAGCTGGTTCATCATTCTTACTATTAACTATCTGAACTTTCATTGTCTGCCTTAAGCCTTTTATTTACGATCTTGTCTGGTTATAAAAATATTAACAACATACAATCTCTCTATTGTTTATTCTATAAAAACCATTTAGAATATATAATTTCATCCCATCAAAATAAAACAACCATATATCATGAAAAAGGCATTACTAATGATTGTTGGAGTATTGATTGCTTTCCAACTAAATGCAAGCCAACCTATTAAAAGCTACAAAGAGGCCAATTATCCTTCTTTTTCAGAAAAAAGAAAAGAATTCTTTATCAAGCCGATATATGGCATAGGACTTAAAAATCATTCAAACTCAATAGATATTGAACTTGGGAGGACTTTCAGACCAGGAGGGCTTCTAGGAATAGAGTTAGGTGGCGCATATTTTTTTACGAAAAAATTAGGTATTCAGATTTCATTTGTTGCTGGCATGGGAGGATATGCTTCTATACAGGCTGATGAATACAGCTCTTACAAAGAAGTACACATGTTTAACAGACAGTATATCAATATAAGTGGAGTTTATTTCCAGCCAATTGATAAGAAAAAGCTAAAAGGCTTAAGAGTTGCGTTAGGACCATCCATATATTTAAATGCTGTTGAAAAGCAAAATATTGATGGTCTAAAGCTAAAAAACAAATTTAAATCAACTGTTGGAGCTAATATTGAAACCACTTTAGCAATCAGTATGTATAAAAAGGAAAAATTCTTTTTATTCCCAGGTATTGGAGCTAATATCAATTCTTTTAAATCCAAAAGCGTAAATGATAAGATCAATGCTTCTAATATTTATGCAACAGTAGGACTTGGCTGGAGATTTAATTAAATAAAGTTTTGAACCAAGTATTTTTTTCAACATATTAATTTATATTTGCCACAAACAATATAAAAATGAAAAAGATTATATTAGGATTGACATTTGTCAGCTTTTTGATCCAGCCTTCTTTTGCAGATGGAGGATGTCCTGAATTTGCAAACACCGTTAACTTGAATTCCGGAAAAGATTTGGAACAGGCAAATGCTACTCACAAAGCAAAGAAAAAAGGGATCTATGGTGGAGTAAACAATTCTGTAAGATTGGAAGGTGGTGCATCATCAGTTAAAATCAGTGCTAAAGACGCTGTATTCTCATTCAAGCCATTAAATCCACAGGTACAACCGAAACAACAAATCAAGTTATACCAATTTGACGACAACAATACATTCAGAGAATTATCTACTGGTGGAACGAATGTTTTTGGAGGAAGTAAAAACAGTAAAGCTCAAGACACATCTATTCCTATTATATTAGAAAAAGCTGAAGATGGATGTTATATTGTAAAAGTGGATGGCACATTACCTGCAGGAGAATACGCTTTCTCTGTAGGAGCAAATCCTGATGTACAAGGGACTGGAACCGGCTTAACAGGTCAGGTTTGGTTTGCTTTCGCAGTAAAATAACTATAATATCTTTTAAAAAAGAGGCTGTCCAGACTTTTGGGCAGCCTCTTTTATTTTATAAAACCTGTCTCGTCCTAACAATGTTATAGAAGCATACAACAATCACTGTACGTAAAGATTATAGCAGCTATCCTTTAAACTAGCCATAGTTAAAAAGTAGAGAGCGGCTTTCACCAGCAATCGGGCTACGATGTGCAAATACGGTATCCGAGATCACAGTACAATAACCGAATGGCGCAGAAAATATGGCACTTTTGATGTAGAAACATATCACAACAACAAGTGTAAACACCCGAACAGAAGATCAAAGAACTGTAAGGAAGTTGAAACGCCTGAAGCGTTACAACCAATTCATGGAAATCCATTTAAATGAATCGGAAGAAGCAGATATTTTGGACAAACTGATAGATTTGACAGAAGAAGAATCACCTGATTCCGGTAAGAAAAACTCCTTTCCCGATCAATCCAACATATCAGCAAAGAAAACAAAAAAGCGTTAAGTTAACCAAGACAGCTGATAGAATAATCCACCAACTATCTCTTAAAATATTTGTATGTCTATCTTATTAAAATCTGTAATGCTTATTTACGTAGGATTAATCAAGAGATTTGATTTTATCCTTTTACCCTTTCTCCCTCTTAAAACCGAAAAAGCCACCAATATTTAAGTATACTTCAAAGTTGACTCCTTTAGATTTAAAGTCATACATTCCATCTGCCATAGACTGCCCCTGATTATCGTACACGCCTGTCAAATATCTCCGCTGTATCAATGCTTTGTATCCAATTCCCACACCATAATCTACACAAACCGGCCTGTTATTAGACTGACCACCCAACACTAATCCTATAGAAAATTTCTTTTGTGATTCTTTCTCATTTAAATCATTTTCGATATACTTATAGCTATTAACCTGATATCTGATAGAAGGCCCAACATAAAATCCCTCCATCCCCCAACCATTCGTATACACTCTTGGATTAATTCCTACAGAATAGCCAATCCCTACTTTTCTTACTCCTCTGTATTCATATAGTTTATCCATATTAGCATAGCTAAAATCGCCTTCATAGTATCTGCCTGAACCACCAATGATCGCTGATACATCTTCATAAAAATTACGATGTGAAATACCAAAACTTCCCTGTACTGAAAAAATCTTGTTTAAGCTTCTTTCATAGTATATAGACTGGTGACCATACAACACATCAAGAATTCCAATCTTAAATGCATTTTTATGATCATATTTGGATTTTCTACCTGCATTATCTTTATCTTCATAAGATAGTACTGTGACCGTTCGATCACCTCCTTCATAATATATCTGAGCTCCGGTTTTCTGCAACGAAAGGCAGATGATGAATACTGCCAAAATTGATCTAAATATCATAATATTAAAAATATCTTCCTAGTTTAAGACTTATCCCATAATAAAATGTGACATATTGAGCATTATATTCTTGTACTTGATCAGACAAACTGGTAGAATTTCGATTTGCTCCAAATGAGGTAGAAACATCTACTGCCATTTTACCGTTAATGACTTGGTACCCTAAAGCAAACTCACCTCCTAACTGCTTGTTATCAATTGCATTATAGTCAACTTCTCTTTTAGTTTTTTTATAACTCCATTTATTATAGTTGAGGCCCAAACCTAAATAGAATCCCTCAAAACCATCTCCACGCACATATATTTTAGGCATAGCATTAAAATAAAACCCAGGTTTAGCATTCAGTATATTTTGTTTTCTATAATCCCCTACATACAGATTTTTGCCCGGAGCTAAGGGGACGCTTTTGTTAAAAGAAAACAAAGAAAGATAGTAGTCAGAAAAATTATAATATGTCATTCCAACTGTGGCCTGAATAGCAAGAAAACTCAAAAGCTCCCGCTCATATGATACTCCATATTTACCATAAACAGGACCTATTACGTCCACTTTCCAAATATTATCTGAAACTTTTCGGCCACCTTTTGAGGTTTTATCACCATCACTAATAATAAGAGTTTCTGTATCGGCTTCTTCTGTTATAACAATCTGTGCATTCAGTTTAAAGGCACAAATTATAAATACTGAAAACAATATCTTTTTCATAAACATGCGCGAAGGTAATTATAGTTAACATTTTTTCATATAATTGCGGTATTATAAAATATTCAAAACATGAAATTTTTTAAACCTATTCTATTTTCTACTTTGATTGCAGCTCCTATAGTCGCTAAAGCCCAGGAATACAATGTAAAGTGGGGGCCTCTTATGAATGTCAGTAAAACTGACTATGTTGATGAATTTGTGTATGCAGATCAAAATCAGATCACTATTCTGAAAAAAAATCTCAGATCTCGTTCCATTACTGCTATGGAAAAATATAACAAGGACTTTAAACTTGTTTACGCAAAAGAATTACTTTCCTCAGAAAAAAATACAAATTTGCTGAATGCAGCGTATACTGGTGAAAAGATTATCAATCTTTACAGTATATACAATTCAAAAGAAAAAACAACCAGATACAATCTTTCATCCGTTGACGATGTGGCAAATGCCAAACCAGCTGATTGGAATATTACCTCATTGGATTTGAGTGATAAAGGAAGTGGATCTAATGTAATGTCTTATAACTCTCCTGATTACAAAAAGAGAGTGTATATGATTGAGAAAGTGTCCAGAAATCTAAAAAATGCGACTGATAAAGAATTTATTATAGCTGTCGTAGATGAGCAAGGTAAAAAAATATGGCAAAAAACCATTACCAACAAAGGTGTTTCCAGCTATTCCAGCTATATCGAAGAATTGGCTGTTAATAAAAATGGAGATGTTGTATTGGTTGAAAAGAGATATAATGATGATAATGAGAAAAGAAAAGATCTGATAAAAGTCGACGGTGAATTTGTTTCAGGCTACGAATACAATCTCTATATTTTTTCTAATAACGGTAGTGATTATAAAAAAGTAAATGTTGATTTAGGTAGCAGACAAATCAGATCCGTAAATACAGAGGTTAATCCTGACAACGACAACTTTCAGTTTGCCGGAATGTACTCCAATGGAAGAAGAGGAGTTATACAAGGTGTTTTCTTTGGTGAAATTGATTCAAAAGGACAAGTAGTTAAAAACAGCCAAAAAGATTTCTCAACTGAATTTTTAGATGGTTTTAAAAAGGGAGCTACTGCTAAAGAAAAAGGTGACGATGATGAGGGTTTAAGTAACAGTTTCAAGCTCAGAAGGTTTCTATCCAGAGAAGATGGCGGTGCGTATATTGTCTTTGAATATTATAAATTAGTTATTACTACAACTACTGATGCCAGCGGTAGAACAAGTACAAGATACACATACTATTACAATGACATTATTGCTACTTCAATTGATAAAACAGGAAAAATCGATTGGAATTACCGCATACCCAAATATCAGGTATCCGGTTCATACATTTTCTCCTCCATTGTTCCGTTTGTCAGTGGCAATACTCTAGGTATTATTTACAATGATAATCCTAAAAATATGGATAAAGAGTTTGATGAAAGTTTCAAAAGAGTGAATTTTAAAGATTGTGCAGCGATTGTAAGAACACTTACACCTGATGGGAAAATGAAAAGTGCTGAGTTGTTTAGAAATAAAGAATTCAATACGTTATTACAACCTACTATGTGCAAACAAACTTCACCAACCACTATTGCTATCTATGGTGGTAAATTTGGAATGTTTAGTATTAAGGATGCAAGATTAGGTATAGTAGAAATAAAACAATAATTCTCTATCTTGGTAAATAAAACGGGGCGGTCAATTGGACTGTCCCGTTTTTATTTATTTAAATTTATCTCTTCTGCCAGTGAATGATCATTTTAAAATTTGAAGTATCAGATACCAGTGTTTCCATATTTTTATCATCAATAGAAATAACTTTCTGCCGCTCCTTTCCTATTTTTTTGTAGTCGATCATCAATACATCACCATCATCTTCGAGTGACCAGCTTCCTTTGCGCTTTTCAGCAGGCTTATTGAATATCTCCCGATAGATCAATTCTACCTCTGCTTTTCCGTTGGCATACAAATGCATTTTCACTACCGGCATAAACTGGTTATTCAGTGTTCGGATTTCTTTTTCATGTGCATCTTTTTCTTCTTTTGTGCCAACAAAAATCTGGTGAGGATTATACACATAATCATTAGATTCCCAGTAACCGATCATTTTCTTTCTGACAATCTCCGAATTCCGGAAAGGATTGTCCTGAGCAGACACATTACCCGTGATAAGCAATGAGAAAAGTAAAAATATGCCAGTAGAAGTTTTCATACTTCTCAAGATAAGCAAAAATGTCGCAGTGTTCGTGGATTTTGAAATTTCAGCGATGTACACTATATAATTTGTGTATTTTCATCAGCAATATTATTAAAGTGCCTAAACAACAAAGCTTTTTACAAAAAGTCGCATGGCTGTTCTCCGGTCTGTTTATAGCTCAGGTCATCAATCTGTTGTTTTCAATGCTGCTCCCAAGAATATATTCCCCGGAACAGTTCGCCGTTTTCGGAATATTTCTTTCTACAGTCCTCATCCTGTTTGAAGTCAATAATTTCAGATTGGATCAGGCTTTGATGCTTCCTGAAGACAATGAAGAAAGTATTTTCATCTATAGAAAATCTATTTTCTACTCTACGCTGCTATCCATGTTATTATTTGTAATCTGGTGGATTTATTCACTAAGTCCGTGGTTTCAGAAAGAATATTCAACATTATTCTGGATTCCGGTCAGTGTATTTCTGCAAGGTATTATCCAGCCTACCATCAGCTATTGCAACAGAATTCAGGCTTATAATACAATCAATTCCAGCAGAATAATCCAGGCGCTGACAACAGGAATAGTTAGCTGTCTGCCATTCTGGACGGGCTCTTCAAAAATTTACTTAACAGAAGGTTTTATTGCCGGGCAGCTAGTTTCATTAATATTTCTTATTAATCTGGTTTATAAAAATT
The DNA here is from genome assembly GCA_037189845.1 of bacterium. Lineage (GTDB taxonomy): Bacteria > Bacteroidota > Bacteroidia > Chitinophagales > JADIYW01 > JAMLHH01. The sequence continues at coordinate 91,520 of JBBCIS010000004.1, forward strand.
TATCAGTAAAAATTAAAAGTAAAAATTTAACTATTCAACCCTATATACAATTTCCCAGATATGGCACCTGGTCATCTCTGCTGAATACAGTTTCCCGTAACTCAATAGTCTACATCCTCAGTTATTTTTTCAGCCCATATTTTGTCGGATTATATACATTTACCAACAGATTGGTTCAGGCTCCCATAGGATTAATGACCAGTTCTATTGGGCAGGCCTATTTCAGAGATGCCAGTCGGACTAAAGATGCTCAGGAACTCCGGCAATTGACTTTTACAATTCAAAAAGTATTGACTCAGATTGCAGTGATTCCTGTTTTGCTGGCACTATTTCTGGGGCCGGATATTTTTGAACTTCTATTTGGTAAGGAATGGCGGCCTGCAGGTGAAATTGCCAGATATCTTTCTTTGTGGTATGGAACAACGCTGATAATAACACCGCTCAGCATGCTGATAGATGTCAAAGGTAAATTGAAATGGGAACTGGGTTATAATCTCTGTTTTGCAGTAGCACGAACAGGTTTATTGGTAGCAGGTGGATATTTTCTGAATTTCAAATGGACTATGTTACTATTCTGTTCTGTCAGTGTCATTTTCAATTTGTATCTGCTCATATTTGTAAGGAAAATCATCAAAGATGAAAATAGAGCTTAACCTTTCATATCCCGGCAAATACAAATGGACATACCATGAACAGATATATTTTATAGGGTATGCCTTTGATGATGAAGGAAATCTATACCAAGACGCAAAAGATTTTGAGCAAAAAGACATTCCCGTACTGATACCTCAGCTGGAAGGTGCATTTTCCATCATCAGAGTAAATGCTCAACAAACACTTGCCTATAGCGACACAATTGCCTCTTTCCCTTTATTTTATCAGGAAAATAAAAATACGGTTGCTATACAAAATTCGCCCACTCCTACGGAAGAAAATCTTTTACCATCTGCAATAGATGATTTCCTGAAAATATACTGCACGCAGTCTCAGGAAACTTTTTTCAAAGACTGGAAGAGTATTCCTGCCGGACATCTTTTACAAATAGATATTCCTCAAAACAGCATTTCTGTCAAAAGATATTTTGATCATTTTAATACAGAAAAGCTTAACAGCGACCCAAAAACGAAAGATCAGCTACAACATATTATCCGGAAATGGGCTCAGCAAATTATTCAGCTTGCAGCCGGCAGACCGATCTGGATCCCGCTTTCAGGTGGATATGACTCCCGGCTGATTATCAGCACACTAATCAAAGAAGAAGCTCCGAATCTCCACGCATATACTTATGGAAAAAGTTTGAGCGAAGAAGTGGTCAACGCACACAAAACTGCCAAAGAACTGAAGATTGACTGGCATTTCATCCCTTACAATGAAGATGCTTTTTCTTATTTCTTTACAGATTACTGGAAAAATTATGCACTTGGCAACCATCACTTTCATGGATTGCCGCATGAACAGGATTTTTTTGCATTACTGGCTTTAAAAAATCAGGGAATACTTGGAGAAGACTTTATTGTAGTTCCGGGATTTTGCGGAGATATTCCTACGGGAAGCTTTTTAAAAGCTACAGAAATAAATCCGGCTGCCTACATCAAGGAAAAGCATCAGGTGACAGCAAAAGATCTTATCAGCGACATAGAGCCCTGGGATGCTTACCAGCAATGGCTGACAGAAAACAGACTAAGTAAATTCATTGTCAACAGTGTAAGAGTTTATGAATATTTTGGCGGAAAGTGGATGCTCCCCATGTGGCACAAAGATTTCCTCCGGCTTTTCTACAGTCTGAAATCTGAAGAAAAATGGAATCAGCAATTTTACACCGATGTCATTTTTGAAAGCTATTTCACTCCTCTGAAAATTGACTTTCTCAAACCCTCTGGGGATACAGTATCTGCAATGCCTACATGGAAAGATCAGCTCAAAAAAACATTACCTTCGTCTTTAGTAAAAAATATACAGAAATTCACAGGAAAGAGTAATGGTGCCGATCCCTGTAACCTGCGCACTTTGTATGAGATGTTATATAACTACATGCAGCATCAGAAAATCCCGGTTCCGGAAAAAGATGGCAATTTGAACCGTTTACATGCATACTATATGTTAGAAATCATTAAAAAACAGAGCAAATAACATTTTTTAGTGACAATTTGCATAAGTTAGTAAACACTCAAAAAGTTCATCATGGATAGACGTAATTTTCTGCTCAATACAGCAAAGGCCACTGCAATTACTTTCGTGACAGTACCACTACTTACAGATGAAGCAGAAGCAGCAACAGAATGCAAAGATGCATTTAGCTTTAAACAGATCAATCTTCCTTACGCTTTTGATGCTTTAGAGCCTGTCATAGATAAGGAAACCATGAATATTCACTACACCAAGCATCATGCTGCTTATGTGAAGAATGTCAACGAGGCAATTGAAGCTGAACATATTCATGAAAAAAGCGAAGAAAGTCTTTTTAAAAACATAGACAAATACAGCAAAAAGGTGCGCGATAATGCAGGAGGTGCATGGAATCACAACTTTTTCTGGGAATGTATGACTCCTAACGGTACTGATATACCAACTAAATTATCTGATGCTATCAATGCCAATTTCGGATCATTTGAAAACTTTAAAACTGAATTCAGCAAAGCTGCATCCACCAGATTTGGTTCCGGATGGGCATGGCTGGTAAAAGATGGAAAATCACTTAAAATTGGCTCTACTCCCAACCAGGATAATCCATTAATGAATATATCAGAGTTCAAAGGCATACCTTTATTAGGACTGGACGTTTGGGAACATGCATATTATCTTAAATATCAGAATCGCAGACCCGATTATATCAGCAACTGGTTCAAAGTAGTCAACTGGGAACATGTAGCAAAATTACTCTGACAATATTCTAATGAGCTTTCCTAAAGGAATAAGCGTCATTCTCCTCATTTCACTTTTATTTTCCTGTAAAAGCTATTACAATGAAATGATACATTGGACTGACAATCTCCCGGAAGGTCTTAGTGTTGAAGAAGTACGGAAAATCCTGCCAGATTTTCTGCAAACAGACTGGGATCATCCGGAAACTTTGGATGATGAGATACATCGCTATAACGTTACTGAAATCAAAGGAAATCGTGATGTTCTGCACATGGCACATTATTTAGTATTTCAGGATAATCAATATATAGGACGGGATTCTCACAAATAAAAAAACATAAAAGCCAGAGTTACATCTCCTCAGCATATCCATGAAGCATCAACATCAATATCAGGCAACCATACAATGGACCGGGAATAAAGGAACGGGTACGGACAGCTATCGTAGCTACGAACGCGAACATACAATCCACATTTCAGACAAAGTAGCGATCGTTGGTTCTTCAGATCCTGCATTTCGGGGAGACAAAACCAAGCATAATCCGGAAGATTTATTCCTTTCATCGCTGGCATCATGTCATATGTTATGGTATTTACATCTATGTTCTGAAGCAGGAATTATTGTCGTGGATTACATCGACCATGCAACAGGCATCATGACAGAAACTTCAAATGGAGGAGGAAAGTTTACCGAAGTAACACTTCATCCAATAGTTACCGTAACAGAATTATCTATGGTAAATGAAGCAAATAAGCTACACGAAAAAGCAAACGAGCTTTGTTTCATTGCAAACTCTGTAAACTTCCCGGTGAAGCACTCTCCTGAATGCAAAACTCTGTAGTGGTAAAGGCTTCGACAACAGGCTTTGTCCATTATTTTATTCAGACTTTTGGATCCATCCTTGTTCGAGACTATGTTCGATATAAGTCTGAGTCTCTTCCCAAAGCATTTGAGAACCGTTTTTTATCGGACTCAGCTTCTCTATCAGTTTCTCATAAGGTACCTGATATTTTGTCCATGTACCACCTTGATTATACCTGTTCATCAGTGTAGGAGCATATCTGTCTACAGCTCTGGCAAACCGCTTTTCGGCAGTATCCTCAAATTCAAATTCATACCACAAATCATACAGCTCCTTTCCCACCGGTTCAGGCAATAACCCATATAGTTTTTCAGCTGCAGCCTTTTCTTTTTCTGCCTGGTTATCATCCCTTTTAGCATCAAAATAAAAGACATCTCCTACATAGATTTCTACAAGATCATGGATCAGCAGCATTTTAACTACCTTGTTAATATCGACCGGAGCATTGGCATAATCTTTCAAAAGCACAGCCATGAGTGCAAGCTGCCAGGAATGTTCTGCGTCATTCTCTCTTCTCGCTTCCCCTATCGGGCTTGTTTCCCGGATAACGGTTTTCAACTTATCTGTTTCCTGTATAAATCTGATGATCTGGTGAAATGCTTCCATATTTGCTGATAAAATCATCAAATTTAAACGTTGTAGAGGTTTTCATGCTGATTTATTTCCGGCAAAATTATCCGGCACTGCTTTTTGATATCAAAACCTTATTTATCCCCTTATACAGCCGGAGATTTTGATTGCACACAAGAATTAGTACAGTTTTTTCTACTTTAGTAATTATCTGGAAATATTTCAAATAGCATTAAGACTTTTACTAAAAGGTATTGGAGAAAGAAAAACCGTATAAAGTCACCGGTCCCAAAAAATCTTCAGACATTTTTACAAGAAATTAATCCGAACCAAATTCAGATTTTGATAAAAACCTCTACCTTTAACAATTATGGCAGCTCTTAGTAATCAAGCTATCAAAGGCATCAAAAAAATCGGTGATGTCATTTTACCGGGAAACAATGAATTTCCATCTTACTCAGAAGTTGGAGGTACATACAAACTAAATGATATGGTACAATATGCTCCTGAAGATGATATCAGTGCATTGAATCTGGTATTGATCATATTTTCATTCCTGCCAAAATTTGTTTTAAGCTGGCTTGTAAAGCAAATGGGTAATGCTACTGAAAAAGCAAATGATGGATTGTTACCTACTACGTTCAGACAATTAGATCTTGGTCTGAGAGGATTACTATATTCTACTTATTACGGAGAATTTACCAATCCTGAATACAAAGGAAAAACACCTATGGAACTGATCGATTATGTTCCATCCAGAATTCCTAACTAGTATTTCCTACCAACCTTATTGAGCAACAGGCTTATAGTGGACAATAGCCTTTGTTTCAAAGAATGGTTCATTATATATTTCAGTTAAAGAGATTACCTGGGTGCGTTTTTTAAATCCATTCAGCTCCTCTGACAAATCACCACCTTTCAGCGCAATAATACCTTTAGACTGAGGTTTCAATATCTTTGAAGTCCATTTTACCAGCTGCTCTAACGGAGCAACGGCTCTGGTTACGATAAGATTTGCCTTTACATCCAGCTGCTCTACCCTGCCCCATACAACACGTACGTTTGTCAGTCCTAGATCTTCTTTGACAGCTTCGACAACTTTTATCTTTTTACCAATAGAATCTACCAGAAAAAACTGTACTTCTGGATATAAAATTGCCAATGGAATACCCGGAAAACCTCCGCCGGTTCCCAGGTCTACTACATACCACCCTTTTTTGAACGGTTGATATTTTGCAATTGCCAATGAATGCAGAACATGCCGTTCTATAAAATCATCCATATCTTTTCGCGAAATGACATTGATCTTTTCATTCCAATCCTGATACAATTCAGGAAGTCGTTCAAACTGTTCCTTCTGCACATCAGTCAAATCCGGGAAATACTTTTCGATGATTTCTATAGACATAAAGGCAAAGGTAGTATTTAGTAAGCTGTATAAAATATGTACTTAATTAAATTTACTTTGTCAGTTTCTATAATAAAAAAGAGCTGCTAATTACAGCAGCTCAATATCAAAATATAATTCAAAAATTATTCATAGATTTTACCTGAAATCAGATAATCATCTCCATCCGGAAAAGACCTAGCTTTCAGATTAGAAAACTCTGTACTGATTTTACCATCTTTGACAGTAATGTTTACTACAGCTCCTTCATCAAATATTGTTTCGACCAATCCCTTCTCCATTGTTACACAAGCAATTGAACAATCACCATCTCTCAATGACATGGACTTATTCACTTTGTATGTCTTTGATGTTGTAGGGAATTCTTTAAAATTTAAAGAAAACGAGCAATACTCAGTTCCATTTATCCCTGCAGCAACAAGAGAAACTACATCCGTTGTTTCCCTCTTTACTCTACTAGCTGTTTGCAGTTTATATTCAGTAGTTCCTAATTTCCAGAAAACATCTTTATAATAATTATCTCCGGAACCTGTATTATCCGTTTCATCTTTTTTACAGGACACAAGTGTCAATACTACCATTGACATTAATAAAATAAACAGATTTGTTTTCCTCATTTTATAGTTTTAAAATAAATAATGATAAATATAACAATAAAATACAATTAGATAACCATTGCTACTGATTTAATTTTTCACAGAAAAACATGGCTGTACTGATTCTCAGCAATTATTACAACTATCCATTATCACACAAATAAATTTCTCCGCTAAAAAGTAATGTATTTGTAGGATTATTTACACTCAGGCATTCTTATTGCAAGAAACCCTCCAAAAGATTACGAATAATTAATGTTACAATCAAAAGTTTTAATTAGTTTTGTACCTGATGAACCAGATGCTCACATACCCTATTGTCAGGGGTCTTCATTTTGAATGTAGGCCTTGAGGCCGGCTCATTTTCCTCCGAGGAGGCGTATACGCCTTATTTTTTCTATCCTTTTATTTTGGTACAAACCGCCTTCATTAAAAGCTTTATCTTTATACGATAGTGAAAATTAAAAACGAAAACAAATTCGTTGTTCAGGTAGCTACAGCAGCACATGCTGTCTATGCTGAAGAAATCTGCAGAATGATGGAAGACTCTGCAAAAAAGAGGGGTACCGGCATCGCAAAACGCAAGCCGGAATATATTTCTCAGAAAATGCTGGAAGGCAAAGCCATCATAGCCACTTCTACTGACGGGGAAATCGCAGGATTCTGCTATATCGAGGTCTGGCAGGGTAAAAACTACGTGGCCAACTCCGGTCTTATTGTCAACGAGAAATTCAGAAATGCCGGTCTGGCAAAAAAAATCAAACAGAAAGCATTTGAATTGACCCGTAAAAAATATCCTGATGCAAAAATGTTTGGGATCACCACCAGTCTTGCAGTCATGAAAATTAACTCAGAACTGGGCTACAAACCTGTGACCTTTTCTGAGCTGACTCAGGACGAAGCATTCTGGAGTGGTTGTCAGAGCTGTGTCAACTACGACATCCTCACCCGTACAGAACGTAAAAACTGTCTGTGTACCGGAATGATGTACGACCCGAAAGCAGATAAGAAAAAACAATTCGTGGAAACGTTGAAAAAACAAAACACGAACAAAAAGATTCCAAGCAAATTATCTGTACCTAAAACCCAGAAAACCAAAGTCGCAAAAGGTCTTAAAAAAGACACTAATAACAAGTTGAAAAATTCTAAAGTCGAAGTTCATGTCTGAAAATAAAAAAGTAGTATTAGCCTATAGTGGCGGATTGGATACATCTTTCTGTGTAAAATATCTAACTGAAGAAAAAGGATTAGAAGTTTATGCGATCACTGTCAACACCGGTGGTTTCACTGAGCAGCAAATCAAAGATATAGAAACCAGAGCACTATCTCTAGGAGTCAAAGAGTATGTTGCGAAAGATGTCACCAGAGAATACTACGACAAATGTTTGAAATACCTGGTTTTTGGCAACGTATTGAAAAACAACACTTATCCCCTTTCAGTAAGCGCAGAACGTGTATTTCAGGCCATCGCAGTAGCAGAATACGCCAAATCTATCGGAGCAGGTTATATCGCTCACGGTAGTACAGGTGCAGGAAACGACCAGGTGCGTTTCGACATGATTTTCAACATTGTACTTCCGGAAGCTGAAATCATCACTCCTATCAGAGATTTGAGACTCAGCCGTGAAGCCGAAATTGAATATCTGAAAACCAAAGGAGTAGATATCGATGCTGCTAAAGCTATGTACTCTATCAATCAGGGCATCTGGGGAACTTCAGTAGGTGGCAAGGAGACTTTGACCTCTGATCAGACTTTACCGGAGTCTGCATATCCTACGCAATTGACAAAAGAGGGTTCAGAAGATATCACTATCACTTTCGAGAAAGGTGAGCCGGTAGCATTGAACGGTAAAAAATATAACCATCCGACAGAAGTAGTTCAGGAACTGGAGCGCATAGCCGCGCCTTATGCAATAGGGAGAGATATCCATGTTGGAGATACTATTATCGGTATCAAAGGTCGTGTAGGGTTTGAAGCTGCAGCACCTTTGGTCATCATCAAAGCGCACCATTTATTGGAAAAGCACGTGTTGACCAAGCAACAGCTGACATGGAAAGATTTACTGGCAAATCCTTACGGAAATTTCCTGCACGAAGGTCTTTTCTACGAACCGGCAATGCGGGATATCGAAGCATTTTTCACCTCTACACAAGCACATGTTACAGGTGACGTCATCATTCGTCTGCAACCATACAGATTTATTACAGTAGGGATCAAATCGCCTTATGACCTTATGCAGAGCAAGTTCGGAAGCTATGGTGAAATGAACAACGCATGGACAGGAGATGACGTAAAAGGTTTTGCTAAAATCTTTTCCAATCAAATCATGATTCACACAAGAGTAAAAGAGTCGGCAGAATAGTAAATAATATATTGAGTACAGAGTCTTGAGTATCGGATAATGCATCATGGCTCAAGACCTGCTACTAATAATCAGTTAATATATGCTGTTGTTGCCCGAAGCATCCTTTATCTGATATTTTGACCTGTCTGCAACAGGCAGGTTTTCATTATCACTTGTAAAGATCGAGCGCTTTGCTCAATTTCTTTCATACCACAAATCAACAGACTACAATTCAGGCCTCTTTCATCGGGAAACAGTTTGTACTCAAAGTAACAAAATTCATTGCAAGCGAAATCAATTAGCATATAATCTTTCACGTATTTATACTTCCCGCAAATAAATAAAAAAACACCTATCTAAATTTCACTAACAAATATCCCGGGTAAAATCATATTGAAGTTTTTAGTATTTTTATTTTTAAAATCTCAATCACCTGAAAACTGTCAGAATCAATTAAATAGCTTTTGATATGTTCAGAAAGAGTATTGAAATTCATAATCAGTTCATGATTAAGCATATCTGCTCTTAATTAAAAAAACAAATATGGCTAACATCTATACGGGATTAAAAAAGCAAAACAATTTATGTATTCTAATTGCGACCTTCATACTGACAACCTTGCCGGATACTAATGCGCAGACACCATTTAAGTGCGACCATACTATGTATCTGAGTAATGGTACATCTTTATACTCGTATTCAACTTCCGGCATCCAGACTTACCTTTTCGAGGTAGGCAACGTCAACTCTCTTGGTTTTGCCAAAACAGGAATCATGTGGGCTTTTGACCAGACTGTAGGCTCTAAATCTGTGGTAACTATTGATTCAAATGGTATTGTGACACCAATATTCATCCCGGACTTACCCATACCTGTGGGTCCTAACACCAATTATAATGTGGGAGCAGTAGATACCAATGGCTATTACTACCTCTACGACGGAGAGACGACTGCCAGGTTTTACATCATAGATACAGACCCTGCCCGTGATACATACGGACGACTTGTCGACCCTACTGCAAACGGAGGAATAGTACCTTATCTGGCAGATACCCGTATCCCCAAAGGTACGGTTATCTCTCCTACTGCAAACGGTGGTGCCAACCGCAGATTAATTTCTGACTGGTGCGTAAATCCTTTAGACGGAAGATTGTATGCTATGACCAACAGTGCTTCTGTCCGGCCATATATTCTGGTAAGCTATGATCCTGTAACCGGCAACATACAAGAGCACACTAACAGTATAACAGGTGATAATATACGCAATACACCCAGTTACGGAGCCATTTTCCTTGATTTATTAGGAAATTTTTATGTTTTTGCAAACCAGCGCGGTCACTTATACAGTATCAATGTGGCAAACAGTGCAGCCAGGCAATTATCCACATATTCCATCACATCCAACAATGTGGATGGCGCAAATTGTATTCTCAATGAAAGAGGACTTTTACCCGTCAAGCTTATCCGGTTCGACACGCATAAAAAAGGCGATATCATACAGCTGGAGTGGTCTACAGCTTCAGAATCAAACTGCAAAAGCTTTGATATCCAAAGAAGTACCGATGGCATCAACTGGATAAAAATCGGTATAGTTCCCAGCCAGTCCATAAACGGCAACAGTAACACAAGACTGGATTATACGTTCACAGATCACTCTCCTGCTGAGGATATCAACTATTACAGATTGAAACAGACCGATTTTGATGGTCAGTATGAATACAGCCATATACGAAAAGAAGAATTCAGAAACAGCACATCTCTCAAATGGTACCCGAACCCCACATCAGGTAAGATAAGTATTGAGGGCATCCCAAAAGAAACAAGGTTCAGAGTGTATAGTGTATCAGGAATGCTGATGCACGAGAGCCAATTATCCGAAGGTATGCAGGCAATAGATCTGAATAAATTGCCGTCAGGAGCATATTATATACAGTTTTCCAACGATTCTATGGAAAGAGCTGATAAACTGATCAGAAAGTAGACAATAAACAATTAATTTAAGACACACAGATTTTCTGAAAAACGCCAGCCTTACAAGAGTTTATTATCATTAATAAAATTCAGAATATAGAATATGAATGTATCTTCCGGACAAAAAGCAACTTCAAAACTTATTGATCGACATCAATTGATATAACTTCAACATAAGTCGAAAATGTAAAGAATTATATTTTTAAGGCAACCTTCTCTCCCATTTTAACTAATGTTTCTATTCTTTTGGCAGAAAACTCCTGTATATCTTCATCCGGAAGAATTGTCCCTTTTTTAAAGAGCTGAATAATGGTAGAACCTCCGAATTCGAAATACCCTTTTTCGTCACCCCTTTTAAATCTTTTTGCGCCATAATGGTGTTGAATAATCTTACCTACCAATAAGGCCCCTACTTCAATATGCAAAACATCTCCGAAATTTCTTGTATGCAGCACGGTCATCTCCCGGTAATTTTTCGCCAGCAGTGACTTGGTCGTATTCAAAGCTAAAGGATGTACGGAATGTAATTTCCCTTTCAGGCGAACCACTTTCTCCTGTAAACCTTCATCTATATAACAGTAACGATGATAATCTGCAGGAGCCAGCCTGTATACAAAACACCATCCGTCTTTATATTCATCAACTATTTTTTTACTTTTCACCAATTCATCTAATCGATATACATATCCTTTTACCGGTAATTTTACTTCTTTAGAAAGGTCAAAAACCAATAATCTGGAATCAGCAGGTGAGATCAGTGTTTTAACATTTGCATCTATAGGCCTTGCATTGTCCTTCAATTCTCTGATAAAAAAATCATTGAAGCTTTTGAATGAATCCATTGGCCGCTTGATTTCCTCTGTATTGATTTTATAGTGCTCTATAAATTTGGGAATATTCACCACACTCCTTTTACTTTTTACCATAAAACCATACACACTGGACAATGCCCGCTTTGTCAATATTGTCTCAGTCAATAGCTTACCTAAGCTGGTACTATATAAAAATGCCAGTCCATCTGCTTTATATGTATTTTCGTATTCTATACTTTTGGTATTTCTATTGTACAATGCCGGAGATTTCATTTCCTTTCAATCTTTTATATTTCTTTATCGGTAATGTTTTTTGAGTCTGCTGCGAAACTAACAAATGTTTTTAAAGTCAAAAACAAAAGGCAACCCAAACGAGTTGCCTTTATATATCAGTATAGAACAGATTATTTACCTGGTCTTAAGCTTCTTACAGTTTTACCAGCCTGCCACATTTCGCTTTCACGGATCTCAGCAAGTTCTGCTTCTAATTTCACTCTGTAATCAGGTTGAGAGTTTGTATCGATAGATCTTTGAGCCTCTTCACCTGCTGCTACTTTAGCATACAATTCTTTGAATACAGGTAATACAGCTTCTCTGAACGGACCTTTCCAGTCTAAAGCACCTCTTTGAGCTGTAGTAGAACAGTTAGCATACATCCAGTCCATACCGTTTTCACCAACCAATTTGATCAATGACTCAGTCAACTCTTCAACAGTCTCGTTGAAAGCTTCAGATGGTGAGTGACCGTTTTCTCTTAATACAGAGTACTGCGCCTCCATCATACCTGCAAGAGCTCCCATCAGAACACCTCTTTCGCCGGTTAAGTCAGAATATACTTCTTTTTTGAAAGTAGTTTCAAACAAATATCCTGAACCGATACCAATACCGATAGCAATACATCTTTCATGAGCACGGCCTGTAGCATCCTGGAATACCGCATAAGAAGAGTTCAAACCTTTACCTTCAAGGAACAATCTTCTCAATGAAGTTCCTGAACCTTTAGGAGCAGCTAAGAATACATCCACATCAGCAGGAGGAATGATACCTGTACGCTCTTTGTAAGTCACACCAAAACCGTGAGAGAAATACAATGCTTTACCTGCAGTCAAATGTTTTTTAACAGTTGGCCACAACTCGATCTGAGCAGCATCAGATAGCAAGTACATGATGATAGTACCTTTTTCAAGAGCCTCTTCCAATTCAAAAAGGTTTTGGCCTGGTACCCATCCATCAGCTACAGCTTTATCCCATGAAGCACCTGGTTTTCTTTGACCTACGATCACATTAAAACCATTGTCTCTAAGATTTTGAGCCTGACCAGGACCTTGTACACCATATCCGATTACAGCGATAGTCTCATCTTTAAGAATTTCTCTCGCTTTTGAAAGTGGGAACTCTTCGCGCGTAACTACTTGCTCATCAATTCCACCAAAGTTTAATATTGCCATTGTTGACGATTTGGTTTGTTTAATTAACTATTATAAATTTTAGTTCAATGTTGTTTCGTAAATATCGATTACCTTATCCAGCTGTTTCTGAATATTTTCTGCCATCCATTCATCAGCAAGAAAATCGATTGTAAAAAGCCCGTCTTCTTCATTCACTTTAGAGTAGGAAAAATTTACCACTTCAATTTTTCTTCTGGAAAAAATGAGCATGAATTTACCAATTAAAACCGGACTATTCTGAGAAAGTATTTTGATTGAATGCTGTTTCATAGGAATTAAGATTGTGGTTCAAGAATAACTTCATAAGCAGCAGCACCACTTGGTACCATCGGGAAGATATTAGCTTCTTTCTCTACCACTACTTCCAATAAATACGGACCATCATGCGCAAACATTCTGTCGAACGCAGCGTCTAACTCTTCTCTTTCTGTCACTTTCTCTGCAGGAATTCCAAAACCTTTTGTAATCTCTACAAAGTTAGGGTTGATCAATTCTACCTGAGAATACCTGTAATCAAAGAACAGCTGCTGCCACTGACGCACCATACCCAGGAAGTTATTGTTGAAAATAACAATTTTCACAGGGAGGTTGTGCTGCCAGATAGTACCCAATTCCTGAATAGTCATCTGGAAACATCCGTCACCGATAATAGTCACGACTGTTCTGTCAGGAGCTGCCATCTGTGCACCGATTGCTGCAGGAAGCGCAAATCCCATAGTTCCCAAACCTCCACTGGATACCCAGCTGTTAGGCACATTGTAATCATAATATCTCATGGCAAACATCTGGTGCTGGCCCACATCCGGAACGATGATAGCTTCTCCTTTGGTTTTCTCATTGATATATTTCATCAGCTCGCCCATTCTGGGACTCCCGTCCGTAGGATTGAGCTCGCCTTTAATAACTTTCTCGTATTCTTCTTTGTCACAATCTCTGAATTTCTGTATCCAGCTATCGTGTTTTCTTTCTTCCAGTAAAGGCAATAATGCTTCCAGACCGGCTTTTGCATCCGCTAAGATGCTCACTTCGTTCTTAACCACTTTATTGAGCTCGGAAGGATCAATTTCCAGATGGATAATTTTCGCCTGCTTTGCATAACGGGTTACATCACCTGTCACACGGTCATCAAATCTCATCCCTACTGCGAACAATACATCGCAATTATTGGATAAAAGATTCGGGCCATAATTGCCATGCATACCCGGAATTCCTACATATAAATCGTGCTTAGGAGAAAAGCCACCTAATCCCTGAAATGTGGTACATACCGGAATTCCTGCTTTTTCAGCAACTGCCTGCAATGCAGCTTCAGCACCTGAAATCAACACCCCATGACCAGAAATGATCATCGGTCTCTCAGCTTTATTCAGGATGTCAGCAGCTTTTTCTACCGAAGATATATTCAAGACCGGATTAGGATTGTAACCTCTGACAGAGGTGCATTCTTCGTATCCTAACCACTCCATCATTTCAAACTGAGCATTTTTAGTGATATCAATCAATACCGGGCCTGGTTTGCCGGAGTTAGCGATATAAAATGCTTTTGCTATAGCTGCAGGAATTTCAGCTGCACGCGTCACCTGATAATTCCACTTGGTGATGGGAGCTGTGATACCGATAACATCTGTTTCCTGGAAAGAGTCTGTACCTAAAAGATGCTTAGCTACCTGACCTGTAATGCACACCATCGGACTGGAATCCATGATAGCGTCTGCAATACCTGTCACCAGATTAGTAGCCCCCGGACCGGATGTAGCAAAACATACTGCCGCTTTATTTCTCACCCTTGCCCATCCTTCTGCAGCGTGTGTTGCACCTTGTTCGTGACGAACCAGAATGTGCTTGATTTTATCTGTAAAATGAAAAAGTGCATCATAGATAGGCATGATAGCACCGCCGGGATATCCATAAATTACATCTATACCTTCCTCTAACAGACAACGAATTACAGCCTCTGCGCCACTGACCATCAAAGGTTGTTTGGGAGCCTGCTTATCTGACGGATCGGTATTTGTATCAAAAGCCATACTCAAAGAAACGTTAGTTTAGTGTTTTGGAGTTGCAAATATAACCAATAATACAATTTCACTTCGTTTTTAATAATCTACAATTAAAAGTTTAGTGTTTTATTAACAGTTATTATGTAGAATCCCGCCGGATATTGAAAGAAAGAGAAAAATTGCCTGAAATATTTATCTATAAAGCAATTGGGAGGATAGTAGTAATGAGTATTGAGTAGATGAATTTATTTTGCTAACTAAACGACACTGCGTCTGCTATTCAAAGTCATAAACATTCGTTTCGATTTCATGGGCAATTAGTCTGTCATTGATAATTTCTTCTATTTCGCTCCACTGCCCACCAGCAAGACCGCAACCGATTCTCGGCATGTGTACGCTTACGTTTTGTCGTTTGGCAAACTGCCGGACTCTTTCTAAACATTCCGAAACGTACGAATAGCGGATAGGCGGTATCCCATCCACGTCCGGTTTGATATCTCTTTGGGCAATCATATTGGCTATCCAAATATCGTCCGCAACCCCGACAAACTGGACATTACCCAACTCAAATTTCTTTTCGTCAGAATATCTGTCCCTGCTTTCAAGCCGTTCAAATTGTACGGTATCGTTTTGTTCCAATCTCTTGTTTTTGTACCAACGTCTATATTCAAGTTTAGGCTGCTTCCACTTTTGGGAGATCGCCATTACGAAACCTTTTCCCCAACCACCTACGTCATTACAGATGTGAACGATGACTTTTATTCCGCTGCCACCGGGGTTTGTCGCGTCTCCTTTTGTGAATTTTATCGGCATCAGTTCTATTGGTTTGAAATTTTTGTTCAGTGATTTAGTATCAATGTACAAGCTGAAACCGTTGTAGGTCGGGTCGTCTTTGTCCGATACAGGAACAACTCTGTTTTCTACTTCATCGGCGTTGACAGGATAACAGTAATATCCCAATGATATGTAGTGGTTTGGCTTGCTGACGATTACCCTTTCTCCTTTCAGTAATTTTGCTGTTCCGCCACCTGTATATGGTTTCATGAAATGTGTCATGTAGTCGATTTCAACATCCTGTACGGCTTTAAATACTTCACCGCCTTTCGGATAAATCTTCCCCATATACCCCAAAAATCTGTATATCAAACTTTTAATGTTCATTGTTGTCGCTCACCAATGTAATTCTGCTTAATACTATCGGGTATTTGTGTCCAAATATGCTCTGGAAGTCCAAACTTCTTTTCTGAGATAATTTCACCATTTCTATATATTGTTACCGTGTCCCAATACACTAAAAAGGAGTCTCCTTCATGAATAAATTCCATCCAACCATCTGCAATCAGGCTGTCTGTATCATCAAAAACATAAATACCAGAAAATCGGTCAATACTACCATCCAAAAAATTGGTACAGCTCCCCTCAATACAACTCTCCGACCAGTCAAATTTCAGTTGTAAATTCTTGATACCGTAGTGTTTCAAATCTGTAGTCAAATGTTTTTCAACCAATTCTTTCAGCATCAGTCCCATTGAACTCCCAAACCCCATTTCTGTATAATTTGGCTTTTTAATCATCGTCGTGTTTTAGCATACCACATAACCCAAAATAGGATCACCTTCCAATTTTGCAGTGGCATTTCATTGGTATGCCTACAGCTGCTTCAATTTCGAAGTTCTGTTTCTCAACCAGTGATCAGCCAGCACCAAAGCTGACATAGCTTCCACAATAGGCACTGCTCTTGGCAGCACACATGGATCATGACGACCACGGCCTGTCACCTCTACTTCATTACCTTCATTATCTACAGAAGTCTGAACTTTCATGATCGTTGCGACAGATTTGAAAGCAACTCTGAAATAAATATCCATTCCGTTGGAAATCCCTCCCTGAATACCACCACTTCTGTTCGTAGCAGTCTTTACGACTCCGTCTTCAGTATAAAATGCATCATTATGCGCACTTCCTCTCAATTCCACTCCGGCAAAACCACTTCCGTATTCAAAAGCTTTTGCAGCATTGATACTCAGCATCGCTTTACCTAAATCTGCATGTAGCTTGTCAAATACAGGCTCACCCAATCCAGCAGGAACTCCTTTTATAACACCTGTCACTACACCGCCAATAGTATCTCCGTCTTTTTTCACTTCTTTGATGAGCTCTATCATACGGTTTGCAGTATCCGGCTCAGGACATCTGACGTCATTGGAATCTATTAAAGACAGGTCTACCTCTTCATGAGATTGCTCCAATCTAATTGGTCCGACTTGTGAGACGTAAGCATGGATTGAAATCCCCACAGTTGCCAGAAGTTGTTTTGCTACCGCACCAGCCGCTACACGTGCTGCAGTTTCACGGGCAGAAGAACGACCTCCCCCTCTGTAATCTCTGTAGCCAAACTTGGCATCAAATGTATAATCCGCATGTGACGGACGATATTTATCTTTGATATGATCGTAATCCTTTGATTTCTGATCTCCGTTATAGATGACCATCCCGATGGGAGTACCTTCTGTCACTCCTTCAAAAACTCCTGAAAGCAGCTGAAAGGTATCTTCTTCTTTACGTTGAGTAACGATGTTCGATTGCCCCGGCTTACGACGATCCAATTCCAGTTGAATGGCATCCAGATCTACAGTCAGCCCCGCCGGGCATCCATCAATGATCACACCTAAGCCTTTGCCGTGTGATTCTCCAAAAGTCGTGATACGGAATACTTGTCCGAAAGTGCTACCGGCCATGGTGCAAAGATAATTTTTTACCACTTACATTTTTCAATTTAAAATTATACACACCATGAAAAGCACTATTTTAGTTGTATGAAACGTAGCGAACTGTTGGTAGCACCTCCTTTTTACCATGGATATATTGATTCTGTAGAAGATGACGATATTGTCATGGCTTTAAAAAAATCTGTAAAAAGATTACAGGATATCCCGGTAGAAAAATGGGAACAGCTGCACCAGACTGCCTATTTTCCTGGCAAGTGGTCTTTAAATGAGCTCATACAACACATGATTGATACGGAAAGAATTATGTGCTACAGAGCACTTACTTTTGCGAGGCAGGATTTGATAGAAATTCCGGGATTTAATGAAGATGCTTATGCTACGCTCAGCTATGCCAATAACCGAAGCATCAGCGAGCTTATAGAAGAGCTTGTTGCTGTACGAATCAGCTCTTATTTTCTTTTTAAGAGCTTTCCAGATCAGGTGATCAATACTGTTGGCAGAGCAAACGGAAACGATATCAGTGTCAAGTCTTTTGGGTTTATCATTCTGGGACATCTGATACACCATTTTAAAGTGATCGAAGAAAGATATCTGCCCCTGCTTGCATATTAGAGTTTGGAGATACAGCAATTCACACACATACCCACTCTCTCATCAAATTGGTGCACCAGAGCTCACCTTAAGACAGACTCCTTTTATCTGTGATTTTCAATGTGCCAACACTTCGGTATTTCGGCTCTCCTTGATCAATAATCATGGTGATAAATGTTCCAAAAACTGTGTAATACAATTATCTATACTCAATATTTTCAATCAAATACACATTAAAAACACGCAATCAAGCATATTATTTAGTATTTTCACAGGGTATTTTTTAATTCAACTTTATATGTTTCGTTTTTTACTGCTTATTTCAATCATCACTACTATCGGCGCCTGTCAAAGGAAAGAAAAGCCCTCTTCAAACCTTGCACAGACAGATATATTAAAAATTGATTCCATTGCTCCCAATGTATGGATTCATCGCTCCTATTTACAAACTGAAAGCTTTGGAAAAGTAGAGTGCAACGGATTGATCTATAAAAACGGAGATGATATTGTCATCATAGACACACCTGTAGATGATTCATCTTCTACAGCATTGCTCAGCTGGATCAATGCAAATCTGAACAATAAAGTGAAAGCGGTCGTTTGCACACATTTTCATGAAGATTGCATAGGAGGTATAAAAGTATTTAATGAGCAGAAAATACCCTCTTATGCATATTATAAGACAATAGAAAAAGCACAGGAAAAAGGACTCACCGCCCCTGCCACCGGATTTACAAATGACCTGATTGTTCACACAGGAGATCATTTTATCCAATGCTCATATGTGGGAGCAGGACATACTCATGACAACAGTGTAGTATATATTCCGGAACACAAAATATTATTCGGAGGATGTCTGATCAAAGCAATGGATGCAGACAAGGGTTATCTGGGTGATGCAGACACACTGGAATGGTCATCCACCATACAAAAGGTTAAAAGCCAGTTTCCTGAAGCTGAAATTATTGTACCGGGTCATGGTGAACATGGAGGAAGGGGCTTACTGGATTACACAGAAAAATTGTTTAAACACAAGCAATAGCACTTCATAACAATATTAACATGCTTGCTGTCTGTGCTGAGTTTATTGGAGTAGCATGTCGTCCTATTGAATGTCGTCCAGAAAAGATGTCTATTGGTATAAGTCATCTAATTTATAACACCACCCTATATTTTATACCTTTTTTCATCATAGTATTTACTACTTTTACTTTCATAGCATTTCTATATGAAAAAGATCTCTTCCTTTTTTCTTTTATTTCTTTTTGCTGTTACTATCTCTTTCGGTCAGGAAAAGAAATTCACCCTTTTACACACCAGTGACGAACATTCAACACTGACACCCATACCGCTCACTGATTACAACAAAGAGCAAAATAATCCCACTCTGGGCGGATTTGCAAGATTAGCCACTAAAGTCCAACAAATTAAGACTGCTAAAGGTACTGAGCCTGTGCTCCTGCTCTCTGCCGGAGATATTATGGGCGGTTCTCCGTTTGCATGGCTGATCCTCAACAAAAAATCCTATGAGATAAACATCATGCAGAAAATCGGTTACGATGCTATGGCTATCGGCAATCATGAGTTTGATTACGGACCGGATATTCTGGCAGAATATTTTTCCAGAGCAGGTTATCAGGGAGCTCAGCCGCAGATGGCTATCATCAACTCCAATCTGAACATTCCGGATGCAGCTTCTCTGAAGAAAATCAATATTCTACCTCATAAAATCTACACACTCTCCAATGGTGTAAAAGTAGGTGTTTTCGGACTTTTAGGAGCATCTGCCTATTCTCTGGCACCTGCAGCAGGAGATGTCACGATCTTTGACCAGTTTGAAACCGGCCAAAAAACAGCAGATGCACTTCGAAAAGAAGGTGCAGATGTAGTAGTACTGCTCTCCCACTCCGGCATTGATGAAGACCGTCAGATGGCAAAAAAAATCAAAGGTATTGACGTTATTTTAGGCGGTCACGATCATATCAAAACACCTCAACCTGAAATTATCAACAATACTATTATCGTTCACCCGAGCTATTATCTGCAGTATGTGGGTCAGCTGGAACTCGCATTCGACCCGGAAACAAAAAAAGTCCGTCTTGCCAATGGCGACACAGGTACAGATTATCTGCAGCCTTTGGGATTTGATATTCCGGAAGATTCCACCATCGCAGCATTGATCCTGGAAGCAACCAATGAATTAGATACTTTCTTGCAAAATTATACCAACGGACAGTTCAGAGATATAGCAGAAACAGTTATCACATCTGATTTCGATGTCAAAAAAGATGCTGATTTCAAGGAAACAACTATCGGTAACTTTGTAGCAGATGCTATGCGTCTGGAGGCTTCTAAAATCACCGGACAACGTGTGGATTTTGCGATTCAGGCGAATGGTGTCATTCGTGGCGATATTTTAACCGGAACACAGCCGTGGTCGAAAGGCAAATTTGCATTATTCGATTTGCTGACTTTGTCAGGATTAGGCTCAGGTCCCGACAAATCCGCCGGATATCCTATGGTTTCCTGCTATCTGACTGAGAAAGAGATCTTCAACGTACTGGAAGTTACAGCCATGCTTTCTCAGGTATACGGAGATAATTTTTTCTTACAGATTTCAGGATTGAAATATACTTACGATCCGGGGAAATCCATGTGGTTAAAGATAGGCAGCACACCTATTCCTGCAACGAAAGCAGTCAAATCTGCTTATATCTACACAGGAGAAGGCATACAGGACAATTCTGAAAACTATACGGAATTGAAACGGGATGGCGACAGATTATTCCATGTTGTGACAGATTACTATCTGGCAGCATTTTTACCGATGGTGGGTAAAGTACTACCTAAGCTGGAAATCGTTTTCAAAGACAAGGAACGCAACAAAAAGGATTTAGATAAGTGCATTATTTATCAGCAGGGCGGTAAAGAATTTAAAGTATGGCAAGCCGTAGCAATGTACGCACAGGAATCTGGCAAAATGCCTGAATCTTATGCTTCTACTCAGAACAGAATCACCAAACATGAAGGTATTCCATTGAAATTCTGGACTATTTCACTTTTAGTTTTATTGGTTGTAGGTATTGTATACGGAATCAGAAAGTTATTGAAACGTAAGAAAAAATAGCTCTACATGGATTCTGTGACCCAGATTGCGCTCGGTATAGCTGTTGCTGATAAAATTGCCGGTAAAAAATTAGGCAATAAAGCATTCCTGTACGGAGCCGTTTTAGGCACCATTCCTGATCTGGATGTATTGGTCGGCAAATTCATGGATCCGATAGATTCCATTGACATCCATCGGGGACTGAGCCATTCTGTCGTTTTCTTTCTGCTCATATCACCACCCATAGCCTGGTTGCTGACCCGGTGGGAACGCAAAAATGAGCTATCATTCAGTACAGCATGGCATATGGCATTCTGGTGTCTTTTCACCCATGTATGCCTGGATGCATTTACCAGTTGGGGCACACAGATATTCTGGCCGCTGGACTACAGAGTAGATTTCAAAACGATCTTCGTTGTGGATCCGATGTACACTCTGCCTTTGATTTTCTGCATCATCATGGCAGGCAGATTCAAAAGAGATCATCCAAAAAGATTACAATGGACGAATCGCGGGCTCATCATCAGCACAGCATATCTGGCACTGACTGTGGCCACAAAATTCTATATGCTAAACAAATTTGAATCAGCACTACAACAACAAAACATCTCTTACCAGAATCTGATGGTAAAGCCTTCACC
The DNA here is from genome assembly GCA_037189845.1 of bacterium. Taxonomy (GTDB): domain Bacteria; phylum Bacteroidota; class Bacteroidia; order Chitinophagales; family JADIYW01; genus JAMLHH01. Next base: position 113,461 of record JBBCIS010000004.1, read on the forward strand.
GCTGAATATCATCCTTTGGAATGCCAATGTGCAGACAGAAAACGGTTATTATCTGGGAGACTATTCTCTGCTGGATAAAAGCCCGATAACATTCAGATTTATCAACAAAAATGAACATTTATTAGCTCCGATTGCGGACGCGCCTAAAGTATTGCAGCTCAAAAAGATTTCCGAAGGCTGGTACACTGTGGACACTACGACATCAGGTTGGCTCATCAATGATTTGAGGTTCGGATTACTCCATCCATATTCACAGACAGAGCAACAATCTTTTGTGTTCAGCTATCAGCTTTGGGAAGAAAACGGAGTCATTCGTGCTGATGAACTCGGTAACAAAGACCGCGAGTCCGGTAAAATTCTGTTGCAACAACTATTGGAACGGGTAAAGGGAAGATAAGAGAAGAAGAAGACACTGATAAAAGACAATAAAACCTTTACCCTGAAAACCTATGGAAAAGCTATTTGAAAGTATTGAGAAATTGAAAATTGAATACGATAATAAAAGAGAAAAAGATAGATTTAATATAATTTCAATATTCCACAAAGAGCGGGAAGAAAAACTGCATTCCCGTGTTATCTCTTATTTGCTCTCTCCAAGCTCAGGACACGGGATGAAAGAACTCTATTGTGAACTATTTATTAGAAATGTATTGAAACTAAATGAAAATGAATTTAGCTTGTCAGACTTTAAAGTATTGCCCAATGAAGTTGATAAATCCGAATATAAATTTATCGACATCCTGATTATAAACAAGCCCTAAAGTCAGGCAATCATTATTGAAAATAAGATTGATGCAAATGACAGCAATCACGTCCACAAATCAACCGAAGAGGAAAATATTAACTTCAACAGAAGCGGATATCTTGGTCAATTAGAGCGTTATTATAACACTATCAAAACCGGAAAAGATAAAGATGGAAGATTATGCCTGGAAACGAAATGTGACAATATCTTCGTTTACTACCTGTCGACTAATGGCAAAGAACCGAGTAATGAAAGTATTGGAATGTTAAAAGGAACTTCAACAAGTTGGAATGATAAAAGTATTATTTCATACGACCTTGATGTAAGAGCCTGGCTAAAAGATTGCATAGAGAAAACACCTTTGGAAAAAGTACTGCTCAAAGAATTCCTTGGACATTATTTAAAAATCGTAAACAAAATGACATATAACGATATCTCTTCCGAAGAGATAATTCACCTAAAAGATATAATCGGAGATAATATTCAGAAATCAAAATATTTGATGGACAACTTTAAACATGTAAAATGGCATACTGTTTACGATTTCTGGAAAGAGTTAGCCTATCAACTTGAAATTGCCGGCTATATAAACATTAGCACATATACTAATAATAAAAATTCAAACAACAGACTATTTGAAAATTCCATAACTGAGGTTACTCATCACAACAAAGCGAACTTAAACTATGGCCTTTTATTCGATTTAAAAAATGGGAATAGAGCTTATATCTCCAGTCTTGGTAGACTTTCCTGGGGAAATCAAAATCTTAATAAATGGATATACTTTGAACAAGAAATCAATTTTTCAGATTTTTCTATAGATAGCACATATAGTTTGATAAATCAAGAAAATATGAAATCATCTATTGAAGCCATTATAAAGGAAATTTCAGATGCCGAAAAAAATGGTTTTATGAATTTAAACCCAATTTAAAGCACTACACGAAGTATATTCCAAGAAACAACATAAACCGACAAAGCCACTATCTTTATGCAGAAAACCAACACATCTATACTATTCTCCCTTTTCTCTATTCTCCTTTTGATTTCTTGTGAGCAAATCGAAAAAACAAGAGCTGCAGTAAATACAGCCGAAGAATATGCTCAAAAAATCATGGATGGCGATATTTTGCCCACAGATAGTGAAGAAAATTTAGCCTTTTTACAAGGATTGACCAGCTTGGATTCTGCCCAAAGAATCAAAGCTTTTGATTACTATCTCCAACTTAACAAGTACAGTAATGGTACTTTAGGTGGATTATTAACAGGACATATCAAAAATTATTTTCTCGAACATCCACAGGAGTTTTTACATCTTTTCAAGTTACTCTCAGATGAACAACAATCCAAAATTATAGACGATCTTTCCTATGAATTTTATGCCTCAGGACTAGAAGGAAAAAATGACATTCTGCCATTTATAAAGGAAACTCTTCAAAAATGCAAAAGCTGTGATGCTGCTACTGTAGAGAATATCTACACACAAATTATTGAACAATACATGGAAGTAAATGCAGAATAGTACTTTTCAAATAGCTAAACGAAATTGATTTATATAAATAGACCCATCCAATGAATTCTCCCGAATTGATCTCCGAATTAAAAGCTTCTCCCGAGCTCATCGAAAAATTATATCAGTATTCTATCAAAAAAGAATTTGAAGCAGGTAAAGTAATTTTCAGTGAAAACTCGTACGCCCGTTCTATTCCGATTGTTACCAAAGGAGCTATCAGAGTCATTCGTACGGAAGATGATGGAAGAGAGATACTTTTATACTATATACAAGCCGGTGAAAGTTGTATCATTTCACTCACAGATGCCATCTACAATGAAACCAGCAAAGTAAAAGCAGAAGTAGAAGAAGACGTCGAAATACTGTTCCTTCCGGTGGACAAAGCATTTCAGTTCATTAAAGATTATCCGCAATGGCTGGATTACATTCTGAAGCTGTACCACAAGAGATTTGAAGATCTCCTGGATATTATCAATGCTATCGCTTTCAAAAAAGTAGATGAGCGGCTATTGAATCTTTTAGAGAAAAAGTCAGATCTGACTCAAGCCAGGACCATCCATATTACTCACGAGCAACTGGCAAATGAATTAGGAACAGCAAGGGTTGTAGTTTCCAGACTATTGAAGCAGCTGGAAGATAATGGGAATGTGGTATTAGGAAGGAATAAAATTATTCTGAAATAACCTTTTAGAATATAAAGGAGCTTCTCGCATTTCTGCTATTACCAGACAACCTCATTTTTATTACTAAGACCCTGATTAAACATTATTCGCTTTGTTTTCACATTAAAAAATTCTCAATACAAATTATTTACCCCGACAAATCATGCCAAAATGAAAATTTGATTATATTTTAGACAAATATAGATATTAAATCAAATTCCTACTGATTAAAATGAATAAATTCCCGGTTTTACCTTCTCAGATTTCTAACACTTCAACTATTACCGAAGAAACAGATTTCAGCACCTTTAAAAGTATGGTGTATGAAGGTGCCAGATCGAACCTGGAAGAAGTCAGCGATCTCACACTGGATAGAATCATTGAAGAGCTGGGACATATCGAACAAATGGGGCTGAAAGATTATTTTCTTTTCTGGAAATCCATTATAGATTTTTGTGAGCTGGAAAATATATGTATCGGTCCCGGCAGAGGTGTTATCAATGGAAGTATCGTAGCCAAATGCCTGGGATTCACACAAATCAATTCACTCGAATGGAAATTGCCTTATCAAAGATTTTTCAATCCGGCATCAGATTTATTGCCTGCATTTTCACTGGATGTCCCGGATGATAAAAGAGACCTGATCATACAATATCTGAGAAACACTTACGGAAAGGCTCATGTCGGAGCACTGGCTGGCAGAAATGATGATGAAAGCGGCATAGCAAATGTTTCTAAGTATTTCACCCCGGCAGGAAGCGGTGTGGTTATCTCTGCCAATGCACTGAAGCCCACTGTACCCACGATGAAACTGCATGACGGCACAGAAGATCTGATTGTTGATTATCCGACAAAATATCTTCAGAATCTGGGCTGTATCAAATTTGATATTTTTGGCATCAAACAACTGGAAACGCTCCAGAAGCTTCACAATCGAAAGATTTCTCCTGTTTATCCTCGAAAGTGGGACGACCCGAAAGTATTTAAGAGCATTCTTTCATCAAAGAGCAAAGATGTTTTCCCGTTTCAAAATGAGGTCATGCGTCAGTTTATGAAAGATTTCCATACCGATAATATCGAAAACCTCGCATTAGCTTATGCAGTAAGCCGTCCCGGGTTACAAGCATACATCGAAGGTATGCGCTTAATTCATCAGGAAGAAAACGACTCTTATTTCCCTCATGAGAGCTTGTATGAACCACTAAAATCTACTTACGGATATATTGTATACAAAGAGCAGTTCCTGGAAATCATTGTTCAGATGTCGGGCTTCGGATATGACTTTGCCGATATGATGTACAGGAACCTGCTGGAAGACGATCCGCAACAACACACACTACGATTTATGGAACGTTGCGAATCAAACGGGATAGATATGAATATCATTCAACAGGTCATGACTGAGCTTATTGCCAGCCATCCTTTTCTTTTTTCCAAAGCTCACGCATTGGGCGTTGTTATGATGGGTTACACACAGATATGGCATCAGGTAAATGAGCGAGTTTAGATCTACGATTGTTGATCCTGGATGTACGGGATATATCTGTTAATCATAACCGAGATATACCACATAACAATAAAAATCCATCCTCAATTCCTATAAATCTTACTGCTATAAATAAGGTTTAAAAAAAATCTTGACAATAATTTCCAAACCATTTGGAAGAAGAAAAAAACCTCCTATATTTGCACACGCTTACAGCGAGGATCGGTAGTTCAGTTGGTTAGAATGCCGCCCTGTCACGGCGGAGGTCGCGGGTTCGAGTCCCGTCCGGTCCGCAAAAAAGCGAACCAGATTAGTGATTCGCTGTAAACGAAAAGTTCTTAAAAGCAACCTTGTTTCAGAACAAGGATCGGTAGTTCAGTTGGTTAGAATGCCGCCCTGTCACGGCGGAGGTCGCGGGTTCGAGTCCCGTCCGGTCCGCAAAAAGCCTCAACGAAAGTTGGGGCTTTTGCATTTTTATCCGGTGCAGATAGAATGTGGTACTATTGCAATCTCACCTGAATTTTCACAGGCTCATGATCTGAATACTCAAAATCCCTTGTTAATCCCTGAATATTGATCACTTCTACATTAGGTGACAGCAGAAAGAAATCCAGTATCGTTGTGTAAGTGATCCCTTTGACAAACGGAGTATCCACTTTCCTGTTGCTACGATGCTGCATATCTGCAACCCATTTCCAACCCGTAGCGGGATAATTTTCAGGAACGGGAGTTTCTTCATACTGTGCTATAGCACTTCTTTCAAATCCCGGAGGAACCTGATTCCAGTCGCCTCCTACGATGACATAATTACCTTTTGCATACTCAGCCAAAAGATAGGACTTAAAAAACTCCATTTCCTGTTGTTTCAAAACTCCGCCATCAAAAGCTGAATTATGGGTATTGATAAAAACTACCTCTTTATCCTGATACGGCACTTTCATCATTGTAAAGCATCTGTTCAGAAAAAAAACACCGGTAGGAAAAGGAAAGCTACCAGGATAAGATATTCTTTTGGCATCCTTCACTTTCCAGCCGGACAATGTAAGAATACCGGAAGTCACCTGACCCAAAGGTTCAGTAAATGGCTTGGGCACAAATCTTACATCATAGTTTTTACCGAATACGGAAACCGGGAATTTCTTTTGTTCCCGGATAATTTCATCAGCGATAGGAATCTGCCAGCTTCTTTTTGCCTTCACATCTACTTCCTGTAAAAAGACAACATCTGCATCTGACCATGACTTAATTTCCTGCTGTATACCTTCCAGGCTTCTTTTCACCCGTTCTTCAGGAGGTCTGACCATTTTTCCGCCATCATAAAAGAAATCTGATTTCTTATCCAAACCGGCATAGCCGATATTCCATGTATAAATCGTGAGTGTATCCTTCTGCAGCAGTTGATTGGTTGTACCTGTTATTTGTGCATCCGTTTCTGTCTCAGGTTTATATTGGGTAAAGACTCCTAAAAGAATAATCCCGACAAAATAAAGTACCGCTAAAGCAATAACAGCTAATGAGATTTTTAGTAACAACATTTTTTTCATCTTAACTCTTGTCAAAAATTATCTACTCTGATTTCCGGCTTGGTAAGTAAATATACTTTAGTAATTTTAAGAAATTAACGGAGATAAATGAAAACGAATTTATATCATTGGAAAACAAGTGATGGTCTGGAAATATTTGCCAAATCATGGCAGCCGGATTCCGGCAATATTAAGGGAGCTATTACGCTCGTACACGGAATGGGAGAACACATAGAAAGATATGATCATGTAGCAGAGATATTGACAGCAGAAGGCTACGCTATGCTGGGTTATGACCATCGCGGTCACGGAAAATCCGAAGGTAACAGAGGGCATATTCCTAGTTATGAGCAATTTCTGGATGATGTAGCTCAGACCGTTAGTCAGACTAAAGATCTTTTTCCGGATGTACCACAATTCATTTATGGCCATAGCATGGGTGGTTGTTTAGTAGCCAACTATCTCATCAAGCGCCAGCCGGACCTGAAAGCAGCAGTATTATCTGCACCATATTTCCGGTTGACCACTCCTGCCCCATCTCTTAAAGTGTCTTTCGGCAGATTGACACAAAACTTAGTACCAAAGCTAACTCTACCTACAGGGTTGAACGCAGATCACATTTCAAGGGATAAAGAAGAAGTCAGAAAGTATGTAAACGATCCGCTGGTCCACGATAAAATATCTGCCAAAATGGGTATCTCAGTTGTGGATGCCGGTGAATATGCTATTGCACATTCAGGAAAAATAAAAGTACCTACGCTGGTTTTGCACGGAAGCGGTGATAAAATCACTGACTCTAAAGCATCTGTCGCTTTTGCAAAAAATGCAGGGCCGGAAGTTCATATCAAGCTTCACGATGGTTTGTATCACGAGATACACAACGAGCCTGAAAAACCAGCTGTATTCAAAGATATTATTGACTGGCTGAATAGCCATGTATAAAACAAAAGCCACGAAATTACTCGTGGCTTTTTATTATCTCAAAGTCCGGATATTAACTTAGTTTCGAACTAATCAGTTTCAAAAATTCAGATCTTGTTGGCTCCTGTTCAAACTGTCCTGTAAAAGCAGATGTCGTGGTCACAGAGTTTTGTTTCTGTACACCTCTCATCATCATACACATGTGCTTGGCTTCTATGACGACAGCTACCCCCTGCGGCTGTAAAGCCTCCTGAATACAATCCCTGATCTGCATTGTCAGTCTTTCCTGCACTTGCAAACGACGGGAAAAAGCATCCACAACGCGGGCAATCTTGCTCAATCCTGTAATGGTTTTATTCGGTATATACGCAACATGCGCCTTTCCAAAAAACGGCAGCATGTGATGCTCACACATGGAATACAACTCGATATCTTTTACAATCACCATTTCATGATGATCTTCCTGAAACAAAGCAGATTTCACAATCTCCACAGGATCTATTGCATAGCCTTCCGTGATAAATTTCATAGCTTTTGCAACTCTTTCAGGTGTTTTGATCAACCCTTCCCTTTCTGCATCCTCACCTAATAACGATAAAACATTTTTGTAATGTGCTGCCAAATCGGCAATAACGGGATCCTGAGCTTCCTGGGACATGATAATTTTCTTTGTCACAATATAAGGAATTGACAGAAAATATATTTTACGTTGATGTGAACAAATATTTTCTTCAAACCACAAGCTATATATTTAACTGATTATTAGTTAATTACAATTTTTCACATTCACTTCCTGATGCGTTCGGCAGGAATTCACTTCTTACCATAGATCAATGCACAGGCAGAATTACGACCGTAACTTTGTATCGTTAATTAAAAATAAAGGACAAAATTATGGCACTTAAAAATGTAGAAATGATCGTATCTCCACCGAATCCACATTATGTAGGCGACGGCTTCAGAGTACACAACTTTATCCCAAGCGTGTATCGAATGGACATGAAAAGAATGGATCCGTTCATCATGCTGGATTATAATTCTAAATTCAAATTTCCGCCTTCCAAATACCCTAAAGGTGTAGGTGTTCATCCGCACAGAGGATTCGAGACTGTAACAATTGCCTATGAGGGAAGCGTGGCGCATCACGACAGCGCAGGCGGCGGCGGAGTGATAAAAGAAGGTGATGTACAATGGATGACCGCGGCAAAAGGTATATTGCACAAAGAATATCACGAAAAAGAATTCAGTCAAAGAGGCGGAATCTTCCACATGGTACAATTATGGGTCAATCTTCCTGCAAAAGATAAAATGTCTGAACCAAAATACCAGGCTATTGAAAATCAGCAAATCAACAGGTACTATCTGGACAATGAGCAAGGTGAAGTAGAAATCATAGCAGGAGAATACAAAGGCATAAAAGGCACAGCCAGCACTTTCACTCCTATCCACCTGTATAACGTAAAGTTGAACAAAGGAGTAACTGCTTCTTTTCATCTTCCTGCAGACTACAATACAGGTATGGTTATCATAGAAGGCAGTGTCATTGTCAATGACGAAAAAGCACCACTGGACAACTTCGTGTTGATGAGCAATGATGGGGAAGATTTTACTATTACAGCACAGGAAGATGCTATCGTATTGGTATTGAGCGGAGAACCAATCGGCGAACCGATTGCTGCACATGGCCCTTTTGTGATGAACACTCAACAGGAAATTGTTCAGGCATTCAGCGATTACAATAAAGGACTCTTCGGTTACTTAGACGGAAATGCGGAATAACTGTATTTTCCAGCACAAAAAAGGCAACCATTTTCAGGTTGCCTTTTTATTCTTTTTCAAGACAGATATTTAGTTTTCCAAATCTTTGAACATAGTCAAAAATTTCAACATCGCACCTAAATTGCTGATTTTGATTTTACCCATCATCACTGCCATTTGCTTATTTGTTCTACCCAACTCAGCATCTTCGAAATCTGATGCAGAAGCGGTGATCACACAGTCAGCTTCACCGGAAAGACCTTCCACTGCTGTACAGGTGCCATTGGCTACAGATACAGTAAATTCACCTCCACCTTCGCCTTCTAATTTAAAATGAAATAATCCCTCATCTGAACCACCTTTGAATCTGGAAGGAAGACCTAATACGATTTCTTTTGCTGTCATTTCAATGTTTATTTTATGTTAATCGAATATAAAATGAATATTCTCAAATACCAAAATAAATCGAACGTTTGTTTGGTAAAAATTTTCAAATTGAATTAAAATCCTCTCTCCTTATTTTTATTAGTCCTATAATTAAAAGACACTTAGCAAATCCCAAAGCCTGGATTTTAAATCGTGTTATAAGAACAGTTAGCTGCATCACCGCTAGCAGGATTTTCATTGATCCATTTCTGTTGTTCGATCAGGTAACCAGGTCAGCATTTTCAAAATCGCATTTTTGTCTTTATCGTTACTTGTCCAGCCATTTTGAGATTGCATTACCCTTATAATATGAGGACTGTAAACTTTCTGTAATCGCCAGTTAATAATAAACTTAGCAGGCATAACTATACAAACAGTTCTGCTCGTTTTTCTGTGTTTTCCAATTACTTTGATATTTGTATAGCCATCACCCCATTGTACCGGAAAACAATAAACTTTTGTATTTGGTGAGAAATGCTTTGTTCCACGCTTTATTTCAGGATCAGTTTTACTGGAATGTTTGTCAATCACATTGCCGATTAAACACCAAATAAACTTTGTCCGGTCAGCTATGGTCTTCCCGTCGATACCAGAATTAATATTAGCAGTATTCTTACGAAATATATTTTTTATCCATTCAAGCATATCATGCAATTATTCGTCTGGACACTGATTTCTGTCAAACCGCAGCAACTTAATTATTTGCTCTTGTAGGTCATGCCCTAGGAATGTACAATCAATTATATGAATATACTTTTACTCTGTCACCATCTCCAACACAGTATCTACCCATTTATCCGAGTCATTGAGGCTTTCTACCAGCTGTAGTTTTTCCCCGCCAAATTTCTCAAACTCGTCCTGGTACTCCACCGTGATTTCATACACCGTCTCGAGACAATCCGCAGTAAATGCCGGACATACGACCAACACCTTTTTCTTTCCTGCTTGCGCCAACCTTTCGATCTCTTCTATTGTGTAAGGTTTCACCCATTCCTCCTTACCTAATCTGGACTGAAAAGACATGGAATATTGACCTTTCTGCAATCCCAATTTACTCACAAAAGCACGTGTAGAAGCCGAACATTGCGCACGGTAACAGAATTGATTTGTTTCCGTCAGCTCATCACAACATCCATTTGCACTTTCCTGCCTGCAATGCTTACCGCTCGCATCACCATCCAGAATATGCTTGAGCGGCAAACCATGATAACTAAAAAGTACATGATCATAGCTTTTGATATCGTGCTCCTGAATTTTTGCAATGAATGAATCTATAAAGCCTTCGTCATCACAAAAATTATTGATCATCTTCAACGTCGGAATATTCGTCCATTTAGAAACGATTTCCATCACTTTTTGCAATCCTGTTCCCGTAGACGAAGATGCATTTTGCGGATAAAGCGGCAACACTATCAGCTCACTGATATTCTGCTCTTTCAGCTTATTCAGTGCAAGTTCCAGTGACGGCTGCTGATAGCGCATCCCCAGATCTACGACATAACCATCCGGTAATTTTTCTCTGACCTTTTTCAATAGATTCATACTGTGATGCATCAGCGGCGAACCTGTTTTCGGATCCCAGATAGCCCTGTATGTTTTGGCTGAATTTTTATAGCGAAACGGTACAATGATACCCCGCACCAGCAACTGACGTTTCAGCCAAGGCAAATCTATCACCCTGCCATCCGTCAGAAATTCATTCAGATAAGTAAACACATCGCCATTATCTGCACTTTTGGGCGTCCCCAGATTCATCAGCAAAATACCTTTCGGACCTTTTCTCATAGTTTGTTTTTTTATGGGTATACCCGCCGCGGCGGGTCGGGCTTTCGGCTCATATTCTCCGTTTCTCTCCGAATTCCGCCTCTATCCCTATCCCGGCATCTTACACAACAGCAGTTGCAATTCTTCAAAAAATCCTTGCAGTTATACTAATGGTAAAACACCTTGTTTTCCGCCACAAATCTACCTCTTTTCAGCGTCTATCTTAGCTTGAAAGATTCAAAGGTTTGTCAAAATTTGTAAAATGAAAATTATCAGATAGCAGATGTTTGAAATTTCTACTTTTAATGTAGTAGGTGAAAGTAGCTTCTTTTGTTTGTGGAGTACAGAAACACTATAAAAAGGTTGACAAGAATCATTTAAGATTCAACTTTTTTGACTACCTATTTCATGAGACATCATCTTGTAAGGCTAAATATCATTGAAGCAGAAATAATTCGAGTCCGTATTGCACCTCCATACATCAATTTTCACCTTAAAAAACTGGCAATCCGAATAGTAACAATAATCAACACATTTTTCGAAAATATCTGAGTCGAATAATGATATCAATATGCATTATGATTTAGAACTCAAAATGGAGTTCTTTGCTATATTCGTGACAATATAAAATCTAAAGCCAAAGATATAATAACTACATTTGTTGCATTATATTATGGCAAAATTTATACAAAACATAATTGACGAAATAATTGACCAATACTTATTTGCTGACGAAACTAAGCGTCCCTGGATTATTGGTTTTAGCGGTGGAAAAGACTCAACCGTAATGCTTCAATTGGTTTGGAAAGCATTGGTGCAAGTGAAAGATTTTCATGGAGTTGCGGGCAGAGATATTTATGTGGTTTGTAATGATACAATGGTTGAAAATCCAGTAATAACAGAATATGTTTATAGAGTTTTAGATAAGATAGAACAAGCTGCAAGAGACCAAGATCTACCTATACAAGTTAGAAAAACCATACCGAGATTAGAAGATTCTTTTTGGGTAAATCTGATTGGCAAAGGCTATCCGGCACCTAATAACGCTTTCCGTTGGTGTACTGAAAGGCTAAAGATAAGACCCACTCAAAGATTTATTGTAGAGCAAGTTGACGAATTTGGAGAGGCTGTTATTCTGATTGGAACACGTTCAGCAGAATCCGCCAATCGCGCAAAATCAATGAAAAAACACGCTATCAAAGGTAAACGACTTACTAAACATCCTACGCAACCTAATACATTTATGTATGCTCCAATCCGACATTTAACATTAGAAGAAGTTTGGTACATCATTAATACGATGTCTTCTCCTTGGGGAGCAAGTAATGAAGAATTATTCCAAATTTACGCGGATGCAAGTGCTGACGACTACGAATGTCCGACAGTTGTAACTGATAAAGAACATAAATCATGTGGACAAAGTCGTTTCGGTTGCTGGACTTGTACGGTTGTAAAGCAAGACAAATCAATGTCCGCATTGATTGAAAATGGTTTGACTTGGCTTAAACCTCTTTTACAATTAAGAAATGAACTAGCAGAAGAAAGAAATATTATTGAAAATCGTATGCCACAACGCAGAAATGGAACTGATGCTGTAAATGGAATGGGGCCTTACTATCCGCAGTATAGGGCTTCAGTTTTAAATAGATTACTTCAAGCTCAAAAAGAAGTTCAAAATGAGAAATCACACATTGAATTAATTACAAATCAGGAACTTGTTGCTATTCAGACAATTTGGTATCGCGATTTTGTATTTGACCAAAAAGTTTCAGAAATTTATCAAAATGCCTACAAATCAGATTTGGACATGAAAGACCAAAACGAGAAAAAGGAAAAAGAATTAGAATTATTAAAAAAATCTTGTGAGAAAAACCCACGGGATTTTGAATTAATTCAGGAGCTATTGACCCTACAGAAAAACAAATCTCTTTTGAACAGAAAACGAGGTTTAAAAGAAGATATCGAAACTAGAATTGAGGAATATCTAAAAAAAGAGAAAAAAGATGTTCATTAAAGAGATTGAGCTAAACAATTTCCGCATATATAAAGGACGAAACACTATAAACCTCCTACCCCAAAACAATAAAAATATCATTGTAGTTAGTGGGAAAAATGGTTATGGAAAAACGACATTCTTAATGTCATTGGTTTGGTGTTTGTACGGTAGACAGATGGAGAAAGTCGATGAACTTTACCAAAAAGAAATTGCCGACAAAGGCGGATACGGAAAATACATTGGCAATAGTCTAAACAGATTAGCAAGGTCCGAAGGAGAAACAAAGTTTTCTGTTTCAGTAACTTTTACGGATGTGAAAATCCCTGAAATAACTTGCAACGAGATTAAAATTACGAGAACTTACGATATTGTAACAAGCTCAAGCGATAAAGTCGAGGTACTAATTGACAGTTATCAAAACGAATTAATCCAAGATTTAACAACTGACGGAAAACAAGACGGAGAAGAAATTTTTATCCGAGATTTTATTTTACCTATCGAAATAGCCAAATTCTTTTTCTTTGATGCTGAAAAAATTGTTTCACTTGCTGAAATTAACTCTCCAGAACAAAGAAGATTATTAAGCAAGGCATACACAGAAGTTTTAGGAATTAAAAAATACGAAGACCTAAAAGACCAACTTGAAAATATTCAAGACGAATACAGAAAGAAATCTGCGAAACCACAAGAGCGAGCTGAATTTAATCAAATTGAAACTGATATTAAAAACAAGCAGATTGCTATTGATGATGTAGAAAGTCAAATTCAAGAATTGAATCAAGAAAAAGTTGAAAAACAAAGTGAGTCTAACGAACTTCAAATGAAGTTAATCCAAGAAGGGAATATGATGACCTTGGAACAACTTAATGAATTAAAATCCGAAGAAGTTGTTCTAAATGATAAAATCAATAATCTTCAAAATTATCTGAAAGATTTATTTGATTTAATTCCTTTCGGATTGGCAGGTGAAACTTTAATGGAAGTTTCTAATCAATTGGAAAGTGAAAAAAATTACAAAGAAAGTAAGTTTAAACAAGAAAATATTGGAGAAAAAACAAATCGAATTCTAGATGACCTTGAGGAAGAAAAGAAAAAATTCAATGGTATTATCGCTACAGAAATTCGTAATTTCTATGAATCTCAGATTAAACATCTAATTAAAAAACATTTTTTCTCAGACATTCCCGATTTACCAGTTTCTTTTACTGCTTTACACGATTTTTCAGATTCTGAAGCAAACGAGATAAATACTTTAATTAATAATTTAAAGCATACTTTCAGAGATAATTTCACTCGTTTAAATGATGATTATTTAAAATCAAAAAATGACCTTGATTCCATTCGAAGAAAAATAAGAGCGGCAGAAAAAGATGCAGAAGATGAATACATTGCAGATTTAAGAAATAAAAAAGCGCGTTTAGATAATCGCATTTTCTCAATAGATAAAGACATTTATGATTTAGGAGAAAAAATCGGAGGTTTCAAAAACGAAATCAAATCTTTAAAACAACGTCAGGAAGAATTAAGAAAGAAAATTGATGATTCAAGACGATATTCAGAGAAAGATGAGAAAACACAAACGCTGATTTCTAACTTGAAAGAATTTATTAAAGAGTTTAAAGTCACTACAAAAAAGAAATTAGAAGAAAATATTTTAAATGAGTTAAACATTTTGATGCACAAAAAAGGGTTCATCAAAAAAGTTGTTGTGGATATCAATCAAGCAGGAGATGATGTGGATATCAATCTTTTCAATATTCGAGATGAAAAGATTGACAAAGGTTCTTTATCAATGGGAGAACGTCAAATGTATGCTTCGGCCCTACTAAAAGCGTTAGTTGACGAATCTGACATTGAATTTCCTGTATTTATTGATTCGCCAATGCAGAAATTCGATAAAGACCACGCAGAAAACGTAATAAAAGAGTTTTATCCGAATGTTTCCAAACAAGTCGTTTTATTTCCGTTAATCCACAAGGAATTAACGGAAAGTGAATTTGAATTACTGAAACCGAATATTACTAAATCATACATCATTCACAATTTTAGTACAGATGCTTCCAAATTTGTTGAGGCAGTTCCAGAAAGTTTAATCAAAACATACAACGAACTTTATGCAAATTAATATCAGGACATCGGAAGCCAATCAGGAAATCGTTAGAAAACTAACGTCTAAATTGCCTGTTGGAACAAAAGAAAACGTAATAGCAAGGATTGCACTGGGCTATTCTTTGCAAAATGGCAAACGTTTTTCGGCTTCCGAATTTAATATATACGATTCCAAAGGGAAGGAATACAAAGATCACATTTTATTTGATGCAAAGTACAGAGATTTTTATGTGGCATTGATTTGTCAGCATTATGGAGTTTATAAAATCAATGAGAATATTCCAAAATACATCAAGCTTCACATTGACCATGGTTTGGAATTAATGGATAATCTGTTTTCCAACAATAACAATTATACATTTTTAGACTTCCTAACCGAGCATTTAGACAAAGGAATTTCTTTGTTAGATACTGTTAAAGTTAGTTTAGATGCAGTTAAGAACAATAATCAAAGCGTTGAAAAATCTTACTTTTCCGAACCAATTAAAATTTTAGTTGGAAACAAACTTGGACAACCAACCGATGACATCGTTTTAAGCTTCAACGATACAACTTTATACGACAACAATCATATTGCAATTGCAGGAAGTTCGGGAACAGGAAAAACTCAATTTGCTTTACAGATTTTAAAGGAAATTTCTGAAAAATCAAATCATCACGTTAATTTCATTTATTTGGATTTTAAAGGTTTGAAAGACGATGATTTAACGGAAATGCAACCATTTTTTGAGAAGACAAAAGCACAATTTATTGATGCACCCAATACACCTTTTCCTGTAAATCCGTTATCATTTATTGATAGTATCAATGATGTCAATAAACAAATGGGTATTGATAAGTTTGTAGATATTATTTGTAAATACTCAAATATTGGAATCAAGCAAAGAGGAAAATTAAGAGAAGCGACAAATGAAGCATTCATTGCTAAAAAACCCGGAGAATATCCAAGTTTCTCAGAAATCAACGAACAACTTTTAGAAATTGTTGGAGATAAGAGAGATACATTGACCGAAATCTTTGATGAATTAAGTCGTTACAATGTGTTCAAGGAAGATAAAAAAATCAAAAACTTTTTGAATCAAAATGTTTATTTGTCTTTGTCAGGTGATTTGTCAAATTCGGTTCGTTTCACTTCATTATTCTTAATCATCAATTACATTTACAATGTATTTATGAATATGGAAAGCACTCCAACCGACAACGGTTGCCGCGCTATGCGTTACATTTTATTGATTGATGAAGCACACGTAATTTTTAAAGAGAAAAAATATCAAGATATTTTAGAGAAAATCTTGCGTGAAATTCGTTCAAAAGGCGTTTCCGTTGTTCTTTTATCACAAGGAATTGAAGAATTCAATCAGCCTACTTTTGACTTTTCAAGTATGTGTGAAATCTCATTCTTATTAAATGTAAAAGATAAGAACAACACAAAAGCAATCAACAAATTTTTAGGATTTAGCGAAAAAGACGGAACAAAAGCATACAGAAGCCTTGAAAAAATCCAAAAAGGACAAGCAATTTCAAATATAAAAGAGTTTCCGAAAGGAGAACTACTCGAGATTAAACAATTTTATAAAGATGGGAACAAATAACAAGTACGAGTTTAAGGAAATAAACATCAGTCAATTAAAGTTAGATGACCAAAATCCACGTATTCCAAAGTCCATACGTGATGAAAACCCCTCTGAAATTGAGTTGATTGAGTATATGCTCCTTGATGCTTCATTAACAGAACTAATGTTGGCAATCGGGGAAAATGGATATTTTCCGGGGGAACAACTTTTAGTTGTATTTGATCCTTCTGACTCAAAGTACAGGGTAATTGAGGGAAATAGAAGACTATCCGCTGTAAAACTCTTAAATAATCCTGAACTTGCAACTGTACAAAAAGTTAAAGTTCAAAAAGTCATTACAGAAACTACCGAGCGACCAACTGAAATCCCTTGTTTAGTATTTAAAAGTGATGATGAAATCCACAAATATCTTGGTTATAGACATATTACGGGAATTAAAGAATGGAGATTACTTGAAAAGGCAAGATATTTACATAGTCTAAAAGAAACATTATTTTCTGACAAATCTATAATCCTAGCATCACGTGAAATCGCAAAAATGATTGGTAGTAGAATGGATTATGTTAGAAGAGTATTGGTTGGCTATGAAGTTTACAGAATTATTGAAGATGAAAACTTTTACAAAATAAGGGACCTGAATGATACTACATTTTATTTCAATTACATTGTTGACAGCTTAAACAAATCGAACATTCGTTCTTTTATAGGAGTAGATTTCGATATTGCACAGCCATTAAAGGACTTAAACGTCGATAATTTAAAAAAGTGGACACATTGGTTATTTGAGAAAAATGACCAAAATAAAACAAGGCTGATAGGAAACAGCTCTGATTTAAATGATTTAAACGCAATATTAGGAAGTCCCGAGGCTGAAGAGGCATTTGATAAAAAGGGATATACATTAGAAAGAGCCAAAGAGCTTACAGGAGAGCTTGAAAAAGTATTCATGGACTTTATTGTTAATGCTTATAGGAATCTTGAAAAAGCTGATGGAATGGTTATTCGTGTAAAAAAATTCTATGTTGACTTAGATGATGACCTACGGAAAATCAGATTATTAGCAGACAAAATTAAGTCAACGGTAAAAGCTGTTAATGAAGATGAGTAAACTTGATGATTTTTTCCTTTCGTTCACTTTAAGGTTATCTGAAAAATACCCTACCGACTCAAAAATATATCTCTATGCAGATTATTTCGAGTTAGTTTCTTTATTTAATAAGGATATTATAATTACACCTGCCGAAATGTTAGACAGGCTAACGGATGAAGGCATTTTAAAACAAACAGAAAATTCCGAAGACCAAGCAGAGCAAAATGATAGAGAAGAAGCTTTTGTGCGTGAAGTTTTTATGTTATTAGCACAAAGAGCTAATTCTTTCAGTAACGATTACCCTTTTGATATTCAGAATGAAAATTTAACTTTAAAAAACACCCTTTCCAATAAACAGAAATTATATATATTTTTACTCTTATCATCTAATTTAAATTTATTCAAACCTTTTCAATCAGATCTAACCTCTGAATTTGAATTGGTGTCAAAAGAAGCTTTAAAGAGTTATTTACCAAATTTTGCTCAAGTGAAAAACTTTGGAAAAAATACCGAATTCCAAGGTTATGCTCATGAAAAAATAAGGCTATTGGCTTCAGAAATGAATTTAAATGTTAATGAAGAATATTTAAATACGATTGCATCAATGGGAACTCAAGATTTAGGTTTAGATGTAGTTGGATGGATGCCGTTACTTGATAAAATAGGTAATTATATCTCGATATTTGCACAGTGTGCTTGTGGCAAGGATTGGAATAAAAAGTTAAATGAAACAAGACGATATAATAAATTTTTAAAAAATTATCTATCGGAAATTACTCATTCATTATTCATTCCATACTCTTTGATTAATTACAATAATTCAAACTTTTTCGAGCATCACGAATTCGGAGAACCTATTTTATTGTTTGAACGTAAAAGAATATTATCATTGATTAATAATGACGATATAATTAATGCATTATCTTCAAAAGACTTGATAGAACAATGTGTTACTTTTGAAGAAGACATTGTTTAGAAACTGTATATACTAGATTGCTTCAGAGTAATTTTACATAACTTTCGTATAGTGATTACCCAACTTTTCGCCAATTCGCTGACCTATCAAAATCGCTGCTTCCATACTTTATATTATTTTTCTCTAAGGCACCTCGCAACATTTTTCCACGCAGTTGGTGTCAGTATTGAAAGATGGACTGATATAAGGAATTCCCAGATTCATGCCTCGAAGTATCATAATGACAGCCATCATTACTATCCATACTTGCACTATTTTATTAAAAATATTTTTGGTAGAAGCTTTTCCCATTTAGCGGATATCATCAGCAGACTAATTAAGGACAATGTTCCCAATCCAAAGAAGAACATGAGCAGTGAGCCTTTCTATGCTCCGGTAACAAAAGCGGATATCAACGCCATATAGACTAACTTGCAAGGCAAAGCACCATTGAGCATTCCGATGGTAAAAAAAGTGGTATAGCATTTTTCTTTTTTCAGCTGCTGTCCGAGCAGGGAGGATATTTTTACTCCCCACCTGCCTGTAGTCAACCATCCCGGTCTGAAGTAGTACACCAATGCTGTCAGCAATATCAGGATTCCTCCTGTGATGGATAATATCTGTTGTAGTCCGAATATCTGAAAGCTACTGTCTCCTTTTGCTAAAATCCTCAAAGTCTTACAAACAAATCAATAAACTTCAGTTTTTTCGTTTAAATATATTAATTCCCAAACTAAAAAAAACACATAAAATATCAGAGTAATTCTATAGAATACATTGTTATTAAAAGCAAAATATTGTTGAGTACGAATCATTTCTATTCATTTAAATTACATCAAAACATAACACCTCTCATAAAAAATGAGAACATAAGCAATTAGATTAGCTAATTCACCTACTCCACAATAAACTTATATCCTACACTTCGGATAGATATAAAGTGTACGGGATTTTTAGGGTCTACTTCAAAATGTTTTCTGAAGTTCAGGATAAAATTATCTATAGTTCTGGTGGATGGAAATACATCATATCCCCAAACAATTTTCAGGATGTCATTGCGGGAAACGACTTCATTTTTTCTTTCTATCAAAAGCTTTAAAAGGGCTACTTCTTTTTTCGTCAAATCCACATCGCCATTGACACCTTTAGCTCTGAATGTCACAAAATTGATTTCATTTCCTCCAAAAGAATAGGTCTGCAGGCTTTCTTTACCTTCATCCGTCACTTTCAGACTTCTTTTGACCAGATTTTTAGACCGGAGTAAAAACTCTTCCAAATTAAAAGGTTTGGTCAGATAGTCGTCCGCTCCCTTTTTAAGGCCTTTAATTTTGTCTTCATAGCTGTCTTTAGCTGTCAAAAATAAGATAGGCGTATTGTCGTCACGAATCCGGATTGTTTCGCAGATTTCAAAACCGTCCATATCCGGAAGCATCACATCCAGTACGATGAGATGAAAAACCTCCTCCTGCGTTCTTTTGATAGCATCAGGACCATTATCTACTGCAACTACCTCATAACCTTCTAATTCGAGGTTGAGCTTGACTACATCACGGATGTTTTTTTCATCCTCTACCAGTAATATTCTTGAGTTTTGACTCATATCGCTCCAATATAAGGGATTTCTACTCTGAAAATTTTACCTGTACCCTTTTTATCTATAATCCTGACATTTCCATGATGCATCGCAGCCACCTGCTGTACAATGAATAATCCCAGCCCTACTCCTGTAGTCGTGCGGGTATCTTCACTGCCCATTCTGTAAAAACGTTCAAAGATTTTCGTTTTTTCTTCATCAGGAATGGTTTTGCCCTCATCGCATATCTTCAAAACCGCCATATCCTGCACTTTGTTCAGGTACAGGCCGATAGGCGTATTTTTCGGAGCATATTTTACAGCATTTTCCAACAGATTTAAGGCTAAAGATTTGAGCATCACCTCATCACCATTCACCCAGATACTTTCTTCCACTTCTGTATGCAATTCCACTGTAGGGTTTCGTTGCAAAAGTGCATCTGCGCATTCTTCGATTAATTCAGAAAAATTTACTTCATCTTTCTGAATCTGCATATTCTGGTGTCCCATTCTGGAAGCGAGCAAAATTTTTTCTACCAGATCATTGAGCCGTATAACATCTGCTTCAGTATTCTGTAACAAGAGCTTTTGCTGTTCAGAAGATAACTGTCTGGTATTAAGCGTCTGCAAATTCAGCTTTGCACTTGCCAGCGGAGATTTCAGCTCATGAGTAATAGAAAGCAAAAAATTCCTTTCTCTTCCTGCTACTCCTACCTCTTTTCTGACCGTACTTCTGAGTCTGTATATTCCGAATACCATTAAAATCAAAAAAGTAGCACCTTCTCCTACTATCATCCATCGCTGACGCTCTCTTTCATCCATCAGTCGTTCATACTCTTGTATGTAGAGTGCGCTGTCTTCCTGCTGGTATCTATAATAAAGCTGCTGTACCTTTTCACGGTATAATTCATTGTCTTTTCTGAACATCATCGTCCACCACCAGAAGAAGACTGCCAGCATATAAGTTGCCAGAAAATAAAAGATAATATCTCTGCGACGAGTCAAAAATTTATTGGGCATGAATGATAGTATACAGTTGTAAAAATACTTTTTTACGATGATTTTTTCAGTCCGCTGTCAACAGTTCTCAGCCCTCAGTTTTGGCTGATTTTGGATGCGTCAGCAAAACTTTAAACTTTGAACCTAAAACCTTAAACACAAAAAATCATTCCTCTAAAAACTGAATCTTTAGTATCTTAACAAAAATTCCATTCAGGATGTCCAAAATACTACTGATTATATTTTCACTGATTCCCCTCCATGTTTTTGCTACAGATTTTGATATTAAGACTGGTTCTCCTTCCAAAATAAAATATCAGAATACTTTTCCGATCAACCTCATTCATGCTGATGATAACCACATCATCTTCAATAAAGGCAATGAATCAGGATTGACAAAAGAAATTGAAATTTTCAATAAAGACTTCAGATCCCTCAAAAAAATCGCCCTCAAAACAAAATCTAATGACCGCGCTGATTACTTCCTTTGGACTGGTGAACAGCTAATAGTCTTGTGGGAAAAAAAGATAAAAAATAACCGTTCACTGGCATTTCAACTAATTGGTATCAACGGAAGAACTTCTTCTAAATCAAATCTTGGTGTTTTAGAAAAATGTTTTTCACCATATCTAAGAGATCATCAGGTAAGTACGATCAGCAGTCCGGATCAAGAATATTTTGCATTCATCATTAAAGATGTTTATGCAAAAAGTTATTCAGGAAAAAATGCTGATTATAATGAATTTATAGCCGTATTTGATAAAAAAGGTAAACTTCTGGAAAAACAGAAAAATGTCCTGAATGAATTCAGTAAAACAGATGGATTTTATTTCCTAACTAATAATGGGGAACTTATCAAACTAACCAGTAACAGTTCTAAAAATGAATTACTCGTCACAAAAAAAAATCTTTTAGAAAAGAAAAACGAAAACTTCAAGATTTCTTTGGACTTACCAAAACCAGTAAAACCAATCACTTACAGTATTATTTTCAACAACTCCAGCAACACGTTCGACTACATTGCAACAACTAAAAGTCACGATAGCATCATAGGACAAAATGGGTTATTTGTTGCCAAATTTGACTTAAATGACCAAATAGAAAAAAGTAATTGGTACTATCCATTTAGCGATACATTACTAATTCAGTATAAAAAAGCTTCCAATTTTTCAGAAGGCAATACACTTTTCAAAGATTTATCACTCAGCAATGATTTTAAAATCAGAAAAATAGTTCCCAAAAATGAAGGCGGTTTTTATATCATCCAGGAATATTACAACAGTTTCAAGCCGGACTTTTTAAGAGATCAACTAAAAAAAGAATATACAACCCAAAATGAAAATCGATTCAATACAGATTACAGATTGAATACTTCCTACAACACGCTGGATTTGATTGTCACAAATGTCAGTAAAACCGGAAAAATAGAGTGGGTAAAAAGAGTTGCAAAAAATCAACAAGGATTAGGTTATCAGTATGGTTCATTTGATGCTTTCAGTAGTAATGACGATTTATACATTTTATACAATAAGGAAAAGACAGAAAAATCTTTTGTAAAAACAATGGATCGTGATCATGTATTGGTGAACAATATAGTCCCACTAGGAAGAAAATTAACTTCTGGAGGAGAAGCTTCATTTTTTGATCTCAGTAGAAAATTAGAAGACAAAATGATCTTTTATCCATTATTTTCCACTTCTTCAAATACTTCATCAGTTGATTTCATTTCTTTCATACAACAAAACACTAGTGCAACTCCTTGTGACGGAAAATTAATTAGAATACGGGTAAAAGAATAGTCTTCCAATAATCTATGTTTAAAAACTCAAACATAGATTTATGTGTATTTATGTGTTTTATCAAAAATCAATATATTTACTATAAACAGTACATATGAAAAAATGGTTGTTATTATTTCAAACATTTATAGCACTCAATCTATCTGCTACAGAATTTGAAATCAAAGAGAGCAAAGAAATCAAACCTGATAAAGAATCTGTTCCTATAAGGCTCATTCATTATGATGAAAATCTGTTTATATATACAAAAGGCACTGCAGAATACAATACATTAAAATCGGTAGATTTTTTAGACAAAGATCTCAAACCAATAAAAAGTATACCAATAGATACTAAACTCACGGACAGAGCAGACTATATGTTGTGGACAGGTGAAAGACTTGTTCTTTTCTGGGAGAAAAGAGTTAAAAATCATAGAGAAATTTCCATTCAGACTATTGACAGAAAAGGAATTACATCTCCCCGTAAAGTTTTGGACTTACTGGAAAACTCATATTCAATTATGATGAAGGCACATTCAGTTTATAAACTTAGTAGCGAAAATAAAAAATACCATGCGATTGTTCTACATAACTCTTGGAATAGAGGTCTAAATTCAGAAAAGGATAGACACTACTTATTTACAATTATTTTTAATAATGAAGGGGAAATTATCTACCAGAAGCGAATCAACACAGAGGGACAATCTCCTGAGTTTGGCATGATGGAAATATCTAATGAGGGTGAATTAATGAATTTCTTCCTAAGTCAAAAAGAATTAAAAGTTTCCAAATTTAATTTTATTACAAATCAGACAGACACTACAATTTTACCCTTTGCATTACCTGTTAATATTAAAAAGACAGGTGGAGTTATGAAAACCTATTTTGACCTTGAAAATCAAACTATTGATTTCTTTGGAAGAGGATATAAAGATGGAGAAAAGGGATTTTCCGGAGAATTCTTTTTTAGATATGATAAAAAAAATAATAAAATAATAGACACAAAATATTATTCGTATGACAAAGATTTTATTGAACCATATAAAAAGTCAAAAGAAAACCTCTCAGGGAGTTTAGTATTTAACGATGGTACTTTTTCATTAAAAATGGTAAATAGAAAACTCTTAAAAAGACCAGAAGGTGGATATTATCTTATAAAGGAATTTCATTCAGATGATATAGGTCTAAAAACAAATAGTGTAGTAGATTATATACTGGATTTTCTGATTACTGCCTATGATGCCGATGGAAAAGTAGAATGGGTAAAAAGAGTGCCTAAGAGCCAAGCTGTATTTCATACAGAATTTGGTTTTTTTAATTCATTTCTGGACAAAGATGACTTGTATTTAGTATACAACGAATCTACTACGAACATGAATAAAGATTTAAATGACAATTTTGAAAGTACTAATCTGATTTTGGGCGAAATAAAACCCATAATAAGAAAAATTGATTCAAAAGGAAATGTTGAAACTTATGATGTTTCAGAACATTTCAAATCAAAATTCACATTTTCTCCTCTATTTTCATATAATTTAAACAGTCCTTATAACGGAATTGCTACAATAGCTAAAAAGAAATCAAGAACCCCACTTACTGAATATAATCTTATAAGAATTCGAGTCAAATAATCATCTGAATTACCTAAGCCACTCCCAACGAGTGGCTTTTTTATTTTCATTTAAAATATTTTCCCAAACGTTTGGTCAACAACTTCTATTTTCATTAAATTAGTATTAACCATTCGTCAACTGTCAATAATCGTATTTACGTTGCTATCAGAAAATACGGCGGACAGTCTACTATGGACAGTGGACTAAAAAAACTTTAAACTAAAATAATGGCAACCATATCTTCTAAAATCAATCCCAACAGTAATTCCTACAAGGAGAACTACCAGAAAATGTTGGCCAAGCTGGAAGAGCTGAATAAAAATCTCAAAAAATCTCACTTTCAAGGACAGGAAAAGCACATAGAAAGAGCTAAATCCAAAGGCAAGCAGACCGCCCGTGAAAGGATAGAAATGCTCATAGATCAGGATACGCCCTTTTTAGAGCTGATGCCGTTGGCTGGGTTAGGAGTTCAAGGAGGTTTCGGTCCATCAGGTTCATTGGTAGCAGGAATAGGTTTCGTTTCCGGAAAGATGTGCCTTATCACCTCCAATGTAGGAACTAATAAAGGAGGTGCGATTGACATTGCTACTTTGCAAAAAGCTATCAGGCTGAATGAAATCGCTTTAGAAAACAGATTGCCATCTATCAATCTGGTAGAATCTGCCGGAGCCAATCTTCCCGATCAGGCTAAAATTTTCAACGTCGGTGGGAATAATTTTAAAGATATCACCCGCCGTTCCAAAGCAGGCATACCGACCATATCTGTAGTTTTCGGTAATTCAACTGCCGGAGGAGCTTATATCCCGGGTATGTCAGACTATACTATTTTTGTCAAAAACAACGCAAAAGTTTTTCTTGCAGGGCCTCCTTTGGTAAAAATGGCTACCAACGAAATTGTAGATGATGAATCTTTGGGTGGTGCTGATATGCACTCCAAAATTTCCGGTGTTTCAGATTATCTCGCACAGGACGAAATGGACGGATTGCGCATCGCCAGAGAACTTATCGAAAACTTAGCCATTCCGACCTCTACTACCGTTTCTCCCAAACCAGCCAAAGCTCCTCTCTATCCTGCTGATGAACTTTTAGGTATTATTTCAGCAGATGTAAAAATTCCTTTCGACAGTAGAGAAGTGATTGCCCGTATTGTGGACGGTTCAGAATTTCACGAGTTCAAAAAAGACTGGGGTTCAACATTGGTGTGTGGATTCGCTCACATACACGGATTTCCTGTAGCTATCATTTCCAACAACGGCGTACTATTCAATGACTCCAGCAACAAAGGTGCGCATTTCATACAGTTGTGCAACATGAACAACACTCCTATCCTTTTCCTGCAAAACATCACAGGATTCATGGTGGGTAAACAATACGAACAATCCGGTATCATCAAAGACGGAGCAAAAATGGTCAACGCAGTTTCCAACAGCGAAGTGCCGATGTTTACCATCATGATGGGAGCTTCCTACGGAGCAGGCAACTACGCTATGTGTGGACGTGCATACAACCCGAGATTTATTTTCACTTATCCCAACAGCATGATTGCCGTCATGGGGGCAGAACAGCTGGCTGGAGTCATGGAAATGGTTGCCCGTGAAGGTGCGCTCAAATCCGGCGCACAATACGACGAAGCTCAGGCAGCACAGATGAAAGAATACATGAAAGGTGAAATCGAAAAGCAATCCAATGCATTTTACGCTACCGGACAGATGTGGGATGACGGCATCATAGACCCGAGAGATACCCGCAACGTCATGGGATTGGTTTTAACACTTACCTACTTACAGGAAGTCAAAGGAACAAATGCGTGGGGAGTTTATAGGATGTAAATTTTTAGACAAGAGACCTTAGACAAAAGACATGAGATTACTATATCTAAAAATATTATTGTTCGCCATAACAACTATTTCAATTCTGATAAGCTGTAACGGAAAATCAGAAAAAAAATCAAAAAAAAAATCAGAACGGTTTGAGTTAGTCCCCGAACCAGACAAAGCATTGAGATTAGAATATGAAGCTATTGAACGCCTAAAAAAATCAGGCTGCAAATTTTCAGAGCCAGACACTTCGCTTAGTGGAATTATTTTGAGAGATACAGAAAGTACGACAAAAATTATCGGTAAGGACAACAAGACGGACAATAACGGTCAGTATCATTTTTATTCAGGAAACGGAAAGGAAATACTGACCCTGACACAGCATCCGGGTGACGGAAAAAATCAAATCTCAATTATCAAGGTTGAACTTCCCGACAAAACAGATCACAATTACACAAAGTTAGATTTCGACGCATTTAAAACAGAAAAAGAAATACAATTGGGATGGACCAAACAACAAGTCATTGACAGGCTCGGTAATTGTTGCATGCACCTCGACTACACTGAGAATCACACAGAGCTTCGTTACAGCATAGTTTCTCCCAACGACAGTAGAACAAATTTTTTAGCAAAAAATAATATGCCTGTCTATTATGCGAGCTACGAATTTTGGAAAGGCAAACTTGTAAATTTTGAATTTGGCTTTGAATACCCATAAATTATCATTACAAAGCTTACATCTATATGAAAAAAGAAAATACAATAAAGATACTTGAGCAAAAGCAAGTTCGTTCCCATTGGGATGAAGAAAAGTACAGGTTAATACTCTGCTTAAAGAAACAAAAGAACTTACTGCTATTTTCTCTGCTATTTCCATCAAACTCAAAAATAAAGAAGCTAGTAAATAATAAACTTCAATTCGTACTTAAATCGTGCTTCAGCCATTTCGTACTTCGTAAATCGAACTTTGCATTTTGAATTGTGCGCCAGCTATTTCTTCTAACTTCGTACTTAACTCAAACCATCATAACTACAACATATAATTAAACTAACATGTCAACAATAAATAAAATACTCATAGCCAACCGTGGCGAAATTGCTCTTCGAGTGATGAAAACCTGCAGAGAAATGGGCATATCCACCGTAGCCGTATTTTCCGATGCAGACGAAAATGCACTCTTTGTACAAAAAGCAGATGAAGCAGTACGAATCGGCGGTAAACAACCCAGCGAATCTTATCTGTTAGGAGATAAAATCATCGAAGCTGCTAGAGCAACAGGAGCAGATGCTATCCATCCAGGATACGGATTTCTTTCAGAAAGAGCACATTTTGCGCAAGCAGTTATAGATGCAGGGTTGATTTGGATAGGACCACATCCTGAAGCCATCACACAAATGGGTTCCAAAATCGGCGCAAAAAAAATCATGCAGGCACATGGCGTTCCGACGATTCCCGGTTATCAGGGCGAAGACCAGTCACATGCAGTTATCCGACAAAAAGCTATCGAAATAGGATTTCCCGTACTGCTCAAAGCTTCCGCAGGCGGAGGAGGAAAAGGCATGCGCATCGTACGAGCCGAGGCTGAACTAGACAAATCCATCGAAGCCGCCAAAAGCGAAGCACTCAACGGATTTGGAGACGATACACTTCTCATAGAAAAATACTTTGACAGCTCACGACACATAGAATTCCAAATCTTTGGCGACAAGCACGGCAATGCCGTTCATTTTTTCGAGAGAGAATGCTCCATCCAACGCAGATACCAGAAAATCATCGAAGAAAGCCCCTCTCCTGTCATGACACCGGAGCTTCGCGAGCAAATGGGCAACGCCGCAGTACAAGCCGCAAAAGCTATCGGTTATGACAATGCCGGAACAGTTGAGTTCATCGTAGCACCCGATTTATCTTTCTACTTTCTGGAAGTCAACACCCGCTTGCAGGTCGAGCATCCGGTGACCGAAATGGTGACCAACACAGACCTCGTGCGCTTACAGATAGAAACCGCTGCAGGACAACCGTTCAGCTTTACTCAACAAGATTTGAGCATACAGGGACATTCCATCGAAACCCGTATCTATGCCGAAGACCCTGCCAATAATTTCCTGCCAGTCAGCGGAAAAATCACCCAGTGGTCGCACAATCATCTGGATGGAGTCCGTTATGACAGCGCCATCGAAAATTCAGGATTTGTCGATATCTATTACGACCCGATGATAGCCAAAGTCATCACCCACGGACAAAATCGCGCCGAAGCCGTCCGCAAGATGGACTACGCCCTGTCCGACCTGATGATAGCCGGTATCACTACCAACCAATCATTTCTGAAAGCCATTCTTCGAAACGAACATTTTCAGAACGGTCATTTTGACACTCATTTCTTAGATAAAATCTTCCAATACGAGGGAGAAAAGCCATCACAGCAGACATTGGATATCGCAGTGGCAGCCTTACAGGTGTACCGCACACAGCAGAGGGCTTCCAAAAGAGCATTGGCACCTGAAGTTCCTGCGCTCTGGAGAAATAACTTCTTCCAGCCTCAAAAAGAAAAATATGCCTATCAGGGTTTTGAGTTTGAAGTGCAGTACCAGCAAGACAACGAACAGCTACAAATATCTTTTGCCGATAAAACATTCACTGCCCGACACATTTCCGAATCTGACGGCACACATATCATCGAAATTAACGGCATCCGCAGAAATTTCCGTTTCGCACAGACCGACCAGAACTATCTCGTCCACTCCCCTGCTTTGGGCGACGTGACCTATCGCGCAGTTCCGAGATTTTCACCGCCACAGGAAGAGACCGTCAAAGGCGGATATGTCGCACCTATGCCCGGCGAAATCACCAAAGTGCTCGTACATCCGGGTCAGTCTGTTCAGTCCGGCGAACCATTGGTCGTCATGATATCTATGAAAATGGAAACCACCATCGAAGCTACAGATGACGGCATCGTAGAAGAAGTTTTTGTCGAACCCAAACAGTTTGTCGAAGCAGGCACATTGATGTTGAAGTTTAAAGAATAGTTTATCGGACTACTGACTACAGACAACTGACCACAATATTAGACAATGGAATATATAGAAACGAAAGGATTTTATGAGAATTTGGCGGGCAACCGGGCTATCACTACGTCTTTCCGCCGGTCACTGAGCGAAGTCGAAGTGCGGCGGACGATACTCCGTTCTATCCCTGCCCGGTCGGGGTTACACAAAAGGTTGAGTTGTAATTTTTTAATAGATGAAGTACGTGTAGAAAGATGATAAACGGAAAACATATCATTCAATAATCCAAAATCTAATAATAATGGAAGATGATGAGCAAGAAAAAGATAAAATCAATCGAAGTAACAAAATCACACAATGGCTATCCGATAACATTTACGTTGTTTTTGGCATATTCATCGCTTTGCTTTTTGTTTTTCCTTTTATATTTTCCAGATGTTCTATAATTGGATTGGGAAATGATGCTAATGAAATTGGAGATGTAATCAACGGATTAACCGCACCTATTATTGGAGCCTTTTCAGTCCTTTTAGTTTATCTGGCATTTAAAACTCAGTATGACTTTAATACAAAGCAGCATGATTTTAATGTTCAGCAATCTATGATAACTGAATATCAAATCATGAAGGATAATCATAAAGATATTCTCGAAAAGAGAATGACCTTTAAAGTAAATGACAAACACTATGATATAATAGAAGTAATTAAATGTATTTCTGAATATGCAGAAGAAGAAAACGATTTAAAAAATTCAGGAAAAGATATCGACTTACTACCAAATCATCTTTCCGAATACAGAAAAGTACTTTTTGAATTTTCAACAACTCATTTTTACTTAGAAATCACCAAACATATAGATATTATCGAAGGGCACATTGACGATATAATTCATTCTCAAATAAAGACCTATTACAAACAAATCTTATTGAGTGATTTTGAGGATTTAATTG
Organism: bacterium; assembly: GCA_037189845.1. GTDB lineage: Bacteria > Bacteroidota > Bacteroidia > Chitinophagales > JADIYW01 > JAMLHH01. Next base: position 143,717 of record JBBCIS010000004.1, read on the forward strand.
ATGCAATAGAGGATGTAAATAAAATCCAATCCGAAAGCCATTATTACAAAAATATAAATAGTATTATTTCACATTTAGAAATCTTAAAACTAAACATTGACGATTTCAACAAAATATATCTTCAATAACCACCTTTTTATCTAATACAAACCAAAACAATATACCTTAAATCTCAACCACCGTGGTCAGTCGTCTGTCGTCCGTGGTCTAAACAAAACAAAAATAACTATGCTATACACCAAAGAACAAATCACCAACTTTCATGAGCAACAATTTGCTTTCATTGAAACAGAAGAAAAAGACAACGTCTTAACCATCACCCTTAACCGTCCGGAAAAACGCAATGCATTCCATCTGCCATTAGCGAATGAATTAGCTTATGCATTAGCTTATGGACATTACACCAATTCCGTTTGGGTAGTCGTCATCAAAGCCAACGGACCCACATTTTGTGCAGGAGCAGATTTAAAAGCTTTTGCAGGAGATAATACCGTAGAAAAACAAACTACCATTCCTGAACCATCAGAACCTGTCAAATTAGGCAACGAGTTCAACGGATTGCACAAACCATGTATCGCGCAAGTACACGCAGATGTATATGCAGGTGGATTCCTGATGATATGCGGTTGTACTCACGTAGTCGCTGCTGATACCGCAAAATTCGGTTTACCGGAAGTAAAAAGAGGAATTTTCCCGTTTCAGGTGATGGCATCGTTAGAACCTTTGATGAGCGCAAGAGACCTTTTAGATTTATGCATCCGTGCCAAAACCATCGACGCTGTAGAAGCTAAACGCATAGGTATCGTTTCAGATGTCGTATCCGCAGAAAATCTCGAAGCGACAGTACAAAGCCTGATTGAAGATATCAAAGAACAATCTCCTACAGCTATCCGCATGGGCCTCGAAGCATTCCAGGAAATGAAGAATATTCAAGCTGACCAAAAGCACAAATATCTGCATGGCATGTTGATGAAAGTGCTCAGCAGCAAAGATACCGCCGAAGGTCTGACTGCATTCAAAGAGAAGAGGAAGCCGGTGTGGCAAGGGGAATAGTTCACGGATAACGGTTCACTGTTCACCGTGTCTGTGTGAATCGTGAACTGAAAACAAAAAACAGGAATATGGCATTAAACTTTGAAAATTTAAGAGTCTGGCAAAAGTCTTTAGCACTATCAAATAAAATTGACGGTTTAACAAAAACGTTCCCAAAAGATGAATTATTTATATTAACAGCACAAATCAAAAGAGCAGCTGATTCTGTAAATTTAAACATAGCAGAAGGCTCTACAGGACAATCAAAAGCAGAATTTAAAAGATTTCTAGGAATATCACTTAGGTCTGCAATTGAGGTAATTAGCTGCTTGTATATTGGTAAAGAACGAAATATTATAACTCAAAACAGTTTTGACATTTTCTACAAAGAATATGAAGAACTAATTATTTCCATACAGGCATTAAGGAATTCATTATAAAGCGATTTGCTTAATGCGATAAACAGTGAACTATGAACCATGAACAGAGAACCATCCGAATCGCCGGTGCACAAGGTTTCTACGGAGACTCGCCTTTAGGCGCCATACAAATTGCAATGCAAGGAGCAGCTGATTATCTTATGCACGATGCATTAGCTGAATTGACCTTGTCGATATTGCAGAAAGACAAATTAAAAGACCCTTCTATGGGATATGCTCGTGATATAGAAGTCCATGCTAGGACACTCTATCCGATTGCATTTTCCAAAGGCATCAAAATAGTCACCAATAGCGGTGGTCTAAATCCTGAAAGTGCAGCTCAAAAGGTCAAAGAGATTTTAGAAAAGCAAGGAATAAAGGGAATCAAAATAGCTACAATTTCCGGAGATGATGTATTAGCACGTCTGCCGGAATTCAAAGAAAATGGTGTCGAACTCAATAATCTGGATGACAATACTTCCTACTATGATTCTAAATTCACGCCTACTCATGCCAACGTATATATCGGAGCTCAAAAAGTCAAAGAAGCGCTGGATAATGGAGCCAACTTAATTTTGGCAGGGCGTGTAGCCGACCCATGCCTGGCATTGGGAATTTTAGCGCATGAATTTAATTGGAAAATAGACGAAGCCACGACTCAGGAAGATTGGGACAGAATGGCATTTGCTATTACGATAGGACATATTTTGGAATGCGGAGGTCAGGCTAGCGGAGGAAATGCTTACTCTGAATGGCCTATGAATTATAGCGTTTCAGATTTGGGGTATCCTATTGCTCATGCAAAAGATGACTGCACAGCCATATTGACAAAAGCTGAGCACACTGGTGGTAAAGTTTCCAGAAATACCATCAGAGAACAATTAGTATATGAAATTCACGACCCTACTAATTATATCACTCCTGATGTCGTAGTAGATTTAAGTCAAATAAAACTGGAAGATATCGCCGAAAATCAAGTGAGCTTGAGTGGAGTCAAGGGTAAACCAAGACCTGAAAAATTAAAATTATGTATTGGTTTGATGGAAGGTTATGTGACAGAACAATTTTTCTTTTTCTCCTACCCATATACTTATGACAAAGTGAAAATGTTTATCAAGGCTGTTCAGGAAACCTGGAAAAAACTTCCTGTACAAATCATAGAATCCAGATTTAATATCATAGGCGTGAATGGATTACATGAAGATGCAGTCAATCTACCAAATCCAGAAGAACTGAACCAACGCAGTGAATTGGGAGTTCGTGTAGCTTTGAAACATTCTGACAACAGAACAGGCAAAACAGCCATTGCAGGAATTACTTGTTTAGGACTGAATGGACCTCCGGGAGTCATCTCGGTACCGGGCTGGGGAAATATGAATCGTGCGATGCTGAGTTTATTTCCATGTCTGATTCCCAGAGAATTGATACAACCTGAATTGAAATTTATTATAACAGGAGAATAAAAGCGTATCAAAACCATTTAAAACACATAGACACAAAGAAAACATAGATAAAAACAAAAATTCTTCGAGATGATAACAAAAAGACTTTTAGAAGAACTTACCTATGAAATCATTGGAGCTTCTATTGAAGTTCATAAAACATTAGGTAGTGGTTTACTCGAAAATGTCTATCATGTTTGCCTCAAAGAATTATTTCAAAGGAATATCATATTCCAATCGGAATTAAAAGTTCCAATAAATTACAAGGGGAAATTATTAGACGCTGAACTTAGATGCGATTTACTTGTGGAAAACTGCATTGTAGTCGAACTTAAGTCAGTAGCAGAAATGAATAAAATTTTTGAAGCTCAGTTACCTATATGAATCTTCTCAATGTTCCTAAAGGGATTCTAATCAATTTTAATTGCTCTAATATTTTTAATCATGGACAGAAAACATTCGTTAATGAACGATTTTATCATCTTCCTGAATAGAGCTATGTTTCTATGTATTAAATTTTCAAACAACTAAAAAACAATATATGGCTACTATCAAACTCATCGACATCGCATCTGCCAGAAGTGGCGATAAAAATAACGTCTGCAATATAGGCGTGATGGCAAAAACACCTGCAGATTACGAAGTATTGAAAAAATATCTTACTGCAGATATCGTCAAATCGCATTTTGGTTCATTGATCAAAGGAAATGTTTATAGACACGAATGGGATGCATTGGAATCTTTGAATTTCGTCTGCCATGAAGCTTTGGACGGAGGTGCTTCCCGCTCACTTAGAATGGATACATTGGGAAAGAATTTCAGCTCACACCTGCTCAGATTAGAATTTGAAGTTTAGTTTTCAACTATTCGAAATCATAGCGACCTCTAAAGAAATTTAGAGGTTTTTATTTATAAATCTAAATCATCCGGTCCTCTGAATTTTTATTTAAAAATATTTTCCCAAACGTTTGTTTGATAAACATATTTTCTTGAAATTAACATTACAGCAATCTTTAGTAAATACTTAAGAAATATCTATACTAATACAAGCTGAATTTACCAATAGAAATAAATATAGAATGTCAATTAACCAATACTACTTCACTCCCGATCACGAACTATTCAGACAGTCACTTCGTGATTTTTTAGATAGAGAGGTTGTCCCGTTTGTAGACGAATGGGAAGAAGCCGGGGAACTTCCCCATGATATCTGGAAAAAATTCGGAGAGATGGGTTATTTCGGTCTGACACTCCCGGAAAAGGATGGCGGTTCAGGGCTGGATTTCTGGTACGATGTCATCTTTATCGAAGAAGTCAGCAAGTGTAATTCTGCAGGTTTTGGGGCATCCATTACTGCACATCCCCTACTCTCTTTGTCTCATTTACATCATTCAGGAAGTGAATTTCTCAAAGAAAAATACTTACGTCCGGGCATCGCAGGAGATATTCATGGAGGCCTTGCTATCACAGAACCTTTTACAGGCTCAGATGTGGCAGGCATACTGACAACTGCGGTAAAAGATGGCGGACATTATATCATCAACGGCTCCAAATGTTTTATCACCAATGGAGTTTATGCTGATTATCTGATAGTCGCCTGCAAAACCAATCCTGAAGCTAAATCTGGCGGTATCAGCTTGATTGTTGTAGATATGAACAGTCCGGGAGTGAGCACTTCCAAGCTCAAAAAATTAGGTTGGAAAGCATCTGACACAGGAGAAATTGCCTTTGACAATGTGAGAGTTCCTGTAGGAAATCTCGTAGGCGAAGAGAATAAAGGCTTCTACTATATCATGCAGCGTTTTGAACTGGAGAGGTTAACTCTGGCTATTGCATCCAATGCTGCAAGTGGATATGCTTTAGATTATGCATTGCAATATATGAGCGAACGCAAAGCATTTGGTCGTACTATCAACAAATTCCAGGTACTCAGGCATCGTATTGCACAAATGAGTACAGAATTGACAGCATGCACTATTTTCACTTATAATGTATGCAGAATGTACGAAGATGGAGTTTATTGTGTCAAAGAAGCATCTATGGCAAAATTGCAGGCTACCGAGCTGGCTGACAAAATCATGTATCAGTGTTTACAGTTTTTGGGAGGTTACGGATATATGGAGGAATACAAAATGGCTCGCTTGTTCAGGGATTCCAGATTGGGAACTATAGGCGGCGGCACGTCAGAAATTATGTGTGAAATAATTTCTAAGATGGTGATTGACGAGGTAGCTTATGGCAAGACTGAAGACACAAGACAAAAGACACAAGACTTTACTGTTGAGAAAATCATGCAGTCATTGCCATCAAGATTCAAGTCTGAAAAGGCAAAAGATATTTCATTGAATGTACAGTTTCAGTTTAACAGCAAGCAATATACTGTTGAAGTAAAAGATGAAAACATCTCTGTACAGGAAGGATTTCATGGCACAGCAAATACGACTGTTACAACAGATGATGAAACATACATCCAGTTAGAAACCGGAAAATTGAATTCTCAGCAGGCTTTCATATCCGGAAAAGTTCAGATTTCTGATTTGGGTGCAATGATGAAGATGGGTGGATTGTTTAGAAAGTTAGAATAATAGAAATTTCCAAGAGATAGGATCATAAAATACTTATATTGGTAGTGTCACAAATGGGTTGATACAGAGATGCTTACCACTTGTGCTGAGAGAAATCGAAGTAGCATCACAGTTTATTAGAATGTCATTGGCTCCGCCAAATCTTCGATTTATGACAGAATCTCTATTGATATAAGTCACCTGATTTATGACACCACCCTTATATTTTTCCTAATTCAAACAATAAATCAAATACAAAACTTAGATACTTTAATTTATTGATTAATATTGCATAACACTAAATTATCACTTATGAAAAAACTTACATTTTCAGGTCTGGCTATTGCCTTACTTACTTTGATCTCTTCCTGTTCAAAAGACAAAGAAAACGATAATGTTATTGGAGATTGCCTGATAGAATCCGTTACAATAGATGATGCCAAATATGCAGTATCAATGAATGGAAACCAAATCACAAAATTAGAAGTTGCTACAGGTTCGAAAGAACTGATTACCTACAATTATAACGCCAACAATCTCTTGGTCTCCCAGGTACATAAAACAGATGATTATGGATACTATTTTGACACTCTGATTTACAACAGTCAAAATAAGCTAATTAAATATATTTCATACCAAACCAATGCCGCAGGAACAACGAGAACTTTTGATAATCAATACGTACTTGAATATAATGCTGCAGGTCAAATCATTAAAGAGACCGATTCCACTTCTCATGAAAAGGATATTGATATTTATGAATACACCTATAAAGACAATAAAATAACATCTATATATTCATACACGTACAACCACACTACTAAAAAGCATACAGAGAGAGCTAAGTCAACAGTAGAGTACATAAACAATAAAAACAATCTGCTAAAGTACTATCAACTGCCATCCTTTGTATTCATTGGAAGTTTTTATGAAGTATTTAATACAGAATACCTCATTTCAAAAGTTACTGATAATGTATTAGAAGATGATAGCGAAACTGTATTACAAACAATAATAGGTGAGTATAAATACACTTTTGATCAGGGTAATGTTACTTCAATTACTGAAATTGAAGACGGCTCACCATCGAAAATCATAGATCTCACTTACAAATGTAATTAACCATTAAGACTTAAATTTACAGGCGCAACCAATTAATTGGTTGCGCTTTTTTAATCAAAAAATATTTTCCCAAACGTTTGTTTGGTAAATATTTTTTTCTGAACTTAACTTTCAGATAACATTATACACTTATGTCACTTACACAATACTACTTTACAGAAGACCACGAAATGTTTCGTAAGTCCATCAAAGATTTTTTAGAAAAAGAAGCTGTACCAAATATTGAAAGATGGGAAGCAGAGGGTAAAATCGACCGCGAATTCTGGAAAAAATTCGGAGAGATGGGTTATTTCGGGCTCAACTATCCCGAACAATACGGAGGAAGCGGACTGGATTTCTTTTACAACGTAGTTATGCTGGAAGAGATTTCCAAAGTTTTCTCCGGAGGATTCACTATCACAGCCGCAGTACAGGTATGCATGTCCACTCCTTATGTATTTCATCACGGTTCGGAATTTCTCAAAGACAAATACCTCGTTCCCGCCATAGCCGGAGAGAAAATTGCTTGTATCGGTATCACCGAGCCGGGAGCAGGAAGTGATGCAGCCAATATTCAAACCAAGGCTATCAAAAACGGAGATCACTATATTGTCAACGGTTCTAAGACATTTATTACCAATGCTGTTTATGGCCAATATGTTATCCTTGTCTGTAAAACCAACCCTGAAGCAGGAGCTGCAGGAGTGAGTTTGCTTGTAGTAGATCTGGATAGCGAAGGAATTACCCGCACCAAGCTCAAAAAATTAGGCTGGCATTCATCAGATACAGCAGAGATACACTTTGATGATGTGAAAGTTCCGGTTGAAAATCTTTTGGGTGAGGAAGGTAAAGGATTTTATTACCTTATGGGTGGTTTGCAGTTAGAGCGATTGGCAGGTTCGATTATGGGTTATGCATCCTGTGAATCCATCCTTGGCTACTCTCTCAAATATATGAACGAACGCAAAGCATTCGGCCGTACTATCAATAAATTTCAGGTACTCAGGCATCGTGTAGCCCAGCTCGCTTCTGAAATAGAAGTGGCAAAATCTTTCGTACTTCAGACCTGTCGTATGCACTCAGACGGGCTTTACGCTGTGAAAGAGAGTTCCATGGCAAAATTAATTTCCTCCGAGCTCGCAGACAAATGTATGTATCAATGTCTCCAGTTCTTTGGCGGCTACGGATATATGGAAGAATACAAAGTTGCCCGTGCATTCCGTGACAGCCGTATAGGTACCATCGGGGGAGGCAGCTCAGAAATCATGCGGGAAATCATTGCCAAAATGGTCATCGATGACATTTCGTATGACAGAGCGACTTCTCAGCAAGAATCTTCCGGACCACAAACAGTGGAAGATATCTTTGCCACTCTGCCTGAACGTTTCCGTAAAGAAAAAGCTGCCAACACTGAATTGACCGTACAATTCAGCTTCACGAATAAGCAGTATACTGTCAAAATTGACAAAGGTACTTTAGACATCTTAAACGGACTGGCAGGAGAAGCTCAATGTCTTGTAGAAACTGATGATGAAACTTATGTAGCAGTAGAAACCGGAAAAATTAATCCACAAGAAGCATTTATGACCGGAAAAATCCGTGTCAGCGACCTGATGAGCATGATGACCTTCGGTGGGCTGTTCCGCAAACTGTAAAATCATACATAATATATCTATGCCCGCATTTCCTTTGGAGAGCGGGTTTTGTTTTTTATAAAATTCATCTTGTTTTTTAATCCGGATTATAAAGATCATTTCAACCTGTCTCCTTTCAATCATCTCTCTTTTCGAATGAATTTGAGAATCTCCATTTTTATCCTGTTATAAATACCGTTTTATATATCTGAAACAAAACCAGCTTTATTCCACTTAGTTACTCTAAACATTTTTATCCATTACTTCTTATTCTACAATCTAATAAGTACATAGTATTAAAATAGATTTGACATTTTTCACAGTAAAAGGAAAATAGAAATGTTAAAAAAGAATGAATAGGAAAAATAAACTTTACAAACCGGAAAAAAAGCAGTAAATTAGAGAAAGGATAGAAAGATGAAAACGTATAACATTCCAGATGATGATACCAAGCTACCTATGCTCAATGAGCCGGTTAGTGTATACATCTCTGTATCCAGCACATTGCATGACAAAATTCTCATCAAACGAGTAGAAGATACGATACACATCAATGATGATATTATTGCAGACTGGCTCAATATCACACCACGCACTTACCGCAATTACAAAACCAAAGACACCACTTTCAAGCCCAATATGAGAGAGCACCTCATCATGTTATTATCATTATATGAGCATGGAGAAGAGGTATTTTCCAATGCATCTGCTTTCGAAAAATGGCTCAATACCCCCAATATATTTTTAGACAATACTGCTCCCAAAAATTTCATGAATACCATCAACGGTATCAAGATGGTAGATGACAGATTGACCGCACTGGAATACGGCGAAAATGTCTAAAGATGCTAATATTCAATATTCGTAAAGAAAAATTTTCAGATGCACTGATTGCGTCCGGCATTGCCAATCGCTGGAATAAACAGGATGAATTTGTCATTTATACCAGCGGCAGCAGGGCTCTGTCAACTTTAGAGCTGGTAGTACACAGAGCATCTATTCAGGCTGATTCATCTTATAAAGTATTAGTTATCAATGTAGATATAAATGAAGCTGATATTTCTACTATCAATGAAGCTGATTTACCTGAAAACTGGAAATCCATTCAATCATATCCTGTACTTCAAAATATTGGTTCTCAATGGTACCAATCTTATTCTACGTTGATATTGAAAGTCCCATCAGCTATTATTTCTCAGGAGTATAACTATATTCTGCATACAAGACATACCGAATTCAAAAAAAGAGTAGAAATTATATCGAGGGAAGATTTCACATGGGCTAACAGATTGCTGTGATCATTTTGGTACGTCTATAGATTTATTGCAGCAAATGTTCTTACAACAATCAAAGTGCTATATATAACACACAGAAAATAAGATGAAATTACTCTCCTGGTCTTCTTGCAGGTCATTATAGATTATTGGCTCAATAAGCGTTTATTTTACACCTTCGTTTTTATTACCTTTAATCACGTTTTATAGCGAGATACAGACATGAGTGAGCGAAAATTGCTGATTGGGAAATTAATTCAAAAATTAAAAAGCGGAGATTTAAGGTCGATACATCTGGATGCATTGCCGGGCAGATATGCCAGATTGGATGTTACAGAATTAGATATCATAGATCCGGAAATGTCACAGGATTTTCTGAAAAAAATTTCAGGCGGACAGAACTTTATTTTTTCGGTTAAAATAGATGCTTCAAAATATTCCCTGCGTCAGATTGAAGAAAGGAAATCCATTCAGCGGATTATCAAAAAACTCAACACACTCTATTATCAGGAACAGGATGAATTTGCAGAATATGGTACTTTGTCTTTTGGATGGGGATTTCCGCTATTGCTCATCAAAGACCCCGGAAATCCTGCTAAAACGCTGAAAGCTCCTCTGCTGATCTGGAAACTGGATATCGACAAAAATACTTCCAACAGCAACTCATGGACGATTCGACGCACAGATGACCATGATGTATATTTCAACGAGGTGCTGCAAACACATTTTGAACAGTATTTAGGAGAAAAATGGGAAGATCCGTTTTCCATTCTTCAAACCGATTCTATCAATCTGGAAGCTATTCAGAAGATATGTGATTTCGTATCAGAAAAACTCAATATTGATAAGGTCACTATCAATCATCAACTCACTGCCTGTGGCAGCAAAGATCAAGTAGAAGCTGCTGCTGAAAAACAAGCTCAAATCATTCCTGCCGGAGTATTGGGAATGTACAAATCCCAGAAGCAACCTATTATTCAGGATTTGTTGCAGTTGACTCAGATTTCTGCTGATGATACTGAAAACAATTTTCCTCCCAGAAATAACAGCTTCCTTACTCCTATTACTTTAGATCCTTCTCAGGAAACCGTACTTCATGTAATTGACCGTCACGGCAAAGTGATCATTCAGGGACCTCCCGGAACAGGCAAAAGCCAGTCTCTCACAGCGGTCATTACCAATGCATTGCTGGAAGAGAAAAAAGTGCTGGTGGTATGCGAAAAACGTACTGCTCTCGAAGTGCTGAAAAACAACCTGATCCCTTTCGGGCTGGATGGATTCATCGCTTTAGTGGAAGATGTCTATAAGGACAGAAACGTTATCGTACAGAAAATCAGGCAATTATTAGATGACAGAAGTGAATATAGCAGTTCTTTCAAACATCATCAATACGAAGATCTTAAAAGCAAGTACCTGAAGCTGCGTCAAATCAGCAATACCAGAATAGAAGCTCTATACAAACCTATTTTTGGCGATGACAGCTGGCTGGAAATGGCGAACAGACATCATGAACTGATTAAAAATAGTATTTCTTTTGACTTTGAGCCACTGTTGGCTTTACAGGAAAGCAGCGAGTATTATACACAATACAGACAATGGAAAGATGAAATTGTACGGGATGCCGAGCTGTTGAATGCTATCCGGCCGTTATTTGAGACTATTTATCTCTTACCGAAAGAGTGGTGGCAACAACGTACAGAAAACGATGTCAATACGTTCCATCAGCTCCACGAAAAGAGTGTACAACTAGACCAGCATCTGAAAGAGTCGCTGACACAGCTGGGTGAAGAATTTTACAAGCTGAATACAGGTGCTAAAATCAAAACCGGTATACTTCAGATTTTTTCCGGAAAACAAAAAAATATTGCTCAGGCCAGAAAAACCGCAACAGATCTTTACAGACAGATTGTACAGCTCTCACAGCAACTTGGCTGGACAGTAACAGCACTTCCTGCTATAGAATCAATAGATGACCTTACACATATTCAATCTGGTGTTGCAGCTTCAATCGCTTACTCCACTCCTGTTAATCATATTATTGATCAGCTTTCACAAGTTCACAGGTGGCTGAATTATACAAATACCATCAGTGATCAGAAAAGAAAACTATGGGAAAAGCTATCTCTTTTGCAGGCGGAGGATAGATGGATTTATATGGAAGAATGGTATCTGAGAAATTTCCTGGAATATTATGCTCAGAAAAATCACCTGACAGTAGAGGGAAATGCTCTTCTGGCAGAATTAAAGCAAACAGATACTGACACAAAAGAACTTTTAGGCAAAAAAATATCTGATATCTGGTCATCAAAGATATATACCCTGATCAGCCAGTCTGATATGACAACGAAGAGGATGTTGTATAATCTGAGAAAAAACAAGCAGTATGCTTCCAGAAACAGCTTAAGAGCTATCCTGCAGAATGACTTTGATTTTTTCACAACGATTTTTCCGGTTACGATGGTGAATCCTGTGGTTGCCAGCTCCATTTTACCATTGCAAAAAAATCTTTATGACATCGTCATTCTGGATGAAGCCAGCCAGCTAAGAGTGGAGGATACTTATCCGGTACTTTATCGTGCCGCCTCGCATGTGATTTCCGGAGATGAGCACCAGATGCCGCCCAGCTCGTATTTTTCTTCAGATGTAGCTTTGTCTGAGGACACGGAGGATATGGAGGAAGAAAAAGATATTTTTCTGGCGCAAAGCAATTCTCTTCTGGAATATGCAGCAGATGCCGGATATCATCCTACATACCTGGATTTTCATTATCGCTCTCAACACCCGGATCTGATCGCATTTTCCAATGCCGGAATCTATCAGTCCAGATTGGTTCCTATGCCGCCCAAACAACATTATCAGAGCATGCATTTTTTCCAGACAGATGGTGTGTATCAAAATAATACCAACCAGGGAGAAGCTGTAGCTGTAGTTAATTACTTATATCAGCTTGCCGAACAGCATGCAGACAATATGCCGGGAATCGGAATCGGCACTCTGAATATTCAGCAACGGGATCTGATTCAGGATCTGATATGGGAATATGCATATCAAGATATGCATAAAGCAAAACTGCTGGATGCGCTGAATAAGGCCGGACTTTTTATTAAAAATCTGGAGAATATTCAGGGGGATGAAAGAGATATCATTATCATTGGCACGACTTTCGGAAAGGATGAAAAAGGAAATTTCAGACAAAATTTCGGGCCTATCAACAGGCAGCAAGGTTACCAGTTACTCAATGTATTGATTACCAGAGCGAAGAAATCTATTCATATTTTCACTTCCATTCCAGAAAACTATTATAAAAATTACGAAGAAGAAATCTCTAAAAACGGCAATACAGGAAAAGCTTTGCTTTATGCATACATCTCTTTTGTCAGAGCTACAGCAGAAGGTAATACTTCCCTGAAAAATTCAATCCTGGAACTTCTGAAAAACAATAAAGAAAACGCACAGAGCAAATCCGTAAAAATTGAATTGCCTGCTTTTGTTTTAAACACGATACACAGCAATTTAAGCATTCCTGTTCAAACCCAACTGAAAGTCGGAGGCTTTTCCCTGGAAGCATTGATACAAAAAGATTTAAGTAAACCTGTCTATTTGCAATCAGAACAGGCATCAGTACATCAGCAGGTTCATTATAAGTACATGATGTACAAAGATGTGATTCTCAAAAACTATTCTCTGGTAAACTACAAAATATGGCCATACCAATGGTGGAAAAATCCTGATGTCGAATTTCATAAGCTCACAGCAATATTAGATCGACTGAAAACTACGGGATGATTTGTTTTTTTGATAATTGATTTATACACACCATAATTGACTTGTAATATATCCGTGATTTCAAAGGTTCCTTGCTATATCTTACCGATACAATCCAGTATAGTCCGCTATCAAGATTCTATTGTGTAAAACAAACAAGACAGATAATGCTCACCTGTCTTGTCTTCTTTCCACATAAATTTTCATCTAAATAATCATATTAAGGCACCTCACAGCACTTCTCCACGCAGTTGGTATCATTATTAAATGCAGGACTGATATAGGGAATTCCCAGATTCATGCCGCGCAGTATCATAACGACTGCCATGGCTACAATCCATACCGGTACTATTTTCTTAAAAAGATTTTTGGTGGATGCTTTTACCCATTTGCCGGATATCATCAGCAGACTCATTAAGGGTAATGTACCCAATCCGAAGAAGAACATGAGCAGTGAGCCTTTCCAGACGGCTCCGGTTGCAAAAGCGGATATCAATGCCATATAAACTAATCCACAAGGCAAAGCACCATTGAGCATACCGATAGTAAAAAAAGTAGTATAGGATTTTTCTTTTTTCAGCTGCTGTCCGAGGAGGGAAGATATTTTTGCGCCCCACTTGCCGGAGGTCAACCATCCCGGTCTGAAATAGTACACTAATGCGGTCAATAATATAAGGACTCCTCCTGTAATAGATAATATCTGTTGTAGTCCGAATATCTGAAAGCTGCTGCCCAACAAGCCCAAAACTGCTCCCATCAATGCATAGGTTGTTGACCTACCGATATTGTACAAAAGGATATTGGTGTATTTCTGTACGACCGGCATCTGATACACAGGAAGTGACAGAGCGATAGGTCCGCACATGCCGAGACAGTGCAGGCTGCCTAATAACCCGATGGATAGTCCTGTGATGATGGGAAATGATGACACTGTTTCTTGTTTAAAGTTTAAGGTTTAAAGTTTTAGACCACGGTCAACTGACGACAGATTACTGTTCTATCCTCAAGCCAAGTTTATTTTTATTTCTCTGTCCTGTTTCTTTAAAAGAAAAGGACCAAAAGAATCGCGCCGGGTTTTTCGGCGACCCACATTGTCCTCAACGGTTAAAACATCTAAACTCCTTCCTTTGGTCGTCAGACAGTAGATGTTTTTACACCGTTTTCGTCCTGTGGGTTCCCTGCCTGCAAAACCAATGGCGCAGAAAAGCACAGAGTGTTTAGTTCATTTATTATGGTTTTAAAATCATGGTTTACAATAGTTGCGTCAGCACATTCGTCCCTCGTAAATCGAACTTCATACTTTTTATTTTGCGTTAGCCCTCTCGATACCTGATACTCAATACCCAATACCATTTTACAATACATAAAAATTGTCGTCGCTATAGTATAGCTGGTCTCCATTATTCCATTTGACTCTGACTTTGTACATGCCTTTGGTTAAAGATGTTTTGTCAATATTGTATTTGCCGGCAAAGTCGGGTTTCAGTTCGTAAGAGATATCTAACTTTTGGTTATCCGGCTTTAAAAATGCTACTGATGCTTCTGATATATTGCCAAAGCTGGAATCCGGAAGCTGTACGGTCACCTGACTGTCGTTTTGTACGATGAGCGGCTGTGTCTGTATTTTTTGCAGTGCTTTCTGTCCGTCTATCAGCGACTGAAAATGCTTTTCTCTTACATAATAGTTTTCATCAAGCATTTCGTTAGTCTGCCGCATAGAGATGTACACCATGCCCAGCATCCCGACTACGAATACAATAATGACTGTTAAAATTTTATATCCCCAGTTCATACTTTAAAATTTATAGGGTCCTAAGAAATTTGTTTTCACTGTTTTGAGCAACTCTCCGTCCTGATAGATTCCTACCTTTATTTTTGAAGCTCTGCCGTTCAGCGTAGCTTTGGGTCTGTCCACGAAAAATGTAATTTTATTCATCTGTTCCTTTCTGAGCATAATCCCTTCGGCGTGACCGACAATCCTGATTTCACCCTGTGTGTCTATCAGGCGGAATTCTACCGGGATGTCTTTATTGGATTTATTGATGATTTTGGCGTCAAACAGGTTGCTCACCATTCCTTCTTCTGATACCTGATAGGTTTGTCCTTTGATTCTTCCGATATAAACATCAATATTCTGGCGGGTGGCTATCAATACTCCCAGAAATATCATCAGTATTACCAGCAATCCTGTATACGCTTTGACTTTTAATGTCACCGGAGATTTTTGCCCGGACTGGATTTCGTTTTCCGAAGCGTACCTTATCAGCCCTTTCGGCAGATTGATTTGCTCCATGATATTGTCACAGGCATCTATGCAGGCAGTACAACCTACGCATTCCATCTGAACGCCGTTGCGGATATCTATTCCTGTCGGGCAGACAGTGACACATTTTTTACAGTCTATACAATCTCCCAGTCCCTGAGCTTCTTTGTTCTTCAGTTTTCCTCTCGGTTCGCCACGCACATAATCATAGCTGATCTGCATGGTATCTTTATCAAACATCACTCCCTGCAAGCGGCCATAAGGGCAGATCGTGGTACAAACGATGTCTCTCACATATGCAAATACTATGTAAAAGATAAATGTGAAAATGAGCAGTCCGCCCAGAACTCCCAGATTATCTCCGGGGTGCTGAATTTTGTCCCATAGCTCTTTGGAACCGATTATATATGCTAGAAATGTATTGGCTATCAGAAATGAAACTCCGAAAAAGACCAGCTGCTTTCCTCCTTTTTTAAGAATTTTCTCTTTGTTCCAGGGCATCTGTTCCAGCTTGCGCTGCTGTGCAGGCGTACCTTCTATCCACCATTCTATTTTCCGGAAAACAAATTCCATAAAAAAGGTCTGAGGACATGCCCACCCACAAAACAATCTTCCATAGACTACTGTAAACAATACCACGAGGATAATCATGGTAATCATGGCTACTGCAAAGATGAAAAAGTCATTGGGCCAGAATATCTTTCCAAACAGGGTAAAACGCCCTTCCAACAGGTTGAACTGCATGAATTGTGTGCCATTGAAATGTATCAAAGGCATTGCAAAAAAGATAGCCAGATAGAAGTAGGAAAGATAATTTCTCCATTGATAAAACTTCCCTTCCGGCTGAGTAGCAAACACCCATTTGCGTTTGCCATCCTCGTCCACAGTACTTACCCGTGAGCGAAAACTATCTTCTTCTATCTGACTCATTATATTCAAGTTTTTTTTGTTCAAAGTTTAGTGTTTAAGGTTGCTAACGCACGGTGGCGGAGCTGTGGTTACTGAGCGAAGTCGAAGTGAGTCGAAGCCCAATCAGGCGCAAGCAAACTTTAAACATCAAACCTTAAACGTTAAACAATTATTCCGCTACTACTGGTTCTGTGCTATCAACAGGTACATCAGCCGGAGCTTCAGCAGACTCTGTTCCTTCTGAATAAATTTCACCCTCAGCAACTTTTGCTCCCGGAGGATTTGTTCCTTTCAGTGTATGGATATATGCTACCAGCTGAACGATTTGATTTGGCGACATTTCATCTTTCCACGGCACCATCCCCTTGTCCAGTACACCATATTTGATAGTAGAAAATACATCTTTCACACTTCCGCCATGCAGCCAGTATTCATCTGTCAGGTTAGGTCCGATGTTACCTCCACCATCACTTTTATGACAAGCGACACAATTGGCTTCAAACAATTTCTTCCCTCCTGCTATACTTTCTGCATCTGTCAAAAGTGTGACATTGTTTTCATCTACCTGATTGGCCTGTGTTTTCAGGAATTCTGCATGTGCAGCTTCTGCAATGATTACTTCTCTTCTATACTCTTCGTCTTGCAATGGAGCAGATTCACTGACGTGATATACCCACATATAGACGATTGCAAATATAATAGATGCTGCAAATCCCATGGTGAACCACGGCGGAGTTACATTGTCCAGCTCTTTGATACCATCGTACTCGTGTCCGATTTCCAGCTCGCTTTCCTCTTCCATCGGACGGAATTTGTTCATTTTCTGCCAGATAAAAAATGCGAAACCCGGTTTCTTCTCTTCGCTTTTCACTACTTCTGATGCTGTGAACCAGTTCAGTAACTTGGTCGCATGATACCCCAGAATGGCAATCACCAGCAACTCCACCAATATAATAAGCACCAGTGTCCATGTCACGTAATTGAACTGGCTGAAAGTGGCAGCTTCGGCAGTGGAAGTGCTCAGCAATCCTAAGATGGCGAGCACACTCAATGCTTTAGCTTTTTTATCCAGATTGATTTTAACTCCGAAAATCAATAATCTGGCGAGGAAGTATATAGGGATAATTAAAAAGATGGCGAACATCATCAATAACGAATCGGTATTGAATGAAAAGAAATTTGCAGCAGGTTGTTCTGCCACCACAGCTTCCTGTGCTATTGCAGGTACGACAGACAGCATCAACGCCATTGCTGAACCCGATATTTTATATAGTGAGTTGAATTTCATTTGTTATGGTTTATTTGTCGTCCAAAGGAAGTCTTTCAATATGCTCCAGCTCTTTACTGTTCATTCTAAGGATCCACAGTGTCACCAATCCGAAAAAGGTCACAAAAAGGACAAGAGAGATAACAGGGTAAATGGCTACCCCGTCTATAGTCGATAAATAATTTGCTACTTTCATTCTGAATTATTTTTGAGCGGTTTCTACTTTAATATCTTTTCCAAGTCGTTGCAGATAGGCAATCAATGCTACGATTTCTTTCTTGGCATCAATTTCTATTTCTGCAGTTTTCAGATTTTCTACGATCTGATCCGCCTGTTTCATCAAATCATCATTTGCGATATCCTCATAGTTATTCGGATAAGGCACTCCCATCTTGCGCATTGCATGGATCTTGGATTTTGTAGTACCGAGATTGACTTCTTTTTCAAACAGGAATGGATATGATGGCATGATAGATTTTTCCACGATATCGCTTGGTTTCAGCATGTGGAAGAAATGCCAGCTATCCGGATACTTACCTCCGACCCTTGCCAAATCAGGGCCTGTACGTTTACTACCCCACTGGTAAGGATGGTCATATACAAACTCACCTGCCTTGGAGTATTCCCCATAACGGGCTACTTCGTATCTGAAAGGTCTGATTTGCTGTGAGTGGCAGTTGTAGCATCCTTCACGTATATAGATATCTCTCCCCTGTAGCTCAAGCGGAGTATATGGCTGCACGCTGGAGATGGTCGGCACATTGGATTTGACCAGATAAGTAGGAATCAATTCTATAATACCGCCAATAGATACAACTAACAAGCTCAACACCAGCAATAAGAGAGGTTTACGCTCAATAAAGCTGTGCCACAATGAATTTTTAGGAGTATTATATATTTTTGGCAACGGTGCTGCTTCTGCTTCCTCAGTTTCCACAAACTCACCCTGCTTAGTAGTTTTGTAAACATTATAAATCATCATGATCAAACCTCCCAGGTACAATGCTCCGCCTAATGCTCTCAGAATATAGAACGGGATAGTAGCATTCACTACATCCATGAACTGGTATTCCAGCTGACCTTCCGGAGTAAATGATTTCATCATGAAATATGACCTGAATGCAGCCATATACATTGGAATTGCATAGATGATGATACCCAAAGTACCCAGCCAGAAGTGCGTGTTGGCTAATTTGGTAGAGAACAGCTTAGTATTGAACAGTCTTGGCAATAACCAGTACAACATACCGAAAGTCAGGAATCCGTTCCATCCTAATGCGCCAATGTGTACGTGTGCCACAGTCCAGTCTGAATAGTGTGAGATTGCATTCACATTTTTCAATGACATCATTGGTCCCTCAAATGTGCTCATACCGTAGCAAGTCACCCCTACCACGAAGAATTTCAATACCGGGTCTTCCCTTACTTTGTCCCATGCTCCGCGGAGTGTGAACAAACCGTTCAGCATACCTCCCCAGCTTGGCAACAGCAACATGATGGAGAATACTGTACCCAATGACTGTGCCCAGTCAGGAACCGCTGTATATAATAAATGGTGAGGACCTGCCCAGATATACAGGAATATCAATGACCAGAAGTGGATAATGCTCAATCTGTAAGAATATATCGGGCGCTCAGCTGCTTTTGGCAGGAAGTAATACATCAGACCCAAATACGGAGTAGTCAGGAAGAATGCCACAGCATTGTGACCATACCACCATTGTACCAACGCATCCTGTACCCCTGCGTAGACAGAATAACTTTTAAATAATCCTACCGGGACCACAAATGCGTTCACAATATGCAACATCGCTACTGTCACCCAGGAACCGATAAAAAACCAGATAGCCACATACAGATGGCGCTCTCTTCTGGTAAAAATGGTTCCGAACATATTGATACCGAATACTACCCAAATCAGTGTGATAGCTATGTCAATCGGCCACTCTAATTCAGCATATTCTTTACCTTGTGTAAAGCCCAATAACAAAGTAACTGCTGCTGAAACAATGATGAGCTGCCAGCCCCAGAAGTGGATTCTGCCCAGCTTTTCACTCCACATAGGAGTTTTTAATAATCTTGGAATAGAATAATAAACTGCCGTAAAGATACCGTTGCCCACAAAGGCAAAGATGACTGCGTTGGTATGCACAGGTCTCAGACGACCAAATGCAAAATTGGGTAGCAACTCGCTAAAATTGAGCACCGGAAATGCTAATTGCAGTGCCGCAATCAATCCCATCAACATACCCACAAGGCCCCAGAATATAGTCGCATAAGCGAATAATTTGGGCAACCTGTTGTCATAAGTGAATTTTTCTAATTGCATAAAATGATTGGTTGGTTAAATATTTGAATTGGTTTTATTTTTATCTTTTTTGGTTTTGGAGTCAAACAAGGCTCTGTGTGCAGGCGAGTAATCATCATCGTACTGGCCATTTTTTACACTCCAGAGAAATGCTGCCAGGAACCCTCCTGCTATCGTAATACTCATCAGGAGTATCATAATCATTATCCCTGCACTCATGCTTTTTGAATTTTATTGTTGGAATTTTCAATTTGAAGGCCTCTGTATTTTGCCATCCATTCGCTCAGTCCGTAAGTAATCAGAATAATGCTGACAGAACTGCTCGGCATCAGGATAGCTGCAATCAACGGTGATAAAATCCCCTGTACTGCGAAATACAATCCTATCACATTATAAAAAATGGAAATCACAAAGCTGACAGTAATGATTCTGTGACCATCTTTGGCAAAAGCTAAAAACTTGTCCAGATTTGCTAATCTTTGTGCATCAATGATACCGTCAGACGCCGGGGTAAAAGTATTATCGCTATCTGTCACCGCTATTCCTACATCACTCTGGCGCAATGCACCTGCATCGTTCAGCCCGTCGCCTATCATCATTACCTGTCCGGAACCGTTTTCCTGAAGATGTCTGACATATTCTAATTTATCATCCGGCTTCTGGTGAAACAACATAGATTCATTATCTACGAAATAGTTTTTCAATACAGGAGCTTCCGCATCATTATCACCGGAAAGCACCGACAAACGGAAACGATTTTTCAATTTTTGTACTAAATCAAATATCCCGAAACGATAAACATTCGATACCTGAAAGATACCTTTCACCACTCCGTCTTTAGCTACAACTACCTGAGAACCTTTGGTATCTGATTTTTCAATACCGGCAAAAGCAGGAGAACCGATTTTATAGTAATGTTCATTTATCCATGCTTCTACTCCTTTTCCCTCAGTGAGCTTAAAATCTTTTACTTCATGCTGAGCATCTGTTTCCAGATATGCTAAAATCGCTTTCGTTGCAGGATGAGAAGATTGAGACAATACATCTGCTATCTGCTCCTGTTCTTCACGAGACAATATCTGCCCCTCGTAAGTAATTTTGCTTTTTCTGTGCTGAGTCAGCGTACCTGTCTTGTCAAATACGATGTGAGAGATTTTTGACATTTTCTCAATCACCTCAGGAGAACGGAGATAAAACTTGTTCAGGCTGAGAATCCTCAATATATTTCCATTGGTAAAATTGCTGCTCAATAATAAAGCACAGGGACAAGCCACGATCAATATCGTAGTCCATGCATTCCACATCAATTGCGGCTCGCCCTGCACATACCAATATATACCTGCCATCAGGCCAATCACCAAAACGATATAAGTAAAATAAGTACTTATAGTATCTATCACCGTGTGATTCACCGCCTGTTGACGATGTGCCACTTCTTTGTTCCAAAGGTTAGTCAGATAGCTCTGAGAAACTTCTTTGACCACTATCAGCTCCAGCTTACCTCCCACTTGCTTACCTCCGGCATACACAATTTCACCTTTAGCAACTGAAACAGGTGCGCTTTCACCACTCACAAAACTGTAATCAATCAATGCATTTCCTTTCGATAAAATGGCATCTACCGGGATAATTTCCTGACTGTGAATCTGTATCACATCATCCGCTCTGAGCTTATCTACCGTCACCGGAGCTGCATGTCCGTCTTTGAGCACATTGACAGCTATCGGAAAAAATGATTTAAAATCTCTGTCAAAAGATACTGCCTGATACGTTCTGTCCTGTAACCAGCGGCCTATCAGCATAAAAAACACGATACCCGCCATACTGTCGAAGTACCCGTGACCGCCCATATAAACTTCGTATAAGCTTCTACCAAAAGTCACCACTAATGCCAAAGCTACCGGAGCATCGATATTGAGATGCTTGTGTTTCAATCCGCCCCATGCGCTCACAAAAAACTCACTTGCACAATAGAATAAAACCGGAATGGAAAGCAGAATAATTAAAGCTTTGAAAGTAAATGCCAGCGACGGTTCTATGACACTATTGCCCAGCACATACTCCGGAAAGCTCATCATCATGATATTGGCAAAACAAAAACCAGCCAATCCTATTTTGTATAAACGGGTACGATGAGGAGCCATCGCCTGACTTCTGTCCATCTGGTCCAGACTGATATGTGGTTCGTAGCCGATATCTGCGAGCGTTTCCACGACTCCGCGTAATGAAACTTCTTTAGGGTTGTAAATGATGAAAACTTCCTTTTTGCCAAAATTGACATGAGAAGAAACGATACCTCTGTTGATTTGATATACATTTTCCAATAACCATAGACAGCTGCTGCAATGCATCTGAGGAAGATAAAAAGTGAGATGAACCTGTTCAGCATCACTGTACTGAATGAGTTTTTGCTGTACTTCCGGTAAATCCAGAAACGCAAACTTATCTTTTCTGTAACGGCTTCTCTGAGAAGTACCCGGAGCTGCATTGAGATCATAGTACTCACAGAGGTCGCTTTTATTGAGGATAGCGTAAACAGTCTTACAACCATCACAACAAAAGCTTTTATCATCGAACTGAATGGGATTGCCTGAGCAATTATCACCGCAGTGATAACATTGTATATCCAGTTTTAAATCTCGCTCATCCATAACATCGGATTTTTGTCCAGTAACCCAACGAATCTTTAATTACTACTCAAATGTATGCTTGTATATCATGCCAAATGGTGATAGGAATTACGTTGAATGTTAAGTAAAAAACACAGTTTATACGAATTCTAAATAACAAAATCATACATCACACATTACATAAATCAATATTTAGCAGTACTATATAATAAGTATCCAATACTTATTTTTTCGATAAAAAACGCTCCTGAAAATTATCTGACTTATATTATTCACCCTCAAAATTAAACAAATTTACATTTCCGACAAAAATGTCTGAAATATATTTTCGCCTGAAATTTTCTAACAAATCGTGATGGAATTTTAGAAAAAATGCATTATTCAGGAGATAGCCACAATTTCACTAATAAAACACTTAAAAACTTCGTGCATTAGTGGCAAACGCAACCGTCAATGCGTACCTAGTAGTGAATATCATTCCTCCTCTTTTGAATACTCAGATTTCTGTGTTATTTTAAATATATGAAAACAAACCTCTTTCAGCTATCCATCCCCAGTCCATGTCAGGAAGACTGGAATCAGATGACTCCGCAAGGTGAAAACAGGCATTGTCAAAAATGCTCTACTCTGATTATCGATTTCACGAAAATGAGTGATAAAGAAATTACAGATTTCTTTGAAAATAATCACGGAAAGGTTTGTGGCAGAATTAATAAAAAGCAGACACAGAAGATATACTATGACTATTCAGAAGAAAAAAGAATAAGCTTTCATCTTCCAAGAATTGCCGTTAGTTGGCTCTTAGTGAGCTGGCTCAGCTTATCTCCAGCAGTCAATGCTCAAGAACTCAAACCAGCAATCACTGAGCAAGTTGCTAAGAATACGACAAAAAATCAAACTCAGGATTCTATAATATTGAAAGGGACAATTGTAGATGCCCAAGATATGGAGCCTCTGATGTCTGTCGAAATTTATCTTGATACCAACCTCATTTCCCACACTGATTTGGACGGCAATTTTGTTCTAAACTTACCTGAGAATCTTCCCAAAAAATCGAAAATCATTATTAAATATCCATGGTATGAAAGTCAAAAAATCCCCATCCGTACAATAGATTTTTCAAAACCACTCAATATTCAACTCAAGGAAGATCTTATTATTGTCGGAAAAGTAATTATCAAGACAAATGATAACCACTAAAAACAAGAAAAAGCCCCCTCCTATTATGAATCACAACTCATTTCAGCTATCCATTCTCAATCCATGTCAGGAAGAATGGAAACAAATGATTCCACAAGAGAATGGAAGACATTGTGCGCATTGTTCAAAATTGGTGATAGATTTTACTCAAATGAGCGATAAAGAGATTTCTGATTTATTTAAAAATAGCCATGAACGTATATGTGGCAAATTGACGAAAAAACAAACGCAGAAAATATATTACAGCTATTCCGAAGAAAAAAGAACAAGGTTTCATCTTCCTAGAATTGCTGCAAGTTGGCTATTAGTGAGCTGGCTGAGCTTATCTCCTACTGTCAATGCTCAAAAGCTCAAGCCGGAAATTACTGAGCAAGTTGCCAAAAATACGGCAAACAATCAAACTCAGACTCCGAGAATATTAAAAGGAACAGTAATAGACGCTGAAAATAAAGAACCTTTGATTTCCGTTGAAATCTACATTGATTCAAACATTCATTCAAGCTCTGATTTTGACGGTAATTTCATTCTAAATATACCAGACAACATCCCGAATCAAACAGAAATTGTTTTCAGATACCTAGGCTATGAAAGTCAAAAAATATCTATCAATAGTATAGATTTTTCCAAACCACTCAATATCCAGCTTAAAGAAGAAATTCATTTACTGGGGGAAGTAATCATTAAGTCTAAAGGATTCAGAAGAAAAAATAAATACAAATAATAAAAGCTACATCGTCCCAAAGAATCTCTAAAAATAGCACTTGCAATACCAGAAGTTATCTGACGAATTTTCATAAATTCATGTTCAGATGAATGCGCTACAATATCTCTATCAACATCCGTTGCTGACAGATCAGGAAAAACAAAAAATATCTGATGCCCATCAAAAAGTAGCATTTAAAAAAGGAGATTTTATATTGAAATCCGGCCAGATTGCTAAAGAATATTATTGTATAGAGCAAGGAATGGTTCGTTCGTTTGTCATTGATTACAGAGGCAATGATATTACGACTGGCTTTTCCGGGAAAAATGAGCTGGTGGTGGATGTCTTCTCACTTTTCCACTCCTCACCTGCCCGGGAAGATATACAGGCACTCACGGATATCGAAGCATGGAAAATAGATTTTGATACTTTTCAGGAATTGTATCATTCCTGTAAGGGTTTCAGCGAATGGGGACGTGCATGGATGTCACAAAGCCTCTTTATGATCAAGCAAAGAGCCATTTCTATGATTACAGATTCTGCCAGTCAAAGATATCTGGAACTATTGCATCAGCGGCCGGATATTTTCAGCCATGTACCACTCAAACATATAGCAACTTATCTCGGCATCACAGACACATCCCTGAGCCGTATCAGAAAAGAAGTTTCCAGATAGTTATTTCTTGCCATAGGACAAGACAGTTTTTCCGGCTAACAATTTTATTTGCTTTACAATTCTGTAACATTGGAACTGTAAAAGCATTTTTATGATATTGAGAAATCATTTTCACTTTTTTATGATGGTACTGAGCGGAGGATTTTCAGAAAAGACACCTGTAAAAGATGCAAAATTTTTATCTGAAAATGTACCTAAGAAATCAGATACAGCAAAAAAGCAAGCGAACCTGACTGGTAAATATTAAATTGTAACATCTTTAAAAACAAACAACTATGGCAAAAGTACATGTCTATCTCAATTTCAACGGCAACTGCGAAGAAGCTTTTTCCTTTTACGAAAAAGTATTCAACACTACCAATACCGGCATATACAGATTCGGAGATATCCCGGCAGATCCGAATTTCACTATAGCAGATGCTGATAAAAATAAAATCATGCACATGGCACTATTTATCAATCCTGAAACAATGTTGATGGGTAGTGACTGCCTGGAAAATTTCGGCCAGAATGCTACCAGCGGTACCAATACATATGTAATGCTGGATACTGCGACAGCTGAAGAAGCAAAAACGTTATATGCAGCTTTGACAGAAGGCGCCAACAATATCGAAATGGAGCTGGGCGAACAAATGTGGGCGGAATTGTATGCTTCTTTCGAAGATAAGTACGGTATCAAATGGATGATACACTTCGAAGGTAACAAAAAAATGTAAGTACTGTACGACTAAAACATTCATTATGAAAGCTCTAAAATACATCTTATTCGCTGTCATCGGACTGACAGTCGCAGTTCTGATCATCTCTCTGATTTTGCCTAAAAAATTTCACGCAGAAGGAACAGTGGTGGTTAACAAACCTGTAGCAGAAGTCTTTGATTATGTGAAATATGTAAAAAATCAGGAAAACTATGGCGTATGGTTCAGAATGGACGATAAGATTCAGAAAAAATTCAGCGGAGAAGATGGACATGTGGGTTTCAGGTATGAATGGGAAAGCAAAAAAGTTGGTGATGGCGTTCAGGTCATCACCAATATTATTGACAATGAACGGGTAGAAATGGATTTGTTTTTCAATGGTTCTGAGGAACCTGCAAAATCCTATATTTCTACAGAAGCCGTGGATTCAAATTCCACGAAAGTAGTATGGGCAATAGATGGAGAAATGCCGATACCATATAATCTGATGAGTTTGTTCTACGATATGAATAATGATTTCATACAAGGGACACAAAATCTGAAAGAAGTCCTCGAAAAATAATCTCTTATGCAAAAAATCGTCCCTGCAATCTGGTTTGATAACAATGCTCAGCAGGCATTTGAATTTTATACGGAAGTATTTCCTGATTCGATGATACACTTTTCAGATCCTGTAGTTACAGAAGCTTCTTTATCCGGGGTAGTTTTTACCGGGATCAACGGAGGGCCTCAATTCAGGCCGAACCCGGCTATCTCTTATATGGTGGTCAGTGAAAGCCATGATGAAATTGATCTTATATGGAACGGCTTATCTCAGGAAGGGAAGATACTCATGGCACTGGATACTTATCCATGGAGTCAGCATTACGGATGGCTGGAAGATAAATATGGTGTATCGTGGCAATTGTACTATGGAAAATTATCAGATGTACACGGACAAAGAATTATACCTACATTGATGTTTTGCGGTGAACAGCAAGGCAAATGTATGTCCGCACTTCATTTTTATGAGCAGTTGTTTCCTGATTTCGTATCTGACGGAATATTGAAATATCCTGAAGGTAAAATGAAGGACCAGATACAGCATACCCAGTTTAAAGTAAAAAATTTTGTGCTGATGGCAATGGACAGCGGTGTTCCTCAGGATTTTACTTTCACAGAAGGCAATTCTCTGGTTATTCTGTGTGAAAATCAACCCGAAATAGACCAATACTGGAATTTCATCACTCAGAAAGGTATTGAAAGTATGTGCGGGTGGTGCAAAGATGAGTTTGGCGTCAGCTGGCAAATCATCCCGAAAAACATGGCTGAGTTGATGGCTCGTCCCGACGCTGTATTACGACTGATGAAAATGAAAAAAATTATCATCGAGGATTTTTAGTCCAACGATAAAACTTCTAAGTTTTTAGAAAAAACACATGGACTGCTTTTAAATCATCAGTGTCCATTCAATCTCGCCAAAAATTATATAACAAATTTAATGGAAAACCTCATGGAATAGAACATTCCGGTTCTATAGTTTTATGCCCTTTATCTTTGAATTTGTTTAACTTTCCGATGCACTAGCTATATGGTTAGGAGAGAATTTGCATTCAAATTCCGGCAACTTTACAGAGACAACATTTTTAGGGAAAATAAAAAATGATGAAAAACTACCGGACAACTCCCATTTTCAAAAAAGCAGAAGAAATTCTGGAAACCCTGATAGCTATCACGGATATCTTTCCGGAAGATAATGAGATGCTTTTGTCTCTGAAAGGACAGCTTCTGGGCGATGCAATGCTCATTCAAGCCAAATTAGCGGGAGCATTTTCTGTAAAGTTGTATGATGTAAAAATGGAAAATGCTACTTTGATACGCAAAGCAGCCCGGGATTTAATGGTGGCATATCACAGCCTGGAAATGTTTGAGTTTGAGGAAGTCGAATATTACCAGCTCGTCCGGACACAAATAGAAGAATTTCGGTTGCTCTTCATCGAATGGGTAGCAGATTTTAATCCTTCACACTTTATTACTGACAACTGGGGATTATTTAATCCTCCCGGAATCGCTCCCGACTATGAACAACGAAGTGATGAGCTCAATTTTCTGGATGAGGATGAGGACGAAGATTTAGATTTTTAATTTTTAGTTTTATCGTCTTTCTTTGGCTGTGCGTATGCAGCGGCAGGGACAGAGTGAAGTATCACCCGCCGCACTTCAATAAACTTAGTAACCTCGGCGGGAAGACGCAACGATGGCCCGCAAGCCGCCCAAAAGCAAATAAATCTAAATTTAATCTTGTACGGTTTAGGAAAGACTTGAGGTTTGAGTATTTTTGGGCAAGCAATGAGTTCCATTGTTTAAATCTGATTGTAACACGATATGATTTATTTTTTCGGGTCCGAAATTCCTACTGTTTTTGCTGTACAAGTAAACACTGCGCTCTCTTCTGAAGATGTACTCAAACTTAACTGGCTGTTTGGCGACACTTCGCTCATAGATTCCAAAACGCTTGAAGGTTCTTTTGTAGGTCCGCGCGCTGCGATGGTCACTCCGTGGAGTACGAATGCGGTAGAGATTACTCAGAATATGGGCATATCAGGTATTGTGCGGATAGAAGAATTTCATGCTTTGGCGGAAGGTCAGCAAGCTGATTTTGACCCGATGCTGTCGCAAAAATTTGAGGGATTGCATCAGGATATTTTCAGGATCGATATCCAGCCGGAAGCAGTACAATATATTGATGATATTGCGGCTTACAATAAAGCGGAAGGTCTGGCTTTGAGCGAGGAAGAGGTCAACTATCTGAACAATCTCTCTGAGAAGCTGGGCAGAAAACTAACGGATTCTGAAGTATTCGGATTTTCTCAGGTCAATTCTGAACACTGCCGCCACAAAATATTCAACGGGACTTTTGTCATAGACGGCGTAGAAAAGCCTTCTTCTTTGTTCAAAATGATTAAGAAGACTTCTCAGGAGCATCCGAATGGTATCGTGTCTGCATACAAGGATAATGTGGCTTTTGTGAAAGGTCCGAAAGCGGAACAATTTGCACCGGCACGTCCAGATGTTCCTTCCAATTATGAAGTAAAAGATTTTGATTCTGTTATATCTCTCAAAGCGGAAACACACAATTTCCCTACAACAGTAGAGCCTTTCAATGGAGCAGCTACCGGTTCGGGTGGAGAAATTCGTGACCGTCTGGCTGGCGGACAGGGTTCTTTGCCACTGGCGGGAACGGCGGTATATATGACGGCATATCCTAGACTCGCTTCGACTCCGCTCAGCGACCAAGATAATGCCCTTCGAGAGCCTCAGGGCACAGGTCGTTCGTGGGAAACATCTTTTCCTGCAAGAAAATGGTTGTACCAGAATCCGAAAGATATCTTAATCAAAGCATCGAATGGAGCTTCTGATTTTGGTAATAAATTCGGACAACCGTTGATTACGGGTTCTGTTTTGACTTTCGAACATCTGGAAGCCGGCAGAAAACTAGGCTTTGATAAAGTCATCATGCTCGCAGGTGGTATCGGTTACGGTAAAGCTGAGCAGGCTATCAAACGCACTCCTGAAAAAGGTGATAAAATCGTGGTGTTGGGTGGCGACAACTACCGTATCGGTATGGGTGGTGCTGCTGTATCTTCTGCAGACACAGGTTCGATGGGAAGTTCTATCGAGTTGAACGCCATCCAGCGTTCCAATCCTGAGATGCAAAAACGTGTTGCCAATGCGATTCGGGGGATGGTAGAGAGTAATGAAAATACAATTGTATCTATCCACGACCACGGTGCAGGCGGTCACTTAAATTGCTTGTCTGAATTGGTGGAAGCGACTGGTGGACACATTGATTTGGATAAACTACCGGTAGGCGACCCGACTTTATCCGCTAAAGAAATTATCGGCAACGAATCTCAGGAAAGAATGGGATTGGTGATTCCGGAAGAATATGTAGCTACTTTACAAACCATCGCTGAACGTGAACGTGCACCGATGTTTGTGGTAGGAGAAATCACGGATGACCATGTCTTCAAAATAGAATCTGCCACAAAAGGTACAAAACCGATGGATTTCGAGCTGGACGATATGTTTGGCAGTTCTCCGAAAACTATTATGGAAGACCAGACACTCGTACGTGAGTATGCAGATGTAGAATATCAGACAGAAAAATTTGAAACCTATCTGGAAGCTGTACTTCAATTAGAAGCTGTGGCTTGTAAAGACTGGTTGACTAATAAAGTGGACAGATGCGTAGGCGGTCGTGTGGCGAAACAGCAAACGGCTGGTCCTTTGCAACTGCCATTGAACAACTGCGGTGTGATGGCGCTGGATTATAAGGGTGTGCATGGTATCGCAACTTCTGTAGGTCATGCTCCTGCGATTGCTTTGATAGATGAAAAAGCGGGCAGCAGAGTAGCGATTGCAGAATCTTTGACCAATATCGTATGGGCTCCGCTGGAAGACCAGCTGAAAAGTGTTTCACTTTCTGCTAACTGGATGTGGCCTTGCCGTGACAAAGGTGAAGATGCAAGATTGTACAATGCAGTAGAAGCTTGCTCAGAATTTGCGATTGCTTTGGGTATCAATATTCCTACGGGAAAAGATTCTCTTTCGATGAAGCAAAAATATCCTGACGGAGATGTAGTATCTCCGGGTACAGTAATCATTTCTGCTGCAGGACATTGCAACGATATCAGAAAAGTAGTAGAACCTGTTTTGAAGAAAAACGGAAACGCTATCTATTATATCAATTTATCGGATGACGCTTTCCAGTTAGGAGGTTCGTCATTTGCACAGATTTTGAATAAATTAGGTCAATCTGCTCCGGATGTAAAAGATGCTGCTCAGTTTACCAAAACTTTCAATGCAGTACAATCTTTGATCAGTGCCGGAAAAATTGATGCAGGGCACGATATCGGTTCTGGTGGTTTGATTACTACTCTACTGGAGATGTGCTTTGCTGATAATGGTCTGGGAGCAGATATCAATTTATCTTCTTTGGGTGAAAAAGATATCCTGAAAGTATTGTTTGCTGAAAATGTTGGTTTAGTATTCCAGGCAGATGCATCTGTAGAAAATGAGTTGCAAGCTGCAGGAGTTAATTTCCATAAAATCGGTTCGGTTAATACTGACGGTCAATTAAATATCCAGTCTGATGAAACATCTTTCTCTCTGGAAATAGAAAAATGGAGAGATACCTGGTTCAAAACTTCTTACTTACTAGACCAGTATCAATCGGGTGCTGCGAAAGCAAAAGAGCGTTTTGAAAACTATAAAAATCAACCTTTACAGTTTGTTTTTCCTGCACATTTTACTGGTTGCTTCGACTCCGCTCAGCGACCGTACAGCAATCGTTCATTGAGCGTAGCCGAAATGAAAAGACCTCAGGCGGCTATCATTCGTGAGAAAGGCAGCAACTCTGAAAGAGAAATGGCTTACGCACTCTTCCTTGCCGGTTTTGATGTAAGAGATGTGCATATGACAGATTTGATTTCCGGTCGTGAGACTTTGGAAGATGTACAATTCCTTGGAGCTGTGGGCGGATTTTCCAACTCTGATGTATTAGGTTCTGCGAAAGGCTGGGCAGGTGCGTTCAAGTATAATGAAAAAGCTAAAAAGGCAATAGAAAATTTCTTTGCCCGTCCTGATACTCTATCGATTGGTATCTGTAACGGATGTCAATTGTTCGTAGAATTGGGGCTGATTTATCCCGAACATACGGAACAGCCGAAAATGCTACACAATGACAGCCATAAGCACGAAACGATTTTCACTTCTCTGAAGATTCAGGAAAACAATTCAGTGATGTTATCCTCTTTAGCAGGAAGTACGCTGGGCGTATGGGTTTCTCACGGTGAGGGTAAATTCGCTCTTCCGTTAGCTGAAGAGAACTATCACATCATCGGCAAATACGGTCATGAAGGTTTCCCTGCAAATCCTAATGGTTCTGCTTACAATACTGGTATGTTGAGCGATGCATCCGGTCGTCATATCGTGACAATGCCGCATATCGAACGTTCTGTTTTCCAATGGCAGTGGGCGAACTATCCTGATGGCAGAAATGATGAAGTTTCTCCGTGGATAGAAGCCTTCGTGAATGCGAGAGAGTGGCTGGTAAGTAAATAAGATGCCAATGGCATTACTGACGTAATGAAAGTACGGGAACGTGGTGACTGAAGTTTCTCTAAGTCAGCAATTTTGATGTATTTGCAAGTCAGGAAATGATACCAATGCATTTAAAACATTTATCTTATCAATTCGTTGATAAAAAGTATGTAGATTCGTTGATATGAATTGTGTTTCTAAATATCCTCAACTGTCTGAAACTTATGAAAAAGTAAGAATTTTATCTTTTGAAGAAAAGAAAGCTGCAGTTTCTGATGAAAATAAAATGAATACCTTGTTAGATGCAATTTTAGACTTAAAAAAAATGATTTCTCACAAAACTGAAATCATTGAAGAATTAATTACAGAATTGGAATCTATCACATGGATAGATGAGTCAGGTAAAAATGAGTTGATGTTGATCAATGACATTGTATCCTCACTTAAAGACTTTCGTAGCACTCTTATCAGATTTTATGTTTCAATGAATTTTATAAGAGAAAAAGGAATAGCAAAAACCGAAATCAATCAATTTAAAAATGCGATTGATGATCTGAAAGAAATGACAAATGATCTGGAATCACGTTTTTTCATTTTACCTTCTATGCCTGAATTTCAGGAAACTACCAAAGAACTCTCCTTAGTATAGCTCAATGAAAATTTATTGTTTACAAGAGTTCAAAAATCAATACGAAAAACTGGTCAGGAAAAATTCATACGCATCTGTTGAAACTGATATTATTGAATATTTTTTCAACAATTCTATCGAACAACTTGCATCAGGTACACGGCTTAATAACAGTAATGATACTCCCTATATAAAAAAGAGATTAAAAGGAAGCGGAGGTTATAGAATTTACTATTTATTGATCATCAAGGATGACAATGTGTACTTAATGTTTTTGCATCCCAAAACCGGCTCCATGGGATATGATAACATAAATGATGAGACAAAAGCTTTTTTGTATAAAAAAGTACTGGAAAGTATACGAACAAAACATCTTTTTGAAGTTTTTGTAACTAATCAGAAGCTTTATTTCAAAAACATCAATGATATATAGGGTTTATTTCTCTATCGCCACAGATATTTCAGGCGAAACTTTTTCCTGAATAGGTGAAGATGAATCCCCCAATGAGTCATGAACAAAAAAGCTGCTATTCGATGGCTTGATTTTGTATTCTTTACCGCCTTCAAATTCTACCCCAGTACAACTTAATGTCAGTACAAAAACAAGGGCAAATGGAATAATCCCTTTAATTTATCCGCTATTTGGAAGTAAGTGAATCACACTTATCTAATATTTGCTGATATTCATCCGTTTCCAAGAAACTACCATCAAAAACTTCATTGGCTGGCTGTTTTCTGAGGTCTATCATAAGACAATCGCAATATTTATCAATGTGGTTGGTTTTTTCCAATTCAGTACCTTCTAATCCTTTGCGTACTTGCTTTTTGAATTCCAACTCAATTGATTTGTTCCATGTAACACTCATATCGTCCAAACAATTCTCAATTCCCAGATATGGCAAAAGCTCTTCTTTCTGCAATCCGATAATCACATCATCAAACCTATTATTCACAAGAAGTTTTTCATATTTACGAGTGGAGTCCGGATAAATGAGTATCTTTTCCGCAACACATTTACAATATTCTTCCCGTTCTCCATCATTCGAAATAACTCCAATATTGGCATCTAAACATTTGCCTAATGGAATATCTAAACCGTTGATGTTCACAATATTTTTTGGGGCGACATAGGATACGAAAGTAAAAAAGATGGTAATCACCGACAGAACAATACAGCCCAACAGATACTTGATATGACTCCATGTTCCAAATTTTGCAGTATTATTGCTCATACCACGGGCAAGCAACCATGAACCTAAAATGGTAAATGGTATGACAATAGTCAGAGATAGAAAAACGGATAATCCTCCACCTTTAACTGCATCAACAAATTCCCTTCCTGAAGAGATGACCAACATAATACCAACAAAGCTCCAGACGTACCTCAAAACAAATCTTTTAGAAAGTAAATATGCGAATTTTACTTTACACTTATTTTTTTCAGCTCATTATTAGCATTGAATACCGGATAGTACATCAACTCTATTTGGGCCGGATTAATAGTAAATACACCTGAATATCTCGGTAATAGCTCAATATCAAAGAAATGAACTCCTGCCGGTAATTTTTCGCAGAAAATAGCTACTTCATTTCTGAAATACTCCCGGTGCGACTCATAATATTGTTGTCTGCCTTTATTTTCATAAGAGCATGAACCAGGTATCGGAACATTTATCATGACATATTCAGCTGATTTATTCATCACTACTTCGACCTGTAAAGTTACTTTCTTACCAGCTTCCAGAACTTTTAAAGAATTATCTGTGAATGAAGTAGAAATTTCAAAATCGTTCTTTTTTATTTCCGGATTTTTATCCCACTCATGATAGTAAGCTGTCAGATATACAGGCTCCATCCCTGTCTTTTTAATTTCCAGTGGTTGTGAAAGATTGATTTCCATACTCGCAGGGAATTGTGTAATAGTTGTATTGAGATCTCCGGAAAATTCCAGCTTTACTTTTTCCAAGGAACTTTTGTTTACTAATAAATCCGGGAAAATTGTTTCTATGATTTGAGCTGACTGATAAATATTCTGCCAACGTCCGCCTGAACGTCTTTCAAAGAAGAAATTTCTCATTTTACTCAATACAGCTGTGTGGTCGGCAGAAGTATCGGCTTTCAGAATTTTGTACGCCCGTATGGTATTCTGAACCTCATTACCATAAATACTCCATTGATTGGCGCTGCTTTCAGAGAAATATGCATTGCCAAATAAGGTAGTTTTTCTATATTTTTCAATAGGCTCAATATCTGCTTTTCCATAAACCAGCTGCTGAAGCTCAATGCGTTTCAAATGTTGGTGCAGAGATAAATTGGTAAATGTATCCAGCGGTGTCATATATTTTTTATAATCCACCTGGGCACCTACAATTTTCAATATTCTCAAATAAGTCAATCTGTTGTCCAGAGTGGTGTCTTTTTCAATATTGTATACCATTCCGGCTGCAATCTTATCATTCTCAAAATTGACAGTAAATCCCGTTTGTTTAGCCAAAAC
The DNA here is from genome assembly GCA_037189845.1 of bacterium. Taxonomy (GTDB): domain Bacteria; phylum Bacteroidota; class Bacteroidia; order Chitinophagales; family JADIYW01; genus JAMLHH01. The sequence continues at coordinate 178,811 of JBBCIS010000004.1, forward strand.
CAGTGCTTCGAGTACATAATTTGAAATCCAGTAGGTCACATCAGAATCTTTCCACCAACCCCAGAGTCCGTTTTCTTTTTTACGTTCTTCCAGCATTTTGATGATATTCTTGATATCCTCATCCGCAGTGAATGGCTCATTGAGATATTTATTGATGCTTTTTTTCGCCAGCAGTGCTTTGAGCTTTGAAGCCAGCTGTTCATTGCAAAAATATTTATAGTTACCGACGTGAACGATTTCATTTTTTATAACATCCAATGCGTCTGCCCGGGCGTAAATGGTCATTTTTCCTGAACCTGACTCCGGTTGTATTGCTATCGTTGTGTCTTTATCCAATACTTCAAACGTTCCTTTCATTACTTCAAGACCTATCGGAAACACGGGAATTTTTCTCAATTCACCGTCAAAATAACCATCGGGACGTGTGATAGAATACTGGATCTCCAGAGAATCTTTGCCTGCTTTTACCGGTAAAGTATCTATCAGAACTGATTCACATGTTCTCGGTGCTGTTTTAGTAGAAATACCATTGACAAGAAATTCTGTTACAAGACCGACGGGTTCAGACTGATAATTCACCGCCTTACCTATGACATCCACAACATCTCCTTCCACCAAAAATCTCGGTACAGCCAACTGACCGGAAAGTGTTTTGAAAGATTTTATCTGACTGCTGATTTGTCCGGTTTGCTTTTTATTGCTGATTGCCAGATAGTGTGTTGCCCAGTTGGTGATATCATCCGGGAATTTTACAGTAAAACTTGCATTGCCTGCCTTATCCGTTTTTAGCCTGGGCTGCCAGAATGCATAGTCTGAAAAATCTGAACGGATGTATGAATTATTAACCGACAACCCATCTTCTTCCAATGAATCCGCTTCACTCATAGTAATCAGTATCACTCCGTTCTGAGCATCAGGCCCATAAATTTTCAGATCTTTTTCATCCTTCAGTATCTGAATTTTTACAATTTTCGATTGCTCCAATGATTGAATATCTCCTTTAAATACCTTGCCATTGACAATGACCAGCATTTTTTCAACCATCTCAGAAGTCATCATTTGACTGACTTCGGGTAGAGTTATTTTGTTTGGCATAGCTGTAATACCCTTCATAGTTTGTATCTCTTCAGATTTAATAACATTTATAGAAACAGACATTTCAGACATTCTACTTTCTACTCTGGAGGCAGAGACTACGACCTCTTGCAATATAGAGCTTTCTTCTTCCAGCAAAATTTCAATAAAGCTACTTTGCGAAGTAACATTGATTGTTTTATACCCGAGATAGGACACCTCAAGCGTATAATCATCCGGGACGTAGATAGAAAATTCACCATCAAAATCAGTAATAGTTCCATTGGTTGTACCCTTGATGACTACGTTCGCAGCCATAAGAGCCTCACCTGTCGATAAATCTTTGACAACACCTTTTATTTCTCTGGTTCCATGTGTCATACGTGGTTTAGTAATTGTCTGTATTTTAGGTGGCTGAGTATATGGAATGTAGGAATAATCAACATTTGGTGTCTTAAATAGCTCCTCTATCTGAGATAGAAATACATCACCTGTATCTTTTTGAAATATCTCCGGCGAAACGATACGGTATCTGTTGACGCCACCTGATTTTACAAAAAGGCTATCAGCTATATGGTAATCACCGTTTTCAAAAAGATATAATAATTGATAGTTTGCATTTTCTTTCAATCCTCCTATCCAATCAGTTTTAGTCAAAAATATCCTTTCTATCTTTCCACTGTCATTCAACAAAACCTGACTCAATAAATCTTTACGGCTACTTTCATATTGGATAGAAATTTTCCCGGTTCCTTTATTTTCATAATGAAGAGCTTTTCCTGCAATATATTTCTTCTGGCTTTTTCCAACGATTTCCTTTGATTTTTTCCAGCTGTTGTAAGCAGTCTGATAAGTGATAACAGTATCCTTGAGAGGAAAAAAATTGATGTTATTAGGATATATCTTCTTTGGGAAAAAACTCGATGGATTCTCCCTCATTTTTATCAAATCCTTTTTAACGGTATAGTCATAATAAGGTTCATGCGTGAATGCTCTTGTAAAGTCATTAAAAACGCCGTAGGTCACTATACCCGAAACAGGACCAATGTATTCTTTACCATTGTTGTAATTATTTTTCAACAAGTAAAAATTATGATTATCAAACACATAAGTATTGAACTCAGTAGCATTGTATGATACCGGAATCGTATATCGGTACAAAAGATTTTGCTCAAATGCGGTCAGGGTATCCGGAAGTGATTCTTTTTTGAGATATAGACTCGCCAAATTAGTATCCAAACTGAAAATCTTTTTCATTCCCTTATTGAAATATATACTATCTATCGTAAACTCGTGGTTGGGCGTTCTGATTTTTATCTGATGATAACCTTCATCTACCGGAAATGAGTACATCTGGTGGTGATTGGACCAGCTCAGATATACAGGCCGGTGATCTACATAAATCACCTGAATATGCTGGGACTTTCCTCCTCCCATGACGAAAGGCGCAAACTGAGTAATACTGTCAGACATGGGATATTCATAACTATAGATAGAATCTCCGGGAAAAGTAAAACGATAATATGCAATGGAATCCAACCCATCTAGCAATACCCACTTTTGATAATCCAATGCTTTATCTATGATAGAATTTTGAGTCAGATTTTTAATGTTGAACTTATTGATAAATGTTTTCCCTTTTCTCTTTTTTTCAAAGGATGACAAGACCGGGGCTGCGTATTGAAACTTCTTTGTCAATGAATATGCAGTCAAATCCACATCCTTTGCCGGACGACCATTGGCATCTGTGACTGTCACTCCTATTTGAGTCTGCTCACCCGGAGATACGATGCCCGGCTCTTCCAATGTAATGTTCAGACGGTTTTGCAGTAATGGAATCTTATAATTTTCCTCCACAACCTTACCTGCCCAGAGATATCTCAGTGAGATGTAATAATTCTTTTTAGAGCTTGCATTTTTATCATACAATAGCTCATCATCTCTCCCTGTGGATTTTTCCTTGTTTTCCCTGTAAATGTTATAAGTAAAAGGGATTTTTCTCGGATTATCTATTTTGATCTGAATATTTTTCCCTGTTCGTTGAGAAAAAGCATTCAGCAAAGAAGATTTTTCATTGAGATAAATTCTTTTAAAAACAGTATCTGAATATACCATATACTGACTATAATATGAGTTAAGAGTCAGTTGGACAGGAGTATTCCCTTCGTAGGTTACCTGCTGATTATTAAAATTATCAAAAGCAAGCACTTTGACATGACGCTCCTCCGAAATACCATTCCTGATAAAGTCAACTAATAAACTATCCTTTTCAGCTTTAAGAATCAATTCAAAATCTTCATAATTGTAATTAATTGAATGACGATCTGTTTTCACTTCATTATCAGCTGTTGTCATACTGATATCTATCTGGTATTCCAGATTCATCGGAGGAAACAAAGAATCCGAAACAATAACTTCAGTCTCTCCACTGGCTTTCAGAGGTAAATTGAGTTTTAATAATGTATCCGGAATAAAAGTATAATCATCAAAAAATTTCCTGTACACCTTAGGTCTTATGACAATTTCTACTTTACCGTCCGGCAAGTTTAAATCATTGACATCTGTCCCTTTGATATAAAAGCTAAAATCACGATTGCGATAGTGATTTGTCTGGGGAATCCTGACATCCAGCTTATTGTTTTTCAATTCATAATCTTCCAGCCGGAACGAATGATAGATGTAAGTTCTTTTCTTCTCTGACTTAAAATATAAATAATATTGTTTGTCCAGCTTGAGCTTCAAAGAGTCATGAAGTACAAAAAGGGACTCATAGGCTCCTTTGCGATAAGGATGCAGCACTCCCAACGGAATATCTTCAGAACCATTTCTAAGAAATATATGAGCTTGCTTATTCAGCGGATTTCCATTTTTATCCGTGATAAATGCCTTGTACCTCACGGTATCTCCGGGTCTGTATATGGGTTGATTGAATACCAGATAAGCCTTCTGATTATCATATGCTGAATATTCTTTACTTACTGAGAATTTATTTTTCACTCTTCTGAAAAAATACTTTGCACTAGCGATTACTCCTTGGGGGTACCTTTTAATGGCAGTACGAACTCCATCCACCGGCAGCCTTACAACAAACCTCACCGGTTTCCAGATATATTTCAGAGGAATACTGTTGCTTGTTTTTCTGTAGGCACGTTTTATAAATGGTGAATTATAAGATTTATTCAGTTCATACAGTGCAATATTCCCATTGTAGGTAATCGTCAAAGTTCCTTTTTCATTTGACTTTTTATCAAAAAAATATTGTCCATCTTTATTGTACTTCAGCTTCTTTTTATTGATGAACACTTCTGCAGCAGAAATGACATTTCCCTTCAAATCAAAAATCTGAACACATAAATCTGTTTCATTATTAATAATGTATGCATTAAAATCCTGTACTGCAGCAATCCAGATTTTCTGACGTTCTTTGGAAGCATAGGTTTTCAGATAATACCCGGGAGGCAGATTTTCATGATAGATACTATCTCTGTGGTAAGAATCTACGAGTGTATGAAAATAAGAAGAGTCCACCGTCCAAAGGTTCGATTGAAAAATTCTTTTCGCCTCTTCATTTGTCAACTTAAAAACAAATATTCTGTGACCGGAATCCCTGCCAGTGAGCAAATCCTGACTGTACACATGCGATGTACATACAGCAATCAATATCGTCAACAAAAAAATAAGGCGTTTCAATGGTATCATACGTTTTCACATTAAAAGAAGGCTAAATATACCATATTCGACTTATGAATATATAACCTTTAACAGCTAAAATATAATCACCATTTTGAATGAGATCATTGACGTATATCGCATAATAAAGTTCTTCTTGGCTTGATATTATTCTCCGAATACAGCTTCCAACACATCAATAATGGAAGGATACATGTTGTTATAATAATTGGATAAATCCTCCACTTTGACCCACTTGATTTTTTCTATATCTTCTTCTGTTTGTGGAACCGGAGTATCATTACCCAGATAATTCATTCTATACCAGTAAGAAATTTTCATCGCTTGTTGTCTTCTGTAAGGATAGGTATGATAAGTCGCTTTATTCAAAAAGGATGGAAAGAATATCCTCTCACCTAATTCTATCTCTATCAGTCCGGTCTCTTCCTGAACTTCTCTGATCGCAGCTTGTTCCAATGTTTCCCCGTCATCAACTTTCCCTTTAGGCAAATCCCATGACCCACGGCGATACATCAGCAACACATCTCCTGCGCTGTTCTGAACCAAACCTCCTGATGCCTCAATACAAATAAACTGAGCAAGAAAATCCGCTTTCAGCTTTTCCAATTCAGCAGAAAATAAAATAAACTGACTGTTATTCTTATGGTCCAGCAGTATTTCTATCACTCCCTGCAGCTGTTTAACAGATTCATATTTCCTGATGATGAATAAATCATTAGAATCTAAGATTTCATCTACCATTCCTGGATTGTCACATAGAATTACAACTTTGCTATTGACAAAAAATTTATACTTTTGGACTATCATGGCAAGTTCTTCCGCACTTTTATCAGAATATTTACTGCAAATTAAAGCAATTCAGCTCAACGTACAAACCCCGTTTACATGGGCTTCAGGATGGAAATCTCCGGTGTACTGTGACAACAGGATACTACTCTCCTATCCGGAAGTAAGAAATTTTGTAAAAGAGCAGCTGGTAAAAATTGTAAAAGATAATTTTTCCGGAGCCAATTGTATTGCAGGAGTGGCAACTGCCGGCATTCCGCATGGTGCGATGGTAGCTGATGCGTTAGGATTACCGATGGTATATGTACGTGACAAGCCCAAAGGTCATGGTATGCAGAACACCATTGAGGGAAGATTACCGGAAAATGCAAAAGTAGTAGTCGTAGAAGATGTAATTTCTACCGGAAAAAGCAGCTTAAAAGCCGTGGACGATCTGCGTGCAGCAGGCGCACATATTGAAGGCATGGCTGCCATCTACACGTATGAATTTGAACTGGCACAAAAAAGATTTGAAGATTATAATGTACCGCTTTATACCATTACCAGCTACTCTGCGCTCATTCCTGTAGCAGTCAGTGCCGGTTATGTAAGCAGCGAGTATATGCAGACACTTTCGGAATGGCGGAATGATCCTGCAGGCTGGAACATAAAATAAAACATATGCCGGAGGGAATAAACTGGGTTGAAATATTAAAAATGTGGTCAATACCACTGATTGGAGGATTTATTGCCTGGAGTACGAATGTCATTGCCATCCGGATGCTGTTTTATCCCAGACAGCCTAAAAAGATTCTGTTTCTGACTTTTCACGGAATTTTTCCTAAAAACAAAAAACGTATTGCTCAGAAATTAGGCAATATTGTTCAGCGTGATCTGATTAATTTCAACGATATCAAAGAAAAGCTGAAAGATGGTGATTCTTTGAACAATGTAAAAGAAGAAATTGCCGTAAAGGTAGACGAAGCGCTCAGGGCCAGGCTCATCAAAATGAAGATCAGCAATGTGGTACCGGAGCAAGTGATTGCCAGCACTCATAAAGTCATCGTAAAAGAGATCGAAAATAATCTTCCGGCTCTGATAGATACTGCTATCACAAAAGTCGAAAGCAAGCTGAACATCCATGATATAGTTGTCAAAAAGGTAGAAAATTTCTCTGACGAAAAACTGGAACAACTACTCATGGATATTACCGCGAAAGAATTCAAATTTATTGAGCTGTTGGGTGGAGTATTAGGATTTATGATCGGAGTTATTCAATTGATTTTAACCAGATTTCTTTAACGAATTCTCAAAGAAGCCACAATTAAAATATATTTCCTCTAAACAATTAAGCTTCAATGCCGTTAAATATTGAAAATTGTTTTTTCAATATATTTTCATCTCATGAGTTTTTTTGCTTTGATCTTTCTGGTTATCATTTCATTGGTAGACATATACGTTTTCAGAGGTATCAAAATCATTTATCCCCATAAAAACTGGGCATGGTATTTTTACATTGCATCCAGCATCTTTACGTATGCTGTTTTGATCAGCTATTACTTTTCAGGAAAGGAATCCATGTATCTTTCTTCCAAAATTTTCCTTTTCGGGATAGCACAGACGCTTATTTTCACTAAAATAGCCATGCTTCCTTTTGTATTGATTACAGATGTCATGAAAGGTTATGGCTGGGTAAGCAATATGATACAATCTACTCCGGTACAAAGTATTTCACTTGGGCGCTATAGATTTATCATGCATGTAGGTATGGTTTTCGGAGCACTGTTTTTCGGGACATTTTTATACGGTATAGCTTATGGAGCATATCATCTCACCAAGCAAAAAATAACTGTTGTCATTCCAAATTTGCCAAAAGAGCTGGAAGGTCTGAAAATCGTACAGATATCGGATTCGCATTTAGGCAGTTTTGCCAGTCTGCACCCTATTCAAAGAACGGTTCAGTCTATCAATGAGGAAAACCCTGATTTGTTTTTCTTTACCGGTGACCTGGTCAATGACAAAGCCGCAGAAACTGAACCGTATGTTCCTATCATGAAAGAAATCAAGGCGAAATATGGTAAATATTCCATTCTCGGCAATCACGATTATGGAATGTACGTCCAATGGAATTCGCCTCAGGACAGGGAAAAAAATATGATTCATCTGGTCGAAAATCAAAAAGAGATGGGATGGGATTTATTACTGAATGAAAACAGAACACTGGATATCAATGGTAAAAGAGTATCCATCATCGGAGTTGAATATTGGGGGCGATCTGCTCGTTGGGGCCAATTCGGTGATTTAGACAAGGCACTGGAGGGTACAGACAATACCGACTTAAAGCTATTACTGACACATGATCCGTCACATTGGGATCTCATCGTCAGTCAAAATGAAAAATACCGGGATATTCCGCTGAGCCTTGCAGGTCATACACATGGTTTTCAGTTCGGAGTAGAAATTCCCGGACTCAAGTGGAGCCCTTCAAAAATGATCTATCCGAGATGGGCAGGCTTATACAAAGAAAATGATCAATACCTGTATGTCAACAGAGGATTAGGATTTCTAGGCTATCCCGGGCGTGTAGGTATTTACCCTGAAATTACAGTTATTACTCTTACAGGATCTGAAAATCAACACTCTATCCCAAAAATGTAATCAAACAAGTATAAACTGAGATTATTTTTAAAATAATTCAATTTTATGCAAGAAATTTTTCCTAATTTTCAAAAAACACTACTATAAATCACGCATTAAATGTATATTAAAATTAGAAATCACCAACTATGTCCAAAAGCAGCGAACTAGATAAAATAGACATGCAGATTCTTTCCTATTTGATGGAAGATGCGAAAATGCCATATACTGAAATTGCCAAGCACCTGTACATTTCCAGCGGTACCGTACACGTAAGGATGAAGAAGATGGAAGAGCTGGGGATCATCAAGAGCAGCAACCTTAGGGTTAATTATGAAAAGCTGGGCTATGACATTACCGCTTTCATCGGCATCCATCTCAGAAAAAGTAATCTTTATAATGCTGTTGCCAAACAATTAGAAGATATTCCTGAAGTAGTAGACGTTCATTACACCACCGGAGAATATGCAATGTTTGTCAAAATTATCTGCAGAGACACACGCCACCTCAGAGAAGTGCTGCACGACAAAGTGCAAAGAATAGAAGATATTACCCGTACCGAAACATTTATTTCCCTGGAAGAAAGTATCAACAGACCAATCAAGATCGACACCGAATACGAAGAAGAAGAGCAGTCTTAGCAACATGTTTTAAATGAAATTCATTCTTGTTCTCTCAAAAAAATGAGAATGGATTTGTGATAAGCTTCTCTGTTAACATCAAATTTTACAATCCCGCTTAATAGAATAATTTGAAAAGACTTAAAGCACTTTAATTCTATAACTATAGCCTTATTTCAATCTTTTACATTCATAGCTGTGTAGCAGAAAATTCTATTATCTATAAGTAGGTTACCCACTATGAAATTAATTGTTGAATTATAATTTCGACATTATTCCAGAGCTTTTGCACAAAAGCTTACAGATCCGAAATGCGATCTATTACAGACAATTCACAAAATATATTTGTAAATTCCAATAACAACCTCAAGAGATGATTTAGGATGCACAATCCCAAACCTCATAGATGATAATGAACTTAATTTATCAAAGATTATATCAACATTAATCATCCTAAAGAGCTGCATAATCATATGCTTCATTTACACGCAGAAAATAATCTAAAGCAACTCATAACAACAAATAATCATTAGCAGCTCCATAGCCATCATTTCTCACTGGGGAGCAATTTAGCTGAATCTTAGAGAGCTTTCTTTTTGATGATTATTCATGCGCAAACCGCTATATAAAACTGATTTCATCAAATTTAACATGTTGGTTTTATGGATTTCTTTCCGTTTTTACTGCTGATTTCAACTATATTTGCATCATGCAAGTTTATGATAATATTTTGCAAACCATAGGTAATACTCCTTTGGTAAGGCTCAACAAAATTACTAAGGATATTCCGGCAGAGGTATACGTAAAGGTAGAAACTACTAATCCGGGGAACTCTATCAAAGACCGCATGGCGCTCAAGATGATTGAAGACGCTGAAAAAGACGGCAGATTGAAACCGGGAGGTACAATCATCGAGTGTACTTCAGGTAACACAGGAATGGGTCTTGCTATCGCAGCTTGTGTGAAAGGATACAAATGTATCTTCACTACCACTGACAAACAATCCAAGGAAAAAATAGACATTCTCCGTGCTTTGGGTGCAGAGGTTTATGTATGTCCTACCAACGTGGAATCTGACGATCCACGCTCCTATTATTCTATTGCCAGGCATAAATCTGAAACGATTCCTAATTCTGTCTGGATGAATCAATACGATAATCTCAGCAACAGAACCGCTCACTATGAACAAACCGGTCCTGAAATCTGGCAACAAACAGATGGGCAGGTGACGCATTTATTAGTTGGAGTGGGTACAGGAGGTACGATTTCCGGTACCGGAAAATATCTGAAAGAGCAAAATCCGGATATCCAGGTCTGGGGTATCGATACGTATGGTTCAGTATTCAAAAAATATCACGAAACAGGCATTTTTGATACAAAAGAAATCTATCCGTATATCACGGAAGGTATCGGTGAAGATATCTTACCTAAAAACGTAGACTTTTCAGTAATAGATTTATTTGAAAAAGTTTCGGATAAAGACGGCGCTGTAATGGCAAGAAGACTGGCGAAAGAAGAAGGTATCTTTGTGGGTTATTCTGCAGGTTCAGCGGTTGCAGGTTTGTTGCAGCTAAAAGATCGGTTGAAAGCAGGTGACAAAGTTGTCATCATCCTTCATGACCACGGCAGCAGATATGTAGGCAAAATCTTTAATGATGACTGGATGCGTGACAGAGGTTTCCTGGAGGCTGAAACAACCGCTCCCTCTCTGCCGACTGCAAAAGATATCATCAAGGTCAAAACCAATAAAGAATTTATCTATATTCAGCAGGATGCGACTCTGGCTGAAGCTGTAGAGGTTTTTAAAAGCAAAGAAATCTCTCAGATGCCGGTACAGGCTGACGGAGAATTTGTAGGCAGCATTTCTGAAAAAAACATTCTCGATACTATCCTGAAATATCCGGATGCTCTGGAGAAAAAAGTCAGTAAAATCATGGCTCCTCTTTTCCCTGTAGTGAATCTGACAGATGATGCTTCCAGGATTTCTGCTTTGATCAGTAAAGATAATAGCGCTGTTTTAGTAAAAGATGAAAGCGGACAACCACATATTCTGACACAATATGACCTGATTCACAGCTTAGGTAAATAATATGAACGCAAAATAGTATTCAGCAACTTTAGGCAAAACAAACATCAAACTTTAAACAAAAAATGGCTATCCAATCCACACAGTTTCAACTACCAAAGCAAACCAACTTTTACAAAGGTAAAGTGAGGGATGTCTATTCTATTGCAGATGACCTGTTAGTTATGGTAGCCACCGACAGGATTTCAGCATTTGATGTAGTTTTACCGGAGCCAATTCCTTTCAAAGGACAAGTACTGAATCAGATAGCATCCAAGTTTTTAGATGCGACTAAAGATATTTTACCGAACTGGATTCTTTCCGTTCCGGATCCGAATGTGGCCATCGGAAAAAGATGTGAACCGTTCAAAGTTGAAATGGTGATAAGAGGATATCTTGCAGGTCATGCGTGGAGGACGTATCGCTCCGGTTCCCGTGAGCTTTGCGGAGTCATCATGCCGGATGGATTAAAAGAAAACCAGGCATTTCCTGAACCGGTTATCACGCCTACGACCAAGGCTTCTGAGGGACACGATGAAGATATCAGCAGAGAAGAAATCATCGCTCAGGGAATAGTAAGCGAAGCAGATTATATCCAACTGGAAAATTATACCAGGAAGCTGTACGCACGAGGTCAGCAAATAGCCAATGAAAGAGGTCTAATACTAGTGGATACCAAGTATGAGTTTGGAAAAATCGGAGACGAAATTTACCTCATGGATGAAATCCACACTCCTGACTCCAGCAGATATTTCTATCTGGATGGTTATGAAGAAAATTTAGCTAACAATCAACCTCAGAAACAACTTTCAAAAGAGTTTGTAAGAGAATGGCTGATTACCAATGACTTTATGGGTAGAGAAGGTCAGCAGGTTCCTGAAATGACACCTGAATGGGTAACGACAATCTCTGAAAGATATATTGAGCTATACGAAAGTATCACAGGCGAAAAGTTCATCAAAGGAGATCAGGAAAATATAGCACAGAGAATTGAGAAGAATATTCTCGGCGCACTAGCTGAATTGTAAGAATTTCTTTGTTAAAGAAGATACCGAAAGGACGGTTTTTATTTATACTGCAAGACGGATGGAAGATTTGTCTGTAATTTGACCGGATTCCAGGAAAAATTTTGTAAAAATAAGAGATAGTTACAGAACCAAAGTACCTCAACAGGTCAGGTTATTCTGTTTTTAGAAAGTTCAAACAGAAAATAAAATCTTATACACAATTTAGTTGAAGTTTTTTTGTTAGTATTTCAATGCTGATATCAGCAGGAAAATGAAGAAGCTAACATTATCAATATTATTACTTTTCCTCGCATTCAATTTATTTGCTCAGACTGAAACAGAATATGAAATTGTTCGGATAGAAGGATTTTATACCAGAGGATGGGAGCATTCAGGTTTTTTTGAAAAATGCCAAGACACCATTAAAGGACCAATGTGGTCAGAGTTTGATGAAAATTTCAATTGGTCAGATTCTTTGAAAAAAATAATTTCAGAGACCAGGCTGGATGGAATATTTTTGAAAGTAGCCGGAAGAAAGAAAACAAATGGAGATTTTGGACATTTGGGGGCTTTTACTTCCATGATAACTATTACTGAAATCATATTTGTTGATCCCAAAAGTACAATGACAAAATATTTTGAGAACAGAAGCCTACAAAAAGAATAATACAACAACGATATAGCAACAAATCATACATCCATCTGGAATATAGAAACAGGACGTCTTCCCGCATGGATTTTACTAACTAAATGACAATGATTTTTCCAACTTTATAAAACACAAAAGCCCCGACATTGCTGTCAGGGCTTTCTATTTTGAAAAGAGCTAAAGATTATTTAGCGTCTTTTTCCATTTGAGCTTTCAATTCAGAAAGAACATCTAAATCTCCCAATGTAGATTTCTCTACTTTAGAGTTACTGTCTCTAAGAGCATCTTTAGATTTTTTCTCAACTTTTTTCTTGTCTTTAGTAGCTTTCGCTTTCTCTTCTACTTTGAAATCTTCGATTACACGAGTGTGAGAAACGATAATTCTCTTCTCATCTCTTTCGAATTCAATCACTTTGAATTGAAGTACTTCATCTACCTCAGCCAATTTACCATCTTCTTTTTTGATGTGACGAGTAGGAGCGAATGCCTCGATACCATAAGGTAGCTGGATGATAGCGCCTTTATCCTCTCTTTTCACTACAGTAGCTTCATGTACAGAACCTACAGGGAAGATATTTTCAAAAGTATCCCATGGATCTTCTTCCAATTGTTTGTGGCCTAAAACGATTTTGCGGTTTTCACCATCGATTTCGTTGACAACAACTTCCAGCTCTTCACCTACTTTCGTAAATTCAGACGGGTGGTTGAAACGTTTAGTCCATGATAAGTCAGAGATATGAACCATACCACCGATAACATCATCCAACTCTACAAATACACCGTAAGGAGTGATGTTTTTCACTAAACCTTTGTGACGGCTTCCTACAGGATATTTCTCAGATACTGCTTTCCAAGGATCTTCGGACATCTGTTTCAAGCTCAGAGACATTTTACGCTCTTCTCTATCTACTGTTACTACAATAGCTTCGAAAGTATCTCCCAAATGGAAGAAATCTCTTGAGTTGATTGGTTGGTTACTCCAGTTTACTTCAGAAACGTGGATCAAACCTTCTACACCAGGAGTGATTTCAAGGAAGGATCCGTAATCTTCGATATTAACGATTTTACCTTCCACTTTAGCTCCTTCTACGATGCCTTCAGGTAATGTATCCCATGGGTGAGATTGTAATTGTTTAAGACCCAAAGAAATTCTTTTCTTGTTGTCATCAAACTCCAATACAACCACGTTGATTTTCTGGTTAAGCTCCAACACCTCAGACGGGTGGTTGATTCTGCCCCAGGAGATATCAGTGATGTACAACAGACCATCTACACCACCCAAGTCGATGAACGCACCGAAGTCAGTGATATTTTTGATAGTACCTTCAAGTACCTGACCTTTCTCTAGTTTAGAGATGATTTCCTGACGTTGTGACTCTAAGTCGCTCTCAATTAATGCTTTGTGAGAAACCACAGCATTTTTGATCACTTCATTTACTTTTACCACTTTGAACTCCATCGTTTTACCTACGAATTGATCGTAGTCAAGGATAGGTTTCACGTCAATTTGAGATCCCGGCAAGAATGTTTCCATACCGAAAACATCCACGATAAGACCACCTTTTGTTTTGCTTACCACGCGACCATTAACGATAATGTCTTCTTCGTGAGCTTTAACGATTTTATCCCAAGCCTGAGTTAATTTCGCTTTTCTTCTGGATAAGATCAGCTGACCTTTTTTGTTTTCTTTAGATTCAACGTAAACTTCTACGTCATCACCTACTTTAAGGTCAAGCTCTCTGAATTCAGAGCGAGGAATTAAACCATCAGATTTGAAACCGATATTCAATACTACATCAGAATCAGTGATAGCTGTAACTGTACCAGTTACGATTTCTCCCTCTTCGAAAGTTTTGAATGTACCGTCATAAAGATCTTCCAACTCTTTTTTCTTTGTAGAAGTATAAGTTAAAGCTCCGTGTTTGCTTATGTTCCAATCGAACTCAGCGGTTTGTTTTTGTTGTTCAGACACAACGATTGTTTTAAAGGTTAAAAAATAAATTAATTGTTCCCGTTGGTACCCCAACGGAGCGCAAAGGTACAACTTTTTCACAAATAGTGAGCTGTCACACTTTTAATTAACAACTACCTCCGTCATTAATCTTCCGACACATATTTATTCTACAACAGAGACGAACTTTGTGCCTTTTAAAGAATAACTACATTTTTAATTTGAAAATATACTCATATTCTGTTCCGCAATCATAATCTCTCACAGTACTGGTCACTAACTCCCAGCCTTGACTCCCTAATTTATTCATTACTTCGTATAAACTTCCTGATACGTTTTTTTCTGTTCTATCGGGATAATATATATTGAAGTAGCTATCTGAATAACATGGGTTGTTGTAATAAATCTGACAATACTTATACTTCCCGGTAGTTTGAGCCTCAGAGACTCCGTATTGCATCACAAATAGAAAAAATAATGTAAATACCCATTTCATTATTATTGATTTTAGTTGTTAAAATATATTTCTGACTTTTTAAGTGTGTCTCAGTTATAACAATATTTGCTATCACATTTGGCAACTAAAAAATTGATATTGACCTAAGACTAATGGGAATTAAAAAGCCTATTCACTCTAGCATAATCCCTGTCGAATAAATGCTTTTATGTAAAATAGTCAGAATTAAAAATATTTACAAATAATCTTCGTAACTATACAAATTAGGTTTAAGATTGATTTTCTAATTTCAAAAATCTCTCATCCAAAACAAATACCCCAGCGGTTCATTCCCTTTTTCTACTTTTACACTGTGGAAGCTCCTATCCTACTGATCACACCGCCTTTTACCCAGCTGAATACCCCGTATCCGGCCACCCCTTACTTAAAAGGCTTTCTGAATACACAAAACATCCCTTGTGTTCAGATGGATTTGGGAATAGATGTTATCCTTGAAATATTTTCTTCCAAAGGATTGAGAAAAATCTTCGACACTATTCGTCAGAAAGACATTTCCACACTCTCAGAAAACGTTCAGAGAATTTTAGCATTAGCACCATTTTATCTTCAGACAATAGACAGAGTAATAGAATTCCTCCAACATCAGCATCCTACACTGGCACATCAGATATGCTCAAGAGGATATCTGCCGGAAGCATCCAGATTTCAATTGCTGGAAGAAATGGAATGGGCATTCGGCTCTATGGGTATTCAGGACAAAGCCCGTCATCTTTGCACATTATATCTGGAAGATATTTCTGACCTGATAATAGAGCAGGTAGATCCACAATTCGGATTCAGCCGTTATGCAGAAAGATTGGGACGTTCAGCTCATACTTTCGACGAATTGTACCACCATCTACAGGAGAATAGCTCCTATATAGATAATGTCACTACAGATCTACTGGAAAAAGCGATACAAAAGCATCAACCTTATCTGATAGGTTTTGCAGTACCTTTCCCCGGCAATCTGTACAGTGCTTTTAAGTGTGCCCAATGGATAAAGCAACATCACCCCGGCATCAGAATCAGTATGGGCGGTGGTTTTCCGAATACGGAGCTACGTTCTGTTTCTGACCCAAAAGTCTTTGAATTTGTAGATTTCATCACTTTGGATGACGGAGAGGCTCCTGTATTAGCATTGATCCAACACCTAAAAGAAAACACATCAAAAAATCTGCTTAAAAGAACTTTTGCTTTGGATGAAAACAATCAGGTCCAATATTACAATGACAGTCCGATAGCAGATTTTCCGCAGGCACAGGCAGGCACGCCAGATTACAGCGATTTACATCTGGATAAATATCTTTCTGTGATAGAGATGGCCAATCCCATGCATCGGCTATGGAGTGACGGGAGATGGAATAAGCTTACGCTGGCACATGGCTGCTACTGGGGCAAATGTACTTTTTGTGATATTACACTGGACTATATCGGCCGTTATGAACCAGGCACTGCGAAACACCTTTGCGATAAGATAGAAACGCTCATCAAAGAAACCGGTGAAAGAGGTTTTCATTTTGTAGATGAAGCAGCTCCCCCTTCCCTGCTCAAAGAACTGGCACTCGAAATCATCCGCAGAGGATTGACTATTTCATGGTGGACCAATATCCGCTTTGAGAAAAATTTTACACCTGATTTATGTTTGTTGCTCAAAGCTTCCGGCTGTATTGCTGTTTCCGGTGGACTGGAAGTCGCCTCTGACAGATTGTTGGCACTGATAGATAAAGGTGTCACTATCGAACAGGTTTCTAAGGTCACTCACTCATTTACACAGGCGGGTATCATGGTACATGCCTACCTGATGTATGGATACCCGACTCAGACTGCACAGGAAACAATTGATTCCCTGGAGGTTGTCAGACAACTGTTCGAACAACAAATCGTACACTCGGGATTCTGGCATCAGTTTGCTCTGACAACTCATAGCCCCGTGGGTAAACATCCCGAAAAATACAACATTAGAATCACCACTTCTGAATTGGGGAGCTTTGCGAACAATGATCTGGAATTTGTGGATCTGACAGGTACTCAGCATGATAAATTCAGCGAAGGATTGAAAAAATCTCTGTTCAACTACATGCATGGTATCTGCTTTGAAAATCCTCTTTATTCATGGTTTGATTTCAAAGTACCCAGAACCACACATCCTCCTTATCTGATTGAAAGCTATATCAAAAAGAAATCTTTCAAAGAAACTCCGGCGCATCATAAAGTGTATTGGTTAGGGGCCTCTATTCAGTCTATTTCCAACAAATATCAACGCAAGGGAAAAACCTTTGAGGAAACGTATCTACGTATTTTTCACCTGAGTGAAACGATAGATATTCCCTGTCAGAAATCTGTTGCAGAGTGGCTGGAGCAACATCTTCCCGATTTGCATCCTTCCTCTGCTCAGAATAACTCTTACAAACAAATCAGTGAAAGTTATCAATCTGCCACCGGAGAAGCTATTGAGCTGTTACTGAATACTCCTGCCGGACAATTACTGAAAGAGAACGGGTGGGTTGTGGTGTAAGTTTTTGTATTTTCAGGAACAATGAAAGCAGTTCGAGCACTTCTAAAATATCTTATTCTATCCATCAGTTTTCTGGTCTTTTTTATCCCATATTGTTATTTTTTCACCCCTATTGACGAATTTAATATTGAATGGCAAAGCAGCTATATCATTGATGAACTGTTTCTATTCATTCCATTCTCATTATTTTTCATACTGAATATTCTAAATGAATTTTATTGGAAAGAAACGAAGCGATTTATTCATATCGCTCTCATTTTATCAGCTTTTTTAATTTTTACATACAACCTGCTTTCTTTTCTTATTCCTATGCAAGATCTCCGATATGGAGACGGAATGTTTCTGTCTACTTTGCTTTTTCCGCTATATATTCTGAAATTTTCAATAAAAAGATAGAGTTTTATGTACTTAAGTCTTCACTGAAAGAAAACAGATTTATAGAAATTCCGTACAGATTTTTGCAATTGAATTCTACATATCCACTCTACAATAATTCCATTTCTCAATTATGACCTAAAAGCTATATCATTATCTGACTATTCTTCATCATCTTTTACGATTTCCATATCTTCGGATTTCTTGGTATCTCCTTTATCGTTCCCACCTGGATCCAGAAATCTTTTCACCAGATATACTAATCCTCCTATAATCGCTGCAACGACTATCAATTGAAATAATTGAGAGATGATTGAGCTGTTCTTTTTCTGTTTCATAAGATTTTCTTTCTCCTATTTACGGGCCTACCCTGTGAAAGTTTCTATTTCAGTCTGTACAAAACACCCTTTAAAGCCTCTGCAATCATTAACGAGTGTTAAAAATAAAAAATAACAAAAACACAAATAACTGAATATCAATTATTTAATAAATAATATCAAAATTCACTAGTACTATGTATTGCATATTACCTTTCAATAACTATATATTTGCATTACAAAATTACTGGTATTAAAAACTATTAGCTATGAAAACAATATTACTTCTTACAACTCTGGGATTAGGAAGCTTTTTTATAACTGATTCCGCTCAGGCAGCTGATTTCTTCTTTGAGCAACCTGTGAACGTTATTTCATCCTTTGTCAGCAAGAAAGATGAGGTACAACAAATCTCTCAGCCAAAGCAAGTCGCCAGAATCCAGGTGGAATATATTGTGAATGACAACAACAAAAACTATGTCATTTATATTCACAGTACCCATCCTGAATTGCACCAAAAGATCATCAACATGATCAGCAATATGCCGGTAGATCCATTCGGGAAAAGCAAAAAGCACAATCTTGTGATCGAACACGAACTATAAAAGAACATTGCATGACAACAATCAATGTAGAAAATACAAGAGTCCAAATGAGAAAAGGTATTCTGGAATTTTGCATTCTGGGCATCATCTCAGATGGCGAGGTATATGCCTCGGATATTTTGGAAGGTTTGAAATCAGCTAACCTGCTGGTAGTGGAAGGTACTGTATATCCCCTTCTGACCAGGTTGAAAAATTCAGGATTGCTGACTTACGAATGGAAGGAATCTACATCCGGGCCCCCAAGAAAATATTTCACGCTGACATCTCAGGGACATCAGGCATTAAAAGAACTATTACAAACTTGGAACGAGCTGGAGCATGCCGTGAAAACTACCACAAAATCTATTCAAAATCCATCTAACTCATCTTACAATGTTTAAAACATTCACTATAAATCTCGCAGGACAGATCTTCCACATCAATGAGGATGCTTTTGAAATTCTGTCTAACTACCTCAGATCTTTGAAGAATATTTATCAGAAAGAAGAAGGTGGTGATGAAATCATGGCTGATATTGAAGCGCGTATTTCTGAAATATTTCTGGCAGATAATAAAAATGATGTCAAGAAAATCATCGAAAAAGAACAGGTTCTGAATATCATCCAGATGCTGGGAAGCCCGGAACAACATACCGATGAAGAGGCAGAGAGTGATACCAATGTAAACTATGCTCAACAAAAAGCTACCCGTAAAATGTTCAGAGATACCAGCCAGCAAAAAGTTGCCGGAGTTTGTTCAGGATTAAGTCAGTATCTGGGTATCAATGATCCTATCTGGTTAAGGTTACTCTTTGTCATTTCTGTAATTGCCGGATTTGGCAGTGGTATACTTATATACATCGTTTTATGGATTTTATTACCGGAAGCTACTACTGCTTCAGAAAAGCTTCAGATGAAAGGTGAGCCTATCAATCTGGAAAATATCGAAAGAACTATCAAAGACGGTATTAACAATGTCAGCAATTCTTTCAACGATATGAATGGAAAAGAAACCATTCAGAGAACAACTAAAGGAATCGGAGATGTACTGATAACGATCTTCAAAGTTCTGTTAAAAATCGTCAAAGTCTTTTTGTTGATTATACTGGTCATCCTGACACTATCTCTGGTGTTTTCGTTCTTTGCAACAGGCATCGGTTCTTTAACCATAGCTCCGGCTCTTGCTGAATTTATTTTTGAAAGCAAAGCTATCGCATATATCACGGTCATTTCATTTGTGATATTAATGGTCTTATCTTCCCTGTTCTTGATTTTATTACCATTCCAACTCTTTTCATCGAATAAAAAACCCTTAAAGAAACCAGTAGGCATTACGATCGGTATCCTTTGGCTGGGAACATTCCTGATCACTTTCATTGGTACTGTAGATGCATTCAGACATTTTTCAAATCAGAAAAAAGTTCAGAATGAAGAAATTATCTCAGGCTCTACATTCAATGATACCATCTACATTGCATCTCAACCCTATGAAAATCCGCTTGTAGAAGACTATTCAAACGTAGGTATTCATTGGGAAGGCTGGAAAATAGTCAACGGAGGCATCTACAATGGTATGGTAAAAGTAAACATTGCTCAAAGCCCGGATCAGGACATTCATATATTTGAGGAATTGTACTCCAGAGGGACCAATCTTAATAATGCTACCCAAAATGTAAAAAATATCAGCTATGAATACAGGAAATCAGGAGACACGTTAATATTCAATGATTATATTCAAAATAAACTGGGAGATCCGAAATTCAGATTCCAACAGGTAGAGCTGACTGTCTACATTCCGAACGGAAAAACTCTTGTCTTTGACAATGTAGAACATATTCTGGAAAAGCTGCCACGTATAAAAAATCTGGACGAGGATATAGAATACGGAATGGAAAATAATCTCTGGAAACTGGACAATGGATTTTTAGTTCCTTTATCAGGTGTTACAACACAAAATATCGCTACCAGAGGTTGGGCAGATGTAACTCCATCCAGCAGCTTCTCTGATGTAGAAATCAGTGGATTTATTGACACCGAAATTATTTATTCCAATGAGACAAAGGTTTTAATTAACCTTACCGGGGCAATCGACGTATCAACCAGTGGCAATACGCTGGAGCTGGGCATGAAGGACGGAAGCTTTAAGCTTCATCCGGGAAAACAAGCTTATAAAGTCAAAGTTTTCACTCCCGATCTAACAAATGTTACTGCATCGGGATTGACTAATACCACAATAAGTGGGTTTTTACAGGACAAATTAAATGTAGAAGTAGAAGGCAGCTCAACTATCACGTTATACGACAATACGGTTAAAAATCTGTCTGCACAGATTGAAGGTATTTCTGTCATAAAAGGATCTTCTACAATCGACAATGCTAATCTGAATATAGAAGGGATGAGCAGATACGAAGGAAATAAAATCGATCACAAAAATATCGAAGTAAGGATTGATGGAAATTCGGAAGCCAGTGTCAATGTGTCTGAGTCGATCAAAGGAAAACTAAACGGAACATCCAGGCTATACTATACAGGAACACCATCTTTGGAAGTGACTACCAACGGAACGGCCGAAGTCATTAACAAATAAATATCGAAAAAGCAGAGTCATACATAATTCCTAATTAATTTGCTTTGGGAGTACCCTTCTGACTTGGGGTACTCTTTTTTTATTTAAAATATATTGACAAAATTTTCTTTTGCAGGAACCTGGCATGGCGTTCACATTTAAAAGTTTATCGTTTGCCACTAATACACGAATTGATTTTTTAGCAAGACAAAGAGCCTTTTACTATCATTTATCATCAGAATGCGTGTTTAAGAAAGAAACAGAAAAATTATCCATTTATTAGTGAATTCGTGGCTTGGCTATCTTTTTTGTCGAACATTCCCCCAAAAGTTAAATACGAGTACCGTGAGATCCTAGTAAAATTCTCCCCGCATCAGATACTTTTGGATGTAATCTCTGACTCCTTTATCCACTTTGATAATTTCATCCTGATAACCTGCATCCCTGATTTTACTGATATCCAACGCTACCTGATATGGAAAAGAATCCTTCAGGCTCTCTGCAATCGGTTCAAATTCATACCTGCGGGGAATCATCAGCTCTTCGAACACAATATTGATAGCATCTTTAAAGCTGACACCTGTCCCACTGCCGATATTATAAATTCCGGACTCAGGTTTTTTGTCCAATAAAAACCAAATCATTTTTATAACATCTTTGACATAAATAAAATCTCTCAGCATACCACCATCTTCAAATTCAGGATGATCTGAAGCAAATAATCTCATGGAGTTATAAGAAAGAATCTCATTGTATCCCTTGTAGATAATGGATGCATTGTTCATCTTATGGTATTCATTGGGTCCATAAACATTTGACATCCTCAATGCAGCCCAGAACGGCGGCTGTTCTTTCTGTATTAATGACCAATTGTCCACTTTTAATCTCATTTGAGCGTAAGGATGATGAGGCTCCAACCTTAGGGAAGT
The DNA here is from genome assembly GCA_037189845.1 of bacterium. Taxonomy (GTDB): domain Bacteria; phylum Bacteroidota; class Bacteroidia; order Chitinophagales; family JADIYW01; genus JAMLHH01. Next base: position 201,053 of record JBBCIS010000004.1, read on the forward strand.
TTCTTCATCATCTTTGAAGCCCAGACTCCCATCGCCATAGACTGCTGCTGAGCTTGCGAACAAAAAAGGTTTTGAGTTATCCACACAATATCGCCATAACCACTGATGTAAACGGAAGTAATCGCCCCTTTGCTGTTCCCATCCTTCATGCAGGTATCCGGACTTGGCACCCAGATGAATTACAGCATCTATATCTTCTACATTATCAATCAGAAATTGCTGAAAATCTTCTCTTGCGACAGTTTGTCCGTAATATTTCCATGCAAGATTCCGGTGCCGGAAAGGAGTTTCGAAGTTGTCCGCCAGGACTGCATCCATGATTTTTTTTTCATTAAAATATGCAAGTAATGCACTTCCAATAAATCCTGCCGCACCTGTAATGACAATCATTTTCCTTATTTTAGCCTGAAAATAATTCAAAGCTATGGATCTATCATTGATTGTCAGAGGAATCATCAAAAAAAGAAGAACAACTGATCCTGATAACTTCAATGGGAAAGCGGTAGACCGTCAAATCGTACAGGAAATTCTTGAGGCAGCCAACTGGGCTCCTACTCACGGGCTCACCGAGCCGTGGAGATTTATAGTATATGAAAGCAGTAAAGTAAAGGAGTTTGGAAAGCTACATGCTGATTTATACAAAAAACATACTCCTGAAGAACAATTTTTAGAAAAAAAATATGACAAGCTATTACATCGGGCAGACAAAGCATCCCATGTGATTGTCACATATCTGAAAAGAACAGACAGGAACAATATTCCACTGCAGGAAGAAATTGCAGCAGTAGCTTGTGCCGTACAGAATATGATACTTGTTGCAACCTCACATAACGTTGCCAGCTTCTGGGCAACCGGAGGCATGTGTTATCATCAGTCTATGAAAGACGCATTTGGTTTAAGAGAAGAGGATCTGATGATAGGATTTATCTTTTTAGGGAAAATAGAAAATGACCACTTCCCTGATGGTAAAAGAAATTCTACGATCGCTGACAAGGTAAAGTGGATGTAGTTTTTTGACAACATCCAACAGACAGCACCTCGGGAAAGTGGCCACAGACAATCGTTTTCACTGAAAACCTGTCGATCTGTCTTCCATCTTGGCTCTTGTTTCTAATTTTATATATTTGCGTCGAAATGTTTCATCAGACGTTACCATTTCTACTGATTAGCCTGGCGATAGGATTTGCTGTTAAAAAATGGCATCTGCTACCGGAGGATACCTATAAAAAAATCAATCAGTTCATTTTATACGTTACCATTCCCGCTATCACGCTGGAAAAAATCAGTCAGCTGGAACTGAAATTTGAATACATCGTGCCTACGCTATCTGCGTGGATGCTATTCTTAGTGGCCGGAATCTTCTTTGGAATCTTAGCATATTTATTTAAATGGGATAAAAAAACCTGGGCAGCTCTCACAATGGTTTGCGGGCTGGGAAATACTTCATTTGTAGGATATCCTGTTACTAAACTTTTGTATGGAGAGGAAGGCTTACAATATGCAATTTTTGTTGATCAACCGGGCACTTTCGCTTGTCTATCTACATTGGGAATAGCTTTAGCTGCCTATGCCAGTGCGACTAACTTGTCTCCTGCCAGCATGTTATGGAGACTGATAAAATTCCCCGCATTTTCATGTTTCTTCATTGCACTTTTGCTGCCGGCAGAAGTATTTCATTCTAAAATTTCAGGAGATATAGAGATACTCAATATTCTGAATTATATAGGAAGCTGGACCAATCCGCTGGCATTTTTATCAATAGGCATGCAGTTTACTTTCAGCTTTAAGGATGTAGATGTCAGACAATTCAGCTGGGGAATGGCATACAAGCTGATCTTAGGCCCTATGCTCATTTTTTTCATCTTCAAAATAGCTCAGCTGGAAGGTATTCTTTATGACGTTTCTGTTTTGGAACTTGCGATGCCACCTATGATCACAGCTTCTATCATCGCTTCCGATCATGGTTTGCGCCCGAGGTTATCTGCAGCTTTGATCAATTATGGTATTCCTATTTCCGCCGTTACGTTATATTGCTGGAGCTTGATTCTATAAAAGCATCAGAACATTTTTTTATTATTGGTCACCTTCAATATAGACCTGTTTCCGCTGCATTTCATTTATATAATCCTGAAAGTTTTTGAAACTTCGGCAAATACAGCATTCGAGTTTAAAATAAAAATATATAAAAAATAAGATTAAAAACTAAACCTATCTATTGTACATATAAAATGTAAAACTTATTTTTGATATAAACCTATTTACTATGAAAAATATTTGTACAAATCTATTTGCGTTTTTCGCATTATTTACTGCTTTTGCCCAAAACCCAACTAAGATCCATCACGATATCTGGACTGAAGAAGGTTGGTATGAACTTGGCTATGTTGATTATAATTATACTGATGACAGATTAACCAGTATGGTACTATACGGAGAGAGTCTAACTCCATCTGAATGGGAAAAGGTTTACGAAGAACTATATACATATAACAGTGCCGGACTTCTTACTGAAAAATTCAGCAGAATGAAAATTGAATTTGAAGAGAACTGGATTGATTATCAAAGAACCACTTATGAATATGATGAATTCGGAAGATTAAAATCACATTTGTGGGAAGAGTACACAGTTAATATTTATGATGAATGGGTTTGGCAGCCATTTGACAGAGTTTTTTATGAATATGATTCTGCTGGCTTAAAAATAAGTCAAACCACTCAAATTTGGTCACCGTTTTATCCCTGGTACACTGACCGCAGTTCACATTATAGCTACGATAGTAATAATTTATTGATTTCCGAGCTGGTAAAACTGTATAGCATAGATACAAATGGTACTGACAATTTACTCATTAACTATTTTTATACAGAAAATAATCTTTTGGAAAGAATTGAAAGAAACATAGCCACAGAAGAAGGCTGGATTCCTTCAGATAAGGAAGAAAATATTTTTGATATTCAGGACAATGTAGTTCAGACGAATTTTTCATCATGGAATACAGAACTTGAACAGTATTTATATCAGAATAAGGACACAAATATTTATAATGAAGCCAATCAGTTAATTACAAAAGTTACTGAAAATTTTGTAGATGGCAGTTGGATAAATTACAGACAATACCGGTATAAATATCCTGTCAGCACATATGTAAAACAAAACGAAAGGAAGTTACATATTTATCCCAATCCAGCATCTGAAGTCGTACATATAAGGTTTGAAGAAGCTTCCAATAAAACTTTAGAAATCATCGATATACAGGGACGAATAGTTTACTCACAAAAGACCCAGGACTTGCAAATTAACGTACCGGTAGCTCACTTACCAGCGCAAATGTATCTTATCAAAATTCAGGATAGCAATCTTGTACAGACTGCTAAATTCCTGAAAAAATAATTACACGTATCATCCGACGGCTAACTATAAGGCTGGCCCAAAAGCTGATAAACGACCAAACACAACTTACTCCACAGTTCCTCGCTGAAAAAGGGATAGCACCAGTATCCCTCAACAGAATGAAGTGGAGCAGAGATAGAGACGGATCAGTAAAGTCTGGCGTGGTTACTGAGTGTATCGAGATGTGACAGGATTCTCCAAAAAGAAAAAGATTTTTATCTTCAAGGTATGAATTATCCTATTCTACAAGGCAAACGGGGAATTATTTTTGGTGCTTTAGACCGGAAATCTATTGCATGGCAGGTCGCTCTGGCTGCTAAAAATGCAGGGGCAACTTTCACTCTGACAAATGCTCCGGTAGCTATCAGAATGGGCAACGGGCAACAGCTTGCTGATGAATGCCAGACATTGTTAATCCCGGCAGATGCTACGAATGTAGATGATCTGAAAAATCTCTTTGAGCAAAGTATGGATCATCTTGGTGGTTCTATAGATTTTATTTTACATGCAGTGGGAATGTCTCCCAACGTGAGAAAGAAAAAATCTTATACAGCCCTGGACTACCAGTTTTATCAGAAAACACTGGATATTTCGGCACTGTCTCTACACAAAATACTACAAACTGCCTGGGCAATGGATGCGCTTGCAACCGGTGCATCTGTGGTAGCACTGACATACGTAGCTGCTCAAAAGACTTTTCCGGGATATGGTGATATGGCGGATGCAAAAGCCACACTGGAATCTATCGCAAGAAACTTTGGCTACTACTACGGCCAAAGGAAGCATGTACGTATCAATACTGTCAGCCAGTCACCTACTATGACAACTGCCGGAAACGGAATAGATAATTTCAAGTCTTTTTATGATTATTCAGACAGGATAGCTCCGCTGGGTAATGCTGACGCACAATCCTGTGCGGACTTCTGTATCACGCTGTTTTCAGATTATACCAGAATGGTAACTATGCAGAATCTGTATCACGACGGGGGATTTTCTACGACCGGCATGAGCAGTTCTTTACTGTCTACTGAATAGGAAATCCATACCAGGTCGTATCTTCAAGATTATACAGCCAGAACATTCCATTGGCAATGCTGTAATTAGCCGGAACAAAGGTAATTAAAGGCATATCTACCTGTCGGACAACTTTGCCTTCATTGTCAATAAAGTACAACAGATTATCTGATTTATTGGCTATAGCATACGGCACATGATCTATGCCGGTATAAATCAGCTGGTCGATGACTAATCTTGATTTCTCTACAGGGAATTCTACAGGGATATAGTTCGTAATTTCTCCGGTATGGGATTCGACTTCTATAACACTGCCTGTGACGGGTTCCAGATAGGAATAAACATCCTTCTCCGGATTGTAAACTGTAAAAACTGAACGTTCGGCAGCTTCCTGCAATTCCTGTACTCCGCTCAGAGTGTCCCCATTTTCAAAAATCCCTTCATCATCCAGGAAAAAAGAGATGCATGAATTATTGATTGCATTATATGCTTCCAGAAAATCCAGAGATGTGTTATACCAGAGCCCTTTTGCAATAAATGGAAATTCGGATTGGGTATTACGTACGCCATCAGCATCAAATATCTGTATCAAGGTACGGTTAGAATCAACACCGGAAGTATAATATAAAAGATTATGGCTGTTCCATGTGACAGAATTTTGTGTAACCGGTACAACATTTTTCAATGCCAATGCAGGCTCATTTCCTATGAATAGTTGAAATGTATTGGCCTGTAAATGATGAATACCTGCTAATGCCAATGCTGATAAAAACAAACGGATCATACCAATAATATCTTTTACAGTAATCTCAAAAATCAAAAAGGTTGCTGAATAGTACTGTTATTTTTGTTTTCAACAGAGAAACTATCAGACAACCTTTCTGCTATTATTTATATTTATTCAAAAACACCTTGAGATCAGTAGCGAATTTCACTCCTTCTTCTGCCATAGGTTCATGCGCGGAGTTTTGGTATTCCATATAAAAGATATTGCCATCCGGTGTGCCTACATTTGCCAGAAAATCATCTGCAAGCGCTGTCCCGACTACATCATTAGGAATCCTGTGTGGAGGAAGCAGTCCGTCATGCTTACCCCACATCAGAAATGTAGGTAATTTGATTTTATGCAATTCTCCTGTCAGATTGAGATGAGTGTAGATCGAATTTCCTTTATAGGTAATATTATGTCCTACGAAAAAGGGATTGTTCAGGAATGCAATAATCTCAAACTTAGGCATGTAGGACTTTTCTACTTTGACATTTTTATTGTACCTGCCTCCATTCAACTTACCCAGATAAGTAGCATGCTCTACAAAATTATCTGCTGTAATCTGTGTATTGGTTTTATAATACTCTATTGCCTTTTTCCAGTAGTCTACGTCCTTGTTGAGCGCGATACTTGCAGCTGCACCATTCAATACCCATTGCCTGGAAGCTGTAAGCCCTCCGGGAACATTATATGCACCGCAAACATTGATATATCCTTTGAGCTTATCCTGGCGGGACGGATCTTCTGTCAGATAATATGCAGTCAAACCTCCACCCCAGCTATGCCCTAAAAGAAAAAGACTTTTAGCGCCGACGATTTGTCTGGTAAATTCAACTATCGCATCCAGATCTTTTGCATATTGCTCTATTGTGATCTCTGCTTTGGAAGGATTACCCTGTGTAATACCGGAGCCCCTCTGGTCCCAATAGATGATTTTGTAATCAGTCTCCAGACTTTTGATTCCGGCAGTTAGCCTGAATGTCTGAGAAGAGCCACCAGGGCCTCCATGTGTCATGATCAGTGCAACATCCGAGCTTTCTTTACCTGCTACACGTACAGGGAGTGCAATGCCATCTACTTTTACATGATAGTATTTATCTGTCATTCCGGCTCCCGGATCTTCATATTTTGAACAGGCTGTAAGACCTGCTACGAATAAAAGGAGAAATATATTGAACAGCTTTTTCATGAATTTTATTTTTTGTCTTTTCTGATAGTGTACATCAAGCCTAATTGCATATACGGATGTTTGACCCAGTGGTCATTATTGGGATATCTGAAAAACATCCCTCCGCCTACATACATCCCCAGTGGCAGCTTTTCATTGTTTTTACTGAAATCATATCCCAGATTGATAGCTCCTTTGACAACAACATTGGCATAACCCTGAAATTTTTTCTCTGTAAATACCCCGTTTTCATATACATAAACAGGAGTGTTATAAAACAGATGCATATATCCTGCTCCTATATTGGCATCCCAGAATATACCGGAAGGATAAGTACCTCTGTATGTGATATCACTACCCAGCATCACAGCAGTGTGATAATCTTCTCTTTTATAAAATCCAAGGAAGGGTTTCACATAAAACTCCCGTTCTCTGACTCTCTGATTTTTCACTTTGGGCTTATTCATGATCCTGAATCCTATATCGAGCATCATACCCGGTGAGAAAGAAATAGGATCACCCAAATCCATATCTGTAATTGCAGCTACCTGTATGGGTAATTTTTTCTGATCATCCTGAGCGGAAAGTTGTTTGCTAAAGCCCAACATTACCAAGAGCAGCCAAACAGCTGATAGATGCTGTATTTTCATATAATAACTTTTATAGTGCAATAATACCAATTCAATTGACAAATGTCTATACGAAACGGTTATATCTAAAATTGTTCCAATTAAAACAAAAAAGCACTATCCGAAGATAGTGCCGCAATATTTTTATTGATTTTTTTAAAATTTGAAAGCAACAGTCGTGTGAATGGACTGATTTTTTGTTTTTAAGCCGTCAACACCGTAATCATTAATATTGGCCATACCTCCATAGTAACGAACCTCTAGCTCAATACCTTTAGCAGCAGGAAATTCAACACCGGCACCAATTGTAATACCTGCATCAAAAGGTTTTAAACTCTGATCCTTAAATGAGTAAGAATCTTTTTCCTTATTGCCGTTGCCATCTTTTGCTCTGGCTAAAATAAATGCACCATAACCAAATTGAGGACCAGCCTGAAGAAAACCCCTTACCTTATCAGAACCAAACTGACCTCTGAATAATACAGGCACCTGAACATAGCCCATCCAATAATTATAATTTACATCATTAGGTAAAGCAAATTTATGTCCCTGTGAACCAAAATTCAACTCTGGTCTGATTTCAAAATAGGCATTCACGGGAATTTCAAAAATAAAACCGAATGCAGGCCCGGTAAGTGCTTTTGAATACTTGGATTCAAAATTAAAATCTGACTCACCTCTTAATTTTGAAAACTGTGCTCCCATTCTGATACCGAACTGGAAATCATCTTTCTCTGCTGCTGCCTGAGCTGTTCCCAACAACGCTCCTGCAAGTAAAGTTGTAGCTAATAATTTTTTCATCATGTTATTTATTATTTTTTCTTGGTTTCTTAAACCGGAACAAATATGTATGAAAAAATTATCATTTTGCAAATTATCTGTTAATTTTTTGCAAATTAACAAGAATCTACTACCTGCTTTAAATGAATTTTCAATGATTTGATTACCCTGAAAACAGGTAAAAATCAACTTTTTCATAAAACATCACCCACATTCCGGGCAAAAAGCTCCGTTCAGGAAACCCGGACAATGTCATGATCCTGTCTGACCGATATGAACAATCTACATGAATATTCAATTTTATATTACGTGATTTCCATAAATTTTTTAAATACGATTTTGATTTCAGCTCCGGCTTCTACATTTTCTGAAAATTCTATCTTGGCACCCACAAATGGAAGCATTTCTTTTATTGTGAAATATCCGATTCCTATATCCACATAGACATCCCTCAAAGATGTGTTACTACTCAGCTGAAAATATTCATTGAACATATCTACGTACTCCGGCGGAATTCCTACTCCGTTATCTTTCACTACTATACACAACTCTCCGTTTCTGATCTGACTGTATAATTCAACCACATCAGCTTTTGCATGTTTGATAGAGTTATCCAGAAAATTGCTCATCATCAATTTAAAAAAATCAGGCGGCGAATCAATTATATATTTTTCATCAATGTGATTGATAATTTTGATCGTATTCTCATCCAAAAATTTACGGTAAAATTCTACTGACTCCTGTGCCACATCTCTGATAATCATCCTTTCGATCTGAGGATTCCCAAGCTTGTTGGCAGCTTTCATGTACGTAATAAACTGCACTGTAGAATTATACAATTCCTCTGTGGCATCAAATATTCTCTTTGATTCGTTTTTATTAGACTCATTGTCCTGCTTTAACAGCATCTGATGAAATCTCCCCATAGAAGACTTCAGGTATCTTAATGGGGTTTTGATATTATGAGCAACATTACTATTTAAACTCTGTTGAAAATACAGCTCTTTATTCAACCTACTTTCTGATTCCCGTAATATCTGCACTGCATTTTCGAGCTCTTTTGTCCTTTTCCCTACAGCCTCTTCCAAAAGATTATTTTCATTTTTTAGTCTTCTGATGTTATACCTGACCAATAAAAAAATCAGATATAACAGTGCCGTTATTATCAGGATGTAAAACCACGAGCTTTCATACCATCCGGGCGGTACCTGAATGATAATTTTCTTACGTACTTTTTTATTTCCACTAATGGGAACAAATGCCTGTATCAGGTGTGTCCCGGCGGACAGGGAATTAAACTGAATCCACCCATCATTAGAAATAACAGGCGGGTTATCGTTCAGCGCATAAACAAAATATACATCTTCTGATGCTCCGAAATATGGTATCGACAACTCTATTCTCAAGTATGCATTCCTGTTTTGCCAGACAATAGTATCACCTACATTCAAAATTTCGCTACCATTCAATACTCTGTTAACAACCAGATTTTTATTGATTTTTTGCTCCGGTATTTTTTTCGGGTCAAAAATCACAACTCCATCCATGGAAGAAAATGATATCATTCCGTTGGACAACATTTGCCCAGTATTTGCTCCTCCATTAAATTCATTTGTATTAAAACCGCTGCTCCTGTTAAAATACTGGTAGGCTACATATGAAATTCCCGGAGTATAATTTTCCCATTCTGATTTTCGTATTCTGAAAAGGCCTTTGTTGCAGGAAATCCAAAAATTACCCAATCCATCATCCACTATAGAATGAGCGAATAACAAATATTCATTTTTATCCAAAGGAAGCCGTATCAGTTCTTCATTGTGAAACTTATAAACACCACGTCCTTCTATCATAATCCAAAAAGTCCCGTTCTCAGAATGATTTCGGAACATATTTCTGATATACATCCCATTTGTTCCGGGCACTATCTTTTTTTCATTAGTAGCCGGGTTATAGAAATATAATCCTCTCTCTGTAGCGATTAAGAGTCTTTCTGAATCAAATCTTACCAGAGTCGCAAAGCCTCGCAAATTCCCTAAATCCTGAAAATTTGTTGTCAGAAAATCACCGGCTTTTATTTTTTTAAAAAACGGTACATCTGTACCTCCCAGATAAATCGCGTCTTCCTGTGCATTATAGCCCATTCCACCAATTCCGCTACCAAATCTGAATGACTTCAGCACTTTTAGGTTCGCTGAATCCAATACATGTACCACCCGATTGGTTCTGCACCAGATCCTGCCCTGATTGTCATTGATATATATCCAGCCAGTCGTACTGACATCGGGTTTGATATTCATTTTTTTCTGACTCTGAATATCAAATACCTCCCCTGTTCCTGTCAGTAAGTATCCTTTTTTAAATTCCAGCTGAGCATAATATACATTAGAAGTTTTTTCTTCATTAATCATGACATTGAATCTTTTAGGAATCAACTGATACATTCCATTGGTGATACTCCCCAGATAAAAAACGCCGGATGCTTCATCAAACAGAACTGCTCTGATATTATTTTTTGCAAAAGAAAAATCCTCTACAACTGTGGTCGCATGAATTGTGATGCGGTCAATTTTTTCTATTTTATATAGCTTTTCCCCATCAGTAACAAACCATCTCAAGCTTCCGGTATCTGTCAGAAACAATCTGTACTTAACATTTTCGGTTCTTTTATCTTTTACTCCATCCAGATAAAGAGATACGGTGCGGGCCCCCTCCTTTGCTATCCAATAAATACTGTTATCCTTTGCATAGTATAACTCATCATCAAAAGATACCAATTCAGAATAGTCCATCCCTTCATCTTCGTCCATAGGTAGAGTGACAATGTATTGAAGCTGCTGATGCTTATAAAAACTTAAAATATTTTCTTCCATCAGGACATATCTGGAAGTATCATTGAATCTGAGTATACTTTTTACCACACCTTCCCCTAAATCAATATAACCGCTTTTACCGAACGCATTTCTGCTTTTGTTAGTATTGAATAGCTTCATGTACTGTTGGTATATCTTTTCGTCCTCCTGTACCAATCTTGCAGTACCATTTTGAATCCATAGCAATTCATTGCTTACATTCTGGGCATAGAGTCCTTTCATATAAGGAAATCCTGACAACGCCATGATCCTGTCGGATGCAGTACCTAATTCTTTTTTTAAAAAAATCCTGAATTTTTGTCCATCAAACTTTACCAGACCATTCTGAGTAGACATCCAAATATTCCCTGATTCGTCTTTGACTATATTCTCAACAGAGTTTTGCAGTAAGCCATCTTCATCGGTGTAATGCCTGATAAAAAAATCATCATGAGCCATCCCTTCGGCCTGCCCTGTCCGAAAAAAGCACAATAAGCACAAAGCACTCAGAATAAAGTACGTCTTCCATCCTGTGTTAAAATGACTATGATTTGTATAAATTCCCAACTCAGCTTTAATTTTCTGTTGTAAATCTACTTAGGAAATCTAAAACACCCTGAAAACAATCCTGAGCTCAGTAAGTGAATCAAAAAAGCCATTGCTATATCATTTTATTGAGCTTCACTTTTTCTATCAACTCAACGATATTGCTGACATTCATTTTTTGGAATATTCTTACTTTATAAGTACTGATAGTATTCAGTCGCAGATTGAGTGTATTCGCGATTTCTGATGTAGAGTTTCCTTTTACCAGCAGATTCAAAATTTCCCACTCTCTGTCTGAAAGCGTTGCTATTTCACTTTTATTATTAGAGAAATTAGAGAGCTGATGCTGTACCAGTTTTTCACTGATGTATTTATCTCCTTTGAGGATAGTTTTTACTGCATGAATAACGACTTCTTCTTCTGTGTCCTTACCCAGATATCCGGAAGCTCCCGCCTGAATATATCTCATGGCAAAAACAGATTCGTCATAACTGGAAAAAACAAGGATTTTTACATTTTTATCCCGAAGGTGTATAGAAGGAATCATGTCCAGATTGTCCCCACCCGGCATATTGATATCCAATAAAATCAAATCGAACTGATGGTCACTGAGCAATGCTATTACCTGATCAAAATTGCCGGCTTCACTGATTTCTACATTTCCGAACTCATCTTTTAACAATAAGGAAGTTCCTAATCTCACAATGCTATGATCGTCAGCAATTAATATTCTCAGCATATCAAATTCTATATCAGGTATAAACTTAAGTAAAATGATAGGCAAAAATATCAGAAATTATTCTACAAATACAATTACAATTATTCTATAAATAATCATTCAATATTCGACAATTACATTGCTGGCATATTAATAATTTTGCATGCGTCGTTTAAACATGTGATTGATTAAATGATGTACGGACAGTTATGTTTCATCATGACAAAAAACAGAGGAGGGCTTTTTAGCCCTCTTTTTTATTGCCTGAATTGAATTTATTGAACTTATAAGTGAATTGTAACATGAAGTATCTGCCCAGAACATCTACTCTGGAATCCTGCACATAGGTTTCTGTAACTGTTCTGGATATGCTGTTGTTTACCCCAAGCATATCAAATACCTGCAGCTTTAGTTCTGCTGCTCTGTTTTTCAAAAACTTGTATCCTACTCCGGCATTCCACAGTGCAAAATTGGTATTGTAACTATCTGCCAAACCTATATAATGATTATACACGATATCTGAAGAAATCACTATTCCTTTCCACGGCAATACATTGACTGCAGCATTTGCTACTCCGGTATAGTAATTATTATCTGATGAAGATCTTTGACTGTATTTTACAATATTATAGTTGGCCTGGTATCCTACCCGGAAATCTATTTTTTCGCTGATATTACTTCCCAGCAAAAATCCGGTATTGAAGTTATAGGTATTATTGAATTGCAAAACCTCGTTAACAAGGTTAGGTATTCTGTTATATGAAAAACCCGCCATGACATTCAGATTGCTTTTCATAAATAACAGCGGTGTTCCGTAATTCATAAAAGATCTCACATTCCAGTTTCCATCGACGTTGACAGGCCGGGTATATTGCCCACCGGCAGGCAATGCTATATCACCGATCATTGTATCTCTGGCAGCCAGTACTGTAGAATTAGTGATATAGTTGTTATTGACTCCTCCACCTATAAATATAAAAGCAGAGCGCCCTTTGGCTGCCTGAGCAAACCGCCATCTGCCACCTACAAAATGACTGTATTGTTGATCCAGGTCTTTGTTACCACTGGACAAAATCAATGGATTCGTATTATCTACCACATCCTGCAGCTGAGTCACATTTGGAGTTCTCACACTGGTTCTGTAAAATAAACTGACGCTGCTGGATTTCGAAAATTTGTATCCCAACTGTGCCGAAGGCAGAAAATTATTATAGTATTTTTCTACATCTATGTCTGTCGGAAATGTTCTGTCGCTCAGCAAAGATGTATATTGATAGTTCATGCCAATATTAAAATCCAGCTTCTCAGCTTTATACCGGTAGCTGGCACCTGTTCTGTGTGCCCAGTTAACATTTTCGAATACATTACTCAGGCTCAGATCCACGATCGTATAATCATTCGTAGCTTCATTATACTGATATGTAAATCTATCCGAAGTAGATTTAGTATAATTAGGAGCATAATTTACCTGAATCTGGCTTTTCTTGCCGAGAGGTTCGGTATAATTTACTTCCCCACCTAAAGTCAGTGTTTTTGACAATCCGTCTGTCCATTGATCCTGCACAATCAATGAATCAATATTTTCTGAATAGTAATTATTGGCCAAAAGATAATTATCAGAAAACCTGTTATTCAATCCCGTTTCCAATCTGACACTATAAGTTCTGCCTTGTTTACCAAGCTTGTGCTTATACAAAATAGAATTAGAGAGATTATAAGCTTTACTGATTGTGGAATTATCATTTTCACTTTTACTCAATGTTTCTCCATTCATCAGAGTAGTAAGCGCATTGACCAGTGTACTTGCATCATTATCCTGGAAACTAAATCTTGGTCTGAATGTAAAAGATTTTTTATCATCTATATCGTAATCGATTTTTGCACTGAATCTGTGGTTATTATTATATGTCAGAGATGCACCGTCCTGGTGATATATCTGCTCAAAATCTTCTGTCAGATACTGTCTGTCCAATAATGAATTGTTCTCGTTTTTTGTTCTGTTATAAAAGTAGTTGGAAGATATTTTGACTTTCTTCCATTCTTCCACATAGTTCAAACCTATGCCATTGGTCAGGCTGATTCCTCCTTGTCCAGGCACCAGAAAATTACTCACATTGTTTTCTCCAAATCCTCCCGGAGCACCACCCTGAGATCCGGATCCTCCTGAGCCTCCTCTTGGCCCCATATTTCCGGAAGGTCTGTTGTTTGTACTAGAAGCCACTCCTACTAAATCTTCACTACTAAAATTCTGAATATTGATATTATTGGAAAGACCCACCAAAGATATTCTTCTTGTACCCTTGAAATAATTCAGATTTCCACCGGCGTTATACCTGTTATCTGTACCATAACCAACATACGCCCTGCCAAAAACACCATCTTTAATCTGTCCCCTGGTGATGATGTTCATCGTCTTTTCCGTATTGCCATCATTGAATCCGGTGAATTGGGCCTGATCACTCAACCGGTCATATATCTGCACTTTATCGACTATCTCTGCAGGAAGATTTTTCAATACCATCATGGCGTCATCTCCGAAAAATTCTTTCCCGTCTACCAAAACACGCTTCACTTCTTCTCCCTGAGCCTGCACTTTTCCATCCTGAATCATTACTCCCGGCATTTTAGTCACCAGATCAGAAGCATCCGCATCAGGATTAACCTTAAAGGCGTCCGCATTCATCTGAACCGTATCGTCTTTGACGACCATACGCGGCATAATAGCTTCTACCTGAGTTTCCTGAAGCACTTTGGCATCTTCTGCCAATTCAAAACTGACATCTCTCAGATCTGCATCTGCCACGGATATATTCTTACTCAGTGACAAATAACCCAGATAAGATGCTCTGACCACATATCTTCCCTGTGATACATTTCCAAGTCTGTAAGTACCATCGATATCTGTAACGGTCCCGTTCACCTGAGTAGAATCCGGTAATCTCAACAAGACAACATTTGCCCCTATGAGCTCTTCCTGTAATATTTTATCTACTACTTTACCGGACACTGCAGCTCCCTGTGCAAAAACATTCTGAGATATTACGATAGCAATTATGAAAAAAAATACAGCACTATACTTCTGCACAACACTTAGTCGACGGGTCATAAAAAGAAAAATTTGTACTAAAGACGGGACTAACCAGGAAAGGTTTAATCCAATCTGCACATTATTTGAATAAAACAGAGATTTCTACCCTTCTGGCTTGCTGATAATCATCCTGAAGACGATCTACTCCGGCACCGGTAATTTTAATTTTTGCAGAAGATACTCCCTGTGAAATCAACCACTTAGCCGCATATTCAGCTCTTCTTTTGCTGAGTATTAAATTATAGGCTGCTGAACCTGTAGGATCTGCATAACCTGTCAGATAAATTTTCTGAACCTGATCGCTTTTCAAAATCACAAGAGATTTTTGCAAGTCAGATATATCTTGTGTATCTACATTAAAACCATTTACCGGGTAGAGCAACGTAAAGTTAACAGAAGGAATATCAATTATTTTCTTCACACTCACATGCGCACTTGCCAATGCATCTGTATTCGGATCGAATACATCCATCACGCCATTCAAGCCACGCGCAGTATTTTCATGCTGCGGTTCTATTTCCGTTCGTATTCCATTAAAATCTTCCTCATTTTTCCCATCTACATAATAAGTTTCCATGACACCATTCATGCCAGGGAAAGCTGTCTCTCCAAAAGTAGACATCATGCCGTTTTCATTCGCAGATACAGACCAGACACCTCCGGCAGGTACGAATGACCAGACAAATAGTATTAGAAAAAGGCGCTTCATAAATTTAAGGATAGTGATTTCCCAACAATAATTCAGCCAAAATAAACATCTCCTGAATATTTTTCAGATTCTTTTGCAATACACATGAAGATGTTCAATGTAGCTTCCATTCTTTAAAAACTCAACTCAAAAGAATTTAGTATTAGCAAGTACTACAGATTAACAATATTTCAAGGCATACGCTTCAAATTTAGTTCACAAACCATCTGTTATCAGGAAAAAACTCCAAATATTCATATCTTCAAACAACTCTTATAAAACGATAACGTTGTATTAAAAATATGAACTCTTACGAATCACTCATTGAGCAGCTCGACCAGTTTATCAGAAAATACTATCTCAGTAAAATTCTGAAAGGGTCATTACTGTTTGTAGCCGGAGTACTGAGTCTCTATTTACTATTGAGTATCGGAGAATTTGCATTTTATTTTTCATCCTGGTTCAGATGGTTATTAGTCTCGGGATTTATACTGGCTTCAGGATATGCGCTCATCAGCTGGATAATGATACCATTGAGCAAGTATTTCAACATCGGCAAAGGTCTTTCTCATGAACAGGCAGCAGATATTATCGGCAAACATTTCCCGGAAGTTCAGGATAAATTACTCAACATCCTCCAGCTAAATTCTGATCAGGCAGCATCAGGCAGCCGGGAATTATTACAGGCAAGCGTTCAGCAAAAAATTAATCAAATCAGCTGGGTACCTTTCAGCAATGCTGTAGATCTCAAAGACAATCAAAAGTTTTTGCGTTATGCTGTTCCACCTCTGATTATTCTGCTTGGCATTATATTTATTGCCCCGAACATCCTGACCGAAAGTAATGCCCGGTTGAGTCAGCCCTCGAAAGCATTTGCCAAACCTGCTCCTTTTGATATTATTATCAATGATGCGCAACTTAAAGTACAACAATTCGGAGATGCTGAGATTACAGTCAAGGTAAAAGGTAAAATATTACCGGCAAAGATGGAATGGGTTCAAAATGGACAGACATTTCCGCTCATTCAGACAGACGCAAATACATTTACCTATAAAGCATTACACGTTCAGGAGGATATCAGATTCAGAGTTTTAGCCAATGGCTTCTTCTCAGATGAATACACCTTAAAAGTGATCAAAAAGCCGGTAGTTTCTTCCATGCAGATTTCACTGGACTATCCTGCATATACGAAAAGAAAGAAAGAAACTGTACAGAATACCGGAGATCTCGTTGTTCCGGCCGGCACGAAAATAACCTGGAAGCTTTCTGCAAAAAATGCTCAGAAAGTAGCTATTAAATTCAACAATGATTCCATAAAATATCTTACACAGGAAAGATCTGCATATACTTTCACGAAAACTGCTTCAGACAATTATACATATAAGCTGTTTGCTTTCAATGCTGACAATCCAAAAGGCGATTCTGTATTATATTCTATTTCTGTAACAGAGGATCAATTTCCCGCTATTCAGGTTGATCAAATGGCTGACAGCAGCCAGCCAGGGAATATCTTTTTCATGGGGAATGCATCTGATGACTATGGAATTTCACGGATTATATTTCACGCGTCTGTAAAAAATGAAAAAGGCCAGATCAAAAAAACGTTACAAAATAATATTGCTGTCAATCACCCGACTCTGGCTGACTTTACTCATAAATTTGCATTGACACCTTTACAATTATTAGCAGGGGAAAAAGTTGAATACTATTTTGTTGTATGGGATAACGACGCTGTACGTGGCAGTAAATCCACCAAATCTGCCATATTTACATATACTGTCCCGACAACTTCTGAGCTAAAAAACATAGAAATTTCAAACAATCAAAGTATCAAGTCCTCCCTTCAATCCACCACAAAAGAAGTGCAAAAGCTGTCCAAAGACCTTCAGTCACTCAAAGAAAAGGTGCTGACAAAGAAAAATCTTAGCTGGGAAGATAAAAAGGAAGCGCAGGACTTGCTCAACAAGCACGAGCAGCTCAAAGAAGAGATTAAAGATATCAAAGACAAATACGAAGAGAATATCAAAAATCAGGAGCTGTTCAAAGAAGTAGACCCGGAAATTCTGGAGAAGCAGGAAATGCTTAACCAGATGATGGAAGATCTGCTCAGTCAGGAGATGAAAGATCTGATGAAAGAACTTGAAGAGCTATTGGAGAAATTTCAACAGAATAATGCCTTTGAGAAACTGGAAAATATGCAAATGGGCAATGAGCAGCTCAACAAAGAGCTGGATAAGATGCTCGAATTATTCAAAAAGCTGGAGCTCGAACAAAAGGCTTCTGATATAGCGCAACAGCTGGAAGATCTGGCGAAAAAGCAAGACGATGCTCAAAAGCAACCGGATGCACAAAAACAAGAGCAGCTCAATCAGAAATTTCAGGATATTAAAAAGGATTTTGATCAGTTAGAAAAGCTCAATCAACAGCAAAAAGATCATTTAGATCTCAATGAATCCAAAGAGCAAAAGGATGAAATTGAGAAAAACATGAATCAGGCAAAAGAAAATCTGGAGAAAAACCAACAGCAGCCCGCACAAAAGCAACAGCAGAAAGCCAGTGATGGCATGAAGCAAATGGCTCAGAATATGAAAAGCCAGATGATGCAGATGCAAATGCAGCAGCAGAGCGAGGATATCAATACTATCCGGAGAATTCTTAGTAACCTGCTCAAATTCTCAAAAGATCAGGAAGATCTGATGCTCCGGGTGAAAAAGACACACGAAACTGATACCAAATTTTCAAAACTGGTACAGGAGCAGCAGCATCTGAAAGAAGAAGCTGTCATTATTGAAGATAGCCTGACAGCGCTCGGAAAAAGGGTTTTCCAGCTGCAATCTTTCATATCAGATGAATTGTATAAGCTCAAAAGAGATCTTAAAAAATCTACTTCTTTACTGGAAGCAAAACAAAGAGGTCAGGCTACCGCTGCCCAGCAATATGCTATGACCAGCGCTAATAATCTGGCGTTGATGCTCAGTGAAACGATGGATCAGATGCAGCAGCAAATGCAAAAAATGGGAAGCTCCGGTTCATGCAGCAATCCTAATGGCAGTAAGCCGAGTATGCCAAGTCCCGGTGATCTGAAAAAACTGCAGGAACAGCTGGGTCAGGATCTTCAGAAAATGGGTAAACAAATGCAGGAAGGCAAATCCGGATCTGAAATCAATAAAGGTCTGGCAGATATGGCTCAGCGTCAGGCTGCAATCCGGGAAGGCCTGAGAAAAATGCGGGAAAATATGTCTCAGCAACAGAAAAAAGATAATAATATTGATCAGCTGATAGATGAACTGGATAAAAATGAAACTGACATTGTCAACAAAAAGATCAATCAGCAGACTATCATCAGACAAAAAAATATAGAAACCCGGATGCTGGAACTGGAAAAAGCAATGAGAGAGCAGGACGAGAAGGACGATCGTTCTTCACAGACAGCACAGGATTTTCCATCAGCTACACCTCCTGAAATTGAAGAATTTTTAAAAAGAAGGAGATCTAACCTAAATATTTCAGAAAATCTTCCCCCGGAATTGAAACCATTCTACAAAAAGCTCGTTGATAAATACAATTCCAAATAAATTATTGACATTTTTTTTTGTAACATTACATTTTGAAGACATTTTCCACTACAACTCAGATGAGACAGCCTATACTTATCCCATCTTCTTTAAAGAACATTCACATTATCGAAGACTACATTGATAACGTCCGAAATGACTTTATGATTGATGACAGTATCTACGGCAATATCCATCTTGCTGTAGTAGAAGCTGTTACGAATGCAATCGTTCATGGTAATAAATCTGATGAAAACAAGGAAATTTTCTTTAATACAGAAAAGAGTGAATCCAGCATTACTTTTATTGTAAAAGATCAGGGAACAGGCTTCGATGACAATTCTATTCCTGATCCTACGCTTCCTGAAAACAGAGAAAAATTAAGTGGCCGCGGCGTTTTTTTAATTAAAAATCTTGCTGATGATGTCATCTTCACAGATAACGGGACTTCATTGCATATGATATTTAAGCTTTAGTACCGGAATCTTTACTTTGCAGGAAGTTTAGTAATCATGTCAGTCAGTTTTCATTATATAGATATTCCACAATTTAAGTGGAAAGTTACTCCTATGAAAAAATGGATAAAATCCATTGCAGAAAATGAAGAGTTCCGCGTAGTAGATTTGTCTTATGTATTTTGTACGGATGAATATCTTTTAGATATTAATATTCAGCATCTTGATCACCATACGCTGACAGATATTATCACATTTGATCTTTCGGATCATCCGGACAGTCCTGAAATAGAAGGTGAAATCTATATCAGCATTGACCGTGTAAAAGAAAATGCAAAGAACTTCAAGGTGTCTTTTGAAAGTGAATTATCAAGGGTTCTGGCTCACGGCATTCTACACTTATGCGGATACAAGGATAAATCTCCTGAAGAAGAGCAGCTGATGAGAGAAAAGGAAAATTTTTATCTGGCTATGTCTCCACTTTGTTATCAATAATTATTCTATTTGCTATAGAAATAGAACCAATATCATTCCGTAATGCAGTGGAGGAGAGATTCAAGGTAAAAGCACGCAAAAGGGATCGCTCAAAAAAGAAAAAGCTCAACAACTTACGTTATTGAGCCTGTATGCTTAAATTATCCCGGAGATTAATCTACAAATGGCAAGGTTTTAGGACCAGCGTGATTGACTTTACTGACATACACTTCTGCTCCTATATTTAAGCTGTTCATCACTTCTTTCATAGCTGCTCCTGCTTTTTCAGCGACTTCTCTGCCTTTACATAATGCAAAAACAGATGGGCCTGAACCACTAATGCTACTGCCCAATGCTCCTGCAGCAATGGCTGCATTTTTCATTTCATAAAAGCCGGGAATTAATTTGCTGCGATAAGGTTCTGCAATATAGTCTACCAATGAACGGCCTATCAGATCATAATCTCCACGTAATAGACCAACCATCAATCCGCCAACGTTAGCACTTTGTCTGAGTGATTTTGCCAACGGAATTTCTTTCGGAAGGATTTCACGTGCTTCTTTCGTTAAAACAATTACATCGGGGTTGATGACCGCACACCACAATTCTTCAGGTACGGGAATCTGGATGACATCCAGCGGCTCATAGCTTCTCACCAGAATAAATCCACCAAATAAAGATGCAGCTACGTTATCAGCAATGGCAGCATCACAGGCAGCTTTCTCTGCATTCAAAAGAAATGGCAACATTTCGTGCTTAGTCAGCTTTTCATTGCACAGCATATTGATAGCATATACTCCGGCAACCGCACTGGCAGCGCTGCTGCCTAAACCACTTCCTGACGGCATGGATTTTTTGATCCAGACTTTGCAGCCAAAATCAGCCTGAATAAAATTCAGGTAATCCATAATAGCTACCGTGGCTGAATTTTTAAAGGGATCCCGGGGCAAAACGCCTCCGTCACCTTCAATATCTACAATGACAACTCCTTTTTCGGCAGTCAGTTCCATGACCAGCTCATCACCGGGCTTATCTATTGCAAATCCTAATATATCATACCCGCAGGCTACATTAGCAACTGTAGCAGGGGCAAAAACTTTTATTCTGTCTCCGGGTTTCATTCCTTTCTCCTAAACTTAATTGGCCATGTAATTACCTATTGTAATGATCTCTGCAAAAACTCCTGCCGCCGTAACTTCTGCTCCGGCTCCCGGTCCTTTCACCACTAACGGATTTTTCTTGTATCTCTCAGATGTGAATACGATCATATTGTCGCTTCCGCTCAGATTGTAGAATGGGTGTGTAGTATCTACCGGTTTCAAAACGATCTCAACAGTGCCATTTTCTATCACAGCCATATATCTCAAAACTTTCCCTTCTGCAGCAGCTGTTTTTTTCATCTCTTCGTATCTGGCATCTGCCTCAGCTATTCTGGATAGAAATTCAGCTACTTCTACCTCTCTTAAATTTTCAGGAACAAGATTTTCTACTGTAATATCACTCAATTCCATATCCACACCCAGCTCTCTGCTTAATATCAGCGCTTTTCTGGCCACATCCAGACCGCTAAGGTCATCTCTTGGATCCGGCTCTGTATAACCCTCAGCTTTTGCTTTCAGTACAACTTCACTGAATCTGGAATAACCATTGAAATTGTTGAAGATATAGGAAAGTGTACCTGAAAGAACTGCTTCAATTTTAAGGATTCTGTCGCCGCTTTTCAATAGATTGTTTAAGGTATTGATCACCGGAAGCCCCGCTCCTACGTTGGTTTCGTACAGGAACTTGGCATTTTTCTTACGGGCAATTTCTCTTAATCCATTGTACTTTTTAAGAGATAATGTGTTTGCAATCTTATTAGGTGTTACAATAGAAATACTTTGATTCAATAGTTTTTCATAGTATGTAGTGACAATTTTACTTGCCGAACAATCTACAAAAACGCTGTTTGCAAAGTTCAACTGGATAATATCTTCTACAAACTGGCTTAAATCAGCTTTTTTATTACTGTTGTCCAGCCTATCCTGCCAGCTTAACAAGTCAATGCCATTGCTGTCGATCACTGCATTTCTGGAATTGATCATCCCGGTCACATTGATTTCCATACCCATCTGTTCTCTTAAAGAATCTTTCTGAAGCTGGATTTGCTGGATCAATGTGCTTCCTATCAATCCTGTCGGACCCACAAGGAAAAGATTTACAGAATGCAGGTCATTGGAGAAGAAAATCTCGTGTAAAGCATTCAGAGCTTTTGCTTCATCTTTTCTGTTGATCACCACAGTGATGTTCAATTCGGAAGATCCCTGGGCGATGGCTTTTACATTGATGCCATTTTTACCCAATGCTTTGAATAGCCTTGCTGCAACACCAGGAACATTCATCATATTTTCTCCGACTACTGCGATAACCGATTTATCGGTTTCAGTCACTATAGGCTGAAGGAACTTATTCTGCATTTCATACCTGAACTCCTGCTCTACTGCCACTACTGCTTTGCCTATATCACCCGGTGCTACACCAAAGCAAATAGAATGCTCGGAAGATCCCTGTGTCAGAAAGATGATATTTACTGATGCTCTGGATAATGCGCCAAACAATCTGGCTGCAGTACCCACTACACCAAACATTCCGCTGCCTTCCAATCGCATCAGAGCTATTTCAGAAATAGAAGAAATTCCTTTGATAGGATTTTCTCCGGCTTTTGCTCTTTCGATAATTTTCGTTCCGGGATGTTGAGGCCGGAAAGTATTTTTGATAGTCAAAGGAATCTTTTTGACCAATGCAGGCAGGATAGTCGGCGGATAGATCACTTTCGCCCCAAAATGAGAAAGCTCCATCGCTTCTCTGTAGCTCAGTTCAGGAATAGTGATAGCTCTGTCCACGATTTTCGGATTAGCAGTCAATACGCCATCCACATCCGTCCAGATCTCTATCATTTTTGATTTCAATGCAGCACCGAAAATAGATGCAGAGTAATCAGAACCTCCACGACCCAGTGTAGTTACTCTGCCTTCAGTATCTGACCCTATAAACCCTGTCACTACCGGAACAGCATTAAGATGTTCTACCAGTTGTGTGATATTTTTATTTGTAACTGTAAAATCAACTTTTGCTCCCAGAAAATTAGAATCTGTTTTTACAATCTGTGTAGCATTTACATACATGGAAGGAATACCGGCGCTTCTGAGCGCTGCAGAAATAATAAAACAGGAAAGCCTCTCTCCGAAAGAAGATAATACTGCCAAAGATTTATCAGGGCATTCTCCCAATAAATAAACACCATTCAGGGTTCTTTCTATTTCTTTTAATCCATCATTGAGCTCATCTACCAGCACAGCTTTATCTTCTGTGGTAATCAACTCCTCCATAACGGACAAATGCCTGTCTTTAATCGACTGAAACTCGTTTTGAAAAGCAATATCTTTTCCTTCAGCAAGTTTTGCGGTTTTAATCAGCTGATCTGTTACTCCACCAAATGCAGAACAAACAACGACAACTTTAGCGTATTGTTCCTGACGGCCACGAACAATTTCTATTACATTTTTTATCCTTTCCGGATTGGCTACTGACGAGCCTCCAAATTTCATCACCAACATATAAAACGGTGTCAATTTTATTGAATTGGCAAAAATAGGGAAAGCGTAATGAAAATTGAAAGAACTATTAGATTATGTATATTCACACAGTAATAAATTAATTGGTTATCGTGAATTGGTGGAGATTACCCTATAGCATATACGCTATTATAGTGTTATTTATATTATTCATTCCGGCATTGCCTGTGTATGGTATTATAAAGCTGAGTGTAAAACATAGCAGGCAGCAATTCTGGGTACACAAAGTAAACAGAATTATATTTCTTATCTGGTCAGCATTTACCGGGTTCAGGTATAAAATCAGAGGCGTAGAAAATATTGAGCATGATCAGAATTATATAGCCATCTGCAATCACAGTAATCTGGCGGATTTCATGGCTTCTGCCTATGGTATCCAGGTTCCGGGTAAGCCATTGGTAAAAAAAGAGCTTTTAAAAATTCCTGTATTCGGGCCATTGTTTGCCATGGCTAGCGTACCTGTTGACAGAAAAGATGATGCAGCAAGAAAAAAGAGCCTGAGCATCATGAAAAGTGAGCTGGCAGACAAAGTCTCATTAATCATTTTTCCTGAAGGTACCAGAAACAGAACACCACAACCTCTGAAAGAATTTCATAACGGTGCATTTATTCTTTCTATGGAAACCGGCGTTCCGATTCTTCCGGTAATGTTTACCAATATCAGACATCTGAGCAGTGCTGAATCAGTTCTCATCAGACCCTGGACTGTAGAGTCTACTCATTTAAAGCCTGTATTTCCCAATGAATTCAATAATGTCAACGAGTACAAGGAATATGTATTTAAAATCATGTGGAACTATCTGGTGGCACATGATACGAATTATTCTCACTTTGAAAAATTATAAGGTCGGGCACCCCCAATAATTTTTCTTTTCAGCATTTTTTCTGCGGTCTGCATTCCAGAAGCCGGTATAAGTCAATGAAAGCTCAGGTCCGCCGTTTGCTCTGGTGGCCCTGGTTAAGCTGGAAGTATTGATATCGTAATTAAATGTCAGTATAAAATCACTGTACTCTGCTCTGATCACAGGAATAATAGCATCCTGCATTCTGTACCAAAGTCCCATTCCCAGCTTGAAATCACTTTTGCTGTTGTTGGGAGTAAAATCATAACGACCTAAAAATCCTATCATGAACTCCTGGAAAGGTCCTTGTCTTTGATACATAGTACTGGCATTGAAATCCAGATAATCATTTACTTCAAAATTCAATCCCATTTGTCCTACATATCTGACATACAGAGCATCTCTCCCATCTGTGTAAAAACTTTGTTGAGGTCTCAAAAGATTAAATGCGCTTCCTCCTACATAAAAATTCACATTATCTGCGGGTTCAGCATACCATAGTAGCCCTAATCCCAATGAGAAGTACCAGTAATTATCCACTCCAACAATATCTCCATTGAGCTGATTTTCAAAAACAGCATTGGACATATTTATAGATCTGTTGGCCCCGGTCATCTGAAAACCGGCTGAAAGATTATTAGAGAAATTAGTTCCTAGCTTTTGTGTATAGCCTAAGCTCAACAACATCTGGTTGGTACTAAAATCGAGATCTCCTGCCTGATCGCTGAAAAAATGTACTCCTACTCCAAAACCTGAGCCTTTGAATCTTTGTTTCAAAATGCTGAAATCTGCCCCGCCACCAATTGTTCTGTAGGCATTGAAAGGGGAAATCCACTGACTTTTGTAGATAGCAGAAGCTCTGACATCTCCCTTAAAATAGCCTGTAAATGCCGGATTATATAAGTGCGGTGCTGAAAAATACTGAGAAAACCTAATGTCCTGTGCCTGCACGTAGTTCCCTAGTGCACTTATTATCGAGAGTGCGATTACAATTAAACTTCTCATTATCTCAACAAAGTTACATTTCCTTTTAACAAAAGTGGCTGCCCGTTATTACATTGAGCCTCTAAATAGTAAACATACACTCCTGAATTCAATTGTACACCATTAAAGGTTCCATCCCAGGCATCCATTGCGTTTGCCGATTCATATACAATTTCTCCTGTACGGGCATAAATTCTGATTCTTCCCAATTTTATCAAATCGTTGTTCTTAAGTGTAAAAAAGTCATTTACACCATCATTATTGGGAGTAAATACGTTCTGTATTTCAATCATACTGCCATCACAATCAGTGGCAACATCGACAGTAATATCTTCTGAAACGGTACAGCCAGCCTGATTAGTGACTGTCACAGTATATTTTGTTGTAGTGACAGGTCTGACAAATGCAAACGGACAGTTGGTACAACCTGTAGCAGGCAAAGGTGTCCACGCATACGAAACTCCGGGCTCTGAATATGCTTCAAGCTTTATTTCCTGACCTGAAAGAATAGACACAGACTCACTCACATTCAATTCAGGATATTCTCTAACCTCTATTGTCACTGCCTGATTAAAATCTTTACAAGCTCCGTTTTTCACATTTACAAGATAAGCAGAAGTACGTTCAGGACTTACAATTATTTCAGATAATGTGTCTACAACTTCTCCATCCAACGTCCATTGATATTTAAATCTGCCGGAATTAATGGCCTCATGCTGTACCCATAGTTTTGCCTGATCGCCTATACACAAAATAGTATCTGTACCTGCAGCACCAGTAAATGCTTCTTTTACTTCTACGGTAACAGTCTTATCTGTAAAACAAGTAGGGCTAACATAACCTCTCACGTTATAAACTGTTGTTTGTAACGGAAATGCAACCGGGTTTGGTATATCTGTAGCACTCAATGAACCTGATTGTCCCCATTCATAATAATGAACTTTTGATGCTTTTAGCTCTACACTATCACCTTTACATATTACTAGATTATCCTCTACTGCCAAAGGTGCTGTTGCAAAAACTCTCAAGGTATCCTCCACAAAATCCCTGCAACCTACTGCATCTTCTATTTCAAGCTTCACAAAAATGTCTATCGAATCAGCTGTTGTTACAGTTCTCGAAAACGAGCTATCGGAAGATGTATATCCATCCGAGAATGTCCAGAATCTGCTTATGACAGGTGCATGTTCTTCAAATAATGAAACATCGGCAAAATCAACCAATTCTCCCGTACAAATTAAATCTGCACTCTTCTGTGATTTGGGTATTGCACCTCCGACCTTAATTTCCGGACCATAAACAGTCACAATACAACCCATCCCGTCATTCACTGTTACACTTGGCTTATAAACACCTGCATGTTCATATACATGCGTAGTTTCAGAATAAGCATCTGTATCATATTTCCCTTCTCCATCTCCAAAATCCCAGAAATTAGCAACTGAATTTTTAATATCAGCAACAATTAACGCTTCCACCGGCGCACAAGAAGACGGCATTGTTACGTTAAATTCACCTGATGGTCCACCTATGTCTATCAGCTTTTCCTTCTTAATCACTTCCTTACATCCTCTATAATCTTCCAGTGTCAATGTTACATCATATACACCGGCTGCCATGTATATATATTTAGGGTTTCTGGTTGTATCATCAATGATCGTCCCGTTGCCCAAATCCCAGATCGTCCTTCTATAGATAATATCAGAAGGAATAATAGTAAAATCAGTGATCAGCTCAGGGCAGTGCTTAGATGTCGGGAAAGCTGAAAAATCATAATCAATATCCTGAATGGTAATTGCATTTGTTATTTTTTTAACATCTTCACAGTTATTGGCGTCAATTATTTTAAGCTCAAAATCATATACCCCTTCTTTTGTGTAAAAATGTTCAGGAGCGCTATCAGTTACTATCGGAGATCCATCTCCAAAATCCCAAAAATATTGCAGCCCTACGCCTGTTGACAGATTTACAGGTTTAAATGCTGTTCCTGTACAAAATGAAGAAGTAGGCAATTCAAAATCGACATGAGGCATTGCCACAATCACATCATGTGTTATAGTATCTTTACAACCTACATTATCCTGTACAGTGAGTGTAATCGGAATAATTGCATTAATTGAAAATGTTCTGGAGAATTTATTTGCAGTTTCGGTGGCAATATTTCCTATCTGCCAATTTAATTTAGTAATTGTTGATAAAGAAGAGCTGGATGTATCCTCAAAATTGACAGTAACCGGGGAACATCCTCCAATAGGGTCAAACTTGAATCCGGCATCAGGCTTAACTGCCTGAATAAGATCTTTAAAAACAAGCGTATCTCTACATCCTTCATTCACAGATACCAAAGTCAGAGTATACACTCCCGGATCCGTAATTGTCCTTTTAAATATATTACCACTACTCCTGACAGTGTCAATGATCCAGGTGCCGGAAGTCGCACCCGGGACATTTTGATATTCGACAGATAAAGGGAGACATCCTTTTGTCGGAGGCAAACTAAAGCCCGAAGTACTTTTGGGTTTTATCTCTATAGGCTTGGTTATTACATCACTACACCCTGTCGTGGAGTTATTGACTGTGAGCTTTATCGTGTAAGTTCCATTCTTTTTATATTCATGGCTCACATTTTTACTATTACTTGCCAGTATCGTTCCATCTCCAAAATCCCATGTAGATTGTACTCCTGAAAAACTATTATTAATAAGCGTTACCAAACCACCGGAACAATTATTTAAAATCACAAAATCGGCGGCTGTTGGCTTTACAACAACACTTCCCATATCTTTAGAGGACTTGCATCCGTTGGATGTTACGATTGCTGTAACCGGAAATATTCCGGATTGAGCAAACTTGTAAGAAAGTGTCCTTCCAGATAACGTAGTTATATTTCCTATCTTCCACTCGTACGTCGCATTAGCAATAGCACCAATCTGTCCTGTTAACGTAGTTGACGGGCATAAATCCAAACCGGAGACAGAAGCATTGAAATTTTGAGTATTGCCCACACGTATAATATTGGTAACAATGACATCATTGCAACCCTCCGCAAAAGATACACGAGCTGTAACTGTGTAGGAATTAACACCTGAATAAGTTTGTGCAGGTGGTTGAATTCCATTATAAACATTACCATTACCAAAAGTCCACTGGACATTATTAATTGTAAAGCCGTTAGTACATTTAACACTAAAGTCAGATAATAAAGGTGCGCAACCTTCCTGATTCGAAATATTCATTTCAACTATCGGGTCAACTATAGAAATATATCCAAGCTTTACTATTGAATTTGAACATCCATTTTGACTCGACCCAATCAATCTTACTGTATATACATTTTCTTTATTATAAGACTTAAGAGGATTAGGGTCTGTAGAAGAGAATCCGTCTCCAAAATTCCAAAGGTATGTATTCGCGTGTTGAGATAAATTTGTAAATTGTACATTTAAAGGAACTTTACATCCCAATGTAGGAGTAGCTTCAAAATCAACGACCGGAGTTTGATTCACATATACATTTCTAATTTTAGAAACAACACAACCAAATTGTGAAGTAGCTTCCAGCTTTACTTCATGCACTCCTACTTCTTTAGCAGAAAGTGTCATCTTGGTTAAATCTGCATTTAACTTAGGACTAAAAGTCCAGGTTAATTTTTTATACAAAGAGCTTATATCCGGTTGAAATCCAACGAAAAGGCTATCACAGCCTAATGTATCTGTAAATTTTATATCAACACTAAATTTTTCATTCACAATCATGTTTGACAAAGTCTTGCTATTAGTGCATCCATTAGCGTCAGTCGCTGTCAATTTAATCTCAAAGGTTCCTTCATTTTTGAATTTATGTACAGGTGTGGTTTCTGTAGAAACTTCTCCATCTCCAAATTCCCATAAATATGTATACTTTGTCAATGTATCAGATTTATTTGTAAAGACACATTCCACCGGGATTTCACAGCTATTAGAATTTCTGAATTCAAAGTCTACTACAGGTCTTGGATGAATTGTAATTCCGGCAGGATATGTCTTTCTATCCGTGCATCCGTTCTGATCAACAACAATCAAGGATAAATCTCTTGCACCAGACGCATTAAAAGTTTGAGTAAGTGCGGTAAGATTGCCTTCTACTACTCTACCGTTACCAAAACCCCATGTTCGTTTTACTATTGAAGAGCTTCCTACAGTGCTCTTGTCTTTAAAATTAACTTCGAGCGGAGGGCAGCCTATTACTTTATCAAACTCGAAATTTGCTGTTGGTGTTTTATGAACTGTAACGCTTTTAGTTACGGTATTGGGAACTCCATTTTTGTACGCAATCATTTTTATCTCAAAAACGCCTTCAGATCCATATATTTTAAACGTTGTATTACCTTTAGCTTTTGTACCATCTCCAAATTCCCAAAGAGTACTATCAGGAACAAAATCTTTCACTGTCAATCCTACATGAAATGGCGTACATCCTACATTTGCGACTAAGTCAAAATTTGCCTGAGCATGCAATAATCCAGTAAATAACATCAGCACTAAACTCAAAAGTGAGCGCCTCCTAAAAAATATTTTCAGGCTATTAACAAAAATAAAAACTACCTTTTCCATATACACAATACAAAACTATTTATATATTTTATTCACAACAAACTATCGGTATTAATTAACAATAAATAAATAATCAATACATTTAAGCAAAGTAACGCAAAATGAGCAAATTTGGTATAATTATTTTAAGCAATATTGCTTTAAGACTCTCTCCTTCCCACAGATCTGAAATGGTGTCTCAGGTCCTGTTCGGTGAAACTTTTGTGATCCTGGAGGAAGAAAACGAATGGGTAAAAATTCAGCTAATTAATGATGGCTATACAGGCTGGATACAAGAGAGTCAGTGGCAAGAGGTAAACCCTGATATTACCAAGAAGTTTCGAATAAACACTTCGAATCTGGCAAAAGTAGCTTTTGAAAAAAATAAAATACTGATTCCGATAGGTGCTTACGTTTGGAAGAATGGCTCAAAAGATGATTTTCTCTCGAAATTTAAGTTTTCTAAAAAGTTAAAAAGTACTGAGCCAAACAGTTTCAGCACAGTAAAAGGTATTGTAAAAACAGCAAATATCTTTTTAGGCAGCCCTTATCTTTGGGGAGGAAAAACGACAATGGGGATAGATTGCTCGGGACTAACTCAGGTAGTTTTTTCTGTCAATGGATACCAGCTCCCAAGAGACGCATATCAGCAAGCAGAACTGGGATATGAAGTATCTTTAGAAAACACTCAAAAAGGCGACCTGGCTTTTTTTGCAAACGATAGCGGAAAGATTATTCATGTAGGAATTATCCACTCCAATAAAAAAGGGAAAGTCAAAATCATTCATTCCAGTGGAGAGGTGAAAATAAACGAGCTGGATTCCGCCGGAATTATCAGCGCAATAGTGGATGATGGGAAAAAATATTCTCATCATTTAGCCTATATTAAGAGAGTGATTGACTGATCATTTATCTCATCAATGTAATATTGCCTTTTAACAGCTTTGCTCCTCCGTTAAAACAAACTACATCTATATAATAAACATAGACGCCTGTGTTTACAGGAACTGTATTAAATGTGCCGTCCCAACCTGTTTCGGTATCCAGTGTATCAAATATCAATTCACCGTAACGATTGAATATTTTCATTGATTTAAGCTGGACAAGATCTCTGTCATACTTAATTCTGAAATGATCATTCAAACCATCAAAATTCGGAGAAAAGACATTGGGTATTTCCACCTTTGACCCGGCACAGAAATCAACCACTTCTATCCAGACATCGGATTCATTGGTACAGCCGGCCTCGTTGGTGACTATTACTTTATAGTTTGTTGTCAGCAAAGGGCTTACTGTAGGGCTGGCACAATTCGTACAGGAAATAAGCTCTGCAGGAGCCCATTGATAAGTTACACCAGGCTCTGAAATAGCACTCAAAACCAGGCTCTGACCTTCCGCGATCGTTGTATCTCTGTAAACTTCCAGTTCCGGCTTTAATGAAACCCGAACATATACCGGTTGTGAATATTCTTTACATGCACCATTCCTCACATTGACAATATATACGGCATCTTCCTCCGGTAAAAAATCAGGAGATTGATCCTGGCTTACAACCTGCTCATCCAGATACCACGTATATTTAAACTCACCAGAATGAATTTCTGAAACTTCAGTTCTCAGATGTATGGAGTCTCCGTAGCACAATACGGTATCCGGACCGGCAAATGCATCAAAACCATTTACAACTCTAAGGAGCACCGAATCATTGCTCGCACATATACTCGTATCATACCCTATTACTTTAAACCAGGTATCTTCCAATGGGCTCACTAATGGTCTTACATCATTCACATTTGGCAGCAATCTTGCCGGTTCCCATCTGAAAACATCGGCCCCCTGGGCGTCTAACCGTATTTTATCACCTTTACAAATAACCAATTCTTCCGGCAATTTAATTTCGGGATAAGCAAATACTTTTATTCCTACACTATCTTTATCGTTACATCCCAGTTCTGTCTCTACAGTAAGCGTAGCAAATACAATGCTGGTAGAATCTACTGTAAAGCTTTGACTGACAGAGATATCGTTGCTTTTATTGCCATTGCCAAACTCCCACCATCTGGAAACTATCGGAGCGTAAATATTCTCTTCTGTTTTATCAGTGAATTCTACTTCTCCGCCTGTACATATGCCGACCTTAGAATGATCAATTTTCACTTTTGCTCCGGATAGAATAATGGTATCATAATACAACTGTACCACACACCCCAAACCATCATCCAGCATTAAGCTGGGAATTGCAATTCCCGGATCTGTATAGATGTGGCTGACGGTATCTATCATTTTAGTATCCAGCTTTCCGATTCCTGTACCAAAATCCCAGAAATTTATTTTAGAATCAACAAATTCTGCCTCAAACTTTACTTCAAGCGGTATACAACCTTCTGTAGGTGTAAAACTTAATTTTCCTCTGGGGCCTTTTACTTCGACAAAATCACTTTTGACTATCGTATCTTTACATCCTCTAAAATCTTCCAGGATCAGACTCACATCAAAAACTCCGGATTGGGCATAAATATTTACCGGAACTCTATTTGTATCCAGACTTTGGTTACCGTCGCCAAAATCCCAATGTGCATATTTGTAAGAAATATTAGAAGGGAGTATCTGGAAAGATGTTACAAGCTCCGGACAGGATTTGAATCTCGGAAAACCATCAAAATCATATTCATAGTTTTTTACCGTCAGATAAGTGGGTTTTATAATGGAATCTTTACAATTGTTGGCATCAACAACCACTAATTTCACATCATAAACTCCTTCCTGATTAAAAACTATTTGCGGATGCTCATCAGTAGACGATGCTACTCCGTTACTAAAACTCCACAAATATTGAGCATCTACTCCTTTTGATAAATTTTTAAATGCAAAACTCACGCCCGTACAAATAGTAGTCAGGTCAGTAGTAAAATCTGCAACAGGAACATAAATCGGAATTACCTTAATAACAGTATCCTTACATCCAACTTCATCAGTTGCAATCAAACGTATATCAACATCATTATTACTGGTAAATGTATATGCAAGGTTTTGATCTGTTGATTTTTTCTGCCCTCCCAGATCCCAGTTCCATGCAACAATTTTCGAATGGTCCGAGCTCGTCTTGTCTTCAAAAGATACATTAATAGGTGCACATCCTCCCGATGGAGTATGGCTGAAATCAGCCTCTACTTTTACTACTGTCACA
Source organism: bacterium (assembly GCA_037189845.1). GTDB lineage: Bacteria > Bacteroidota > Bacteroidia > Chitinophagales > JADIYW01 > JAMLHH01. Next base: position 234,374 of record JBBCIS010000004.1, read on the forward strand.
ATTTCCGGAAAAAAATAATTTTCCTGGCATCCATCATTTCTTGTTGCCACTAACCTGATATCATAGACTCCAGGTTGATTATACTTGAACGCAACATTTTTTCCGGTTAAAACTGTATCATTAAATGTCCAGGTCAATGTCTTATATTCACTTAAAGCAACACTAAAATTTGCAGTATAAGGAAGACAGCCTATCTGGGGCTGAAGTTGTATGTTGTTATCTTTTGTCCCGTATTTCACTTCTGTTATAACTGAATCTTTACATTTTGTAATATCATTTTCTACATATAGCTTCACTTTATACGTCCCTGTATCTGCAAATACGTGATTAACAGCTGCTGCATTAGACACCAAGCTTTTTCCATCTCCAAAATCCCATCTGGAATATGAATTCCCAAGTGATTTATTAGAGAATCTGAATTCTCCGGAATTACATAGTTTAGAAACCGCAATACCAGCTTGCGGGTTGAGCACCTGAACTTTTACTACTTCAACTGAGTCTGTACAACCAAGCTTTTCCGCAACTACTGATACCTGAAAGAATCCAACATCGCTATATTCGTAACTTATTTTTTCACCTTCTCTTTCTTGTCCGTCTCCCAAATGCCATGTATAAATAACTCCGTCCGAAGGATTCTGTATAGTACCGCCCACCCCTTCTTTTACACAAACAGTAGTAGGCGTAAATGAAGCATTAAACGGATTGAGCTTTCCGGCCATTACTGTTTGAGAAATTGTCTGAGAAGGACAATTTCCATCAAACTCCACTAAAGCAAGGAGATTCATGGTGCCTTCCTGTAAAAGAGTTACATCCGGGGGATTGAATCCGTTATATGTATTTCCATTGGGATAAGTCCATGTAATATCTTTTATTTGCCCCGCTCCGATCTTATTCAAAGTAATAGCACTGGAAAACGGAACACAACCATTCTCTGATGACAAGCCTATGCTGAGTATGGGCTTTTCTATTTTAATTAAATTTTTTTTGAGAATTGTATCCGAACAGCCGAATTCATTTGTTGCGATATACTGCACATTATATAATCCGTCTTTGGTAAAAACAACAGATGGATTTGCAGTATTTACACCGGCTACTCCATTAGAGAAAGTCCACCTGTGCATTGTCGCATCAGGTGTTGCATTCTGAAAGTTTATTGTTACCGGTCCAGTACAAATTTCTGTTTGATCTAATGTAAACTCTGCAACAGGTCTTGAAGAAACATTGATTGTATCCCATACAACTATTGAGCAACCTGATTCATCAGAAGCGGTCAGTTTTACAATATACTTTCCTGCTGTAGATAATACTACAGAACCAGATGGTGCGTTGTATAAGTTTCCTGCTATTTCCCAGGCATATTTTGAAATATGAAAATTTGAATTAACGCTATACGCATATGTAAAAGGCGCACACCCGATTTTAGAGTCTGAGATTACAGCAGCTTCATAAACCTCTTCATTTATTGTAATATTTTTCGTGAGCTTATTGCTGCAACCATAATTATTAGTTACGGTTAATGAAACAGGATACGTTTTCTCCTCAAGAAAATTACCGGAGGGCTTTGAAGAAGTTGAAACAGAATTATTTCCAAAATCCCATTTCAAAGAATACGGATAATCACTTTTAATATTTTCCGTAAAATTCACCTTCAAAGGTAATTTACATGTCAGTGTATCTGAATATGTAAAATCTATGGCCGGTTGTTGTGTAGCAATAATATAATTGTCTTTCACAATTGTACCCTTACAACCTTTCTCATCAACAACAATTAAAGTGACATTGTTTTTAGATTCTGATTTAAAAATATTTGTCGGATTTTCTAATAAACTCCCTGTTCCATCCCCGAAATTCCACACCCAGCTTACAATTTTATTTTTCACAACTGTAGTGGAATCATAAAACTTCACATCTAACGGCACACACCCTGAATGTACATCCGCATAAAAATTTGCCTTGGGATTATCGAATACCACTACCTTCTGAGTAGTGGAATATTCTATTCCATTTTCGATAATAGTTAAAATAACCTGATACTCTCCGGGTTGAGTAAATGCTGCCTGAGTAAATATTTTCTCAGTAGACTGGTTTCCGTTACCAAACTGCCATTTTACAGAAACCTTAGACGTATCTGCTATAGACAGATTCATGAAATCAACTATCAGTGGGACACAACCCTCAGTCTTAGAAACAGAAAAAACAGGTAAAATTTGCGAGTAAAGCGGCGCAACTGCCAATATTAACATTAAAAATAATGCTAGTACTCCTCTATAAAAGTAGTAATTCCCAGAAAGATATTTTCCCATAATCATTCATCTTTCCTCTTTTAAAGCCTCCCTACAACCCTTTAAATATCTGAAAAATAAATTGTTAATTTATCTATCAGACAGAAAAAATTTAAAAATACATCAATTGTTATTACTCCCTGCTCAAAAGGACATTTCTCATATATTCATTATAATTTTTAAGTAAGCTCACATTTTTTCATTCCTATAACCTGCCCTCATGCATACAAATAGCTATATTCATGTTTCGTTTTTAATTTATTATCATGAAAATCCTATCAGCACCTCAAATAAGACAAGCTGATCAATATACTATCGCCAATGAGCCCATTCCTTCTATTTTACTGATGGAAAGAGCTGCTCACAAAGTGGTAGAAATACTGGTCAATGAATTTCAGTCCACTCAAAGAATCAAGCACATTTTTTGCGGAACAGGAAATAACGGTGGTGACGGATTAGCTGTAGCCAGATTGCTGTACAATCAGCAGCATCAGGTGAAAGTGTATCTTCTGGAGGGAAATCCTTCAAAAGATTATGCAACCAATCTTCAAAAGCTGAAAGATATTCCACAGATTGAAATAGTAAAGCTGAAGAATGCTGAGCAGCTGCCTGAATTCCACCCTTCAGATATTATTATAGATGCTATCTTCGGGACCGGACTCAATAAGCCTCTGGAAGGTAATCTGAAACAAATCGTAGAGCACCTAAATCAGGTGGATGTCACAAAGATTGCAATAGATATTCCCAGCGGACTATTTGCAGATAAAACCAATGGGGATGACACTGTAGTTTTCAAAGCCCACCGGGTCTATACTTTTCATGCCCCTAAGCTGGCTTTTTTGCTTCCGGAAAACGGGCAGCATGTCAATACATTTAAAGTGCTGGATATTAAGCTGGCACCGGAATTTACAGAATCTACCGACAGCCGGAATTACTATCTGGAGAAAAAGGACATTAAAGAAAGATATTTGCCAAGGAAAAAATTTTCACACAAAGGCACTTATGGTCACACGCTGCTCATAGCCGGTTCCAAAGGAAAAATGGGAGCAGCAGTTTTAGCAGCCAGAGCAGCATTGAGAGCAGGTACAGGGCTACTGACCACTCATATTCCGGAGGAAGCTTTATCTATCATGCAGAATTCTGTACCCGAAGCCATGTGCAGCATTGACACACACGGAGGGGCATGGTCGGAATTACCTGACACTAAAGGCAAGACATTAGGCGTTGGTCCCGGAATTGGCACGTCTGTTACCACACAGGCGATTTTCAGACAATTGCTGTTAACGGAATCTCGACCTATGGTAATAGATGCAGATGCTATCAATCTCATCAGCTTTGACAACACCATGCTACGCCTGGTTCCTGTCAACAGTATTCTTACCCCGCATCCCAGGGAATTTGATCGTCTGGTGGAAGGCTGGGACAATGATTTTGATCGTTTGGAAATTCAAAGACAATTTTCTGTCAAGCATCAGGTCATCGTAGTATTAAAAGGCGCCCATACCAGCATCAGCGATACAAAAGGAAATATTTATTTCAATTCTACCGGAAATAATGGCATGGCCACAGGCGGTTCGGGAGATGTCCTGACAGGAATTATCACATCATTGCTGGCACAGGGATATGCTTCTGTCGATGCCGCTGTGATAGGTGTATATCTCCATGGTCTGGCAGGTAATATTGCCTTAGAAGAAGAATCCAAAGAATCTTTGATCGCTTCTGATATTATCAAGAATCTCGGTAAAGCTTTTAAATCCATTAAAATATGATGGATAAGCAAAGAATTGTGGTGTTAACGGGTGCCGGTATCAGTGCAGAAAGTGGTATCAGTACGTTCAGAGATGCCAATGGCCTATGGGAGAATCATAGCATCTACGATGTGGCCACTCCGGAAGGGTTTCAGAAGAACCCGGCACTGGTGCATGATTTTTACAATCAGAGAAGAAGGCAGCTGCTTCAATGTGAGCCTAACACCGGCCATCTTGCTTTAGCAGAGCTGGAGAAAAGCTTTGATGTACATATTATCACTCAGAATGTGGATGATTTACATGAACGTGCAGGCAGCTCAAAAATCACACATCTTCACGGTGAATTAAGAAAAGTAAGAAGTACTGTCAACCGGAATCTGATATTAGATTGGGATAACGATCTATCCATTGAAGATAAAGGACCTGACGGACATCCGTTAAGACCGCACATTGTGTGGTTTGGAGAAGATGTTCCCAAAATAGAAGAAGCTGTCGAGATCACCCGAAAAGCTGATATACTGGTAGTGATCGGCACTTCATTACAAGTCTATCCTGCTGCCGGACTAATCCAATATACAGATTTTGATGTCCCCAGATATCTGATTGATCCTAATGCAGGCAGCATTTCCTCTACGTTTGCATTTGAAGTTATTGCTGAAAACGCAAGCACCGGAGTTCCTCTATTCGTCAAAAAAATCTTACATGGATAAACAAGAAAACCCTTGGGAAACGATTCGTATTACTGAAGTGTATGACAATCCATGGATAACGCTCACTCATGAAGATGTGATTATTCCCAGTGGGAAAGCCGGTATTTATGGTAAGGTACATTTCAAGAATTATGCAGTAGGCATCATTCCCATCGATGAAGACAATAATACCTGGCTGGTAGGCCAATACAGATATACGCTCAATGAATACAGCTGGGAAATACCTGAAGGCGGAGCATTGATACCGCAGGATCCTTTAGACGCTGCAAAAAAAGAATTGGCAGAAGAAGTGGGACTGGCGGCAAAAAACTGGAAATTGATTGCTAAATTACATAATTCAAACTCTGTCACTGATGAGACTGCGTTTATCTACGTGGCAAGAGATTTGTCAGAGACTTTTGCGGAACCGGATGAGACAGAGGTCATTGAAAGAAAAAAACTTCCCTTAACAGAAGCTATTCAAATGGTTCTTGACGGTCAGATCACCGATAGCATGTCGGTAGCCGGGCTTTTGAAGCTTCATATTTTAGAACATCAAAAAAATAAATAGATTGGAAAAAAAGTCATTAAAAATAGATTATACTTTAGCGAAAAGTGCTGATGAATGTAACATGTCAGAAAAAGCTTTATTATTAGCAGCAGAAAGAGCTACAAAAAACAGCCATTCTCCATATTCTAAATTTAGAGTAGGCGCGGCCTTATTGCTGGAAGACGGGACTGTCATTGAAGGAAGCAATCAGGAAAACGCTTCTTTCCCTGTAGGATTTTGTGCTGAAAGAACAGCTTTATCAGCAAAAGCATCTATTGCTCCTAAGAAAAAAATCAAAGCAATTGCAATAAGGGTAAGAAGTGAAATCAAAAAAGTACAACAACCTGCAGCTCCTTGTGGAATCTGCCGTCAGGTATTGCTGGAGTCTGAAGATATTCAAAAACAAAACATCCGCGTCATCATGCAGGGCGAATCAGGCCCGGTGCTTATTTTTGAATCTGTCAAAGATTTAGTGCCTTTTTATTTTGGTGCGAGTGATTTCTAAACATTTTTTCATTTCCTAACATCAACTGTTCTTGAATTATCTTTTGGGTAATTTCTAAAAATTTAATTGCTCGCTATCACAGAAATATTAGCCGAAAATTAGGAGCTAAAATCGTATAAAAGCATTTTTCTATTTTAGAGCTTCCATAAACATATGCTGTTAATACAAATAGAATCACATGCAAGCTGAAAAATATATTTCTAATGACCCGAATGAGATTATTGCTTTAAAGATGCCGGCTCATAGAGAAATTTTCTTATCAAAGATAATGCTAATTATATTGTTCGTAGCTTTTTTCAAAGATTTCGAATCCAATAAAAATGAACCAATCGTATGGATATTTGCTATTTCATTCGTAGCTATTTTCCTTGTGATATCCAGTATAACAAGTAAGAAAATCCAATTTATCATCAATAAAAAAGGATTTTGGACTAAGAAGCATAATTTCATTTCATGGGAAGATGTTTGGTATTACTCCATTAAAGAGCAAGATTTCACAAGAAGTGGCCACAATTCTTTTTATGAATTGCAATTTAAGCTTAAAGAAAAACAAATAGTTATCACTATCAAATTTGAAAACATCAACTGTAAAATCGAAGACATTCAAAGAAGTCTAAGTATATACACTAAATCTTTTAACATACATGATTTAGGTTACGAAAAAGAAAGGCATTGGTAGTATTCAATACTTACATCACCATTCATATTTCTACATATCAACAACGTTCAAAATTGTTGATTTTCTTTGTTTTTCATATAGATACATTTTTATCAGAAAAAAGTAAATTGTGCGCTGATAGACAAAAATATATGGGAGTAAAGTTCAAACTGACGATAGTCAACTTTTTAGAATTCTTTGTTTGGGGAGCATGGCTCATTACGATTGGAAACTACTGGTTCGGAACCAAACAATGGGATGGCTCTCAGTTCGGGCTTATTTTCTCCACCATGGGAATTGCTTCATTATTCATGCCTACTATCACCGGAATTATTGCTGACAAATGGCTGAATGCAGAGAGATTGTTTGGGATATTACATATTTTGTACGGCATCACCCTTATCTATCTGACTACTGTAAATGATCCCGGTACCTTTTTCTGGGTAATACTGGTAGCGATGTGTTGCTATATGCCTACTATTGCCTTGAATAATGCTATTTCATATACTGTTCTGAAAAACAATGGTTTTGAAGTCATTAAGGACTTCCCTCCTATCAGAGTATTCGGAACGATAGGATTTATCGCTGCAATGTGGCTCACAAATCTTACAGGTAACAAAGCTTCTGAATTTCAGTTTTATATCGGAGGATTTTCTGCTATAGCGCTTGGATTAATGGCTTTTGCATTGCCGAAGTGTCCGCCTCAAAAAAATATCAACGCAGAGACAAAATGGACTGAGCTATTGGGATTAAATGCCTTTAAATTATTCAAAAATTACAAGATGGCGTTGTTCCTGATTTTCTCTATGTTTTTGGGAGCAGCATTACAATTGACAAATGCTTATGGTGATGTATTTTTAGATGATTTCAAGCATTTCCCTGAGCATGCAGATTCATTTGTGATCAAGTACTCTACCATCATCATGTCAATTTCCCAGATTTCTGAAACCATTTTCATTCTCGCCATACCCTTCTTCCTGAGAAGATTTGGTATTAAGATGGTCATGTTGTTCAGCATGTTGGCATGGGTGTTAAGATTCGGACTTTTTGCTACCGGCGATCCGGGATCAGGATTATGGATGATCATTTTATCCTGTATAGTGTATGGCTTAGCATTTGACTTCTTCAATATCTCAGGCTCATTGTTTATTGAAACGAATACCGCTCCGGCTGTACGTTCATCAGCACAAGGGTTATTTATGATGATGACCAACGGATTCGGAGCTATTTTCGGCAGCTATACTTCAGGTTGGCTCATAGACAAGTATTTTACACACACATTCACTGATGTACAAAGTCTGGCCTCCTATCTTAATACTGATGTGGCGAATACGTATTTCCAGAAATTTATTACAGAGAAAGGTCTTCAGATTGATGCTAACGGTATTCTCAGTCAGATAGTCACGATGAAAGACTGGACAAATATCTGGCTTACATTTGCCGCTTATGCACTGGTCGTCGCAATATTATTTGGAGTCATGTTCAAACATAAACATGACCCCAATGCGCTTCCGCAGGAGTTAGGCCATTAGGTAGCAGCTGCAACTCTTTACCAATTATTCTGATACACCTGGTTCTTTATCAAAGCCATCTGCGCGTTGTTTTGGAGATAAAAATAAAGGTGGTGACCTTTCTGTCGCCACCTTTGCTTCTTGTTTTATTACTATTTGCTGATTTTTATCTTACAAATGGTGATTATCAAACCTGCCAGCTATTCAGATACACTGCCTCAGATTCGAAAATTTCGAGTACTCTTCCATTCCTTGCTTTGTACTTCAATAACTTTCCCTAATGCAATTTCTATTGGAAAAGGTCTCATTCTAAATTCAGTACCAGTTTTTATTCTGTTTATTAAAAAATCTCTTTCAATTAATTTTATCTTAACAACTTCCAATTTACCTATGTCAATTCTGTTATTTTGAAATTGAATCTCGGAAAAAGTAGAAAAAGAATCATCAAGAATCCAAAAAGATAACCTAATAGAATTAGCAATTGGGAAATTAAAGCTATCTTTTGCTATTTCTAAGAAAACAATTTCTGCAGTTATAAGTAAATCTTTCATTTTCATAATAAATATAGTCCATTTTACATTAAGCTACTCCGAGCCTCAAAAACGTCGCTCTCCAGAAATATATTTTCAAACAGCTCTCCAGCATATTCATATCCTTGGTAAAGCAGATCGTCTTTCGATGTAAACGTCGCAGATGCATCCTGATGCTCAGGTTCTTCCGCTCTATACGATTCGTACCATAGGCTTTCGTCCGGTGAATACCTTGATCTATCAGGCTCTTATAATGTGGAAGCTTCTGTATAGATCCGACAGGCGAAAGACAATTCAAGGGTTTCTATGACTTTACGCAGTGTCTTCAATGTCCTGCTACCTACAGCAAAATCTACAATTTCCTTCGTGTCTCTTCTCAAAGCATACACAATCCAGATTTTCCTCTCTTTCAATTTACAGTATATACAAATCTCATCTACCTCATACTCTTTCCATTTGGATATCAGTGGTTTAGACATCTTTGAAGCTATATTCTTTATTTTACTGATCACTGTTGTCACAGATATTTTTAAGATGCGACCGATACTTCGGATACCACAACCTTCACAAGTTAATACTGCTATCTGATCGTCAACATTCCGATTACGGGCACATTGGGAATAGCTGAGAATAAAGCTCCGGTGCCACTGTCGACATCTATATCTTTGATGACCTGTTTTTGTTCTGCCATACTTCATACTGGATCCACGACAATAACCACACGCCGGATTTTCTGACACACCTACATATTTTCTTATCTCTATCAATCCTGTACTCATATCATATAACTTTCTGATTATCAATATTACCAACACTTTTGATACATCAACTTCACAACAACTACATTTCCCTCGCTTTTTTCCATAAAAAACAAATCGGGCTACCCATGAGGTAGCCCGATTTTCAACTATTTTCATTCGATTTTAGACATAAAAGGTTGATTTACAATACCACCAACACTTTTGATACATTACCAAAAAGAAAGAATGGACAAAAATAGAACATTCAATTGTAAAGTATGTGAGCAATAGGCCGAACAGAAAAGATGAAGCTAAAAAATCAGGCATTCTGAACAAATACAAGACAAAATCTCATACTTTGATTTTTCAAAACCAGCTTCCTGAGTCAATCTATTTGGCATAAAAAATATTTACTCAAACAACATACATAACTACCTATTATACAAAAGCAGTTCCTTATAAGGAACTGCTTTTTCTAACAAATCAATGGAATTTCCCCCGCACAAATGATTGATTGTCAAACCTGCCAGCTATTCGGAAACATAACCACATCTGAAAAAGTCCATCCATTTTTTATTATATTCCTTTTGCCTTTGTACTGTTGATATATAGTTCCTGTCTATGCACTCATCAAAAATATTAACTAAATCTTTTTCTAAAGAAGGTTTTCCTATTTTGGTAATATATGCCTTATAACCAATTTTAGACATATTAGATGGATAGACATCATATCTTGAGCCATTGCACAATAAATAAACCTTCCTTTTTTCTAATATATCTCTTAATTCCATTAATACAAAAAATGGGTATTCTCCAGTGACACTAATCTCTTTCTCTTCAAGAATATCAAAGTCAATATCTTCATTAATTAATATAATTTTACATAAATTCCCTAAATCTTGTACCTCCAATTGAACAGGATATTCTTTGTCATTATATAGGATCTTTCGTTTCATCTTACTTATTTCTAGGTTTTACACTTACAATATCTTTGGCACTTATTTGAAATGGTACAGCCATCTCTAATTCTTCAGGATACGGGGTGATCTTGCTCCTAATACTGCATTTACATCAATTGCCGTTTTTTGCATCTTAATTGTATATATATAACCTGCTTTGCCTGCTGAAAAATCATTTGCAACATTTTCACTTTTTGTTGTCGAAATATATCCGGATTCATCCGCAGACCATCCTAGTGCATGATCATATAAGTTCATATCAAATCCTTTTGATTCAAATCCTCCTGCCTTTATAATCTCTTCTGGACTTCTCGTATCAAATCTGTACAGATATTGTCCTGATTCTTCCTTTTCTTTTGCTGCTTTATAACTTGGTAGCAACATTCTCGTTCTTTCCTCCGTTTCTTCTGCATTTAAAGGTTTGAGTAAAGGGCTGTTGCTATTCTTTACAATATCTCTAGCATAGGAATTTATGCTAATTTCCTGTATGATCTTTCTGGCATAAGAAGGATCTTTCATATATCGTTCAATATCATACCCGGGCTTATATACTGGATAAGTTAAAGCAGGACGTGGATTATAGTATGTATGGTGACTAATACCAGGATGAGGTAATGTATTTGCTCTCGGTGCACTTACTGGTCTTACCGTTACAGGAACAGGTCCAACTCGATCACCGTTAGGGTCAGAGTATATAATAGGATTAGACTCAAACGTTGTATAGCCTCCGTTCCACGGATATAATACCGGATCCACATTCCACCGTCTACCCAACCTACCATCATACATCCAGTATTCAGCGGATGTGATAGATGGATTGAGTTCTGTTTCCCTTTCCTGTCCATTAAACCCGAACCGATATTTATTCAAAGAACTGTTACCTGTAAAGGTATAGCTTCTACCCGGCATTACCATACCAAAAGCATAATAATCCTGAGAGCTGTATATCTGTACATCAGAGTTTATGTATTATAAAATTCTGATTATCAACAAAAACACACTTTTAATATACCTATATGGTAAAAGCTTCTTTAAAGTGTTTTTTTAGCCTCAAAAATAAAATGGTAAGCTATAAGGCTTGCCATTTTTATGAACTTTTCTTTATGTATGTCTTATAAAATATTGATTGTCAACAAAAACACACTTTTGATACATTACTAAACAACTGATGTGTTAACTATTCTGATACATTACCCATTACCATCTACTAAATATATGTTCTATAAATTCCTGCTCCTCCTTGTATTTTTCTAGTAATAAAGATTTACCCTGCTCTTTATACATTTCGATATATACCAAGCCGGCATTAGTCAACTTGTACCAATTGATACCCTTTATATTCTCCTCTGTAATAAATTTCTTCTTTTTTAATTCTTTCTTAATCTCTAGGAAAGAAATTATATCAAACTTCCATGCTAAAGCTTTAGTAAGATTATATGAGTCACGAAATGTCTCTCTCTTAAGCAGGACTAATGTTACAAAACTATCTAAATCTATATTTTCCATAATGATATTATTCTTTTGAAAGCTGTTCGTTACCTGCTTTTAATGCTTCTTCTGTATATAGTTTTTTCTCATAATCTCTATGGTACATATTTTGTTCTTTTAAAACAGCATAATGAGCATCCTCATAACTCATTCCAGATTTCATCAACTCCGACTCTCTAAGTTCGTGTTTTGCGAAATTTATATCAATTTCCGTTGCTTTCATTTCTCCTTTTACGATTTTCTGCATTCTTTCTAGCATAATTGTATTTTCTGCTTTAACTCCAAATTGTTCAAGATGTGCTGTAACTTTTGTTAATGTCTTAGGCCCAATAATAAAATTCCCGGACATATATTTAGCCGCACCAAACTTTATTATTTTCCCACCTAAGTATCCAACTAATAGACCACCACCGAGACCTTCATAGGTTTCAATATTCTTAAAATCAGATAACTCTAATTTTTCAAGTGCTATCGTACTTTCCAAGGATATCAAATTATAAGGCTTACCCTCTCTCGCTTCATTCCACGTACCAGCTATTCCATTCCAACCAGATATTGCCGAATTCAAACCAAACACAATACCAAAATCATTAGGATTAGGGGTGTATTTTAGTGTACTGAAAGTAGGTAATGGAGGGAGACCTAACGTTAATACAGGTTCCCCTCCATATTTATTTTCTGACAAATACCAAGGTAATCCTTCTCTAAGCCCATCGATATCCATAAACAATAGTGGTCTGTTACCAGCAAATTGATAAGATGTATAATGTGGATATTGAGAACTTAAAGGATCTACACTTTTAAATCTTCCCAAACGTGGGTTATAGTTTCGTTCACCAAAATCGACGCTCTTACCACGACCTTTGATTTCGTCATCATTTTCATACCCATTAAACCCGAACCTGTATTTATTCAAAGAACTGTTGCCATTAAAGGTATAGCTTCTACCCGGCATTACCATACCAAAAGCATAATAATCCTGAGAGCTGTATACCGAGGCCTCCGGGTCATGGTGCTCATCACCCTGTATATAGTCACCCACCACCACCACCTGCACATTGCCCAGGTGATTGGATAGTTCGTAGTGTCTCCAGCCCCTGGTCGAGATAAAATCAGCTATCGGAGTGGTAGAGAACGTATCATTTCTGACGCCTAATCTGCTGCTGCCATATACTGAATATTCTAAGCCTTTGAGTCCGCTCATTGGTGCATAGACAGGATTTTCTTCCTCATCCTGCCAAAGGGTGGTGTACTGCTCTGTACTGAGTGGGTTACCCTGAGCATCCCGCCAGTAAATATCCCCTTTCTCTATCTTAGCGTTGTCAGCCGTGCTGTGGATGAGCTTGGCTATCCGCTGGCCTGCAGCATCGTATACGAAAGACAGATCCGGCTTGCCGTTGTTGAACCTGATCTCTCTGATCTTGCCCGATACATTCCAGATGATCGTATCAATACCTTCAGAGACATCCTTGCTCAGGTTCCCGATCCTGTCGTATCTGTAGTTAGCGGTCTCTTTGTTCGTATATACTCCCTGGTCATCTATGTCTTCACTGAACAATGATGCGCCCGTCTGCAGGTCATTCACATGCAGCAGCCTGTTACTTCTCAGCCTGCCGCTCTGCTTCTCATAATGGTACACCAGGCTGTCCATCTGCTCGTATGCTCCATTTGTCGTATTCCACGCCGTCCGGGTCAGCTGCTCGATAT
>JBBCIS010000005.1:0-172366 GCA_037189845.1 bacterium
GTCTACACCCGGATGGAACCAGGTCACCGTCGCTCCCGCGGGTATATTAGATACAGTGTATGTTTGCGATGAACCACAGATAGAATTGGCTCCTGTAACCTTGGTCTGCGTTTTATCATAGCACGCATCTACCCGGATATAGTAGTGTCCTTTGCTGCCATCCTGAGAAACATCAGTGATTTTGTTTTCAATCCTGATGGCATAGTAGCCGACAGCTAAGTTTCTGGTAATTTTGGAGAATTTATCGGAAGAACTGTTGTCATCATGTGTTGCTATTTGTGAACCTAAAGCACCTGTGCTGGCATTGACATTGTACAGCGTGATTTTTGTATCCGGTACAAACTCACCATCCACTACCAATGTTTGAATGATGAAACTCTTAGTTCCTCCGGTATTGTTTTGAAAATAGACCCAGTCAATATCACCAGCATAATAACTTCCATCATTGTTAGGCAACTGATGAAAAGTATGATATTGCTGTGTATTTAGATCAATTCTGTTATTTCCGTTAAAGCTTGATTCAAATGAGCTATTGTAATAACTATGGCTAAATTTATCATTATTAGCATTGTCGGCTTTCCAGTAATTGTCATTTTCAAAGACATCTACATCTTGATTGGTATAGAAGTACCACTCATTGTCTTGGTTAAACGCTGGACCATGTTTTCTTGTTCCTTTGTACATGATCGCTTTTTGCATGGGAGTTAGTTCTTTACGACAAAAATGTTTTTGGTTGTTATAACCCATCAAATTCCTGAGTGCATTATCTCCCGGCGCTTGTAGCCAAGGGCTTCCCCATGCGTCATATTTCAGCGGAGGTATTGGCGTGGATAAGTAATCGTAATAATCACAGCCATAGTATTCATATAGATTGCCTGCGCCCAAATCAGGATCACCGTCTGTATCACATAATCCATCACCCCGATATTCGCACAATGGCTTTCCTATATGAAAAAGATTAAAGCACCACAACGGAGCTTTCTGTGTACGGGACACCGGTTCCTGGTGACATTTATCGTTAATAAAGTTACTTTTGTCATGCGTATGTACCAAACCCAGACAATGTCCTACCTCATGCGCTAAAGTATTGGCATTTTCAAAATATACCCTTGGAAATACAGATCTTACTACACAAGTATATTTTTTCAGCAAAGGATCCTGCGGCTTATGAGCTATACCGGATGCCCCATCAAACTTTCTAACAAATGCAATATTCAGGATATTATCCTGATATTCATGCTTCATCACCTTATTAGCTTCTATATCACCTCCTATATCGTTTTTATCAGAATCCAATACATTCATGATATTCCTTAAATATAAGCGGATATATAGTCCATTGTGCTGATACAGCTTATTGACATAATTCAGGTATCTCTCTATTTCGGCATCCGGAATCTTTGGATTACTTAGGTCATAGAAGTTCTTTATCACTACGGGAATCTGATACATATTAGGATTTGCGCCTCCTATTACACTCCCATCCATCCGGGCAATCGCATCTCCGCTCCTCATGATATTTTCAATGCTGTCCAGCTCGTTCAGTAACATCTGGTTATTACCTATCCACGGTTGTGAAAAAAATGTAGCTGAATCCAAATGTTCGGTTAGACAAGTATCAGACTGTCCATAACAAATATTGCAGATCATTAACAACAATAAAGTTTTAAATAATCTCATCGCGCCTATTTTATAATACTTAATTGAGCTTCTTCCCCACAGACTGCTTTTTGCTCCTGTAGTACTCCGTTTATTCTGATTTCTGCTACCGAACCATTGTATTTAAATTCTATAGTATCTATATAATTTGGGAACTTCCCTAACGCATAAGTAAATGTGGGATTTTTCCTTTTATCGAAACTCATGCCTCCGTTTGTCATATATAAACAACTTCCAACAGGGTCATCATTCCTGAACATGCACATACCCTTTACTCCTCCCAATGAATTAGGCTTTGCATATAAACACAGTGTATCTAATCCGAAAGAAAGTAACAATGAATCTATATGCTTATAACACTCACCTGTATTTTTATCAATAAAATTCACTCTGAATGACAGAGTACAATCTTCATAGGGCTCTCTGGTACAGGATGAAAGATTAAATAATAGGACTGTAAGCAATAATGGGATAATTATTTTTTTAGTTCTCATAATTTGTTTGTTTATGTGTGAGCAATTATTGAATGGGTTTTGATTGTTTGCTGCCTCTAAGCTAACATACAGTTGTTTTACAACAAAATGATTTTAAATATTTAATTTATCATAAAATATTAATTATAAGCTGGTTAGTATTTTGTATTAATGATATTTGGGGAGAAATATTTGTGGAGAATCTTTAATTAAATCAAAATAGAAAGAACAATAAATGTTAAAAAACATTTCATTTTTCAATAGTTTGAGTATTAAAAATTATATGATAACCGTGGATAGGTAGCAACTCCTTTTTTTCCAAAAGTGAATCGTTGTAGTATAATGAAGCTGTGTGTACATCAGAGTTGCGGTCATACTGAATCCTGAACGTATCGGTAGGCATGGATAGATCTTTGTACTGAATCGTAAAATGACAGTCCCATGAGCGACCTGATACCGCTCCCATATAATCACAAGTTCCTACAGATTCTATTTCTAGCACATTCCCATATTCTATTGAAGAGCAACAAAAGTTTTTAAGAACGGTATCTCCATTGTTAGTATAAATAAATTTGCTTTGTAAATCATCATCCAGGATAAATGGTTCGTTTTGAGAGATTAAATTCTCCCCGGTATTCTTGTCTTTGTACAATAGGCTTATTGACCAAAGACACTCTAATGGATCGGAAATCGTCCCTCTTTTGCAGGAGGTCATCAGTAGCATGAATATGCATACTGGCATGAATAAAATTTTCACTTTCATAATTTGTTGTGTTGATGTGTTAGCAATTATTGAATGGGTTTTGATTGTTTGCGTCATCTAAATTAGCATACAGACGTTTTACAACAAAATAATTTCAAATATTTATTCAATCATAAAATATTAAATAAAAATGAGTTAGCTGTTTTATAGTAATGATATTTAGGGAGAAATATCTAAATGACTACAGCTACTTTCTATACTATCTATAAAGTTCAATAGTCATTCATTATTCCGTATCACGGAAGTTTACTAATACTGACGAATCCGCATCTTCAGTGTTGCAACTTGAGTCCATTCCTTGAGCATATAAATGCCTATGGAAAATCACTGTCAAGAAAAAAACTAAAAATCTCATACAATCTTATACCAAAATTTTCAAAGTCTTTGGTTCCTCTCCACAAGGCGCATTCTCTACTAAACTATTATTATGATAGACTTGATAATCTATGTTTCCATGCTGATACACTACCTTTATAGTATCACTTTCTGTCTCATTAAAAAGAATAACAAAATAATATGTGCCGGTTTTATCAGAAATGAGATTACTGCTGAAACGATAGTTAAAAGTGAACTTATTAATACCAGATCTGTCTATTTTGGGCACTAGTAAATCACTTGTATCTACTGGACTAATTACCTGATACCGGATAGAATCCACTATATATTTTACGTAGGGATCTTCAAAATCATCTCCGGTCGCATCGAATCCTTCATTTACAAAATAGGAATATATCAAAAAGTCGCTACAGGGTCGTGAAAAATCATCCACCCTTTTTTTACAGGATGTAAGCATCAATGTTACCAATGCCAATAATAAAAGTTTTTTCATCGTTGTGTGTTTATGTGTTAAAAATCATGGGTTTAAGTTGTTTGCTGCCTCTAAGGCAACATACAATTGTTTTACAACAAAATGATTTTAAATATTTAATTTATCATAAAATATTAAATACAAATTAATTAGCTGGTTTATAGTAGTGATATTTAGGGAGAAGCATTTTGGATGATTATCGTTGTTCATCTATAGAATGCCTGAAATTTAAAACAAGCTGATTTTTATAGTAAGGTTGAATAAAAATCTAAATGCTTTCAGTAAGACAGACAGGTATCTGACTGTCCATAACAAACATGACAAATCAACAACAACAATAAAGTTTTAAAGAATCTCATCATCCTTATTTTATAATTTCCAATACGGCTTGCTCATTACACATTGCCTTTTGATCCTGTAATACTCCATTTACCCTGATTTCTGCAGTAGAGCCATTATACTTAAACTCTATGGTATCTATAAAATTGGGAGCTTTCCCTATTACATAAATGATTGTAGGGTTTACTTTTTTATCAAAATCTATCCCACTATTGAACATAGAGAGGCAATTGTCTCCAACCTCATTTTCAAACAACATATCGTTTATAGTACCTCCCAGATGCGGCTTAGAATACAGATATATCGTGTCTGTATTATAAATGGACAACAAGCTATCAATTTCTTTATAACACTCTCCTGTATTTTTATTGATAAAATCTATTCTAAAATTCACTGTACAATCTTCATAAGGTCCTTTATTACAGGATGAAAGATTAAATAATAGGACTGTAATCAATAATGGGATAATTATTTTTTTTGTTTTCATAATTTGTTGTGTTGATGTGTTAGCAATTATTGAATGGGTCTAGTTTGTTTGCAACCTCTAAACTAACATACAGTTGTTTTACAACAAAATAATTTCAAATATTTAATTTTTTACAAAACATTAAATATAAATGAGTTAGCTGTTTTACAGTATAGATATGTGGGTAGAAGTATTCATGGAGCTCTTTAATTATCTCAGCTGTTTTTCATAGAGGCTGCCAGATTCGAAAGAGATTTATTACTTTCTACAAATAAAAAGAGGCTGCCTTTTCAGACAACCTCTTTGCTCCAATATTTATTACCCTTACTTAAAACAGGTCGTTTCTTACTATATTATCCAGACATCTTTCTGCAATAGCTGCAATCGTCAATGACGGATTTGCAGCACAGGTAGACCCCGGAATCATAGATCCATCTACACAGTAGATATTTTTATGGCCTTTCAGCCTGCCGTAATGATCAGAAGATTCACCTCTGACAACTCCACCCAGCGGGTGATAGGTAAAGTCTTTGGAATAGCCGTCTCTAGGGAAAATATTAGTGACCACTTTTCCACCATTCGCATCCAATATTTTACCCATAAAATGTCTGGAAGCTTCTAAGCCTTGATCAAGACCGCTAGGATCCCAATCCAGTGATACACCTTCTGTTTTGTTATTTGGGTCCAACTTAAATTGCCCTCTGTATTCATTGACCGTCACACCTAAAACTCCCAGTGTTCCTGTTTCAAAACCAATAGGCAGTGGCGCTTGTTCAGCAAGGTACACACCAAAAGGATTGTCAGGCTGATAATAGCCGGAAACAGGAACGATACTTTGCTTCGATCCCACATTCTGACCAAAATTATTTCTCAGTGCCATGATATTTCCGTTTGTACCGACATTTTCGCCGATACGCTCAAGGTTAGGCAAGCCGTTTTCACTTTGAGATCTCAGTAAGATGCCGTTTGTTCCTACTACACCTGCGCAGACAAAAACGTATTTACTTCTGATCACGTGAGATTTTACAGCTGTACCTTTATCATTGATTTTTTCTACAAGCACTTCATATCTCCCGTCATTCAGCTCTTCAATATGATGAACTTTGGACATGGTTTGAATTGTCAGCTTTCCGGTTCCTAAAGCAGCCGGGATGTAGTTTCTGTCAACACTGTGCTTAGCTCCGCTATTGACTCCGTACAACAAATCTCCGTTGGTGAGATACTTTTTGGCACGACCTTCTATTTCATCCCTCATCATATCAAAATCACAGCCCGCAGGAATATAAAATTTCTCAATTCCGGCTTTTTCACAATGCTCAAATGCTACTCTGGCAAACTTATAATAATCGGAATTCAGAATATCCTCCGGAACAACTTTCACCGGAATCACTGATCTTACTTTAGGATACCACACACTATCCATCTCTGAATAGCTGATATCCGAAAATTCATTATCCCAAAGCAAATGATTGGCTTGAGGAAGCATACAGCCGTACACTACCGAGCCTCCACCAAGGCATGTACCGCGATAGACTTTCATATTAGCGTAATCCACTCTGTCCAATACACCAAGGCCTTTTTCCCTGATGGATAAAGAGGGACCAAAAGGAAGCACTGTTTTATTTCTCAACCAGGTAGAGCGCCCATCCGGGCTCAGCGTAGAGCAAAAAGGTTGTTGCGCATCCGTCACTTCGTAGTGCTTACCCATTTCCAGCATGATCGTCTTCAGACCGGCTTCAGTCATGCGAAGAGCAGATACAGCACCGCCAAAACCTGAACCAATAATAACTACATCGGTATCTTCTCCATAAATCGGAGGCTCCGGCTCTTCGGGCGTTATAGGATCTGTAGGAACAAGGGGATCCTTTTTACAGGAGGTCAGGCTAAATGCCGACATACCATACATAGCTGCAGTAGCCATGGCACTGAGGCCTAAAAATCTTCTTCTGTCGAAATCGTTTGGGGAGTTTGAAGTGCTACGTTTCACGCCAATGTTATTTTTATATTAAGCGTGAATATAAGTCACAAAAAACAGATAAAAATCAAAAAACCATCATTTACAGCTAGTTGCATGTGATTAATTGATTTTAGTCAAATAAAAAGTCCAGCGAGCCAACCTCTATTGTCTTATTATAATGATGCGACTTTCCCTGCCCGTCTTTATAGGTAATTGCAACAAAATATCCCATGTTATTCAGCTCAAAATCTTTTTGTCTGATCACACTTCTGGGCTCATAGCTGGCAATGGTCTTTTTCCAACCTTTCTCATTGTTATTCAACCAGTTAACAAACTCAATATAATCCTCTGTTCCGGGTAAAATCTGCATTTCTGACTTCTCTCCCAACATTGTTCTGTCGTCTTTGTGAATCATTTGGATCACTAAAGGTTGCCTTTTATCTAATACTTGATTTAGATTTACTTCATAAGTACATGAAATCAACAAGCAAACTAAAAAAGGAATAACAGAGCGGTTCACTATAGTTTTAAAGAGCTGCATTTTTTTAACTTATTTTCAATATCACAAAGGGTATGATATACAATAACAAGATAGAAATATTAGTTTTTAAAAAATTATAGCCACAATAACTAAATACTATATTAACAATAAGGTATTAACTATTATTTTATGGAAAAAATACTTTGGGACATCATAAAAAAGGTCAGGAATGATTCTCCTCTTGTTCAGAACATCACCAATTACGTGGTCATGAACAATACTGCCAATGCGCTGCTGGCTGCCGGAGCTTCACCGATTATGTCACATGCATATGAAGAAATCTATGAAATGACCAAGCTTTGCAGCTCTCTGGTGATCAATATCGGAACGCTGGACAAAAACTGGAATGAAAGCATGCTGAATGCGGCTCAGTCTGCTAATGAGCACAAAAAGCCGTGGATACTTGATCCTGTAGGTATGGGAGTTTCTATTCTGAGAAATGAAACAGTGAGAAACCTGCTGGTGTTGCGACCTCACGTCATCAGAGGAAATGCTTCAGAAATCCTATCGCTGGCATATCATGAAATGAAAACAAAAGGTGTAGACAGCTCCGAATCTTCTGATGAAGCTATTCATGCAGCGTTTATTATCAGCAAACAGCACAAAACTACTGTCTGCATTTCCGGAGCTACGGATTATATTGTACAGGAAGACAGATTGCTGGCGTTGAGCAATGGTCATAAAATGATGAAGTATGTGACAGGTTTAGGGTGTTCTGCGACTGCTATTATAGGAGCCTGCCTTGCAGTGGAAAAAGATCCGTTTTTAGCGGCGGCGGCAGGAGCTGCTTATCTGGCTATAGCAGGTGAGCTGGCAGAAAAATACTCTAAAGGCCCGGGCACATTGCAGGCACATCTTCTGGATGAATTGTATATAATGGATGAAGAAAAATTTTCCAACTATCTCAGATACTCCAATGTCTGAGAAATTCCCGTATCAGCTGTACCTGGTCGTAGGTGAATCTGACTGTATTCATCACTCCATTGAAAAAACAGTAGAGCTTGCTATCAAAGGCGGTGTGGATATTGTACAGCTCAGAGAAAAAGATAAAAATTACAAGGATTTTTTAAAAACGGCTCTACGGCTGAAAGAAATCACAGAGCGATATAAAGTTCCTTTAATCATCAATGATCACGTAAAAGTCGCGATCGATACTCCTGCAAATGGAATTCATGTCGGACAAAATGATATCGCTCCTACAGTACTGAAAAGTATTCTGAAAAAAAATCAGCTCATCGGATATTCTGTTGAAGACATCTCTCAGGTCAGCACAGCAGATGCAAAAGCTGCAGATTATCTCGCCGCAAGCCCGATTTTCAGCACGCCTACCAAATCCGACACCAATACGCCATGGCAACCGGAAGGTTTAAAAATTTTACGCAGTAAAACATCTCAGCCTATTGTAGCCATTGGCGGAATTCATCATAAAAACATAAAAATCATTCTGGAAGCCGGAGCGGATTGTATTGCTGTGGTTTCGGCAATTTCCAAAGCTGAAAACCCTCAAAAAGCTGCTGAAATTCTGAAAGAGCAAATCATTCAACATGCAGGAAGTAAAATATAGATACCCGAAAGTTTTGACGATAGCCGGGTCTGATTCCGGCGGAGCAGCAGGGATTCAGGCCGATCTGAAAACAATTTCTGCCATCGGCTGCTACGGAATGTCCGTCATTACAGCTTTGACAGCACAGAATTCTACCGGGGTGCAAGGTGTACTGGGAATAGAGCCTTCATTTGTCACTGAGCAGCTTAAAAGCATTTTTTCTGATTTACGTCCTGATGCTATCAAAATCGGAATGGTACATTCTCCTGAACTGGCTTCGGCAATAGCTACTTTTCTAAAAGATCACAGTGATATTCCTATCGTTTTTGATCCCGTCATGGTCGCTACCAGCGGAGACAGGCTGATAGAAAAAGATACCATTGCTGTTATTGTCAGAGAATTATTTCCTCTATCCACTATCATCACTCCGAATATGGATGAAGCTGCTCTGCTTGCTCAAATCCCCGTAAACAATACAGAGGATATGTATCTGGCCGGAAAGAAAATTATTTCTATGGGCAGTCCTCATGTCATCATCAAAGGCGGACACTTAAAGCAGGAACAGCTCACCAGCATTTTATTTGATCAGAATACATGCACCAAAGAATTTCACCAGACCAGAATCAATACCAAAAACACCAATGGTTCGGGCTGTACATTTTCATCTGCCATTGCAGCCTATCTCGCCTTAGGTGATTCTCTTTATGATGCTATAGAAAAAGCACAGCTATATATTTCCAATGCTATTGAATCCGGCAAAGAAGTAGAGACAGGAAATGGCAACGGTCCTTTAAACCACTTTTTTCAACCATCTGCTCTCAAAAAGGTTATCATCTAAAATACAGTTTCACATATACTGAAAATGGCTACAATATATATTATCAGGCACGGACAGACCTCTTTTGGCGCTCAGAATTACGATCAGCTCTCTCCTACCGGATACAAGCAGGCAACTCATCTGGGCAAACATTTACAATCTTTACCGCTCTGTATTCAGGAAGTTGTAATAGGTGGAATGAAACGCCACTTGCAGACTGCAGAAAATAGCCTGGCGGAGTTGAAGTATACGGGAAATAAAACCTTTGACACACTCTGGAATGAGTTTGATCACACGACAATATTAGCAAGATATAATCCTGAATATGGCAATATTGAAGCTATCAAAAGAGACATTGCTGATCTTCCCGACCCGATGAAAGCTTTCCAGAAAATATTTGAGCAGGCAATTATCCGATGGGCATCCGGTCAATTTTCTGAAGATTACGAAGAATCATGGGAAGAGATGGTCAACAGAACCGTACTTGGTTTTGAAAAGATCAAAGAAAGAATACAACCCGGACAATCTATATTAGTTTACACTTCGGCAGGTACTATCAGCGCATTATTATCGGGACTGACTAATCTGTCTGCAGAAGAGGCTTTCAGATTGCAATGGAAGATTGCCAATTGCTCTGTTACCACTATAAAGATTGAAAAAAATTCAATTCTTATTCCTGTCATAAATGATTTCGGTTTTTTTGAGAATGATGCAGAACTGGTAACTTACAGATAAATAGTAAAGTCGGATTATGTTTACAGTAAAAGATATCAAACAAGCTCACAGCAAAGTAAAATCAGGAGCGGACTTCCCCGCATATATACAAGAAATAAAAACTCTTGGCGTCATTGCATTTGAAACCTGGGTTGTGGGTAGCCATACCGTTTATTTTGGCAAAAATGACTTCCGGACAGCATCTGAGCCTATGTATCCCTCACTAAGCATAGCAGATCATACCAGGCAGGAAGACTTTGAGCATTATCTTAAAATCCATCAAAAAGGAGAAACTGATTATCTGACCTTTTGTAATCACTGTGCAGAAACAGGCATAGAAAAATGGTTCGTGAGCCTGGAAGAAATGACCTGTACATACTACGATAAAGCCGGCCATCAAATCCTGACAGAGAAGATTCCGGGGTTAAAATTGCCGTGCTGCAAACAAAACAGTTAACAAAACGATCTTTTCAGGCTATCTCTGTAAATGTATATAACCGTTTAAATTGACAACTTTGTCATCCTGTACTGCTATACCTTCCAGGATATAGAAGTACACTCCTTCAGGTGCAGGCTTACCTTTGTAAGTACCATCCCAGCTTTCACTGGTTTGTTTGGTCTCATAAATGACTTCACCTCCACGGTTGATGATTTTTAATGCAAATTCAGACAGACATTCTGTTCCTTTTGCCTTCCATTTATCATGAGAACCATCTCCGTTGGGTGTAAAATAGGTAGGTGCAGAAATCTGACATGCATTTACATAAACAGTAATCTCTACTTCTTTTTCACAGCCCAAAGCTGAAAAACCTTTCACAGTATATACAGTCGTTACATTAGGCCTTACAACTATTGATGCAGAAGTACTGCCCGTACTCCATTCATAGGAGACTGCACCACTGGCAAACAATGAAACGGGACTTCCCGGATTGATGGTTGTATCTGTGCTGGTAGATAATTCAAAATCCGGAAACACTGAAATCGTATCTACAACTATACTATCACAACCCAACTGGCTCGCTAAAACTCTTGATATAATAGTGTCTTTAAATATCTGAACTCCATATAGAGTAGTTCCCGAACAAACATCTGATGAAATTTCTGTCAGAATTTTCTCAACAGCTTTTACATTTACTGTAACAATACTATCACATCCGAAAACCGATTTCAATCTCAATGTCAGAGTTGTATCCTTTTCAATCAATACATTTTGAAATACTGCACCTATACAAATGCTTCTTTGTACCTGCTGCTGGTATGTCGGATGGAATCTAAGCCTGTATTCAATCGTGCTGTCACAACCCAGACTATTGACATGGCCGGACAAAAAGATAGTATCTCTGGTATAATTTCTTCCTTCAATCCGGATGGTCTGCCCTGCGCAGCTATTTCTTTCATCAATCCTTGAATCTTTGCGAAGAATGGCGACTGTCAGATTTACTGTACTGTCACAAGAGTATATCGTAGAAAATTTATGTGTATACTGTCCTGCTGCTTTGATAACATTTGAACCGAAAACCAAGCTGTCTCCCTGGCAAATTTCTCTGGTCAGATTTTGATTATACACCGGACGGACAAATAATCTGGTCGTCACTATGCTATCACAACCACCCGCACTTACCAATGTATCTAAATAAGTGCCGCTTGCATTATACACATGATTACCTATGCTGTATGTCTGTCCGTTACAAATATTGATGGTCTGCTGGAATGTAATCTGGCTCTGTACATTCAGTCTCAAAACAATAATGCTGTCACAACCAAAAACAGAAGCCAATGTATCTCTGTATGTCCCGGGCTGAGTATATGTATTTTGTCCTACAGTGACGGATTGTCCGGGACAAATTGTTCTCGTGATCTGCTCTGTGGTTCTTTCTTTAACAGTCAAAACCGTAGTGATGATACTGTCGCAGAAAAACTGATTGACCAGCGTATCAATATAGGTTCCTGATGTTGTATAATTTTTATTTCCTACACTAAATTGCTGACCGGAACAGATCACCGGACTCAGACTTACCCTTGCAACAGGTGTCACAGCCAATTGCAAATTTACTGTGCTATCACAGCCATTGGCAGCAGACAATACAACAGAATAGCTTCCACTCGTTGAAAATTGCTGTGTGCCTATCACAAAAACCTGTCCTTCACAGATAGTAGTATTGATATTTCTGACAATAGGATTTAATACAGTCAGGTTCAGGTTTACTGTACTGTCACAACCTTTTACAGAAGTCAATACAACCTGATATTGACCGGTTTGCATAAATGTCTGATTACCTACAGAAAAGCTTTTACCTGCACAGATGGTTCTGCTTAAGTTCGTTTCGATTTCTCCTAAAACAGTCAGATTTAATCTTACAATACTGTCACAGCCTGATGCAGATTGCAGCGCTACAACATATTGACCGGAAGTGGTAAATACCTGATTCCCTACTGTAAAGCTTTGGCCTGAACAAACACTTTCAACCAATTGATTCTGGATGGCCTGAACCACCGTCAGATTCAGATGAACAATACTGTCACAGCCGTTCGAACCGGTAAGCGTTATGTTATATTGCCCTGTAGCAGAAAATGTCTGCCCGCCTATGGTGATGCTATCACCGTTACAGATCTGTCTGTTCAGCGTCGTCTGAGCTCTTGGATTGACAATTAAATTCAGATGCACAATGCTGTCACAACCTTCTACAGAAGTCAGCGTTACATCATATTGTCCTGCCGTATTGAAAGTCTGGTTTCCTACTGAAATACTTTGTCCCTGGCATATAGCTCTGGAAAGTTGGGTATGCTTGACTTCATTGACAATCAAATTCAGATGGACAATACTATCACAGCCTGAAACTGCAGTCAACGTTACATTGTACTGACCTGTAGAAGTAAAAGTCTGATCGCCGATGGTCACGCTTCCACCCTGACAGATACTTCTTGTCAGCTGTGTATCAGCGATTTCATTTACTGTCAGATCCAGACGGACTATGCTGTCACAACCGGCAGCTGAAATCAGATTGACCGTATAAATTCCTGAATTATTAAAAGTCTGATTTCCTACTGTAAAGCTTTGGCCCTGACAAATTCCTACTATAAGATTGGTATTTTTTACCGGAAGAACTGTCAGATCGAGTGAAACAATGCTGTCACAGCCCGCAGCAGAAGTTAATGTAACTGTATATTGTCCGGAATTTGAAAAAGATTGATTTCCTACTGTAAAGCTCTGACCGTTACAAATATTCTGAACCAATTGGGTTCTTTTTGATTCAATGACTGTCAGATTCAGCGTAATAATACTATCGCAGCTTTCTGCATTTATTAATGTATCGGTATAAGTTCCCGATGCGGTCAGTATTTCACCATTGAAGCTATAAGATTTTTCTTCACAAATTTGTTCCTGTAGATCAGTGTACGTTTCACAGGCATTCACATCGAAATGCAGCAAGTAAAAGAATACACTCAATGATATCATCATCAATGTTTTGCAGTATGTCGGCAAAGGCATATTTATCTTATAAATTCTTGAACGCCTAAAATAACAAAACATCATCACTCCTTAAGTATAAATATGAAAAGGAAATTGAATAAAATTCCGGTTTGAAAATATACCTGCACTAAAATCTATATCCTAAGGATGCATAAAATACCCAGCGGTCATAGTTGGAAGCTTTTGAGATAGAAACTTTAACAGGCCCAACAGGCGTTTTATACGCGAGCGCTGCTCCGCCACTCCACGCCCAGTTAATTTTATCTTTCAGCTGGTTGATGTACACATTAGTGCCTCCGTATACTTCCTGATCCCCATCATCATATGCTAATACTGAAAATCTTGGCAAGACGAACAGGTTTTTAATAGGTTCTATCTGACCTTCTATAGCTAAAGAGGTAAAATTATATGCCTGTGCGTACCCTTCCTTATTACCCCAGAAAGGAATGTACATATGTAATCTTTCCCGTTCTCTCAAATCCACGCCTCCCATAAAAAAGGCATCCTGACCTGGAAATGCAAACTCTCTGCCGTTTAACCCATGGCTGACGAACATTAAGCCGGCATCCCATCTGTAATGGAATGTAAACATTTTATGCATGGGAATATATTGCTCAAACTGAAAATGCAGCTTTGCATATGCAGAAAATTCAGGATGGACTTCTGAATATACATTATTTGTTACCACACTATCCTGTACTTCTCTGTTGTACACACCCAGATATCCATCTCCCCAGGGTACAAATTTCAGGTAACTCTGTACAAAAATACCTTTGGTAGGGAATAACGGCTTATCCAGTGTATTCCTGATCAGCTTTAAAAAGAAGTGCAGATTATAATATGGGGTGTTAGAAAGCATAGCAAGCGACTGAGCGTACTCTAATCTGTCTTTAGCTCTGATAGCAGCTTTTCTGTTCAAAAATTCAAACTGTGACCCGATAGAGACTAAATTGTTCTGACCGATTGTCCAGTTGACAGATACATTTGAGCTGCTATACAGGTGATTATAAGTACCTAATGCTCCCCTTCTGACATAGCTGATCTGATTGATCGAACTAAACGAATGTTCTGTATTCAGCCACCAGCCCGAATCTCCGAAATAAATCTGATACCCGCCTCTCAGCTTGGGGTTTTCTGAAGCATCAAAGGAAAACATTGTCCTGTAAGTATATTTACCCAGTTTTCTGAAAGTAAGGTTCAAAGTCAATCCGGCTGATAGCTCAGGATCATAATGCAACCCTAATTTAAAGGCAAATCTCTTTGCACCTTCTGTTTTATATACCAGCTTAGGCGTGCTGTCCTGCTCATAATCAAGATAATAATACACTCTGTCAAAAAATCTGGTACCGTAAATTCGGTCTACTGCTCTGTTGATTTCATAATTGGTCGCATTATCCGGATCTGCGAATTCTATTTTATTCCGGATAATAGCCTGGTACTCATCATCAGAAACACTTGCCTGGAATTTATCTAAAACCACCTCGTTATCTCTGCGCCAGTTCACGTAGTCATCCGGCAACTTATCCATGTATTTTTTTTGCTCTTCAACTAGCTGAGCCAGCAACGGAATAAAATTTTCTACCACTCTTTCACCTAAATCAATGATCTCGCCCGCACTGGTAAAATCCGAAGATCCCAGCCCTGCCTGTTTCAATGCTTCAGAATAGTCGATTAAAATATCACACATATCCTTCTGTTTGGGATAATCTTCCGTCGCATTGATATTCATCATCTGGCTAAAAATTTTCACCAGGGAGTTGATCTCTTTTTTAGTCATATTAAACGAACTGCAATTCCCCCCAATGATAAAGTCAGCTCCCATGGCCTTTAAATCTTCTACCGGGAAATTCTTCAGAACCCCGCCATCTACCAATAGCATTTCGTCCCTGTCGATAGGTGTAAATACAGAAGGAATTGACATAGTAGTTCTTAACGCTATTGCCAGGCTTCCGCTGTTCAGCTCTATCGGAACACCTCCTGCCAGATCGGCGGCAAAACACTTAAAAGGAATTTTGAATTTTGAAAAATCCTGAATATGCTGAACTTTAAAAGTGACATCATTGAAAAACCTCATAATATTCTGTCCCTCAATCAATCCCATAGGTATTGCAGGCATGATGTTATTGCTTTTCAGCTCCAGCATATACCTCCCATACTCATCTTTTTCCTCCATATTGATCTTGGACATCGGCAAATCATCACTCAGATAAGATCCCCAGTCTAAGTTTCGCGCAATTGAATCCATCTCTTTTCCTGAATAGCCTATCGAGTACAATCCGCCCACCAGCGCGCCCATGCTGGTGCCTGCCAGGTAATCAATTTTAAGCCCCAGTGAATCAATTGCTTTCAGAAGCGGAATGTAGATTAATCCCTTGGCACCACCCCCACTCAACACTAATCCAATTTTCGGCCTTTCAGATGCTTCTTTCTCTACATCCTGGGCCGAAAGTGATCGGGATACTAATAATGAAATCACTATCAGCAAAAATAAATTCCTCATAAAATTTTATGTAGCAGCAATTTAATACAATGTACCCAATAATAAAAAAAGGTCTGCCCATAAGAGCAGACCTAATATAATTTTAATAGTGATTGTTGATTATGGGATCAAATCACAAGCAGCATTCAGGATGTTAGTTGCAACACCTAGTAGTGCAGAACATAAGATACCACCAACTACAGGAATTGTAGAAACGTTGATTGCAGTACACAATGCACCACCACCAAACAAGCTAGCTAAAGAAACTGCCAATCTGCAGATACCTGCACCTACGCTACCAGCTTTACCATTAGCGTTTAGAGATACTAATTCATTTTTCAATTCAGGGTTAGCAGCAAAAGCACCATTAATTAAATCAGTCAATTCTGTTTTGCTCATTTTTGACAACTTGTAAGTATTCTCTAATTCATTGAAAGAAGTAGCGAAATCTGTCAGGTTTTTAAGGAATAACTGAGGAGTATTACCTAATCTCTCAGTTACGAATGCTAATTCTGCTTCAGTTGCTTTATCTTTTTTGTTCAGTATAGCAGCAATTTTAGCTGCATCATCAGCATTGATCGCTTCTGTCAATGAAGAAGAAAGATTAGCTGTAGCTGTAAGCATTTTTTTGAAGTTATCATCAGTAGATAATTTAGACTCCAAAGATTGTTTTACTACCGGTTGTACTTCTTTCTGACAAGATGAAAAGAATGCTACAGAAGTAACAAGCATGAACGCTGAAAATAATAGTTTTTTCATTGATAATTTGGTTTATTGTTTACGTAAACTTAATAGAAAGATTCCTTACGACAAAGTACACAACAAGTGCATCTACCGATAAACCACTAACTGAATATACTAACAGGCTGGAAATCAGATGAATGTTTTTACAAAAAAGGTTAAAAACTTAACATTGGAAATAAAAAATGCCCGAAAGGTTATCCCGGGCATTTATATTCAGATACAATCTTATGTATTACTTATTCATTAACCATTGTTTAAAATCTTCAAACCGGGCACTCATTTCAATACTTTTCTTCCCGCTACCCAGCATTTTAACCAATCTTTCAGGAATTTCAACTGCTTTTCCTATCAGTGGCTCTACGACTTCTCCAAATTTCACCGGATGCGCAGTAGATAGCACCACCGCATTCGAGGGCTCTTTATTTTCTTTCAAAAAGTCCTCCAAAGCCAGATATCCCACGGCAGTATGCGGACAGATTAAATATCCGGTTGCAGCATATACATCTCTGATACATTGTGCAGTTTGTTCGTCAGTATATGCATATCCTTTGATATCTTCTTTGATCAATTCCCAGTCCTCAGCATAAATATCCATAATACGGGCAAAATTGCTCGGATTACCCACATCCATTGCGTTGGAAATTGTGCTCACAGAAGCTCTCGGCTGGAAGATACCAGATTCCAGATAATCCGGTACAATACTGTTAGCATTGGTAGCAGCAATAATTTTCTTCACCGGCAAACCCATTGCCTGGGCAAAAAGACAAGCTGTAAGATTTCCAAAATTACCGCTTGGTATAGAAAAATATAAAGGAAGAGATTTATCGGCTAATTGTTTGTATGCCCAGAAATAATAAAAAGACTGAGGAATCAATCTGGCGATATTAATGGAGTTCGCAGAAGACAATACCAATTTCTCATTCAGCTCTTTATCCAGAAATGCAGTTTTCACTATTCTCTGACAATCGTCAAAAGTACCGTCTATTTCTAAAGCAGTGATATTGGCACCTAAAGTTGTAAACTGTTTTTCCTGAATATCACTCACTTTCCCCTTAGGATAGAGAATGGTCACATTAATGCCGTCTACATTCAGAAAACCATGAGCTACAGCGCTTCCTGTATCTCCTGATGTGGCTACAAGAATATTTACTTCCTCCTGAGACCCCTGCAGGAAATATCCCATCAGTCTTCCCATAAATCTTGCACCAAAATCTTTGAATGCCAATGTCGGCCCCTGAAAAAGCTCCAGCACTTTTATATCTCCCAGATCCACCAATGGCGCATCAAAATTGTACGCATCATCAATCATCTTTTTGATATCTGCTTCAGGTATATAATCACCTACAATATGCTGAGTAATTTTCTGAGCCATTTCATTGAAAGTCATCGACGGCAGCTCCTCATAAAATGATGCCGGCAACGGAAACATTTCATAAGGCATATACAATCCATTATCTGGTGGTAATCCCTTTAAAACGGCCTCTTTCAAATCAACATCCGGAGAAATTTTCTTAGTGCTATATAGTTGCATCAGTACAAAATAAAGTTTGTGAAGATTGCAAAAATGCTAAGTTTTTTCCGAATGTTTGCAATTTTATGAGAAATCTACGTTAAGTTTAGTCAAATTAGCACGCTAGTTGATATGCGTAAAAAATTAAGTATTATTTTAAAGTTTCAAAGTGATTATATATCTCGCAATGCGATCGTTTAGGTATCTGTTATTAGGGCTAATACTCCTTTTTTCTTCATCCGTTTCTGCTCAGAATTATCATATAAAAGGTACTATCATAGATAAGGTGCAACGCGAAACGCTTCCTTTCTGTAACATATTCATCCCTCAGCTGAAAGAAGGCTTTGTAGCAAATGAAGACGGGGAATTTTCGATCACTCTGACTAAAAAGGTAGACAGCATTACTTTTTCCTATCTGGGGTATCAGCCTTATATTTTACGATTCCCTGTTCCGCAGAACGAAGATCTGGTCATCGAGATGGAAGAAATTTCCAATGAGCTCGAACAAGTAGTCATAGTCGCTCCCAGAAGAAGGCAAAGGGATTCCACTGCATGGAGAATTTATCGCAACGTCGTAGATAATAAGCCGCTTAATAAGCCTACTGCCCACAACTTTTTCGAGTACGAAGAATATGATAAAATGGTAGGCTCTTTCTATAATTTCAGCCCAAAGCTATTAAACAGGAAGCTAATCAGACCTTTCAGGTTCGTACTGGAAAATTATGATACTACCAGTGATGGCAGGTTATTTATCCCCCTGATTTTAAAGGAAGAAATCACCCACCACTACTACCAGAAAAAGCCAGAAAAGACAAAGAAAATTACAGTAAGCCAGAAAATATCAGGTGTGGAGCAGGCGCAGATCAGCAATCTGATGAATATTGCCCTGGACAATATGGATGCATATTCCAATGAGCTGCTTATCAGCGGGAAGAGCTTCATGCTGCCTTTCGCTGACGGAGCGTGGTTTAAATACCGTTTTTACGTCATAGACAGTACAGAAAATGACGATTGTGAATGGGTATACCATATAGGATTTTCACCGGCTATCAAAGGTGAGCTGGCTTTCCTAGGAGAAGCATGGATCCACGAGCCCACTTATGCCATCCAGAAAATTCAATTGAAGCTGGATAAAGATGTGAACTTTAACTGGGTGAATGATTTCAGCGCAGAGCAGGAGTTTACCTATATCGATAAAAAGCATTGGGTCATCACCAAAGACCGGAGAACGAGCGGAATCTCTATGACGCAGCGCAAGAAGAGTAAGATGGTACATCTTGAGCAGGTAAAATTATACAGCAAGTTCAGGATTGATGAAGAAATAGCCGATTCAATATTTTCCAGTAAAAGATTGTATGCTGAAAACTACAGAAAAATGCCGGATGACTACTGGGAGGAAAATCGCCATGAACCCTTAACCCGTTCACAAAGCAATGTATATTTTCTGATTGATTCTTTGAAAACGACCAAGGCATATAAAAGATATATGAACTTTGGCCGGACGCTGATTACCGGATTCTACAAAGCCGGTCCGGTAGATATCGGAAGCCTCTACAGTATATTTTCTTTTAACCCGATAGAAGGAATCAGGCCTAAACTTACTATCCGAAGTAACAGAGATATGAGTGAAAAATTCTGGTACATGTTCTATGGCGCATACGGTACCAAGGATAAAAGATTCAAATACGGCGGAGAATTGCGCTACAGAATTCCTAACGAGAATTTACTTTTCAATGAGGTAGGACTGAGCTATAAGGACGATTACCAAAGATTTACGCTGGCAAATGCGGGATCCAATGACCATGACTATATACTCAACGCATTACTGAGAAAAAATGGTTTTGACGATTTAGTGTATGTGAAAGATTTCAGGATTTACAACAATAAAGAGTGGAACAGTACTTTTACAACTACCATAAATGCACATTACAAACAATATCAAACCATTCCGGGTGTAATGGAATTCACTTCTACCAAACCCGATGGAACGAAAGAGATTGTTAGTAAATTTAAAATGTTTAATCCTGAGTTTATTTTAGAGATCACTCCGGGAGCGAACTTCATACGTACAGAAAGTAAAAGAATTCTACTCAAAAGTAAAATGCCGAGGATTACCCTGAATTATAATTTCAGTAAAAAAGGAATACTGGGTAGTGACTTCAATTTTCAAAGCCTTGGATTGCGAATCCAACAAAGACTTCCCAGCCCGATCGGAAAGACCAGATACGTATTAACTGCCAATAAATTATTCGGAGAGATACCATATCCACTACTGTATATTCATCAGGGAAATGAAAATTTCCTCTTTGATTATAAAAGGTTCTCCAATATGAGAGAAGGTGAATTTGCTGCAGATCAGGAGATTTCCCTTTTACTTGAACATAATTTTGAAGGCTTCTTCTTCAATAAAATACCTCTTGTCAAAAAACTGAAGCTCAGAGAGGTATTTTTATTTAAAATGGCTTATTCTTCTCTTGACAAAACTAAAACCGCCTATTTGGATTTACCTCCAACTTTAAAAGGGTTGAATGGATTCTATTCTGAAATAGGCTTCGGAGTAGACAATATTCTCAAAATGTTACAGGTACAATGTAGTTGGAGATTGACACAAAAAGATCATCCGGATGCTAATAATTTTGTGATAAAATTCTGGGTATCTCCTAATTTCTAGGACTTTCTGCTTTGTAATGATAAAAGATTCCTTTGTCAAAAGGAGTCCACAGACATGCTCTCTGGCGACCTGCCTTTAAGACATCATTCGCCCAGGTATTACAAGTGTAAAAGATATTATAGCTGCCTTTTGAATCGTAGAAAGCATCATTGTCACCATACACAGCATCTGTAGGAATCCATAAAATTTCTTCTTTGCTGTCTCTTTTAAAACTTCGAAGGATGAGCTCTGACATCTTTCTGTAACAATCAGGGCTGATTGAAATCTTTTTACAGCTTTCTGATTCTTTCAAGGACTTGTAGAATGTCACGTGTAGTGCCGATTCACTCAGACCGGTAGCTGCTTTAAATGCAGTGCTGAATTTCAAATTTGACCATGTGGGAGTATTTAAGTAAAAGTTTTTGTCACCCCATCCAAATGCCACCAGCCGGGCAGAAGTATCTGCACCTATGGTATTTTCAATTTTCACAATCTGGCTCCAATCCATTTCTTCCATCCTGATTGGTAAAACTATGTCTGTATGGACTCCATTGGTAAGAATATAAATATCAATCTCACCTTCACACGGCTGAGTGTTGTTTACAGCAATTGCTGACAGAATAAATGCAGCAAAAAAGTAAACTAAGATGAGGACTAGCAATCCAAGAAATGTTTTGCCTAAAATCCTCAAAAGCTGCCCTGGTATTTTCATCCGTCCTGCAATAACGATAAACTTACAAAAGAAATATTCAGGAGAAAACATTCTCTCAAAAACAAAACAGCCAATTCATTACTGAATTGGCTGTTTATGTATGTGCTGACAATTTATATTATGCCGGATATTCGTGCGGTAGATCGATATTGACTGCTTCCTGCCAAGGCAAACCGAATTTTCCGATTTGTGCCATGAACGGATCAGGATCCATTTCTTCACAATTAAATACACCCGGCTTCATCCAGATACCTTCCATCATCAATTTAGCTCCTAACATCGCAGGTACTCCTGTTGTATAAGATACTCCCTGTGCTTTCGCATCTCTGTAAGCATCCTGATGGAGACAGTTGTTCCAGATATAGTAAGTTTTTTCCTTACCATCTTTGATACCTTTCATGTGGATACCTATAGAAGTTTCTCCTGTATAGTTTTCTCCCAGGCTGCCCGGTTCAGGCAACAATGCTTTCAAAAACTCAAGAGGAATGATATCCTGTCCCTGAAATTTCACTGGTTGAATACTTGTCATTCCTACATTTTGCAACACCTGCAAGTGCGTAATGTATTGCTGGCCAAATGTCATCCAGAATCTTGCACGTTTGATAGTTGGGAAATTTTTCACCAGAGATTCCAGCTCTTCATGATATAAAAGATAAGATTCTTTCGGCCCGATATTAGGGTAATCAATTGGTTTATGGATAGACATAGGATCTATTTCTACCCATTCTCCGTTTTCCCAGTACTTACCTTTCTGAGTGATCTCTCTGATATTGATTTCAGGATTAAAGTTGGTAGCAAATGCCTGACCATGATCACCTGCATTACAGTCTACAATATCTATGTAATGAATTTCATCGAAATGGTGCTTTGCAGCATAAGCGACATATATCTGAGTTTGTCCCGGATCAAATCCACAGCCCAAAAGTGCCATGATTCCCTTCTCCCTGAAACGCTCCTGATAAGCCCATTGCCAGCTATATTCGAATTTAGCTTCATCTTTTGGCTCATAGTTCGCCGTATCCAGATAGTGAACTCCTGTTTCCAGGCAAGCATCCATGATTGGTAAATCCTGATAAGGCAAAGCTACATTGATCACTAATTCCGGTTGAAAACTTCTGATTAAATCAGCTACTTGTTTCGCATCATCAGCGTCTACTTTAGCGGTTTTGATATTCGCACCAGGAATATCATTTGCAATTGCATCACATTTTGCCAGAGTTCGGCTGGCAAGCATGATTTCAGAAAACACTTCCGGTTGTGAAGCGCATTTACGCACCACGACATTTCCTACGCCTCCGGCGCCGATGATGAGTACTTTTCCCATTCTTTAAAATTCAGTTTAAAATGAAATACAAAAATACATGATTTTTTAAGCTACTACCAAATAGAATACTGCTCAGCAATAATTTAATTGATCACCCCTTGTAAACAAATCTCTTGCCACAATGTTGAAGGTCAGCACCTGTCTTTCAGGGCAAAGCAATAAAAAAGGTTGTCACCCGGACAACCTTTCTGTATAACGTTCAATAAATTTTAGAACTCGTATCTATACTGAAGCGTATAGCTGATAGGTGATTCTATCTTTGGAGGTCTTTGATAGTATTCGTGGTTGGTAAGATTTTTCACAATCATACCAATATTGTGCTTGGAGTTGATTTTATACATCGCCCTGGCTCCTACAATCAAATCTCCTTTGAAATCCTGATCCATTCTGTATTGGGACAGCCCCGGAATATACACTCCGAATATTTCATCAATATTTTCCATAAAGCTGTAATATCTTATATCTGCTCCCAAAGAAATGCTCTTATATGACCATTCAAAATCCGCAGTTAATAAATGTCTGTTTCTGTATTTCAGAACATTCTCTATTAAATCAGTACCATTAAGCTTTTTTGCAGTCTGGAAGCTTGATTTGAAAAGATTCTTCACATATGTACCGACCTCTTTGACTTTGTCACTTTCATCATTATTCAATTCCATAGGATATGAATATGAGTAACCTGCATTGATGTTAAATGTATGCCCATTGTGATTCAGGGTGCTTTTCCATGTAACTTCATACCCTGCAATTCTTGCTTTAGAAATATTAACAGAGCTAAAACCCAGATAGTCTAACGGATCTATCGGATCCGGTGAATTTGCCAGAGAATCCGGCACATAAATTCCAAACAGGAACTCAACTAAGTCATTGTACTCCTGCCAGAAAAATGCAACATCCAGACTACCTGTAAACTTCCTGGACTTCGTAGCAAATTTTTGCTCAAATCCCAGTTCACTTGTCCAGCCGTATTCAGGTCTTAGATTTGCATTTGGAATGATCAGCACATCGGCTACACTTGCAGTAGCATATCTCTCTGCCAACGAAGGGAATCTGAATCCTTGTCCCCAGTTCACTCTTATAAATGTATTTTTTGCAGGATTATAGTTTAATCCCAATCTCCAGTTTCCGGGAGATACAAATACTTTTTCTTCATTTTTGTTAAAAATCGGTGCTGCCGCAAATCCATATTTATTCTGAATTCTGAATACTTCCGCACGTGTACCCGCTACTGCCGATACTTTATTCCATTTTTTCTCTACCTGTCCGAATAATGCAAAGAAATTTGCAGATAATCTTGTACCGAAAGATCCGGGATCATTCACCATTAAAGTCATAGAGCTGGCACCACCCACAACACTCCAGTTATTATCAAACTTTTTAGAAATCTGATAATCATTGTTGATCATATAAACAGGCTTTTTAGAATATTCCTGCTTCAATATATAAAGTCTGTTTTTCAGATCATGCTTTACCCCTCTTTTGCTATACTTGGTTAAAAACGGGTCTATTATTACCCTCACATTATCTACATCATTTGAAGCACCCGGCCGTAACGTTCCACTGCCGGCATTCTGCCACCAAAAAATATCTTCTTCATAAGAGTTAATAAAATTACCTCTCACTCCCCACAACAGATTTTCATTTTTATTCCATTTAAGCGTGAAGTTTACACGGGCTAATCTTTCCTCTATTCCGTCAAAGTGCTTTTGAGCATTGAAGAAGTTGGCACCTACTGTATATTCAAATTTATCACTGACCTTATGTGCTCTGGAAAAATATACTCCATTGGTCATTCTCGGCGTTCTCCACCATTTCGTCTCTTCTCTTGCAGGCTGACCAACTACCGAAGTATAAGCTACTAATTTATTCTGAGGTACTTTTGTAGGCTTAACGGATTGGACATTGATGATACCATTCATAGCTGACGAGCCATACAAAACAGATGAAGCACCTTTTAAGACCTCGATCTGAGCTACACTTTCTATTGGAATAAAATCCCACTTAACATCGAATTTATCAGGCGACAGGAATGGTTGGCCATCAACAATGACCATCACCCTGCTACCAACACCGTAAGACCATCCGGAGCCTGAACGAATGTTCGCCTGTCCATCCAATACGTTTAATCCTGTTACTCTTCTTGCAATATCATCAAATCTGACAGGGTTGATAGCATTGATAAATTCCGGCTTGATAACTTCTATAGATACGACCTCTTCACTCGCCCTTTTTTCAAAAATACTTCCGGAAATCACAATTTCAGAAGTAGATTCCACTGATTCTTCCAGTGTAATATTCAGTTCTTTGATCTCATTCTCGGTGACAACTACCGTCTGGCTTAAATTGCGATACCCTATGTAACTAAAGGTTAGATTATAGCTGCCAGCACTCACTTCTAAAGAGTACCTGCCATCAAAATCCGTAACCGTTCCTAATCCATTTTTACCAAGTACGTTTGCTCCGATGAGAGGTTCGTTTGTAACAGCATCTGTTACGATCCCTTTTATAGTTGCTGCATCAAGACTCAATAATGAACAAGTCAACAATGCAAAAACAAAAGCCTTCCTTAAAAAATTCACAACCTTTAAATTAGTGGGACAAAGATACCTTTTATTAATCTCAAGCATCCAAGGCTCTGTCTATTTAATATTAAATTAAGATATATAATTACTCAAAAACAGCTAACTGTTTAAACATTACGATATAAAAAATACTTTAAAATCTAAAAATCAACTTTATTATGAAATATACAATAATAATATTCAACAATATCAATAATAAAAAAGAAATGCAATCCGTGCAATTGTTCCGATTTGTTAAAAAATGCTTGTAAACAAGGTCAGATTTTTCGGAATTTCAAATTTCTTAGGAATTCGACTATCTTTGTGCCATTAATTTTTAATATGAAAAAGAAGTTTCTCAGAACCACACTATTTGGAACTGCATTAATGTTGGCAGGAAGTACTGCTTTAGTATCATGTAAATCAGATTATTCTAAACCAGCAAAAATAAAATTAGCCGATCAAAACGACTCCATCAGCTATGCTTTGGGCGGCAATATCGGTGAATCAATTAAAACCAGCGGAATTGATACAATTATAGATATCAATCAGTTTTTTGCAGGTGTTCAA
The DNA here is from genome assembly GCA_037189845.1 of bacterium. Taxonomy (GTDB): domain Bacteria; phylum Bacteroidota; class Bacteroidia; order Chitinophagales; family JADIYW01; genus JAMLHH01. The sequence continues at coordinate 26,103 of JBBCIS010000005.1, forward strand.
AACGGCTTGTTAGGAAAATTAGACCTGACTCCTGAGCAAATTGAAGCTTTAATGATTGAATTTCAAAAAAACATGATGGAGAAAGCCTCCGGAGAATCTTCTGCAAAAGAAAAAACATTTTTAGATGAAAACGCTAAAAAACCAAGTGTAAAAACTACAGAAAGTGGCCTTCAGTATGAAGTAGTTCAGGAAGGAACCGGTGCTAAACCACAAAAATCAAGTGTAGTTAAAGTTCATTACACCGGTACATTGATTGACGGTACTGTTTTCGATTCATCTAAAGAAATGGCAGATCCGGTAGAGTTTCCATTAGATCAGGTAATCCCGGGATGGACAGAAGGCATCCAATTGATGAGTGTTGGCTCAAAATATAAATTCTATATACCATCTAAGCTGGCATACGGTCCAAACGGAGTGCCACAGGGAGGTATAGGTCCGAACGAGACACTTATTTTTGATGTGGAGCTCGTTGGAATAAAATAAATTCTTTAAAAATAAAAGCCCCATACAAAACAAGGTATGGGGCTTTTTGTTTATATTAACATAGAGAATCATTGCACCTTGAAACTATTTAATCCTTTTGATTTCAATGATCCGGTAACTTATGCTATACCGGGGTTCATTATACTGATTATAACTGAGTGGTATTTAAGAAGAAAAAGAAAATTAGAGGAAATGGATTACAGATTATCCGCTTCCAGCATCGGTATGGGACTGGTTTCTGTAGTAGTAGATATTGGTGTAAAAGCAGTAGCTATAGGCTTCTTTATCTGGCTATATCAATTCAGGTTATTTGATAATTTAGGTCCTGCAACTATTGAGGGCTTTTTCGATCTCGAATGGCATAAAGCTCATTGGTGGGTATGGATTCTATGCTTTTTTGCCGATGACTTTACTTTTTACTGGCACCACAGGCTCAGCCATGAAATCAGAGTGTTATGGACAGCGCATATCAACCACCATTCCTCTGTTCAGTACAATTTCTCTACGGCATTAAGACAAAGCCCTAAAGAATATTTATACAAAAAAATCTGGTGGATATGGATGCCCTTATTAGGGTTTCATCCTTTAATGATACTAACCTGTATGCAAATCAGCCTGATTTATCAATTTGTTCTTCATACAGAATTAGTGGGCAAGCTGGGTTTCTTAGAGTGGTTCATGAATACGCCATCACATCACAGAGTACATCATGGCAGTGATATAGCTTATCTGGATAAAAACTACGCCGGGGTATTCATCATCTGGGACAGATTATTTGGCACATTTCAGAAAGAAGAATTCAAACCGCAGTACGGAATTACAAAAAATATAGATAGTTACAATCTTATTGATATTACATTTCATGAATTTATAGCACTTTCAAGGGATGTAAAAAATGCAAAAACCTGGAAGCATAAACTGGGTTTTATATTCCATTCTCCGGGCTGGAATCCTTATGGAGCAGATCAAAGAGCCAAAACATTGCAAAAAACAAGTAAAAAATCATAACTAATGAGTATTTTCGCCATGCAGTGTAATATAGTAGAATTTTTAAATCGAATAATGAAGATCTCCAGTACCCATATCCTATTCATATTTTCTATTTCACTTCTGCTATCTTGCAATAGCAATAAGGAGGATAAACCTATATCTGTGGCTCCTGTTACCGTCGACAGCACCAACTATATAGAAGAGAGCGGACCGAAATCTTATATCCCGCAAATTAATTCCGAGGAGGAAGAAGAGCGGAAAATCAAAAATGGCTCATATACTGCTGATGTTGAGTATTACAATACCACTACCGGAATCAATACCTTATATGTTACCAAAGTGCATGTGGAAGATGGTTATCTGAAGGTCATCAAGTGGCCTAATGGAGTCTGGTTGGCCTCTGAGTATTTTAAGCCTCAGAAAATAAGAAAGGATGGAACCTGTATCATATCCAATATTGAGGCGGGATATGAAAACAGGGTAAGAATCCTGGACTTACAATATTACTGATCCTTTTTACTATTGATAATGAGACCCACTTCTGATATGTTATTCAGAGGATTTCTTCTCATATTTTGTAAGAGCTGATAATTGAGCGTATCACCTGCTACAGCATCAATGCTTTTCCATAGCACAGTCTGTGTACACACACCTCCGGTACAGGCACCCAAAGGTTTTCCTGCCTTGTCAAACAACGGCATTTCCACTCTGTGAAGCCCCTCATTATCTAATATCTTCCACCATATATTACTGAACTCATACCCATCAGTATATCTTACAGATATTGCCAGTTCATACTTTTTTGCTTCAGCGGGAATAAATGTATATTGTAAGGTATCAGAATATTTCAACTTCTGTCCTTTCACTGTGTGATATTGACTGTAGTCGAAATCACCTTTGCTGCAAGCAAATAGTAACAAAGAAGCAGATACTGCCGTAATGAAAGCTTTTCCTCTGATCATTCTGCTAAGATATCATTTCTAAAAATGTTGCTTCATCAATAATTTGTATCGTAGAAATTTTTTCTGCTTTGGACAGTTTTGAACCGGCCTTCTCACCCGCTACAAGATAATTAAGATTTGCGCTTACTCCGGACAATATCTTCCCGCCATTCTTTTCTACAAGATCTTTTCCCTCATCTCTGGATAATGTAGGCATGGTTCCGGTGAATAAGAAAGTCTTGTCTTTCAGCTTTTCGGAATTCAGGACCAAAGCTGTGCTTTCTATGTTTACACCTAACTCTGCCAATTCCTCAATCAACTCTATATTTTGCTCATCGTTAAAGAATTCAAACAAGCTGACAGCTACTTTTGGACCGATATCCTTTAGCTCCTGAAACTGTTCTAATGTCCAGCTTTTAAAATCAGTTAAAAGCTTCACCTCTTTTGTAAGCATTTTAGCCGTAGTGACGCCGATGTGTCTTATACCCAGCCCTGTCAATAGCCTCCAGGATTCGTTCTTTTTGGATTGTTCTATTCCATTCTGAAGGTTCTGGACAGACTTTTGCTTAAACCCGCCTAATTGTAATATTCTGTCAGGATTTAACTGAAATATATCTGCAATAGAAGATATCAGTCCTTCTCTCAGAAATGTACGGATGATCTCCTGACCCAATCCCTGAATATCCATTGCATTGACGGAAACAAAGTGTATCAATCGTTCTTCTATCTGTGCAGGACAATCAGGATTGATGCATCTCCAGACGCTCTCTTCAGCAGGTCTTACCAGATGATGCTCGCAAGACGGACATTCCACCGGAAACTGTATAGGGAACTGAGATCCGTCACGTCTGTCTTTTACGCTGCCTACTATGTAAGGAATCACATCTCCGGCACGTTCCACGATAACTGTATCGCCCAGCAGAATATCTTTTTCTTTGATAAAATCCTCATTATGCAATGAAATAGAGCTGATCTCTACACCCATTAGCTGTATAGGGTCAATCTTAGCTACGGGTGTAATTGCACCTGTACGCCCTACCTGATATTCTACTTTTCTCAAGATAGAAAAGGCTTGTCGTGCCTTGAATTTATAAGCAACTGCCCATTTAGGATGGTGCGATGTTCTGCCAATGATGGATTGCTGCGAGATACTGTTGACCTTAATCACCATACCATCTATATCGATCGGGTACGTATCTCTCCTATCCTGCCATTCCAGACAATATTGTAAAATTTCATCTATACTGCTCAGAACTCTGAAACTGTCAATTCCTGTTCTGAAACCCAGACTTTGCAGGAGCTGTATATAATCTGAATGTCGATTTTTAATACTGTCAGTCACCTCTTTGCCATTGAGATCTTCAGCATAGCCCACCTGATAGATAATAGCCTCTAACCCTCTTTTTCTGACCACATCCACATCTTTCATCCGAAGAGATCCTGCAGCTGTATTTCTGGGATTTTTAAAAAGATCCAGCTCCTTCTTGCCGCCTGCTCTTAATATTTCGTTTTGAGCTATGCGCTCAGAATTGAGCTGTTCAAATACAGGTAATTCAATAATCACCTCTCCTCTCAACTCTATCCTGGAAATACCCAACGCACTGAAGTCAACCTGCAAAGGAATTCCTCCTACGACCTTAGCATTTTCTGTAATATCGTCTCCTTCTATTCCGTTTCCTCTGGTAGCAGCGCGAACAAGCTTATTTTTTTCGTAAACAATAGCTATACTCGAGCCATCATACTTTAACTCTACAGCATATTCGACCTGAGCTCCCTGAGGCAGGTTGTCATTCACTCTTTTGTCAAATCTTCTAAGATCTTCAATATTATAGGTATTTTCCAGAGAGAGCATCGGAATCAGATGTCTCACTGTTTTGAAATCTGCCTGTAAAAGATCACCCAGCTTTTGAGTTGGGGAATCGTCTGAATAGAATTCAGGATATTGATTTTCCAGCTCTTTTAATGTGGAGAACAATTGATCATAATCCTGATCTGATATTATAGAGCGGGATTCGGCGTAATACAGCTTATCATGTTCTCTGATAACATCTCTCAGCTCATTAATATTATTCTCTACATCTTTTTGAACTACCTCTACATCCTTTGTTAATAATGTTTGGGTTCTTTTGATCAGATTCAGTTCAAAATCAGAAGAAGAAAACAGATCCGGCATATTTTTATTTTGAAGCTAATATAAAACAGTTATGATGCAGTAGAATAAAAAAAGCTGCATAAAGTTTTTCTCTATACAGCTTCAGTTATTTATCTCAAATAATTACTCTACAGTAACACTTTTAGCAAGATTTCTTGGTTGATCTACATCACAATCTCTCATCACAGCAATATGATAAGAAAGCAATTGCAAAGGAATAACACTTAACAATGGCGTTAAAAATTCAATAGTTTCCGGTATTGTAATGGTATAATTGGCAAGCCGGGATATTTCTGTATCACCCTCAGTTACGACTGCAATCAGATTTCCCTTCCTTGTTTTTACTTCTTCCACATTGGATACTACTTTCTCATAATGAGATACATTCGGAGCAATAACCAATACAGGCATATTCTCATCTATCAGTGCGATAGGCCCATGTTTCATCTCAGCTGCTGCATATCCTTCGGCATGGATGTAAGAGATCTCTTTCAGCTTTAATGCGCCTTCCAACGCTACAGGAAAATTAAATCCGCGACCTAAATACAAGAAGTTTTGGGCATCCACATATTCTCTGCTGATATCCTTTATTTTTTCATTTTGCTCAAGAATGCGTTCAATTTTAGCCGGGATCAAATCTATTTCAGAAATAAACTCATTGAGCTTTGTTTTGGAAATAGTACCTCTCAAATCTGCCAATTGTAACGCCATTAAGCTCAAAATAGCTACCTGTGTAGTAAAGGCTTTCGTAGAAGCAACTCCGATCTCCGGTCCTGCATGTGTGTATGAGCCGGCATCTGTCATACGAGCTATTGCAGATCCCACGACATTACATATCCCATAGGTAAAAGCACCTTTGGATTTTGCCAGTTCCAAAGCAGCTTTTGTATCTGCAGTCTCTCCGGATTGAGAGATAGCTATCACGATATCTCCTTCTCCAATGATTGGATTGCGGTATCTGAATTCACTCGCATATTCCACCTCTACAGGAATTCTTGCAAGATCTTCAATCAGATACTCTCCTATTAGTGCTGAATGCCAGGAAGTTCCACAAGCTACAAATACTATTCTTTTAGCTTGTTTGAACATATTCTCAAATTCCTGAACACCACCTAAGGTAATCGTATGCTTCTGAAGATTGGTGCGTCCTCTGACACTGTCATAAATTGCTCTTGGCTGCTCAAAGATCTCTTTCAGCATGAAGTGATCAAAACCTCCTTTTTCCAGCTCTTCAAGCTTATATTTCAATTCATCTATATATGCCGGTAAATTTTTATTATCAGCAATAGATTTTACTTCCAGTGGTTTTCCCAGTTCGACAATAGCCATTTGTCCATCTTCCAGATAAGTTACTTTTCTGGTATATTCAACCAACGGGGAACCGTCCGAAGCAATATAATATTCACCATTGCCATAACCAATCACCATAGGGCTGCTCATTTTTGCAGCAATGAGCTTTTGAGGATTTTCTTTAGATAATACTACAATTGCATAAGCTCCGACGACTTCATTCAAACCTATTCTTACGCATTCTTCTAACGGGAGTCCTGTTTTTTTCTTTATGTCTGAAAAAAGATGCACCAGGACTTCTGTATCAGTTTCTGAATTAAAAACATAACCTCTGTTCTGAAGCTCCGATTTCAGGGAATGGTAGTTTTCTATAATTCCGTTGTGGATGAGAGCAATATCTCCGTCATTAGAATAATGAGGATGCGCATTTACGTGGTTAGCTTCTCCGTGAGTAGCCCATCTTGTATGACCAATACCAATGGTACCACTGATATCTTTACTAACTACATGCTCCTCTAATTTTGAAACCTTACCTTGTCTCTTATATATATTAAGATCATTTGACTGACTCAATAATGCAACTCCGGCACTGTCGTATCCTCTGTACTCCAATCTCTTCAATCCATTGATGATGATAGGATACGCTTTTTTATTTCCAACATACGCTACTATTCCGCACATAATATTTAATTAAACTTAAGATAAAAAATTATTTCGACGTTGTATACCAAACTTTTAATTTCATTCGTCTTTCAGGGTCAGAATAATTAGGGCTACCAAAGATCAGACTGGCGGGTTCCACATGCTGACTAAGTACCGAATTAGCGTCCAAAACAAATTTGGGCGATTCTGAGAAGACAGGATAGTTCGTCAGATATATGCTGCTTAAATCAGTTTTTCCTAATGCATAATCCTTGAACAAATTTGTAATATTTATCTGATATCTGATTAATTTTTCCCCCGATGAGCTAATGAGCGTAGTATCCAGTACTGCAGGGCCATAATACGTTGAGGTATAATCTGTCAATGCTACATTTTCTCCGCCGGCACCTTTTAGTAAGGGATATACATTCAGTATCCTGAGATATTTATCTAACGGCTTTTCTACCTCGTAAACTTCCAATACCGCTTTGTTAATCAGTTTCCCTTTAAACTTTTCGATGTTATTAAATTTCACCTCCGTTTTAACGCCTGCCTGAGACTGAATAAACAGCTTCTCATCAGTCGGATTTTCTCCACTCTGAACAGCAGATTCAACTCTCGTTCCGGAATATTCATGTAATAGTGTGGTGTGGGTAAAATCAGATGTAGCAAACGGCAACATGAAGATCTGGTCTTCACCTTTTTTATCTACTAAATGAATATAAACACCTGCAGACAAATTTGTCAAATCCAGCTGAATCATTGTTTTACCCAGCTGGGAAGGATTCGCCTGAATGTATATACCCGGAAATCTATTATTGAACAAGGTATCATTTGTAATTAATCCTGTTTGTAATAAATCTCTGACTGATTCTCCAAAAGCTTTATCAACAGGAAATTTGACAAATCCTTTTGCTTTTAGTGTATCATTATCTCTGAGCAACTGTGGAGTATTAGGAGTCAACAAGTAGTTTGTTACTTCTCCCAACGGGACACTATTAAATGAAGGAGTATAATTGGATTTATATGTTCTGGATACATCCATCACTGAATTCAATGTATGAACTGAAAAAGAGACCGGAACAGTAGTATCTCCAAAATAGTTATCATAAAAAAGGAACATCTCGACTTGTTTTACTGTAAATGGTCCCAAATCCAGGTCCAGCTCATCCGGTAGTCCAAATTGCGTAGCTGAGCTGGCTGTGGTTTTACCGTAAATCGGATGGTCAATAAATCCCAAAAAGTTATATAGAATTCTGTCTGTTCTCAGTGGGTCTTCAAACTTTGAAGATGTTGTCATACTTACATCCTCATCGTAGATCAAATCCAACAATGTTTCTCCAGGCAATAAATTACTTCCGAAACCATTATCTTTTTTACATGCCGAAAAAATTGTCAGAATAACAATCAGACATAGTAGCAGTTGATTTTTTCTCATCTTCTTATAACGTCATTCAGATAGTAACTTATTGTAGTATTCAAGGTAAGTAGGTGCAATATCCATTTCTTCTGAAATTTCCAATATTACTTTACCTTCAGCATTTGCCTCTAATTCTGCTCTTTGCTGAACATCCGGCAATGCCCAAACTACACCATCAGCATATGTAACTGCCGATTTATTTAAACTTAAATGATTTTTATCCTGTAGCTGAGCCATAGCTTCATCCGGAATATCTTCTGAAATTTTCGCTTTGATCAGGAATGAGTCATCCAGTACTTCCGGAAACTCTTCACCATATACACTGAACACTGTTTTTGTCTGTGCAAATACAGGATCCTTTGCATATACCGTTTTCAAATACATAGGAATTAAGCTTGTCATCCAGCCATGGCAATGCATGATATCCGGTGACCATCCAAATTTCTTAACAGTTTCCAGTACTCCTTTGGAGAAGAATACCATTCTATCTATATTATCCTCAAAGAAAACTTCGTCATCATCTCTGAAAACCTGTTTTCTTTTAAAGAAATCTTCGTTATCCAGAAAATATACCTGTATACGTGCTCCCGGCAATGAAGCTACTTTGATAATTAAAGGATGATCTTCGTCATCGATTATAATATTAATTCCTGACAAACGAACTACCTCATGTAACCTGTTTCTTCTTTCGTTGATCACGCCAAATCTTGGCATTAAAATTCTCACTTCCAATCCATTGTCATGAACGTAGGGTGCTATTTTCTTAACGATATTACCAATTTCTGTCAGTACTAAATATGGGTCCATTTCCTGTGACACCAATAAAACTCTTTTTCTCTCCATATCAGGAAATCTGTTTTTACCTTGGGTAAATTTATTTTGAAGTACAAAAGTACGAAATTTCTACCTTATATTATAGATGACTAAACTTGTCGTATTTTTGTCAATCAAAGTCAGTCCTTTTGGAAATTTTATATAGCAGGGAAAAACTTTCTGAATACAGAGAGCAATGTAAGCATCAAAACAAAACGATCGGATTTGTTCCTACTATGGGTGCTCTTCACCTTGGGCACATGAGTCTCATAGAAGAAGCAAAAAAGAACGCAGACTGTGTGATTGCCAGCATATTTGTAAATCCCAAACAATTCAATAATCCGGAAGATTTTGTCAATTATCCTTCTTCTATTGATCAGGATCTTGAGCTTTTAATGCAGCATGGCTGTGATGCCGTTTTTCTGCCATCTGTAGAAACAATGTACGGCTCAGAAGACTATGTTCCTTACAAAATAGAGTTGGGAGAACTGGGAAATTTACTGGAAGGAGAAAAAAGACCCGGACATTTTGACGGTGTGGTAGAAGTCGTATTTCTGCTTTTTGATCTGGTCAGACCTGATAAAGTTTTTTTCGGAATCAAAGACTATCAGCAGGTGATGGTCATTGAAAAGCTACTGGAAAATATGGGCTCTGATATCGAGCTTTTCAAATGCAATACAGTAAGAGATGCAGATGGCTTAGCTGTCAGTTCAAGAAACAGAAGATTGAGTCCGGAAGAAAGAATTACAGCACTGAATCTGTATGCTACTCTTTCAGATTTTAAAAATTCTTACAAGAAAGAAGATATATCGATATTAAAGAAAAGTTATATCGACAAATTAAATTCGCTCGAAAATACAAAAGCAGACTACGTAGAAATTGTTGACAGCCAAACACTTAAACCTTTAACTGACTGGAATCCTGCGGGCAAAAACCTGGGCATCCTGGCTGTATTTGTTGGCAAAGTAAGGTTAATAGATAATCTCTTGTTCTAAAATTACTATTTTTGTACTTAGGATGTTTTTGCACGTATTCAGGTCAAAGATTCACAGAGCTACAGTTACTGAAGCCAACCTCAACTATGTAGGTAGCATCACTATTGATGTCGCATTACTTGAAGCATCAGGTATATTGCCACATGAAAAGGTCCAGATCGTTAATGTAAATAATGGCGAAAGATTCGAAACTTATGTGATCGAAGGAGAAAGAGGGGCAGGTCAGATTTGTCTGAACGGTCCGGCGGCAAGAAAAGTAGCTGTAGGAGACAAAATCATTATCATTGCTTATGCTTTGATGCAGTATGATGAGGCAAAAGCTCATCAGCCTAAAGTAGTTTTCCCGGATGACTACAACCAATTGACCAGATAACAACCCTTTCATTTTGAAAATAAAAGCAGGTAATTTAATCCAACTAATTCTTTCTTTGGGATTAGGTATTGGATTGGTGTATTGGTTCATCAACCAAATGACACCTGAGCAAATCGACGGAACTATTGAGTCATTCAGAAGAGCTGATTATATCTGGCTTTTTATCACACTATTGTTCGGCCTGGCAGCAAATTTTATAAGAGCACAACGCTGGAGACTGATGCTACAGCCATTGGGATATAACCCGGGATTCTGGAATACTTTTTTCTCTATCAATGTAATGTTCTTTGCCAATCTGTTTATTCCCCGACTGGGAGAAGTATCCAGATGCGGCATTCTGGCCAAATATGAGAATGTTCCTGTTGAAAAATCAATCGGAACCATGGTCGTTGAAAGATTCATTGACTTGGTTTGCCTTCTATCACTGTTAGGTATTTTACTCTTAGGCGAATACGACAAGATCTCAGGGCTGCTTTATGATACTTTTGTCAATAAAAAAGAAGTTGAAGGGCCGGCTTTACATTGGGCATTGAAATATGGAATTTCTGTTGCTATTGCAGCAGGTATAATAATTGTCTCTGTATTGATAGTCAGAAAACACGGTGTAGAGAAATTAAAGGAAACTTTTACCACCAGGCTCAAAGGCATGATGGAAGGGTTTATTTCTATCCGTCACATGAAAAGTTTCGGACAGTTTATCATTCTCACAGTTGTCATGTGGGTAGCCTATCTGATGATGACATTTTTTGCATTCAGATCTTTACCTGAAACCTCACATCTGGGTATTTTTCCTGCAATGGGATGTTTGATTTTCGGCGGATTTGCCATGGTAGCTACTCCGGGCGGGATCGGAGCTTATCCTCTGGCTATCCGGGCTATCTTAGTACTTTATGGTATCAATGAAGTTATTGGCGGAGCATTGGGTACGATGACATGGGGGACACAAACAGTAGGTGTATTTCTTTCAGGATTGATAAGTTTGATTTTATTAGCTTTGTTGAATCCTACTAAGAAATAGCAGGAGAAGATAGCATGCAGTCCAATTACCACAATAAAATTATCAGGGAGAACATCGCTCCTACTTTCAGAAATTTCAAAGAACAAGGCAAGAAAATCGTTTTTACAAACGGTTGCTTTGATATTCTTCACAAAGGACATATCAAAACCCTGTATGAAGCAAAACGCATTGGAGATATTCTGGCCGTAGGGATCAATGACGACGCATCCACCAGACGCTTAAAAGGCTTTGACAGACCTATTATTCCAATGGAATCAAGAATGGCAGTACTTGCTGCTCTGGAATTCGTAGACTATGTTATACCTTTTTCAGAAGATACGCCTTTGGAAATCATCAAGCAGGTACGTCCTAATGTATTAGTAAAAGGCGGTGATTATGATGAAGATGAAATCGTAGGTCGTGAGCTGGTATTAAAGCTGGGAGGATTTATCAAAATCATAGATCAGGTTCAGGGATTTTCTACTACTGATATTATCAATAAAATTCAAAAACAGGTAAAAAAACCTTAAATTCGCCCCAATCCAAATTGTAAAAACTAACAATATGCATTTTCAATTTACAGAAGAGCAGCTGATGATTAGAGACATGGCGAGAAATTTCGCTCAAAATGTGCTAAAAACAGGTGTTATAGAACGTGACCGTGATATGATTCACCCGACTGAAGAAGTTAAGCAAATGGCTGAACTTGGTTTCCTGGGTATGATGGTAGATCCTCAATACAATGGTGGTGGATTGGATACGATTTCTTACGTTTTAGCAATGGAAGAATTATCAAAAGTAGATGCTTCCTGCTCTGTAATTGTATCTGTCAACAACTCTTTGGTTTGCTGGGGGTTAGAAAAATACGGTACTGAAGAACAAAAACAAAAATATCTGACTCGCCTTGCTTCGGGTGAATGTCTTGGTGCATTTGCTCTTTCTGAGCCGGAAGCAGGCTCTGATGCTACTTCCCAAAGAACGACTGCAGAAGATATGGGCGACTATTATCTACTGAATGGCACTAAAAACTGGATTACTAACGGCGGTAAGGCTGAAATCTATTTAGTGATCGCTCAGACTGATGTTGCAAAACGCCACAAAGGTATCAACGTACTGATTGTAGAACGTGACTCTCCGGGTTTCATCATCGGTGCTAAAGAAGATAAATTAGGTATCCGTGCTTCTGACACTCATACATTGCTGTTCAATGATGTAAAAGTTCCGAAAGAAAACAGAATCGGTGATGATGGTTTCGGGTTCACTTTTGCCATGAATACATTGAACGGTGGCCGTATCGGTATTGCTGCGCAGGCATTGGGTATTGCTTCTGGTGCTTATGAATTAGCGTTGGAATATTCCAAAGTACGTAAAGCTTTCGGTACAGAAATCTGTAATCATCAGGCTATCCAGTTCAAGCTGGCGGATATGGCTACTGAGATAGAAGCTGCAAGATTGATGATCCTGAAAGCTGCATGGCTGAAAGACAACGGCCAGGACTATTCTACAATGGCTGCAATGGCTAAATCTTTTGCCTCAGAAGTAGCGATGAAAACAACGGTAGAAGCTGTACAGGTACACGGTGGGTATGGTTATGTGAAAGAATATCACGTAGAAAGATTGATGCGTGATGCAAAAATCACCCAGATCTATGAAGGTACTACTGAGGTACAAAAAATCGTAGTAAGCAGAAATCTTTTAAGAGGAATTACAGTATAAGCTCCGGCTTCGACTATAACAAAAAATCCCTGGCATTTGTCGGGGATTTCTATTTTACATACAGCACTTTCATGAAATCTGTATGTTGCAAAGCCTTCATTTTTAACACAAAAGACTTTCCTCTATGTTCATTACGTTAATTATCTCAACGATATAGTGTAACATTCAGATGAATAACGTAGCTTTGCGTATCAAATATTTGACGGGTATCTGCCTTTGCCTTTCCTGATTTAGTTTAATTTTATTTTCTCTCTCAGTTTTGCTTTTCCAGTTGCCAAAAACTTTTAAACATTATTACCGGCGACCAGAATATGTTTTTCATACCTGGCCACTTTACAGGCAACAGAAACAGAAATCTACACACAATTGTGTGGATGGTTTCAAAATCAGAAAACAAAAAATATGAACTTTAATCAGCTAAATTTAATACAACCGATAGTCCGCGCAGTAACAGAAGCAGGGTATACATCAGCTACTGAAATACAGAAAAAAGCAATTCCTCCTTTACTAAAGGGAATGGATGTTTTAGGATGCGCTCAGACCGGAACAGGTAAAACAGCGGCATTTGCCATACCTATTTTACAAAAGCTGGAAGCTAGTAATAAGCGTACAGGTATTCGTGCATTGGTGCTGACTCCTACCAGAGAGCTTGCGCTTCAGATCGAAGAGAACTTCAACACCTATGGGAAATATTTGCCGGTTCGTTGTCTTTCTATTTTCGGAGGCGTATCACAGGTTAAGCAGGTAGCAGCATTGAAAAAAGGAGTAGATGTACTCGTCACTACACCAGGAAGGCTGATGGATTTGATGCAGCAGGGATTTATCCATCTTTCAAAGATCGAAATCCTCGTTTTGGATGAGGCGGACCGTATGCTGGACATGGGCTTCATTAATGATGTCAAAAAAATTCTTGTAAAAGTTCCCGCATCCCGTCAAACCTTATTATTCTCGGCTACTATGCCGCCGGCTATCAAAAAATTCGCTGATACTATTCTTCACAATCCTGCGGAAATTACAGTAACACCTGTTTCTTCTACTGCTCAAACAGTACAACAATCCGTCTACTTTGTAGAAAAGAAAGAGAAACCCGGATTGCTGATCCAGCTACTGAAAGATACCTCTATCAAACGTTCACTTGTTTTCACAAGAACAAAACACGGAGCTGACCGCCTGGTGAAGCAATTAGCACAAAAAGGAATTTTTGCAGCTGCTATTCATGGTAATAAATCCCAGAATGCAAGACAAAAAGCTCTTGATGATTTCAAAAGCAGTAGAATAAGAGTACTGGTCGCTACAGACATTGCATCCAGAGGAATTGATATTGACGAGCTGCCGCATGTCATCAACTATGAGCTTCCCAATGTACCCGAAACTTATGTGCATAGGATAGGGAGAACCGGTCGTGCAGGAAAGGAAGGTGTGGCAGTTTCTTTTTGCGGCACTGAAGAAAAAGATGACCTGAAAGGAATTCAGAAACTCATCGGTTTTCAAATGGCAGTAAGAGAGCAGGCAATAGGCTGAGATAACGAATCATTAAAACAATAAATTATATGGCAGATACTTTTTCAAAAAAGGAATTACAAAAAAAGAAAGCTAAGAAAAAGCAGGACAAGCTGGAACGCAAGGAAGAGCGTAAAGCAAATAACAACAAAGGCAAAAGCCTGGAAGACATGATTGTTTATCTGGATGAAGATGGAAACTTTACAAATGTGCCACCTGATAAGCAGAAAAGAACAACCATCAATGCCGAAGATATTCAGACCAGAGTAGTTTCAACTCCGGAACCGAAAGAGCATACCGGCTCACTGGCATTGTTCTTCGCAGACAAAGCATACGGCTTCATTACTGAAGACAGAACACAGGCCAATATTTTTGTACACAGCAATAATATGATGGAGCCGATAAAGGAAAAAGACAGGGTGACTTATGAAAAGGAAAGAACTCCTAAGGGCTATGCAGCCATCAATGTCAGAAAAATCAAGTAAACAATTATAAATAACTCAAATAGAAAACAATGCAAGAAGGTACAGTGAAATTTTTCAATGAATCAAAAGGATTCGGTTTTATAAAACCTGTTGATGGTTCAGATGATATTTTTGTTCATATCAGTGGTGTAAAAAATCCAATCAGAGAAAATGACAGCGTGGTTTATGATACTCAGCAAGGCAAAAAAGGTCTTACTGCGGTAAATGTAAGATTAGCGTAGTACATTTCAGATACCAAGGTATCATGACATAAATCCCTGATATTCTCAGGGATTTTTTATTAGTATCAGTACCTGTTTTCAAACTGATAATTGGTATAATATTTCATTCAATGTCGCCTGTGCTTTGAAATACCTGAGATTCAAAAAACGAAGTAGTATAACATTCTACTGCAAAACCGGCTATTTCATTGGTTCCCGGGACTTCGGCTTTTGAAAATTTACTTATGTCATTCTATTAAGTATGCTTTAATAACCAATCCCGTTCAGCTAAATGCAGACACTGAGCTATTTGCTCAGACATCTTATGTGACTGTCTGGTACGGATACTTATCCGGGGTAGTTTCAGACAAAGTTTTATGAAATTTTTATTCGCATCTATATATACATTACTCAACTCTTCGTTCGTGTAAATAAATTTCCGGAAAGCATTAATTGCACTCTCAAAAATATCATAATAGCTATTATCCTTTAAAAAGAGCTCGTAATATGTTTTGATCAGAAGTCGTCTTGTGTTTATTTTATAAAATATATCGTTAAACATAGCGGTGTTTAAAATGGTCAGAACATCACTAAATTTTTGCTTTTCAAATAAAATGTTTGCCTTGTTGAACTGATAAACATCCTCTACGAATTCCGGGTCAATATATACATTATACTTTTCAAGAAACAAGTCTGCTTCATCTAACTTTCCAATTTTTAAGCAACAGGTGATATAGTTTTTAAAGGTAGAAGTTTTGATGTATTGATCAGACTCCAGAAGAATATCCAGATCTATATAAAGATGATAGATATCAATCAGTTGATGATAGTAAGAGGTAGAGCCTGCATTGACTTTTCTTACACAATAATCCTTCAGTATCCCAAGAATCTCTCTGCTCTGCTCCTTGTCGAAACCTTTCAGATTCAGAACAGACCATTCAAACAGCTGTTTATAATCACTCTCATGACCGGTTTCTATGAGCTGATGAAGCTGTAAATGAGTCAAATAAAATAAATTATCAGAATGGTTGTCTTCTAAATTTCTTGCTTTATCAATTCTTGACAGATTATTCCATCTAAGCTTTTCTGCAGAAAAAAAGTCATTCAATGAGTCGTAAACCAACTGATAATCATTTAATCTTTCATTAGACTTGATTTGATAGTGCAAGCACATTTCCTCGAAACGATATTTCAGCAGGTTCTTTTCTGTACCCTCAGGTAATGCCTGAATAACTTTAAGCAATTCTTTTTGATTACTTAAAAAGTGACGGAATATAGATCTGTTCAGGTAAAATGCAGAAAGTTGTAAAGCTTGCTCAGCGATTGAAAAGGGGGAAATTTCTCGAATGATATACTCTTCGTACAAGCGTGTGATTTCTGAAAATAATTTATTGATTTTGTTATCGTTATACGCTTTTTTTGGAAAAATTTTCCTGAAAATCTTTTCTTTACTTAACTTCTCATCATCAAATTCCGGATAAAAACGTTCCAAAAATTCCAGAGTGATTACAGGTAAGGTATTCTTTCTTGAATACCAGTTTTGCACATAACGATAAAAGCCTTTCCACTCTTCTGTTGAGAGTTTGCTCAGCAGCTCGAAAAGTTTTATATGTTTCAAAAAAGAGGACGTTTTATAGTGTTAACAAAACGAATTTATAAAATAAAACAATGTTTTTGGGGTAATATATAAAAATATCTACTTTATAATACAAGCGATTGATTTTAAAAACATTAAGAATACCAATTACCATCTTTCAGTTTAAAAAATATAGATTTTCACAGGAATAACTGCCCAAAAGCGTATTTTTTTTTAAAATAGAGTAATAGCAAATTTGAATGGAAATAAAATTCATTCAAAGATGTCAGCAAGAGCACTTTCCCAAGATTTTAAAGCCAGAGCAGCAATAGGATCACCTGATTCAGATCTTGATATAGAAACACCGGCAAAAAAGTATGCAGTAAATACAAGCTTGATTTACAGTCGGAAAAACAAGTTGTCGAAACCGGCATGCATAGTCTTTGAATCTGATTTAACTAAAATCATCATAAACATGATGTAATCTATTTTTTAACCCAAAAACAACAAATTATGGCAGTTTTAGCATTTAAAAACGAAGCAGAACTTGATCAGGAGAAACTCGATTATTACTTACAGGAAGCAGAGGTATTAGCAGCGCGGGATGAGTCAGCAATTAGGAATTACGTTGACAGAGAAATTAACAACCCCGATCTGATTGAGGTTTTAGAAAGTGATGACTCTGCTTCATTAGATGATAATGAAGGTATTCATGAAGAATTAAATCTGAATTTTGAACAAGGAAAAAGATTAATTTCAAGAAGGCAGAGAAGAAGGCTTGCCAGACTGAAGTCCGAGAATCGATTTAAAAGCTTCAGAAAGAAAGTCAGGGCTTTTGTATGTAAAATTGTTTCAGAGACTAAAGAAACTGTACCCATTGACTGGAAAGATGTGATTAAGACATTACTGCTTGCCGGAGCTACCGCTTTGGGAATTGCTTTTCCGGTAGTTGCCATTCCAATCGCAATTGGTATGATAGCAATAATATTACGTAGAGGTTTTAATGCATTGTGTGAGCATTATACATTGACTGTCTAAATTAGATTAATTACATGTCTGTCTTGCTTTCACAAGACAGACATGTATTAAAATAAAAAGAATACTATGCAATGTTGAGATAGCAAAACATGTATCAAAATCTATTTACATCACAATCATTACCAATCTCAATATGAATAACAATAATCGTCCACTTTACACATTTGTTGTATTTGTCTTTCTCGCATTTACATGCATGCCTGACGCTCATTCACAAGATACAATAACAGAGGAAGAACTGTTTTTTGAGCTTATTTACCGTGATTCTACATTGGGTATACAAAATTCAAGAGATTCCTTGCCGGAGGACTACCAAACGCCTTATAAATTTAAAAAATTAAGTCTTGACGAGCTTAAACAGTTGTACTACAATAAATCAATGATGGCCTTTGGAAATCTGGATGTACGTAACTTAGGAACTTCAGATCGTAATAATGGAAATATTGCATGCGCAATCTTCCATATTCATAATTCATCTTACATAGAAAAGCTGCCGGATGGTTCATTAAAGGTAAATAAGCATCCGGATAATCTTGAGTTTTGTGGTAGCGTATCATTTAAAAATGAACCCAGACATGCTATAGGAACTGCTTTTGCTATCAGCGACTCTTCTATTTGCACTGCGTATCACTATGAATATCCGGTTGGTGAGATTGCTTTCGTTTTTGATTATTCACTTAAGGATACGAATACAATAGTCTTTACTTCTGACAGGGTATTTTATCCTGATAAAATTTTAAAGTACTCAGAAACAAATAATACAGATTTTGTAATATACAGGGTAACAAAAGCTATTCCGTCAAAATGGTTTCCTTGTTCGATAAAGATAGGGAAAGCTATCCCTGATGAAAAAATTTACATGGTTGGTCATCCAATGGGTTGGCCAAAGAAAATTGCGGACAATGCTACTGTAAGAAGACTCAATGGAATCAAGGGTTTCACAGACCTGGATAAATTTGTATTTAACTCCGGATCCCCTGTCTTTAGTTTAGAAAGTCACAAATTGATTGGAATGTTGGTCCGAGGTATGGAATGTGATTTTATTAGAATCAATACCGACTCTTGTATAAGAACCCGTAATATAAATTATGGCAGCCCCTGTCTCCAAATCTATAGCACAAATTATGAAGACACAATTGCTACAATATTTGTAGATATCAACGAAATTCTAAAATAACTTTTTTCACATTTACTAAAACCACTTTATGTTAAAAATCAAACACATTTCACGGCTAATCATTGCCGTATTCTTCCTGTTCACAGCTTGTACCGGACAGCCACCAGAAACATCTTCTCAACAAAGTGCAAAAAATGTACCTGCAGCATTTGTTACTGATCAGATATGTTCCAGCTTAAAATTAGACACATTGATGACCTGGAGAAGAGATCCTCTAGCTAATCCAGGTCTTGCT
Organism: bacterium; assembly: GCA_037189845.1. Classification (GTDB taxonomy): domain Bacteria; phylum Bacteroidota; class Bacteroidia; order Chitinophagales; family JADIYW01; genus JAMLHH01. Next base: position 45,126 of record JBBCIS010000005.1, read on the forward strand.
AATTACAACATCTACATGAAATGGTCTTCTCTTAAAGGCGATAATCCGGAATATGAAGTAGAGGTGAAGGTTTCAACAAGAGATTTATCTCACAACAGAGCTAAAATTTATGACGGCAGAGGTCCATTAGCAAATTTAGTAGATGAAAACGGATTAAAATCGTATTCAAAATCTACATTAAGAATCAATGACTATGTTTCTGATTTTGAAGGTGAACCTGATGAAGTTATAGCTAATGGGATCAACCAAAAGATATACACGGTGACTATCAGATATAAAGATACAGCAACGTACGGTACAGATTCACTTAGCTTTGATATAACCCGCTTTTATGATCCTACTCAACCTCATACAGAAGGTGACGTGATGAGAAATCCAAGGCCCTAAGTACAAATTTTATGTAATTACCGGGGTATCAGCAAATGAGCTGATACCCTTTTTTATTTTGATAATAGCAATGTCAATATTCTAATTTGTAATAAAAACAGTGGTCTGAAAGAGAGATTCCACTAGTGATTACCTTATCCGGCTACTTCTCTCCCATCCGACCTATTGCTACCGATGTCTTTCTCAGCTTCCGGACGGCTTTCATTTTTAATTTCTCATGATAAATCATCCAGCCACCTGCTGCTCCTATCAGACTCCCGATTGTAATGTCTTTCATCCTCGCCAGTACCAGATCATCAATATGCAAATGTCCCAGGTCCGAATCTGCCAGAAATATAGTCAGCGGAGTAATAAACACAACCGCCATTGCATAGTTTCTTACAATCAGCATCTGAATGATAAACTGCATGACCATAATAGAAATAATCACCTCCAGCTGATTCATATCCAGCCGCAACAATCCCCAGGTAACTCCTAATCCTATGAATGTGCCCAGTATCCTGTGAAAGCTTCTCTGCCATACCTGCTGCACACCTACACCCTGCATCACTGCCAGACAAGACACCGGTACCCAGTACGGATTGTGATCTACCAGATAATGTCCTGCCAAAACCGATATCAGTGTAAACAAGCCCCATATCATCGACTCAAAAATGTTGCTGTAGCGCCACTTTGTTCTCACCGGGTCTGTAACAGGCGGATATTTTCGGGTGATGTATAAACTATAAATGAAACCCATCAGACAGGTAAACATCGTCGCAAGTGCCATAGCTCCTATTCTGCCCGGAATAGTTTCCAGCTCAAATGGCTGACAACCTGCGATAACGGCTATCAGCAGGATGAAGAAATTTCCCGGAGACCTGACCCCCAATTTCACTGTCACCCAATGAACCAACGATGCATAGATGCCCAGTGTAATGGCAGATACTACAGGATGAAAGCTACTCAGAATGCCAACAGTAAAAGATATCAGAAATCCATATGATACTCCCATCAAAGTGAGCATTCGGTGAGTAATTTTGGTTGGAGGCAAATATAATATCACAAAGCCGCAAAATGCTGCACCTAATCCCAGCTTCATAAATCCGAGAAAATACCCCGCCAGCACAGGTATACCAACACACAAAGAGGTCAGCAATGGAATATGCCACAGCCTTTCCGTCTGTTTCAGCTCTACCAATGAACGTAGTTCTCTGTTGACCCAATCGGTATTACCCATTTCCATTTCATCTGTAAATTGATGAAAGATTTTTTACACAACAATAGCCGGACGCTCTGTTACAAACAATTAAACATCTTATCACTTTCGTAAAACATTGCGTTTTCATTTATATAATACACTGGCCACAGACAAACAGCTTTATCTTCTGCATCCCCGCAAGTAAAATCAATGAACTTGCAATACAGGCCAATATTAGTTCACGTTACATTTAAACCTAAAGTCAGTGTTTACTTTTATGCAGCTAATGCACGAATTGTACTTTCCGATATATCGTCGCAACTTTTTATACAACCACATATCCCAAAAAGATACAGTAAGTCATGCGTTATCTATTTATTAGTGAATTCGTGGCTATGCTCTAAAATTTTCAAATTATCCGGAATATTTAAAAATTGGAATTGATATAACATCCATACATTTACACTGAAATTTAACAAGCTCAGATAATGCATATTTTTGACCTTATTATTGATGATAAAGAACCGGTTGTATTGGAAGATGTTTTTCTGCAAGGTGAAAACAGAGAAAAAATCACGCAACTCATTAAAGAACATACCTATATCTCATAATTATCTCAATATGGCTTACCTGTCAACAATAAAGTTTTACTGCATGGGAGCTCAGGTTGTGGTAAAACCATGACAGCTAAAGCAATAGCACAATCATTGGGCAAAAACCTCATTATCCTTAACCTCAGCAATATCATCAATTCCAGGATCGGCGAAACCTCACAAAACATCCGTCAGGTTTTCACTAAAGCAGCACGTGAAAATGCAGTTTTATTTCTGGATGAATTTGACCAGATAGGAAAAGAACGGGGCAGTGACGAAAAAGATGTAGGCGAAATGAGAAGATTGGTCAACACGCTGATACAGCTGATAGATTATTTTCCTCAAAAATCTTTGCTGCTGTGCGCAACCAACCACCCTGAAATCCTTGATACCGCAATACTCAGACGTTTTCAGGTAAAAATAAGTTTTGAGATGCCGGAAAATGAAATTTTAGATGCCTATTACGATAAAATCATATCCCGTTTCCCGGAACATCTGCAAAACATCGAACGCAAATACAATATTTCTTTTGCTGAAGCTAAAGATCATACTTTCACTTCTATCAAAGCTATGCTGATACAGGAACTGGAAGCAAAACGTACTGTGTCATTGAATTAAAAGAAATATCTTCATTGTAACAATATCATTAGTTCACCTATCCTTTTCTAACAGGCTAATTCCTTATTTTTGCAGGATGAACAATGCTTTACCATTACTTGCAGCACCGGGCTGGAGTGATTATGAACTGATAGATGTAGGTGGATTTGAAAAACTGGAACGTTTCGGTCAATACATCACCATCCGTCCGGAACCGCAGGCAATCTGGGATAAAGTACTTCCTGAAAGTGAGTGGCTGAAGTTGGCTCATGTCAAATTTGTAGGAATGTCAAGCTCTTCCGGAAAATGGGATTATCTAAAAAAAATGCCGGAAAACTGGACTATGTCATGCCCTATCGGCAACAGCGAAATCACTTTCAATCTTGCACTAACCAAATTCAAGCACGTTGGAATTTTTCCGGAACAATCTGTCAATTGGAGGTTTATTTACGACCGTGTCAGCAGAATGAAAGCAGAAAATGATCGTATTCCTGTTCTGAATCTTTTTGCCTATACGGGTGGTGCTTCTCTGGCAGCGTGTGCTGCAGGAGCAGAAGTATATCATGTGGATGCTATCAAGCAGGTTGTCAGCTGGTCGAATAGAAATATGGAGTCCAGCGGTCTGAAAGATATTCGTTGGGTCGTGGAAGACGCTGTAAAATATGTCAAACGTGAAATCAAGCGTGGCAAACAATACAAAGGCATTATCCTCGACCCTCCTGCTTTCGGTCACGGCCCTAATGGTGAAAGCTGGAAGCTGGAATCGATGATCAACGATTTAGTCAAAGATGTTTTACAATTGCTCGACCCTAAAGAGCATTTTCTCATCATGAATACTTATTCTTTAGGCTTTTCCGCACTCATCGTTGAAAATATCATGAAACAGCATCTCAAATCACGTGGAATAGAAAATACGCCCCAGGAATATGGTGAATTATACATTCCATCTACATCGGGGGTTAATCTACCATTGGGAGTGTATGCGAGATTAGGTTAGGAATCTCAGTTCCGGCAACTGACCACCGGTTTTTTCGACGACCCGTTAATTGCTCAACAGCTATTTCTTTAAAACGTCTGTATTGAGCTTATTGAAGTGTTGTCACACAGTGAATAATCAGGCCTAGATTTTCAGAATGACGAGCGATATAATTATTGAACTTATAGAAAAATCACACACCAGAGGATAACTATAAATTTGCCATCTATCTGCTTTCTGTCAATTGTCCGGTCATAATAGCATAATGACCCAGATAATTGCTAATACGTACATTACAGAACGCAACTCTTATTTTACCATCCACACGACTTATATAAACAGGGCGATTAGCTTCTGCAAAAAAGCTAAAGCTTTGAGTCACGACTTGGATATTTACTTTATTCACATCATCCGGAAATGGCTCATTCGTAGTATAATAAATTCCTTCTTCCAAATTATGATCTATCCAATATTTGGAAAAACGCATGTAAACATCTCCATTCATGCTACCTGCTTCAATTTCAAACGCACCCACTCCTGCACCAATATTTCTGATACCCGCCGGCGACAGCTTTGGCATTGCCCCATTAAAGCTCACTTCTTTATCTGTAAGTGTACAATCAGGTATTCCTTGAGGAAATTTTACATCTACATAAACACTATCCTCTATTGTGGTACATGAATCATGTGTAATCCTTACAAAATACCATCCCTCCATGAAATGATCTGCAGAATAAATAACAGGATTTTGATCATAACTACTAAAGCCCGGGCCAGACCATAAGTAATCAGCACCTTGGACAGTATCACAAAATATTTGAATCTTTTCACCTAACAAAACCGGTGTCACCGGTTTTATTTTAAATTTACCCATTTTAACACATGGATCTTCTTCTGTAGGATTCTCTTTATCTTCCTTCTTATTGTCAACATTATCTTTAGAACAGGAGGTCAAAAATATTAACGACAAACAAGTTAAAAATGCGAAGTGGTACAAATATTTTTTCATTATGGTTGGCTTTAAGTGCATTCTCTCAATGAGAATATTTTAGATTCTGCAGCAATGATAAAAATAATTTCTAATAATAAGAAAAATATAAAATATTTAATTTTTATTAATAAAAATTTATGGATATTATTCCGTTACCAAATAGTAATACTTCTTAAATACCAACTATGTCTAAAATCTATATCTTCAGCCGTCTCGGAGTCGACAAAAGAGTTTTTGACCGGATAGACTTCAGACAGTAATATTGATGGCTTATATTTTTGGGATAGATGATTATTGAGTCTATCTAAAACGTTCTCATCATATCGAAGCTGTAAACTTGCCTTTATTAATCTTCTGTAATTTGTCCTGACATTGTAGTCTTTATTGCATATCCATGAGTATCCGTCACTGGAATACAAAACGAAACCCTTACTTTACCATTTACATGGCTGATATAAACCGGATGATTGGCATCTGCTGAAAAAGATAAATTTCTTGTTACAACTCGAATACTCACTTGATCTTCTTCTTTAGGAAGTGTCCCATTAGTTGTATAGTAAATTCCGTCTTCTAATTCATGATCCACCCAGTAATCTGAAAAGAACATGTTCATGTCAAAATACGAACCTCCGACTTCGATTAAAAATCCCGCTATTCCTTCACCAATATATGTGATGCCAACAGGTGATACTTTTGCTACTGTACCATCAAAATCTATTTCATTATTCGTAAGCTTGCAATCTGGTGTCCCTTGCCTTAAATGAACATCTACATATACACTATCTTTCACTGTCTTACATGACGCATGAGTAACTTCCACATGATACCAACCCTCCATATATAGATTAGCATTATTGGCTAACAAGGGATTTTGGTCGTAACTGCTAAATTCTCTTGGTCCTGTCCATGAATAGTTTGCGTCCTCTATAGTATCACAATAAATCCGAATCTGCGTACGTAATAATACAGGAGCTACTGGTTCTATTTTAAATTTATCCATTTTAACACACGGATCATCTTCGGCAGGATTCTCCTTATCTACTTTCTTCTTGTCAACACTATCTTTAGAACAGGAGGTAAAAAATATTAACGACAGACAAGTTAAAAATGCGAAGTGGTACAAATATTTTTTCATTATGGTTGGTTTTAAGTGTATTCTCTCAATGAGAATATTTTAGATTCCGCAGCAATAATAAAAACAATTTCTAATAATAAGAAAAATATACAATATTTAATTTTTATTAATAAAATTTCATGGATATTAAACAGCAATAATTGCTCAGAATTATCAGGCTTAAACTCATAGAATTTGAAAACAGGTTTTTAGAAAGGAGCGATTATATTTGTCAAAATATTATTCCGTTACCAATAGTAATGCTTCTTAAATATCAACTATGTCTAAAATCTATATCTTCAGTGGTCTCGGAGTCGACAAAAAAGTTTTTGACCGGATAGATTTTGGCGATATGGATGTAACTTTCATTGACTGGATAACTCCAAACAGTAATGAATCTATCCAGGAATATGCAGGAAGAATCTCTACAAAAATCACATCCCCGAACCCCGTTCTGATAGGTTTATCTTTTGGAGGAATGATAGCGGTAGAAGTATCGAAACTGATTTCCACAAAAAAGATTATCCTGATAGCTTCTGCAAAAACCAGACACGAACTACCAAAACTATACAGAAATATCGGCCAAGCAAATCTTCATCAGATTATACCTGCTTCTTTACTAAAATTACACCATCCACTTGCGGATTGGTTCTTCAGCATTACATCAAAAGAAGATAAACTTCTGCTTAAAAATATTCTCAAAGATACGGACCCGTATTTTCTTAAATGGGCAATACACCAGATTGTCAGCTGGGACAATATACATATTCCTCAAAACGCCATTCACATACACGGTGATGCTGACAGAATTATACCTGTAAAAAATGTTCAAGCGGACTATGTTATCTCCGGTGGCGGGCATTTTATGACTGTCAATAAAGCAAAAGAGATCAGCCTTCTGATTCAAAAATTAAAAAAATAACATACTCCACCACTTTCAGCAGATAAAATCACTTATTTGAAACTATTCAGGGTAAATGATAGTATATAAAGGTTTGAAAGTAGTTTTATTACCTTTTATATAGTAATCCATTAAGAATATATGCGTTCAAAATCATTTGTTTTCTCCACCGGCATAGGGATTCTTTTTTCTCTGATAAGCTGTAACAGCAAAAAGAGCAATACAGAATCTTCTAAAAATATTGTCGAAAAAATAGCCGAAAAAATCGAAGCTGTTCCGGAAGAAAAAGTTCCGGAAATTAAATACAGCTTTATGAAAAAGGCTGATTGGATGGGTATGAAAGACTCTTTCGAGGGAGCTAAGCACCTGGATATTCTGATTGCCCTCAACAGAGTAGACAGCTCTCATTTAGCCAGATTGGACAGTATTATTGTCCCCGACAGATATGATCTGGGCCTGGATGCTTATCTGCCGTTTCCTAAAAAGATAGAATTGCTGAAGGATGTCAAAAAGATCATCATCTTTTCCAATCCCGTACAGGCTTTTGCCGCTTATGAAAACGGCGAGCTGGTTCTGCAGGGTCAAACCAATATGGGTAAGAAAGCCTCCCCTACTCCACCTAAGCTCTATTTTTGTAACTGGAAAGCGAAGAAAACAATCAGCACTTCCAATTCTGAATGGATATTAAAATGGAACTTCAATATCAGCAATTTCGGAGGAATAGGTTTTCATCAATATGCTATGCCCGGATATCCTGCTTCACACAGCTGTATCAGGTTATTAGCTTCTCACGCTTATTTTCTCTACAACTGGGCTGAACAATGGGTACTGGATGGTAACAATCTGTTAGCTCATGGCACTCCGGTGATAGTTGATAAAACTTATCCTTTTAATGAACCGGGAAGACCGTGGCACAAATTAGTCAACGATCCGCTCGCTATGACACTCAATCAGGATAGTATGAAAAGAATCATAGAACCTCACCTGGAAACTATTCTGCAAAAGCAACAGGAAAGAGATACATACAAAGCCTCCAAAGACACTACGGCTGCTATGTAAAGATTCATTATTAGAATGGATCCAATGCTATTTAGTCACAGGATTCAAACGATAACTATGATTTTCCAGTTTAATAGTGAAATCTGTCCAGCCATCTTTTCCAGCTCTCTCATCCGGTTTATAGTAATCGGTAGACAGAAAGTGAACTCCTTTAGCTTTAGCCATTTCAAATTTTGAATAATCACCTGAACGGGCCTGATATACCCCGCCTATCATACTTCTCACCAGAAATCCTTGTTGAACCAGTGTTTCAACATCAATAGTATCCGGATCATTTCTTTTTATAAATGCGGCATCCGGTTGAGCAGGCCCGGAAGCATTTGTAAAAATCAGCTTACCTTCCAGAGACAGGCTACTACCCTTGTATATTTTACTGAAACCTTCACCATCCAGTAAAAACATCACCTTCCCTCTTGATTGGCCAATGGTAGGCCAGCTATCTTCTACGACAGCTTCTCTCAGTGTGGATCGTGCACCTCTCACATCATCAGGCTTGATGATTTTCTCCCGGGGAAAAACCCTCAGAATTTCCTGCTCGATCGCCGCTATATTCTCTGCATCCCAAGGCTCTGCTTTTACAAAGTCAAGAAAGGAAAGATAGTCTCCAACCGTTTCCGTTTTAGCTTCAAGCATGATATATACCGGTAAATGATCAGGATATTTATCTGACCATCTTTTAATATCTGTCAACGCCTCAACAAATGTGTGATAGTGTGTTTCAAAATCCACATCCGGTATATGCATCACTTTCAAACCCGGCTGCTTCAGCACTTCTATATTGGAAGCAGGATCTCTTGCCGTCCATAGATATCCGGCTCTGTTGTAAAACCGTCCGCCTTCCTTATCACCATAAAAATCCAGCTCTACATGTCTTACTCCATATTTTTCCAGCTGAGTATAGATATCGTCATGATCATACTCCCATTCTATCAGATTATATGGAATTAAACCTTCAAAATTTTTCAGGAACTTATAAATCACCGGATCTGTATGTTTTCTGTAGCTGTTATGGCTACTGAGATATTGAAGCTGATTTAATCTCAATGAATTATCAACCATAGTATCATTGTAGACTAACGTTTCAGGAATAATTTCAGGAATAGGGTCTGACCCATCCTTATCTTTAGAACATGCCTGCAACAGAACTACTACTGTCAATAACAGGTAAAGAAATCTTTTGCATGTATTTCCGGTTCGATCTGTCATACTTATTCATTTATGTGTTATTGTGTAACAGGATTGAGTCTGTAGCTATGCCCCTCCAGCTTCACAGTAAAATCTGTCCATCCGGGTTGGCCGGCTCTCGCATCCGGTCTGTAGTAATCAGTGGAAAGAAAATGTACTCCATTTTCCAGGCTAATATTCAGCTTTGAATAATCTCCGCTCTTTGCTTCATAAATTCCACCTACCATACTTCTCAGCAGATAGCCTTTTTGTACCAACTCCTCAATGTCACCGGCATTGGCATTATTTCTTTTTATAAAAGCACCATCGGGTTGGCCCGGTTCTGAAGGGGTAAAGATTAATTTGTGCTCAAGCGAAGGGCTTCCCTCGAGATAAATTTTGTTGACACTAGTCTGGTCAAACATAAACATGACCTTACCTCTGGCTTCTCCTATAGTGGGCCAGCCTTTTTTTAAGATTGCTTCATTGAGGGTAGAATAATCTCCACGAACATCATCAGGAGTCAGAATATCTTTTCTGCTAAATACTGACAGAATTTCATTTTCAACCGAATGGATCCTTTCGGAATCCCATTCCTCTGTTGTCGCATATCCATTCCCGCTAATGTAATTACCTAATGCTTCCGTTTTGGTTTCTATCAGGATAAAGACAGGAAGGTGTGTAGGTCTGGCTTTTGACCATTGATGTATTTCTTGCAAAGCATCCTTGAATGTAATATAGTTGGTACCGTAATCGATATCAGGAATATGCAACACTTTAATCCCCGGCTGCTTAAGTGCATTAATATTAGATGCATAGCTTTCACCAATTATTTCACTTCCTTTTCTGTTATAAAATCTGCCCCCTTCAGTATCAGCATAAATATCCAGCTCAAATTGTCTGACTCCGTATTGCTTAAGCTGCACTTCAATAGTTTCATGAGTATAATCCAATTCCTCGATATTGAAAGGAATAAGATCCCCCAAGTCCAATAAAAAATTGTACAAAGCCTTTGAAGCCAACACCCGATAACTATTATGACTGCCCAGATATTGAATCTGATTCATCTTAAGCGTATCAGAAACCTCATCATCTTTATATACTTCAACAATATTTTTCTGTTCATTAACCTCCTGGTCTTTAGAACAAGCGACAAAAGTAAGTACTATAAATAAGGTACTCAAGAAGCGGACAATCACTGTTTTCACTTAGCTATTTATTTTATATCAAGGTAGTGTAAAACATTATTCCTTCAAAAGAATATTCTCAGTAAATACATATTTTTTTTACAAAAAATTCACTAATTCACAATTGTCAAATAAATTTCACAAAAAAATCTTCAATTTATTAATACATCGTCAAACAAGTGGTTCGTACATCATGATACTATTAAAAATATCATTTCGATGGACAGAAGCATTTACATTTTTTTACCTTTGCACCACGCGATTTAATCCCGTAAGATTATGAAATTATCACAATTTGACTTTGACCTACCTAAAGAGCGTATTGCTCTTTATCCATCAGATTCCAGAGATGAAGCAAGATTAATGGTCCTCAACAGAAAAGAAGGAACTATTGAACACAAAATCTTTAAAGATGTACTCAACTACTTTGATGATGGCGACGTACTGATGCTGAACAACACCAAAGTTTTTCCTGCAAGACTGTACGGTACAAAAGAGAAAACCGGTGCTAAAATTGAAGTTTTTCTTCTCAGAGAATTGAATCACGAATTAAAGCTCTGGGACGTATTAGTAGATCCTGCACGTAAAATCCGTGTTGGCAATAAACTATACTTCGGAGATGATGACCTGGTAGCTGAAGTAGTAGACAATACAACATCCAGAGGCAGAACTATCCGTTTCCTTTTTGACGGTACGGATGATGAATTCAGAGCAATACTGGATAAATTAGGATTGACTCCGCTTCCGAAATACATCAAAAGAGAACCTGAGCTGATCGATAAAGAACGTTATCAGACCATCTATGCAAAAGAAGAGGGCGCTGTAGCCGCTCCTACTGCAGGACTACACTTTTCCAGAGAGCTGATGAAAAGACTGGAACTCAAGGGCGTAGACTTTGCTGAATTGACTTTGCATATCGGATTGGGTACTTTCAGATCTATTGATGTAGAAGATCTTTCCAAGCACAAGATGGATGCTGAATATTTCAAAATCACTGAGCAGGCGGCTAGTATTGTCAATAATGGCCTGGCCAAGCACAAAAAAATCTGCGCTGTAGGTACTACTGTGATGAGATCTATCGAAACAGCTGTATCCGCTGATAAAACATTAAAAGCTATGGAAGGCTGGACAAATACCTTTATTCATCCGCCATACGATTTCTCTATTGCAAACTCAATGATCACCAATTTCCATTTACCAAAATCAAGCCTGATCATTTTGATCTCAGCATTTGCAGGCTACGATCTGACAATGGAAGCTTATGAAACAGCTGTAAAAGAGGAATATAACTTCTTCTCTTATGGAGACGCAATGTTGATTATCTAAGAAATTCAATAATACATGAGGTTTTGTAACAGCCTCAAAAGCAAATCCCCGATTTAATGTCGGGGATTTTTTATTTTATATGCTCACTTTAGCAATAAGTAAGTGAATCCAATCTAATGTGGGGAAGAAATTTCGGTATTACTCCGTCTCTGTTATCAGCTCTTCTGAAAGATCCAAAACAACTTTATGGGAAGGCTCAAAAACAATTTTCATTATCTGTTTAATTTTCATTAGTACTATTACATGAATAATTTTTGTTTGATTAAAATTAATTTTTAGATTTGTCTAAATTTATAAAAATCACTTATCGACAAATATGAAACACAGATATCTACTTCTTATTTTTCTTCTTACTAGTTCAATAACGTCATACGCAGCTAATGGCCAAATAAAAGGTGAGGTAAAAAGTAATGGCGAGGTGATCGAATTTGCTACAGTTTTGTTAGAAAAGACTTCTTATGGAGCAATTACTGATGAGCAGGGCAACTTCACAATTAAGGATGTCCCACCAGGTGAATATTCTTTAAGAACTTCTTATATCGGCTATCAGACTGACACAAGAAAAATCAGCATTCGATCCGGACAAGTAGTTGAAGTCTCTATCGAACTAAAAGAAGATGCTTCTACTTTGGAAGAAGTAGTGGTATCCGGTACGCTTAAAGAGGTCACCAAGTTGCAAAGCCCGGTTTCGATCGAAGTATATTCTGCTAAATTTTTCAGGGCAAATCCTACTCCTACTATTTTCGAAGCATTACAGAATATCAATGGTGTCAAACCTCAGATCAATTGCAGTGTTTGCAATACAGGTGATATTCATATCAATGGACTGGAGGGTCCATATACGATGGTGCTGATAGATGGTATGCCTATAGTAAGCGGCTTGGGTACAGTGTATGGTCTGAACGGTATTCCCCAATCTTTGATAGAACGTGTAGAGGTTGTCAAAGGTCCGGCTTCCACTTTGTACGGCAGTGAAGCAATAGGCGGACTTATTAATATCATCACTAAAAAGACCGGACTGGCTCCCAAATTTTATGCGGATATATTCACCACCAGCTGGCTCGAAAACAATATTGATTTATCTACCAAATTTAAAGCAGGTAAAAAAACAGAGTCATTTTTAGGTACCAATATCTATAATTACTCTGTTCCCTTTGACCATAATAAGGACGGATTTACGGATGTGACTTTACAGAACAGGGTTTCTGTTTTCAATAAATGGAACATTATCCGCCCGGATTATAAAGAATTTTCACTTGCAGCAAGATACATCTACGAAAACCGATGGGGCGGCGATATGAACTGGACGAAAGATTTCAAAGGCTCTGACAGTATCTATGCAGAAACTATTACAACAAACAGATGGGAAGTTTTCGGAGTGTACCAGCTGCCAACAAAAGAGATGCTTAAGCTGACTTTCAGTGCCAACGGTCACCTTCAGCGGAGCTTTTATGGAGATATGAAATTTGACGCCAACCAATACATTGCATTTGGGCAGCTGACATGGAATAAGATATGGACAAGGAGTGATCTGTTGATAGGCGGGACCTTCCGCTACACTTTCTACGATGACAATACAGTGGCTACTGAATCTGTTGCTCCTGACGGGCAAGTTAATAATGAGGTACATCTTACTTATCTTCCGGGATTGTTTATACAGAATGAATTCAAAATTCACCCGAGACATATCCTTTTAACAGGTCTTCGTTATGATTACAATTCTCTACACGGAAGTATCCTCACTCCGCGCCTGAATTACAAATGGAATTCCAGAGATGACAACAGTGTCATCCGGATGAGCATCGGAAACGGATATCGTGTAGCAAATGTATTCACGGAAGATCATGCAGCGCTGACAGGAGCAAGAGATGTGATGTTCATAGATGAGCTCAAACCTGAGACCTCCTGGAATGCCAATTTGAATTATGTACAAAAATTCCAATCTAAAAAAGGCATTTTATTCCAGATCGACGCAACAGGTTTTTATACTTATTTTATGAATAAGATCATTCCTGACTATGAAACAGATGTACAAAAAATCATTTATACGAATCTGGATGGCTATGCTGTTTCGAGAGGAATCTCTGTCAATTTTGAAATGAATTATTTACAAAAATTGAGATTCAATGTCGGTTCAACTTTGATGGATGTATATTCTGTAGAGGAAAATGTAAAGCAGCGTCAGCTGTTTTCTGAACGATTCACCACTACATGGAGTATTTCTTACAAATTTCCTAAAGCAGATATGAGCATAGACTACACCGGAAATTTGTATAGCCCGATGAGGTTACCGTTGTTGGGAGAGACAGATCCGCGACCGGAATTTTCTCCGTGGTGGAGTCTTCAAAACATTCAGATCAGTAAAAATTTCAAAAAAGGTGTAGAAATATATGGCGGAGTAAAAAATTTCCTCAACTGGACACCGAATAAGAACACTCCATTTTTGATAGCCAGATCCAATGATCCGTTTGACAAGAATGTAGTCTTTGACGGACAAGGACAACCTGTAGCAACTCCGGATAACCCTTATGCATTGACTTTTGACCCGACTTATATCTATGCGCCCAATCAGGGCATCAGAGGTTTTCTGGGATTGAGATATACGATAAAATAAAAGAGGCTGTCTTTTCAAACAGCCTCCAAACAAACATGAAAAACATTTTATCTCTGAACGATGACATTGCCACCTTTTACAGTTTGTCCATCAGTAATAGACAAATTATAAGCACCTACCGGTAATTCTTTCAAGTTAATGACTTCTCTTACAGAATTTGTCAACCCTAAGTTCCAGGATTTCACTACACTACCTAACGCATTTGTCAATGTAGCCTGTACACCTGCTTTTCTGTATTCAACAGGAATATCTATATTTAAAAGATCCTTTGTCGGATTAGGATAGATTGTCAAAGCTTCTACAACTTTATTTTTAACACCTACAGCTGCCGGAACTTCAGACATTTTCAAATCCATCGTTGGCGCCCAGTATTTATCAGGTGTATTTCCTCCGTGATACTCAAAATATTGATATGGACCAGCATTAGGAGCAAATTCAACTTTTACTCTGAACTGAACCTGTTCTGCTTTGGCAATAGCCGCTAATGCTTCAGGGGACAAGTCAACTCTGAACTTGTAGTCATCTCCACCATTGGCGTTACCTATGATACATCCGGGAACGGTAAAGTCCGCAGGTGCTGAGAAATCATCCGGTTCAACATTATCACTGTTTCCGAAATGGCCGATTTTCATTTCTACAGTTATCTGATCTTTGACAGTTGCATTGTTTCTCAACTGACCTAAGCCTGATTTTCTTGCGAGGTATAAAGCACCTTTTTCGATGGTTACATCTTCCGGGAAATTGCTGGTATTGAAAGAGAAAATTCCTGCAAAATTCTGTGCGGACATTTTACCGATTTTACCACCATTACCCTGACTTACTGCCCCGTTGTTAGCAACCCATCCGTCTTTTTCACCGGTAGAGGTAAATGAGTAGTTAAAATCTTTTCTCAGATAGTCACCTAAAAAGGTCCTGATGATATTGTGCGCAATATATTGATATCCCAATCCATTGAAATGATATGCGTCAATTCCTGTCAATCCCATATAATTAGGATGCGTAGGATATCTTGTATCACCAAAAGGTAATGGAACTGTTTTTGGAGCAAATGTTCCGAATGGCTCAAAAATAGAAGGTGTAGGATATCCTCCGTAATACTGAGCTACACCAATATTATTGATATGGTGTATATTCGGAGTATTTTTATATCTGGGATAATTTGCTCTGTAATCTTCAAAGTAGATCAGTCCCGGATTCAAAACTTCCGGCGGAGAGAAACCAAACTTTACCCATTGTGAGTAATATGGATTAGATTCTCCCATTTCCATAGTTTCTGCAAAATTCGGATAATCATAACTCGCAATGACAATCTGTCCTTCCGGTCTGATTTTGAGGATTTCGTCAATAATAACATCCGTATATCCGAGCATAGCATCAGTGTAAGGCAATAAATCTTCCATCGGTTTTTCCGGCCGCCATTTCCACATCACATCATTACCTCCGATGAAAATGACAAATACATCAGCATCCTGTATTTGTTTTACTCTGCTCTTAATCAGGTCAATCCAACCCTCTGAAGCCCAGGTCTCAGCCTGCATACTAATGATAGCGGTAAAGTTTCCTTCTTCTCTGACGTCCGCAAAACCATTCTGTCGGAGTGCCTCGCCCATAGATTGATATGTCCACATAAAATTTGCCCAACTGTCTCCGATGAGCATAACTCTTGTTTTAGGAACATCAATACATTCACCAACTTGGGCAATAGATTTCTGAGGTAATAGCAAAATCATTGCTATCAGGAATAAATAGTAAAGACGCGTTTTCATAATTTTTAGTGTTAAGTAAATTTAACAAAAACACCAATAGAAATAATATTAAATTTTCATTTTCGCAAAAAAATGCATGCAACCATGTATAAAAGCACACAATAACTACTCAAAATAACCACAGAAATATTTTTTGAATACGTTTTGTAAAGTAAATATTAACTAATCCCGATCAGTTTTCAGGAAAACCAGCTATATAATTCTGATACTGACAAACCCTTGCATTCAGATTTGATCATATCTTTTACGATGTTACCGTCCTGCATCTGCACAACTCTGTCCCCATAATCATGAGCCTCTCTCAGATGGTGAGTGACCATGACCGTCGTAATTTCATGTTTTCTAACCAGCTTATCAGCTGTACTTAAGACAATTTCGGCAGATTTAGGGTCTAATGCAGCAGTAGGCTCATCCAGCAATAAAACCTTCAAATCCGTCATCACAGCCATCAGCAGGCACAGTGCCTGTCTCTGACCTCCTGACAAGCTGCCCATGGATTGATACAATTTATTTTCCAGACCTAATCCCAATTCTGCAATCTCGTCACGTACAAGCGTTTCAAATTTTTTATTGAGACCTATTACCAGATTTTTACTTTTATTTCTGAGTGCAGCCAGTCTGAAATTTTCCAGAATATTCAAATCGCTTGCCGTCCCATCTGTAGGATTCTGAAAAACACGCGCTACAAACTTACTTCTTCTGTAGTCCGGTGCATGCGTCAAATCCTTTCCGTCTATCAGCACTTTACCAGAAGTCGGGATAATCGTCCCTGCAAGAATATTCAGCAAAGTGGATTTCCCGGAACCGTTTGATCCGACTAATACAATAAATTCCCTGTCCGGAATGACCATATTCACACATTCAATGGCAATGACCTCATTGGATCTGCCCCGATTAAATACATGTGAGATATTTTCCAGTAAAATCATGAATACATTTTTCTAAATCCAAATCTCGGAAGACTGACTATCAACAATACAAATAATGCTGTGCTCAGCTTCAGATACACCGGATCAATGCCCATCATCAGCGTAAACGCCAGCGCCAGCTGAAATAATACAGCTCCCAAACAAACCATCAAAAGCCTGAGCAGTATATTATTCACCTTGAGCAGATTGCCGAATACCTCTGCTATCATCACGGAACCCAGTCCAATAATGACAATACCTACGCCCATATTGATGTCAGAAAATTTCTGAAACTGTACCATCAGATACCCGCTGGTCGCAGTCAAAGCATTGGCAATAGCCAACCCTGCAATTTTGATACTATCAGTCTGTACACCCAGTGCACGAATCATCTTTTCATTATTGCCCGTAGCTCTCATCGTCAAACCGTAATCCGTTTTTAAGAGGTAAGCAATAAATAAAACCATCAAAAATATCACCGCAAAAATCCAGATAAACTCATTGGTCATTTCATTCGAAACAATATGATTATCAAGGAGTGTCTTGTTTGTCAAAAGCGGGATATTCGAACGTCCCATGATCTTGAGATTCACAGAATACAAGGCTATCATTACCAGAATACCGGATAAGATAGGATGAACTTTCAGCTTCGTATGTATCAGCCCCGTCAAAGCTCCCGCCACAGCTCCCGCCAGTATGACCAATGGTAAGATAGTTTCTGCTGACCATCCTGCTGCAAGAAAGCTAGCTGTCACAGCTCCACCCAAAGTATAGCTGCCATCCGTAGTGATATCCGGAATATTAAAAATCCTCATCGACAGATAAATACCCATCGCAATTCCGGAAAAACATAATCCCTGCAATATCGCTGTAAAGATAAAGTCCATTACTTAACGGCTACAAACGGCAGCTCAAAGTGATAATCATACAACTTGGCTACCGCATCGTTAAAGATATACTTTCTGATTTTTACATGTTCTATTTCCAGGCCATCAGTAGATTTATTTTTCAGGAAAGCCGCTGCCTGCGCACCTGCCTGGTAGCCCCACTGATACATATCCGCACCATAAGCCGCTACTGCACCACGTTTCACCAGTCCAGCCTCACTGGTAAAAATCGGCACTCTATACTGCTGACAGTTCTTCAGAATCGTTTCAAAAGCTGCGAAGACAATATTGTCAGGATTTGCAAAAAATACATCTACTCCTTTATTCAGTAAAGATTGCGTGACCAGCTGGGCATCTGCAGAATTGTTGACCGGTAAAGCTTCCACCTGCATTCCTAATTTTTCAGCCTGCAAACGGGCACGGCTCAGTGCATCCTGAGATTGAGGTTCTGCCTGATTGTAAATCATCCCCACGATAATTTTTTCCCCTTTGGGATAGACATATTTGGGAATCAGCGCAAAAGATGAATCTATATAATCCAGCGTCTCACTCACACCAAACAGATTTGCAGGGGCTTTACCATTTTCATCCAGCACTTTCATATTTTCAGGCTCACCTGACACCATCATGAACACCGGAATATCTTTAGATTTCTGAATCGCCGTAATAGATGCCAATGTTGTATTGGAAGCAATTAAATCCACCTTCTCAGAGATAAAATAATTCACTATCTGTGTCAATGTAGGAATATCACCGTGAGCATTTCTGAATACTATCTTCAAAGTATGACCTGCTTCGCTGTACCCCGAATCCTTCAAAGCCTGCACAAAACCCTCGCGTGCCTGTGCGATCGTCGCATCTTCAAAAGCATCTACAAACCCCACCAATGGTACATTTTCGTCCCTTTTGGTTTCACAGGAAATGATTGTAAAAAAAGCTGCTCCTGCAAGTAGAAATGAAAAAAATCTTTTAAGCATCTCTGATGTATTTACTGTCATTTATTTTTGGGAGTCCCTATTCCGTTCCGGAAAGCGGGCCGGGCTTTCGTTTCGTCTTCCTTCATATTTTCGGGCCAGGCCCGGACATATGAAGGCGATACTCCACTCTATCCCTTTCCCAAGCTCAATCCCGCGATTGAGTCTTCAAAGATAGCTGATAGTTAGTAACTTTTCCAAAGCTGTATGCCGGGACCAGAAAAGCTTTTGAAATTTATATCAACAGAATAATCAACAAGAAACTATAGTCCGTTAAAAATATAGCCTGCAAATTAATTTGCAGGCTACATAAAATTACAGAAAGACAGACTTATCCTTCTGCATAATATTTTAAAAAGTACGGAATCGTTTCTATACCTTTCAAAAAGTTGAAAATACCATAGTGCTCATTCGGCGAGTGAATATCATCGGTGTCCAGTCCGAAGCCCATCAGCACAGTTTTCACTCCCAAAACCTCTTCAAACAAGGCTACAATTGGAATACTTCCACCGCCTCTTTGTGGAACAGGCTTGACTCCGAAAGTAGTTTTCATTGCTTTTTCGGCAGCTGCATATTCTTTGGAATCAGATGGAACTACTACAGGCTCACCTCCGTGATGATAGATCACATTCACTTTTACGCTTTCAGGTGCAATGGCTTTGAAATGTTTTTCAAACAGCTGAGAGATTTTTTCTGACTGCTGGTCAGGCACCAGTCTCATAGAGATTTTAGCAAAAGCTTTGGACGGCAATACCGTTTTTGCACCTTCACCTGTATATCCGCCCCAGATACCATTGACATCTAAAGTCGGTCTTGTAGAAGCTCTTTCTATTGTGGAATATCCTTTTTCACCCTGAGTAGTTTTGACATCTAGCTCTTTAGCATATTCTTCCTCAGAAAAAGGGATGCTGTTGATGGCTTTTCTTTCTGCTTCCGTCAGATCTATCACATCATCATAGAATCCATCAATCGTCACATGCCCGTTTTCATCTATGAGCTGAGCAATCATTTTACACAAAACATTGATCGGATTGGCCACAGCTCCCCCATACACCCCGGAGTGCAAATCCCTGTTGGGGCCAGTCACTTCTACTTCCATGTAAGAAAGTCCTCTCAGACCTACTGTAATAGATGGAATATCGTTGGCTATAATGGAAGTATCTGATACCAGAATCACATCACAGGCTAATTTTTCACGGTTGGCTCTCAGGAAGTCGCCCAGATTATCTGAACCAACCTCTTCTTCGCCTTCTATCATAAATTTGACATTACAAGGCAATGCATTTTGAGCCAATAATATTTCTACAGCTTTCACGTGCATGTAAAACTGCCCTTTATCATCTGCTGAACCTCTTGCGTAAATATATCCGTCTTTAATAACCGGTTCGAATGGCGGTGATGTCCACAATTCATACGGGTCCGCAGGTTGCACATCATAGTGGCCATATATCAATACCGTAGGCAATTTCTCATCAATAATTTTATCACCATACACTACCGGAAATCCATTGGTAGGACATATTTCTGTGTTGTCCAGTCCGGCAGCAGTTAATTTATCTTTTACAAAATCTGCTGCTCTCAATACATCTTTCTTAAACTTCGGATCAGCACTGACAGATGGAATTTTCAATAACTCTATCAACTCTTCAAGATATTTTTCTTTATTCTGCTCTAATGCCGTTTTGATAAATTCCATAACTATTTCAGTTTAAACTATAAAATTACATAATAGCGAAAATAGTGTCTTTGTTTAGCTTAAAATGTTTTTGATAATTGACTTTAAGTCTACAGCCCCTTGTGTTTTCCGGAACTTTAACTTATCTCAGAGAGTAAACCGAAATAAATAGCTAACAACTAACACGTTAATAAAACTATTTTTAGCCCGGTTCACCGTTGCTTGATAAAGTAGCGTATTTTTGCGCCGATGAAAAGTGAGATGAGAAGAACGCTGCAGATTGCTGCTCCTTTAATTTTGGGCAACATGACTCAGATGGCGCTCGGGCTGATTGATACAGCAATGGTCGGCTCTATCGACTATAAGCAGCTGGCGGCAGGAGCTTTAGTCACCAATGTGCTGGCCATCCCCTTAATTTTAGGTATAGGTCTTACTACTGCTCTGACACCATTGATTGCGATTGCCAATGGACAAAAAGACAGCCATGCAGTCTCTCATTATCTTTTCAATGGGATAGTTCTTTGTACGGTTGCTGCTGTTTTTATCTCAATAGGAATAGAGCTGTCTCACCCTGTTATACACTGGATGGGACAAGATCCCGAAGTGGCGGAACTGGCAGTCCCTTACCTGAAAGTCGTAGGCTGGTCTACTATTCCAATGATTTTTTTCTTATCGATGAAGCAGTTTTGTGACGCTTTGGAATATACAAAGGTGGCCATGACGTTGTCTTTATTATCTCTTCCGATTGATACTTTCCTGAACTGGGTATTTATTTTCGGCAAGCTCGGTGTTCCAAGAATGGAATTATATGGTGCGGGATTAACTACACTGATGACCAGGATCCTGATGTCAATCGTTTTGTTACTGGTCATATTAAAAAGTAAAAAATTCCGGGATTATATTTCCATCCGAAAATCTGCCTGGGTGATTAAATGGGACGCAATGGTTCAGCTAATGAAAATAGGTATTCCCAGCAGCTTACAATATGGTCTGGAGGTCGGTGCTTTTTCTATTTCAGGCATTATCATAGGGTGGTTCGGTGCTACTCAGCAGGCTGCTCATCAGATAGCACTGAATATCGCTTCGTTTACATTCATGATCATCATGGGTATTTCTACTGCCGGCTCTATCAGGGTCAGCAATGCTCTTGGTAGAAATCAAATCACGCAGATGCGACAAATAGGATACAGCACTTTGATTCTGGGTGCAGGCTTCGGAGTTTGCTTTGCCATGTTCTTTATTCTTTTTCACCAGTATTTACCCTACATTTTTAATCAACAGGCAGACGTAGTCGCTCTGGCTGCACAATTATTGATTTTTGCAGCTGTATTTCAAATTTCTGATTCTACTCAGGCCATTGGTGTAGGATTACTAAGAGGAATCAAAGATGTGAAAGTGCCTACTATCTGTGTAATATTTGCCTATTGGATCATCGGTTTGCCATTAGGATATTATTTAGGGGTAAAATTCAATATGAAAGCCACCGGCATGTGGATAGGGCTGGTACTGGGACTAACAGCATCTTCCATCCTGCTCAATACAAGATTCCATAAGCAATCCAAAAAGATGGAGGCTGATAAAAATTATCTGCATCAATAATATCATATCTTTACATTAATGGGTTCAATTGTCAGGCAAAGCAGCTTAGGCCTTATAGCTAACTACATAGGCATCCTGCTGGGGTTTGTGAATGTTATGCTCATTATGCCTTCTATTCTGGAAGCGGAACAGATAGGTTTGATCAATCTGATTTTGTCTTTGGTCATGATGATCTATCCGGTACTGGATTTTAGCGCTGCTCAAATTATTAACAGATACTTCACTCATACTTCTGACAAGCAGGAGATTTTCAATTTATCATTTTTGATTTCCTGCTGTGGTTCCTTGTTTTTTATACTGGTTTTCTATTTTGGTGAACCGGTTTTCATCAAATACTATCAGAAAAATTCACCCGAAGTCCTTCCTTATATATGGTGGATATACGTCGTTTCAGTGATCATGAGCTGGACAGTACTGGCAGAAAGTCTATCTATCATTTATGGAAAATATCATGTTGCAGCTTTTTTCAGGGAGGTATTTTTCAGACTTTGTATTCTTTGCCTGTTAATTGGCTTGATATTACATCTTTACAACTTCAAAGTATATAGTTATCTGCATTTCGCAATGTATGGATTAGCGGGTGTTTCAATTCTGATTTATCTGAAAAGTAAAGGATCATTTCGCTTCAGTTTTGTTTTACCATCATTCAGTGCAACAATGAAAAAGAGTATGTTCAGATTCGGAGCCTTTACGATTTTTACCGGACTTGCTTCTGTAATTGCCACCAGAGTAGATATGATCATGCTGGGATCTATGGAAGGGTTGAAAGACGTAGGAATTTATACGATTGCGATGTTTATGGCTACTACTATTGAGGTACCCAGAAAAACAGTATTACAATCTTCAGGTCCCATTATCCGTATAGCTATTAAACAAAACGATATAGACAAAGTAGTACAAATTCAATATAAAACCATTATCAATCTGATTTTAGTAGGAGGCTTTCTATTGACTATGCTGATGTCGAATCTGGATTCGATTTATTCATTGATTCCTCAGGGAGAAATTTTCAGAAATGGTTTTTTAGTAGTATTATTTATTGGATTATCCAAAATCATTGAGATGATGGCAGGCAGCAATGATGAGATTATCCTCTCTTCTAAATACTATGCATTTAATATTGTCTTTATTGTTTTAATGGCAATTTTATCTGTCAGTCTGAATTACATGCTAATCCCTGTCTATGGACTAAGCGGTGCTGCAGGTTCATCCCTGATTGCGACTGTCATAGTTGTACTCTGCAAATCCTGGGTATTCAGAATTTTATTTAAAAAAAGTGTTTACGACTTCACTATGCTGAGCATTTGGATATTTTTTGCATTATTAGGAGCTGCACTATATTTCGTTCCCAATTTCATTCATCCGGTACTTTCTATCTTCATCAAGGGAGTAGCAGGTAGTCTTGCCATGTTTGTATTTATGAAATGGACAAAAGTCTCACCTGATCTGAATCAGCTCATTAACCAGATACTGATTCAGGTAAAAATGGATCACTGGATAAAAATGTAAAAGATATCCAATAAAAAAGAAGGTCATTATCGACCTCCTGTATAATATTTTGCAGAAAGTCTATTTCTTAAACAGTCCACCCAAAGCACCAAAATTCCCCAACAGTTCTTTAGCTGTTTGTTCCAGGTCCTGCATATTGAATTTGCTCAACACTTTTTGAATATCAACATTTCCGTTACTATCTGTAAACTGAGTTGAAATTGTTTTGAAAAATTCTGCTACGGAAAAATCTCTGACTGCTGCCGCTATTTCAGGGCTTAAGCCAGCCTTTTCCTGCAGACCTTTCACTAAAGTTTCTTTCAATTTCACCACCACCTCATTCTCTTCTATAGAAGATACATTTTGTAATGCAGACTGAATTAGCTGTGGATTTTTCAAACCTCCGTTTGATAAGAAGTTTTGTATAACTTCTCTGAAAACATTGGTGGTTTTTTGAGTTTGGTCGTCAGTTAATCCAAATTTATCTTTTACCTGCTTATTAATTGCACCCTCTACCTGTTCTAAAATCTCTTGAAACATATTCTATTATTTATAACTCTACAAACATAGAAATAAAACGATCTAAGTCATTGAATAATTATCAATTATTTCACATTCACCGAAAAAATTTTCACTTAATTACCTCATAAAAAATATACAGGCTTTATACACCAAACACAAAATCTATTGCGGAACAGAACTTAGCTGCCACTTCTTTCAATTCTGATTCGGTATGTGCATGGCAAACAAATCCCACTTCATAACCGGAAGGTCCCACGTACACTCCGTTTTCTAAAAGATAGCTGTGCATTTCTTTAAAATAGTTCATAGATGCAGGATCAATCTGCTCCGCGCTTCTGATATCATTCAATGTTGTAAAAGCAATCCAGAATATTGATCCGATCTGAAAAACTTTCACTCCATATCCTTTTTCAGCTACATGATTCCGAATGATTCCTGTCAGCAGATCTGTATTTTGTTCCAGCTGCTCATAAAATCCGGGTTGCAGACAAGTAGTTAATTGTGCGATACCGGCTGCCATTGCGACAGGATTCCCGGACAATGTGCCTGCCTGATAGACTTTGCCTAAAGGAGAGATATTTTCCATGATTTCCTGGCTGGCCCCATATGCTCCCACAGGCATACCTCCACCGATAATTTTACCGAAAGTCATGATATCAGGCTGTATTCTGTACAGTTGCGCTGCTCCCCCAAATCCCACTCTGAAACCAGAAATCACTTCATCGAAAATCAATAAAGTACCATATTGCTTTGTAATATCTCTCAGGAACTGCAAATACTCTTTTCTCTGTAGCAATAATCCGTTGTTGGCTGGAATGGGTTCAATAATGACCGCTGCGATTTCATTTCCCAGACGCTCAAACAGTTCTTTTACAGCCTGCTCATCATCCAGTGGAAGCACCTGAGTTTCTGCCACAAAAGTTTCAGGTACACCCGCGGACGTGCTCTCTCCGAATGTCACCAGACCGGAACCCGCTTTTACCAATAAGCTATCTGCATGTCCGTGATAACAACCTTCAAATTTCAGGATTTTGCTTCTGCCGGTCACACCTCTTGCCAATCGCAATGCAGACATAACAGCTTCCGTTCCTGAAGACACAAAGCGGATCATTTCCAGATACGGATGGTTGGAGATAATCAAATCAGCAAGCTGATTTTCCAATGCTGTAGGCGCTCCGAAAGAAGAACCGTCTTCTACTGTAGCCTGAATAGCCTTGACGACCTGATCAGGAGCATGACCCAGGATCAATGGCCCCCATGAACCACAGAAATCCACAAATTCATTTTCATCCTCATCCCATATTCTTGATCCTTTGCCTTTTTTAATAAACAAAGGAGTTCCTTTTACTGATCTGAATGCCCTTACCGGAGAATTCACTCCACCAGGCATCAATGTTTTAGCTTTCTCAAATAGCTGTGCTGATTTTTCCCGTTTCATCCCACTTAAGATTTTATTGTATTCAATTGAACATAGAATGTAGCTCCTCCGGCTTCCGCATCGGATTCGAACCAGATTTTACCTCCGGCTAATTCCACAATGCTTTTACTCATAGCAAGACCTAATCCTGTTCCTGAAGATTTAGTCGTAAAATTCGGCTCAAAGATATCTTTTGTGCGTTCAGGAGGAATACCTATACCGTTATCTTTTACAATTATATTACAGTGGTTTTCTTTTTCCTCAATAGAAACAAATAATACGCCCTGCACGCCTTCCGGAACTGCCTGAATCGCATTTTTGATCAGATTGGTAAAAACTCTGACCATCTGGTCCTTATCTACGAGCGTAAAAATACGCTTAGCAGGGATAGAAGTAAATATGCTGACTTCTCTGCTGGATTCAAAAAGATCAACAACACTCGACAAAATTGTAACAATGTCTTCTTTTTGCGGCTTGCCTACCGGCATTTTGGCAAAATTGGAGAATGCAGTCGCAATATTTGCCAGTGTATCTATTTGTTCGATCAATCGGGAAGCGATCTTTTTTGTCATTTCCTCAATATCATCCCTGTCTTCATCCAGTGCTCTTTGTAAATGCTGAATACTTAGCTTCATTGGCGTGAGCGGGTTTTTGATTTCATGTGCTACCTGTTTCGCCATTTCTCTCCAGGCTCCTTCCCTTTCTGATTTCGCCAACAGGCTGGCACTTTCTTCCAGCACATCGATCATCCTGTTGTATTCATCCACCAGCTCACCGATTTCATCCTTGTTCTTCCATTCAATGTGAACGTTTTTCTTGCCCAGCTCCACGCCTTTGATACTTTCAGTAATAATGCTCAAAGGTTTTACAATTGCCCTGGATACCCATATAGAAATCATAGCAGCGCCCAGTATAAGCAAAACATAAATATTGACCAGGGACATCAAAAAGAAAGAAACATCATTTTTTATATTTCTCTCTTTACCATAATACGGGAAATTGATATATCCCACCAGCTTCCCGTTGGGATCATTAATAGGGAGATAAGCCGAAATGTATTTCAATTTACCCACCCATTCATCCTGGATCACACTTGAATAACCTTTAATTTTCAAAGTTTCATAAGCTCTTGTGTTCATCAGATTAGATTGCAGGCCCCCTTTAAAAATATCGGGCTGAGATGAATACAATAACTTTCCGTTGGGGTCATAAGCATTCATATCAATAGCAAAAATTTCGGACAGCTGCTTGATTTTGGTCTTGAGTATGCTGTTGAACTCTTCATCACTGTGTAAGCTAAAACTTTCTGCAAACATTATCTCGAGCGCCTCCACTACAGAATGTCCTCTTTGCTTCAAGCTTTCATTGTGCAGATGATTATACTGAACATTGAAGAAAAATATGGTCATAGACCCCACCAACACTAACGAAAACAATACCTGGCTGACCATTGAGGTCTGGATTTGCTTTTGCAAAGTGTTTAATCTGAAATTCTTCCTGATTTTCCTGCTGGTTACCCAAAAATTGCCGTAAGCGGTCATTAAGCTCAGCAAGTAGAAAAAAACCATCTGTATGATTAGCAAATAAGAGAAAAATGAAAAAGAGCTCAGCCACCCTATTTGCTTATACGATACAACCACTTGCTTTTCGGCGATGCGATATACAACATGCACAAATTCTTTATCCGACTGGATATAAAACTTGCCGGACTGCATCAAAGGAAAATTAAAATGGGAGGAATAGCTGTAATTCCCTTCCACACTCATCAGGTTCTTATTCCGGTATATAGCATAAGAAATATCAGAAATTCTGTTGTGCACAAAATGATCCTGCTCTGATTTCAGCAGCTCTGGATAGGCACTGTAAGAAACAAATGTTTTCGGTGTAAAAACGATAACCAGATACCCCAGCAAAAGATCTTCATGGTAATATTCGATGAAGACCATATATTTTTCACCTCTGGGTTTCACAGACAGATAGTAGATATATGGAGAGATACGCTGCACTCCTTTCTGCTCCTTGGCAGTAGTAAGCGCATAAAAAGTTTTAGTTCCCTCGCCTTTCAGCTGAGTACCTTCCTGGTTAAACGAATGTATGGACACATTATACTTACCCAGATACTTATTAAAATATCTCTGACGAACTCTTCTGTCTATATCAAAAGAGGTCAGATAAGGATTTTCAAAATAACTTTTTACAAAATTATCCTCCCTCAGCTCATCTACAATGGAAGTGATATCAAACTCCTCTGCATAATCTCTCTCAGAGGCAAGTTCAATAGCGTAGTGTTGTACCAACTCTATCTTACGCTGATTCGTATAATATAAAATGCAGACTGCTCCTATGAAAGCATATGCTGATAAAAGTACCAGACTTGCAAAAAACCGGTGCTTGAATGCTCTGTCTTTGGCTTTGCTCAGCCATATCAGAATGTTTAAATAAACAACATAAATAACTATCAGAAACAGAACAAATGAATAGGAATCAAAAATGCCAAATAAATAGCCCAGTCCTATCATGCCGAGATGTATTACCACCTGCAGTAGTAAATATTTTTTTGTAAAAAATTCCTGCTTCAGATAATTGACAGGAATAAACATGATACCAAATGCAAAATTTATCACCATTACCCCTACAAAACTTCCCAGATTCAGCTGGTCTAATCTGTTCAAATCAAATGAAAGTATAGAATTATGATGCAGACTGGCAATAATGAAAATGACAAAATAATAGGAGGATACCAGATATAGAGAAACAAAAATACTTTTCCGGACTGTGGTCTTTCTGTCAAACCGGAGCATAAAGTATCTGACCCAATGCCTGAGTATCCAATGTATCAGCTGAATTCTGAAAAACAATTCCCCCAGTGAATCCGCCAGAAACGGAGAAGCATAACTATCCAGCTGAAACAGATTCCCCACTGCAGTAAAAGAGGGAACATGTAGAATATTGATATAAATCTCAATAAACAATGCATATACTGCTGTCAGTAATATACCTTGCGTTGCTTTTCCTTGTAACAGTGAAAATCTCAGTCTTCTGTTGACGATAAGAAAAACAATCAAAATACCCATGACTTCCAGCAACACGATCGGCCACCATACAAACCGTTTTGCCAGGGGATCTTCTTTGATATAAAAGAGCACTTTACCCCCTTTGGAAATGACAGGTCTGGATATCGCAGAACTGAAATCGTCTCTGCTTGTGATCATTGTTTTCCGCAGAGCAGTAAACGGTATAGTAAATCCTGATTTCAGATATTCATTATCCACCGGGTATATCTGATATATCGGCAGCAGTGTAATTAAATGATATCCTTCTTTCAAAGGATAGACTTTCATCAGAAGATAAGAATTATTGATTTTCACCAGCTTATCATCGTTTCCAAAAGTTGAAATGTTGATATTACTGGGGACGATCTTATTGGTAGACCAATAGATTATCTGCCGGTCAGGATTGGATATATATAAATGAATAAATTCATTCTTATTTTTTGTCTCTAAATAATCAAATAAAGCAGGTAACGAATCTAATACCCTTTCAAGCCTGGGATCCTGTATAATATTTTCAACTTCTTCATTCTGAGTATCAATCCACTCTGTCAATACTTTTTCAGCCCTTGAAACCGGATGTTTCATGTCCTGTATCTTGTCATACACCAATGAAAAAAGCAAGAAGAACATGCCCAATATCAAAAGTATATTGAAATATAATTTTCTCTTTTGTATCGGAATCATCTCTTGTATATAATGGATTAGCAAAAACAATTATCAGCAATAATACATACCAGACTATTAAGAAATGGTATTTATTAACCGGATATCATTTCAGATAAATTACAGCAAGATATCAATATTAATACCATTATACGCTTTGAAACGAAAAAAGCCCCGAAGATCGGGGCCTTTTTTCGTGGTGTGGGGCGGGATCGAACCGCCGACACATGGATTTTCAGTCCATTGCTCTACCGACTGAGCTACCGCACCATTCAGCAATTATAAGCGTTGCTTTCAAATGCGTTGCAAAAGTAGCCATTTTATTTATTCCTGCAAGTCTTTCAATCAAAAAAATCCAATAAAATCTACTTTTTTGAGCTATTGTTTCAAATACAGCAGAAGATATACATCTAAACACCAGATTTTCAAATCTGTACTAATATCAGTTTAGAGAATAAGACAAGTACACAATCTTCGTAACCAACTACTCCGGGAAGAATCAATTGGTTTTGTTACCCCAATCGCTCAGATTCACAGCAATGCCGATATGATTCAATGAGCCAACTGAGTGATACTTGGCAAAAGAGTAATCTATTCTGAACTGCTGAATGACAATTCCCAATCCTGCAGACATACCGACCAAACCTTTCTTTTCCCCCGAACCTAATTCCATTCTTCTCAAGTGGTCGTAACCAATTCTCAGACGCACAGGCTTACCTGCCTCTACCTCCACTCCTGCTATTACGTGAGCAAAAAGCTTATCAATGAATCCTCTCTCTGTAGTAGAAGATCCACCAATAATCTGCTGATTGGAACTGGTTTTAGGAGTAGTTAAATCCCATGTCTGAAGATGATGTGCCACAAAATTCAAACGAATGGGTAATCTGTCAAATTTCTTGGAAATAGCAAAAGCCAGATCTAATGGTAATTTTTCTCTGTTCTGACCATCCACATAAGTCTTCAGCTCTCCACCGATATTCCTCAGCAACATGCTCATTGCGAGATTTTTCTTATCGTGAAAATATCCTGCAGAAACATCCAGACCCAGTCCGAATGAGCTGTATTGTTCGATAGATGAAAAAATCATCTTAAGCTGTGCTCCGTATGTAAACTTCTTCCATTGGCGGGCTGCACCACCTGCCAGCTGGAAATTCCCGGCTTTAAAATCTCCCGTATAATTCCCGAAGGGATCTCTCCCGTCAAACTTTCCATAAGTTGTATAGCTCGCAGAAGCCGAAAAGCTGGTTTTCAATTTCTCTGAGTGATGTCCGTATGCAGCTGAACCGAAGTTTGTTCCGGCTAAATAAAATCCTGTATTGAAAGAAATCTGCTGGTGTGTTTCTTTTCCCAATAATGCCGGATTGGCAATAGCTAAACCGATATCTCCTTTAGGTGCTGCGTAAAATGCGCCTCCCACTCCTGTAGCTCTGGCACTTGCAGATAAATCTAAAAAGCTATAAGTGCTACTACCTCCCAACTGCGCCTGCGCACAAATTGGTAAGAAGCAAAATAGTATATATACAATCAGGTGACGTTGCATAAGCATCGGATACGCTAATCTAAAATAATTATGTGTATTTCATACAATAAACACCTGACGAAATCACATGAAAACTTTTGTTTGAGCTATCTTTACAGCATGAGCACTCAAACGAACAGCCCGCAACATTACATGAATTTAGAAGATAGATATGGCGCTCATAACTATCACCCGCTTCCTGTTGTACTTTCCAAAGGCGAAGGTGTACATGTATGGGATGTAGAAGGCAAAAAATACTTTGATTTCTTATCAGCGTATTCTGCTGTCAATCAGGGCCACTGCCATCCACATATTCTGAAAGCACTGACTGGACAGGCTCAGAAGCTCACACTGACATCCAGGGCGTTTTATAATGACCAGCTGGGGGTTTATGAAAAATTTATCACTGAATTACTGGGCTATGACAAAGTTCTTCCGATGAATACCGGTGTGGAAGGTGGAGAAACTGCTATCAAGCTGGCAAAAAAATGGGGATATGAAGTCAAAGGTATTCCTGAAAATCAGGCAAGAATCATTTTTGCCAAGGATAATTTCTGGGGGAGAACCCAGGCTGCAATTTCAGCTTCTACCGACCCTAGTTCTTACAAAGGTTTCGGACCTTACATGCCGGGCTATGATATTATACCATATAATAATCTGGAAGCACTGGAAGAGGCATTGAAAAATCCGGATGTTGCGGCATTCATGGTCGAGCCTATACAGGGTGAAGCCGGAGTAGTCGTACCGCATGAAGGTTACCTGAAAGGCGTCAGAGAATTATGTACAAAATACAATGTGCTGTTTATTGCTGATGAAGTACAGACCGGACTTTGCAGAACAGGTAAAATGCTATGTATAGACCACGATC
The DNA here is from genome assembly GCA_037189845.1 of bacterium. Classification (GTDB taxonomy): domain Bacteria; phylum Bacteroidota; class Bacteroidia; order Chitinophagales; family JADIYW01; genus JAMLHH01. The sequence continues at coordinate 76,554 of JBBCIS010000005.1, forward strand.
AGGTAAAACCGGATATACTTATTTTAGGAAAAGCGCTTTCCGGTGGATTTTTACCTATCTCTGCTGCCTTGGCAAATGATGAAGTGATGCTATGTATAAAACCGGGAGAGCATGGCTCTACTTACGGAGGCAATCCACTGGCTGCTGCTGTAGCTGTAGCTTCTCTGGAAGTACTGGTCAATGAGAAATTAGCAGACAACTCAGAAGTAATGGGTGAAAGATTGAGAAACGGATTGGCACAAATTCAACATCCGCTCATCAAAACTATTCGTGGAAAAGGCTTGCTCAATGCTGTCGTAATTGATGACACTGAGGAAAGTGAAACAGCCTGGAATATCTGTCTTGAAATGGCGAAAAACGGCTTACTTGCGAAACCTACTCACGGAAATATCATTCGTTTTGCACCTCCTTTGATTATCAATGCCGGTCAAATTGATCAATGCGTAGATATCATTGGAGAATCTTTGAAGAAGTTTTAAATACTTATCCGCCTTTTTCTGTTACCAGTTAGATTTCATTTCCAGCGTATTCAGACCAATATTGTATGCATATACAGCTGCCGGCACAAAGCTGATCTCAATATTCTGAATAGTTTTTGCACCAAGAACATCTATAGTTGTGACTAATGTAGAGGTAAATTTATTTTGTTGGCAAAAATGTAACAGGCTGTTGAGCTCAGCCGGCCTTTCATAATATCTGTTGCTCCACTTTACTTCTATACACCATTTAGGTTTGAATAATCTGTTGTCCAGCAATACGATATCGACTTCTCCTTCTGAACGCCCCATCTTCCATCTGGCATATTTCAGATTCAGATCTTCTCTGTGCATCCATTGAGAGAAAATTGCTGTTTCTACCATATTACCGGTTTCGCCATCAGTTTCTATTATCGGAGAAAACAATGCTGTACGCAGAGATGGATTAGTCAGATATACTTTAAAACTCGTAATACGCTGAAATTTTTTAGCATTATCATCCACCTTATGAATAACTTTTATCAAAAAAGCTGCTTCAAGATATTCCAGGTATTTTCTGATAATTTCTTTGGCAATACCGCTTTCCTTAGATAATCTTTCAAACGAAAATTCCTTAGCAGTGTTATATGCCAGATAGCTAAAAAAACTGTTCAATTCCTGTACGTCTTTGATACCGTACAAGCTGGGCAAGTCTCTTAAAAGCACTTTATCCACAATATCACTTTTCACATAACGCCCCATATCTCCCTGTATCTTTTCTGACAAAACAACTTCCGGATATCCACCGAAATTCAGATAATGAAAAAACTCTTTGTTGAATGTGCGATTATCATGTGTAAGATAAAATGGAACCTGCGCACCATTGTACCGGATGGATTTCAAATGCATCAGATGCCCCAATCCTTTCAGGTGTATGTACTCATGAAAAGTCAATGGAGGCAGCATAAAATCAGTAAATCTGCCCGCTCCGCTTTCTGAACTTTGTAATTTCAACGCCGCCGCTGCTGAACCGGAAACTATAAACTTAGTATGAGGATAGCTATCCACCAACACTTTCAGATGACGCTCCCAATCTTTCAGATACTGTATTTCATCAAAAAATACGAAACATCCATTCAGAGATTCTGCCTGTAAAGACTCCTTTGCCAGCAACAAAATATCTTCCAGTCCCATGTGCATATAGATAGGATTGTCTATACCGATAAAAAAGATCTTCTGAGGAGGTATTTTATCTTTAATCAGCTGGTCTATCACATGGAACATCATCACGGTCTTTCCCACTCTGCGTGGCCCCATAAGGACTACAGCCCGTTGTATTTCTGTATCTTTTACAAAAGGATAAAACAAATCCAGATATAGCCTTCTGGACATACTCCTATAAGTTTGCTGTACTTCACCTGATTGCCACCAGGGATTTTCATACTGCAAACGTTCTATCTTTTTCTCTGTAGGAATAACGTTATCGAAAGTCATAAAAACAACCAAATATTACACAAATGTAAGAATAAGATAAATAAAATAAGTCTATTTTTACAAAAATGCAATAATAAGAGAAAAATATAAATATTTAAAGCTAAAATGAACAGGGAAAAGCTGCTGAAGAGAAAAGTAAAACATTCCAAAATCAAGCAGTGGAAGCTATTTATAGCAACATGTAAAAATAAGCACGTAAAAAATTACTTATTATAACAAAAGTGTAGAAATAAGAGAAAGTCAAAGAAATTTAAAGCTAAAAATGAACTGAGAAAAGCCGCAGAAGAGAAAAGTAAAACATTCCAAAATCAAGCAGTGGAAGCTATTTATAGCAACATGCGAAATAAGCACGTAAACAATTGCTTATTATAACAAAAATGTAGAAATAAGGAAAAAACAAGCAAAATAAATACTTATTTGAACGAACTGTAGGATGCTTTCACACAAATCTAGGGTACGAATCACTTACAAAATAACATAGTAGGACCTGCTATATTATTTTGTAGCTACTAACATTTTGCTCAGCGGTAAACTTCCGGAAAGAGGAATACAAAATCATCCGCCACACTTAGAATGTCGCAATGAAACACCAGAACTGCTGATGTAACCTGAAAAAATTACACAACTACTGGTTCTGGCTTAGCTGCTACCTTTTCCGAGACTTTAATTTTCTCATAGTCTTTAGGTTGGAAGAAGTAGGTACGCGCTCTGTATTCGAAAGTAAATCCCGGCCATAAGGTGGTATTTTTTCCACTTTTAGTGAGATACCAGCTTTTGCAGTCTGAGTTCCAGATTGTTTTTTGCAGGCGTGCCTGTATTTCTTCATTATATCTGGCCTGCACTGCAGGTTGTACATCAATAGCCTGAATCTGAGATTTTTTGATATACTGAATAGCTTTAATAATGTAGTTGATCTGGGATTCTATCATGTATATCATGGAATTGTGTCCAAGCCCTGTATTGGGACCCACAATGGTAAACAGATTCGGGAAACCGGAAACAGTCGTTCCCAGATATCCTTCCGGCCCATCTGTCCAGACTTCTGTCAGGCTCTGCCCGTCTTTACCGAATGCTTCGTACTGCAATATATCTTCCGAGGCATGAAAACCTGTACAGAATACGATGACATCTGCTTCTCTGTGCTGACCGTCTGCAGTTGTGATACCAGCAGGATCGACGGAAGCAATAGAATCTCCAATCACTTCGACATAATCGCGGGCAACTGCCTGATAATAGTCATTGGACATCAGAATACGCTTGCAACCCATCTCGTAAGTCGGGGTCATTTTTTTGCGTAATGCAGGATCTTTTATATATTTATTGATATGAAGGATACCCATTTGTTTGGCAATAGTCATGATTTTAGGCGACACAACGAATCCTGTAGCACGGGATTCCATCAAAGCATAAATCACACTTCTATATAGTTGCTGTGTCAGCGGAACAGCTCTGAAAAGGGTCTGCTCAATTTCAGTGATTTCTCTGTCCGGCTTAGGTAACACCCATGATGGCGTACGTTGATAATAATCCAGATGTGCTACTTCATCAATGATAGCAGGAACTATCTGAATAGCACTGGCTCCGGAACCGATAACTGCAACTCTCTTACCTTTAAAATCTACTTTATGATTCCAGCGCGCGGAGTGAAATTTTTCTCCTTTGAATGTATCCAGACCTTTGATAGACGGATAAGCTGGCTTACTCAAACCGCCTGAACCTGAAATCAGGAACTGCGCTTCAAATGTATGTCCCTGATTGGTTTTAACAATCCATGTGGCAGTATCATCCTGATATCTGGCCTCATTGACAAATGTATCAAATATACAGTGGGGATATAGTCCGTACTTCTCACAACAATGTTCCTGGTACCTGAGAATTTCATCCTGCAAACCAAACATTCTGGACCATTGCGGATAGGGTTCGAAAGAAAAGGAATACAGATGTGACTGTACATCACATGCTGCTCCGGGATATGTATTCACTCTCCAGGTTCCACCGGGACCATCTTCACCTTCGATAATTACAAAATCATGGATTCCGATTTTTTTGAGATGAATTCCCATACCGATTCCTGCGAATCCGGCTCCGATGATAACAGCAGTTGTTTTGGTTGTTTGCATACCTTGATTTTTAAATGCACAGGATTGAAACCGAAAAAATTCCAATCACATATGTTAAGATATAAAAACTTGACCCAAAAGTCAAAAAATAATTAAAGGAAATTTTACTACTTCAATTTTCTGGCTACAGAATCAATAAAATGTCACACAAAACTTGTTGCAATCAAAGGCAAAGTAATCACGGAAATCCGAATAGTCATAAAACCATTCTCTGCGTCACAACGAGAGATACCCGACATTCCATTAACAACACCAGCCCGGATAAATTAATTACGGAATATTTTTAAACGTTGCGTTTTCTCAGCTTACAGGAAGAACCCGTCAGCGACAATGTTCCACTCCTGCCATTGGTAATTTCGGCAGCATTGCCTTCATCGGTATCTATATGCATCTCCAGCTTGAATTTATCAGAAACGCGTACCAGAACATTTTTAAAAGTGATCGGTCTGAACTCATCATCCACATCTACTTCCACAATATCTTTATCGCTCACTCCGAAAATATCAGCATCGGTAGGATGCATATGTATATGTCTCCAGGCGCAGATCAGACCTTCTTTCAATGTTACTGTTGTGCCATCAGGCCCTTCCAGTGTAATTCCCGGAGAACCTTCTATATGACCGGATTCTCTCACAGGCGCATCCACTCCGAGGAAAAACTCATCTGTACGGGAAATCTCTACCTGATCATAGCTTCTCGCCGGACCTAAAACTCTGACTCGTTCCAGCTTATTTTTAGGACCTATAAGTGTTACTGTCTCTTCGCAGGAATACTGGCCCGGTTGAGAAAGAGGATTTCTGGGTGTTAGCTGATGTCCGGCACCGAATAACTGCTCGACTGTTTCCTGACGTAAATGTACATGTCGTGCAGAGATGGCAATAGGGATACTTGGAATAGTATTGACCTTGAATTTCTCCGAGATGATTTTTTCGGCTTCAATAGCGATAGATTGTTGTTCGTCAGTACGGATGGCCAATAATTTTACACGGCTGTTAGGTGCTGAAAATTCTGCAACCGGATTTTCTACTGTGAGCTTGATATCTCTGTTGAGATCTTCATCAAAAATAGCTCCCAGATAATCAAATCTTTGTAAGGCTCTATGCCTGATCACCGCACTGTTCTCTCCGATTCCTGCGGTAAATACGATCACATCTACTCCACCCATGGTAGCTGTATAAGCTCCGATATATTTTCTTAGTCTGTGGGTAAATAGTTGTAGTGCCAATCTGCATCCGTCGTCTCCGGCTTCTGCCCCGTCAATGATCTCTCTCATATCATTGGTAGCTCCGCTGACTCCAAGCAATCCGCTTTTTTCATTCAGCAACTCAGAAACCTGATTGGGAGTATATCCTTCAGTCAAAAGATAGTTGATGATTCCCGGATCCAAGTCCCCTGAACGTGTACCCATGACCAGACCTTCTATCGCTGACATACCCATGGATGTCTCTACTGAACGACCAAACTCTACCGCTGTTACACTACTGCCATTACCCAGATGACAGGTAATCATTCTCAACTCACGGATATCTCTTTTGAGATATTTAGCTGCAAGCTCAGAAACATATTGATGGCTGGTTCCATGGAAGCCATATCTGCGGATATTCTTCTCTTCGGAGAGCTGTCTGTCTATTGCATAAAATTGTGCTCTGTTAGGAATAGTCCTGTGAAATGCTGTATCAAATACTGCTACCTGAAGCAGATCCGGCAGCAATTCCTCACAAACTTCTATTCCCTGAAGATTGACAGGATTGTGTAACGGGACTAACGGATTCATTTTTCTGATAGCTGCCTTGACTTCATCATCTATCAGCACCGGCTGTGAATATTCCGGCCCACCATGTACGACTCTGTGGCCTACGCCCCTGATAGGCTCTCCTTCCCAGGAAGAAACAAACGATTTTAAATAAAACCTCAATATCTCAGCATAATCCGAAGGAATTTCACCTAAGGATTCTTCTCCATTGATAGTACCCGTAGTTCCTTGTCCGATTTTTTCTACTCTGAGTTTATGAACAGCTTTTCCCGATGGAAATTTTACAATATCTGCTTTGATAGAAGAGCTTCCACAGTTGACAACTAAAATATGCATATAGTATAAAGATAGTAGCTAAGGCCGAAATATCTTCATCTGAACTGCACTAAAAAATCCAACATTTTCTATACCTCAAAAGATTAATTCAAAACCCTGATAAATTTATTATTACATCTGTCAATTACTACGATTATATAGCCAGAACCCTACAACATCTTTTCGGATTTCTTTTCTCCAGGACCCTCCATATTTCATATCAAAGTGCCTGAATATAGTTTGATTGTATTCTGTTACACATTCAGCCCCGGGAGAGAGACATCCAAAATCATAATATGTGACATCATATCAGCATTTCTTATTCTTCACTACCTTAATCACCGTAGATATCATTTTAAAGCGTTTGTCTCCTTTTATATGATTGGCTTTATATGCAGGAAGAATAATGGATTGTCCTGTTCCAAGCAGGAAGGAAACTCCTTCTATAATAATCTCGGCATGACCTTCAATCATTTGCGCAAAAGTATCAAAAGGTGAGATTTTTGCTATTAAGCCTTTTTTACTATTAAATGATATAATATTTGTTCTGCCGGGGGCTTTTGATTCGATTGATTTACTTACAATAAAATCAGGAATATATTCTGTAACTTCTACTGAAACGTACACCTTCGACTTTTCTAACTGGTTATCTTCCATAGCTCAATTTTAAAAAGACGGAAAATCTGTCTTCTAATGATTTAATTTTATTTCTTCTTTCCGTTTTTTAAATTCTAAATTTCTGATTCTAAAAGTCTCATGTCTTTTTCAAAGTTAATTTTACGGGATTTCCACTCTAACCTATTATTACTGACCAGATGTTCATTTAACGTCTGTTTCAACATTTGGTTTTTCTGTTTCAGCCAGGCAGCTTTTTTCTTTAATGAAGTATCCAGCTGATTTTCCTTCATATTTATTTGATCCTCAACTTCTGTTATTATTTTCTCATTACGGGAAATTCTGATATTGGATATTCGTTTAAACAGATCCAATTCTTCCTCGTATTTTATATCAACTTCTTCGTCTCTGAATTTATTCTCAACCTCTACCTCACTCATTATAGCATAATTGCTTTTCTCAGGAGGAGTTTTACAGCCACTTATTATAATAGCAGAAAACAATACAAATGGAATAAAACATGTGTGCCATTCTTTCTCAGCTACCCAATCTTTTATAACAAATCTATCAAAAGATTGATTTTGTATGTGTTTTGATTGAAAAATTTCCATGATGCGCGTGCCTGCTGTTAACAGATTGTTACTTACAAAAGTCTACCTCTTTTTTAACTAATGCGTTACATAAAAAAATATTTATCTTACATAATTCACACATTTATAGTAATATATTGTACGATGATTACTCTTTAAGACTTTTATCAGACCACGTCACTGCGCTTTAATCTCAACAAAGCTTCTGAATAGACACTGTGGGTCAGAGCTCTGAAACAGATATTATATTTATAGCAAGACATAGCTTACCATCTTCAACACCTGCAACCAAGAATACATTATAAATTATCCAGATACCCTTTACGCTTCTGTTTGAGTTGTTTATAAAAGGATGGAGACAGCCCCGTCACTTTCTTGAATTGATTCGACAAATGTGCCACGCTGCTATAGCTCAGCTTACCCGATATTTCTGTAAGAGTAAGCTCATCATATAACAACAGCTCTTTGACTCTTTCTATTTTATGCATGATAATGAACTGTTGTATTGTTATTCCTTTCACTTCTGAAAAGATGTTTGCCAGATAGGTATAATCATATCCTAATTTCTCACTGATATAAACAGAATACTTTTCATGAGGTAGCTCATCTGAGAAGTGGATCATTTCTATGATTACATTTTTGATTTTATCAATCAATATACTCTTTTTATCATCCAATAATTCTAACCCGGATTTGAGTAAGTTAATTTTTAGTTGTAATCGTACCTCTTCTGTTATATCTTCGAATAACTCTACGACTCCTAATTCTAAAGCAGTATATTTCAGCCCAGACTTTTTCAATTCATGATGAACCACCATCTTGCACCGAAGACTCACCATATACTTAATATATAATTTCATCCTATACCCTTTTAGCAGATTCTATATTAAAATATTGGCAAAAGGTGCAAAATTTAATACCCAAACATTAGCTTTTGAACGATATTTATTTTAAAGCCCATCTTAATATATAGATAATTTTTACAATTAACAAAAAGTTCTAGCTTCTGACCAAAGTATTCTTAATAAACGGGCATGGACTTCTCTAATTAAGCAATCCTGATTAGTCACAGGTTATGATTCAACAGAAATTAAACACATGCATTATTTTACTATTTTAAAATTACGAAGGATAAGCTCTGAATTCAGCTGTTATCTGCACAATCATATTAATTATAATGCAATATATTTCATACTGTGTTAAAACTTTTAACAAACTATCGTCTGTAACATACGTATATGGGTAAAAGTGATTGTTATGAAAGCGAATATTTTTACTCTTATGACCGTACTTTCTTTCTTCATTCTTTCATGTAGTAAAGATAACCCGGTTAATCTTCCTGCTGAATTACAAAACAAAACAGTTCAGCCTTTAAGGCAGGTAATAGATAGCAAAGCTGTAGTGGACAGCCTAAATAATTTTTACGGAGGCGTACATGAATTAGGTATCAGATTCAGAAGTTCTGCCAACGGTATTATCAAAGAGCTGGGATTATACAGTCCTGTGGAAGGGACTTTTCCTGTATCTGTCTGGGATATGGAAACTCAAACCAGGCTGGCGACAGTGTCTATCACGACCAAAGCCAATGAATTTGTTTATGAACCAATCAGCAATCTGAAAATTGATGCCAATAAAGAATATGTCATCTCTTTCCACAATAATAAAGATGGTTCCGGGCAGAGATATTATTTAGCTCGCCATAAATCCGGTAAAAAATTATACCCGTTTTCAGCTTATGGTATAGAATTCCTGGATTTCAGATACCGTTCAGGAAATGAAAGCAAATTTCCGATAGGAGTAGCAGAGCTGGAGCAGGACAATCTTCCGGGCATTCTGGACTTCAAAATTGAACTGGGTTCAGGATCTAGTTCATAGGTTAAACAAGTATCTATCAAGTCCTGGCAAACTTTGCATCGCTAAGTAAAAGGATATCTGATTCCATCTCTTCATCATCGGAAGCGGGAAAATCCTCTCTTAATGATGCTTTGTCAGTCTTGCTTGTAAATACTTATTCTTTTACTTTTTCTTCAAACGAATTCACTGAATAGTGTCCTGACATTTGCATAAATTTGCCGGTATCTATGGCTACCTTACATTCGGACACTACTTTAGCCCGGTTAGCTGAACAACTCAGCGGCGCATTGCACTACGACGAGACCCACAGAAGACTCTATTCCACAGATGCTTCGGTCTACAGAGAAATGCCCTTAGCCGTAGCGTATCCTAAAGACAAAAGAGATATACAGCTGCTCATCAAATATGCAGAAGAGCATAAGATGCCGTTGATTCCCCGTACAGCAGGGACATCACTCGGTGGTCAGGTAGTAGGACAAGGTATAGTAGTCGATGTATCCAAACATTTTAACAATATTCTGGAAGTCAATCAGGAAGAAAAATGGGCGATTGTACAGCCGGGAGTCATCCGTGATGACCTCAACAGATATCTGAAACCTTATGGATTGATGTTTGCTCCGGAAACCTCCACCTCCAACCGTGCCATGATAGGCGGTATGATGGGTAATAACTCCTGCGGAACATATTCTATCGTTTATGGAACGACCAGAGAACATATCCTCGAAGCAGAAGTATTCCTGAGTGATGGCGCCTTGGTAAAATTTGGAAGCATTTCTGAGAAAAAATTCAAAGACAAGCTGACAGAAGGCGGTGTGGAAGGTGATGTTTACCGACACATCTACAAGTTGCTCAACAATGATGAAATCGCCGAAAATATCCGCAAAGAATTCCCTAAAGCTTCTATCCACAGAAGAAATACAGGATATGCCATAGATGAGCTTTTACACCTGAAACCTTTCAATAAAGAAGGTGAAGATTTCAACTTCTGCAAACTATTGAGCGGCAGTGAAGGAACGCTGGCATTTTCTACCGAAATCAAAGTCAATCTCGTTCCAGTTCCGCCTGCCCATAAAGTTGTTTTATGCGCACACTTCAAAACATTGGACGAAAGTCTGAGAGCCGTCGTACTGGCAATGGAACACCAACCTGCAGCCTGCGAGCTGATGGACAAAATCATCTTAGACTGTACCAAAGAAAATATCGAGCAACGCAAAAACAGATTCTTTGTCAATGGCGACCCGGAAGCTATCCTTTGCGTAGAGTTCTGGTCAGAAACCCCTGAGGGCATGGACGAAAAAGCCCATGCGCTCATTGCCGATTTACAGCAACAAGGCTGGGGCTATCACTTCCCTGTCGTACACGGCGGAGATATTCCCAAAGTGTGGAACCTGAGAAAAGCAGGTTTAGGTTCATTGGCGAATATACCCGGAGACAAAAAAGCCGTAGCTGTTATAGAAGACACTGCTGTAGATGTCACCGAGCTCCCTGACTATATCCGTGAGTTCACCGCTATGATGGATTCATTCGGACAGAAAAGCGTGTACTATGCGCACGCAGGCGCAGGAGAATTGCACCTGAGACCGATTCTGGATTTGAAAGACAAGCAGGACAGAAAAGATTTCAGAGCCATCGCTACCGAAACTGCCCGGCTGGTCAAAAAATATGGAGGGTCACTCAGTGGTGAGCATGGAGACGGAAGAGTCCGCGGAGAATTTATCCCGATGATGATTGGTGAAGAAAACTACCAGTTATTAATAGATCTGAAAAAAGTCTGGGACCCGCACTACATCTTCAATCCGGGCAAAATCACCGATACTCCGCCTATGGACGAATCTCTGAGATACGAATCAGGACAAGTCACTAAGGAGTTCAAAACCATCATGGATTTTTCCAAAGAAGGCGGCATCTTACGTGCTGCGGAAAAATGCAACGGTAGCGGCGACTGTAGGAAATCAGCGGGTGCAGGAGGTACACTCTGCCCGAGCTATCAGGCGACCAGAGACGAAAAGGATACCACCCGTTCCAGAGCCAATATCCTGAGAGAATATCTCACCCATTCTGATAAGGTCAATGCATTTGACCACAAAGAAATCTACCAGGTACTCGATTTGTGCCTGAGCTGCAAAGGCTGTACTTCAGAATGTCCTTCCAACGTAGATATGCCTGCACTCAAAGCTGAGTTTTTGCACCAGTATTATCAGACCAACGGCATTCCGATGAGAGCACAGCTGTTTGGCAATATCAGCAAGCTGAACGCACTGGGCGCATTGTTTCCAGGGGTTACCAACTTCATGATGACCAACAAAACCTTTTCCGGCATCTTCAAAAAATCTATTGGCGTCGCACCACAAAGACAGCTTCCTACCCTGCACAAATTCACCCTGCAGGAATGGGTAGAAAAAAATAAAACCCGTTTACAGGATATTCCGCAACCCAAAGGTTCGGTCTTCTTTTTCATAGATGAATTTACCAACTACAACGATGTCACTATCGGCATCAAAACCATAGAGCTTTTGCATCGTTTGGGATATATGGTCAATTTTACCGACCATGTCGAAAGTGGCAGAGCAGCACTATCCAAAGGATTATTGCCCTTTGCCAAAGAATGCGCCATCGCCAACGTACATACCTTTGTACCCAAAATCTCCGCAGCTACTCCCCTCATCGGTATTGAGCCTTCCGCTATCCTGACTTTCAGAGACGAATATCCGAGATTGGTAGAAGATGTGGACAGAACTGCTGCAAAGCAATTAGGCAAAAACTGCATTCTTCTCGAAGAATTCATCTACAACGAAGTGGCAGCCGGACGCATCACACAGGAAGCCTTCACCGCCGAACCTAAAAAAATCAAGCTTCACGGACATTGCCATCAGAAATCCCTTTCCTCCGTGGATTTCAGCGCATGGGCATTACAGCTCCCGAGAAACTACACCGTAGAAGTCATTCCATCCGGTTGTTGCGGTATGGCGGGGTCATTCGGTTACGAAGCCGAGCACTACGACGTCTCCATGAAAGTCGGTGAGCTTGTCCTCTTCCCCGCCGTGCGTAACGCCTGTGATAAAACCACGATTGCCGCTCCCGGCACCAGTTGCCGCCATCAAATCAAAGACGGCACCGAAAAAAGTGCATATCATCCGGCTGAGATACTATTCGATGCATTGAAGTCAGATTTAACTATCTAATCTTTTGAGCGACTAACCCGCTATCGCCTTGTATCTTTTATATTCCGGTGACTGAGCGAAGGCGATGTCTGGAATATAAAAGGATACCGGCTCTATCGGTGTCGCTGCATACGCAAGGCTGTATTTGCTGATATTATGCTCTGCAAAACTTACAATTTTGACAACAATATTCTTTCGCTTTCAGCGATGATTTCTAATAAAAAATGCCAAAGACAATAGAATAAAGAAGAGTAAGCAACAGGAATATAGGAAATTTTTCAAGTATTTGTTACAATGAATTAGTAAACCACATTCCAATTCTACTTATATTTTTAGGTAAATCCGTATCATAAAGAATGTTCCTTTCCAAAGTGAATATAAGAACATTGACAAAATTACGAGAAGTCATATTCCATCATTCGTCCTTGGATTTGGACAAAAGTCTTTTGTTGTATAGATTCACTATAGAACATAGAAAAGAATATGCCCCTAAAACTACAAGAACAACAATTAAAACCTGTATAGCAATATTTTCCAAAATAAAATTTGCAATATTATATACAAACTTGTAATACGGTCTCACTGGAATGACAGGAACGATTTCCTTTGCTCCAGCGTCGCTGTAAAGCATTACCTTGGGCTGTTGGTAAAAATTACCTAACCCCATATTTGAAAAAACTAAAATTTTAACCCTCTTGTTGGGGAGTAATTTTTCCAAAAATATATCCGTATTGTTCTTTGCCTTATAAACCCTCATTGTATCATAGTGCGATATACTAAACCCGTCATAAATGCAATAATTCACTTCTGAAAAATTCCTGTTATCCAAATCTATCCTTATGTCTTTGATTTCTTTATTTCCTGTATTGAATAATTCTATCTCCATTATTTTATTAAGCGTATTGTAATAATTGGACTCATAATGCCCGAGCAAATCATCGAGCAGTCTATGTAAAGCATAGAGAGATGATATTTCTTCACTCTCACTTTGTCCGTAATAAGCGCTTCCAATCCTCTGTCTCTTGTTTATGTATTGCAAATAGGCACGTGGAAATGTGTCTTTCAGATATATGTTTATACTATTCAGCAGAACGGTATCACTACTCTTAAAAAGGATGCCATCATCGTAAACGATATTACCTTGCATAGGATAATTTTCAAACAGGGTATATTTACTTTCGATGCTTACTTTGTTAAAAAAGCCACTTAATGCGCCCAAGATTACAAAAGCTGTTGCAACAATAGATAATATTACTTTCGTATTGTTCAGATGTTCCCACATGGTCTGTTTCTTCTCTTCCATAACTCCTCGTTTTTAATCTTTTATACAACGGCAAGAATGACCTCTCTTCTTGCCGTTGCTCGCACTAGTAACACTATTGCCACTGGATTGCAGATAGCGATAACGAGCATTGGTTGTACTTAATTCCGTAGCACTCCACCACTCACCAATGTTAGTGATAGTACTGAATGTTCCACTGTCGTAACGATATCCTCCTGGCAATCCTGTAAAACCACTCTCGTTTGTGGCTCCGGCATTGGGGGAAGCCCACAAACCAGTTCCATCTGTTTTGTTACCCGTGGCTTTCAGCTGTCCGCCTGCATTACTGCCCAAATAAGTCGTGAGCTGTGACCACTCCGCATCAGTAGGTACATGCCAGCCCTGCGGACAGAGCTTGCCTGTGTTCACCGCATGCCAATTGTACAACTTGCCGTATATCGCTTCGTTCTCAGGCGAATGGTTATATACGCTATATGCTCCCATACTCAGGTTGCTCCATGCGCTGTTGTCCGTCACATGTGGTATGGAGATACCGTCATTGTATTTCGTAGTACGCAGGTTTTCAGCCATCCATGTCTGGAAGCCTATCTGTATGGTGGCGTACTTATAGCCCTCTATATCGGTCACACTGCCATAAGTCTTGTTGGGATTCAGGTAAGGATTGGCAGGTGGCGTGGCACTACAAGTATATACTGATTTGGAAAAATCAAAAATATCTGGATAGCTCGCACTCGCAAACTGCTTGGCGAAAAAGGACAGATTGGCAGCAGCTCCGCCATTCACCCCCACTTTCAGCTCGCAGGGCTTATAAGGTGTTGCCTGTGCAGAGAGTCCGGCATAAGCCTGTACATATACACTCGCTTTTGCCCAGTCCACACCATTAAATTTGAAATTGATGGCAGGTGCCAGATAGGTTTTAGCCGCTACATTGCCTGCAAAACCCGAAAAAGTCGTTTCTGTATTGAGGTTTTTATCCGATACCGTTCCCCACTGATTATCCACATATTGAACCCATGCGCCCGCATTGCCTGTGGAAGACTGCGTATAGTTGAGCTGAGCACTGATACTACCGTCTGCTCCGAGGGTTACACTCACGGTAGGTGTCACAACCAACGGCGTACCCGGTATCGGGAATGCTGCCAATAGTTGCTCGTATAGCTTGAGTTCTTTGCTGAATCCAGCTAATCGTCCACCGAATTGAGAACTCAGGTTCACATCCATGCCCATATTGGCTCCAATGAACACATATTCCAATTTTGCCCTACGGATACGAATCTTTACGTCAAGCTCCGGACGCAGTGTCAGTCCTCCGTTGAATTTCAGCTGGTCGTACAACGTAGATGTATTACCATCTTCATCATACAATACAATATCAGGAATATTGACATGGATGCCCAACGCTCTCTTACCACTGGAATCTGCATCATCAAATTTGTAGGTATAGTCTACATCTAAGTTTTCAAACACCTCTGTCAATGCTACATCTTCGGTGGCAAATACATATTCTTCTCCATTCTTTTGCACGGAAGTCACCCTCCTCATATAACCCTCGGGAGCATTGGGTGCGATACCGGATACAATGATTGTTCCGGTTTTGATTTCCGCCAACTGGGAAGTATTTCCATTGAACACAATCTGACCAGCGTTGACTTCTTCTAATTTCTGGTTAGACTCTGCATTGATTTCCACTACACTCTTAGTGTAGCTTGCCTCCACAGGTTTTTCTTCTTTAGAATCTTTATCTTTCTTGCAGGCAGTCATGCCACCCAACATCAGTAATCCTCCTATCAGGAGCAGTCCGTAAAATTGTATTTTCCTCATTTTCAAAACAGTTATAATAGGGTGTGCTACAAATATTATATTTTTTTAACGTTTATCAAAATATTCTGTAATTTTTAAATATGCTCTACAAAACTTACAGTTTTGACAGTAATCTTCTATCGCTTTCAGCGATGATTTCTACTAAAAATTGCCTAAGGCAACAGAATAAAGATGAGAAACTAGAAGTTTCGAATAGCACAAAAAACATCCAATAGGAATATAGGAAATTTTGCAAGTATTTATTTCTAACAACAAACACTATATATAATAACCCAAATGAATTTTAGTAACATAATTTGTTTGAATCTCATTTTTCAAATAGTTACTTTTAAACAAATACTACTTTTCAGATAAATCTAAAGTATAATTATAGCATCATGCAATTACATAGAATATCAATATTATTCTTGCTTATAGCAACAGCTTCATTCATTCCAAATGATATTCTAATTGAAAAAATCGAAAATATCTATGAAGAAGTTGATGGCAAAAATCAAATCACAGAACAAACTATAAAACAGCTCAGACCAAATGACAGTTTGCCTGTCACAATTTTGACGAAGTATTTCAATCATGAAGACGATGTAAGACTCCTTTACCTAACAGGACTCTCAAAAGAAGACGGTCTTCAGGAATTCTTACTGGACAGTTTCTATTACGACCAAAATGGGAACGATACTTTGATTAAAAGCTATACCAAAAGAAACGACATTTGGCATCCTATTCAAATTCTCTTTAAAGAATTTAACGAGCACAACAAACTTATCTATTCAAAACATGAAAATATAAATAACTATTTCATAAGAAAGCTTTTTTACACCTATGACAACAATAGAAATTTAACCAGCAAAACTGAACTTGTTTGTCGAATAAAGGACGTCTGTGATTCTACGTTTAAAGAAAAATCCATTTACACAACCTCGGGTAAATTAAAAGTTACTTATAACTATTACTGGATAGATGGGAAATGGGTATTGAAAGAAAAAGAAAAAGGAAAGTAAGAAACACATCGTTTCCTTTGTGCTTCAAATATAACATCTCAATTAC
This sequence comes from bacterium, assembly GCA_037189845.1. Taxonomy (GTDB): domain Bacteria; phylum Bacteroidota; class Bacteroidia; order Chitinophagales; family JADIYW01; genus JAMLHH01. Next base: position 93,061 of record JBBCIS010000005.1, read on the forward strand.
AACTTCTTGTAGTATAATTCTAAACCCAGTATTCTAATCATAACTGAGACTAAAGGCAAATCGTTATTAACCCCAACATGACCACATCAGAAAATTTTAAAATCAATCTGATAACTAACAAGGAAGATTATCCTTATGAATTGTTGCTGTTTGCAGATGAAACTATTGAAGCAATCAATAAGTATGTAGACGATTCTTCTGTGTATGTTGTCATCAACGGAGAGGAAAAAATTGCTGTATTCTGCCTATATGAAACAGATGAAAATACTATAGAAATAAAAAATATTGCTGTCTCAGCAAAGTATCAGAATACCGGAATTGGTAGCAAACTCATTGCTCACATCAAAGAAATCTGTAAAAGCAGATATTCAAACCTGATTGTGGGAACAGCAGATTGCGGCACAGCTCAAATCCGGTTTTACGAGAAAAACGGATTTCAAAAATATGCAGTAAAAGAAAACTTTTTTATTGATAATTATGATAAGCCTATTTTCGAAAATGGTATTCAATTGAAAGACATGGTGATGTTACAATGTAGGTTGTAAACGGAATCAAGTCGACTAAAATGCTTCGCATGAAACTAACTGTTAAATTTGTGCCTTATATTTAAGACGGTACAAACGAAAAAACATGCCGAAAATTTTTATAACTCTTTTGAGCTTAGCATTTTTTGCTTTTGGACAGCTACAGGATTTAAATGCCAAAATCAATGGAACAAATCTGAAGTGGGAAACACTAAATGAACCTAATTATTCAATTCAGTATCCGTCAGAATGGGAATTGAATCAAAGTGGTCAAATGGGAACTGCTTTTATGTTATTCTCTCCTTTAGAATCAGGTCAAGACCAATTCAGAGAGAATGTAAACCTATTACTGCAAGATTTGTCTGGGTACAATATTGACCTGGATAAATACGCAGAAATTTCGCAGGAACAGGTAAAATCAATGATTACCAATTCAAAAATCATTGAAAGCAAGCGGATAAAAACTGGTTCAGAAGAATATCATAAACTCGTTTATACAGGAGATCAGGGAGTTTTTCATTTGAGATTTGAGCAGTATTACTGGATTAAAAACAAGCAAGCATTTGTTCTGACTTTTACTTGTGAACAAGCCTCTTTCAATAGCCATAAGGAAGTTGGCAAAACAATTTTAAAATCTTTCACTTTAAAAGAATAGTTTTACGACCAGATAACTCCTATCCTACTTTTTTACCTAAAAGCAGATTTCAACTTTCATTAGAGAATTTCCACTATAATAATTATGGATATTTATCATTGTAATGATTTGGTATCATAGTAAAACGGAGGATGAGGATTGCCCCAAATAAAAACTGTATATCTACTGCTTTTCCAACAGATATTCTGCCAGTGCGCTTGCCTGATTACGAATTTCGTTGATGGCGGTACTTTCGAAGAACATGCTTTTTAATGGTGGGCCTAATGCCCAGATATTTTTCTGTATACCGTCTTTACCTTTGAGCTGAAGCTTAGGATTACAAAGCAAACCGGTTTTCAGCTCATCTACCTGTACGATGCCGTCCTGTAAAAGTTGGTGGAGCAATGCGCTTTCGGCTTTGGAATAATCAGCATCAGGTCCTGTGCAATTGATGACGTATTTCGGTTGAATCGAGATATTTGTCTTGGTGGATTTGTCCTGTGCTTCTATCCGAACGCCGACTTTGATTGCTTCGATGGAGTTGATTTTTGCACCATAAACATGGATACTTCCGTCTACTATGCGTTCGCCCAGGATTTTGCCTACCTGCGGAGGTATTCTGTGACGGTTGATATTCCAGACTTTAAAAAGTCTTCTGTAAAAGATATCTCTTTCTTCGACGGACCAGTGGTACCAAAGACGAGGAAAAAGATTTCTCAGCTCTTCTATCACGCATACAGGACGGACAATTTTCAGGAATGGGTGTCTTTTGATGGCATTGACTTTTTGGAGGATGGTTCTCAGTGAATCGTACTCGTCAAAATATCCTTTGAGCAATCCCTGCATGCAAGGTTCTTCGTGTACGAGCGGTAGCTCTCCGTTGCGGGAAATCATGGTAATTTTTCCCTGAAATCCTTTGTGGTGCCATTCATTCACAAAATCTATGGCTGTCAGTCCTGTTCCTATGAGTGCGATTTCATCTCCGTTTTTGCATACTTCCCAGAAGTCGTTGTTCCATGGACTGTTGTAAACGCCTTTGATATCGGGTAAAATCTTTTTGGGTGGGAAATTTCCTATTGCCAGCACAACATCATCTGCTACAAATACTCCGTTTTTTTCTAAATCCAGATATATCTCTTTCTGTTTGACTTCCAGACGGATCACTTCGTCACGGACAAACATTACTTCATGCTCATGTTCTCCTTCAAAATATTCACCCAGTCTATCCTGTAAATAATCTCCGTATATTTTTCTGGGTACAAAATCACTCCCCTTGTATTCATAACCTTTGTGCAACAACCAATTGAAGAAATCATCTACTGAATCAGGATAAATACCCATTTTAGAACTGGGTACATTCAGCAAAAAATCTTTACACAGCGGGGAATATGCCACTCCCCTTCCTTTTTCATATTGTTTTTCTATAATAGCGACGGAAACAGGTTGTTTCGCATTCTTTATTAAATGGATGGCCAGAATAGTTCCGGCAGCTCCTCCCCCTACAATGACGATTCGTTGCATAAATACAAAAGTACTAAAATCCTACATACCTTATAGGCTATAAGAATTATTTAAAACAAATACTACTTACCGGACTATTGTTACGTGCCCTGAGTGAGTCTTGTAAGCACCATCGCTGCAAAGTCCGTAATAATGAAAAACATAAGTATCCATCGGCATTTCAGCTCCATTATAGTTGCCATCCCACTGAACTTTTTGCTGGACGGACTCAAAAACACGCTCACCCCAACGATTGTATATCATCAGGCTGACTTGAGTAATATTTTTCTCAATAGGTCTGAATACATCATTTACACCATCTTTATTCGGAGAAAATGCCTGAGGGAAGAATACCTCACAACCGCAAGCCTGAGCGTTTACATGAAAGGTATCTATTCTTGTGTAACATCCTTTTTCCATCACTACCCAATAAGTTCCGGTATCACGAACAACCAATAAATTACTTTGCGTGCCGTCATTCCATTGGTAAGTTTCAAAATCCGGCGAGACTTGTAATTCTACAGATTCTTGATCACAGAAATCTATATTTTGGCTCTGTATACCAAGCTCAGATCGGCTGGAAATATTCACTTCTACAATACTATCACAACCTCCTACTGAAATGAACGATAATAGATGGACACCTTGCCTCAAGATAGTATCTCCTACCAGCAAGCTATCTCCCATACAAATTTCAAAATATACTGTATCTGTAAGTTTATCTACTACAGTTAAGTTCAGATTCACAGTACTATCGCAACCTCCTATAGCTTTCATATTGACTATATAGTTGCCGGTTGTAGTAAATGTTTGTGTACCGATTGTAAAAGATGAGCCTGTACAGATTGATTCTGTCAGATTTGTTTCTACTTGACTGACAACTTTCAAATCTAAATTCACAATACTGTCACATCCTCCTGCAGATTTCAAATTCACTACATAAATACCAGATGTAGTAAATGTTTGGCTTCCTACAATAAAAGAAGCACCACTGCAGATTGTTTCAGTCAGATTCGTTTCTATTTGATTGACAATAGTCAAGTTTGTGATGACTATGCTATCGCAACCACCGACTGCGGCATTTTTTAAGGTATCTCTATAAGTCCCGGCTGTCGTATAAGTTTTACCATTGATGGTGTAAGAACTTCCTTGACAAATACTTTGTGAATTGGTGAATGTAGAAGCTGTTTTAAGCGTCAGATTTGTAATGACAATACTATCGCAACCACCTACGGCGGCATTCTTCAATGTATCTCTGTAAATCCCGGCTGTTGTATAATTTTTACCATTGATGGAATAAGAACTGCCTTGGCAAATGCTTTGAGGATTATTGAATGTAGATGACGTTTTAAGCGTCAGATTCGTGATGACAATACTGTCACATCCTCCGACTGCAGCATTTTTTAAGGTATCTCTATAAGTCCCGGCTGTCGTATAATTTTTACCATTGATGGAATAGGAACTTCCCTGACAAATACTTTGTGGATTGGTAAATGCCGAAGATGTTTTGATTGTCAGATTGGTGATAATAATACTATCGCAACCACCTACGGCAGCATTCTTCAAGGTGTCTCTGTAAACTCCGGCTACTGTATAATTTTTACCATTGATGGAATAGGAACTTCCCTGACAAATACTTTGTGAGTTATTGAATGTAGAAGCTGTTTTGATTGTCAGATTGGTGATGATAATACTATCGCAACCACCTACGGCGGCATTCTTCAATGTATCTCTGTAAACTCCGGCTGTTGTATAATTTTTGCCATTGATGGAATAGGAACTTCCCTGACAAATACTTTGGGGGTTGTTGAATGTAGAAGCTGACCCCAATTCCATCACATGGTCTTCTACTTCTCCCTGAGGTGCAGTGCCATAAGGTTGTTTGACACTATTCGAGTCTGTACTGATTCTTAAACGGACAAAATACTTATCCAAAGTAAGATTGGCTGTCTGTGGTCTGAATTGCAGCGTGTAATCTTTTGTGCCGGATTGGTCGCCCGCCTGAACGATATCCAGTACCGTTTCGCCATCATCTAAATAATCTCCGTCATTGTTCCAGTCTATGAATGCGCTGAGATAGGCTGTGGCATTACTGTTATTGGTCGCTTTTACGGTCAGCGAAAAGGGTTGCAGATTGACAGGTTTGGATGCACAGGAAGAGCTTGCCAGACCATCTTCCTCATTGCCGTCACCTGTGGCATTGGCAGAACTTTTTGCCGTGTTTTCTGCACCGGGAGCGATAGTGCCGAGGTAAATACCGCTGTGCAAGGTCGCACTTCCGGCATAGGGCCGGACATTTTTATTCAGGTCGTAAGTCACGGGCGCATCCCCGTAATCATACTGGACATTGTTGATATTCACTTGGCAACTTCTGGTTGTTTCACAACCATTGCTATTCAGGGCTGTCAGCGATATAGTTACAAAACCATTCGCTAAATCTTTGGGGGTAGGAGTATATACGATGGCTGGATTTCCAACAGAACCTGTGTTGGGAATATTTGCAACAGAGCCGCTCGCCCATTTCACGCTGCTTGCATTAGTTGTACTGATACCGGAAAAGGTAATATTGTTGCCTGCTGAAATACTTGTCGGGCAGGAAAAGCCTGAAATAGTGGCATTAGCAGGTACTGTAACACTCTGACTGAGTGCCGCCGTGTTGCTTTGTCCGGCAGCGTTATAATTGGTATTAATATTATCTATTTTGACAGACAGATTGGTGGTGGGTATGCCCAAGCTAAGGTCTATATTAAATGTCGTTGTTCCGGCAGGTAGTTTCCATAATGGAATACGAATCTTCCCTGTTTTGGTATATAACGCATTGGGGACATTCGGGTAGTCTGCATGTAGTACAAAAGGAACCTGATAAGACAAATTTGAGCTGATATTGTACATCTCACCTGCAAAAGCCGCTCCTGTGCCAGTCAGATTGAGTTCCATAACGGTATTCAGAATATCCACGCCGGAAGTGTTGTTGATAGTAACCGTAGCCTGTGCAAAATCATTCCCACACGTATTGTTGGAAGAAATACTGACAGCAGTACTGACTTTATCTCCGGACACACATGCGGCAGGTAAACTTGCAGGAATGACAGCATTATCTGTGGTATGGTTAGCACCATTGAATCCATTCAGATTTGTAAAACCACCTGCATTGAAATTGTTGTCCGGTAAAATAATAGGATTGTTTTCTGTACCCGGATTTTGAGCAGCAGCAGTAAAACCGAAGCTATAATTGTAAGTTCCCGGAGGAGCATTACCGACATGGTAGGTATATTGGTAGTTTTTACAGGTACTTGGAGGTATAATTAATTTTGAAGCATTACTAAATTTCACTAAAAATGCATCAGTATTACCTCCTAAAGCACTTTGATAAGCTCCTGTAGTAGCTATATTATTGGGACTTTCTGTTTTGCCAGTTATATATATATTATTGCCCGCATCCTTTTCTATAAAAAACCCCTCATCGCGCCCACTGCCCCCATAGTAACTTGCATATTGTCTAACTCCATTAGTATTAAATACTACAACAAAGGCATCATATGTACCACCTCCATATTCAGATTGATGTGCTCCTGGAGTGGCTATCCCTAAAGTATTATAAGTATTTCCACCCAAATAAATATTACCTTGTGCATCTGTTACTGAAGCGAAAGCAAAATCAGAAGCCCAACCTCCATAATAGGTAGCCCATTGTTGAACACCATTGCTATTAAACTTCACTAAAAATGCATCTGAAGATCCTCCAAAAGTACTTTGAAAAGCTCCTGTAGTAGCTATATTACTTGAACTAGTAGTCCTGCCAGACAAATAGACATTATTTTGCACATCTATAGATAGTCCACCAGTTTCTTCAAAACTACTCCCTCCATAATAAGTCGCCCATTGTCGAACACCATTACTATTAAATTTCACTAAAAAAGCATCCGCCTGACCTCCATAGGTATTTTGGTAAGCTCCTGTAGTAGCTATATTGTTAGAACTATTTGCATTCCCAGCCATATAAACATTATCCTGAGCATCCACTTCAATTTCTGTAGGCTCTTCATGCAAAAGACCACCATAATAGGTAGCCCATTGTCGAACACCATTGCTATTGAACTTCACTAAAAATGCATCCATCACACCACCATTGGTAATTTGATGTGCCCCTGAAGTAGCTATGTCGTTAGAACTATTTGCACTTCCAGCCATATAAACATTATCCTGAGCATCTACCTTTACACGAAACCCTTCATCATTTGGTGGGCCACCATAATAAGTAGCCCATTGTCGAACACCATTGCTATTGAATTTCACTAAAAATGCATCACTATAACCTCCTAAAAAACTCTGATGAGCTCCTACAGTAGCAATATTATTACTACTTTCTGTTGTGCCAGTTATATAAATATTATCCTGAGTATCCACAGTAATTCCTTGAACATCTTCATTCAAACTACCACCATAATAAGTAGCCCATTGTAGCTCACCATTGCTATTGAATTTCACTAAAAACGCATCTTGCCCACCACCAATTGTACTTTGATGTGCACCTGAGGTTGCTATATTACTGGTGCTTTTTGTTTGACCAGCTATATAAACATTTCCTTGAGCATCTACTGCCATAGATTTCGCATCATCTGCCATGCCTCCACCATAATAAGTTGCCCATAAGCGAAGTAAGTATGAATCGTTTAATTCGCTTTTGATATCTTTCGGGATGAATTGTGGAGCAGCTATAGGTTCAAAATTATCTACCATTACAGTAGCATTCCCTGTATTACATAATTCTATATTGTAGGTGATAGTACTGTCGCAACCTATACCAGTATGGCTGACTGCTGTATTGACGATGGCTTTGGGTTTGCAGGAGGCATCTCTAAGTAGAGTAATCTCATGACTGATGTTATTATCGGATTTTTTTTCAGGTTTTATGTACAACAAATTAGGTATATAATTAGGTAAAGGAGGAGGTGTAGTTCCGTCAACATTCACTACTGCATATAATCTGCCTGTTGTTTTTAAATCAGCACTTGAAAAGTTCCCTGTATAAGTGCCATTTACAGGAATATTTATACCATTGAGCGTTTGGATTGCCAATAGGTTTGCCACAGGCAATGTGGGATCAACGTCGTAAAAAGCAATTTTTAAAGTATTATTGAATGCAATGTCTCCTATATTTCTTACCGTATAATTTGTATTATAATTACCACCGCTACCATCTATTTGACAATTATTTACAATAAAACTATTGAGCTGAATAGTTAAATCAAAAGTGGGTGGCGGTGGCGGCGGATAACTACAAGCTTGTTGTGTAATGCTTTTCACATAATCTATCGCCTGCCGGTACAACTGTTCGTAAGAATTTGCATTGAAATAACCTCCCGGACTAGCCACGTTACTTCCCTGCAATACAGAACAATTTCTTGCTTCATCTATGGCCAATACAATAATATAGAACCCTTCTTCTTTGATTTGAGTAGCTAAGCGAACGATATTATTTTGTATTTGGCTACACTCGGCATCTGTCATCAAGACAATTATTTTATTCGCAATTCTTCCCGATACAGGTGTTTGTTGAATAGCTCCATAGGTTTTTAATAATGCATCGTAGGGATTTGTCCATCCAGACAATATCCTTGGTGAACTCTGGAAAGCTATCACATCGCTCAATAGAGTTGTATAGTTTCTTCCGGCATCCGGAAAACTATATTGTTGCCAGGAGCCAGAACCATCCCACTGTGCAATAGCTATCCGGCTTTGATTATTGGCAGTTCCCCACGGTTCTATGTTGCGCATAAGTTCAGTAATAAAATACCTGCCCTGTGCATTTTCTACATTATCGACTGAACCACTCTGGTCGTTGGCAATGAAAATATCCAATCCGCATTGAGCAATGGATAATTTACTCTCAAAGAGCAAAAAGCAGAACAGAATAAATAGAATTTTAAATCGGGAATTCATCCAACAAATTAATTATTCACAAGATAATTATATGAATTATATAAACGCAGTTATCCATAAATACTAATAAACATTTAATGCAACTAAAGGATCAGCATTAAATTACATTCTACAATGAGTTGCAATTATACAAAATCTATCAACAACCATCTTTTTATCCTTTTTTTAGAAAAAAGGATAGCAAAAAATCGCGCTATGCCTCAAAGCTGACCCACTTTATACTCAATGGCTAAATCTTCTAAACTCTTCGCCGCAGCGAATCAAACAGTAGAAGATTTTATGCCATTTTCGCATAGTGGGTGCCCAGCTTTTACGTCAATGCGCAGGGTGTTGGACAACCTTTATTGCTTACCTTCTTATATGATACATACTAAAATATTGCTATATATTAATTTTTAGGGAGCTTATTTTATAACGTTACTAAGCGGCATACAGAATAGCTATATACCGCTTTGATTCTAAATCAATTGTTGCTTTACCACCCGCTTGGGATTGCCTCTTTCCAGCTCATTGTGTGCCTGCCACTGATTTTGCTGACTCTGTAAAAGCTGTTCAGTTTGTTGCTGTACAACTTTTGATTTCAGTCTTTCTATGCTCAGCTTTTTGTTCATCAGTTGTGAGCGTCCGTCCATGACCAGTACCTGTATCTGCGTGGGAAGATGTATAGCCCTTACTGCCGATTCGGTTTTATTGACATGTTGCCCACCGGGACCTGAAGCCCGGCAGGTTTCAAAACGAATATCTTTTTCATCCCAGTGCAAGGTTTTCTGTACGTCATAGATATTGACAGCTATAAACCAGTTTTTGCGCTTGTGCATGGTTCGGTACGGACTCTGTGCCACCCATTGTATGACACCTTTCCAGCTTTCTGCAAACTGCATGGCTCCTTTTCCACTCAATAGCAAAACGGATGAATAAAATGTGCCTTTCGTTCCGGTTTTCTCCTGTGACAATACCTCCACGGCTATCTCTGAAGATTTGGCTTCTCTGCATATCATCTCCTGTACTTTGGCGACCACTCTGCAACATTCCAAAGGTCCGCGACCGGATGTAATTTGTACTAAAATATTTTCCATCGCCTACTCTTTATGCATTCTGACAATCTTCGGATAAAACTCCCCTATCACGTCTACCAGAGCAGATTGCGCCTGTATGACCTGATGAATATCTTTGTATGCCTGTGGATTTTCTTCCACGCTACCTCCTATCAATGTCACTTCTTCAGAGGCTAAAATTTTCTTCATCGTTGATACGGTCATACTTTCTTTGGCCTCTTTACGACTCTTCAATCTTCCTGCCCCATGAGATGCAGACTGTAACGATTCGGGATTCCCTTTCCCCATCACTACATAGGCCGGCGTGATCATACTTCCGGGAATAATTCCGGGCTCGCCTGCATGTGCCGGCGTAGCTCCTTTTCTGTGAACAATAACTTCTTTTCCATTTGCAAGCTGCTCTTTCCAGGCGAAATTGTGATGATTTTCTATCGTTTTCAAAGATTTCAATCCTACTGCTTTCAGGATATTAGCATGAATACGGTCATGACAAGCCCTTGCATAGTCACCTGCCAGATTCATACTCATCCAGTACTCTTGTCCTGCTTCGATGTTCATATCCAACCATGCCAAAGGTTGTGCGTGTCGGGGCAGTTTACAGGTACTCATCGCTATCTGGGTATAATGTTTGGCAATATTTGCTCCCAATCCACGGCTTCCTGAATGTGATAACAATGCGAGATATCTTCCTGCAGAAATTTCAGGAATACTATCATCTGTCAATTCTATCACACCAAATTCCACGAAATGATTGCCACTACCGGAAGTTCCCAGCTGATAAACGGCTTTTGCACGCAATTTCCGTAAAAGTTCGGTTTCCTGAAATCTTACATCTTCCAGTACTTCATGTTCCTGACGAATATCTAATCCACCCTCCATTCCGAAATGTGTACAATCTTTCAAGGCAGTTTTCAGCTGAAATGAATGACTTTTCAGATAGCTTTCGGGCGCATCTATAATGGTCAGTGCCATTCTGCAACCGATATCCATTCCTACAGCATAAGGGATGACAGCATTTTCTGTCGCCAGCACACCACCAATAGGCAAGCCATAACCAACATGCGCATCGGGCATCAAAGCACCTTGTACCGTGACAGGCAGAGACATTGCGGTTTCCATTTGCAGCTTTGCATTCTGTGTAATCTGCTTGCCGCCATAGATTTTCAATGCGCCTGTTTGTTCGAGCAACTGATATTCTTTGTGAAAAATCTGAGGTACTTTGTCTATTAATCTGTCAGCGATTATTCCTAAAATCGGGTCTTGTTCATATTGTTCCGGTTGGTTTTTGAGATAAATAAATAATTGTATCAAATCATCTTTTGTGTGATGTTTGAAATGTTTAGATATGATATTAATGACCAAGCTTCTGGTTACATCATTTGTGTAGCCCATTTTGCTCAGTTCTTTTGTTTTTAAATTGCCCATAAGGTCTTTGTTTAAAATTCTGTTGCTTCAAGACAAATGCGATGAAGCGGTTTGTTCTTTATAATATTGTGAGGTTCTCTACCGGTTCTACATCTTGACCAGTATTTTTCTCCGGAATGCCTGATAGACAAGTCGTGATATTTTTTGCTATTCAATTGATATTCTACAAAATCGATTTCACTTTCCAGGTCAGCATCCAACATTTTCCGATGAGTGACGATATGAGGAAAAACCTTTTCAACAAACTTCCACGGTTCTTTAAAAAGATATACTCTATACTCGTAGCAGGATTCTTTTATTTCTTTCAGATAAAAGAATTTCAGCTCTCTTTTTCCGAAGCCTTTTTCTTCATCAAAGAAGCTATCTTCAGGAATACTACTACCCGAAAATCTTTATACGGCGAATATTGAATATTGTTGATTCTGCTCAGGATGTTTTTAAAAAACTCAGCATCATGGCTTTTTAGCACATCCTCACAGCAAACAAATTTTCGTTTCCATCCCGATTGATAAGACTTTCTTATCGGAATCCAAGGCAAGAGACCTCGTACATCGTATAGTTCTTCTCTCTTTTCGTGAAGACCGATGACCTCTTTTTCCTTTTGTTTTCGGAGTTGTCGTTTTGCCCTTCTGAGTGAGATTTTTACGGGAATTTCACTTTCCAGTAAATCTTTTGAAAAATTCATTTCACAATGTGTGCGCAGTACTTAAATGGTATTAAATCCTTTCATTCTCCTCTGGAAGAATATATCCCGCACATCTGCATCGCTATACCATTTGTATAAAAACCTAAAGTGTAATGTTCTAAGCTTATTGAGCTTTTCAGGAGGTTGAGGTTCTCGAAACCTCTGCCTTCGAGAACCTCAGGCATCGGTAATTCATACCACTTCGACAATTCCCCTGAATTTTCAAATAGATTGAGCTATTAAAAATTGGTATTAAAGCAAACTCACCAACTCCTGAAAAATTTCAGTCAGTTATTCATTAAAAATAAAAGGAGAAGATGTGCTTGCTTTTAGCAAACAGCAGGCTGGGATGATATGTAAATGCGCTCTTGCATGGTATTGTGTATTAAAGGTTACACAATGATTAACGGACGCAAAGGTAAAACAAAATATCAAATTCGCAATTTACGATTCAATTAAAACGAATATTTACCATATAATCACAAAAGACATTTGTTCATTACCAAATAATCAAACAAATTACTTCTCAATAAATATTCTTCTAACAATATTTGATTTTTTCAGTAAAAGAGATGGCATTCGCATTAGCTTAGCGGATATTCGACGGACAGTCTTTCAATGAGATAGCCACGAATCCACTAATGAATACACCCTCGCATATTTCCTTAACAGGTAATCTGAAACAATTCGTGCATTAGTGGCATAAACTAAAAATGCATGGAATAACGCTCTATTTATTTTCCTTTTCGTAGTTGAATGACAGATTTAATTATCGCCTGAATATTTTGTTCTTCATCGGGATGATTCAATGGTAAAGAACCTAAACCGACTGCAAAAACTCCGGCATCGTACCATGTTTTGATTTGGGTAAAATCGGCAGGAATTCCTCCCGTCACCATGAACTTCAATTCAGGAAAAAGTGGTTTGATCGCTTTGATGTATTGCGTTCCTAAAATATTGGCAGGAAAAATTTTATTCACAGCAGCTCCCAATCTACTGGCCAGCTCAATTTCAGTAGGTGTCATCGTTCCCGGAATCCACGGTTTGTTAGCCTGATGAGCGGCTTCTGCTATCTCTTCCAGCACTATCGGACTCACAATAAAATCAGCACCAATACTTAAAAAAAGTTCTGCTTGCTCTTTGTTTTTAATCGTTCCGACACCCAAAGACATTCCTTTCAGATGACTGTCACGATATGCTTTCAGAATTTCAAAGTTTTTCTGTGCCTGCTCGCCTCTGTTGACAAATTCAAATACCCGGATACCTGTTCGATATGCCAGTTCCAAAGCTTTTATACAAGTATCAGGGTCTGCATGATAGTAAACAGGAACTATCGGACAAGCTTCGAGTGTGTTGATGATTTCATTCATGACGAGATAAATTTTCCTTGATAAAATCTCCCTGAAAAAATAGTTTTTTAAAGCCCGTCTGGGTAGCAAAATCAATAGTTTCCTGAGGAGATAATTGTTTATAAATAGCAGCAATCAGTCCCGCCATAAAGGCATCACCGCTCCCGATTCTGTCTGTTAATTGATGTGTTTCGTGTATCGGGGAAATCCAGTTCCCTCCAGGCTGATGATAGGTAGCGTAGAACAGATTATGCCGGGGATTATCCATGAAACGAAAGGTATTTGCGATATGTCTGCATTTTGGAAATTGTCTGAACAGTTGACCGGAAAGATTATTTGAAAGTTCAGCATACTGCTCTTTCGGAGTATTTTTATCCAATCCGGATGGTATATCCAGTCCCAGCATTTTATTATACGCCCAGATATTCCCCATGATGAGATCACAATAAGATACCAATTGGGGCATGACTGCTACCGGTTCAACTCCATAATCCCAAAGTCTGCTGCGGTAATTCATATCTACAGAAATATACAATCCTCTCTGTTGCGCCTCCGCCAATACTTTTTCCATCAAAGTAGCCCAATCAGCCGACAAAGCAGGAGTGATAGCCGTCCAGTGAAGCCATGAACAATTTTCAAATAAAGCATCAAAGTCTATATCGCTCTCTTTCAACTGGTAGTATGAAGAAAACTTACGGTCATAAATGACTTCTCCTGTAGAAAGTCCATTAGACGATTGTAAAAAATACGAACCCATTCTGGAACCTTTCCATAGAATTTTGGAAGTATTCAGATTGTTTCGTTCCAATATATTCACTGCATTTCTGGCAATAGTATGGTCGGGAAGTACTGTAAAATAATCAGCAGGTACGCCCAAAGCAGGCAGAGTTGCACCTACATTGGCTTCCGAGCCTCCTACATACAATGTTATTGACCCTAAATCTCCTTTTGTATCAGAGCTGTCTTCTTCCTGTAACCGGAGCAACAATTCGCCAAAGGTCAAAACACTTCCTTTCATTTATCGGTTTACGGCTTTGCGTTTGTGACGACATTTGAAAACCGTCGGCTCAAATTTAACACAAAAGTTGAATACTACTACTTAGTGAATGTCATGAAACAATCTCGTTATTTTGTCATTTGAGTGATATCACAAATAAGCTGAAAAGCATTTAGATGGAGGAGCTATGCGAAACTTGCAGTTTCGTATCATTATTTTATTGCCTTTGGCAATTCCCGAAAAATTGCAACTATTTTCTTCTCATACTTTTTTTAGAAAAAAGTATGCAAAAAAGCGCGCTGTGTCTCAAAGCTGACCCACTTTATACTCAATGGCTAAATCTTCTAAACTCCTCCTGACGTCGTCAGACAGTAGAAGATTTTAAGCCATTTTTGTATAGTGGGTGCCCAGCTTTTTCGTCAATGCGCATCGTATCGGACAACTTTTATCGCTACTTTCTAACATGGTAAATACTGAAACACAGTATTCCCCAAGCTGAGAAAGTTATTTTGGCAACACTCGCAATTTTTTTCGGGGGCTGTTTCTGTGAAAATTTTCACACGGTCGTTGATAACGCACTCCTTAAAATAGAAATTCAAAAATATCGAATGTAGCAACAAACACGGCAATTTATTGAATAAGAATTAGTAGATTGTCAACTATTTTTTTGAAACAACAAACTCATAACTTAAAGAATCTATCAACGCTGTCATGAATTTTTTAAACAAATTTTCTCTTCAAGGAAAAGTCATCGTCGTAACAGGCGGCACAGGTGTACTCGGCGAAGCATTCGTCTCAGCCATCGCACAAGCCGGAGCTCATGTAGCTATTTTGGGCAGAGATAGCGAAAGGTTAGAACAACGTGTAGAGTCCGCCAAAAGCTATGGCGTAGATGCATTGGGAATCACCGCCGATGTGCTAAGCGAACAAGAGATGACAGATGCAAAAAATAAAATTCTGGAACACTTCGGTACTATCGACGGTCTGCTCAATGCCGCCGGAGGCAACCTGCCCGGAGCTACTATCCAACCTGGAGACAATTTGTTTGACGCATCTCTTACTGATACTTTCAAATCTATAGAATTAAATCTGCACGGCACCATGATTCCTACTCATGTTTTCGGACGTGTCATCGCAGAAAAAGGTGCCGGTTCTATTGTCAATATTTCTTCGTTGGCAGCAAGTCGTTCTATCACCAGAGTGTTGGGCTACACCGTTGCCAAGCACGGAATCAGCGGCTATACAAAGTGGATGGCGACAGAACTTTCGCTTCGTTATGGAGACAAAGTAAGGGTCAATGCTATCGCTCCCGGTGTATTTCTTACACTTCAGAACAAAAAATTACTGACAAATCCTGATGGTTCTTTCACTGAAAGAGCTCAAAAATTCGTCAACAATACACCATATTCCCGTCTGGGAAATCCTGAGGAACTACAGGGAACTTTAATCTATCTGCTCAGCGATGCATCAGCTTTCGTCAACGGCGAAACAATTTTTGTAGATGGCGGTATCAATGCATGGAATGGCGTATAAAGAATTATCTGAAATGAAAAAGTTAGAACAAACATGGAGATGGTACGGACCGAATGACCCGGTATCATTGCAGGATATAAAACAAGCCGGAGCAACAGGAATCGTTACAGCATTACATCATGTTCCTCACGGAGAAATCTGGACGGTGGAAGAAATTTCCAAAAGGAAAAATCAGGTGGAAGGTGAAGGTTTCACATGGTCAGTAGTGGAAAGTGTACCTGTACACGAAGCGATAAAAACCCGGTCAGAAGAAGCAGAAAAATATCTTTCTAATTACAGACAGACATTAAAAAATCTAAGTCAATGCGGAGTTAAAACTGTCTGTTACAACTTTATGCCTGTTCTGGACTGGACACGTACTCAACTGGATTTGACAATGAAAGACGGCTCAAAAGCCCTGTATTTCAACTGGATAGATTTGGCTTATTTCGATATTTTTATTTTGAAAAGAGAAAAAGCAAAAGATGATTATCCGGCAGAAGTCATTGAGAGAGCTACTGAAAAAGCAAAAATCATCTCTCAAGATGAGGTAAAAAGACTGACCGATAATATCCTGATGGGAATACCCGGAGAGGACAATACCACTTTGGAAAGTCTGACCAGAAGCATAGAAATCTATCAAAAAATCGGAACAGAAGGTCTGAGAGAAAATCTGAAATATTTTCTGGAAAGCATAGCGGATGTCTGTGAAGAAGAAAATATAAAAATGACGATTCATCCGGACGACCCGCCTTATCCCATTCTTGGACTTCCACGAATCGTCAGCAAAAAATCGGATTTTGAATATATTACCAGTGCCGTAAACAAAGCATTTAACGGTGTTTGTTTTTGTACTGGTTCTCTGGGAGCAGGCACTGAAAATGACTTATGCGATATCTTTGATGCAGTAAAGCACAGGACTTATTTCATTCATCTTCGCAACGTAAAAAAAGATGCTTTGGGCAACTTTTATGAAGCTGACCATCTGGATGGAGATGTAGATATGTATGCCGTCATGAAGGCAATAGTTACTGAAAACCAAAAAAGAAATCAACCGATTCCTTTTCGTCCCGACCACGGTCACCAAATGCTCGATGACCTTCACAAAACGACCAATCCCGGATACTCTGCGATAGGAAGATTACGCGGTCTGGCAGAACTCAGAGGGCTTGAGTTAGGTATCATTGGTAACTTTTCAAACTAAAAATATGCAACCATTTATACATGATAATTTTTTACTGCAATCCAAAACAGCAGAAGAGCTTTATCATCAATATGCGGTTCGTCCGTCCATCATAGACTATCATTCTCATCTTTCCCCTGAAATTGTCTGCGAAAACAAAAACTTTGACAATATCTGCCACATCTGGCTGCACGGCGACCACTACAAATGGAGAGCGATGCGGGCTTTTGGCGTGGACGAACATTATATTACCGGTAAAGCTACAGATAAAGAAAAATTTCTGAAATGGAGCGAGGTAGTCCCATATACTGTAAGAAATCCGCTCTTTCACTGGACGCAAATGGAACTGAAAAATCCTTTTGGTATTCACGAGCTTTTAAATCCTCAAAATGCTGAAAGCATTTTTCATCAGACCAACGAATTGCTGGAAAAAGAGGATTTCAAACCAAGGAATATCCTGAAACATTTCAAAGTAGAGGTATTGGGAACGACTGATGACCCGGTCGATTCACTGGAATATCACCTGCGATTGCAACAAAGCGACACTTATACGAAAGTGCTTCCGTCTTTCCGTCCTGATAAAGTATTTAAAATTGATACCGGAAATGCATTCAGAAGCTATATTCAACTTCTGGAATCTGCCAGCAATACTGAAATCAGAGATTTAAGCTCATTAATTTCAGCTTTAAAAAATCGTGTCGATTTCTTCGACCAGGCCGGATGCGTCACTGCTGACCATGGATTGAATTTTCTGCCATTACAAGGAAAATTTTCTGAAAATAAAATCAACCAGATTTTTCAGGAAGTACTGTCAGGTAATGACAATCAAGCGGAAGAAATCAAAGAAGCTTATACTTTTTGGGTATTAAAGGAATTGTGCATGATGTACCACGAAAAAGATTGGGTACAGCAATTTCACTTAGGCGCACTTCGCGATGCCAATCATTACAGGTCGGCAGTTTTGGGAGCTGATACAGGTTTTGATACGATTGGAGATTACAGACATGGGGAGCGAATCGGAAAATTTCTGAGCAGTCTGGAACAAGAGGAAAAATTGGCTAAAACCATTCTTTACAACCTAAATCCGGCCGACAATCATGTGTTTGCAGCAATGGCAGGAAATTTCCAGGAAAAAGGAATGAAAGGTAAAATACAGTTCGGAGCAGCTTGGTGGTTTCTCGACCAGCTGAAAGGAATGACCCAACAGCTCAACACATTATCCAGCATTGGTCTGATTAGCACATTTGTAGGTATGCTGACAGATTCCCGCTCATTTTTGTCTTATTCGAGACATGAATATTTCAGACGTTTATTGTGCAATTTATTCGCAGAAGATATCAATAAAGGCTATATCCCACACGACCTGAAATGGGTGGGTGGCATCATTGAAGATATCTGTTATCAAAACACCAAAAACTATTTCAACTTATAAAACTCATTTTAGTCCACTGACGACAGGCCACGGCATCGACTCACTTCGGCTCCGCTCAGTGACCGCAACATGACATTATACTTTAAAATTGATGACTTTATGTCATTCTGAAAGAATCTATCATTGGTCAATTTTCTTAACTAAACGCATTCACTTATAAACGGATAATTCTATGGAAAATAAAACTACCGGAAATTTCAGATGGACGATTTGTGCGCTTTTATTTTTTGCGACTACTATCAATTATCTGGACCGTCAGGTACTCAGTCTTCTTCACCCGATTCTGGAGAAAGAATTCGGCTGGTCATATTCTGATTACGGATTAATTACTGCTGTTTTCCAGATTTCCTATGCTATTTTCATGTTGTTTGCCGGTAGAATCGTAGATAAGCTGGGGACTAAAAAAGGTTTTTCTATAGCTATAATAGTATGGTCATTAGGTGCTATGCTACACGCTTACGCCATCGAAATCGGAGAAGCATCTGTCAACGTTTTAGGAATTTTAGGCATCAGTGGCTTGTCGGTTTCGGTCGTTGGTTTCATCATCGCAAGGCTGGTTTTGGGACTCGGAGAATCCGCTAACTTTCCGGCAGCTATCAAAGCTACAGCAGAATATTTTCCTAAAAAAGAAAGAGCTTTAGCCACAGGTATATTTAATTCAGGAGCTAATGTTGGGGCTATTCTCGCTCCTCTGACCGTTCCCTGGCTGGCATATACCTACGGCTGGCAGGCATCTTTCATCATCGTAGGTTCTTTAGGATTTATCTGGCTGATTTTCTACTATATATATTTTGAAGTTCCACAAAAGCAAAAAAGATTATCCAAAAGCGAGCTGGAATATATCACCAGCGATACTGAATCAGAGGTTCAGGATGAATCGACTGCAGATATCAAAATCTCCTGGTTGAAACTTTTAACCTTTAAACAAACATGGGCTTTTTCTTTAGGAAAATTCATGACAGACGGCGTGTGGTGGTTCTTTTTATTCTGGCTTCCGTCCTATCTCACAGGACAGTTCGGATTATCCGGTACTGAAATTACCATCCCTCTCACAGTACTTTACACCATGACCATGATAGGCAGTGTCAGTGGTGGCATTTTACCAATGTATTTCATCAAAAAAGGCAATCAACCTTATGAGGGACGATTAAAAGCCATGTTCATCATCGCTCTATTTCCGTTGCTAACCCTCTTATTTATTCAACCATTATCACATATCAGCTATTGTGTTCCGGTAGTTTTGATTGGCATTGCAGCTTCTGCACATCAGGCTTGGTCGGCCAATATGTACAATACCGTTACAGATATGTTTCCCAAACCGGCGGTAGGAAGTGTTATAGGAATCATAGGCATGTCAGGAGGTATCGGCGGTGCGTTGGTATCTTATTTTGCAGGTAGAATTTTTGACCACTACAAATTGCTCGGCAATATTGAATCCGGATATTTTATCGTTTTCTTGTATGGTTCCCTCGCTTATGTGGCTGCATGGTGTGTGATGAAAGTACTCGTACCTAAAACCAAGATGATAAAATTGAGTGAGCTGTAAATCAGCTTAGTTTAATTGAAAGTTTTGCGGGAGTCGCTAGTGACAGCTACCTAACATTATACGATAGGACACAGTTGTGTTTTCAATGTTGAAAACATTCTATACAAATATCCTATATGATGTTTGAATGGTGGTACTTTTGGAGGTATGAGTGAGAAAGTAAGAACTGTAGAAGATAAATTCAAAGATTATTTGAATACAAATGCACATAGCTTATTTGTCTATGTGACAGTTCTTACTCTGATTATATTTTTCAGAGAAGATATTTCAGCACTCGCTGCTTACCACTTAAAAGATTCCGAGTCATTAAAAACGATTGGTATTCTTGATAAAGCAGTATTTCTTTTTCTCTTTGTCTTAGTATCATCATGGATAATTATCAAGAAAATTACTGGTTATGTTTTCTCTCTGAAAAGATTCTGGATTTATACTTACTTCATACTCGTTTATTTCATATTCAGACTATCTGATTCGTTCCCTGAAAATCTAAAAATAGCTGAAAGTTGCGCCATTATTCTGCCTGATTTATTAGTCATAATATATGCAATATTGGCATGGGCGAATGTTCGAAATATAGTAGAATTGTTTGAAGAGTATGATGAAATTAAAACACCAATCGGACAACATGGCTTTATAGCAGACACTCCTAAAAAAGAACAAGAAGAGCAGAATCTATGGTCACAGGCATATGTAGAAAGTTTTGTTAAGAATCTCTGTCATACCTATACCGATGATGCTTCTTTCAATGTTTTGCTCAATAGTGAGTGGGGTACAGGTAAAACAAGTTTCATCAATCAGGTAAGAAAGACTTTTAAAGATTCGTATCCGGAAAAATATATTTGGGTCGATTTCAATGCATGGAAATCTGAAAATGCTCAACATATTGTTGGTGATTTTTTCGAACAACTGGAAGATGAGCTTTCAAAAGAGCATGCTGGAGCAAAAAGAGCCATCCAAAAATATCTACACAAGATTGACAGTTCCAGTGTAGGTTGGTTGGGAGCATTTATATCTCTGTTCAGAAACAATAGCCTAAAAACCAGTAGAGAACATTTAGATGATATTCTTCTCTCTATCAATAAAAAAATCATCATTGCAGTAGATGATGTAGACAGACTGAGTAAAGAAGAAATATCCGAAGTTCTAAAACTCATCAGGAATACTGCAAATTTTAAAGATTTGTTCTTTATCGTGGCTTGTGATAAGGATTACTTGAATGAAGCGATTAAGAAAATAAATGAGAATAATTATGAGGTATATTCCCGAAAAATCTTTCAACTAGAACTCAATTTGCCTAAATATTATGAACATGTATTTAGTGAATTTACTGAAAATCTATTTCTAAAAAATATAGATTTTATTGAACGTGATTATATATATATAAATAAACACACATTACTAAAGCGAATATTCGAAGAATTGAATATAAACGATATAAGAAGCATAAAGATTATATACAATTCATTTATTCTGAATTATCATATAATAGGAAAAGAAGTCAATGTTTTAGACTTGCTAATTCTGGAAATAATAAGATTTAAGTTTCCAAAAATATATAATTCTTTAAAAACAAGAAACCAAATTCTAGATAAAATATTATCAATTAGTGACATAATACATTTTAATGAATTCAATTTAATTGGGGAAAGAAATAAAATCAAAGAAGACCACGAAATCATTTCAAATAATAA
The DNA here is from genome assembly GCA_037189845.1 of bacterium. Taxonomy (GTDB): domain Bacteria; phylum Bacteroidota; class Bacteroidia; order Chitinophagales; family JADIYW01; genus JAMLHH01. Next base: position 114,537 of record JBBCIS010000005.1, read on the forward strand.
AAACTCAAAGATTTTATTTGAAATATTAGCCAGAGGCTCTTTTGACTTGAGCAGATTTGCAGTTAGAAAAAGTAGGTTCAGATACTTTTCATATAGCTTGAACAAAAATGAAAAGTCTATCTATACAATAAAACAACTTTTATTAAATAAGAATGATGTTGACTCAAAGGATGAATTAATTAAATACATAAATAACAACCTTGAGAATTTTTCCGCATTAGACTTAGAACAGTTTTTAAATCAAGAACTTATAAACAAAAAAGAACTTTCTGATTTATTAATCGCTATTGTTCAAGAAAACATACAAAAGAATTTGGCTAACCCTAAGATAGGTTGGCTTCTTTTAGATTATCTTTCTAATAGTTCTTCGGAAGGATTAACCTATTTAGAACAAACCAATAATCCAAAAGAATCTCTCTGGTACAACATTGTCAGCTTGATATATAAGCGCAAACACAATCTTTTTGGACGTGAAATAGAGATTTACGAAAACATAATTTCCAGTTACAAAGAATTACTCCCTTTACTTGATAGAATGCAAAAAAGATTTTTCTTCCAACTCATTATTCAAGCATTAGAAATACTTTTCCATTTTTCAGAAAAGCAAGATGGCTCTTATTATAGGAATTTAGAATTTAAAAATTTATACTATCAGTTACTTATTTATATTTCAGAAACTGATTTTAATATTGTCTTTTGTTATCTTTTTTCTGAAGATTATTACATAGACAAGCATCATATTGATAGAGTTTTTAATGATAAAGAAATGTTCAAACATTATATAATTGAATTATCAAAATTAGAATTTATAAGCCAAGACTTAGCGAATAGAATTATTAGTGCATATTCTCTTTCAGTCGTTATTTATTTTAATGATTATCTGCATAAAGAATCAAAGGAATACATTAGAACAAGACCCCACAGAATAGCTTATTAATTGTGATGTATCCAATATTTTAAGGTTACCAGATATCGTTCTTCTATCTCAGGTGTCCATTTTATTTTGAACATACCTCTTGCGGAGTGATGAACTTCTTCACTGTCCTTTAGCAAACCTTTTTCGTATTTCTTCAATGCCATTGTTGATAGACTGCAATACTTCTATGGAAAAATGGACATTTTCATCCGGAAGAGTTTTGTATGAAAATTTATTTTCTGAAGAGACTGTTTTGCAGCTTCCTCCCATTTAATGATGCAGTTTACCATTTAGCAGCTTCCAACTCTACTTCATCCTGAGTAAAATAAATACCCGCATTTATTCTGGCTTCAGCTTCGTCTATCTCTCTGTTGTATTGTTCTATACTAATGTCCTGAGACTGTTCTTTCAACTTTAGATATGTTTTAATAAAACCCAATATATTTTTCTTTTCTTCTTTACCCAAGAGCGGTAAAGAGGATATTATTTCTTTATCTAAGGTCTGTATCATATCATTTCCTTTAATTTCAAATTTACATTTTTTGTTTTATAGTATGTGGATATTATTGGAGTAACGATGATTGACATAAAACCATACAATATCTGTCTGAAAGTAAGTAGGAAGAATGAATCTGCTTTTTGATACAATTTTATCAAAAGTATTTTTCAAAATAATATTACCGGGGTGGGAAACTTTTATACACATCTCCCCTGCTCAAGACACAAAAAACAATAACATCTGGGTGTATATATTCGATACCTATCCGATAAGAACCTGTTCTGATACGGTAATAATTGTTGCTGTTTTTCTTTTGACCGCTCATTTTTTTATAGTCCAAATCTGTATCTTCTAATCTGGAAGCGGTGTTCAATGTCTCTATTATCTCCAATACACTTAGCTTTATGTCCTGTGGTAACAGTCTGACTTGTTTTACAAATGATTTTTTGAAAGTCAGATTCATATTGCTAGTTGAGACTTAAAATCTTCATAGCTGATGGTTTCTTCAGATTCCATATTTTCCATTAATCTGAGCAACATATAATCTTCTACATCTTCATTGTTGATGATACTCAATAGCTGTTCGACCTCATCCGGTGTCCAGTTTCCCTTTTGTTTTTTAGCAGAAAATGTAGCAGTTTTCAACCCCATTTTCCTGCTGAGATAGTCTTGTCTGTAACCACTGACCTCTATCAAATTTGCTACATGAGCCAGCAATACTTTATAGCTACTTACAATATCCATTATCACAATCAATTATTTTTTGACTACAATCAAAATTATAAATAAAATTTCAAAATTTCAAGACGATTCTTTCTGCTGTTACTGCTCAGATAGAGTGAAATGAACATATTGCTCTAGCGGACTGATGAATTTCTATACTGTCCTTTGGCAAACCTTTTCGTGCTCCTTCAATGCCTTTGTTGATAGACTGTAATTCCTCTGGATATTTTCATTCTAAATTACATAAACAATTAATTCACAGGAGTAATCCATCTAAAACAAGAAGCTATATTCCTCTGAAAAAAATATCTACTTTACCCGCCAGAAAATAAATATCGCCCTTAATAATTACTTAAAAATAAAACTATTGTATATACAAGAATAAAATCTCTCCTTATTCGTTTACTTTGTAATTAACTGACAATGGAGAGAAAAATTTCCTCAAATGGATGTTCTTCGCACCTTTAACCTTACATAGTATGGAACTACAGGATTTATACCACATATCTACACAATTGCCCAATACTCCGAAAATGCCGGTATTGTTCATCGGGCATGGAAGTCCTATGAATGCCATAGAGGAAAATGAATTTGTAGAAGGCTGGAAAAAAATTGCAAAAGATATCCCGACTCCTGCAGCTATTCTGTGTATCTCAGCTCACTGGGAAACAAGAGGTACAAAAGTCACTGCCATCCCCCAACCTAAGACAATACATGATTTCGGCGGTTTCCCTAAAGCCTTGTTTGACAAACAATATCCCGCTCCTGGCATGCCTGAGCTGGCAAATACGGTACAAGGTCTCATCACCAAAGCTCATGTAGAGCTCGACCATCAGTGGGGTCTCGACCACGGTACATGGTCAGTGCTGGCCAGAATGTATCCGGATGCAAAAATCCCCGTGGTGCAATTGAGCATGGATATCACTCAACCGACATCTTATCACTACGAACTGGCTCAACAACTAAAGAGTCTGAGACGCAAAGGTGTCCTCATTTTAGGAAGTGGCAATATGGTTCATAATCTGGGTATGATCAACTGGGCGAATCCTAACGGTGGTTATGACTGGGCAATAGAAGCAAATGAAACGTTCAAACAAAAAATCCTGAGTGAGGACTTCGCTACGCTGTATCAGATACGCCATCAATCTCAGGCACTCAGATATGCCGTACCGTCTTTTGACCATTATCATCCGATGATTTATTCTCTGGGGCTGAAAGAAAAAGAAGATAATATCAGTTTCTTCAACGATAAGCTGGTGATGGGTTCGCTGTCGATGACTTCGATGATGATTAGTTAGTATTAAACTCAATTCGACTCCTAACATGCTGGTAACACATAGAAACATAGCTCCACATCACAAACAATAAGAAGATATAGATGCCTATAGGCATTCACATAGAATGAAGCTAAGTCTCAGAACTATGTATACTATACAACTCTCCTTTTAGACAAATTTCTATGTGACTATGTGTTTTAATCAAAATAAGGTACTCCTAAGGAGTTTCCAGATATTGCCGGATAACTCCAAACACTTCATGTGTAGGCGGGTAAAATTTCAAGAAATATGACTCTGCTTTTTTGAATTTTTCTTTTGCCTGTGCTGTAGATATTTCAAAAAGTATTTGTCCCTGGTAAAAATTGACATTCGCCATAATTTTATCGTTATTCGGATATATTTTCTCTAACTCATTAAGTGTCTTTAAAACCGGCAGATAATTATCTGCTTCCTGATAATATACATTCATCACTCCGTTATATACCTCAGGACTTTCCGGCTTCAGGAGGATAATTTCCAGGATTAATTTTTCCGCTTCGGGCATCTGTTCCCGTACTGCAATATGCAGATAATCCAGTAACAAATCTCCGTTTTTTGCATTCAGCTTCAATCCCTCTTTTATATAGAAAATTGCACTGTCTGTTTGGTTTTGATTATCATAACAAAAACCCAGCATTCTCACCGCATCCCCTTTCTGATTCTCGTCCGTATACAATTCCCAGGCTTTTCTGGCATACTGAATAGCTGCCTGAAAATTTTTCAAAGCAAATTCTGCATAAGACAGATTATAATATACAGGTGTATAAGATGCATTTAATTCCAGCGATTTTTTCAACATTCTTTGAGCTTCCTCAAACTGATTTTTACCTAACAAAGTATATCCCAGTATAAAATAAGTCTCATAATCAGCAGATTTCAATTCTATAGCTTTTCTGGAAGCTACTTCCAGCCGGCTCAAAAGCTGCTCATCTGTCAAAGGCATATCCGGGCTGTAATTCAAAAAACATTCGTACAGATAATCTGTCTGTGCTTTATACAATCTGGCATCTTCCGGATGCTCAGCTACCAAAGAATCCAGAATGCGATGCGCAGGAAGAGAAAAAAGCGTGTATTTACCGGATTTCCCTCTGATATCTTCTATCTTTTGGTCAAAAGCGAGATTGACAAATCCGAATTTTTCATATTGTATCTGAACCACATACAGATTCAGCGCCAGATTCAATTTTGTAAGAAATATATCAGTATCACGGTTGGACGGGTCCATTTTTTCCAATTTCTGGTAAACATCCAGCACCTTGCCTTTTGACAATTCATCAGAAAGTACTTCCAGCAGGTCAGTATCAGCAGCAAATAGCGACTGGACAGAAAAAACTGCTATGAATAAGTAGAATATTTTTTTCATATTTTATCCTCATTAACTAAAATCAGTCCAAAATTGTATAAATATTCAGAACTTTGATAGCATGAGAACTTGTTCTTCGAAAAAAATAGGGTATTCATCTTCCAATGCAGCTATCTCTGCACTACTGGAGATGCATAGAAAATCCTCCTTTTCGACCGGAGAAGGACCTCAGAATGTGTACCGATGTCATCTCTGCGATCAGTATCACATGACTTCACGGGGGCCGGCACTACCCGAATTAAAACAAAACAGAAACGCTTCATCCGAGCGCATTCAAAACGATATCAATAAGTGGGTCAATAAGTTTAAAGATTATTGATTGGGGGATTAAAAAGGGCAGCCACGAATTCACTAATAAAAGGATAAATCATTGCTGTAACTTTCCTTGTCGGGAGTATCTATGAATCTGTTGAACTCATTACTTTAATGGATAGCTCCTACGGAGCATGGGGCGTATTGCGAATATGATTTCTACAAAGCTTATGCACCTACGGCGCAAGGCTATAGCTGACGATGCCCCTTAGTGGGCTATCGCTTTGTAGCAAATATAGTTTCTACACAAAAATGGTACGCCGTAGGTGCACCACCATCGATGAAGATGCATTTATGTCGTTGATATCTGAATTTTACCAAAATTGAGAATCAAAAAACAAACGTCATTAATTTTTATTTGGTCTAAATAAAAATTAAAATGGATTATTTTTTCATCTTTGCCACTAGTATATCAATGTCGTTTAGTTAAGACATTTTCTATAAGAAAGATGCTTACAGCATGACATACTACTATACAAAATGGATTGATTTATGTCATTCTGGAGGAATCTAAAAGCAATCCATTTTGTAAACTAAACGACATTGGCTGATATAAAACCGAGTAATGCTTGAGCAAATAAAGAAAACTCTACTGATAGCTTTTCCTATTATTCTGGGAAACTTCTCTCAAATGCTCCTCGCTGTCATTGATATCATCATGGTGGGAGCCATAGACCACAAGCAGGTAGCGGCTGCCTCTCTGGTAAACAGTCTTCTGACCTTGCCTTTTGTATTTGGCTTCGGACTCACCAGGTCTATTTCTGTGATGGTCGCTATCTCTAACGGAAAAAATGACACTCGTGCTGTTGCAAGATATGCGCTCAATGGTGTTTTTATCTGCCTGATTTTTGCTACTGCGGCTGCATTACTGATACATTTTCTGCACGGCATCATATTCCACATGGGGCAAGACAGAGCAGTGGTAGACATAGCGATTCCATACTTGCAGCTCATCGGATGGTCAGTGATTCCAATGTTGCTATTTATGTCCCTCAAAGAATTCACTGACGCGCTCCAATATACCAAAGTAGCTATGGCGATTTCATTGATTTCACTGCCGCTCAATGTGTTTCTGAACTGGCTGCTGATATACGGCAAATGGGGATTCCCTGCGCTGCATCTGGAAGGAGCAGGCTGGGCTACATTGACTGTAAGGATATTAATGGCGGTGGCTCTGCTGATTGTCATCTTTAGTCAGAAAAAATTTACTGTTTATCTGCAATCATTGAAAGAGATATGGATACCGCAACGGAATATCATCAAAGAGATGCTGAAAACCGGTGTACCCAGTGGCATGCAATACTGTCTGGAAGCCGGAGCTTATGCATTTTCCGGAATTATGATTGGGTGGCTGGGAGCCGAACAACAAGCAGCTCATCAGATTGCGCTGAGCTGTGCCTCGCTCACATTTATGATATCAATAGGGATTTCTGTAGCCGGTTCTATCAGAGTGAGCTATTTCTATGGACAAAACGACTGGCAGATGATACAGAAAATCGGCCGGAGTACGCTCTATGCAGGATTGATTGCCGGGAGCATCTTTGCATTACTATTTCTGGGACTTTACCGACAGATACCGGCATTGTTTAATCAGGAAGTCAATATCATTGCTATCGCTTCTGTTCTTTTGGTATGGACTGCATTTTTCCAGATATCTGACACGACTCAGGCGATAGCTGTAGGCTTGCTCAGAGGTATAAAAGATGTCAAAATTCCTACACTTTATGTTGCGTTGGCCTATTGGGTGGTTGGATTACCAGCCGGTTATATATTGGGCATTCATTTCAAAATGAATGCCGCAGGAATCTGGATTGGATTCCTTGCCGGACTGACCATTTCATCTGCTCTACTTAATTTTAGATTCCTTAGTATCACCAAAACTAACAATGCATACCTAAATTGAGGTAGGTTACTTTATAGCAAAAAAATCGCATAATGCTGTAAATAAAACATTTATAAAAATGTGACTGTAAAAGATTGACATATCTACCATAAAATCAGTCTCTAAAACCCAAGTATTTACAAAAATCTGAATACCTAAAAAATCACAAAATCGCTTGTAGGAATTGATTTTCCCCGTTCATAATTTTGCTATCATTATTTAGACTAAATAAAAATAGCAAATGCTACATAAAACAGAAGTAGCAGGTGAAATTAAAAATCTCAGCCTGGACCAGATACTTCAAAACAATACACATCCTCAGTATAAAGAAAGTCTCCAAAAGACGCTTGAATATATTACCCAATTTATCCAAAAGGAAAGCTTTTACAGCGGTATCTCTTTGCAGGAACTGAAAGAAAAAGTTGAAATTACTTCTGTTCAGCAATCCACAGTTCCCGTATCGCTGGATGAAGCACTGGAAGAAATCAAATCTATCTATCTCGACCATACAATTGCTTTTCACCATCCCTCCTATCTGGCTCATCTCAACTGCCCGATTTTGATTCCGGCTCTGGCAGGAGAACTGCTGGCAAGTGCAGTGAACACAGCGGTGGAGACATGGGACCAAAGCACTTCTGCGACTTTGATAGAACAGGATATCATCGACTGGACTTGTCGTGAATTTCATCTTCCCGAAACTGCTGACGGTGTATTTACCAGTGGTGGTACTCAGTCCAATCTCATGGGATTGCTTGCAGCAAGAGACCATATAGCTTTCAGCAGATTTGGTATCAATATCAAGAAAAACGGCACGAATGAAACTGTCAGTAAATTCAGGATTTTCTGCTCAGAAAAAGCTCATTTCAGCATTCTCAAAAATGCTGCTATTCTCGGATTGGGTTATGATGCTGTAGTATCTGTCAAATCCAACAGTCGTTATGAAATGGATGCCGATGCACTCAGAAATGCCGTTGAAGAGCAATTAGCCGAAGGAAATATTCCTATGGCAGTAGTCGCTACTTTGGGAACAACTGATTTTGGCAGCTTCGACCCAATAGATGAAATCAACCGGATAGCAAAAGAATATTCCATGTGGCTGCATGCAGATTGCGCTTACGGAGGTTGCTATTTCCTGACAAAAACACATCAGAATTTATTAGACGGAGTACGCAATGCGGATTCTGTGACAATAGATTTTCACAAAACGCTGTTTCAACCACTTTCTTCAGGAGCTTTTCTAATGGCTGACAAACAGCTTTTCAGATATATTTCTCACTATGCTGATTATCTCAATCCTGTGGAATCTAAAGATGAATATCCTAATCTGATTGTCAAATCTATCCAGACGACCAGGCGTTTTGATGCACTCAAGCTATGGTTTACACTGAAAGTAACCGGCAAAGAAGCTATCGGTGCATTTCTGGAAGAAGTTCACTTCAGGGCAAAAGATACTTATCACCTGCTGAAACAAAAAGAATGTTTTGAAGTCATTCACGAGCCTGCGCTGAGCACGGTCGTTTTCCGCTATATCATTCCGGGACTGGAAGATGATTCTTTGTTGAATGCATTAAATCTGAACATCAAAAAATCTTTGTTTGAATCCGGCAAAGCGTCTGTTGCGAGTACAAAAGTGAACGAAAAAATCTATCTGAAATTTACTTTGCTCAATCCTGCGACAACGGTGGAAGATATAGACTATGTACTGGAAATGATAAAAACTCAGGCAGAAATCACTCTGATGAAAAACCAAACAGCATGAAAGAAGACAAAATATATGATTTCGTAGGAATAGGCATCGGTCCTTTCAATCTCAGTCTGGCATGTCTGACTGCTCCAATAGAGGAGCTGGATGGTTTATTTCTGGACAAAGCAGAAAAATTTGACTGGCATCCTGGTATGATGCTGCAGGATACCACGCTGCAAATTCCATTTCTGGCTGACCTCGTCACGATGGCTGACCCAACCAGTCCTTACAGCTTCCTGAACTATATCAAGCAGAAAGGAAAAATCTATTCTTTTTATATCCGTGAAGATTTTTTCCTGTTGCGCAATGAATATAACCAGTATTGTCAATGGGCTATCAGCCAGCTGGATAATCTGAGATTCAGTACCGATGTACAGCAAATTCATTTTGATGCAGAACGGGAACTTTATATCATACAATGTACCTCCACGCTGACCGGAGAAAAAATTTCTTACTCTGCCAGAAAATTAGTGATAGGTATCGGGAATGCGCCGTATATCCCTGAATCATGTCGGCATATCCGCAATCATGTCGTTCATTCTTCGGCATATCTTTCCAACAAGGCTTCTATTCAGGAGAAAAAGAAAATCACTGTTATCGGGAGCGGGCAAAGTGCTGCTGAAATTTTCTACGATTTATTGCAGGAAACGGATACGCTCGGATATGAGCTGCACTGGATTACTCAGTCTGCAAGATTTCACCTGATGGAATACAGTAAGCTCACGCTGGAAATGACTTCACCGGAGTACGTGGATTATTTCTATCAGCTTCCCAGACATAAAAAAGATGCGCTGAACAAAGCTCAGAAACATCTTTACAAGGGTATCAACCAGGATTTGATTAATGATATTTTCAACCTGATTTATACTAAAAATATCACTAACGACATCAAAATAAGCCTCAGAACGAATTCTATTATGAAGGCTGCTGATATCAATCCTGTCAGTGGTGAAACAGAGTTGGAAATCTATCATCATGAGCTGGAAAAATCTTACACGCACAGCACGGATGCGTTGATTCTCGCTACAGGCTATGAGTATTCAACTCCTGCTTTTCTCGACGGGATAACTGATATCATCCGATGGGATGAAAAAGGCAGATATGATGTACACAGAAATTACAGCATAGACCGGAACGGAAAAGATATTTTCGTGCAAAATGCTGAATATCACACACATGGGTTTGTAACGCCTGACCTGGGAATGGTCTGCTACAGAAACTCTTACATTATCAGAGAATTGACTGGAAAAGAAATTTATCCTGTAGAAAAAAGTATTGCTTTTCAGCAGTTCGGCATCCCTGAACATGTCCTTTCTGAACAGTTTGAGCTCAATTCTCTGGAAAAGCAACTATAAACGATGGTTTGTACCTGCGTGAAGGATAGAGGCGATACCCCGCAGCCAAATCCCGAATTCTTTCGGGAGAGGGCGAGGAGTATAAGCCGATAGCCTGGTCCGCCGCGGCGGACACGCCCAAAATATATCACTGATATGAATATCTCTCATTCACCGGAAATACTGTACGAACGTGCGACTCCCCTCGCCGGAAAATTCTCTGTGCGTGCATTTGATTTGGAAAAAGATTTGGCGACAATTCATCGCTGGGTCAATCTGCCTTATGCGCAATACTGGGGGCTGCTGGATTCGAGTCCCGAAAAAGTGCGGGCGACTTATCAGGAAATTCTGGAATCGGGAACGAGGGTTTTCATCGGTGAAAGTGAGGGAAAACAAAAATTTCTGATGGAACAATATGACTGTATCCGTGAGCTGGATGGCCACTATGAGGGCGAAAGCGGGGATACGGGCATGCACATTCTGGTCGGGCCTCCTGATGAAAAAATTCCGGGCTATACGTGGGCGGTATTTTCTACTGTGATGGATTTTCTGTTTAGCGACCCGAACGTAAAAAGAGTCGTGGTGGAACCGGATGTGAGGAATGAAAAAATTCATGTGCTGAATAAAAAGGCGGGCTTTAAATACCTGAAACAGATAGTGCTGCCTCATAAAACGGCATGGCTGGCGGTGTGTGAAAGGGAGGATTTTTTGAATGTACAATTGATGATTGACGATGTACGATTTGGCTAACGCAGCAAATGAGAAATAGACGAGAATGGAAATAAGCAAGGGGCAATAGGCAAATGAATGCTACGCAACCGATAAAGTCTGAACTATGATGGAAGTGATTTCTTTGATTAATATGATGTCTCCAGAAAGTCGCAGTTCAGGCAGTAAACAGGCGAAAGCAAAACTTTAAACTTTAAACAATTCAAACTTTAAACATCAAGAGAGGCTATCGTCAAAACACCAATACTACAAAATGAAAACAATCGAAAATATATCACCTCTGACTCCGGTCGCTCACCTGACGGATGAGGTATGGAGTCATGTCAACAGGATGCTGGTCAGAAAATGTATCAGTGAATTTACGCACGAGCTGATTCTGCAACCTGAACTGGCGGCAAATCTGTCCGGTGAATGGGAACTGTACAGTATTACTTCTGATGATGGTAAAGCGACGTACTTTTTTGATGCTAAAAAAGGATTTCTTGACCACTGGCATATTGCTCCGCAATCTATCAGAAAGGAAGCAGATGGCAAAGATGTACGGATAGAAGCTATCTCTTTTATACTGGATTTTAAAGACACACTAAAGATTCCTGAAGAATTATTGCCTACTTATCTGGAGGAAATTTCGAGTACGCTCTATGGCAATGCCTACAAATATGTGCATGAGAAATTCAGCTCGGCGGAACTCATTCATGCTGATTTTCAGGAAGTAGAACACGCTATGACGGAAGGGCATCCCTGTTTTGTGGCCAACAGCGGCAGAATCGGATTTGATGCGACTGACTACCCGGTATATGCTCCTGAAGCCGACCAACCTTTTGCGATATTGTGGGTAGCAGGACACAAAGACCGTTCGCATTTTGCCTGTGTCAGCTCTCTGGAATATACTTCTTTCATCAAAGGTGAACTGGGTGATGAGCTGTTTGAAATCTTTCGTTCGAGAATGATAGAGGACGGTTTGTCTCCTGACGATTATATCTTCATTCCCGTACATCCATGGCAATGGTTCAATAAGCTGGTGTATATTTTTGCTCCGGATATTGCCGACAAAAAGATGTATTGCTTGGGCTATTCGCAGGATGTATATCTGGCTCAGCAATCTATCAGAACGCTTTTCAATATTTCCAATCCCGGCAAGCATTACACCAAGATGGCATTGTCCATTCTGAATATGGGTTTCATGCGAGGAATGTCTGCATACTACATGGCAGGCACTCCCGAAATCACGGAATGGATTACGGAGCTGTTCAGAAAAGATGATTTTTTGAGCAACGGAAAATTCACCATGCTCGGGGAAATCGCTTCTGTAGGTTACAGAAATCTCAATTATGAGTCTATGGGCAGAGCTATTCCTCACAATAAAATGGTGGCAGGTTTGTGGCGTGAAAGTCCGGTCAATCTTTTGCAGCCCGGTCAACAACTCATCACGATGGCATCGCTGCTGCACATCGACAACAGCGGGAATGCTTTTCTGCCGGAACTTATCAAAGCTTCTGGATTGAGCACGGAAGAATGGCTGCAAAGATATTTTGACTGTTACCTGATTCCGTTGCTGCACTGCTTTTTCAAATACGAGATGGCATTTATGCCGCACGGAGAAAATATGATACTGATACTGGAAAATCATGTTCCGGTATGTGGCATCATGAAAGATATCACCGAAGAGGTAGTCATGCTGAGTGAAAGAACAGTATTACCTGAAAATGTGCAAAGACTGTATGGCCCGACTCCTGATGAGATAAAACCTCTGACGATTTTCACGGATGTTTTTGACTGCTTTTTCCGCTTTGTCAGTGTCATTTTTGACGAATATTCTGATGATTCAGCAGCAGATTTCTGGCAGCAGGTCGCAGAAGCTATTTACAGATACCAGGACAGCCACCCGGAATTTCAGGACCAGTATGAAAAATACGATTTGTTCGTTCCGGAATTTACCCGCTCCTGCCTGAACAGATTACAGCTCAGGAACAACAGGCAGATGGTGGATTTGGCCAATCCGAATAATAATCTCCAGTTTTTCGGCACACTGCAAAATCCCGTAGCTCCATTCAAAAGAAAATCAGATGAGTATTCAGGCTGAAATATCTCAAAGCATAGCTGAAGTAGTCAGTGAGGTCATCCGAAACCGTAAGACAGTTTTCGCGGATGAGTTCAAAGCGATTCCCGTACCAGATGATGTTATTGAAGCGATTCTGACAGATGCTATCTGGGCTCCTAACCACAAGCTCACTCAACCCTGGAGATTTGTGCAGCTGGACAGCGAATCAGTCAGAGCAGAATTCGGGGAATATATGCTGGATTTTTACCGGAAGAAATATACGGAAGCGCAATTCCCTCCATCCAGATATGAAAGCACCAGAAATTACACACTTTATGGTGGCAGTATCATTTTCATCATGATGCACCGTTCACAGGAAGAAATTCTTCCGGAATGGGAAGAAATAGCTGCCGTATCCTGTGCCGCACAAAATATCTGGCTCAGCTGTACAGCCAGAGGATTGGGCGCATACTGGGACACTGCGAGCGCGACGATTGGTTTCGGAGAAAGATTCAGAACATCAGAAAAAGAGCGCTGCTTAGGATGCTTTTTCATCGGCTACTATGATGAAAAAGATATCAGCAGGAACAGAAAAAGAAAACCATTGCAAACTAAATTAATTCGCATACAATGAAAATGGCAATAGAATATCCTAATCCGAAAGGAAGGGTATTAATGATAGATTACGGCAGAGGACTTAGCGTATTTTTTATGATTATGGTTCATACACTCTGGATGTATGGCACTTATGAAACCCAGTTTGAGACAAATCTTGGACATGCCATACATTTTATAGGCATGGGAACAGGCATGTTTTTAGTGTCTATGGGATTTTCATTCATGATTTCCGGGAGGCAGACATTGAGCCATGCTTTCAAGCGGGGTTTAATTTTGTTAGGAGCAGGATATCTGATGAATTTATTAAAATTCGTTTTGCCAATTATGATTGGTTTTATGCCGGAGGATTTTATTACGGCTTATAGTTGGAAATCTCCATTAGCTCCACAACAATACATGTTTTTATTTTTGACGGGCGATATTTTACAGATGGCAGGCTTGTCAATGATGATTATGGGAGTCATCAGAAAATATTTTACAAATAAATATGTCTATTTACTTTTTGCAGCTTTTTTCATTTTGGCTACAAGAATTTTGAATGGTATCAAGCCGAACTTCATCGAAATAGATTATTCTTCTTTTGATTTTCTTTTTGTCAACTGGAGTCCTGCCACGTATGCTTCATTTTTAATCGACTATTGTTTCAATTTATTTTTTAGTGCCAAAGGAGTGATTGTTTATTTTCCTGTTTTCCCCTGGATATCTTTCATGTTAGTGGGAATGTTTTTTGGCAGATGGTATCTTGAAAAAGATAAAAATCAATTTTTCATCTTCAACATGATGCTACCAGCAGGAATTTTGTTGATGGCAGTAGGCTTAAGCTTGTGTTTCTTGAAACCGGACTTTCCACTTCCGGCATTTCTTCACATGGGTGATTTTGAGTGGCATTTCTATGACTTTTTTCATCTTGGTCCCGGCGGAGCTTTATATTTAATCGGTATCAATTTTATTTTCTATTGGATGATTTATACAGGGATGAGAATTGTTCCATTGTTCTTAGTGACCTGGAAATTAAAGTTTCTATATTTCTGTAGTGAGCATGTGACAACATTGTATGTCATACAGTGGACTGTCATCTGTTGGGGAATGGGAATTATCGGATTTCAGAAATTTGATTCCAAAGGAGTACTGATGCTGATTCCGGTATTCATGGCAGTGACTTTTGCGATTGAATTTGCAAGACAATTTGTAATGAAAAAGTTGAAAAAATAAATACGAAGTATGATTTACGAAGTACGATTTGGCTAACGCAGCAATAGACAAACATAGCAAGATAGCAATGGGCAAGTAAGCAATTACGATTGACGATGTACGATTTTTTCCGACGGAACGAAGATTTTTTGTCAATAATAATCCACCAATGCTCTGTGCGTTCCTGCGCCATTGGTTTTCCAGGTGGGGAACCCACAGGACGAAAACGGTGTAAAAACATCTACTGTCTGACGACCAAAGGGAGGAGTTTAGATGTTTTAACCGTTAAGGGCAATGTGGGTCACCGAAAAACCCGGCGCGCTTCTTTGGGTACCTTTCTTCTAAAGAAAGGTACAAGAAACAGAAAAACATCAACGATTATTAAGTGGTATCAGTATTCGAATAAAAACGTAAAACTCTAAATATTAGTGGTCAATTCTCAAAATATTCAATACTCATTACCTGACACTATTCTATTTGTGTTCATTCGTGCAATTCGTGTCTACTATTTTCATTTGACATTTTTCAAAAATCTGAAAAAATCCTACCTGTTCGATAAAAAACTTAACACTGTTAATTATATTTACACCGAACATGAGTATCGCTAACAGAAAACAGAAAGAGAAAGAAGATTTGAGTAAAAAAATCCTGGATGCAGCCATGGAATTATTTACTCAACAGGGGTTTGAACAGACCTCTATCCGCAATATTGCCAAAAAGATAGAGTACAGCCCTACCACTATTTATCTGTATTACAAAGACAAAGATGCCATCTTTCACGCACTGCACCAGCAAGGATTTGCCCTGCTCAACTCTCAGATGCAGGTACTCATGCATGTGGAAGAACCATTTGAAAGACTCAAGGCAATGGGTAGAATCTATATCGGTTTTGCTATGGAAAATCCAGCACTGTATGAGCTGATGTTCATTCAAAGCGCACCGATGGATTTTGTGGAAGAGTCCGAAGAGACCATCTGGCAGGAGGGCACTACTTCATTCGCCGCACTCAAGCTCACTTTGGAAGATTGTATGAAAAACGGTTACCTACCGGCACAGGATATTGAGTCCACAGCTTTTGTCATCTGGTCGGCATTGCACGGTATGGTTTCCCTGCATATCAAGAATAGATGTAAGACCATTTTCCCGGATAACAGAAATACCATTGTGGAGTCAGGATACAACAATCTGATACTGCTCATCGAATCACTCATTATGCAACCTCGAAAAAACCACATTTCTGCGTCACCTTAAAAATTTTAAATCCTCATTTACTATTGTAAACTCCGGTTTAAAATCTTCAAAAGCCTTGAAATCTGAATTTTTGGAGATTGCCTTTAAATACAATTATCATAGTTAACAGTGTTAATCATAAACTTATGAAAATCCATCTCAGCATTTTCGCCATCATTTCCTCACTGCTGATGCCCCATATGGCACACAGTCAGGAACCGACCGTTTTAGATATTTACATCGAAGAAGGTCTGAAAGACAATCTGGCTTTACAACAGAAAAATATCACTTTAGAAAAAGCTCTTTCCTCTTTACAGGAAGCGAAATCTCTTTTTCTGCCTAAAGTAGATTTCTCGGCAGGATATCTTTCTGGAAAAGGAGGTCGTTACATAGATATTCCAGTCGGAGATATGCTCAATCCGGTGTATCGCTCGCTGAATTTCCTGATGCAGACCGACCAGTTTCCTCAGATAGAAAATGTCAAGCAGAATTTCTTCCCGAACAATCAGACCGATATCCGTGTACGAACTTCCCTCCCGCTCTATAATTCGGATATCATTCACAACAGAAATATCCAGGAGCAGCAACATTTTCTCAAAACCATCGAAATAGATACCTATAAAAGAGAGCTCGTACTGCAAATCAAGCAGGCATATTTTCAATATCTGATGGCACTGGAAAATGCGGCGATTTACAAAGAAGCTCAGCAATTGGTCGATAGAAACGTACAGGTCAACGAATCTCTTTTGAAAAACGGAAAAGGATTGCATGCCAGTGTTTTAAGAGCTAAAACAGAACAGGAAAATGTCACCGCTCAGTACAATACAGCTATCATTCAGTCAGAAAATGCAAAAGCATATTTTAATTTTTTACTGAATAAACCTTTGGACAGTGAAATCCTGAATACTTACGATTCCAAATCTGCTTTGAACACAATAATTGGTCAGGAATCCAATGCAACTACCGACCAGAGAGAAGAATTGAAAATGATTCTTGCAGGAAAAGATATTTATGAAACAAAGTACAAGATGCAAAAGCAGTTTTTTACACCGAAAATATCTGCCTTTGCTGATTTGGGTTCACAAAATGAAAAATTCAAATTTCAAAAAACTTCATTGTACTATCTCATAGGTGTTCAGGTGGATATGCCGCTTTTTAACCGTCCGCAGAAATACAAATTACAGCAGACTCAGATAGATGTCAGGCTGACAGAAAATCAATATGAACAGGCGAAACAACAGCTCAATCTCGGGCTGAATGTAGCGCAAAATGATATGCAATCTGCCATAACAAATTACCGTCAGGCTATCAAGCAACAGGAAAACGCAGCTAGCTATTTCAGATTGATAGAGCGTGGTTTTCAGGAAGGCATACATTCTCTGATAGAATATATTGATGCCAGAAATCAATTGACCGTGACCCAGACCTTACTCAATATTCATACTTATAAAGTTCTTCAAACTGCTGCATCTGTAGAAAGACAGGCAGCTACTTTTCCTATTCAACACTAAACGCACAATTATATGAGACTTATCTTATTATCTCTTGCGACCCTGGTATTTTTCTCTGCATGTAAAAATCAGGAGGAACCCACCACAGCTGCTGTCCCTAAAGCCAGCGAATCTGTTCCCGTCAGAACTATCTCTCTCGAACAAGGTAAAAAATCTATTCCGGTAGCTGTTTCAGGGCAGTTCACCACCGATGACGAAACGATTTTATCTTTCAAAACAGGTGGAATTGTCAGTTCAGTATTGGTTCGTGAAGGTGATTATGTCAAAAAAGGCCAGCTTCTTGCAACACTGGATTTGACAGAAATCAGAGCTCAGGTCAAACAGGCAGAACTTGGTTTGCAAAAAGTACAAAGAGACCATGAAAGAGCTAAAAATCTTTATAAAGATAGTGTCGCTACGCTGGAACAATTGGAAAACAGCCGTACCGCAGTGGATATCGCTCAGCAACAATTTAATGCAGCCCAATTCAATCTGAATAATTCTGAAGTCAGAGCTCCGAAAGATGGTTATGTGTTGAGAAAATTTGCCAACAGTGGACAAATTGCAGGTCCCGGCACACCGATTTTGATGACCAATGGTGCAGGCTCAGCTCAATGGATTCTGAGAACAGGCGTCAGTGATAAAGACTGGGCAAAAATCCGTATCAACGACCCGGCAACTGTAGAAATTGATGCATTTCCGGGACAAAAATTTGAAGCTTATATCTCCCACAAAATGGAAAGTGCTGACCCGTATTCAGGCGCATTTATCATAGAAATTAAATTAAAATCCGTTCCAAAAGGCCTGGCAGCAGGACTTTTCGGAAAAGCTACCATACAACCCAGACAGCAAATCGACACATGGTCTGTTCCTTATGCAGCTTTGCTGGACGGACATGCCAATCAGGGATTTGTTTTCATCACCAATGATGGCAAAACCGCGAAAAGAATTCCTGTCACCATCGCTGCTATCCAGAGAGATTACGTGGAAATCAGCGCAGGACTAGAAGACGCTACTCAGCTCATAGTAGCAGGCAGCGCATACCTCAAAGACGGTTCCAATATTCACATCATCCAATAAACGCATGGTATGAAAATTTCAGAATATGCAGTCAAGAATTATCAGTTCACGCTGGTAATTTTCCTCATGGTCATTGCATTGGGCGTGAGTACACTTTTGCACATGCCCCGTGCTGAAGACCCGGAAATGGAGATTCCATTTTTTCCCGTAGTAGTAATTTATCCCGGAGCCAGTCCTGAAGATTTGGAAGAGCTGGTCGTGGACCCGATAGAAAGAGCTTTTTCAGAATTAGACGATGTAGATGTCATCAAATCTTTCATCCTTGACGGTCTGGTTATCATCAGAATAGATTTTGATTTCGGAGTAGATGTAGAAGATAAATATCAGGCGCTCATCAGGGAAATCGGAACGCTCAGAGATAAGCTCCCGCAGGACATCCACAGCATAGAGGTCAAAAAAGTATCTCCGTCAGATGTGAGCATCATGCAGATTGCGCTGGTTTCAGAAAATGCCTCCAGAGAAACCATGAAGCAACAGGCTGAAGAGTTGCAAGACCTTTTAGAAACTATCCCTGAATTGAAACTGGTAGAAATTCATGGACTTCCGCAACCCACTGTACGTGTGGAATTGCAAATGGAGAAAATTGCCAAGCTTCGCTTGCCGACCAATCTGATTCTGGGCAGCATTCAGAGCGAAATCGTCAATATTCCCGGCGGTAGTCTCGATGCAGGAGATAAAGTATTCAATATCAAAACAGACGGTAGCTACCAATCTATTGAGGATATCGAAAACACACTCATTTCAGGCATCAACGGTAATACGCTCAGGCTGAAAGATGTAGCCAATGTCAGCTTTGATTTCTCCGAAGACAAGCACATCACCCGTCTCAATAGCCACAGATGTATCCTCGTCACGGCTGCACAAAAAGACGGTAACAATATCTCTGAAACGAAGCTGAAATACGAACCTATTCTCAAAGAATTTCAGGAAAATCTGCCACAGAATATCGCTATGGTCAAACATTTTGACCAGGCTGACAATGTCAACAGACGACTCAACAAGCTCGGTACAGAATTCCTGATAGCTATTTTTCTGGTATCTATTACGTTGTTACCACTTGGTTTCAGAGCCGCATTTATTGTGATGGTATCTATTCCATTGTCATTAGCTATCGGCTTGATTTTATTGAATCTTTTAGGATATCAGCTCAACCAGCTCAGCATCGTAGGTCTGGTAGTAGCGTTAGGATTATTGGTAGATGACAGCATCGTAGTCGTAGAAAATATAGAACGATGGCTACGGGACGGTTACTCCAAGCTCGATGCCGCTATCAAAGCCACCAAACAAATCGGACTCGCTGTTATCGGCTGTACCGCTACGCTGATTATTGCATTTTTACCATTGGTATTCCTGCCGGATGCATCAGGAGATTTCATCAGAAGTCTTCCGATGGCGGTTATCCTGTGCGTGCTGGCATCTATGGTCGTGTCGCTGACCATCATACCATTTTTGTCCAGCGTGATACTCAAGCAGCACCACGGCAACGAAGAAGGCAATATCTTTTTACAGGCACTGCAAAAAATCATTCATAAATCTTATGCGCCTTTCCTCGATGCAGCATTGAAACACCCGTTGATAACATTGGTTGTGGCACTCGTTATTTTCATCGGTTCATTACAATTGATTCCAGTGATTGGATTCAGTTTGTTCCCACCGTCCGAGAAAGCGCAGTTCATGATTAATATCACCAGCCCGATTCAAACGAACCTCAACAAAACGGATGAAATCACTCAGGAAGTAGAAAAGCTGCTAGAAGAATACTCTGAAATCGAGTACTACACCTCCAACGTAGGGATGGGAAATCCACAGGTATATTACAACGAAATTCAGGAAAACGAAAGAAATGATTTTGCACAGATTTTTATCCAGCTGCAAGAAAACACACCGATAAAAACCAAAGCCGAAGTCATCAGCAGAATGCGCCGTCAGTTCAAATCATTCCCGGATGCAACTATTGAGGTAAAAGATTTTGAGCAGGGACCACCTGTCCTAGCACCTATCGAAGTCCGTCTTTTCGGTAAAAACTTAGACACCCTCCGCTCACTGGCCAATCAGGTACAGAAGATGCTCAACAATACAGAAGGAGCCATCTATGTCAACAATCCTTTGAGCCACATGAAATCCAGCATCAAAGTCAAAGTCAACAAAGAAAAAGCGAGTGCACTGGCAGTTTCCGGCATAGATATCGACCGGACAGTCCGTCTGGCAGCAGCAGGATTCAGCATGGGCAAATTCAATGATGCCAACAACAATGAGTACGACATCATGGTCACGACCCCGAAAGAAAGCAGAGCCACACTGGATATTTTCAACAACCTCTACGTCAACAACCGTGCAGGCACACCTATACCTATCCTGCAGATTGCCGACCTCGAGCTGGAATCTTCGCCTGTGACCATCCGCCACCACAACAAGAAAAGAATGACAGCCGTCATGGCGTCCGTGGACAATGGCTATCTGAACGACGATGTCATCAATGCCACCATTCAGCAAATGGAGCAGATGAAGTTGCCTAAAGGATATTCCTACAGTATGGGCGGCGAGGTCGAAACCCGTGAGAAATCATTCGGCGGTTTCGGTTCCGTCATCATCGTGACCGTATTCCTCTTCATCGCAGTATTGATTCTGGAGTTCGGCACTTTCAAAAGCACATTAATAGTACTTTCTGTGATTCCATTAGGCATTGTCGGCTCGGTGATAGCTCTTTTAATCACAGGCAATTCACTGTCATTTGTCGCCATCGTGGGACTGATAGCACTTGCAGGTATCGAAGTCAAAAACTCCATCCTCCTCGTGGACTTCACCAATCAGCTGCGGGAGCAGGGCAAGACCCTGGACGAAGCCATTCGAGAAGCCGGAGAAGTCCGTTTCCTTCCGATTATCCTGACATCCATGACAGCCATCGGCGGACTGATTCCGATTGCATTGAGTTCCAATCCATTGATTTCGCCATTAGCCATCGTACTGATAGGCGGTCTGATTAGCTCCACATTGTTATCGAGAGTCGTCACCCCGGTCGTGTACAAGCTGATACCTCCGAAAATTACTAGCAAAGCTGATAAGCTGTAGCGAAGCGGAATCCCGATGAGATACGAAATCGGGAAAGAAGCAATTAAGCAATAGGCAAAATGACGGAGGTTGAGGAGACTCGAAACCTCTTACTTCATATACATCACAAAGGCACGGAGCAACACATACTTCGTGCCTTTGTGTCTTTGTGGCAAAACTCAAACATCTATAGATGATAATCTGGGCGGCAGACACGCTATCGCCTTGTATCTTTCCTTTCAGGAAAGGATACCGGCTCTATCGTTGCCGCTGCATACGCAGGGATTGATTCGGTGAGATATAACTTTTACTTTAGAAAAGTGTAAAACCGGTAGACACTATTTCCGCATTTTCAACTTATTACTTTCCAGTAACGATTTCATTTGAGTAATAGCAGTTCTGTTCAACTCTGTTAATCTCTCACTTTGAGATAGTCCTTTTTGTATCAGAAGAGCATTGATACTCTCCATATTGCTCAAGACGACTAATTGCTCGATAGTAGCTTCATCCCGGATATTCCCTTTGCTTTCAGGATGCTGTGTCCTCCATTCGGCAGCTGTTTTTCCAAACAATGCTACATTCAATAAATCTGCTTCACTTGCATAAACATAACTAGCCTGTTGGGGCGTAATCTCTTGTGGTATCAGGTTTTCCTTAATAGCATCAGTATGAATACGGTAATTGATTTTGGAAATAAATCTCTGAATGTTCCATTCCAGCTGGTGACGGTTATTTTCTTCTTCTTTAAGACGTTGAAACTCTTTAATGAGATAAAATTTGAACTCTGCGCTTAGCCAAGTTGCAAACTCAAAAGCAATATCTTTATGAGCAAATGTTCCTCCATATCTTCCGGTTTTAGAAACGATTCCTATTGCATTGGTTTCATCAATCCATCTTTTGGGAGTTAATGAAAAACTATTTGAACCTGACATATTTTTAATTCCATCGAATTCGATGGAATTAAAATCGGGATTATTGAATTGTTCCCATAATCCCATGAATTCAATTGTACTCCTGTTTCTCATCCAGTTTTGCAAAATATAATCACTCCTCTCTGTATTTCTGTATCTCGCAATATCTGTCAGCGAAATGTAATCCTGTTGATTGTCTTCGTATAAAACAATATCAATTTGTTGTACTCTTATCTTCTTATTCTTCATCGCGATAAAACTTTACAACTATTAAGATGCAGAATGACATCGTTTTCCATATAAAGGGTGAACGTTTTTGAGAATGATTTTTCAAAAGGCTACATACTTCAACGAGCAAATGACTTGGGCAGAGCATTTTTATTACTGAAAAAGATTTTCCCATAACAGAAATAATAAATTCTTTTCTATTGAAGTCTTCTTTTATAGTTAGTAATTGAACTTAGTAAGTGTATATTTATGGCTTTACTACTCAAAACTTCTTTAAATAATTTCTAAAATGAAAAAAATAGTTTTATTCATCCAAATCATGATGATATCATTTATTGTTAATGCTCAAAAAGCTAAAATAGAATATGATAGCAAAACCAATAAAGTCTCTGTAAATGGCGTAGAAAGCTTCAAAATGGAAAGATTTGACTGTGGATTCGGAATGTTGGACTGCCATTTTGATGTATTTGATAAAGATGGAAAGAAAGTAATCAGGATTAACTACAGAGATTTTAAATCTCCTGTTGAAGTGAGCAAATATAACCCTGAAGGTAATGTGCAATATTATGAATTCATTTTTCTCGAATCAAAACAAAAAGCTGAAATAAATTACGTCGGAATTACTGTTGAGAAGGTAGCAAAGAGCATTATTTCAAATAACCTAATCGTCGATGGAAAATTAGATGTAGCAGCAGTTGACGAGTTTATCTTATCTAATGGCACTCCTTTTTCAGAAAGGGTAAAATTTTAAACGCTAAAAATTAAAAGCAACACACTGCTTTAGAGATATTAACAGATGTGCTGATTTACAAGCTTTATGAAGTTTCCGATGGCAAATATTTCAATTAGAAATTGGGATAAGGATGAATTACATGTATATGCTTGAAGATGAGTTTATATATATACCATAAATGACAAAAGCTACTATAAATACTGTCATGGTAATTTATTTGTAGATTCAAATGGTGAGGTGTATCAGGTAATTGACAGAAAGTTACCTGGTTTCGTGAGGCGTTTGCTCAGCTTCATTCCGCTTGTTTGTACAGTAGAACTTATTTTCAAAAAAACTTCGACGAAAATGACAATTGAACAGGTACGACAACATATCTTGAGACAACTGAACCAATTAGACCATGACGAATTTAAGATGGAATGGATTGAAAAAGTGAGAACGGCAAAAACTTTTGAAGAGGTTATGTTCATTTAAAATAAACACTAAATAATGACAATCAATAATATAAAATACAAAACAGGACTCAGGCGACTCGGTGCTGCTATTATTGACAGTTTGGTTTTTATTTCATTATTTTTTGCGGATAATTTTGTCCGTGAGCATATAGACAATAAAATTGGATTGGTTTTGTGGTTGATTTTCTATATGCTGTTATCATTTTCCTATACAGTTGTCATGCACTATAAATACGGTCAAACTATAGGGAAAATGGTTACTAAAATAAAAGTCTTGGCTCTTGACGAATCAAATACGCTATCTCTCAGGCAGGCATTTCTTCGCGACAGCTTCTACATTTTAGTGCAGACAGCCGGATATATATATTTTGCAATTCAACTTATTCAGACCAATATATCAACAACCGAGTTACTTGAAAACATTGATGCCTTTGTTGGAATTGCTTTCCTTCTTTGGGTTTTACTTGAATTAGTATCCATGTTGACAAATGACAAACGCAGAGCAATACATGATTTCATGGCAGGTTCAGTAGTCATCAAAACTGATATCAAATAAACAAGTTTGGTAGTTGCTGATTATACAATCTGGAAAGTTCCAATTTATTATCTGAAAAACAAGTTCTATAACTTTAACCGGAAATAGACTACTCTTTCAATATTACACCAAACTAAAATGCCAATCCTCAAAGACATTGAAAATATTTTTTCCATTCTGCACGATGGAACAATTTCTGCGTGGATGGGTGATAAAACCTACTGACTTTGACAGTTGAATGCGAATATTTAGCGAAGCGAATTGATTAGTCATTTGACAGGTTTTACATTCAGTTGTATAACATTGACAAAATAAAGTTGGATCCCTTCCCTCTGACCTTCCATCTATTATTAAAACAGAAATTGCCGATATTTTTCAGACCGAGCTAGAGATTTCTGCTGCTGATATAGAAAATGACGCAGTACTTATTTCTTGTCATCAACACGATAAAAGCTTTGACCATTCCGGGGGAATCTGATATTAAGCTGCCAGTCAATAAAAGTATTTGACCAGAATAAGAATGAACTGATCATTGAGCAATTCAAGGAGATTTGTAACAATTATTGGGATAAATGGAGCAGGAAATAACTCTCACAATATCAGAAAAGAGCATCTTCACACAAAAAGAAAAAAGTTTTACGAGTCAGTTTTCAACTCATATCTTAGCAACGACTTTATCTTTTAACATTAAAAAACAGACGGCTATGCAGCTTCCAATAGCAAATGTTTCTATAAAGCATTGGGATGTTCATGATAAATATTACATGTATATGCTTGAAGACGAGTTTATATATACCATAAATGACAAAATCTACTATAAATACTATCTTGGTAATTTATTTGTAGATTCAAATGGTGAGGTGTATCAGGTAATTGACAGAAAGTTGCCAGGTTTTGTGAGGCGTTTGTTCAGCTTCATTCCACTTGTTTGTACAGTAGAACTTGTTTTCAAAAAAACTTCGACGAAAATGACGGTTGAACAGGTACGACAACATATCTTGAGACAATTGAACCAACTAGAACATAACGAATTTAAGATGGAGTGGATTGAAAAAGTGAGAACGGCAAAAACTTTTGAAGAGATAATGTTTATTTGAATCACTGTAGAAATGAAAATAGAATATCTGGATGATACAAGTGGTGGAGGCAGATATACAGGAGTCGATATAGACAAGTTGGTTCGTATCTATGACTTCGATGAATCTGAAGCCAAAGCTTTTCAAAATACAATTCGACAAAGCATCTCTTGACCTCACAGAACTGAAATTTGCTGAGCTGCTAAATTGCAATTTAATTCTTCGTATTTCGGATAGTGATATTGGGATTACCATTATTAATAAAAAAGATTTCTATTGCGATCTGACTATCCATGAATATGAAAATATGATACGCCTGATTGAACCTTTTTGTAATAAAGACATCAATGGTTATCAGTGGCTTTATGATCTTGATAATGAAATTGAATTTTTATTTTCATCTGGTGGAAGTTGGTAAAATTGCTTGCTTTCAAACACATATAAAATGTAGTTTGTAAATCATTAAAACCAAACTTAAATGCCAGCACTTGAAGACATCAAAGACATTTTTTCCATCCTGCACAATGGAACAATTTCTGCGTGGACAGGTGATAAATACCTACTGAATTTGACAGTTGAATGCAGGTTTTTAGCAGAGAAAATTAATAAGCCATTTGACATTTTATGTTGAGTTGTATGACATTGACAAAATAATAAAACGGGCTTTAGCTTCTGACTTCAAAGATTTTAAAGATGCCATGCAATTTTATACAGCTATCGAACATAATGCTGGTATCCTCATCATCCGAAACAAAAAAGATTTCAGGAAACAAAATGTCCTGATTTTAACGTCAAAAGGATATATAAACCGAAAATAAAAACCGATACCAGCTAACAAGCAGGTCAGGGTAGATAAAATTCCTATAACTTTTGCGGTTATCATCGCAGAATTATTAAGCTTTTCCAAAGTGGATGCTCACACAGGCAGGTGGCTTTGGGAAGTTCAGATAATATCTTCATTGCAGATATATCGGAATAGCAGGAAAAAAGCATTTTACATTTTCTCTCAGACAAGTTTTCATATTCTGATAATATTTGGGGACTTTAAAAAACGTACATTTAGCAGCAATGTAATGCGGAATACTCATGCAGTATATGCGCTGTATGTCATATCAAACAGACATAAAGAAGTGAGATTAAAACAAAGAAGAAAATTAGTAACCTATCTAAATATTTTAGACCAACCTGTCCGGTTCACTCCTTTCGTTTTCAGCCGGAATTTTTTATTATGGGCATTTCTCGGGTTAACAGGAGGAATAATCGCAGGCTTATATTGGATTGCACTTGAATTTCTGACACATTTACTAGCCTTTTTCAATGGATGGCAGGTAATTCCGCTCATGGCGATTTGCGGCCTGTTATCAGGGTTAATTATTCATTTCATTGGAGACCCGGGAGAAATTCACCTGATTGTAAACAACATCCGGTTTAATAAAGGAAGGCTTGACCCTAAAAACAATCCTTCCATGATACTTTCATCCTTGTTGTGCGTTGCATCAGGCGGCAGTCTCGGACCCGAAGCCCCACTGGTACAGGTCACAGGCTCTACAGGTACCTGGATAGGAAAAATATTCCGCCTTAAAGGAGAGGAATTAAGGTCATTGAGCATTGCAGGAATGGCCTCAGGCTTTACAGCCCTATTTGGCGCACCATTGGGCGGTAGCTTATTTTCATTGGAAATACTCCATCACAAACATGCTGTCGAGTATTACCAGGCTATCATTCCGGCACTGGTATCGAGTTGCTTCAGCTACCTGGTTTTTGCATTCATCATTCATTTAGGACTTGGTCCGGTATGGGATTTATCAGCATATGAATATTCAGGGATTTTTGATTTTGGTTATGCTGTCCTGTTTGCGATTATCGGGACTGCTTTAGGCTGGGGATTTATTTTTTGTACCAGATTTTTCAAATCAGTTTTTGAAAAAAGACCTTTGCCTATTTATATCAAAACGTTCATCGGAGGGATCCTGCTTGGCACCATAGCATTTTATTTTCCAATAACCCGGTACTTCGGGCATCACGAAATTAATGAGCTGTTATCAGGAAATTTCTCATTAACCTTTTTGTTCGCAATTCTGTTCTTTAAACTTATAGCAATCTCAATCACCGTGACATCAGGCTGGAGAGGAGGATTTATCATTCCTTTGTTTTTCACAGGAGCAACATTGGGCTTAATACTTCATCAATTGTTCCCGGCAATAAATCTGACATTAGCGATAGTCAGCTGTATGGCAGCAATCAATGCCTGCGTAACGAGAACACCGATGAGCACAACGATTTTACTTGCTACACTGACAGGATTCGGACATTTTATTCCCATCTTATTTGCAAGTCTGACAGGCTATTTTTTAGCTCCGAGAATACCATTCATAAGCTCCCAAATGGAAAAAGAATTATCATCAGAATAAGTTGCATACTTAGACCACAAATTACTCTCAGTAAATTATCTAAATCCCGAATCTACTCGTTTCATGCTGAGATTCGTCAAAAAGCCATTTGTCGCAGACATCATTTCCTTAGCATTGATAGCCTGTTTTATATACTATTACTATTGTAATCAGAAAATTGTCAAATCTGCTCAGGATAAAATTCTATTCTGACTTCGACAAAATTCCTTATAATCATACCAGTAAACTGCCCGGTTTAGCAAATATCTTTCTTCCGGAAATATCAATCTGTATTATGCTTACAGAAGAGAAGCTGCAACTTTCCGATTTTAACCATAATACCTAAGTTTCTTCTTTTTATACCGTCCATACACTTGAATAGTATTTTTTTGTAATTTGGTACAGATTATATATAAAATACGGGGCAGCCGAAAACCGACGAGAGTAGGCACTAACTAAATTAACTTTTTTATGTCAGAATTAAAACCGGTGCAATCGAAAACAACGATGATTTTGATTAGCTTTTTCTTAGGTGGTCTTGGTATACACAGATTGTTGATGGGTTATTCCAATTGGTGGTTAATGATTATCACATTCGGCGGATGTGGAATCTGGGCATTGATTGACTTCATCAGAATCATTACTGGTAGTATGAAAATGGCGGATGGAAGAGAATTAACTTAGGATAAAACGGGGGATGTAATATCCCCCAATCTTAAAAGATGCTTAACAACATTACTTGCTTTTCAAATTATTGGCAATCAATAGCTTTAACAATATGACAGCATCAGAATACCAGAAAAATGATAAGCCGGATTAGTCTCATAACCAGTTATATGTGGTATAACAAGCTAACAAGTCTGGCTTTATTGTATCTTTTTATTTCAGCATTTATAAAGTCTATCTCTGATATAGATATCACTATACCCTGTTTATGGAGCTCGTTGTTTGGATTTAGGTGTCCGGCGTGTGGATTAACCACCGCTTTCATTAAGATAATGCAATTGGATTTTCCGGGGGCAATCAAAGCAAACGCACTCATTTTTATTATCGTCCCGGCAATTGTCTTTTTTATCCTGAGTGACTTTACTAAGTTTACTAAAAGAGAAGCCATTTAATATAGGTTTAAAGCTCCTATGTTCTATAATTCTCCATCATAAGTATACCAGTATCACCAACTGCACGTCTATTTTCCTTTTTAAATTTTACATTCTACATCATGTATAAAAGTGCTGATATTTTTATTTTTCAAGGCCGGCATCAGGAAATATCTAAATGATTATCTTGTCCCGAATCTCCTTGTTACATGTTAAAGCTCTTCAAAAAATTATTTTTCGCAGGTATAATTTCCTTAGGATTGATTACCTGTTTTACATACTACTGTAATCAGAAAATTGTCAAAACAACTCAGGATAAAATTTATTCAGACCTGAATGAAATCCCTTATAATCATACGGGTATCCTGCTCGGCACCAGCAAATATCTTTCTTCCGGAAACATCAATCTCTACTATGCATACAGAATAGAAGCGGCCGCTCAGCTGATGAAAGCCGGGAAAATCAAGTATCTCGTCATCAGCGGTGATAACAGCCGCAAAGATTACAGCGAACCGGAGGATATGCGCAATGACCTGATGCTGGCAGGCATCGACTCCAACCGCATTTTCTTAGATTATGCAGGATTCAGGACTTTTGATTCAATGGTAAGATTGAGAGAGATCTTTTCTCAGAAATCGACAACTGTTATTTCTCAGAAATTCCATGTGGAAAGAGCTATCTATATCGGAGAAAAGGAAGGTATTACCTCCATTGGTTATCCGGCTCAGGATGTATCTCAATATTACGGATTCAGGACTCAGGTCAGAGAAATATTTGCCAGAGTAAAGGTCTTTTTGGATGCACTCATCAATACTCAACCTAAATTTCTGGGGCCAAAAGTGCATATTCCTGAATAGACTTTAAATGGTATTGGATATAAGGTATTGAGTACTGAGTATTGGGTATTTTGGCTGCAGACATGCTATATTCAGACAGTAAAACGAGCAATACACGGTACAGTAAAAAATTGCACGCATCTATTTATACTCATGAATCTGCTCCAGCATTTCCATGGATTTCATCAGAGGGGTCCATTCTTTACCGTTAAAAATCCAGCCGAACCATTTTTTATGTCTGTTGTCGAAGCGAATGTTGACAAACAGCCAAACCGCAACCGCTGTAAAGGATAATACCACTACTGCATTTATTACGATATAGAGCATATCTCCGCTGAGTATTGTTTCCGTTGAAAGATAAAATGTCGCCCAGAGGGGCAATTGCAGAAATAAAACTTTTGTTACCAAAAGCGTAGATGATACCAGACGGGCAATTTTTTCCTGTGTTTTGATAACAGGTTCTGATATATCTACCTGCTGAATCCAGTACAATTGTAAAAGATAAATGACGATAGCCATCGCTGTCAGACCGATTTGAAGTAAAGCTGAAAAGAAGAAAAATTTTGATATCTGTTCAAATGTGTGCTGATAGATTTGAGACAACAGAAATGCACCTCCCAATACCCATACAATACCTACAATAAGCGTAAATATTTTTACAGGTTTCATCGTAGAAAGCATATTTCTCACTTTCAGACTTTGTACATCCACAGACAATTGTTTTTGCTGGCTCAATGCTGTATCCATTTTCAGCTGATAGGATCTCCAGAGTTGTATGATTTCAGTATTTTCCATAATTATTGTTTGAGTGAATTGAATTGAGATTTTAAGAGATTTTTGATGCGATTGATTTTTGTACCGACGTTGCTTTCGGATATACCGATAATTTCAGCTATTTCCTGATAGCTTTTCTCTTCGAGATAGAGCAGCATAATGGCTTTGTCTATTTCTTTCAGCTGTTCGATAAATTTCAGAAGGATATTGACTTCATCACCAGAGTGGTCAGAAATATCTTCGGAAGTCTCGTTATAAAATACAGGCAGCTCTACTGTAACAGATTTCTTGTAGCCGGTTTTTCTATAGTGGGAAATAGCAACATTCAGGGCAATGCGGTATATCCATGTGGTGATTTTATACTGAGGATTGTATTTATCAATAGACTGCCAGATTTGCAGCATCATTTCCTGCACTATGTCTTCCTGTTCTTCTCTGACTTTACAATAGGTACGCGCCACTTTGAACAGGATATTTCTGTGCTGTTCTATGATTTGCCGGAAAAGATATTGATGTTCCTGTGTGCTCATGACCTGAAAAGATGTTGCTTTCTATTATTATTCGCAGAAAATAAAAAATCGTCACAATGAGAAGAGAATATTTTGAAGTAAGTTAAAATTAAGTAATCCCGCGGCTAAGGGATAGAATGGAGTATCGTCCGCCGCGGCGGAAAGACGGAATGATAGCCCGACCGGAGTCCACGATAACTATCGGGACGGAGGGCAGCCCCAAATAAAAAATGTCCGGAAGAATAATTTTCTACTTTTTGAAAATGGTCAGTAATAGATTGATTATTTTAGCTGAACATTGTCATGCTGCAAGAACTTCACATCCGTAATTACGCTATCATAGAGGCGGCAGAAATGCAGCTCAATCCTCATCTGAACGTCATCATCGGTGAAACCGGTGCCGGAAAGTCTATTCTCATGGGTGCGCTGAGCCTTGTTCTGGGAAATAGAGCTGACACTCAGGTGCTGATGGATAAAGATGAAAAATGTGTGGTAGAAGCGTATATTCGTATCAGTGAGTATCATCTGCAAGATTTTTTTGAGGAAAATGACCTGGAATATTCTGACATCACAATTATTCGGAGGGAAATCAATCCGAAAGGAAAAAGCAGGGCTTTTATCAATGATACTCCGGTGACGCTGGAAATTCTCAAAGCGCTGACTTCTCAGTTGATAGACATTCATGCTCAGCATGAAAACAGTCAGTTGCTGGATGAAACTTTTTTTATTGAGATTTTGGATAAGATTTCTAAAAATCCTTATCTCGCTGAATACAAATCGGCTTTTGATAAATACATGGACGCTAAAAGAAAGCTGAAAAAATTCCAGGAAGATGCAGCAGCATTCAGCAAAGAATATGAATTTGTCAAATATCAGTATGAGGAGCTGGATCAAATTCCTTTATCTGTCGAATATTGGAAAGAGGTAGAAGATGAGGTAAATATTCTGTCTAATGCAGGTACCATTCTTCAGAACCTACAGCAGTCAGTGGACTTGCTTTCTGAAAATGAAGTCAATGCAGAAGACCTTTTAAGTGAAATCCAGAAGCTGCTGTCAACGATTTCATCATTACATACGAATTTGCAGGAAGCTTTTCTGGAAATTGAGGAGATACAGCTCAAAATCAGAAGTATCACCAGAGTATTTAAAAGTATTCAGGGGAAAATAGATACGGATGAGGAAAGGCTCAACGAGCTGAGTGCTTATCAATCTATAGTACACAGATTGATGCAAAAGCATCATTTCAAAGAAATAACCGGCCTGGTTCAATTACATAAGGAGCTGAAGGAAAAGCTGCAACAATTCAGTTTCAGCGAAGAACATATTCAGGAGCTGGAAATTGAAATAGAGACAACTTATCAGGAATTATTGGTAGTAGCAGAAAAAATCTCTGTTTTACGAAAAAAGCAGGCATTGGCATTTGGAGCAGCGATTACTGACGTGGTCAAAGATCTGGGAATGCCATTTGCCAAAGTGGACATCCACGTAGAAGCTTTATCACAGCCAGATAAATATGGTATGGACAGAGTAGTAGTATTATTTGCTCCGAATAAAGGCAGTCAGCTACAATCTTTATTGCAGGTAGGTTCGGGAGGTGAAAAATCCAGATTAATGCTGGCCATCAAATCTCTGATAGCGAAAGAAACCGCTTTACCCACTTTGATCTTTGATGAAATAGATACCGGAATTTCGGGTGAAGTAGCCATCAAAACGGGCGAGTTGCTGAAAAAAATCAGTTACGGCCATCAGGTCATCACTATCACGCATTTACCACAGGTAGCTGCTGCGGGCAAGCAACATTTCCTTGTTTATAAGGAACATCTGGAAGATAAGAGCATTACCAATATCAAATCTCTGGACAGTGAAGGCACGGTGGTGGAAATTGCCAAAATGCTCAGTGGTGCCACTCCTACTCCTGCTGCCATGGAGAATGCCAGAAATCTGATTGCAGGTAACGGAGCATAAAAAACGGTATAGCTTTTAAATTCAGCTATACCGTTTTCAGATCATCTCTGTAAATGATTCTTATGTCCTATCTTCTGAGATACTCCTCGAATACATTATGAACCTCACCACTCAACCAAGTATCTTCAAAAAAATCCACCTGGCCGTTTTCGATATTGTACAATCCACCGATAATACCTATTTCTCCTTTTTGAACCATATCTCTGAGGATAACACTTTGTTCGATGATAGTCTCCACACTTCTGTAAACATGTATGGCAGTCACTTTATTGACGAATTCTTCATTACCGGAATTCCTGTTTTCAGTAATTGTTCTTTCGTGATAGATTGCCGGAGTTATTTTATTCAACAAAGTAGTCAGGTTGCCCATCTCTACGTGATCACAAGCTCCTTTAATAGCTCCGCATCGCGTGTGGCCAAGCACCACAATCAGCTTGGAACCTGCTACTTTACAGGCATATTCCAAGCTTCCCAGTACATTTTCGGAAATAACATTTCCTGCTAATCTGATGCTGAATATATCACCCAGTCCAAGGTCAAAGATCAATTCAGCTGAAGTACGGCTGTCCATACAGCTCACAACAGCAGCAAAAGGTGATTGCCCATCTCTGGTTTCGTTGACTTGCTTTAAAAGATTTCTGTTCTTTTTAAGGTTGTTGATAAATCTGTAATTGCCCTCTCTGAGGGTATTCAAAGCTTCTTTTGGTTCAAGAGGCATACGTTAAATTAATTTTGTGAAATAAGATAAGTTTATTTTCTATGATCTTCAAACACGAACTCTTTGTGTGTTTTTAGTTGTTCCATGTCATGGATAGCTTTTACAGGAGTATCTTCTACGAAATCACTGAGTGTGTTTTCAATCTGATATACATCTTTGAATCCGACAAGGTCAAAACGAATATTTTTCTGAGGAGCCTTAATCTCTTTAAACTCCCTGATCATTTGTAATACATCGAAATCAATATACATAGTATTGCTTGCATCCATAATGACATAGCTTCTTTCCGGTATTTTTTCCAGTGCTGTTTTGATAGCTGCCTTATTCAGAAAGGATACTTCCTGTGAAAGATATAAATGTGTAATATCCCCGTTAGAGAAAGATTTTTTCTTAAAGAAGTAAGGACTTTTCAGATTTCCTCTCAGAATAGCGAGAATGCTCACAACAAGACCTAAAGCCACACCAGTCAGCAAATCTGTAAGAATTACTGCCACAATGGTCACAATAAATGGTACAAACTGGTATTTACCATTGTGCCACATATGCTTAAATACGGCAGGTTTAGCCAGTTTGTATCCTGTCATAATCAGAATGGCAGCTAATGTAGCCAAAGGAATTTTATTCAATAAAACCGGAATAAATGCAGCACATACCAGCAATAACATACCATGTACGATAGTTGATAGTTTTGTGCGGCCACCTGCATTGATGTTTGCTGAAGATCGTACAATCACCGATGTCATCGGAAGTCCGCCAAGGAAGCCGCTCAGAAGGTTACCTATGCCCTGAGCTTTTAATTCTTTATTCGGGGAGCTGTATCTTTTCAATGGATCTAATTTGTCCGTCGCTTCCAGACATAATAAAGTTTCTATCGAGCCTACTATCATGATAGTAGCCCCCAAAATCCAAACATCCGCCCTCATAAAGCCGCTGAAATCAGGTCTGGTAAATTGCTGGGCAAACTCACTAAAGCTGTTTGCAACCGGAAGACTCACTAAATGATTCCCGGACAAAGCCATTGGAGAGCCCGCCGCTAGGAGTACCTCATTGATTACGATTCCGGCCAATACTGCAACTAATGCACCCGGCAAAACCTGAAGCTTAGCTAAAGCAGGTACTTTTTGCCATACCAGCAGTATACCTATCGCTATCAAAGTAATGATGATAGCCAAAGGCTCAGGATTTAAAAAGGCATCTATCAATGTAGTAAAAGTATTGCCTCCATCTTCATGCTTAAATGCTGTGGAACCTTCAGCTTCTCTGTCAAATCCCAAAGCATGAGGAATCTGTGTAAGAATAATGGTAATACCTATTGCAGTCAACATTCCTTCAATCACATTGGAAGGAAAATAATTGGCAATAGATCCGGCTTTGATAATACCTACTACCAATTGCAACGCACCTGCGATCATTACCGCACAAAGGAAAAGCTCAAATGCACCCAATTGCGTAATACCGCCTAATACAATAGCAATTAACCCTGCAGCAGGACCACTTACACTCAATTGAGATCCGCTCAGAAAGCCAATGACTACACCTCCGATTATACCGGCTACAATACCCGAAAACAAAGGGGCTCCGGATGCTAATGCTATCCCCAGACAAAGTGGTACAGCAATTAAAAAGACGACAAGACCGGCGGCAAAATCGCCTTTAATATTTGAGAATATAGAATTTGAATTAGACATAAATTATTATTTCAGTTTGAAAAATAGATACAGCAATTCCGTATAAATCCTCATGGATTTATCTGAATTCCCGTAATACCGGAATAATAATTAACAGTTTGGAGGTGGGCTATGAAATTCCATGACATGAGTACTCTCGTAGATTAATTTATAACTGAGGTACTCAATTTCAGAAAGATTATTGATAGCCAAAACTGATTGTACATAAGGAACGTCAATCTGTTTATCGGGAAAAACTTCCTTCATCTTATGCGTCGGATGAGTTTCATCTTCTACTATTTCAGCAAAATTAATATCAGTCAGAACATTGGGCGCAACGAACATCATTGACATCATGCCTAACAGAAAAAATATGCTTAATAGTTTTTGCATCGCACTAAATTACTACAAACAAAACAAAGTAAGACTTCAAAAGGTTCCATTTTAGTATTGTTAACATTTATTTCAGAGTCAATATTGACCGAAAAATCTTCTCAAAAACCATTCAAGAGTTAAAAAGACAACAATAAGAAGTAAAATCAATTTAATGTCAATGAACGATTTAGTACCGGATATTTCCTTGTATACCGGACGCACCCTTTCGTCATTTTTTATTATATCTGCCAAGTTATTCAATTCGCTGGAATGTACCATTTGCCCCTGATGGTTTAATGCCAAAGTATTCAGAAGAGCAAAATCAGCCTTTGTATTACCCGATTCCAGATCAAAGCTCTGAACTGCAAACTTATATTCGGCCTTCAGCTTCTTGTTATTCCACTCAGTTGTTCCTTCTAAAACATAAGCTCCTGCTGGAAGCTTTCCGATATTGTAAGTATACGCCTGCTGGGTTTTATCCATGAGAAATTCAGCACGGTATCCGGCGTCGCTCTTCAAAATAACTTTCACATCTGAAGGATTGATCATTTGCGCACTTTCATTATATAAGGCAGCTTCTGCTGAAATCCATTCTGATTCGTTATAAATAGATTTTCCTGTTCGTATTCTGAAAGGTCTGTGATCGGTCTTATTGGCTACAAATTGTACCAAACGCTCTACCCACTCAAAACTTCTGCTTTTCTGCTCATATTGAAGATATTCCTGCATACCCCATCTCCATACTCCTTCACCAAAGAGGACAGCTGTTTTTTTCTGATTTTCCTCACCGGTAATGAGTAATGGCTGAGAAGTTTTTACTGCACCTAATTTCTGTGTCCAGCAAACCTCTCCATTGGCTGCCATCTGATACTGACCATAAGGAGCTACCAACGGCGGAACTTTATCCAACCACTGGAGTGCTTCTTCTGAAACAAAAAACTTCTGATAAGCTGGTTGAAAGATCGGCACTACATCATTGGGTGTGCGCTGTACATTGGACAGCTGTACCAGATTTTGCATCTGATTAAATCCTGTCAGATCCGTCTGAGTTGTCAAAATCCACCAGATTGAAGCACTTTGCTGTACCAATGATTGAAATTTACTATTGATGGTCCTGTTTCTCAAAGAAGGCAATCCATGCAAAATCAATAAATCTATATCTGAAGTTTTCCCCTGAAACAAATCTATCTGTTCAGTCTTTACTTCGATATTTTTCATCTCTCCCAATGCATCGCTGATAAACCTGATATCAGGATGTGGGGCATCGTATAACAGCACTATCTTTTGTCTGCCGTCTATCACCTGTATGTAAAAATCCTGACGGTTATTGGTAAAAGTTTTTTCCTGATTCAGTTGCGTGACAGTCACCTGGTATTTGTGTATGCCGGGCTGCTCTGCTTTTATCTTAAACTCAATTGTTTCGTTCCATTCATTCCCTTTTATCTGTACCGGAATTTGTTGTAAAATCTGACCTGCAGCATTTTTCAACTGTACCTGTACTGTTTGCTGATTCAGATTTTCAGCTGCGATATCTGCCAATACCTGTAATTCATCACCCAGATATACCAGATCATTATATCTCAAACGCTGTATCCTTACATCAGTCTGTGTAGTAGTATCACCTAAAGCTACTGTATATAACGGAACACCAGAAAACGACGAATTGTACACAGGATTCATTCCATGATTATAAATCCCATCCGAGCTGACAATCACTGCTCCGATGTGCTGCCCGAAATTTCTTTGTGCAGCCTGATAAATCGCCTTATCTATATCTGTTCCGACTTGCCGGTAATGCTGTTTTTCATCAAGGGAATCCAGCAATTCTGTTCCGAAAGCATATTTTACTATCTTAAACTGTCCTGATAAATCCTTCAGCGTATTTTCCATTGCAGACTGGTAGGATTTCAGATCAGATTCCTTCATTCCTTCTTTTACAGAAGCCGTCTGATCTTCCAAAACGATGATCACAGGATCTATTTTTTCATTAGTGACATATTTCAATAAAGGGTTTAAAAGCAATAACCCCAACAAAAACAGAGTGCTCCATCTGAGCAGTGCCATCAGAAATACCCAGACTTTGGATACGTCAAATTTTCTGACAGAAGATTGATAAAAAAAACAAGTAATCACTGCCGCCAAGACTGCTGTCAGTGCGATTGTCCAGGCAGGATATGTCAGAATCCATTGCATCTGACTAAGCTACTAAAAATTATTATTTCGTACTACTTTGACAAATGCTCACAAAATATATCAATACGTAGAACGAAAAATATCGACACCCAAAATCCGAATTTACATAGACAAAATTCCAAAAACAACATAAGTTAAAATCCAAATTTACATAGACAAAATTCCAAATTTGCATAAAAATATCACTTCACTATCTGGACAATTTAGAGCATTCCTATCAATTTAAGCATTATCTGATGAATACTCAGGATGTGACCCAAAAAAGAAGTAATGAAACTATTTTGAGCTGGAAAGATGCGGAAAAGATAAATTAGCCAAAAGCAAAGAATTTCAACTCATCAATTTATACCGTTCGCACATTCAATATAGTCCAATTTCAACTGCGTTTCAATTGTACTATTTGATTCCGAAAGCTTTCGGAACTTTGGCATTTACCCTTGTAAAATTTGTATTATCTCATTTAAGACCTCCACAGACCTGAATAACCTGTCCTGTGATATATGATGACATGTCTGAAGCCAGAAAAACTGCTGTTTGCGCCACTTCCTCGACTTTACCCGTTCTTTTAAGGCTGACATTTTTCTGCAGATCTTCTTTTGCTGATTCCGGCAGCTGTTCGGTCATTTCAGTTTGAATCCATCCCGGCGCAATGACGTTACATCTAATGTTTCTGCTGCCATA
Organism: bacterium; assembly: GCA_037189845.1. GTDB lineage: Bacteria > Bacteroidota > Bacteroidia > Chitinophagales > JADIYW01 > JAMLHH01. The sequence goes on from JBBCIS010000005.1 coordinate 153,196, forward strand.
TTCCTGTGCTACTGATTTTGAAAATCCTATGATTCCTGCTTTGGAAGCAGCATAATTAGCCTGACCGGCATTGCCATAAATTCCCATCACTGAACTCAGATTAATAATAGAACCACCTGTTCGGATCATGTATTTGCTGACAGATTTTGAAAAAAGAAATACAGATTTCAGATTGTTATCTATCACATCTTCCCATTCGGTTTCTGACATTCTCAGCAACAGATTATCTTTTGTGATTCCGGCATTATTTACGAGTATATCTATACGTCCGAGAAAATCATGAGCTGATTTCACGGCACTTTGTACCTCTTCTGATTGAGTACCATTGCACCGAATAGCTTTTACATTTTCCGGCTCTAGTTCATTTACAAGATTTTCAGCCCTTTCTTCAGAACTGTGATAGGTAAAAACAACTTTTGCTCCCTGTAAAACATAAGCTCTGACGATTGCTTCACCTATTCCCCGGGAACCACCTGTTACCAAAGCTGTTTTATTTTTTAAAAGCATTTTTTAAACATTAAGCCATGAGGAAAATTGTGTAATCTCTCTTTTCGTCATCCTATTTCTGAAAAGACAAGAATACAAAATAATTATATGAAAATAATTAAATCATCAAGAAAAGACTCCTTCATCCCTTAATGGTTTATATATTTAAGAAATACCTCCTGCTTTTAGTTTTTCTGCATTTTCTTCAAAAATCAACTTGTCGATAAACTCCTGAATTTCACCATTGATGACATCATTCAGATTGTACATCGTCAGATTGATCCGATGATCTGTGACGCGACCTTGTGGCCAGTTATATGTTCTGATTTTAGCAGAACGGTCACCTGTAGAAACCAATGTTTTACGCTCCTTTGCAATTTTCTCCTGGTGTTCTGCAATAGCTTTTTCATAGATTCTTGTACGAAGTACCTTCAATGCAATTTCATAGTTTTTGATCTGAGAACGGCCTTCCTGACATTCTACGACAATACCTGTAGGCAAGTGTGTCAGACGCACTGCAGATTCTGTTCTGTTAACGTGCTGACCTCCCGCACCACTCGCACGGAATACATCCTTTCGGATATCATTATTGCTGATTTCCACGTCTACTTCTTCTGCTTCCGGAAGCACTGCCACTGTTGCAGCAGATGTATGTACGCGACCTTGTGATTCTGTTTCAGGCACACGCTGTACACGATGTACGCCTGATTCATACTTCAATACTCCGTACGCACCGTCTCCTTCGATTTCCATCACAATTTCCTTGTAACCACCCGATGTGCCCGCATTCTCATTCAACACCTCTGTACGCCAGCCTTTGATTTCACAGTATCTTTTGTACATCTTGAATAAATCACCTGCAAACAGGGATGCTTCGTCACCACCGGTACCGGCACGGATTTCTATAATGGCATTTTTATCATCGCCCGGATCTTTAGGAATAAGAAGCTGTCTGATTTCGTGCTCGATAGGTTCAACCTGACTTTGAAGCTCTTCTATTTCTTCTTTTGCCATTTCACGCATATCAGGATCTTTTTCTGTTTCGAGCAATTCCTTACTAAATTTAAGATTACTCAAAATAGATGTATATCTGTCGTAAGCCTGTACAATAGGCTCCAGATCTCTGTATTCTTTACCGATTCTTTTAAATTTTGACAAATCACTCACTACCTCAGGGTCGCTGAGCTGCATTTCTAAATCCTGATATCTGAGTTTGAGTGCTTCTAATTTGTCGAGCATGGTCGCTTTTTTGAGAGTGCAAAGTTACGACTTGAAACGCAAAATTGTTTATACGGAAAGTTGAGGATGTATTAAATATTCTCCATCATTTATTCAATGCTCCTATTTGAGATGTATTCTGAACAATTTTAGAAATACATGAACTTTTTGAGGAGGGCTTCTCTCCTTTTTGGAATGCGTGTAATGGTTATTCGTCATGCCGAACTCGTTTCGGCATCCGTTAGCTTGTAATACGATATTAAACCGCATTTCTATAATCCTCAATCTCTTTATCCGTGAACCAACATTCTGCCAGATCTTTTAAATCAGGATTTTTCACCTTGATTAAATTCCACTTCCAGTCTCTATGCCAATTCTTCAATTGCTTTTCTCTGCTTATAGCATCTACTATCAGTGGTATGGTTTCAAAATACATTAAGTCATAAAGATTATATCTTTTTGTAAATTCTGATCCTTTGCCTGATTTGTGCTCTAAAACTCTTCGTTCTATATTACTGGTAATGCCTACATATAAAGTCGTTCTATTTTTGTTGGTCATCATGTAAACGTAACCTTGTTTCATCGTAAATACTTTTAGATGATATAAAATAAAAGATCATAATTAATTACAATATAACAACAAAAAGATTATCAATAATCTATAGACCCTGAAACAAGTTCAGGGTGACGACTCAGGGCGATGTCGTGAACCGAGCGGTATACGTCCCAATCTTAACATTGCTAAATGCGATATAATAATCCTTCAAAACTCTCAGCCTTGCAGCAATCCGCAAGACTATTCTGCAATTCCGATTTCAGAAATAGTTTTAGCGATGCTGATCATCCATTCGTCTCCATGGTCCAACCAGAAAATATGAGGATACTTATGAGAGTTAATAGCTCCTGATTGTACCATACTATCTATAACTATCTGAAAATCCGGATTGGATTGTTTGGAAAAGCTCAGAATAGAATTGCTCTGATCTCCTACTGCGCATGCCACTGCCTGTGCAGTTTCCTGGGTCATCTGCCAGGAAAATTGAAAAAGCCGGGATGGAGCCGGACTGTAATTATTAAATTTCAATAATTGATCTTCTTTCAACTGGCTGTATACGCTCTTATTAGACCAACCACCAACTGTATTCATTATAGAAGATGAAAAATATCCTTGCTTTCTGTTCTCGTCTGTATTGGAAAAACCGCTGTCAAACATTAAAATCACTTTGCCGGTTGCTGGATTTTCTCCCAGAATTTTTCTCAGTGACCAATCATAAAAGTAGTTTACACGTTCTGTCTCCTTATAGATTTTGTCTCCGAAAACTTCCTGCAACATCTTTAGAAACTGCTCATCATTTTCATTCATATTACAGAAGTGCCCAAAGCTCAACACGACTATTTCATGGTATTCTTCCAAAAAATCGTTGGTGTACTCGAATATATTTTTGATGTAATCTCCCTGACAGCCTAAACCTCCGCATTCAGTTGTATGATGAGCATAATATTCGCCATTCAAAATCATAGGTCTGACATCAAAGATCCGGTATCCGGCTTTCAACTGTTTACCCATATCCAGATGCTGGGTCTGAGTATTACATGCATTAGCACCAAAAGAACATTTTCTCAGGATATAAACTCCTGCATCATGTGAGCCAGGCAGGCTGATGTCAGAAAATTTGATGTCCTTATCGGGATACTGATTCAACAAACTTGTCATCCAGGCATAATCAATTTTTGCCGGAATATATTTCTCAAAAGATTTTTCCTTTTGACAGGAAACGAGAAAAAACAACAAAATAAATCCTAAAAAGCGCGTATTTCTAAACATCTTGTTAAGATAAAAGTTTGTTAGCTTATATTACTATTTCATGACTTTTTCGAGTAGATTTTCGCGAATTCCTTTGTGAAAATTCAGTTTATCCATATTGATGGCGAAGGTTATTCTCTGTCCAAACTTAGGCAGGTTGGATTTGTAATAAGTTCTGAAATTATCAGACATCAGCAAGGGAAAATAAACTTCTATAGCTTCATCCATCAGTGATATACAGAATCCCATATCGTAGTGAAATTGTTTAACCGGTAAAAGATTATCCGGCATCAATACTTTGTCAATACTGTATCCCATATCCAGAAACAATTGTACCGGCAGCCATTTGACCGGAGCATCTAATTTGAAGTTAGCAGCAAAAAGGCCATTGACAGTTTTGCCTTCGGGAATATTCTGTAATGGTGTAAAAACTTTAAAATTCCCTTCTCCCATCATCATTTGTCTGGAAGCAAATCCCTCCTGAGCATTTCTTCCAAAGTAGCTTCCGTCGTACAAGTAATCATTTTTACCGTTAATACCACTCATATTGAAACCCACAACTGCATTTCTTCTGAAGCTGATATCCTCATTTCTGTAATAAAATGCACCTGCAAAAAATCTCATGTGCACGAATGAACCTTTGCGGGTATACCTGAATTTTTGCCTGAATTCAACGGACTGGCGAACATAATCTTTATCAAATCTGACCACTGTCTTCAATTCATGCGGATATATGGAATGAAGATTTTGCAATGAATACCAGAACTCACTCGTATTGAAATGTCCTTTTACTTTTGAAAATGACACATCTCCTGTAATACTGTCTCGTTGCGCAGCATAAGCATCCTGCCAGATATGAATATTTCTGTAACCGACTTTGTGTATCGGTCCGTTGTCATTGCTCAGTTTCCTGAATGTTGCTTCCATAAAAGGCTGCAGCTTAATAAATTTCAGGTCAATAGGTCTGTTATTGATAGAGAAAGATTTGGAATGCAAACCGATTTCTATATCAATAGGTTTCTGCTTCTTCGGAGAAATATGGTACGACACATTTCCAATCCAGTTGAATTGTTTTGATTTAAAAGCAAAGAGCGGCACCAGCTCATATTCAAGCTTTTTCACAGGAAATACCCTGTTGTACAAGGCTAATCCCAGCATAAAACCATCATATTTATTACCCGCCAATACAGGTGTTAGAAACAACTGATTTTTAGTCGGGTCTTCTAAGCTACCCAATAACCTGACCTGTGCAGGTTTCCAGCTACGTATACCATTTACTTTTGCAAAATTATTTCGTCTGTTACTCTCAGGAGTCAGCCATTGAGGGTCAACCAAAACCGCATAAGCATCCTTGTGATCAGAAAAAGATATTTGCTTTTCATTTTCAAAGTCTTCTACCCAGACAGATTCCAGGACGTTCAAATCTTTGTCAACCAATGCTACCTCTGTAGCTGTTTTCAAAGATTTTTTATTTTTCAAAGTTACATTCAACCGGGCATTCTCTTTTCTGATGCCTTTTACCGACAAATCCGAAACCTCTGAAGATTTTAATATTCCTTCAAAAAACCATTCAGTGTCCTTGTCACATTCTTCTTTAAAATGTTGCTGAAGTCCTGCAATGCTGATGTGCTGAAATTTATTTTTTTCATAGAATACCTGCATGAGTTGATCAAAAGCTTCTCTTCCCAGATATCCTTCCAGGTTTTTGATATCAAAAGCTCCCTTAGCATACATCATTGCATAATAATTTGCTCCGGAATACTCCTCTGAAGTAAGATTATCCGGCTGTTGCAGATTGGTTCTGTATTGCTGCAGGAGCACATTTTTCTCCATTGGCTTTTCAGGCAATCTGTTGAGACCGAAATATTTTGCCACTCCTTTATGTTCTTCTATCCATGAACTTTCATTTTCTGCAAGTCTGGCGATAACTCTATGTTCATAATACGATGTCAGACTTTCGTCCAGGAATGGTTCTTTTCTTTCATTATTTGCTAAAATTCCATACCACCAGTTATGAATGACTTCATGTACTACTTCTACTTTCAAAGTAGCTCCACCTTCTATATTACAAATGGTCGGATATTCCATTCCATTGCCTATTCCTGCCACCCCTTCTACTACAGTGCATACATCATAAGGATATTCACCTACATTTTCTGACATGTACTGAACCGTTTCAGAGGCATAATGAAGAATATCATCTGCAATGGCTTCATTGTGCACATAAGCCTGAAGCGTTACTTTTTTGCCGGATTTTAAAGTAATTTCTTTTTGCTTCACAATGAATTTCCGGGAAGCGAACCAGGCAAAATCGTGAATTTCTGATTGATTAACTTCGTATGTAATTTTACTTTCCGTCGTATCCACCGGCTTGTACTGATATCCTGTAGCGGCAAAACCGTACACTGAAGGCAGTGTAACTTTCACCTGGTAATCAGCAAAGTCGCTAAAAAACTCACCCTGCTCCAGATAGGACATAGACTGCCACTCACCACCCTGATATACCGCAAATTTAGGATACCATTGTGTCAGAGAATAAAATGAACCTGTATATCCTGACCGGGAAGTCATTTCAGGTAATTTTACCCGGAACGGTGTATTAAGCGTAATAGATTTACCGGGTAGTAATGGCTGGTTCAACAATATCACCCCTACATCCGGCTGGTCATCAGAAGTCATCAATGTCAAAGCCCGACCATCTACGGTAAAGTTCAGGCTGTCAATTTTACCTAGTGATTTGCCATATCTGAAATCCAGCTGCCCCAGCTGTACCATTTGCTTCGCCCAGGGTGTATGATGTCCGCTGTAAGCATTCGGCCACAAATGCACCCAAAGCTCCTGAAGTGTATCATTTGTAGAATTGTAAAAACTCATTTGTAGGTGTCCTTTAACCGTTCTTTTAGCTGGTTCCAGCTCTACATCTATATTATATTTATTGTTGGCCGACAGTAAAAACGGACTCACTCCACATATTAAAATCAGGATGTATTTATTAACAATTTTCACAATGTTCATATCTTTTCCTTTCTGCAATCAATACCTTTTCATAACTTATGTTAAGAATGCAATGCCAATATAAGTATTAACTTTGTAACTGGAGGTGTAGATGAATCCATTTGAATTTGATGATGAACACAACGAGCATATTAACGATATCGTAGAAAAATACGAAGACTCTATCCGAAACAATGCTTCCCTTTTCCTTGATCCGGAATCTTTCGAAATTTTAGCAGATTTCTATGAGCTCAGAGGAGAATTTACTACTGCTATGGCTGTAATCAATCAGGCATTGGAGCAACACCCTTTTTCTTCATTAATTTTATTGAAAAAGGCACAAATTCTTTTTGAGACAAAAAAATGCGAAGATGCATTGGAAATCTTAGAGAAAGCCGAGATCATTGACAGCTCAGAATCCGGAATATATTTACTGAGAGCTGAAATTTTCACCTACTTATCCAGATATGAGCAGGCGATTGAAATTCTTGAGCTGAGATTATCTGTTTCTGACGAAGAGGATCTCGCGGATATTCATTTGCAGATGGCTGACGTATATGAAGACTGGGAAAAATACAATGAAGTTTTCCAGTGTCTGAAAAACTGCCTGACTGTTGATCCTGAAAACGAAGAAGCGCTCAACCGGATCAACTATTGTATGGAAATCACGGAAGAATATGAGCGAAGCAGAATCTTCCACGAGCAGCTGATCAACGAAAGCCCTTATTCAGTTTTTGCATGGTATAATTTATCCAGCGCATTTAAAGGAATGGATAAATTAGACGAGGCCATAGATGCATTGGAATATGTATTGGCCATCAATGATGAGCTGGATTTTGTATATCAGGATATCACAGAGCTCCATATCCGAAATAAGAATTATGAGAAAGCATTGGAGGTTATCAAAGATTATGAAAGTAAATTTGAAGCTGACGAAGAGATTTTTCTTCTTAAAGGTCAATGCCATGACTCTCTTCTGGAATACAAGCTTTCCAGATACTACTATAAAAGAGCGCTACATATCAATCCTAATATAGCAGAAGCATATTACAGAATCGGTGAAAGCTATAAGGCAGAAGACAATTGGGAACAGGCATATAAATTTTTCATCAAAGCGGCTGAAATGGAAAAACAGGACTACGATTATCAGATAGTCGCTGCTGAAGCTGCACAAGTGATGAAAGAAGTCGAGAAAGCTATAGAAATTGCTGAAACTGCTATTGATATTTCTGCTGCAAGATTTGAAGCTTATCTGCTGATGGCGCAAATCTTCCTGCATGCAGGAGATTCAGAAACTGCTTTGGAAATTCTGGACAAGGGCATTATCTTTTGCAAATCTACTGTAGAATTAAAGTTTGCCAGAATTGCCGTTATCTATTATATGGGACAAAAACAGGAAGCGCTGATCCAGCTCATGATGATGTTATCTGAAGCACCCGGAAAAGAGATCTTTATGCTGTACATGTATCCCGATATGGAAAATGATCAGGATATTGCAATGATTTTAAGTAGTTAAAATAAATTGTTTAAAGTTTAAAGTTTGAACTGTTTAAGGTTGGCTTACACCAGCAATCCCGATTCGCCATACTCCTATAGCAGACAAATGGCAGAAGAAGTACCTGATGTCCTTCTTTATTTTTTGTTGCGTTAGCAAACTTTGAACCTTAAACCTTAAACATCGAACAAAACTACATGACAACAAAATTAGGACTTATCGGCTACCCATTGAGCCATTCATTCTCCAAAGGATATTTTACAGAAAAATTCAAAAGAGAAAATATTTCCAATCATGTATATGATACCTATCCGATTGAAAACATTGAGCTGGTAGAAGATCTAATGAACAATGGCGATTTATCAGGTCTCAACGTCACCATTCCTTACAAAGAAGCTGTCATTCCTTTTCTGGATGATCTGGACAATACAGCAAAAGAAATCGGAGCTGTTAATACCATAAAAATTAAAGACGGTAAAAAAATTGGCTATAATACTGACTGTCATGGCTTTGAGAGAAGCTTCAGTCCTTTATTGCAACCACATCACAAAAAAGCACTGGTGCTCGGAACAGGCGGTGCTTCCAAAGCAGTAGTATATGCTTTAAAAAATTCAGGCATTTCTTATAAATATGTTTCCCGCACCGGAGATCAGGACAAATGGTCTTATGACCAGATTACTCCCGAAATCCTGGGCGAATATACGGTCATCATCAATACTTCTCCTTTAGGAATGTATCCGAATGTAGATACTTTCCCCCCAATTCCTTACGAAGCCATCACAGAGAGACATTATCTGTATGATCTGGTTTATAATCCGGAAGTGACAGCTTTTCTACAAAAAGGATTGGATAAAAATGCTACTATCAAAAACGGAATCGACATGCTGTATCTGCAAGCCGAAAAAGCCTGGGAAATCTGGAAAGCGGAGTAAGTATTTTATATTCTAACTGACCTCTTTCTCTGACTAGATGCTACAGTGAAAATTCTTTTTTTAAATGACTTTCTATTGTTTTAGGGAAACTGGCATATTCCAACCCATGAATTTTTTGAGCAATTTCCTCCGGAGTATCTTCGGGTAAAATTTCTATTCTTTCCTGTAATAAAATTTCACCTTTATCATATTCTTCATTGACCAAATGAATGGTAATGCCTGACTCTTTTTCTCCGGCATCTTTTACAGACTGATGCACTTTCATTCCATACATGCCTTTCCCTCCGTACTTAGGTAATAATGCAGGATGAATATTAATAATTCTGTTGGGGTATAACTTAATCAAATGTTGAGGAACTAACCAAAGAAATCCGGCAAGGACTATACTTTGTACTCTGTGTGCCTGAAGAATTTCAATGATTTTTTTTCCTGAAAATTCTTCTCTGTTCATTATATAAAATGGCACTCCTGTATCCTTAGATATCTGAAGCGCACCCGAATCTATTCTATTACTGACAATTAGAGAGACCTCTATCCTATTATGATTTTCAAAATACTTAATAATGTTCCTTGCATTTGAGCCGGTTCCGGAAATAAAAACAGCAATATTGACCTTATTATTCATGTAAGTTGATTCTGACAGTAAAAAAAGGAAAAATTAACTTATTTTTACCAACTTAATTTCGTTAACTAAAATGAAGAAAGCGTTAATCACTGGTATTACAGGTCAGGACGGGGCATACTTAGCAGAACTCTTACTCAGCAAAGGATATGAAGTACATGGTATCAAAAGAAGAAGTTCTTTATTCAATACAGACAGAATTGACCATTTGTACCAAGATCCCCACATTGATAACATCAATTTCAGGTTGCACTACGGTGACCTTTCCGATTCTACTAATTTGATCCGTATTATTCAGGACATTCAACCGGACGAAATATATAATCTCGGTGCCATGTCTCACGTAAAGGTGAGCTTTGACACTCCTGAATATACTGCCAATGTTGACGCAGTAGGTTCACTGAGATTACTGGAAGCTATCCGCTTGCTGGGCTTAACGAAAAAAACAAAATTATATCAGGCTTCAACATCAGAGTTATACGGTAAAGTTCAGGAAATCCCTCAATCAGAGAAGACTCCTTTTTATCCGAGATCACCATATGCAGTAGCAAAAATGTACGCTTACTGGATCACAGTAAACTACCGCGAAGCGTATGGTATTTTTGCTTGTAATGGTATTTTATTCAACCACGAATCTCCGTTAAGAGGTGAAACTTTCGTGACCAGAAAAATTACCCGTGCAGTTTCCCGTATCGCATTAGGTCTTCAGGACAAACTATATTTAGGTAATCTTAATGCAAAACGCGACTGGGGTCATGCCAAAGATTATGTGGAAGCTATGTACCTGATCTTACAACAGGATGAACCGGAAGACTATGTCATCGCTACCGGAAAAACTACTGAAGTAAGAGAGTTTGTCAAAATGGCTTTCGCACATTTAGATATCGAAGTAGAATTCAAAGGCGAAGGAATTGACGAAAAGGGCTATATCAAAGCCTGCAACAATCCCAAATATCAGGTTGCTGAAGGAACAGAGGTAGTAGCTGTAGATCCCAGATATTTCAGACCTACAGAAGTAGATTTATTAATTGGAGATCCTACAAAATCCAAAACAAAACTGGGTTGGGAACCTAAGCACGATTTAGCATCTTTGGTAAAAGATATGATGGAATCAGATATTAAACTGTTTGAAAGAGACCAATACTTACTAAAAGGTGGTCACAACGTCTTCAATTACCACGAATAATAAAATCCTTAACCACCGAAATGTCCTCTTGCATCTGTAATTGATTCTATGAACAATTACTGTGTAAAGGACATTTCTATTTTAATTAAAATACGAATCATCAGGTCATGGAAAAAAATGCCAAAATATATGTAGCAGGTCACAAAGGAATGGTGGGTTCTGCTTTAGTAAGACTCCTGGAAAAAGAAGGTTATACGAATATTCTGACCGCAAGTTCTTCAGAGGTCAATCTGGTAGATCAGGCATCTACTAAAGCTTTTTTTGAAAAAGAAAAACCTGAATACGTATTTGTAGCTGCTGCAAAAGTAGGCGGCATTCACGCCAATAACGTATATCGTGCAGATTTCCTGTATCAGAATCTTATGATAGAATGCAACACTATCAACAGTGCATTTGAGACAGGAGTCAAAAAGCTTTTGTTTCTGGGCAGCACCTGTATTTATCCCAAAATGGCACCGCAACCATTGAAAGAAGATTATCTTTTGTCAGGATACTTAGAAGATACCAACGAACCTTATGCTATCGCCAAAATTGCAGGTATCAAATTGTGTGAATCATATCGTCGTCAGCATGGCTCGGATTTCATCTCAGCAATGCCTACAAACCTCTACGGACCGAATGACAACTACGATTTGAACAATTCTCATGTTTTACCTGCATTGATCCGCAAATTTCACGAGGCTAAAATCAATGGCGCAGCAGAAGTCGTCATCTGGGGAAGCGGTACTCCGATGAGAGAATTTTTGCATGTAGATGATCTGGCAGCGGGATGCTACTTCCTGATGAAAAACTATTCTGATACAGGCTTGGTCAACGTAGGTACAGGAGAAGATATCTCCATCAAAGATCTCGCATTATTAGTCAAAGAAATAGTAGGTTTTGAGGGCGAATTGACACTGGACAGTTCCAAACCGGATGGCACTCCAAGAAAACTGACGGATTGCACTAAAATTCACGACATGGGCTGGAAACACAAAATCGATCTTCGTGAAGGTATCACGAGTGTGTATGAGCAGTTCCAGAAAGATTACGACAGAATTGCTGCTACCGGGAGATAATTGAAAGACAAAAGATTTTAGACAGAAGACTCAGACAAGGATAAAATCCTTCTTCAAATTATACAGCCGATCTCAAAAGGGTCGGTTTTTATTTTAAAGCAATACCTTATAAGAAATCATTTATATCTTTATCCTTTCAAACTCCAAATACATGAAATATATCTACTCTTTACTTCTTTTACTTTTTGCTACAACTCAACTATCAGCTGAAAATTGGGTAAAATATGATGTGTCAACAAAAAACGTTATTTTCTTGACCGGCGATTGTTTTAAATTAAAAGATGGTAAGGTTGATTCCATTGATATTGATTGCACTGCTACATTGAGGTCAATATCTTTGCACATCGGCGCAACTGATTATATTTCAAAGACTCAATCAGATGAAATATTTTCATTTTTCCCAAATGTAAATACCTTAAACGTAGAAAACAATATTCATGCTGACACTACAGTATTTGAGTTACTACCGGATCAAATTACTAGAGTAAATGTCAATCGCTTGCAAACCACCTTTTCTTATGTTCAAATTAAAGGAAAAAATATAGATAGTATTCAAATCAATTCCAGAAATCAATCACTTTCAACTTCGCTTCCTGACAACCTAAAATATCTTCGTATCACCCACAATGTAGCTATGACGGGCGGTTCTTCTGACCCATTTACACTAATAGGCACTTGGCCGAACCAATTAAAGACATTCCTATGCGAAAGATCACTATCACAATGTGAAGAGAATTTACCTCTAGGTTTGGAGAACTTTGGGGTCAGATTAGCTGCTGATAATTATTTATACATTTATAATCTATTGATTAAAAACAAAAATCTTCCCAATTTCAATTTACTTACTCTTTATTCAAATAACGAATTTGAATACTATAATCTTTCTGCTATCAATCATATAAAAAGACTATCATTAGAAATCCCTCACAATCATTATTTAGCAGATGGGAATTTTAATATAGAGCAGTTACCCGAACAACTGGATTATTTAAAAACAGATAAAGTCCACATCATTGGAGAAGTTATGGGCTATTCAAATATTAAGTCCTTACATATTAATGAGTATCCGGCAGGAGTATCATATCGTACGATTCAACAGCTACTAAATTATTTACCTGATCTCGACACATTAATCATTACAAATCAAGATTTAGAAAGATTAGAATCTATACCTGAAACATTAAAATCTTTACAGTTGCACAACATCCCCCAATTGACTTGTCTGCCAACCTTCCATCCAAACCTAAAATCTTTTGAAGGTTCAAATTTAGGAGTCGATTGTATTCCTAACGAAAATATGTGGATCAGAGAAACCGAAGAATGGCCATTGTGCAAAGATTCTGACAAGATTTGTAATTCTACTTCGCTGATGAGTATTTCCGGGTCGGTATATATTGATGTCAACATGAATCAAGTCATTGATGAAGAAGACATTTTAGCTCATGATGCCATAGTGAAAGGCAATGGGGAATATTCATCCTCTTTCAGGAAAGGTCAATATAGAATTGCAATTCATGAAGCCGGTGAATACACTTTGGAATTATTCACTCCGTATGACAATATAATCAGCATCACTCCTGCTCAAGCTAATGCTGTAGTGAATGAAGCTAATCCACACGATACAATTGATTTTCTCGTGCAATTGCAACCAAATACAAATCTGGAAATAATAGGAATCAATTCTGTGGCAAGACCTGGAATGACAGCACAACTTTCTGTATTTGTGAAAAACAGAAACATACTTCCGGCAAACAACAGCACAATTAAAATATTAGCACCGGCTGAATGGTCAAGAGAGAATATCCTTCCGGATAATTATACCATCTCTAACGATACTTTAATCTGGAACAATATTGATGTAAAAAGTTTCGAAACTGAACACTTTGGTGTATCATTCAAACTTCCTGCAACAGCCAGTATTTTAGGTGATACCTATCAATACGAAATGTGGGTAGAAAATGAAGGTGATATCACTCCTGAAAATAACTACTACAGCATCATTGATACTATCATTGGAAGTTATGACCCGAATGACAAGATAGTCAATCATTCTACACTTACTCCTGAACTATCTAATTCCAAAGAGCTCATCTATACCATCCGTTTCCAAAATACTGGTACAGATACAGCTTTTCAAGTGATAATAGTAGATTCTATCATAGGGAATCTGGATCCATCTACAATTCGTATTATTGGCGCTAGTCACAACTACACATGGAACTATACAGGAGCTGGAATTGCAACCTTTGTATTTGATAATATCCTATTGCCGGACAGTAATGTCAATGAACCGGGTTCTCATGGTTTTGTCACGCTGGCACTTCGTCCTGGGAAAGATTTAGTGGTAGGTGACAGCATCTATAACAGAGCGGGAATTTATTTTGACTTCAATGAACCGGTCATCACCAATCATGCGAATACCAGAATTGCTACTGTCACTCCGGTTTATTCGCATAGTAACATACCTCTTTCTATCTATCCTAATCCTGCCAAAAATCAGGTGCGTGTAGAATGGAAAGTATCAGAACCTGCTATCCTTAGAATTTCTGACATCTCCGGAAAAATCATCAGAACTGAAAGACTCAACAACGGCTTTACAGATATCAATGTATCTCAGCTACCGAAAGGATTGTACATCGTACAATTGCAAGCCGGTCAGAATATGGCGGTCAGCAAGCTGATTGTACAATAATTGAAATCTACTTTTAAGAATATGAACCGACCTCAAAAGGGTCGGTTTTTTACTTTAAAGCAAATCATTTATCGTGTTCTACCCAGATGAGTTCGCTCGTATTATATCCGATAGATTCTGCCAGCTTCAGATATTCATTTTTTATATTTTCAGGAATAGATTTTTCCCTGGAAAGAATCCATAAATACTTCAGACTCTCACCTGCAACTAAAGCATATTGGTAATTTTCATCTACTGCAATGACATTATATCCGGAGTAAAAAGGACCGAAAAAGGAAACCTTCAACATTCCAATATTATCTTCTTTGACAAATTTCGCCTTACCTGTTGCTGTTTTATTTACATTTTTCACATAATCATAGCCGCTGTTAACGACTTTGATAGTTCCATCATCCTGAATGGAATACTCTGCTTTGGTATTGTTCAGATTTTTCTCAAACCGGAAGTCAAATCTGGCAATCTCATACCATTTGCCTAAGTATTTTTCTTTATCAAAATTTTGTACAGCAGTTGCTCCAGAAGGAATAGTTCCACATCTGCTCAAAAGCAAAACACAGCCGCATAGCAGTAATATTTGGAGATAACTTTTCATATCCTGTTTTAAAAGTAATGTACAGAAATTAGGATTTAACCGCAGATATTATTGTTCATTCTATGATTAAAAACACAAAACCGACCATAGAACGGCCGGCTTTCACATGATATTTACAGATTTATTTCAGGCGTATGTTTTATCTGAAAAGAACTATTCTACAAGATGCCTGTCATCGATATCGTTCGGATGAAAATCTTTCCTGAAATACTTGCTGCCAGACCTTTCCCTATTTCTCCGAAAACGATCTTATTGGCAAATTCTCCTGACTTTGTGGCCATTCCTTTCCATTGGATATCTTTGTCCTGATATAAAAAATAAGCCTGTCTCAATTCTATATATGACAGGAGCATCACTGTTGTCACACCCATACCAGCTAATTTCAATGCATGCATCACATTGGTAAAAAAATAAAGACAAGGAGATAAAAATCTTAAAGATTGAAGTGAATTAGTGGTATGCGTCAGCCGGGTGAGGGATAGAAGAGGTATCCGCAGCGAAGCAAAGGACATGAGCTGAAAGCCCGGACGAAGTCCACCGATCGCTATCGGGACGAAGACACCCCAAAAAGAAAATAATATGCTTAAAATGACTAATCTTCAAGGTCTTTCACCATTTTATAGTGATTTAAAGTCACTTCTTTGAAAACCTCTCCCACTTTTTCATAGTCAAATTGTGTATAGAATCTGACAGCACGCTCACGGGCGTGAAGCTCAATTCTGGAAAAACCATGTTCTATTGCATAATCTTCAAAAAATGCCATTAACTCGCTGCCAATACCTTGCCCCTGAAATTTATCTTTCACAGCAAACTGACGCATTTTAGCGGTCTTATGATCGATCTTCTGTAGCAATACGACTCCAACAACTTCTTCATTTTCTACAGCAACCATGTGTATCTGATCTTTCTCTTCCTCCAGCTGCTGCGGAGTATAGATAAGATTCAAAGGTCTCCTCAAAACGTTTGTCCTCAAGGTTACGGCTTGCTTATATAATGGACTTCCGAAAGATGCTATCCTGATCTCCATAAGACATGATTTTTGAAGCGACAAAGCTATGGATTTTTCTGTTAGGAAAGAGAAATAGACGTCTGCACTTTCTCAATGCACTTACTTATTTCTCCTAAAAACCATAAAATATTCACTTGTTTTCATTAATTTGTAATACAAGTTGAAAAGTGGAGGATGATTAGTTTTCAAACCAATGCGATACAATTAGGTGTAAAACTCTTTCGCAGGAGTTTATTCATCAACAAAACTGAAACTATTACACATAGAAATAGTTTTGAACGATTAGCCAATATCGTAAAGTTTCCCAATCATGTAAAAAAGGAAGAAGTAACGTTTGCCGGGCTTCCGGCTGCGTGGTTTATACCTGAAAAATCCAGCGATGAGAAAGTTATTTTATACTTCCCCGGTGGTGGTTATTGCGTAGGATCTTATAATACACATGCAGGTATGCTGGGACGTATTGCACGTGCATCAGGTCACCCTGTTCTGGCTGTCAATTACAGAAAAGCTCCGGAGGCTCCTTTCCCGGCTGCCACTGATGATGCACTAAAGGCATATAAGCAATTAGTAAGCGAAGGCAGAAAAAATATCATTCTGGCAGGTGATTCTGCCGGAGGCGGCTTAGCACTGGCGGTTACAATGGTACTCAGAGATGAAGGCTATAAGCTGCCTGCAGCATTAGTGTTGCTTTCTCCATGGACAGATCTTACGGGTTCAGGTGATAGTGTTACCAGAAAAAAAGATAAAGACCCACTGATCGGACCAGAACTTCTTGGGGTATTCGCTCAAAAATACAGGGGAAAAGAAGACTTGAAAAATCCTTTGATATCACCGCTGTTTGGTGAATTCAATCATTTTCCTCCCACTTTTATTCAGGTAGGTACTGAGGAAGTTTTACTGGACGACTCTACCAGGCTTAGTAAAAAAATGAGGCAGGCGGGCGTCATCGTTGAGATGGAAATTTGGGAAGGAATGATGCATGTCTTCCAATGGTTTGCCGGGTTGATACCGGAAGCCAACGATGCAGTAAAAAAAATCGGAACTTTCATTAATCGTCAATACGATGCAATAGAACCAGAGGAAAAAAGTTATTTACATAAAGAACTCTACTAAATGCTGTTCCGTTTACTATTTCTAATAGTTTCACTTTCATTCTCTTTTAATTTTTGTCATGGGCAAGCTATCAGTCTTGTTCCCAAATTTGATCCTAAGCTCACCAAGTACTATAAGGTGGATACTTGCAGAGTATATGAAAATGTAAGCAACGGACAGCAAACAGTACAATATCTGAGAAAACTATATTTGTTCAATAAAGAGGGGCTGGTTACACAGGAAGTTGAGTTCGGACAATCAGAATACGATGGTCATACCATTACAAAATATGATTATGATTCTTATCAGAATATTACCCGGAAGCAAATACTAAAACCAGAAAGAGAGCCCATTGTATTTGATTATAGAAATCAAGGTAAAAAATGGATAGGAATGACTGTTACATACCCATACCTGAAAGAGTATGAAGTACAATCCAATGAAGAAGGCCTGGTACTCGGAATTTTAGTAAAATCAATGATTCCTGAAAGAGATTCAATAGGAGAGCCTACCGGAAAAGAAATTTTCGGCTTAATGGAAGAGTATGAATTCCGCTACAACAGGCACTACAAAATCGTCAAAGAGAATTTCTATTATATGGGAGAAGAGATGAGTTCGAAGGTATATCAATACCCTCCCAATGGCTATGGAGCACCTCTCTCAATGAGCTATTTCAAATTTGGAGAAAAAGTACCTGAGTATATTACTACGTATAGCTATGATCCAACAGGGTTTCTGCACATGGAAGTAACTAAAGAATCCGGTACTGGCTACACAAACACATTAGAATATGAATATGCATATGCATGGGATTCTCCGTTGCTCGAAGAAAAACCGGAGCTACAAAGAGAACAGAAATTTTGGATAGGAAAGAAAAAATAAGCTATCTATAATTTATAACTTTGTAGTATGTCTATTTCTGTCTTATATGAAGACAATCATCTGATTATTATTAATAAACCTGCAGGTGCATTGGTACAAGGTGACAAAACCGGAGATGCTCCGATAACAGATGAGGTAAAAAAGTATATAAAAGAAAAATACAAAAAACCTGGTGATGTTTTTCTTGGGGTTGTACACCGTTTAGACAGACCGGTTTCCGGTATAGTTATTTTTGCCCGTACCAGCAAAGCATTGGAACGTATGAATGCTCTCTTTAAAGAGAAAAAAATACAAAAAACATATTGGGCAGTCGTTCTGAATCCTCCTAAACCAGAAAAGGGTACAATTAGCACATACACAATAAAAGATAGCGCAAAGCTCAAGGCAAAAGTCTTCAGCAAAGAAGTCGCCGGAAGTAAGCTGTGCATACTGGATTATCAAATTATCCATCAGTCTGACAGATACTATCTTATAGAAGTTTCACCACAAACCGGCAGATATCATCAGATACGAAGCCAACTGGCATTCATTGGGTCACCTATAAAAGGAGATATAAAATACGGCTTCGCAAGAACCAATCAGAACGGAAGCATTCACCTGCATGCCCGCAAAATTGAATTCACACATCCTGTCAGCAAAGAATCCGTTTCAGTTACAGCACCTGTTCCACAGGATGATTCTCTTTGGCGAGATCTGGCAGCAACCTATCAATAATCAGAACTTCTTTCTACCGGTTTATTCAGGGAATATTTATTACCCGGATCGGATAGCTTTGCTTAAGGTATCCCCCCTAAACGAGAAGACCCTGAGTAATTATCTTACTCAGGGTCTTGATTATGTGGGTTGGCGGCGACTTACTCTCCCACCCGCAAGGGGCAGTACCATCAGCGCTAAGGGGCTTAACTTCTCTGTTCGGAATGGGAAGAGGTGAACACCCTTGCTATAACCGCCATTATATCCTTTGGCTTTAGCCAGTATATTGTTGACATAGCTGGAAGTAATTTCTTGTTCTGGACTTTGCTCTACGTATAACAGTGATTCGTCTGCCATACATAACTTATATAAAACCTTCGGGCGATTAGTACTACTCGGCTTTGATGTTACCACCT
>JBBCIS010000006.1:0-147908 GCA_037189845.1 bacterium
GCACAAACCATCAATTATTTAAAAGTATCTGGCAATAAAGTTGGATTATTGATCAATTTTGGCGGGTCCAAATTAAGCTATCAGCGAATAGTATTATGATACATCTGTGCATCTGTGGCGACTTTATTATTCAGGTAGTAACATATGCGAAATCTTTGCGCTTTTACGTTCAACAAATCATTGAATCAGCTATTAATACACGAGTGATTTACAAGTAGAATGTCGAAAAATAAAATTTATAGTTCTTATGTATTGAGTAAATTTACAACTCGTCTTATACTTAACTAAACATTAGAAGATTGTAATTATTTATCATTTTGAAGAACAGAATCAAAAATTTTATTTACTCTTTTCCTATACAGCTCTTTCTGCTGCATGTCAAGAAGCATCCTCTGCTGATGCTTTACTGGATATTACTGACGCTGGTCGCTTCTAATAATTATGCAAAAGCTTATGGCGGACCATATCTTTTGCTGAATCCTGAATATTTGGGAACAGTATCTTCCCTCAGCTATATGATGCTGGGATTTGCTTTGGGTGGGTTCATGATGACATGGAACACCTGTTTTTATATGCTGAACAGCTTCAGGTTTAAATTTTTAGTGTCACTGGCGAGGCCTTTTGTCAATTTCTGCTTCAATAATTTCATTATCCCTCTTGGCTTCAATATCATTTACATCACTACACTGGTGAGATTTCATCTGGGACAACAAACCCCGGTGAAAGAAATCTGGATGTATGTCTTTAGTTTGATTTTCGGACAGATACTGATGATCATTTTAGTCGTAATTTATTTCTCCCTGTTCAATAAAAACGTAGAAAGATTTCTCCGCGGTCTGACAGAGAAAACAAGAGAGAAGCTGGAAGAAAGCAATATTTTTCTGGACAAACTAGATCCCGATCGCCCGATTTTAGACCATTCTCAGTGGCCGGTAGAAACCTATATGTACGGGCTTTTCAGATGGAGATATGTGAGAAGTGTGGATCATTATGATATTTCCCTGGTCAGAAGAGTACTCAGACAGCACCATCTCAATACTTTACTGATTATAGTGGTATGCGTGACGATCTTGCTGGCATACGGTATCATGCTGGACAATCCTGCTTTCAGAATACCGGCAGGAGCTGCGCTGATGCTCATTTTTTCAGTGACAATAGCTATTGCCTGTGTGATCAGCTATTGGGCAGGAGGCTGGAGAATTATTGTTTTTGCTTTTCTACTGGCAGTTCTGAATATCATTTCCGGGTTTGAATTTGTGGTGTACAAGCATAAATTATTAGGCCTTGACTACAAAAAACCTGAATTGGAATACAGTAACCAGGCTGTTATTGATAATCTTCCCCGGGAAGAGGTGAGAGCAGATATTCAGAATTCTCAATCTATCCTCTGGAACTGGAAATCGAAGCTACTCAAAAAAGAAGGCCGCAAGCCATATATCATTTTCCTGCAATCTTCCGGTGGAGGTTTGAGAGCCGGATTCTGGAGCATGCATGTTTTGCAGCAATTAGAAGCAGCTACAGGTGGCCGCCTGATGGATCATACATTCATGATGAGTGGAGCTTCCGGTGGTATGATGGGAAACGCTTTATTCAGACATCTGTACTTTTTAAAGAAGCAGGGGCGAAATATTGACCCATTAGACCCTGCATACAGAGATGATATAGGAAAAGATGTTTTAAATGCTATTTTTTCCGGTATAGCAGCCAATGATTTACTGTTTCCATGGCAGTCTTTTAAAAAGTATGGTCAGCATTACAGAAAAGACAGAGCATATTGGTTTGACAATCAGATGCTGGAAAATACAGGAGGACTGCTTTTGGGAAAAATTCTGGATTATACCAAAGTAGAGCAAAGCGCGGAGCTGCCGATGATGATATTT
This sequence comes from bacterium, assembly GCA_037189845.1. GTDB lineage: Bacteria > Bacteroidota > Bacteroidia > Chitinophagales > JADIYW01 > JAMLHH01. The sequence goes on from JBBCIS010000006.1 coordinate 1,881, forward strand.
TCTCCGACAATCATCAATGATCAGAGAGTATTGCTGATCAGCGCAAATCCTGTTTCCTACCTGTGTTTGCCATATACGGGAACCAATAAAGGTCAATTGACCTATCTGATTCCGGACGGAGTAGAGTATATGAGATTTTTTAAAGACAGAGGCGCCGAAAATATTGATCTGACCACTGCTATGAGACTCAATGCTACATATCCTTATGTACTTCCTGCCGCATATTTACCCACCTATCCGGAAATGAAGATTATGGATGCGGGACTGAAAGAAAATCATGGATTCGGCATGAGCACAAGATTCATCAATGTATTCAGAAGATGGATAGAACAAAATACAGCGGGAATCATCTTTGTGCAGATCCGTTCAGATGTGAAATTGAAAAAGATGGATGATGTCAAACAAAAAAGCACGCTCATCAATGAAATCCTTCTTCCGTTTGGAAATATATACTCTAACTTTCTGACCCAGCAGGATTATAATGATGATATGTTTGTAGCGCAACTGGCTAATAGTCTGAAAGTGCCGGTACATATCATTCCGTTTATCTATACACCTTCCTCGTTGAATAAAGAGGCATCCATGAGCTTCCATTTGACACACAAAGAAAAACTGGATATTATAGAAGCTTATGGCACAGAAAGAAATCAGAATATGGAAGCCAGGCTCAAAGAATTACTGAGAGTGAGATAGTTTTGGGCACGTTCCGCCGGGCGGACCAGGCTTTCGGTTCCTGTCTCCACTGCGTTCCGATACCACCTCTATCCTTCGTGCTGAGAATACAGATCGCTGATCACCGTTTTTATTGTCTGTCTATATGTCTGGACTATGATTTTTAGGATTGATATGATGGCTGTGATTTCTTGCAATAGAATCATAAAATCAAAATAATCACCTGAACCACAGTTCTGACAATTATCTGATACGTTGACTTGCCTATTCCTTCAACCTCAGATTGACTACATTTTCTATATGGAAAGTATTCGGGAACATATCTACAGGCTGAACCTCCAGAATTTCATATTTTTCAGAAAGAAGATTCAGATCTCTTGCCTGCGTAGCAGGATTACAGCTCACATAAACGATTTGTTTCGGAGCAGCACCCAATAAAACATCTATCACTTTTTCATGCATACCTGCGCGCGGTGGATCCGTGATGACCACATCCGGCTTGCCGTTTTTCAGGATAAATTCTTCATCCATGATTTTTTCAACCGGAGCAGCCAAAAAGGTTGTGTTTTGAATATTATTGAGCTGCATATTGAATTTTGCATCTTCGATCGCTTCTTCTACAGTTTCAATTCCGATGACTTTCTGAGCAGTTTGTGCTACATACAAAGCAATAGAACCGGTACCGGTATATAAATCGTAAACAGTATCTGTAGGACGGATCGTTGCCATACGTCTGACGACATCATACAGGTTTTTGGCTTGCCTGGAATTTGTCTGAAAAAAAGATTTAGGACCTATTTTGTATTTGATATTATCCAGTGTCTCGGTCAGATACGTTTCGCCATAATAATTGACAATATCCAGATCATATAAGGTGTCGTTTTTTTTGGGATTATAGACATAGTTGAGCGAGATGATCTGAGGAAACTTATTTTTCACTGCGTCCATCATGAATTGAATAGCATCCATGTTATTTTCACCGAAAGAGATAGTCACCATCCATTCTCCCGCGATATTATTTCTCATGATGAGATTTCTCATAAATCCTTCATGACTTTTTACATTGTAAAAGGTATAGTCTTTCTCAACAGCCAGCTGATGTACAAAATTTCGGATCTGGTTGCCCGGGTCATCCTGCAGATAACAAGTATTGATCTGCATGACACCATCAAATCTGCCCGGTACATGAAAGCCCAAAGCCCTTCTGTCCAGATCAGCACCGCTGTCGATCTGCTCCTGCGTCAGCCAGCCGCGATTGCTGAAAGTGTATTCCATCTTATTGCGATATTGATATACATCCGGAGCTCCGAGAATAGACTGCATTTCAGGATATTGCAAATGACCTATTCTTTGAAATGCTTCTTCTACTAGTTTTTGTTTGAAAACCAGCTGCTGCTCATAAGGCACATGCTGCCATCTGCAACCTCCGCAAGTTCCGAAATGCTCGCAGATAGATTTTTGTCTGTATGGTGCAGGCGTTTTGAGCTCCATAATAGTCGCTACTGCATAATCCTTTTTACTGGTAGTCGTCTGAACTTTTACTACATCGCCCGGTACTGCATAATCTACAAAAATGACCTTCCCTTCATGATGCCCCAGTGCTCTGCCTTCGGCAGCCATCCTGGTGATCGTCAGATCGTCAATAATGATTCTCTTGTTTTTCTGTTTTCTCACGCTGCAAAGATAAGGCTATGGCCATATAAAATAACAGAAAGAATTACGGGAACACGGTGTTTGCATTTAAACCTGAAGTCAGTGCTTGTTATATACCATTAATACACGAATTATAACATTGAAGCTTTTACTATCATTATTTATAACCAGACTACCTGCCCGGGAGAGATACAGAAAAGCATTATTCATTATTAGTGGATTGTGGCTATCTCTTTGAAAAATTATCCTTCGGATATCCGCTAAAAAGCCTAGTGCGAATCAGGCATACATAGAGTGGAACACAGAGTCATGAAGCCGCAAAAGATCTAGAAGTATCAGGTGAGTATTATCAGAGAATATTCGCAGTTGAAACAATCAGAGTATTCCCCGAACTTATATCAGATTGATCTTTCTGGCGTATCCTAAAAGTTCGATAATGCTGTTACTGTTTGTTTTAGAAAACATTTTTCTCCGGTGGGCTGATACAGTATGTCTGCTGAGATTGAGTGTTTCAGCTGTTTCATTGACAGTGTGACCCTGGGCGAAGTATTCCAGGATCTCAATTTCTCTGAAAGTTAGTGACGAAAAATATTCTGTATTCTGGTTCTGTCCGAGAATATTCAGGATAGTAGGAGAGTGGTAAGGTATACCATCATTTACGCTTTGGATACATTCTACCACGTCTCTGATAGAATCCGATTTGTGCAGTACTGCATCCGGCTGAAAATCAGTAATACTTTTTAATAGCACAGGACTTGGAGTATCAGTAAGGATGATAATCCTGATTTTTTTCTCTGTATTTCTGATTGCAGAAATAGAAGCGGCTAAATTTTTTCCATTCAGAAAAAAATCTAAAAAAAGATAAGTGACTGAATTTCTTTTTTGTGTCAGAAATTGAAAGAGCTCGTCTTCTTTGCTGAATATACGTGCATCAGAAAATAAGTCTATGCTTTCTAAAAATTTTCCAAATGATTCTACAAAAAACCTGTGCTCACCTAAAATAATTGCGGAAGGGATGAGCGTACCTTTCGAGTAGTCAGACAACGACATATAATTGTTCTTCAGATTTTAAAACAAACAATAGCTAAATGCTACCAACAACATTATGAAAATAACATAAGATATCGAAAAGACAACTCATGGGTGATTAAAATATGAGTTTCATTTAGTAAAATACCTATTTGAGTTAGGCTTTGATTCTAAATTGATGATGCTGTCAAAGATGGAGAAAAAAATGACTATAGTTCAAATAAGGTATTTTGGGGCAAATCAGGAAAAATGAAGAGATCACCTGATATTAAGTTTGAATAATTAATATACATTTACCTGGAAATTAAATAGGTTATAAAGAAATAGATTAAGAAAAATTGCCGGATTACAAGTGGCAGTAAATAAGTCAGATAGGGCAATAAAAGTATTATTCAGGGTAATTGAAATCAAAAAATATGTTAGTGAAAATCATCAATTCATTACTGATATTAGTCACAGTATCCATGGGGCTGAAGCAGGGATATGCTATGTTTTCAGGTAAAGTACAAATGCTGGAGATGTTTGGGAAGTGGGGCTTTAGCAATACAGCAGTCATGATCAATGGAATCGTTACCATAGCGGCAGCCTTACTGATTTTACATCCTAAGACATTTGTATGGGGCAATTTTCTGATGGCAGCGGGTATTCTGATGATTATCTGTTTACAGCTATTACATAAAGATTTAAAAGGCGCATCAATAGAATTGCCTTTCCTGTTGATGAATCTGGTCATTGTATACTTACAGCATCCTTTAAAGGATTGAGATACGGGAAAATTTACGGAGTACGGTTATGAGATTTCCTCAGCTCATGATCGTATTTCGTAAATCCTAAACCGGAATCCAATAATTGCCAATTGTACTTCAACCTTCAATCAATAACCGGATATCATATGAAGACGCTGACTATTACAATCTTTATCTTAAGCATATCGCTTACAGCCTGCGGGCAAGATAATACCCGGGACGATTCTCAAAAATCATTTAATAACACTAATACTAAAACCGACAATATGGATTTATCCAAAATTACAAATGAGACAGTCAGAAATGCTATTGAAGCACTTCAAAACAACAACCTGCAACAGTGGTATTCATTTTTTACGGACGATGCTACATTTACAGATGACGGCAGAATATTGAGCTTTAAATCTTTTTTCAACAATGCTTTTGATAAAAAGGAAAAATTTCTGAGCATTGACAAAGTAGAAAATGAAGGAAAGAGTATTACCGGAAATTTTTATGCCGGACAATGGGGAACTTTCAGAGTCTATTTTAAATTTCATCTTAACTCAGCAGGAAAAATAGACAGGCTGGATATCGGACAAATATAATTGACTAAGGAAAGTGGAAATTGAAAATGCAAGAAAATTCAATTTAAACTTTTTAAGTATGATGCAAGAAAATCATATCAGTGTGCAATACGAGTTGTTTTCGATACATAGTTCTTTCAAGTCAACAACAAGAATATTGCTTTAGAAAGTTATAACTCGCAATTCTCACCTTTCAAATAACACAAGTGCACCACAACTTACTATACATACTCGGATTATTATTTGCCGTATTTCTATTAGTGATGCTGGCAAAAAAGCTAAAAGTAGCCTATCCGGTTTTTCTGGTGATAGCGGGGCTTATTATCAGTTTTATGCCCGGAGTTCCAGTATTGCATCTGGATCCGGAATTGATATTTCTAATCTTTCTTCCGCCACTTTTATATGAAGCGGCATGGTACACATCGTGGAATGATTTCTGGAAATGGAGGCGGCCGATAGCATTGCTGGCATTTGGGCTTGTATTTTTTACGTCTACAGTAGTGGCATATTCGTCCGCAGCGCTGATACCGGGTTTTACACTGGCACTGGGATTTTTGCTGGGAGGTATTGTTTCGCCGCCGGATGCTGTAGCGGCAGCCACTGTGATGAAAGGAATGAGTATTCCTAAAAGAATTACCACTATTCTCGAAGGAGAAAGTCTGGTGAATGATGCATCCTCGCTCATTGTGTTCAAATTTGCATTGCTGGCTATTCTGACAGGACATTTTTCGATGCAGGAAGCTGTGGGGCAGTTTTTTCTGGTAGCAGGAATGGGTATCGTGGTAGGACTCGCAGGAGCACATATCATGTATGCCGTACATCGTTTTTTACCTACTACTCCTGCGATAGATGCTGCATTGACCGTGATGACACCATATATTTTATTCCTTGCTGCTGAGCACTTTCATTTTTCAGGGGTGATGGCTGTCGTTAGTGGAGGTTTGTTCATGTCATATCGTTCACACGAAATCTTTCAGACAGGCAGTACCAGAATGAATATGCTGGGAGTCTGGATGACACTGATATTTGCTATGAATACGCTGGTGTTTGTATTAATAGGTTTGGAGCTTCCCGAAATCATACATGGTTTGGGTGACTATTCCGTTGCAGATGGTATCAGATATGGATTGATAATCAGTGCTGTTACTATCGCATTGAGATATCTCTGGGTATTTCCTGCAGCACATATTCCCAGATGGCTGAGTGAAAAAGCCCGGCAAGAACCGACTCCCGGATGGAAAGGCCCTTTAGTCATCAGCTGGGCAGGAATGAGAGGTGTGGTATCGCTGGCGACAGCTCTGTCCATACCTCTGTTGATGAGCGACGGAACAGCTTTCCCGCAAAGAAACTTCATCATCTTCATCACTTTTGTCGTCATCTTCGTCACATTGGTATTTCAGGGATTGACATTGCCTTTTATAATAAAGTGGATTCGTCTCAGAGAAATTGACAATATCCGTCCCGAAGAGGAACAGCAAGCACATATTCAGCTGAGACTTTCCGGTCTGGCGAGTGCTGTGATTGCAGAAAAATATAAGAATAAGGTGGCAGAAAATGAATTTCTGGCATTGTATTCGGCCTCATTGCAAAGTGATATTACCCATTTGGAACAGAATATCAACGCTGTAGAATGTGATGTCAGCGAGCGTGAAAATATTGCGACATATCACCATATTCTGAAAGAAATATATGCATTGCAGCGAAAAGAACTGTTTAAAATGAGAAAGGAAAAATTATTCAGCGATGAAGTGATTCGCAAAGCAGAGCTTCAGCTGGATCTGAATGATTTGAAAATAACAGAAACAGAACATTAGGGGCTTATAATTTCAGATTTTTGATATACGATTGTAGATTTCAAATCGTCAATCGTAATTCGTCAATCAACAATCGTCAATCGTAATTCGTCAATATGAACACAGGTAGTCATTATTCTCTCAGATATTTTATTCCCTGGACACGGAAGAAGATTTATCACATGCTGTTAGTCAGCAGTGTGCCTACATTATTGTTTTACTTTCTGGATTGGAAATGGCTGGCGATACCGTGGGTTCCGGTAGCGTTGATAGGTACAGCCGCAGCATTCATTGCAGGATTCAGAAATACACAGACCTACAACAGACTATGGGAAGCCAGGCAAATCTGGGGCGCTATCGTCAACAACAGCCGTACGTGGGGTATTATGGTCAAAGATTTTGTCAGAAGTCAGGATAAAGCAGAGGAGAAGCAGTTGCACAAAGAACTGGTGTATCGTCACTTTGCCTGGCTGACAGCATTGCGGTTTCAGCTGAGAGAAAGCCGAAGCTGGGAAAATGTAAAAACTAAAAGCTACAACCAGGAATTTCTGAGATATTACAAAGTACCCGAGTGGGAGAGTGATTTGGGAGAAGAGCTGAAGACTTATCTGAGCGAGGAAGAACGTCAGATGATACTCTCCAAAAAGAACAGAGCAACACAATTGATTGCATTACAATCTGAAAAAATCAGACAGCTCAATGAGCAGGGGAAGATCTCAGATTTGAACTATGTAGAAATGCAGAATCTCTTAAAAGAGCTCTATGACCAGCAAGGTAAAAATGAGCGAATCAAAAATTTCCCTTATCCGAGACAGTTTTCCAGCGTCAACATCTATTTCGTTTATACACTTACATTCTTCCTGCCATTAGGATTTCTGAATGAATTTTCAAAAATGGGTGAACATTTCATCTGGCTGACAATACCTTTCAGCACATTGGTCGGCTGGGTTTTCCTTGTCCTGGAACAGATAGGAGAAAGTACAGAGAATCCATTTGAAGGCGGAGCCAATGATATTCCGATGACATCTATGAGCAGAACTATAGAAATAGATCTCAGAGAGATGCTGGGCGAAAAAGATTTGCCGCCGGTCATTCAGGCAGAAAATAATATTTTAATGTAATTCTGATTGACGATTTTAGATTTTGGATGTACGATTTTAAATCATAACCTTCAATCGTCAATCGTCAATCGTCAATCAACAATCGTACATCTAAATTATGAAAGAACAGATTAAAATAAGGACAAAACAAGTTGGGTTGGAAATTATAAAGCTGATTGATGAGCTACCCAACAAAACATCTTCCTGGGCGATAGCAAGACAAGTTATAAGAAGTTCCACATCTGTCGGAGCGAATTACAGAGCCGCATGCCGGGCAAAATCATCTGCAGATTTTATCAATAAGCTAAAGATAGTGGAAGAAGAAGCAGATGAAACCATTTATTGGCTGGAAATTTTAGAAGAAAGTAAGCTGGTAAGTGAAGAAAGAGTATCTGCACTTAAAATTGAAGTCAATGAATTACTGGCAATTGTCGTCAGTTCAATAAAAACGGTAAAAAGCAAGCAATAAGAATCAACAATCGTACATCGTCAATCAACAATCATCAATCGTACATCGTCAATCAATAATCAAAAATCGTACATCATCAATCCTATGATAAATTCCGTAAAAAAATGGTACCCGAGAGCAATGACCTCCATAGATACCGTCAATCGTCTTTTAGACACTATAGAAGAAAACCTTCATTTAAAACCCAATCAGCTGATGCATGCAGACAGCATGTGCTGCGATGATGTCAATGCTATACAATACCCGGCAAGAGCTTATGAAATGCTGGGACCGTTCAAGATGGGAGGACTCAATGGATTTCCGTTTGCAGGGCTGACAGGTATGAACGCATTTGCTCACCACGTACCCGAAAATGGAGCAGTCATCATCTTTTATGCACCACACATCGGTATTACGAAAGACGGAACTATCGGGGAGATCAGCCGTATCGGGCAAAATGGTAATTCAGCTTGTTGCGGTGCCGCTAAAGGAGCTTTGGGTAAGCTGCTGAAAGGTGAAATCATAGAAGGAAATATCAGCTCGCTGGATTTTCAGATGAATACAATAGAACAGATTTTTTTACAGAGTAAAGAGCGAATCAGCAATGCAAAGAATCAGATTTTTGAAGCAACCGAAGTGATGTATGAAGCCATCGACAGACGTATAGAAGTGCTGGTCAGTCACACTAATTATCCTTGTAAATACGTCATTTTAGTTGGTGCGGTATTTATCAATGGCGATAGAGAAGAAGGCTCTTTTTGTGAGTATAGAAAATTTGACTACATCAATCTGGAAACGAAAGAAAGAAAAAGTTTGATGAAAGAATACTATACCGGATTTTAAATTTTAGATATACGATTTTAGATTTCAAATCAACGATCAACGATCAACAATCGTAATTCGTCAATCAACAATCGTCAATCATTTATAGACAGGAATAGAAGTAATCGCAGATATTTTTGGGTATTAATTATATAATTTTATATTTGTTATAATGGAGTGTGATGGCAAAAAAGAAATATGAAAAGAGTATTTATGTGTGTGCTATCCCAACTGCTTACCATTGGGTTTTTATTTGCCACTGAGGCGAGAAGTGATCTTCCCGAAAAAATAGTATATCTGTACAACCAGCCTTTGAATACAGAGGATGTTACCGGTATTATGCAGAAAATATCAGCAGGTGAGTCTACAGATACGATTTACAATGGACCCACAAAAGTGATGAAATCCGCATGGGTATATATTCCCGGTGAAATATTAAGAAAAGATACCAGCCGCAACTATATACTGACAGGTTATTATGAAGCTATGGATTTGTATGAACATATTAACGGACACTGGAAAAAGGTTTTCAGAGGTGGTGCTTATATGAAATTTAGTGAAGAAAAATCCGGAAAAGCAGGGAGATTTTTTTTTAAGCTATTTGATCCCGGTGAAAAAATAGCAGATGCATATCTCGTAGCGTGCAGAAGATACGATGATTATGTATATAGCCAGATGGAAGGGATTCCGATGTCTGAGGCAGAGATAAAAGGCTGGAAGCATCAATACGATCAATCAAAAGAATGGTTTAACAGGATGACGCTTCCTTTTTGGGGCATACTTATGCTGACCACTATTGTTCTGGGTGCCCGGTATGTTTCTTCCCGTGACAAAGCATATCTGATGTATACGATTGGCAACTTGTTTTTTGTCATCAATTGTATCCTGTTGTATTTTATTGATCCTGCCAACATTCAGTACTATCCGTTTGATGACCCCATGCTGGCAGTAGCAGTGACCGGCCCGGTTTTCATCCTGGGCGTCGGAGGATTTATATTGTCCTTCAGGTATTTTTATACACAGGGACCGTTTTTAGAATTAGCCCGGATGATTACGTTTTGGGCAGCTTTGAGCTGCTTATTGGTTGCAGCTTTCAATACAGTGGTAAATTATTACTGGCGCACACTATTTATAACCAATATAGTTATGTATCTCTTTCTGGTGCTCATGATTGTGGTGATCTATATGATTATATTCCGGAATAGAGATAGTATGAAAGGACTTACGATGACTACTTCATTTCTGACGATTATCTATGGTAGTTTCTTTATAGCACTTGCCTCAGTAGCTGGTTTTATACTCTCAGCGGTTTTTGCCCAGAACACCTTGTATCTGGGTAAATTTCATCTACAGTCTTTTCCGCTTCTGATAGGAATAGCTATTTACAATGCGTTTGTATTAATGGCTTTTTCCAGCAGGGATCATCAGATTGCGGAAGAAGCCAATCAGCTGAAAATAAAAGCCTATGAGTATGAGGTACGCGTCCTGCAAAATAGTTTGAATCCTCACTTTATCTTTAACAGCCTGAATCTGATAGACTTTTTTGTATACCGGAAAGATTTGCCCCGGGCCCGGAATGCATTGTTTCAGTTCAGTGACTTATTGAGAATGGTCATAGATAAAACCGGTGAAAAAATGATTTCCTTAGATGAGGAATTAAAGATGCTGGAATTATACCTCAAGCTGGAAAGCTCCCGGAATAAAGAGTTGTTCACCTATGAGATTTTAGTAGATAAAGATGTTGAAACCGGCAAAATTCTGATTCCGCCATTGCTGATCCAGCCGATAGTAGAAAATGCTTTAAAGCATGGAATTTTGAATAAGGAGGATGGAGGTGGACAGATTTCCATAATATTGTCTGTAGATAGAGATTTTCTGAAAATAGAAGTAAGGGACAATGGAATCGGTTTTAAAAAATCTGCTGAGCTGAAATCTTTTATTCATAATGACAGAAAGCATCTCGGCATGGAACTGACGAGACGAAGGTTGGAGCTCATGTCTGAGCAAAGCCGCATTGAGATCAGGGATCTGCCGGAGGGAGAAGGTGCATCTGTTGTAATTAAAATTCCTGTAAAATGAGTACCGTATTTATCATAGACGATGAGGAGCATGCAGCATTATTGCTGAAAGACAAGTTGATGGATGTCACTGATTATTTTGACACCATTGAGATTTTTACCAGGCCGGTGCTTGCATATCAGGCGATATTAGACAGAAAACCGGATTTGATCTTCTCGGATATAGATATGCCGCTGATCAAAGGAGTAGACTTACATGTACAAATTGCTAATCTGGAAATTCCGTTCATATATGTGACAGCTTACTCCACTTATACTTTAAAGGCGATTAAATTACAGGCATTTGATTATATACTGAAACCGGTAAAAGAAGAAGAGCTGGAAGATACTATAAAAAGATTTATCCTGCATGCTGAGACTAAGCTGCAGGAAAGCCGCAACAATTCACAGTTGTCATTTTATGAATTATTGAATAAGCAGAAAGATAAAATCACGGTGAGCACTTCAGAGAGCGTCTATTTTATTCCGATGGAAGATATTGTTAAGATAGAAGGATTGAATAACTATTCCTGCATTCATCTGAAAGATAAAAGTACGCTGGTAGCATCTAAGACCCTGAAACATTTTGAGGGACAGCTCAATGATTTTGGCTTTATCAGAGCACACAAATCCTACCTGGTCAACCTGATTTTTATAGAGAGGATCCTGAACCGCGACGGAGGCCAGATCTTATTGAAAACAGGAGATACGCTTGATGTCACCAGGGAAAAAAGAATTGAAATCAAAGAGTGGTTTAAAGGGTAATGTTAAACCGCGTATGAATTGACAGTAAAATATCGGAACATACGTTTTTATCTTGCGCTGAGTCGCAAAACAAAGCTTTATTATACAAAAATTACGCAGTGGCAACTTAGTGGCTTTGTACGCTATTTTTCTGTGTATATGTATTGACAAATGCATGCTGCCTCAATCATTGTATACCGTTCCTTACTCATAATAGCATTACGGTAATTGTTCCGGTAGAAAATGAATTATTCAGATACTTTTATTTCAATAGATTTTTAAAATCCGAAATTGAGCAGATTTTGATGTTGTGTGTATGAAGCTGGAAGTCTGTCATTGTATTAGTACCGCTTTTCTAATAGAATACAGACTTCTTGTTTTTAAAAAGGAAAAACATGGCAGTAGCATACATTGTTGACGAGGATAAGAAGGCAGCATTGCTTCTGCACAGTCAGCTGAGTGCTATAGGATATTTTGAGCAGGTGGAGATAATTTCAGATGAACCATTTATTCCCCCTTTAACAACAGATGAATCCGCTATAGCTTTTGTCAATTTTGACATGCCTTTGATGCAGGGAGCATTACTTTATCTGACTTTGATTCAAAACAATATTCCGTTTGTATGTATGACCCAAACAAAAGATGCATACAAAGCAGCATTTGGGCTGGATGCATTTGATTGCTTGTTTATGCCTTACCAGGTACCCAGATTATTGGAAACTGTGCAAAAATATAACCTTTATCAAAGATCGAATTCTGTTGGAATAGCAGAGTTCTAGCCCCGGAATAACAATTTGAATATTTATTTCAATAAAAAGAAAATCGAAAAGAATTTTTGTCAGGGTAGCAGGATCCTGTACACAATGCCGTTCGGTTAACTCACGGGATATTTCAGTTACCTGCAAAAACCAAAGATTTGATATATCCAGAATAGAATATTTTATGGTATAATAAAATGAATATCAATTTGTTAGTTATTTATTTTGTGCTGATTTTCTAAAAAACAATAAAAAGGCCTGTCTGAGCGGCATTGATTTTATATAATTGATTCTTGCTGTGATGTTAGTTTTTATAGCTATAAATTGCTACCTCCCTCAATGAAAACAATCTTTCCCTAATTGAAAATATATGCTAAATAAAATTAAAATGTGATGATAGTTACATTCTGTACTTTCGGTGTCAGTAATGTGATTTCAAAGAGTGTGTAAAATAAGACAGATGTTTTGGTCTGTGTAAAGTTTATTTATCTGGCAGAGAGTAACGCATAGTATTTCATTGTAAATGTGATTTTATTAATGTGTAATATACCCAAGTAACCATGGAATGAGATGAAATCGGTCTATAAATAAATTAGTGTGTCAGATATATTGAATATTTTTCATATTGAATAATATCTGTGATAATACGTGAGATAATCTGATATTAAAAAATGCCAAATGATATTGATTTTCCAATTTGGATAACTTTTTATTTCATCAAACTTTTATTTTCCTTTCTTTTGAAATAAATATCTATACTTTGGAACCTTCTTGGTTTCACCCCCAAAATTACTGGTCAATAGATTAAAGAATACATCGAAAAATTAAGCAGGCGAAACACTTAAAGTAGAAGGGCGATAAGCTAAGCTCATTCATTAATAAAATGGCCCGCTAATAATGCCGGGTTTTTTATTGCCTGCACCTGAGTTTAGAAATTTTAAGAGAAATATTAACTTTTTCGTTTTTTTCATTGAAATCAATTTTAGGGGAAATGGTATATTCGTTCACTAAAAATCAAAAGACATTTATGAAAAAATCATTCTTGTTTGGTCTGACACTTTTATTTGGATCTTCTTTTTGCAATAATACAGATGCAGCAGAGACCTTATTTACAATTAATAACAAACCGGTAACTTCTGAGGAATTTTCATATATCTATCAAAAAAATAGTATCAACGGACAGGCAGATTTTTCAAAATCTTCTTTAGATGATTATTTAAAGCTTTTTATCAATTATAAATTGAAAGTTCAGCAAGCCAAAGATTTAGGTCTGGATACTGTAAATGCTTTGATGAAAGAATATGAAGGCTACAGAAAACAATTGCTGGAGACACATATCCAGAGACAGGTTGTAGATCCATTGGTAAAGCAGGAATATGAACGTTCTAGGCAGGATGTTGCAATTTCCCATGTTTTCATTGAAAAGAAAAGCGAAAACGCAGAAAAGAAAATCAATGAAGCCCTGCAAAAACTGAAGCAAGGAGAAAATTTTGCCGCTGTTGCAAAAAAATATTCCGAAGACAAACAATCAGCTGAAAACGGAGGGATTATCGGATATTTTACTGCCTTGCAAATTGGATTTCCACAAATTGAAGATGCATTATATACTACACCAAAAGGCTCTTACAGTAATGTAATTACCACAGATTTGGGATACCATATCATCAGAGTGGACGATGTCAGACCTGCCCGCGGGAGAATGAAAGCTGCTATCATTAAAATAAATGTTCCGGAGCAGCCTGATGGAAATCTGCTTACAAAAAATAAAATTGACACTGTATATAATTTATTGAAGTCAGGAGAGGATTTTGCAATGCTGGCAGCGAAATACAGTGATGATGGCAATTCTGCAATGAGAGGTGGAGAGCTGGATTGGTTTGGTATCAATACTTACGTAAAAGAGTTTGAAGATGCAGCATTCGGTTTGAAATCAGACGGAGATTTTTCTAAGCCATTTAATACCGCGTCAGCATGGTATATCGTAAAACGGGTGATGGTGAGTGAATTACAGCCTTTTGAAGAGGCTGAATCAGTCATAAAAGCCAAGCTGTTACGTTCTAGAATGTACAATGAAAAGCTCACCAGCTTCAATGACTATCTGAAATCAATCAGTGATTTGAAAACCTATGAAGAAAATATCACTGCATTTGAAAATAAGCTGACCACAGTCGTAGATAAATATCCTTTTGAATTTCCGCATCAGGAAAAAGCATTGCCATTGGCCAGCATAAAGGGGAAGATATATGATGAAAACAAAGTTGGAGAAATTATAAAAGATAATTACACCAAAGTGACCGGAAAACTGGGAAAAGAGAGAGCCGAAGCTTTGTTTAAAATAGCCTTGGACGATTTACTGATGGATGTTTATGAGCAGAAGCTGATTGACTCATTATATGATTATCGTTCATTGCTCGAAGAATATCAAAATGGCGTACTGATTTTCGAATTGACAAAAGAGAAAGTCTGGAATAAAGCGACCACTGATACTGTTGGTCTACAGAATTTTTATCAGACTCTGGGAGATAAATATACCTGGAACCAAAGAGCTGAAGTTTTGAAAATCCAGTCAGAAACTCCATTGGATGAAAAATCTTTATCCAGGATCATTAAGAAAAACAAGCTGAACTCATCAGAAGAATGGCAAAAATATTTATCAGACAATCCTGATGTGAAGATTAAAATCAGCTCTGAGCTGGTAGAAAAAAATGTTTCAGAAAATGCTGCAAAAATACAATGGACACCGGGTGTGTTTACGTCAGCAGACAATCAGCTTTATCAGGTGACGAAAATTCTGCCTGCACAGAGAAAAGCACTTTCGGAAGTGAGAGGTTTCGTAGTGGCAGCATATCAGGAGCACCTGGAGAAAGAGTGGCTGGAAAATTTACACAAGACATACACTATTAAGGTAGACAACAACGTTTTGCAAAAACTAATCAGATAACGGAGATAATTAGAAATCATTAACCTTATGATAGAAAAGAAACAACTATCTTCGCGCAAATACTAAAACAACAGAGTGAAAAAAATACTATTTCTCGTAGCAGTCTTAATACAATCTTTTAATTCGCTTCATGGTGCTGATATAAAACCAGGACATTTGGTAGATAAGGTTCAGATCATTGTAGATGATAAAATCATTCTGCACTCTGATATTGAAAATCAATTGCACCTGATGGCCAGGGAATTGAAAGAAATCAGCGATTCCAAATGCTATCTGGTAGAGCAGCTGGTGATGAATAAAGTAATGACATCTCAGGCAGTGCTGGATAGTATTCCATTGAGCGATGAAGAAGTAGACAGTGAGCTGGACAGAAAGATCAACTACTACGTGAATATGTTGGGTAGCAAGCAATTGTTTGAAGAGTATTACAATAAGCCAATAGAAGTCATTAAAGAAGATTTCAGAGAAGATATCAAAGACCAGATGCTGGCTCAGAGAATGCGGAACAAAATAGTCGAAGGTCTTTCAGTTACACCTACGGAAGTAAGAGATTATTTCAATAAAATACCTAAGGATAGCTTACCTTTTTACAATACTGAATACGAAGTATCTCAGATTGTTGTCAAAGTAAAAATCGGAGAACAGCAACAGCAGATGGCCTTAAATAAGATTCTGGATCTGAAAAAAAGAGCAGATGAAGGAGAAGACTTTTCGTTGCTGGCTACGCTTTATTCAGAAGATCCGGGATCTGCAGTAGAAGGTGGTGAATTAGGGCTGATGCCGAGAGGTACTTTTGTGCCTGAATTTGAAGCTGCGGCTTTTAAGCTGAAAGATGGTGAAATTTCTGACGTGGTAAAAACTCAGTTTGGTTATCACCTAATCAAATTGAACAGGAGAATCGGAGAGCAGATAGATTGTAGTCATATCCTGATCAGATCGCAGGCAGCAAACAAAGACATGACTGAAGCAAAAGCAAAAGCAGACTCTATCAGAAATGAGATAGAAAATAAAACTATCACCTTTTTTGATGCTGTAAAATTATACTCAGATGACGAAATGTCAAAAGGAAATGGTGGCAGAGTGCTGAACTATGAGACAGGAGGTACTATCATGGAACCACAGCAAATGGATCCTTATCTGTACAAGATGATAGAGAAATTAGATGTAGATGCTATCTCTTCAGTAGAGCCTTATCAGACACAGGACGGAAGCTATGCTTTCAGATTTGCAAAAGTAGATTCTAAAGTAGCTCCTCACGTAGCTAACCTGAGTCAGGATTATACCAAAATCTTAGAAGCTGCCAAGCTCGAAAAAGAACAAAGAACAATTGCTGACTGGATCAATCGCAGATCAAAAAAATCTTATATCTTCATCAATGATGACTACAGAGATTGCCCGGGAGTACAAGCATGGATTACTGATAAAAATAAAAATTAGCCAATGTTCCAGAGTGATGTTACAGGAATAGATCAGTTAGCAGAAAAATACAAGCTTCTCAGAAAGGAAGTAGCCAAAGTAATAGTCGGACAGGAAAGGACTGTCGATTTGGTTCTGTTATCTATTTTATGTGATAGTCACAGTCTCTTGGTGGGCGTTCCGGGTCTGGCTAAGACGTTGTTAGTTAAAACTATTGCGCAGGCGCTGGATCTGAATTTTAAAAGAATTCAGTTTACGCCTGATTTGATGCCGTCTGACATTATTGGAGCAGAAATTCTGGAGCAGAACACATTTAAATTCAATAAAGGTCCGCTATTTACAAATATTCTTTTGGCAGATGAGATCAACAGAACACCGCCTAAAACTCAGGCAGCTTTGTTGGAAGCTATGCAGGAAAGAACCGTAACAGTAGCAGGAATTGAGTATAAGCTGGATTTACCTTTTTTCGTTTTAGCTACACAAAATCCTATCGAACAGGAAGGTACCTATCCTTTACCGGAGGCACAGCTGGACAGATTTATGTTCAATATTCAGCTGGGTTACCCATCTATTGAAGAAGAATTTCAGATTGTCAAAAGGACAACAGTGCTACAGGGAAATTCTATACAAAAAGTATTGGGTAAAGATGAAATCATTGCATTTCAGGAGCTGATCAGGAAAATGCCGGTTACGGATCATTTAATTGAATATGCTGTTAATTTAATCGTATCTACACGACCTGATTATGCAAAAGCAGCTCCGGTTGTGAAAGAATATATTTCCTGGGGGGCAGGGCCGAGAGCGTCGCAATCAATTGTATTGGCAGCTAAGGCTCACGCAGCTATACATGGTAAATATTCACCTGATATGGAAGATGTCAAAGCTGTTTGCCTGCCAATCCTGAGCCACCGAATAATAAGAAATTTTAAAGCCGAAGCCGAAGGCATAAGTTTAGAAGAAATCGTCTCTAAAATTATGTAACTTAGAGCTCAGGTTTTTATCATGAGTGATATCATTAAACACGAGTGTGGCGTTGCGCTGATCAGACTACTCAAGCCCCTGTCTTATTACAAGGAAAAATACGGAGATATTCATTATGGTTTAACCAAAATGTACCTGTTGATGGAAAAACAGCACAACAGGGGACAGGATGGTGCAGGTTTGGCTACAGTAAAGCTGGACAGCAAGCCGGGATATCGTTATTACGATAGAATCCGTAGCGTAGAAAACAGAGCTATCAAAGACATTTTTGAATCTGTTTTCTCTCAGTTTTCTGCTTTGTCCGAAGAAGAAATAGAAGCTTTAAACGACATGGATTATGTCAAAGAGCAGTACCAGTTCATGGGAGAATTGCTGCTGGGGCATCTCCGGTATGGCACACATGGTGGTAACAGCATGCACAATTGCCACCCAAGGATCAGATCTAATAACTGGATGACCAGAACACTATTTGTCGCAGGTAATTTTAACATGACAAATGTAAGCGATCTTTTCGATCACTTGGTAAATCTTGGTCAGTTCCCGAGAGAGATGTCAGATACGATGACTGTACTGGAAAAAATCGGGCATTTCCTCGATACAGAAAATCAAAGACTTTTTAAAAAATACAAAAGCGACGGTTTAGATAATATTCAGATCACCAATCTGATTGCTGACAACCTGAATCTCGAAAGAATTCTAAAAGATTCAGCAGAAGATTTTGACGGGGGATATGTGATGGCCGGTATGGTAGGCCATGGCGATGCTTTTGTGTTGAGAGACCCTAACGGCATCAGACCGGCATATTATTATCAGGACGATGAAATTGTAGTAGTAGCTTCCGAAAGACCTGCTATTCAGACATCAATGAATGTATCTAAGTCTAAAGTAAAAGAGCTTGAACCCGGAACAGCATTAATTATCAAGAAAGATGGAACTGTCAGCAATGTAAGATGCTTACCTGAAAGAGAAAGAAGCGCCTGTTCATTTGAAAGAATATATTTCTCCAGAGGAAGCGATGCAGATATTTACCAGGAGAGAAAAAAATTGGGAAAGAAATTAGTTCCTGCTATTCTGGATAGAATCAATTACGATTTTGATAATACCGTATTTTCCTATATCCCTAACACTGCGGAAGTAGCATTTTATGGGATGATTGAGGAAATAAACAAGCAGGCTGTAACCTATAAATTCGAACAGGCAAAAAAGGATAACTGGCCAGGCGAAAAACTAGAGAATGAGCTTCTTAAAATGCCGCGTATAGAAAAAATAGCAGTAAAAGATGCCAAGCTCAGAACCTTTATCACAGAAGATAATTCCAGAAATGATCTGGTACATCACGTATATGATGTGACTTATGGAATAGTTAAAGATGAAGTGGATACACTGGTTGTTCTGGATGATTCTATAGTAAGAGGAACAACATTGAAAGAAAGTATTCTGACGATGTTGAGCAGACTGGAGCCAAAGAAAATTATTATTGTTTCATCCGCACCACAAATCAGATTTCCGGATTGTTATGGAATAGATATGTCCAAAATGGGCTCATTTGTTGCATTCCATGCTACAATCGAATTGCTGAAAGAAAAAAATCTTTACTATCATGTGGAAGAACTCTACCAAAGATGTCTGAAAGAGTTGGAAAAACCGGTAGATGAAATGCAGAATATTGTCCGGGAGATATACTCTCTGTTTACAGCAGAAGAAATTTCCGGGAAAATAGCGGAAATTGTAACACCCAATAATATTCTTCCGGAAGTGGAGGTAATATATCAGACAATTGAGGGATTACATGAAGCATGTCCGGATAACAACGGAGATTGGTATTTCACCGGAAATTATCCTACACATGGAGGAAATAGAGTTGCACTCAGGGCCTTTGTGAATTATGTAGAAGGGAAGAATATTAGAGCTTATTAAAATAAATTGGGTAAAATTTCCATATAATCATATAGTTTTTAAGAGAAATTTGCATTTTTTAAAAACTCTCAAGTATATTTGTGGCTAAATACCTGTCAAAATAAATAAATTAGAAATTATGGGTTTAAGAAAAATTACTCTTTTGGGTTTCTTTTCTACGATGGTAGCCTTGCCAGTAGTTGCTCAGGATGCTGCTAAAAGTAGCGAAGAGGTAAACTACAACAGATTACCGGAGGAGTACTGGCCATTGGCTAGTCAAGTAAAGAAAAAGCATCAGGATCAGTTAGAGGCGTACATTAATGGAGACACATTATGGGCTCCTAGATTGAAAAGACAATTAGCAATTGGTGTTGGCGGGGGAGCTGCTATGATAAGCGGCGATGTTAAATCTGCTGGCGGATGGGGAACTTCTTTGTTTTTCAGACATAACATCAGCTATATCCTTTCTGCAAGATATGAATTCGGCTTTTATAGAAGCTGGGGACAAAATTATGAGCTAAGAAACCTGGGAGGAACAGCTCTGCGCAATAATACTTCATGGTATCCTAACAGCGCATACCGTGATAACAATTATCATGCAGCAGGTGTAACATTTGCATTTGATAATTATAAGACAGATATCATGGACTTGCAGGCATCAGTGTTGATCAACCTGACCAACATCATGCTAATGCACCGTAAACAATCCCGTTTTAATCTTTATGCTCACGTAGGCGGGGGCTTAATGAACTATAAAACGTGGGTAGATGCTTTAGACGGAGACGGATTACCATACAACTATAATCAAATAGCTGGTCAGATCGAAGCACTTCAACCTGGAAGCAAAAGAGACGGACAGGTAGCTCCTTCAGAAAGAAGAGACGTAAGAAAATATCTTTATGACAATGTTTACGGATCCAGACCAAGAGGACGTGACTATGAAACAGTAGCAGAAGGTCATACAAATGAGGAAAATATCTTTGGAAGAGTTTCTAACCTTGTAATTTCTGGAGGTCTTGGTGTTGAAGCGTTACTAGGTAAAAAGAAAAGAGTTTCTGTAGGTTTAGAGCATAAAGTGACTTTCACTAATGATGACTTGTTAGATGGAGTTAGATGGACAGAGCAAGGTGACCTGACAAGAGATTATGATACCTACCACTATGTTTCAGGTAAATTATCATTCTTCTTAGGAAATAAAAATAAACGTGCTATTCCAATGTGGTGGGATAATCCGCAAGCTGCTTACTTACGTAAATATGAAGCTCCCGGAGATCACTTCAAAGATTCTGACAATGACGGCGTAGATGACTTCTATGATGTTGAAGCAGATACTAAAGCAGATTGCCCTGTTGATTCTAAAGGTAGATTGTTGGATAGCGACGGTGACGGTTGTCCTGATTGTGAGGATCCGGAACCATTCTCTTCCCCATTGTTACCAATCGTAGATTGTAAAAATGTTTATGACGGATTTGCAACTAAAGAATGTTGTGATGAAAAAGCAGTTGGAAAAGGAATTCCTGCAGTATTACCGGTTGTAGCTTTCGCTCCTGATCGTTATGGAGTTAACAAAGACCAATATGGTAACTTAGATCAGGTTGCTAAAATCATGCAAGATAATCCTGATGCTAAAATTGTAGTAAAAGGTATCTCAAGAAGCACTAAGAATGTTAAGTACAATGAGCAATTAGCGTGGTTACGTGCTAATGCGACAGTTGACTACTTAGTAGAGAAATATGGTATCTCTCGTGATAGATTCATCATCCAGTACACAGGTGAAACTATCAAATCTGAAGGTGGTGACTTTGATAAGTTCCAAAACAACAGAGTTGAGTTCCGTATCGCTGAAGAAGGTGAGACAGGATCAAGCAATCCTCCTGCTCCACATCCAGGCTACAAAGCAGGTAAAGAATAAGAATAAATTCTTAATTATATGAGAGGGGCGCATTTGCGCCCCTTTTTGTTTTCTTATGGTACCCTTTTTAACTTTGACTACTTAATCATTAAATGGTAAGCACGCTAAACATACCTGTCATTGTCAGATACAGTTATTGAAGACTGTTTTTTGTTACAAATTATAAAATGATGTGATACCTGAAAGAAACTTTCAGTATATAATACGGATTGCCAAGAGTTTAAAAAATAGAAAACAGAGTATAACTTCAACGAACAATCGTCCGAAGTTCTTTTGGTCCTTTTCTTTTAAAGAAAAGGACCAAAAGAATCGTCCCGCATAGCTATCGGGAGGCTTTTTGGCGACCCACATAGTCAAATCTTCAAAACTCCTCCTTAGGTCGTCAAATTCGCCGAGGCGGAAAGATTTTAGGCTGTTTTCGTCCTGTGGGTACCCCACCTGCAAAACCTGTGGCGCAGAAAAGCGCGGCGATTTTGGTTAGAGTTTCAATTGTGTTACTCTTATTTGATATTCGTAATTACGTATTAATAAATTTGTTTCAATTAGTTATAGAGATTGTAATTTTAAAATAGACCAATATTTTAAAATTTTACAATCGTTAATGCCTTGTCCCGAAAGTTTACAGTAGTCAGATAGAACAATGATCCGCCTTCGGCGGAGAAATTGGTCTATATTGAATGTCTTATTGGTATAAGGTAAGGATTTATACAGAGAGCCACATAAATGCACTGTCTCATTTTAAAACAGGGACATCAAGAGTAATATTCTCAACGTAATACAAGAAAGTGGATTAATTGTTTTTGCTGAATTCTTTTACCCATCTTTCAGGGATCTCATTATTGATAGCTGTGAGATAATCGTTATAAGAACAGGGTACCATTTTATAGATTTTCTTTTTTGTTCCCATCTGTAATACAGGTATGTGAAACCACCATCTGTCGCTTTTTTTGCTCTTCAAAAAGATAATTTCATTGTCCTGCTCTTCTACATTAATGATGAATTTCTGGAAGTTCTTTTCATCTACCACCGGATAATCCTGTCTACGGATGGTCACACCTTCTATAAAGTACCATATCATCTGCGCTATGCCTATAGCCGTGATGCTTCTATCGTCGAATTCGGGGTTGTAATTGAAAATACCTACAGAAGACAGCTTGTCTGAAGCGCCTGCAAATCTCATGATCTGACATGCTTCATCAGAGAAAAAACCATTTGGGCTCGGCGCTACATATCCGGGTGCATCACATGCTTTGATAGCACTGATATTAAATGAAAGCAGATCAGCATCTCTTACCAGAGGTTCTACTTCCATCATATTTTCTCTCAGGACTCCCAATCTGAAAGTTTCCATTTGCATTTGCTCGAGAATATCAATATCTCTCCCGTGATTGAAATAAGTTTGATATCCTAAGAGCTTGAAATCTCTGATACGGTTCGGTTTTTCTGTAAACAATCTGAACAGATAATTGGATTCGTGTACTGCTGACTCTTCCTCCGGTTCTATGATGACAATTCTTTCATCGACCACAGTCATGTCAAGCATAACATCATCATTGCTCATACCCTGATACTGACCCAGCGTGAGGCTCATATCTCCCCCCAGGATAATGCTGATGATCTGCTTTTGATAGAGTACTTTTACCACTTCTTTCAGTGCAATAATAGTATCAGAAAAGTCGTAACCCGGAAGAATATTCCCCAAATCAATGATAGGAATATTGAGGTCAAAGTTATGCAGCTTATATAGTTGCTTCCGGATGTAATCGGCTCCGGTTTCACAACCACTGTTTTCTGCGTGACCTCTGGAGTCCATAACGCCTATAATAGCTATTTTAAAGTTTTCAAGCTCTTCATCATTTCCGGTATAGAAGTAAATAGGTTTACCATGTACCTGATAATGATGATCTTCAATAGGTTTTATGTAGTCCGTCAACATAAGTATTGCTTATTCAGCATAAAAATAAATTTTCAAAGTGGTAAAATACCCTTGAATTATTCACATTCATTGAAAAGCTGAAATGATCCTGCTATCTGTTGATGATGGACATGAGCTTTGGTCTGTAATTCCTGCTTACCGGAAATGTCAACTCATTAACCACAAGTTGATTTGTGGTGACTTTATTGATCATGCTGAGATTGATAATATGAGAACGATGTATTTGGAAAAATAAGTTTTCAGGTAGAATTTCCTTGAATTTGTACAGCGTAGTGTAGTGAATATATGGAGGAATTCTGTTGTTGGTATAGATCTGAATATAGTCTCTCATGGAGCTGACAGCTACGATATCTTTAATAGGCAGCTTAATGTGTTGATTGTGTTGTTTTATAAATACAAAATCTTCTTCAGTAAAATTTTTCTCCTTGCTTTCAACTTTCGGGAAAATATATTCATTGTCTTTGGGATCAAAGATATTAATCACATTTCCGGAAATAGCAATAAGGTTTTTCTTGTCATCAATAATAGGAAACATGATTGTCAGAATATACAATTTCTCCGTTTCATCCTTTCTGGTAAAGCTATAGATGGATTGGTACCCGTTTTTACTCTCCGCTACCTTTTTGATAATATTGCTGGTAGAAAACTTTTCTTTCGACTGTATCAATTCTCCAAATTCGTCTATAGAAGGTTCTGTTTCATAGCCGTGCATTTTTTTTACCTCTTCAGACCAGTGTAATTTGTTCAGCCTGATATCGTAATAAAAAGTCCCTACAGAGCCACTGCCATAGGCTTGCTTTAAAATTTTATTGGAAGATTTATTTGCATAATTTTCAATCTCTTCTGAGGAAATGGCATCCACACAACCCAAATATTTGTAAACATTATTTGGCTCGTCAAAATAGCAGACTCCTTTACTTCTCATGAAGACAGGAAGCCCCTTTTTGTTTTTGAAAACCTTCTTAAATTCATAATGTCCGGGATTTTTCCTGATCTGCTTGAAGATGGAATACACATTGTTTTTATATTCTTCATCAAAAAAACTATTTGCTTTTCCCTCATTATTTTCGACCTCTTTAGCAGTAAAGCCTAAAATCTCTGTAATATAATCATCAAAGAAAATCGGATACAATTTGTTGTTCCTGAACTCAATCTGATAAAAATAGAAATTGGTATTTATTTCTTTTATATCCTGTTGATGGTTTTCTTTTATATTTATCTTAAAGATATCCATTCCTTTTTTTGATTTATAGCTGGCCTCTTTTCCCCAGCTCAATGAGCTGTAAATTTTGAATGTTGTTGTTTTCTACATCAAACTTCAATGCGGTACGCATATGGTGAAATCCATGTTTTCCGGCTGCTCCGGGATTGATGTAAAGTAAATCATGGGTTTTATCATATTGCACTTTGAGTATGTGTGAATGTCCACATATAATACAATTTATCTTCATATATTGTTCAAGAATCGCTTCAATTTTTTTATTGTATTTGCCAATTGACCCTGCAATATGTATGAGTAGTATTCTGGTTTTTTCGATTTCTATTACCTCGATCTCAGGATAGCTGATTTTTACAATACCGCCATCAATGTTTCCATGTACAGCTCTGACAGGCTTCCAGGTTTTTAATTCATCCATTACCTGAATATCACCGATATCGCCGGCATGCCAGATTTCATCACAATCTTCAAAAAAGGATTTAAGATTTAAATCTAAATAACCATGTGTATCTGAAAGAACTCCTATTCTCTTCAACTCTATTATTACTTGTTGTACAAAGGTATTATTTTAAATTATAATATAGTTCGTCCGGATGGATTATCCACTGATATCTGTTATCTTTTTTGAACCAGGTCATTTGTCTTTTTGCGTATTGATAAGTATGCGTAACGATGAGCTGTTTTGTATCTTCAAGACTATATTTCCCGTCCATATGGTCAAAGATTTCTTTGTAACCTACTGTTTGAAGTGCTTTGAGATTTCTGTAAGGTAAAAGCTGCTCGCATTCCGCTATCCATCCGTTTTCAAACATTTGATGCACACGGTCAGAAATATTTTGCCTGATAATATCTCGTTCATTATACAAGCAGAAAAATACCGGCTCGAAATTTCTTTCTGATTTCTTACTTTTTCTGAAAGAAGAAAATGGTAAGCCTGTCTGAATAATAATCTCTGCTGCTCTGATTAATCTTTTATGGTTATGGATGTCTATTGAAAGTAGAAGCTCAGAATCTTTTTCTTTGATCAGCTCCTGTAAAAACGTGATACCTTCCTCCTGAAATCTTTGATTGAGATCCTCTCTGATTTCAGGACGGATTTCCGGCATTTCATCTATTCCGTCACAGAGTGTCTGAATATACAAACCCGTGCCGCCACAGACAATTGCTACTTCTTTTTCCTGGTAGAGAGTATCTAAAATATGTAATGCATCCTGTTCAAAATCTGCAGCATGATAATGCTGTGTGATGTCAATATTACCAATGAGGTGATGTTTAACTGAGTTCAGCTCTTCATCAGAAGGTCTTCCTACACCGATAGACAGCTGCTTGTAAATCTGTCTTGAATCGGCAGAAATAATTTCAGTATTCAGCCTTTGGGCTAAACCGATAGCAGCTTTGGTTTTTCCAATAGCAGTTGGTCCTCCGATGACGATGAGTTTCGGCTTTTTATTTTGCATGGGATGAAGGCAGATTGACAGGTTTGAGACCAAGTTCATCTCCGGTTTTCAATATATAATCGAGGGATGCCTGATATTCATTCGTGATTTCTCCTTCCAGCACAGCTTCTTTAAGCTTGTTTTTAATAATACCGACCTCTCTGCATGGTTTGAGCTGAAAAATATCCATGATCATTTCGCCATCTACCAGAGGTTGCCAGTTGCGTATCCTGTCTCGTTCTTCTACTTCCCTGATTTTGACTTTCACCAGCATCAGATTTTCTGTATATCGCTTTACCTTTTTGGGATTTTTGGAAGTAATATCGGCTTCACAAAGTTTCATCAATGCGTCCAGGTCATCCCCGGCCTCAAAAATCAGTCTTCTGATAGCAGAATCAGTAATATTTTCTTTTGTTAATGAAATAGGTCTCAGATGCAGGTAAACTAGCTTCTGAACAAATTTCATCTTCTCGTTCATTGGAAGCTTTAATCTCCTGAAGATTTTTGGAACCCACTTGGAGCCCAATACCTCATGTCCATGAAATGTCCATCCGTGCCCTTCTTCAAATTTCTGCGTAGGGGGTTTGGCAATATCGTGAAGGATAGCTGCCCATCTCAGCCAGAGATCATCCGACATTCCGGCCACATTATCCAGCACCTGTATAGTGTGATAGAAATTATCTTTGTGGCCATAATTTTCTACCATTTTTACGCCTTGCAATGCTACCATTTCAGGGAAAAACTGATGCAGTAATTTAGTATCAAACAACAAACTAAAGCCAACGGACGGCTGGGGAGACAGGATGATCTTGTTGAGCTCATCCATGATTCTTTCCATAGAAAGAATGTCCATGCGTTTGGCCAAAGGTTCTATAGCTGCCAGCGTTTGTTCTTCAATCGTAAAATTAAGCTGAGTTGCAAACCGGATGGCTCTCATCATTCTGAGGGGGTCATCGCTGAAGGTGGTTACAGGATCTAACGGAGTTTTGATAATGCCGCTTTTTAAATCTTCCACGCCATTGAATGGATCAACCAGCTGACCGAAATTTTCAGGGCTCAGATCTATTGCTAATGCATTGATCGTAAAATCTCTTCTTAGCTGGTCGTCTTCCAGTGTGCCATTCTCCACGATGGGTTTTCTGCTATCTGCTCTGTACGATTCTTTTCTTGCTCCCACAAATTCTACATCCCAGCCATGAACTTTGAACATAGCTGTACCAAAATTCTTAAAAACACTGACTTTAGGATTGGGATGAAAGAGTGTAGCTGTTTTTTGTGCCAGCTCGATTCCACTTCCTACACAAACAATATCAATATCTTTAGAAGTGCGGTCGAGTAATTTATCTCTTACATAGCCCCCTACTGCATAAGCTTTCACTCCCGATTCGAGAGCCGCTTTGGAAACATTTTCCAAGATTTTTTTCTCAGCACCCTGAAAATTAAATGACATAGCCGGTAAAATTAATAAAAATACAGGGATGACTGTGTGAGTATTTATTACAAAGGAGATAAATAAGGCTTAGATATCGGAGAGAGAACTGCCATTTGCCTTTTTTTATAATTAAGATTGTATTTTTGATGAAAGAGCAAAAAGTACTCATATGGATTATAAGACAGAAAATCCCACAGGATATATTACAGCATTACAGGAAATGATATCTAAAATCAATGTAGCTGATATAAACCGTGTGGCAGAGATTTTATTGTCTGCTTATGAATCAGGTAGAAGTATTTACATCTTTGGCAATGGTGGGAGTGGTACTACCGCATCCCATATGACAGGGGATTTTATTAAAGGTGTTTCATATGGATTAGATAAGAAATTCAGAATGATTTGTCTGAATGACAATTATACTACCATGACAGCTTTTGCCAATGATATCAGCTACGATCTGGTTTTTGTTGAACCATTGAAAAATTTTTTAGAGGAAGGAGATGTTGTTATTGGATTGTCTGGTAGTGGAAATTCCAGGAATATAGTACTGGCATTGGAATACGCAAAAGAAAAAAATGTAACTATTATTGGATTCAGTGGTTATAAAGGGGGAAGGGTAAAAGAGTTATCTGATGTATCTATTCATATTCCTATTGGAAGTATGGAGGTGTCAGAAGATTTACATTTATCTGTTCTACATATGATTAAAAATGTAATCATTGCAAAATTACATGGGGCATTGGGTAAAAACCTGGGAATACAATATCTCAATAGAGTAATATAACTCCGGATATGTTTATGCAGAAAGATTTTGATAATCAGTATTTTATTCGCTATTCAATAATAGTGCCTGTATATAATAGACCCAATGAAATACTGGAATTGCTAGAGAGCCTTGTTACTCAGACTATGAAAGATTTTGAAGTAGTAATAGTAGAGGATGGATCCACAGAAACCAGTGAACAGGTAGTAAAAGAATTTTCAGAGCGTTTGGCTATCAGTTATTATTTTAAACCCAATTCAGGACCTGGCGATTCCAGAAATTACGGAATGAGAGTGGCTAAAGGCAATTATTTTCTGATATTGGACTCTGATTGTATCCTGCCGCCGGAATATATGGCAGAAATAAAGAAATCTCTCGATCATGAATATGTGGATTGTTTTGGGGGTATAGATGCCGCTCTGGATAACTTTACTGATGTACAGAAAGCTATTAATTTTGCTATGACATCTGTATTGACTACAGGAGGAGTCAGAGGAGCTTCTGAGAAGTTAGGTAAATTTCAACCACGAAGCTTCAATATGGGAATCTCAAAGAAAGCATTTGAAATTTCGGGAGGATTTTCTGAAATTCATCCCGGGGAAGATCCGGATTTATCAATACGTTTATGGAAGGCGGGATTTAAAACCAGTCTTTTTCAAAATGTCTATGTATATCATAAAAGAAGAATAGATTGGAATAAATTTAAAACTCAGGTCAATAAATTTGGGAAGGTAAGACCAATACTCAATAAATGGCATCCTGAGTATGCCAAGTTTACTTTTTTCTTTCCGGCAGTTTTTATGGCTGGTTTTATTGCAGCATTTTTCAGCTTATTGATCGGGTATCCTCAATTGATATTTTTGTATTTGTTGTATTTTCTGATTTGTTTCATAGTAAGCTCTATCCGGAATAAAAGTATTTACATCGGCCTATTATCTGTTTGGGCAGTTATCGTACAATTCTATGGATACGGAACAGGATTCCTACAATCTTTTTACCAGATTCAGATAAAAAAGCGTGATCCCCGAGAAGCGTTTCCTCAGTTGTTTTTTAAGAAATCGCTCTAAAGATATTTATCTCCGCCCTTGTTATTCTTGATATCCTGAGTGAATTCTTTGATCTTTTGCTCGTTGTCTTTATTACAGATGAGCAGCACATCATGAGTATCTACTACAATAAAGTTCTCTAAACCTTCAATCACCACAAGTTTATTATTCGGAACATTGATGATATTATTGGAAGCATCATAGATAACTACATGTTTGCCTGAAACTGCATTGCGCAGATAATCTTTTTCTTTTTCAGCATACAAAGACGCCCAGGTTCCTAAGTCACTCCATCCCAGATCAGCAGGTGATACGAAAACATTTTCTGCTTTCTCCATGATACCGAAGTCAATGGAAATATTAGGGCATTCTGCAAAAGCTTTTTCTATAGCAGCTTTTTCTTTGTCTGTCCCGATATACTCCTTGATATCTTCAAATGCATCACTGACCTCATGCAGATACTGCTCAAAAGCATGGATGACATTTTTGACATTCCAGATAAAGATCCCTGCATTCCAGAGAAAATCTCCGCTTTCTATAAATTGCTCAGCAGTTTGTTTGTCGGGTTTTTCTGTGAAAGTTTTTACTTTATAAATACTATCCAGAGCGATATCTTCATTGAACTGAATATATCCATAACCGGTATCAGGTCGTGTGGGTAAAATTCCAAGTGTGCAGAGTGCATCATTCTGAGCTACAAAATCGAATGCATTATTGACTACACGTACAAATTCATCTTCTTTGAGAATAATATGATCCGAAGGAGCTACAATAATATTTGCTTCAGGGTCAATGCTATTAATTTTATAAGAAGCATATGCGATGCAAGGAGCAGTATTTTTTCTGGCAGGTTCGGCAAGTATCTGATAATCCTGCAAATCAGGCAGCTGTTCTTTGACCAGATCTATATAGTCATAATTTGTAAGAATAAAGATATTTTCTTTGCTACAAATTTTTAGAAACCTGTTATATGTGGATTGTAGTAAAGTTTCTCCGGTCCCCAGAATATCCAGAAATTGTTTAGGCTTTTGTAGTCTGCTGGCAGGCCAGAATCTACTCCCAATACCACCAGCCATAATAGCTGCATACTTTTTTTGCATTTCTACTAAACTTGAAAAATTTCAGTGAAATTAGTTACAATTAGTTAAAACTTTAGTAAAATTTTTAAACAAACTTCAATCACTGTAAAAGTTATATTTGTAATAGGCACTTGGGAATTGTGTATATAATTTGTATTTTAATAGATGACATTCTTCATAAAATCTTACTAATCAGCTATCATGTTTAATCCTTTGGGTGATTTGACCCTTTCTTTGAAGACCTATTTTGGTTTCGATCAATTTAGAGGTCAGCAACAAGCAATTATTGAAAGTATTTTGAGCAAGCAGGATACGTTCGTGATTATGCCCACAGGTGGAGGCAAGTCGTTGTGTTATCAACTTCCGGCTCTGGTGTCTGAAGGTACTGCTATTATCATCTCACCGCTGATAGCTCTGATGAAAAATCAGGTAGATCTGATCAGATCATATTCCAGTGTGGAAAATATCGCTCACTTTCTGAATTCTTCCCTGACCAAATCTCAGATTAAGCAGGTGAAGGATGATATCAGTAAAGGATTTACTAAAATATTGTACGTAGCACCTGAATCCCTGGTAAAAGAAGATAATCTGGATTTTTTACGATCTATTAAGGTCTCCTTTGTTGCTGTGGATGAAGCGCATTGTATTTCGGAATGGGGGCATGATTTCAGACCGGAATATAGAAAAATCAGGAAGATGATTGATTCTATAGACAGTGGAATACCTTTACTGGCATTGACTGCTACTGCTACGCCTAAGGTGCAATCTGATATCATGCGTACGCTGAACATGAGGCAGCCAAATATGTTCAAAGATTCATTTATGAGACATAATCTCTATTATGAAATGCGTCCTAAAGTCAATAAGGAAGCAGCTCAGAAAGAGATTGTAAAGTATGTGAAAAAGGAACAGGGTAAATCAGGGATCATCTATTGTCTTAGCAGAAAAAGTACAGAGGCTATTGCAGAGTTTTTGTGTGTCAATGGAATCAGAGCTGCAGCGTATCATGCTGGCCTGGAACCAGCTAAAAGGAATGAGCATCAGGATAAATTTCTGATGGAAGAGCTGGATGTAATAGTAGCTACAATTGCATTTGGTATGGGAATAGATAAGCCGGATGTAAGATTTGTTATCCACTATGATGTTCCAAAAAGCTTAGAAAACTATTATCAGGAAACCGGACGTGCAGGAAGGGATGGGTTGGAAGGTAAATGTATTACTTTCTTTAGTCCTAAAGATATTGATAAAATGGAAAAGCTCCTTCGTGACAAACCTGTCGCGGAGAAAGAAATAGGTATGCAGCACATCGATGAGATGGAAGCGTACAGTGTCAGCTCTGAATGCAGAAAGAAGTTTGTGCTGCAATATTTTGGAGAAGAAATGGATGGGGATCAGTGCAAAGGAATGTGCGATAACTGCAAAAATCCAAAACCGAAAGTTGATGCAACAGAAGATGTATTGCAATTGCTGAAATTAATTCAATCTACCAATGAACAACATGTATTTGTACATCTCTACAATATACTTGCCGGTAAGCTGACAAATGATGTAAAATCATATCATCACAATAATTTAGATGCTTTTGGAAAAGGAAAGGATAAAGAATTGATCTTTTGGCAGTCAGTTTCCCGCAAAGCAATATTAGAAGGGCTGATATCCAAGGAGATCGAACAATACGGAGTATTAAAGCTAACGGATAAAGGAAAAGCTTTTATAGCATCGCCGGCTCGTTTGGATGTGAGTGTCAATCAGGTTTTTGAATCCACGGAAGAAGATGATGAAGTGCAAGCCTCTAAAACTCAGGCTTTGGATGATACGCTCTTTAATCTTTTGAAAGCTTTAAGACAGCAGGAAGCAAAGAAAAAAGGCGTAATGCCATGGGTGATTTTCATGGACCCTTCTTTGGAAGAAATGGCGACACTTTATCCTGTAACGATAGATGAGCTATCCAAAATAACCGGAGTCAGTGCCGGAAAAGCAACTAAGTTCGGAAAGCCGTTCGTGGAAGCTATTGCTAAATATGTTGAAGAAAATGACATCGACAGAGCGGAGGATTTCTTTGGGATTAAAAATGTAGCTAATAAGCTCAATAACAAAATCTCCATTATAGGGTTGATTGACAGGAAAATACCGTTGAAAGATATTGCTAAGTCCAGACAAATCAGTATTCAGGAATTGATCCATGATTTGGAAAGTATAGTACAATCCGGAACCAAAGTAAATATCCGGTATCATCTGAATGATGAAATAGATGAAGATATTCAGGAGATAATTTTTGACTATTTTGCTGAAGCGACCTCAGACTGTTCTAATGTGGCATATAAGTCTCTTAAAGATGAAGATGTGGAGCTGGATGAGATCAGGCTGTGTAGAATAACATACTTGAGTGAGCATTCACTATAAGAAATCAAAAAAAATATGATTTTTGCAAATACCCCTAAAAATGGGGTATTTTTTTTATGAATAAGGGGTCTATATTTGAACTGTGACAATGAGGAAACGTTCAGTGAATCAGTCACAAAAAAGTGAAGATATATTAATTTAAATAAAAGGTTGTTGAGAAAATTGATGTGTTAGTTGTAATAGTTTTTTAATTAGTTAGAAGTTATTATCAGTGTAGGCACTGGAAAGTTATGTGGAATGTGGGCCTGTTCAGAAATGAGCGGGCTCTATTTATTTTATGAAAGTTGATAAATTCCTGCTGTGTTTGACAACGGAATTATTTTCCTGTTAGAATAACATCTGCCTTAAAATTCCCTAGCTATAGTACGACCATAGTTAATCTATTACTAATGAATTTATAACAGATTACCAAAATGAAACTCCGGAAACAGAGCATTTTCTCAATAAGCTAAATGTGACTTCTTTCTTGGAGTATAATATTAACTCCAAAGTTTAGTTGGCTTTGATAAAATTCTTTACTACGGAAGTATTTTCAGTATAAAATTGAATCACATACATACCCTTTGGCAGCTGATTTGTCTGAATAGTAAAATCAGAAACGTTATTTTCGATCACTTTCCTGTCCATCACTTTTGCTCCGTTTGAATTAAATACTTCATATCCGGAAAAAGAAACATTTTTGGGTAGTGATACACGAAGGATATTATCAACAGGATTTGGGTGCAGTAAGATATTGTCAGCAATCTGATTTTCTTTGATACCTGTAGGCTTTTGAATCTGATATGCATGTATCAGGGAGAAGAATCCTTCCTCATACTCTTTATTCGCAGCTGTTTCTTTTACATTGATCACTTTGACACCACCGCCAATAGTACGTAGAGAATAATTCATATTTCTGTGAACATGACCTGCCAGCCAAAGCCCTAAATGATCACTGAATTTTAGCAGATCTCTTGTCATTCTGTCCTGATCTAACAATGGTAATCCGTTGAATAAAGCCGCAATATCACGATGAGGTGGTTGATGCGTCAGTAAAATAAGATTTTTATCACCTTTTACAGGATGATTCTGAATGGCATTGAGCAACCAGGGATAAGTCCCGTTTTCGAAATCATTTAATCTGGCTTCGGCACCTACTCCGGGTTCTTCCTTTCTGACATGATATCTTGGGTTGAAATCAAAGGCTAAAAAGCCAAATCCCTGATAGGCAAAGCTAAAATTCTGATGATAATGATATTCTTTGGATTCAGGATTGTATACTCTTGTCAGTCTGGTTCCGTCGTCCCAATGGTCAAAGAACTGTTTGCCTTTTTCGTATGTATCTTTAAAGATTTCAGCCATAATGGAATCTCCATAAGCATAAGGAGCTTCATCCTGATAGCGTACATAAGGCCAGATGTCGTGATTGCCAATTGTCGGTATATAAGGAATTTCTAAAGCATCCAGAATTTCTTTGGCTTTTTCAAATTCTGATCTTTCTCCACTGTCCGTAATATCGCCGGTAACTAATACAAATTTGATATTTCTTGCAGCTGCATTCTGATTGATCCAGTTAACAGCCTTACGCAATCTTTCAGCGGAATACCCGATGTCACCTACAGGCATCGTATCGTTCAGATATCCGGGAGTACCATAGTCGCCTTGCCCTTCGCCTATGTGAATATCAGTCAGATGTACAAAGGTAAAGCTGTATACAGCTCCGGGTTCTTCATTGTTAATAGAATATTCCCGTATCTGAGTCTCATTCTGGGCATAAACTTTGGTATATGTATTTGACAGCAGATAAAAAAGTAATATGTAGATGTAAAATTTCATTTTAAAGTGATTTGTAGAGCAAAGGTAAAATTAATACATCAAAATATTTGCGTGGCATTTTTTTTGACTCTAAATGATTAACAAAATTTTGTGAGTCATTTATTTTTTTTAATACCCATTTATGGTGATATTTATTCGAAAGTATAAATTAATATAAATTCAATGAGAGTGTTTGTGTTGCTATTGACAGCCTTTTTTACTGGTCAGACAGTGTTTGCACAGAAATTACAGTATGATGTAATTCTTATGGGTAAAAAAATTGGTGAGATGAGTCTTACAAAGAGCCATGGTGAGGGTGGTGAAAGATATCTCATGAGCAGTGAGAGTAGTGCCAAGGTGCTTTTTGTAAAGCAGGATTCCAAAATAAATTTTGACGTGCTTTATAAAGGTGGATCGATGGTTAAATCTCTTTATGTAAGCGAGAAAAAAGACGATAACATTATCACTAAGGTTAATAGAGAGAATAACCTTTACAAGGTCTCTTACAATAATCAGGCATCTCACGTCAAAGAAAATATCGCGTTCTCCAGTATTTTGCTGTATTTCAAAGAACCGGTAGGCATTAACAGAGTGTTTGTGGAAAGGATCGGTGATTTTTTACCTTTAAAGAAAACTGCTCCGGGAGAATATGAATATCTGCAACCTGATGGTACCAGAAGTATTTTCAGATACTCGCAGGGAAAGCTGAAAGAAATAGAATTGAAAAGAAGTATGGGGTCTGTGTATATTAGACCGGTATAAATTAGAAACGGGCTGCCTTTTCAGGCAGCCCGTTTCTAATTTGTATTAAATGGCAATTTATTTTTCCGGTCTCATCTGCGGGAAGAATAATACTTCCTGAATACTGAGGTTGTTGGTCATTAACATGGCAAGACGATCTATCCCAAAGCCGATACCTGAAGTAGGAGGCATGCCGTATTCTAAGGCTCTCAGGAAATCATGATCAATGAGCATGGCTTCATCGTCCCCTTTTTCAGATAATTTCATTTGATCGGCAAATCTTTCATATTGGTCGATAGGATCATTCAGCTCAGAATAAGCATTGGCAATTTCTTTGCCGTTGATCATCAACTCAAATCTTTCTACCAGACCTTCTTTACTTCTGTGTTTTTTAGTCAGAGGACTCATTTCTACAGGGTAGTCGATGATGAAAGTAGGCTGTATGAACTGACCTTCACACTTCTCGCTGAAGATTTCATCTATCAGCTTTCCTTTGCCCATAGACTTATCTGTCTCAATGTGCAGCTGCTTACATACTTCTTTGAGCTGATCTTCATTCATTTCACTGACATCGATTCCTGTATATTCTTTGATAGCATCATAGATAGAGATTCTTTTGTAAGGAGCTTTAAAGCTGATCGTTTTATCACCTACCTGAGCTTCCGGCTTGCCATGCACTGCAATACATACTTTTTCTAAAAGCTGCTCAGTAGTTTCCATCATCCAGAAGTAATCTTTATAGGCTACATAGAATTCGAGAACTGTAAACTCCGGATTATGTGTTCTGTCCATCCCTTCATTTCTGAAGTTTCTGCTGAACTCATATACCCAGTCAAAACCACCTACTACTAATCTTTTCAGATATAGCTCGTTGGCAATTCTCAGGTATAAAGGAATATCCAGGGCATTGTGGTGTGTTATAAATGGTCTGGCAGCCGCTCCGCCGGGAATACTTTGCAATACAGGAGTATCTACTTCCAGAGCACCTCTTTCATTTAAAAACTCACGAATGGCATTGACCATTTTTGTTCTTTTGAGGAAAGTATCTTTTACTTCATTATTGACTACAAGATCCACATAACGCATTCTGTATCTTTTTTCCGGATCAGAAAATGCATCATAGATATTACCATCTTCATCTTTTTTGACGATAGGAAGAGGGCGGAGTGATTTGGCAAGTACTGTTAATTCTGTTACATGCACAGAAGTTTCACCCATTTTAGTTTTAAAAACATAACCTTTTACACCAATGAAATCACCGAGGTCCAAAAGTTTTGTAAATACTTTATCATAAAGGGTTTTATCTTCTGTAGGGCAGATATCATCACGGCGTACATAAAGCTGTATTCTTCCGGAGCTGTCCTGCAATTCAGCAAAAGTAGCTTTACCAGCAGGGCGGGTTGCCATGAGGCGACCTGCAAGACAAACCTCCTGATAATTTAAACGGTTCCTGGTACCATCTTCTAAAATTTCTTCCTGATAATTTTCTTTGATTTCTCTGGATGATACATTCACAGGATATAGCGCCGCAGGATATGGGTCTATTCCTAAGTCACGGATAGACTGCAAAGATTGGCGTCTGAATTGTTCCTGTTCGCTGAGTTGCTGCATATAAAAGGATGATTTTAAAACAAGATTGGCAAAATTAAGGGATTGTTTTTAAAAAACACACCCGGGATAAATAGATTCGGACGGATGTGAATGAATTAATGATTTGGAAAAGAAGGAAGTGTAGATTCGAATTTTATTTCTTAATCTATCTTTTGTTTTTACCATTATTCTTAAGTAATAACAGAAGAGGAGAGTTAATAATAGTATTTTTAGCTAATTTGGATATTTTGGTGCAAAGAAGTGGTTTTTATTTATTGTATAATGTATGTTATCAGATATTTATGTATGATGAAAAGAAAAACTTATATGCAAGAGCTATGTATTGTTAATCATGTTATTTCAAACTAATAGTCTTATGTTTTCAGGATGGGATTTTTTTTCTTTTTTGCTTGAACCTAACTGGTGGACAACACTAATAGTATATGTGGTAATAATTATTGGTCTTTATATAATACTATCTGCAGTATTAAAAAAATACCACAACAGAAAAAAGATTTTAATAGGATATAAGTATGTGGTGTATTGCTTTCTTTTAATGGAGGGGGGATTGAGGCTATCTGGCTTGTATTATTCTTATTTTGAAAAAAAAGGAGGTAAATATGAATCATTATATAAATACAGACCTAAAGAAGCATTGCATAAACGTGGGTTAAATGATACTTTCTGGATGGAATCTCAGAATGAGTTTAAGTTTAGATTTACAACTAACAGTCAGGGATATTCAGATGGAGAGTGGAGATTGAAAGATGGAAGAGAATTTAGGATACTGGCTTTAGGAGATTCCTTTACAGAAGGATTTGGAGCAGAGCAGAATAGGTCCTGGGTGGCACAAATATCAAAATCAGATACAACAAAAGAGTTAAAATGGTATAACGGAGGCATTAGCGCTTCGGATCCTTTTACTAATTTTTTTGCTCTGGAAAATGAGCTATATAAACTAAAACCAGATATGGTAGTTCAAATATATACCAGTCAGGATTTTGAGGAAGATGTTCTTCTCAGAGGAGGAATGGAACGATTTAAGAACAAGCAACTTTCATATAAGGAGAAACCTAAAAGAGAAATTTTTTATGCATATAGTCATATTTTCAGGATGATTTATAAATTGAAATCCGGAAGGAAGATTTTTATTCCGGTTTCTGAGTTAAAGAAAAATAATCCCAAGTCTTCATTTGCAGAGCTGGTAAAGAACTATAATAATTGGGCAGAAAAGCATCAGATAACTGTAGTTTTGATTTTTTTTCACACAAGTAGTTATTATTACAGTGCAGAAGATTACGTTTCTGAAATTGATCTGGGATCCAAAAGAAGAAGTAAATGGCTGATGATAAAAAGTTTATCAGATTGCTATAGAAAAGAATATTTAAATAAAGGAGAAACCTTTAACCTCTTATGGTGGGAAAATGACGGTCATCATAATGCTCAGGGGTACCAAATGATGGCAAAATGTATTGAAGAGGTCATTAGACCCGTAATCGATAGTGTTTACCAGGTTAAAATAAACCAATAATTGTAATTTGAACAGAGGCTTTTATAAATTAGTAATGTGGGAGTATTAGACTATATCAGAGGGCAATTTAAAACGACTTTTGTTAAAGACAGAAGTATTCCTGATGAATATCAGGCATACTATAGAAGCCGGATAATAAAAGAGAAGAAATATATTTGCCATGCTCCCTTCAATAATATGTATTTTAATTCTTTGGGAGATGTGGCAAATTGCTGGTTAACTTTTGATCAGCCAGAAAAATATTCAGAAGATAGAAGTATAATTGATATTTGGAATGGAGAGAAATTTACACTATTAAGAGAGCATATTAAAAATTACGATTTAGAAAAAAGATGTCAGAAATGTCAATATTACATTGA
Source organism: bacterium (assembly GCA_037189845.1). Classification (GTDB taxonomy): domain Bacteria; phylum Bacteroidota; class Bacteroidia; order Chitinophagales; family JADIYW01; genus JAMLHH01. Next base: position 40,747 of record JBBCIS010000006.1, read on the forward strand.
AAATTCAAACTTTACTAATGCATTATCAAAAGCATATGACAATGATTATCCTTTGGGAGATTTTCCCGTTATGATGGAATTTGAATTGTCCAATACGTGTAATCTCGAGTGCACAATGTGTACGGGACTTTTATCTTCTGCCATCAGAGCTAACCGGGAGAAATTACCGGCTTTGAAGAGCCCTTATGGTGAAAAATTTGTTAAGGAGCTAAGGGATTTTATTCCTCATCTCCATGAGGCGAGATTTAATGGGGGAGAACCTTTTTTAATTAAAATATATTATGAAATCTGGGACCAGTTCATAGAATTAAATCCCGGATGCAAAATGGTGATAGCGACCAATGGTACTACACTTAATAGCCGGGCAAAGTCAATTCTGGAAAAAGGTAATTTTCACATCAATATTTCAATAGATTCTTTAATCCCTGAAAGATATAGTGAAATAAGGGTAAACGGAGACCTGAATAAAGTGCTGGAGAATTTTGAGTACTTTAAAAATTACTGCCAGAAAAATAATCGGAATATTTGTGTGATGATCAATCCCATGCGTGCAAATTGGGAGGAGATGGGAGACTTTGTCAGATTTTGTAATGAACATAACGTGCATCTATGGTACAATTCAATTGTATATCCCGAGGATTTATCATTATGGAAAATGTCTTATAAGGAACTGTCAAAAGTGTTTGAGGTATTATCAAAAGAAACCTTTCAATATAAAATTTCATACAAAAGAGGTATTTACCAATATAACATTGATACTTATAAAAATCTGGTTTTTAATCAAATAAAAACTTGGTTAGAAGATGCTTATAAAAGAGAATTAGATCAAACTCAGGAGATCGATACAGATTACAGATCCATATTTCAGGAGAAATTAAAGGAATATTTTGTGAATCGCTATGATGAGCAATTATGGGAAAAAATAAGCGATAAAATCAGACAAATTGAAGTAAGATTGAATGATGCTGAACTTGTTCAGAAGTTTTATCATGTTTTGTGTAAATCACCAATGGAAATTATTTTAGATAATCTCGAAAATAATGATGTAGATGTATTGATTCAAAAAATCAAAACAATTTCTTAGTTTTTCAAAAATCTGTTTTCAGATAATGAGATGATTTGTTGCAGATCAGTTCTTTGAATAAAATATATCTGAAAAACAAAGCCTGCTCCGATCATTTCTTCTGAAACGACTTTCAGATCTTTGGCCTGACGGATAATGCGTAAAATTTTTTCTGCTTTTTCCTCAAACTGTTTGGATTCTTCCAGACTCAGCACTTTGCCGGAAACGAATGTCATACTTTTAATGAAGGAATTTAAGAAAGAGTCGTGTCCGACTTTTTGATATAACTTTCTGAGTGCGTCTTTATGTTTGGAGACATCTTCAGTTCCTTTGTAATATTCAAGCTCCAGTTGTAATACGGGATAATTTTTTACATCATCTTCATCTAATGCAATGATAGCATCTTTCCAGATTTTTATACTTTCTGACAACTGGTCATTGTTTTCACTTTCAGAAAGCCATGCATTTAACTGAGAAACAAAATCAGCAAATTTTGTATTATTCTCCCGCTGAATTTTTGTATTATTTTCGAAAGTAAAATCCGCATAAAAGCGAATCACTTTTTTTAACTCATGTGAGCCCAGAAAACGGAGAGATGTGTGCTCGGGGGTCCATACTGTATTGAAATGAATATGAATATCGTTCGCATTGCAAAATTTCAGTAGTTCAGGCATGTCATATCTGTTGCCAATGATAGGACATACCGCAAAGGATAAATATGTTCCTTTGGATTTAGTATACTTCAGAAAATATTCAACATTTTTTAATACATCTTCCAGCTTGGCATTGACTCTGATGGATTCGTAATTTTCCTTATTCAGAGAATCAATGGATATGATAATTCCGGCATTTAATTTTTCCAGAATACCACTAGCTTTCTTGCTCAGTACTGTGCCATTTGTGGTAATATGAATTTTTATTTTAGGATTGATTTCAATAATCTTTTCCCAGATTTTGTAATAAATATCTATCAGGAATGGTTCTCCTCCCAAAAATTTTGCATCTGTCAGATACGGTAAATATGGTGTGAGCTGTTCGACAAAGTCATCATTGTAGTGATTTTTTATAGGTGGCAGCAGCTCTCTGTTCTTCCTGATAGCTGAAGAAAAATAACCATTACACATGACACATTCCAGGTTGCAGCTATTGGAAAGTTCAAATTCGAATAGCTTGGGCATGAGAGAGTCAGGAGATTGTGTAAAAATATTTTTGAATTTATCTTTCCATGAGGTTTTAGGAGCATATTCATCGTAATAAATAGCTTTAGTTCCCTGATAATTTCCAAATTGAATGACCTCCTGACATGCTGAACATCCTCCTGATAAGTCATTTTGTTGGATATACCCCCTAAGCTGATCAGCCTTTTTACCCAGCCAGATTTCTTCAATGCTCTGATCAGGGATTTTACCCAAAGAAAAACTGCGGTTGTAACAACAGGCGCTGACATTGCCGTTTTGTTCGAAGTTCAAGCTTACAAACGGAGCATGGCACAGCAAGCCTCTTGCATGTTTTAATCTAACTTGATTATAAGATTCTATTTGCGCCTTTGTGAGCATTGATACAAATATATACTCTCTTTTTTATGGGTTGCAATAAATAGTTGCAATTACAGAATATGCATTTATTTCCGATTGCTAATTTTTAGCTTTCATCTCCATTAATTCGGCCAGCTCCGGGAAGGTTTGTACAAAACTTTCACCGCGTAATTCATCAACTTTATTGAGCCAGTATCGGGCTTCCCTGAGTTCTTTTCCTTGTTCAGCATTCATGTAGTTAATGAGATAGTCAATGTGTTGAGCTAAATGGTTTTTTGTTTTCAGCTTTTGCACAAAGTTTCTTTTAAAATCGTTTAAGGTCTCCGTAGCCTTAATTTTTACATGTGGAGGTAGCTGAGTTAAATTGTAGTATAAGGGTTTAAACAACAAGTATAAATTTATTCTATCGGGATGAACCAGCTTATTGTTGATTAAATATGTAATGAACTCCGGTAAATGGAAGATATTCAGAATACTTACAGTTATATTTATTCCAAAGAGAACATTGGTGCATTCTTTTTGAACGGTTCTGATATTCTCTTCTATTTTATCCCAGCGTTGGCCTTTTCTCATATAATCACCCTTTGCAAACATGCCATCTAAGCTGGCCCATATATCTACTAGTTGAAAGTTATTCCACATTTGAACTACATTATAGTTCTTATATTTTAACGTGGAAAAGTTTGTATTGTAGGTAATAACAACTTCTGAGTGATTCTTTTGAACCAGATATTCCAACACTTGATAATGCTCGTCCATCACTAAAGGCTCGCCACCGGCGAAATGTATTTTTTTTAGATGGCCCAATGAATTGTAAAATGATTCTTCAAAGCTTTGTTTTTCTGATGAGATGGTCATTTTTTTCGAAGAAGGTAATTGAGGTTTTTTCCCCAGCTTTTGTTCATCCTCATACCAAAGTGAACTATATGAGCTGTCACAAATTCTACACTTGTAGTTGCATTTGTTGGAAAATCGCATGTCAAGAAGTAGAATATGCTCATTTAATAAGGAGCCATCTTTCTGAGTTCTGAGAACTCTGTCGTAGAGGTGCGTATAATCTTTATTATACTTCATTCTTTCACTTTCGTTACCCAAAGATTCATACTTATAGCAAAGTTTGCAAATGTCACTTTTTTTACCGGAAAGCATTGCTAAGCGTAAGGCTTTCATTCTTTCGGAATTCCATGCCTCATTTAAGTTTGGATTTTCATTTAAGTCAGCTAATTTATTACCATCATCGGTTGATGCCATACAGCAGGGGGCTACCATGCCGTTTGTTTGTGCATGAAGCTGTAGCCATGGTGACATGCAAAAGACTTCGTTTTTTATTCTTCTATCCAGCAAGTAAACTATTTGAAGAATTCGCTTTCTGGCAAAATTATAAACCCTTTGGGGAAATGACATTTGCTTAAGTTTTTGTTTTGCCATTGAGTAATGCTTTTACACATAATACTCAATTTATCAACTTTTTGTGAAATAATATGATTGTGAGACTCTGTTTTCGTTCACCTTAACATCATTACAAAGATAAAATCTCTTTGTTCATGGGTCGTAAGAAATAAGTATATTCACTTAATAAATTTAATTCTGATGTTCAAAAACTTATTACAAAACATCTTTAAAAATGATTATGTAAAAGAAGCAGAGGGATTTCATCATATTGATAGAAAGAAATATAAGGAATATAATAAAATCAGATTGAATGGGCCTCAGAAGCACTTTTGCTATGTGCCTTTTAATAGTCTTACATTTTCATTCAGAGGGAAGGTACATAGTTGTACCTATAACAGTGATGTAGTTTTAGGGACATATCCTGCAAATACTCTGGAAGAAATATGGAATGGAGAAGAAGCTAATTTGTTGAGAGAATACATGAGGAACAATGATCTTAACTATGGCTGCCAGCATTGTAAATATTTTTTTGACAAGGAAAAGTATAGTAATCTCAAACCCTTGGTATTTGACAAGTATTCTGATATTGAGAATATAAAATATCCAAGAGTATTAGAGTTTGAGCTGAGTAATGTATGTAATTATGAGTGTCAGATGTGTTCCGGTGAAGTGTCTTCTTTGATTAGAAAAAACAGAGATCATCTACCTCCAATAGAAATGCCTTATGACGACAAATTTGTGCAACAATTAGAGGCGTTTATTCCACATGTGAAAGAAGCTAAGTTTTTTGGCGGTGAACCATTCTTAATTGATATATACCATGACATATGGGATAAGATGATGGAAATCAACCCCTTTATAGAATTTTTTGTTATCACCAATGGTAGTGTCTGGAACAATCGGATACGAAATCTGATAGAGAAAGGACATTTTGATATAGCTATATCTATAGACTCATTACAGAAAGAGAAGCTTGAGAGAATCAGGAAGCATGCTAAGTTTGAGAGATTGATCGAAAATATCCATAATTTCAATAATTATGCTCAAAAACATGGCCGATCAATTACTTTGAGTTTTACGTTACAAAAAGATAATTGGGATGAATTTCCTGACATGATATCATTTTGTAATGAGTTAGGTGCCTTTATATTTGTAAGCTATCTGGAATGGCCTGAGAAGTTTTCAGTTGCAGATCTTTCATATGAGGAATTGAAAGAGATAAGGGCTTATATGGATAAATTTCATTTTAATGGATTGACCGGATACAAAAAGCATAATGCTAAATGCTTTGAAGATTTTAAAACGTATATAGATAGTTTTCTTGAAAAGAAGAATACCGGCAGGTACTTAGAATATAAGTTAGCCGAGGATTCTAAATCTTCCGAACCCAATGTCATATTACGTAAAATGAAAAGCAAATCAATAGATGAACTGAAAGGAATGTTTGAAAGCAAGCTGTCTGCGTATTACTCGGAAAATATGAACTCATCTTTAAGCCAGCAAGAACTTCTGGCTAAATTTCATCAGGTGGTCTCATCTTTTACCATTGAAGAGCAATTTAAATTGTTGACATTTATTAATCATACTGAGATATATACTGTAGTGAATGTCTTTACAGAAAATGATGTAGAACAATTGATACAAAAGTCAGTAGAAAGAATACATGGACCGTCAGTATAAAAATGTTCAAATTGTTCTTTTATACATAAGTTAATATGTTTGCTAATAGTCCACACGCGGTTGGGCTTGATTTTTATTTGAGTATTGTAGCCATTTATAGCATATCGAATGCCTTTTGAATATCTGGTCTATGAATGTTGATATGAATCCACTTAGTATCTTTATATTATATTTGGATTTGTGAGTTTTACAGAAAAATTCTTTCTTCTTCATTTTCAGAATCAATCTTGTTTAGAACCATTATTGTAAGAAAACCTACCCGATGCTTACATCACTGCGAAAGCAAAATATATATGAACATTTTCAGGCCGGAGCAGCAAGTTATCTGCAGTATAGGAAGCGTTTTTCATATTATGGGAATGACATCATTAACTATCTGAACTTTTTTCTGCAGGAGGACAGTTCAGTGTTGGAAGTCGGGTGTAGCTGCGGTGAAACAATTGCACAGTTAAAAGGTGCTTATAAAGTAGGCATTGATTTTAGTGATAAAATGATTGAGGAAGCAAAATTCAATTTTCCTGATGTTGATTTTTATGTAATGGATGCTGAGTCTATCACCTTAGATAAAAAATTCGATGTCATTATCTTCAATAATATCATTGGCTATTTAGATAATAATCAGGATGTTTTTTATAGTATAAAAAAGAATTGCCACGAACATACGCGCATTATTATCTCTTATTACAATCATTACTGGGAGCCGGTCTTAAATTTTGGTGAAACCATTGGCTATAAAAAGAAATCACCACAACAAAACTGGCTTGATACTAAAGATATTTCCAACTTGTTGTATTTATCGGGTTTTGAAACATATAGAACTAATAAACGCTTACTGCTTCCGGTGTATATTCCGATTCTTTCATGGCTGATCAATAAGTATGTTGCAAAGCTGCCATTGTTTAAATCATTTTGTTTAAACCAATTTACTTTTGCGCGACCACAATTGAATTATTCTGAAAATACCGTATCGCAGAAATATTCTGTAAGCATATGTTTGCCGGCACGCAATGAAAGCGGTAATATAGAAGATGCCATTTTGCGTTTGCCGAAATTCGCGAAATATCAGGAGATCATTTTTGTGGAAGGGGGATCTTCCGATGATACCTGGAAAAAGATCCAGGAGATTCAGGAAAAATACAGAAACACACACGATATAAAAATTGTTAAACAAAGCGGTAAAGGTAAAGGCGATGCCGTGCGCAAAGGGTTTTCGATAGCCACGCAAGATATTCTGATGATTCTGGATGCGGATTTAACGATGCCGCCCGAAGAATTACCTAAGTTTTATTATGCGATAGCCACAGGAAAAGGTGAATTTATTAATGGTTCGCGTCTTGTATATCCGATGGAGAAAGAAGCAATGCGTTTTTTGAATATGCTGGGCAATAAATTTTTCTCTTTGATTTTTTCCTGGCTGTTGGAGCAGCCAATAAAAGATTGTTTATGCGGGACAAAAGTGATGTTCAGAAAAGATTATTTGAAGTTGACAGAAAGTAGAAAATTCTTTGGCAACTTTGATCCGTTTGGTGATTTTGATTTACTGTTCGGAGCATATAAATTGAACTTAAAGATTATAGATCTGCCAATACGCTACAAAGAGCGAACTTATGGGAGTAGTAATATTTCACGCTTTACCAATGGGTGGATGCTCTTGCGTATGTGTTGGTTTGCAGCTGGAAAAATCAAATTTTGGTAAGATTGTACTACTTCAGCAAAATATTTTCCACTACTTTACAGATGGTGGAATTAGCGGAAACAGATCAGATTCCACTATTCTGATATCGGATATCTATTATCGATTCTTTTAAATATTATTAAATCTAAGGAGTCATTTGGATTAATAATATTATACTGTCCGGAATGGTAAATTTTGGTTACAAGAGCCTTTCTCGTTGGAGCTGTCTGAGCATCATATTTATCAACTCTGGATAACTCGCTGCATTCGGTATCTGGATATACTCTGCATGGTCTGGTGATAATATAATCGGGTTGTCCCTTTTGAAGGTTGTCCCAGATTTTATTGAGATCTATTTGAGATGTATCAATTTGGTGCAAGCTGATATCAAGTAACCGGTTTACATCAGAACATCTTTCCCTCCAGTTGGTTTTCCAGTCCTTTTTTAGCAGTTCCAATTCAAGATCAGTCAGGTAAATATCCGGTTCTAAGTCCAAAAGAATCTTATTATTGCCCTCAAACAGTTTTGAAATGACTTCGATTTCTTCATTTTCTTTGGTTGGAGTGGTCGTCATTGGTTTTATCATAGGATGAGCCGGGTGGATTTTGATGATCCCCATGCTGTATGCTGCGATTACCAAATATTGCGCAATGAATACTGTCAGTGTCAAAGCAACGAGTTTCTTGCTGTTTATTTTTGCCAAAATCCAACAGAACAAAATAATGAAGTAAGGCAGATTGGGCAGGATAAATCTTGGGTCAGAATTGGGGGAATTTGCCCACAGAAATAAGAATATGATGATTTGTCCGGTACAAATCCACAATAAATAGTTAGAAAAATGCCGGGCGAATATTCCCCGGAAAACAGCATACACCATTAGTCCGAAGAACAGGATAAAAGAGGGCAAGGTGAAAATTCCGTAACATATTTTTGAGATTCCGTAAGACATTTTAGATGCCTCAATACTGTATAAGTCTGACGCATAGGAAAAACTTGCAAAATTGATGATGGATTTGTAATTCAAAACATAAAATATACAGGTAGTCAATGAAATGACAATTGCAAATATTGTAATCGGAGCATCTTTTTTGTCAAAGTACCTATCATTCTTTTTTTGAAATAATCTTACCAAATAAATAATAGTGGGCAACAGTAAATATGCCCCGGTAGAAACCTTTATTAGTAGTGCGAGACAAATAATTATTACTAAAAGTGATAAAGAATAATAAATGCTTCTGTCATCAGTGCTTATCAGTGAATACAGCAAAAAAACAATAATAGTTACTTGCAGAGGTTCAATCCAGAATCCGAGCGTATATCCGAATAGAAAAGGTGAGGCTACTGTCGCAAATGTCCCGCAAATGGTAATTAATTTATTTTTAAAGGCTTTTGCGAGAAGCTTAAATGTAAAGGTTAATGTACAGACTGTTGCTAAAAATGGAAGCAATAGTAAACCTGCCCCAATATCATTTATCATAATACCTACAGGTACGAAGAACTGACCTACCCACAATATAAGAGGAGCTCTATAGCCTTCCAACATACATTTCAACCAATAATCAATGCAGCATTTAAAGTCCGAATACAGGTATACAACCTGAGTTGCGTAGCCGGAAGTATCTCCTTTCCATGAATTAATATCTCCCATTATCCATATTAAAGCAGGGCTCATCAATATGATGGAGAAAATTATTGGTGTGTATCTTCCTTTGAAGAATTCTATAAAGTATTGTTTTATATCCACTTTTATTTTGATTTTCCGGTTTTTGTATAAGATGTTTTTGCTGTTAATCTTTTTTCTTTTGTAGTAAGATGATTCCGGTTAAATCTGTGTCTGCTACCCGAACAAAAGTACAAGTTTATTTTAATGACTTATTCTCCTAATCCTGTTTGTATTAGTAACAAAAAGTAAATAGGAAATGAAATCCTACGGCACTTACTTTTAAAATTTCGTTCAAATTCTGATTTTGTATTTTTGCGGCTTTAGCAAAAAATAGCATTCCTCAATATCTTAGCTATTTTTGTACTCTAGCAGCCAAAGAACTAAAGGCTTCTAATGCCACAAAGAAAAAGAAGTAAGTTATGAATAGAGTTCAGATCAGTGTCATGTCATATTTCCTGACATTGATTGTTTCTTTTCTATTGTTACTAATATCTTCTCTAACAGTTCCGTTTTATTTTGAGACTGGAAATGATGTGTTCTCTAAGCTAATTGCAAGTGGAACTTTTACCGGTGTACCTGAAGGTGTTATTAGTAGCTATGGAAGTGCAGTGCTACTCTCCGATTTATATGCAGCTTTATATCGCTGTGTTCCCAATGTTCCTTGGTTTGATTTGTTCAATTTATTGTTTAATTCAGTAGTTGTAGCACATGCGTGGATACTGCTAAAGCCAATTTGGGCACAAAAACAGATTGGACTGAGCTTGCTCGTGATCGCAATCATTTTGCTCCTGGGGCAAAATATTATTCTCTCTGAACCGACCAGAATTGGGATTTTATTGAGTGGAACTTCTTTGATGCTTCTGTTTACAAATTCAAAACCTGATACAGTTTTGAAAGTAATCATACAGTTGTTTGTTATTATAGGATTTTTAATCAGGATAGAGGCAGGTATTTTGGCTTTTGTTTTATTACAGATGATAGGCTTTTTGTATGCACCGTGTCGCAAAAGCTTTATTCTCCAAAATCTGCCCTTGTATTTTGCAGTTTCATTACTTTTAATTTTTATTAATATACCCAGGAATGATGCTGAAGAGAGATATTTATCTATCAGGCCTTATCAATTTTCTCTTTGGGATTTTTATCCTGAACACGAGCACCTGAATTTAGAAAACTATTCAGATTCTGTAAAATTACTTACATCAAAACAGTTTTTTCTGGCAGATGAGCAAGGATTAAGTGATGATTTTTTCGAAAGAATCGGAATAGTAGCTGTAGACAAAACTCCCGTATATCTGTTAAATTACTTTCAAAATCCTGTAGTTCAGAAAAATAAATTTCTGAATTATGCGGAGGTATACCTTGAAGACTTTTTATTGTTTATAATTCTTTGGCTAACCGTTTTTATAACAACTGTTGTTTTTTCAAGGAATAAGATTAAATGTATAATCATATTCTTACTAGGTCTTAGCTCACTGATTGCGCTGGCATTTTTTATGAAAATGGAGGAAAGATTATTTTATCCGTTGATTTGTCTGAATATACTAGCCTTGATAACTTTCAATTTGGTTGATGTTTTCAAATCCAAAATAAGTTTGTGGATGTCAATATTGTATTCTTTTATCTTTCTGATCTCTGTTATTCAGGTTGTCAAACGGACAAGTTTATTCTATAAAGAGAAGAGCATTGTTGTAAAAGAGTTGTCAGCTATCAAAGATAAGCTAAAGGCTGTTCCTGACTCTTCCATCGTTCTGATCAATCTTACAACTTTAGTTCACTGGGATGGCAGATATTTTGAAAAGACTCTTTTCTCTAACAGTCTCAGACTTATACCTTATGATAACGGGTTAATGTTTAGCCAGGAAGGGACAAGGAAGCTCATGCAAAAATATTTTGATTGTCATGAATTCGAATGCGTATCAAAAGCCTCATTACGTTATGAGAATACATATTTTATATCAGATTCATCAAGATTAGCATTAATGGAAAGATACCTTAGCGCTGTATACAGCATTGATTTTGATGTGGAGAAAATAAATACTCATCCGATGTACAGAGCAACTACCAATCAGTCATTTGAACTTTATCAGGTGAAGGGCAGTGATTAAAAAGGGAGATTTATTCATCAGAATTTAACATTAGTTACTATTTAGACTTTCCTTGTTGAAAGCAACATTTATCTTTAGTGAATGAATGAACAACCGGGAGAAAAACATTTTATCAGGAATAGTTTAGTTTGGCTTTTCTATTTAATAATCATAGGTTTATTTCTTTTGCAACAACCTCTCCAAGGTTCTTTGATGGGAAATTGGGATAATTGGCTGTACTTATTTCTGTTCAATTATTATCCGGATTATTTTATAGCACATTTTTTAAATGAACCAGTTTATAGTCCGTTTTACCCGGATGTATATCCTGCATTTATGTATGGAGAACCTTCATTTTTTAGTGCGTTAATCTATCTTCCCTTCCAGTGGTTGCTGGATAGTAAGCTTTGGGCGTATTATATTTTTTCAAGTATAATTTTATCTTTGAATGCATTCTCTGTATACATACTTTATAAGCAGCTATTTAATAATTATAAGTATTCTATAGCTGCCGGACTGATATTTGTCTTTAGTAATTTCATTTTATGTTCATTAGACCAACAGAATGTCTTGAGCATATACCCGAGCTTGCTTTCAGTTTATTTCATAATATCAGCTGCAAAAAAGGATAAACCTTATTTACTTTTATTGGCTTCTTTTTTTGCAGGAATACAGGTTTATTGTTCCGGGTATAATTTTTTATTTACAGGTGTAGTTTGGGGACTTTTAGCAATTGTGCATTATGCAAAACTTCTTGAATGGTTAAGAAAGCCGGTTTTTTGGATTGCGATTATTTCATTAGTTGTTTATATAGCCCCCTTTTTTTTTATTTACTTTTTAGGCGGACTTAAAGGGAATTCTATTAATACTGTAAGTAATGATATTCTGATTCAACTCAGTCTTCATGCGGATAATTTTTTTCAGGCACACCCTTATAATATTATTTATGGAAACAGAACAGACAGCAATTTACTGCACTATATAGGAGCCGTTGGTATTGGATGCATGTTCATTGTTCTATGTTTTACAGGTTTGATTTACATCAAAAGCACCAAATTCAGGGCAACATTTATTTTGATAATTATGTCAGGTATCTTGTTGGCATTTGGGCCGGTGTGGAACTTCGGTGGATTTAGCTTCGATTCCCCCATATTTTTGATATTAAAGAGCGTGCAGCTGGATCAGTATATGAGGACACCAATAAGGGCATTCATGATATCTTTAGTTCCGATTTGTATAGTATCTACATATGCGATGGAAATGATATTTGCCAGAAATAGATACCTTGGATTAGCAGTTGTTTTTTTGTGGTGCATTGAAAATATTCCTTTTAAGCTACAAAAGTTTCAAAGTAGCTTATACCTCGATGTGCCTCATTTAGTGCAGGAAGCTGCAGACAAACTTGATTCAGATCAGGCTCTATGGATTCTGCCAAGTACTATTCACCAACAAATAACAATGCCGCCCGGTCTAGGGGAAATTAATAGAGAATACATTTATATGTATTGGCAAACTCGGTTTAAAAAAAATATGATCAACGGAATGAATGGATATTATCCCAAGGCAACTATGTTGTACAGAGAATTAAATAAAGACAAAGCTGTAAGTAATGAGTATTTGCAGGTATATCTTAAAGAGATGGAATTTCAATAGATAATATTGCTATTTACCTGAGTATTGAAATTTATATGCTCTGCTGCCAGTAGAAAATGAAGTATCCTTCAATACGAATCCACTGTTTTTATATTCGTTGACCATCTTTATTTCATCTTCTTTACAGAAATCCGAAAATATTAACCAATTGTTCCGATTTACATCCCGGGCAATAGCTGGCATTGTATCATTCCCAAGCATATATGTGCCGTGATACACATGAAATCTATTATCATTCCATTGTCCTGTCTCAACGTAAAATTGATACGAAAATGCCGCCTGAAAGCAGACAAAGAGTAAGTCCCCTTTCTGGCCGTTATCATTTATGTATTGCAGCGTTTGTTTTAGCTCTACTCTTTCTAAAGGAATGCCCTTTGAAAAAAAGGATATAGCTAAAAAGGTTGTAAGTATCAATGTTAATCCAAAGCCAGTTTTGGCAGATTTCAATATTCTTGCACTTAATATTATACTTAAACCATTTGATATTATTAATATAAAAAAAGGTAAGAGGTATAGCAACAGTCTTTGCGAAACAGGATATAATTTATAAGCTGAAAGTAATAAGTGGATGACAATGGGACCTGAAAATAATATTAGCGATGAATAATTTTTATCTCTGAATAAACCTATAATACCAATGATAAAGAGCAGGATAAAAATTGCTGAAAAGATAAAATTTACATCGAAAAGATGAATGAAAACATGTAAGCCCCAATAGCTTAAAAAATCGATAAATTCTTTGCTGAAGATATTTTTGGGCATGAATGCGCCTAAATCACCCCAGTAGTTCACCATAAAATCGGTAAGTGGGTGCTTGAAAATAAATGCAAAATAATAACAGCAAAACGTAATAAACCAAATGGCAGAGGTCTGAAAGAACCTGATTGAGAAAATCTTATCTAGATATTTGCTTTTGTAAAGAGCATCTAATGCTAATGCCGCAAGTATCACAGGTGTAATATTGCTTAAAAATATACTAATAGCACCTGTGATCATCAGCTTTTTAGTTCCAAAATTTTTAGGATCAAAATTGTATAGATAGTAAAGTACCATAGCAACAGCCATGTCCGACATGTACTGTTTTACTTCGTTAGAGAAATACAGAGTAGAGGGATTAAACACGAATACTGCTATCGAAAAAATAACAACGTTATTGCGAAAGCCTGAATTCCAAAGAATCCTGATAAAAACGCCGAGAGAAACAAAATAACAGATCAGAGGAAAAAGACGCAACCCTAATTCGGAGGGAATTAATCCCCAAAAAAGCTTTTCAACTAATAAAAATAATATAGGTGCCGATTGTGCATATTCTAAGGAGCTGAAAAGGTCTAGAAAATCCTTTCTGACAAAATTCAGAGCCAACATCGCATCATCCAGCCAAAGACTTCTGTTGTGGCAAAATTGTACAATGGATATCGTTACACCAGCTAAAATAATCAGGCACAATATTATTTTTTGAGCTTTTTCAATCAGATTGTTTTTACTAAAAAGCATGAAAGTGTATGATTAGGTTCAAATGTAGTAAAGTAGGTGGCGGTATCATAATAATTAGTATCTGATGGAAGAATGTTATTTGAGATTTATAATTTCCATATCAAAAAGTATATTTACGGAAACCATTTAATTTCTATGCCAATGCATCTTAGAAGCAATAATTTGAGTTTCCTATGGGGTGTTTTTGCGTTTTATTTCGCTTGTTGCTTAGTTTTCTTTTTACAATTTCCTTTAAATATTTCATTTACAGGGGATCTTGATTCTGTGGGCAATATCAGTATGTACAAATATTTTGCATGTAAATTGGTCTCCATTTTTACCGGTTGCGAATGTGGTTCATTTAATTATCCGATGGAGCATATATTGCTCGCTTACGGAGCAGATTTTGGCTTGGGAATTTTTTTCAATACAATCGCTCTTTTTCTGAATGATATTTGGGCAAACTGGGTGTTTATTAGCTTGATTTATGCATCTAATGCTATTGGCATTTCGTTGATATCCTATTCTATCTTTAATAACCGGCTGGCGGCATTTCTTTCGGGGTTGTTTTTTTCGTTCTCCCAATTTAGTTTGGGAAACATTGAAAATCCCAATTCCATATTCTTTTTCTTATGCTTTTTATCTGTAAATTATTTAGTTAAATATTATAACAATTCATTGTTTTTATATTTAATAAAAGCATTTTTACTGGGAGGCTTGCAAATATATTTTGCACCTACCGTGTTTGTAAGCTGGGCTCTGATAGCCATTGTTATTTGCTTCTACTCTTTTTGGGATGCCATAGAACGAAAGAAGAAGATATTTCAACTCTTAGTTGCTTCATTGACGACTTCATTGATGATCTCTCCCTATATCTACTTTTTTGTTTTGAGCGGTTTCCTTAAAGACTATTACAATCCAATTAGCACAAATAATATTATTTATATGAGCCTTGATTTGTATGATCTTTTCAGGGTATTACCTAATAATTTTTTATTTGAACAAATAGATACTACAAATAACTTCATAGACCAGATGAAATCTGCATATTTAGGTCTATCTATATGGGCATTAGCTATATATGGATTTTACACCTTTCGAAATAAATATCGAATCCTGTTGGGAATTATTTTTATGCTGGGGGTGATTTTTTCTACGGGATCATACATAATGATCAACAAAGAACCTGTGTGCCCAGCGCCGTTATTCATTTTGTATGAATATTCTTCTTTTGCTGATTTTTATAGAATGCCAGTGCGCTTTTTCTTCATAGCTATATTTATACTTTCCTTGTTTTCTTCTTATGCTTTGTCAAGATTTTTTACCTTTCCCAAAATGAAAATATGGGTAGTGTTGTTATTGATATTATTCGTCTTAGAGAATGTTCCTTTCCCAATGAAAACATATAATCATAGTTACATTGTGCAGGATGACTCTATCTATCGGGTTTTAAGGGACAAAAAAAGAGGAAGTCAAAATATTGCTCATTTACCATCATCTTTGTTTTCAGGGGAATCGGATAAGTATGAGTATATATTTATCTACTGGCAAAGACTTCACCACCAAAATATTCTGAATGGAGGCTCTGCGTTTTTTTCACAGGAAAGATTGATAAACAATGAGTGGATGAGTCATTTTAGGTATAATGGAAATTTAACAAAGCTAATAGATGCTAATCATTTGAATTATGTTGTGTGGCACAGAAATATAGGAGGGGAAGAAGATCTTCAGAGATATGACTCCCGATTAAAGTTGATTGAGCAAAGTGAATTTACTAATCTATATTTTGTCGAATATTAGAACTCTTTGTTTTTTTATAATTTTTTGATTTTATTACTTAGTCTATAGTTTTTTATTATTTAATTTCACTTTTGTGATTACTACATTAAGTATTATAATACCCGTATATAATGAAGAAAAAACCATTTTTCAAATACTGGAGAAAGTAAATACTGTTCAGCTAATAAACAACATAAGAAAAGAGATACTTATAATTAATGATGCTTCGACTGATGGGAGTGAAAACCAGATACTGAGCTTTATCAAAGAGAACCCAAATCAGAGGATTCGATACTTCAGGCAGGCAGAAAATCTTGGGAAAGGAGCAGCTCTTCACCGGGGAATAAAATCAGCGACAGGTGAATTTCTGATTATTCAGGATGCGGATCTTGAATATGACCCAAAGGATTATAATGATTTATTACAACCTGTAGTTGAAGGATATGCAGATGTAGTTTACGGATCCAGATTTATGGGGAATAAACCGCATAGAGTTTTGTTCTTTTTTCATTCAATAGGCAATATTATTCTAACATTTCTGTGCAATTTTTTTTGTAATATCAACCTGACTGATATGGAAACATGTTATAAGCTGATTAAAACTCAGTATGCTCAACAGGTTGAATTAAAAGAAAAAAGATTCGGATTTGAGCCTGAAATCACTATTAAGCTAAGTCGGATCCCTCATATCAGAATATATGAAGTAGGTGTAGCTTACTATGGAAGAACCTATCTGGACGGAAAGAAAATCGGATGGAAAGACGGGGTTAAAGCAATTTACTGTATTTTAAAATACGGAATATTATATAGACACTCAAAGAACAGTCACTTTCAAAATAACTAGAGTATTGTTAAGTCAAAATTGCCTATTGTAAGTAAGGTTTTTAAATTAAAATATTTTATAACTCAATTTAATCGTTTTGTTATAATATATTGAGTACTATATTTCTAATGTAGATGAAGATTTTAAAATAAGTTTCAGGATTGAATTAGCAACGATATATTGATATTCATCTTTGATATGGCAATGGTCATGAAAGACGTTTTTTCCAACACTGTCCAATAGATTGTATTCATTCACTAAAAAATCGTGCTTAGTTGTAATGTCAATGGCATCTTTGTAAAAGTTTGGATACTGTTCAAATAAGTATCTGTAGTTTTTTGTTTCTTCCTCTGTCGGTCTAAAGTTGGAATTCATTACTGGCTGGAGAATACCCAAAAATTTTGAACCATAGACTGTAGAAATTGCATTCCATGAAATCATGTTTTTCTCCCATTGGGCTACATACTCTGTTGAATCGGAAAGAGACTTTAAATCTATTGGTTGGTTGATTTCGAGAGCTTCTTTGAGTAAAAAAATGGTGTTAGGCAAAACAATTGCAGATTGTTCGGCAAATAAAGCTCTTGAGTAAAAAGCATACTCAAAAATTGAGACGTACGAAGGATATAAAATCTCATTTGCCCCATTGTAACTTATCACAATATCAGGTTTAATATGAATACCATCCCGCATGAATTTCAAAAACTCCTGGCTTGTAGAATAGCCACTTACGGCCGCAATATATAGTTCAACATTAATAGATTGCTTTTTAAGGCTATCCAACAAAATCACAGGCCAGTTTTTTGCATTGTAACCTACATCTGTTGTAGACCCTCCAGACAGGTATATACGCAGTGTATCTTGAGAATCTGGATTGTTGAATGAATTTAAATAAATGCAGTTGTTTTTCACCATGTATCCCTTCTCTTTTATTTGTTTATCGGTAAGCGCCCATCCTAACAAAGGATCAATTAGTTGATAATTGCAACATTCTGACTTAAACTCTAAACCTGGGAGCTGTGAAAATTCAATATATTTTAGTGAAGGATATTTTTTGTAAATCAGAGGCTTCGATATCAAAAGCTCAAATCCGGTTAGAGCTAATAAAGAAATAACGATACTTATAAGAATGACCTTATACTTAATTTGTTTTTTATCCATATACTTACTATTACTTAATAATTTTTTTGTAATATAATATCATGGCATTATACCACGAACAAATATACAATTGAATCGCTATCCATATGTATAACAGGAGGAAAATCAAAAAAAATGAATGAAAAATTAAAGGTGTTGTAATATTGAAACTTATAATAGTGCAATATGTACATCTATGATAATACAGGCTTGCAATTTTAATTTTAAATTTAACATGAGATAAATCATTATTGGGATTTAGTTTAAATATCACAGAAATAGGATGAGAAAATTGCGTTCAGCCATAGTTATTGTAACTGTTTTATTTTTATGCGTAGAAATAAGTTCAAGGATATTCTTTGCTATTTCCTGGAACATCCCCTTTTTTAAAATGGATAAATTAATCTGGCATTTTTACCCTGAATTAAAGCAGCTGGAAAAAGAATACAAACCATCTCATGATAAAATTAATGTCTTAGTGTTTGGGGGAAGTGCTGTTAATCCCAAAGTATATTGTGATCTTACAAAGCAACTCCCTCAAAGTCTCCAACAGGTTTTAGATTCAAACCTGAGGGTTCAGGTGTATAGTCTTGCAGAAAATGGTCATACTAGTCTGGACTCGAAAAATAAGTTGCGGGAAATTCAGCACCTTCATTTTGATTATATATTCTATTATCATGGCATTAATGATAGCAGAGCTAACAATATTCCTGATGACTATTTTGATATTGATTACAATCACTTTGCGTATTATAAGCTTGTAAATATTCTGAATAGTCATCCTGAAAAAAAAATAATTGTGACTCCTTTTGCTATTCACTTTATTTACAATCAGGTTCTTCAAAAAGTTCACCCGAAACCTCAGGTGCCTCCTTTCTATATTGTACTGGGTGATGTAATAGCGGATAGCCTTTATTGGGATTTTGGTTCTAAAATCAAAACGCAGAAAAGTTTTCAAAAAAACATAAATTACATTTTTGACAATGTGAAGTCTGCAGGAAATTCAAAGCTTATCATTTTTACCTACGCTTATTATCATCCGGATAATTACTCGCTTCAGTCCTTCGCCAAGAAAGAGCTGGATTATGCAGAACAAAAATGGCCCACCGAAATATATGGACAAGCAGATAATGTAGTGAAAGCTATCCGTTCGCACAATGAAATCTTGAGCGGCTTTAAAAATCGTCCTGAGGTGCTTTGGTATGATTTTAACGCTAACATCCCTAAAAATTCTCTCTATTTTAATGATATATGTCATTTGACCGACAAAGGATGTAATTTAATGTCCATGACATTAGCTACATTGATAGCAGAAGATATTCAGAAGAAGAAACCTTAAAGCTGATACGGGTCTTTAAGGTAGTGTTAAGTAAACTAGTAATACTTTTATTAATTTAGCTGTATTAGGATTTTTTTGCCAGGTCAATAAATAACTAATAACTAAGTAGATGGTAAAAAAAGAAGGACTTGTTTATATTGCTGACTTAAGACATAACTATCAGGGGGTTTTGTCTACCGATGTAATGCCACTTGGTATAGGTTACATGAAAGCATATATGCAACAACTTCTCCCTGATGTAGAGGTACGACTTTTTGTTTTTCCTGACAAGTTGCTGAGTGCAATCGAAGCTCAGGCTCCGGATGTTCTGATGTGTTCTAACTATATGTGGAATGAGAGAATAACATTGCATTGTGCGGAGGTGGCTAAAGCACAAAAGCAAGAAACTCTGGTAATACTTGGAGGTCCGAATTATCCTCTTGATGAAACCTTACAAAAAGAATATCTGGAAAAAAATCAGCAGGTAGATGTTTATATTACTTCAGAAGGAGATTTCTATGCGGCTGAATTAGTTGAGATGTTTCTTCATGATACAAAGGATATTGCTACATTCTTAAAAAGAAAATTACATTCTGCCATTTACCGATTTGATAATGGAGAAGTGATCTGCACATTAAAAGTTGCTCGTTCAAAAAACATCAATGATATTCCTTCTCCTTGGCTTACCGGAGTAATGGATGAATTTTTTTATGAAAAGCTTGTGCCCCTTATTGAGACGAATAGAGGTTGTCCATTTACTTGTACTTTCTGTGTGCAGGGAGTAAAGTGGTACACAAAAGTCAGATATTTTGAAACAGACAGAATAAAGGAAGAACTCTATTATATAGCTGAAAAACTAAAAGAGACAAAATCACCGCAGAATATGCTTTCTGTGGCAGATTCTAATTTTGGTATGTTTGAAAGAGATATAGAAATCGCAGAAATCATTGGTGAGATACAAGGCAAATACAACTGGCCGGTTTTGATAGATGCTACTACAGGCAAAAATAAACCCGAGAGAATTATTCAGGCGCTGGAAAAATTAAATGGAGCTTTAGTAATGTATCAGGCAGTACAGTCTTTAGACGATGATGTTTTATCTAATATTAAACGATCCAATATAAGCCTTGAATCTTATGACAAAATCCAGGTGTATGTCAGAGGCCGAGGGTTGCGTTCAACTTCAGATTTAATTTTAGGCTTGCCCGGAGATTCATTGAGTAGTCATTTGAAGTCCGTCAGAAAGTTGATCAATAGTGGTACTCATCGTTTGACTAATTTTCAGGCATTGATGCTTAAAGGCACAGAGATGACTACGGAAACTTCCAGAGAAGAGTATGGCTTACAAACTAAATTCAGATTAATACCAAAGTCATATGGTGTTTATAACGGAGTTTTTATTGCCGAAGCCGATGAAATCATTGTTAGTAGCAATACTCTTTCTTTTGAAGATTACCTGATTGCCAGAAAATATCATTTCATTATAAGTGTTTTTTGGAATGACTCACGTTTTGAACACCTCGTTTCATTTATAGAACACCTGGGGTATAAAAAATGGGATTTTATAGAACAACTTTATCAAAGTGTATCTTCGTCCGGTTCCCCGTCAGAAAGACTCTTGGAAAATTTCAAAAAAGAAACTTCAGAAGAGATATTTGATGACTATGAATCTCTGTTAAGACATTATAATACGCCAGAACATATTGAGTTGTTGAATCAGAGCCTCATTGGAGACAATCTTATTTATAAGTACAGAGCGATGGCCACGTGGTGGTATTGGGGTGATATTGTGAGCGAAGCTTTCTCATGTGTTGAGAAAATGGCTCAAAATACTTCTTGCAGTATTTACTCCGGAGAAAAATGGAAAGGTTTTCTGAACGATTGGAAGTTATTTACCCAACACCAATATATTCATGGAAAAGATATCAAAACGTTAACTGAGATAAAAACTGCAAACCTTAGCTATAATCTTCCAGTCTGGTTAGAAAATCATGATTTTGAAAGATTCGCTGACTATAAATTTGATTCTCCTGTTCAGGTAGAGTTTAGTCTTCATGAAGAACATAGAAAAGGTCTGGTAGCTCTCCTCGAATCCATCAACTACAGTCTGGCTTCTCTTCCGATGATTGTTAGAAAGGTACACCATAGCTGGCAACTCAAAAACATATTTATTTGTTATGCGAATGAAAACGTTGGCGTATTGAATTAAGGTTTTCTTTTAGGAATCCGAATACATTTGAAGGACATGATAGTTCAATTATTTTTCCTGGAAAATGGCTTGTTGTATTTTGTGAAGTTGTAATCATGAAATTATTTATGCTCAAATGTTTAATAATAAAAAGGTAGACAGTTGGAAATAAACTATAAAATGTATAATATTTATCAGCAGTTTTTTATAAAGAATAAAACATCTTAACTAATACATGAAAGTGCTTATGTGTTTGCCGGTTTATAATGAAATAGAAAGTTTGGAAAAAATTGTTCAACAGATTTCTTTATTAGGATACGACACGATTATAACTGATGGAGGCTCAAATGATGGTACCCGTCAATTAATAGAAAATCTTAAAATCCAATGTATAGACCGGCCGGGAAAAGGAAAAGGAGTAGGATTAAGAATGGTTCTTGAATATGCTTCAAAAAAAGAATATACCCATTTGGCTTATGTTGATAGCGACATGACTTATCCAACGAACCATTTTGTTGACATGCTGGACCTGGCCAGACATGCAGATATGGTAGTAGGAGTCAGGAGCTTTTCGGATATCACCATGATCCGGAGAATGGTGAACATCTATTTCTCGAAGCTGATAAAGTATACAGTAGGAGGTAATTATAGTGATGTTTTGAGTGGAATGAGAGTACTAAAAGTGAATAGGTTCGTAAATCAGCTGAACTCAGATGAGTTTGAGATTGAGCCGGAAATGCATTGTCTTGCTATAAAAAAACAATACCGGGTAGTTGAACATGTTATTCCTTATTTCAAAAGACTTGGAGAGAGTAAAATTGGATTCAGGGCATTTTTAAGAATAAATCTATTAATATTATCTTACCGACATAGATAACATTGCTTACGTCACACCTGTATAATAAAACATCCGCTTGCAATTAAGTTATTGTAAAAGCATAAATACTAAGTAACTTTATTTCATGAATGCAAATGAACTTAAGGCTATTTTACTTTGTGGAGGTGAAGGACTTCGTTTCAAAAACGAACATCTCATGAGTAATAAAGTTTTGGCAGAGATTAATAAGAAACCTTTGCTATTGCATATTATGTACCATTACAACCAGTTTGGCATTCGTCATTTTATTTTATGCGTAAGGGATGACGATTGGGAAATTGCCGATTATTTTTCCAGAAAAAATTTCCCTGACGATTGGATTATAGAAGTTATTCCAACCGGAAATAATACTCCGACCGGAGGCAGAATATTGTATTTGAAAGAAAAAATTAAAGAACAATACTTTTTTGTGACCTATGGTGATGGACTTTGCGATGTAGATATACAACAACTATTGCATTCTCATATAGAGATAGGTTGTATTGCTACATTGACATCTGTTCGCCCATTAAGTCAATATGGCATTCTTAATATTCAGGAAGACGGCATTGTAAATTCGTTTGAAGAAAAACCACAAATGAAAGACTGGATAAATGGAGGTTTTTTTGTTTTTGAAAATTCAATATTTAATTACCTCGATTTTGACCATTCCCTCGAAGAAAGTCTCATGGAACACCTGATTCCGATTCGTCAGCTATCAGCATATCTTCATCATGGTTTTTGGAAGAGTATGGATACTTACAAAGAATTTAAAGAATTAGAGCTGATAATGAAAGAAAGGAAATTATACAAATTGTAATTTTAAAAATATTGTTCTATTTGACTGTAGTATCGGGATTAAATCACTCTTAATGATGGATATAAAACGATAAACTTTGTTCCCTTTTCTCTCAGATAATTCAGCGACTGTATAATAGAATCGGCATAATTCCAGGCTAAAATTAAAATATAGTCTGGAATATCATTCTCCAATTTACTTATCGGATAAATAGGAAGGTAAGCATTAGGGAAATATTTTCCATGCTTTGAGGGACTGATGTCTACTAAATAAGTTATCAATGTAGTGTTAATACCAAAATAATTCAAAAGGGTAGCAGCTTTGCCAGGAGCCCCATATCCGACTACTTTCATTTTAGATTCAAGTAATTGAAGTAAAAAATGACGGCAAATTTCTTTCAGTTGATCGATTTTGCCAGAAAACAGCTTGAACGTATGAAGCATATGAAGACCATTTAGCTTTTCTTCCATTAATATTTTTTCTACAATTTCTGGCAAATATTTGGGTTTGTTTTGTGACAAATGTATTCTCAATGAGCCTCCCTGAGTATCTACCCGATCTATATCATGGATGTAAAAACCTGCATTTTGCCAAAGCATTATGAGTGAGTGCAAGCTAAAATAGGAATAGTGCTGATGAAAAATTACATCAAAAGTGCTTTTTTGAATCATAGGTAACATGTGTGGAACTTCCACAATGAGCATTGTGTCATCTGTTGATATTTCACCTATTGCATCAGCAAACTCCTGTGGGTCAGGGACATGTGCAAGTACATTATTCGCTATTATCAGTCGGGGTTTTAGATTTTCTGTCTTTATTTCTTTTGCCACGCTTTTATTAAAAAAAACACACCTTGTAGGTACCTCTTTCTTGTTTGCTGCCTGTGCTGGGCCTATCGAGGGATCTATACCTAAAACATTTGAGCTGAAATTTTTAAAGTAATTAAGCAGAAGCCCATCGTTTGATGCAATTTCCAGAATAAGATCTTGTTCGCAAATTTTATATCGATCTCCAATTGATTGTGCATAATCTTTAAAATGCTCTCTTAATTCCGGGATTTGAGAAGAATAGTAAGGGTAATTGTCCTTAAATAAAATAGCGGGATCTATATTTTCATTTACCTGGAGATGAAAACAATTCTTGCAAAAAGAAATGGACAAAGAAGCAGTAGGTATTGGTTGATTGGGATAATCTGCAAGCTTATCTGCCAATGGAACTATTCCAAAGTCATGAATTTGCTCTAGTTGTGTAGATGAACAGACCCTACAGCTACTTATTTTTTGTATGTTGCTCTCCACTTCGTTTATTACAGATTTGATATAAATTTATTGATGTAGGATAGAGAAAAGTCATCTATACTTTTGCTATTCTTTGGTGCATTTATATACCATGAAATTGTTTCTGAAAGACTTTCCTGAATGGTCAGTTTCGGACTCCACTTTATTAATGAAAAAGCCTTGTCACTATTCAACTTTAAAATTTCATGTTCCTTTCTGTCGTTTTGACCACTTTCTGCAATTATATAGGGCTCGAACGATTTGTCTGGCCAATAATTCCAAAGTATTTCTACCAATTGTGATACATCTATTCCTTGATTAAAGTTCGGTCCGAAATTAAATGCTTCTCCATTTATTTCAGATGTTTCTAAATAATATGCTGTTAGAATATAACCCCATAACACATCTAAAACATAGTTCCAAGGCCGAATATGCATTGGGTTTCTTATATGCAGTGCATTTTTATTTTTCCACAGCTTTACACAATCCGGTACAATTCTGTCTTTGCTCCAATCTCCTCCTCCAATTACATTTCCCGCCCTGCAGCTGGCAATCTTAATATTTGAATTCGTTGAAAAAAATGAGTGAAAATATGATTTTGTAATGAGCTCTGCAATGCTTTTTGATGCACTATATGGATCCATTCCGGCCAGATTATCAGTCTCTCTATATCCCCAAACCCAGTTCTTGTTTTCATAGCATTTATCACTGCTTACGATAATTACATTACACTTTGAATTCGAGAGTCTCACAGCCTCCAGTAAATTAGCCGTTCCCATAGAATTTGTCTGGAATGTATCTAACGGGTTTTCATAAGAAGCCAGTGTAATGGCATTGGCTGCTAAGTGAAATATAAAATCGGGTTGAATTTTTTGTACAAGTTCAAGTACTTGATTTTTGTCTCTTATATCAGATATATACTGATGGACAAAGCTTCCGCTAATAATGAGAGGTTTATCCGGACTGGTATTATTCTGGTTGTTGGATAGACCAAATACCTTTGCTCCCATATTGTACATCATTAAAGATAGCCATGAACCTTTAAAACCTGTATTGCCAGTTATAAGGACTTTTTTACCATTGAATAATACTTTGATATCAATGAAATTCATGAGCTACGTTTATAATTATTTGTGAAAATACCATTTTACATCATAAAAATATTCATGGACAGAGGTTTCATCAGATACATGGTTAAACATGCACAGAGGTATATTAGTATCAGGGCTTGTATTAAATGCTGCTCATTTATATATTAGCAATACTAATGGAGTCGCAATTCTTGTCAAATATCCCGGTATCTAGAACATTTCTTCCGGATATGGAAGAACTTCAGTTTTATATAGCCAAAATTTATGTACAAAATCAAACGACCAATAATGGACCTTTAGTAAGAGAGTTTGAAGAAAAGCTGAAAACTTACCTGGGGGTCAAACATTTGTTTCTAGCCGGCAATGCAACTATAGGCTTACAAATAGCCATGAATGCTCTGAATGTTGCAGGTAAAGAGGTACTGACCTCTGCATTTTCTTATGTGGCAGCCCCATCTTCTATTATAGCGGCAAATGCGAGACCAAAATTTGTTGATATAGCTGCTGATAACTTTTGTATTCACCCGGATTTATTAGAGGAATCTATCTCTGATTATACTGGTGCAATTCTTCCTACTCATGTCTTTAATGCAGTTTGTGATGTTGAGCGAATAACATCTATTGCTGAAAAATTTGGGCTGCCTACAGTGTACGATGCAGCTCATAGCTTTGGAATTAAAATTGGCGCCGAGTCAGTATTTAATTTTGGAGATATTTCCGTTTGTAGTTTACATGCCTTAAAAGTATTCAATGCAGTTGAGGGAGGATTTATAACTACATCAAGAGATGATTTGGCAGAGAAGATTTATGAAACTCGCTACTTTGGTGCTAACCGTTCTAACACGGGTTTCAACAGGTTAGGCTTTAATGGAAAAAACAGTGAAGTACATGCTGCTTTTGGTTTGGCAAATATGAGCAAGCTGCCAGACGTTTTTAAAGAGAGAGAAGATAGCTATAATCTATACCGAAAATTATTATCAGATCTTCCCATCCAATGGCAAGTAATAAGGAAAGATATTGTTACAAATCATTCATATTTGCCACTCATTTTTGATAGCGCAATAACCCGGATAATGGTAGAAACTGCGCTTACCTCGGAAAATATTTCATTTCGAAGATATTTTCAGCCGGCATTAAATCGCCTGCCATTTTTTAATGACGAGACTCAAATGCCTATTGCCGAATCTGTTTCTGAACGGATATTGTGCCTGCCGCTTTTTTATGGGATAAGCAGATCGCAAATAGAACGGGTTTGTGATGCGGTTTGTAAAGTATTTTACATCATTGAAAGAGATTAGTATCTTTATTGTCTATTGAAAATGGATGCTGTTATCGTTTGTTTACCCGTATTAAATGAGGTAAACGCTATTGCTCATATGATTGACAAAATCAGAGAAGAAGGATTTGATATAATAGTTACAGATGGGGGATCAACAGACGGGAGCTTAAATATCGCTCAAGAAAAAGGAGTGAAAATTTTGTATCGTTCAGGAAAGAGTAAGGCGTTTGGTATGAAGCAAGCTATGTATGAAGCACAAAAGTTAGGTAAAAATTTTATTGTTTTTATCGATTGTGATATGACTTATCCAACCAATAGAATTAAAGACTTAGTGGAAGGACTGAATGATTATGACTTAATTTTAGGAGCCAGACATCGCAAAGGAATGTCAATAATTTCGAGATATACAAATGTCTTATTAAACATAATTATGAATTCGCTTTTTAGATTGAAGCTACAGGATGGTGGAACAGGATTTAGAGCATTGCGAATAGATAAGTTTCAGGGACTATTAACTATTGATGGAATCGATCTGGAAATTGAAATCTGTGGTATTGCGGGGAAAAAGGCATACAGAGTAAAAGAAATACAAGTGGAGTATTATCCCAGAGTAGGAGAAAGCAAGCTTACCTATTGGGATATTATCAATGCGCTGTTTACCATTGCTAAGGTATGGCTTAGAAAGTATTAAGAATTTCAATGAAAAATAGAAATATAGTTTAAATGCTTTTTTTACTCAGTTTTAATTTGTTTATTTGATATATGGCATTTTGAATTTTATAATTAGATTTTTATGATTTATTACGTGGTGAGAAAGTGCGTTAGTGAGTCAGGTATGAAATTCGTAGTAATGTTTTTTTTACTTTTTTTGCCTAAGTTATTACATGCACTAGAAGGTGTTGTTCTGGATAAATATATTAAAAAGTATGCGATTACACTTACAGGTAAAAGTATAATTGAAGGAGCAGAACTACTGATAATAGATAGTATTATAAATACAGATAACGATTTTCAAACGAAACGTACAGAGATTATAGATTGTCTTCAAAACAGCAATTTGAACAGACTTCATGTGTTTTATGAACTTAATCAGGAATATTTAGAAGGCATATCATTGGAATATTTTTATAGAGAACTGAAAGATGCTTTTTTCTTATATTCCACAAGGAAAAACTCTATTTATTATGATTATTTTGATAAAAATTACTCTTCATTTTTAAAAATATATGAAAATATAAATGGGGGAAATCGGCTGACTATCCGAGAATTTCAGAAGTTGATTGTCGATAACTATGTATATGATCAGATTAATATGGGGGATAACAATTTTGTGATTTCTACATTTCAGCATTTTATAGGAAGGAAGCCTACTAAATTTGAATTAGAACAATCATTAAATATTATTAACTACCAATCGGGCATTTTATTTAATAAAATTGGTTCTTCAAAGGAGGATTATCTGAATATTCTCCTTGGGAATAAAGAATACTGGCAATATCAGGTCATTTTTTGGTTTCGTAAAATATTTCATAAAGATCCAACAGAAGAGGAAATTTTAAATTATATTGGGTATATGCGAGAGAGTGGTTCCCCGGAGAAACTAATAAAAGAACTTCTAATGGAAGTGAAATGAAGTCTAATATCTTAGAAAATAATCTGTTGGGTAATATTTCAGATATGCTTAACCTTGTCTGTATTATGAGCTTATTGTTATTTTTATTAGTTCCATTTACCGCTTTTGCTCAGGAAAATCAGATATTAAAAAATAGTCGGTTATTTTTATCCACTTCATATTATGATATTTATGAAAAGAATATTCCCAGTGTCTTGTTGGATAAATATATAGGCTTTATAGATGGTATTGGTGATAAAGATATATCTAAAGAAATTATATTGAGAATTTGGCTTTTTGACAATACGTTACAGTCAAGTGAGAAGCCGGATATAAAGGAGCTACAAAATGTGAAAATACCTGATTTACCTGTAGGTATAGAGGGTAGCAATGATTTTGTTCGGATAAAAAAACTTTTACGGTTGATTTTTGCAAATGAGCTTCTTGTAAATTCAACAAATTTCTTCGAATCGACTGAACAGATAGTATCTAAGTTATCATTGATTGCTCCTGAACTTTTTGAAGATGATATCGAAAATGTATTAAGTGATAACACTTCGTTTATCACTAAGTATAGTAACTATGAGGATGAATTTAGCGCTTTATGTTCTTTTTTCTATCAACAATTGCCCAGTCACCAACCAGAAGATACTAAGGCAGTTCAACTACACTATATTGATTCTATTGAACAACAAATAAAAGAACGTTACCCGCTTTTTGATTTATATTTTTCTGATGAAGGAAATATTGAAAGTACTCAAGAAAAATCTGTTGTACCTACCAGAGACCAAGCGATCACCGATATCAGAGGATACATCGAAAAAACCTATCAAAAATTATTATCTCGCTCCCCTACTCTAAATGAACTAAATGTATGGGAAAAGAATTTTAAAGATAATGAAATGTTGAGTCCTAATGTGCTATATTATATCTTGATGACTTCTGAAGAATATATGTATTTTTAATTATGGATAGAAGGTCTTTCATCGCCAATGTAACAAAAGGTATTATTGTCCCTACAATTTTACCTTCAGGTATTTTATGTGCAAAGACTTCAGAAAGAAAGGTGAAACATGTTGTGTTTTGCCTTTTTGCAGGTGGGATCAGAAATTTTGAGTCATTACATAAATCTGAAGGGAATCTAATGCCTTACATGCTATTAGGCAACGAATCAATAAGCACAGATATTACAGAAGGAATAGAATTTGTTCCTTCTCCTCATAGCAATTACAAACAACTGGAAAAACAAGGAACTCTTTTCAAAGAATTTAGATATAAGTCCGATGAAACCATTCATTATTCAGGACATGCAGTATCTATAACAGGGAATTATAAAGGCAATTTTCAGATTATGAAACCGTTGGCTGTACCTACAGTTTTTGAAATGTTCAGAAAACATTCAGGAACTGATTCTACAGCATTAAAAAGCTGGTGGATTACAGATCAGGCAGGGCCGTTTCCCTATCTGAATCATAGCAATCACCCGGAATATGGTCCATTGTATGGAGCCAATATGCTTCATCCGCTTTCATTGCAGAGTATAGACCTTAATAAATTGAATTTTTTTGGTGATGAAACAATTAAAAATATCAGAGCAATAAAAGAAAAGCTGGGTTATAATGCTAGTGCAACAGAAACTTTGGGTATTATTAATTCAGAAGAAGAACGATACAAGTTAGAGGCATTTATTTACCAATTAAGTAATAATATTTTTTCTAAAAGAGATTATAATTTTTGGGGTCTTGGGAAGAAAGCGAATGAGGACATAATAACGATGTATACTGCTGCGGAAGTTCTAAAAAAATTTCAACCGGAACTACTAGTAGTCAATATGCAACATTCTGATATTGGACATTCTAATTTTACGCAGATGTGTAATAATCTTCAGAAAGCCGATTATGCATTAGCTCAGCTTTGGAATACCATTCAAAGTATTCCTTCCATGAAGGACGATACCGTTCTGATTGCTGCTCCGGAGTTTGGCAGAAATCTGAATAGTAGCACAGTAAGAGATAAATATGGGCGATTATCAGTTGATCATACAGGAGATGAGAATTCTCAAAAAATATTTTGCCTTATTCTAGGTCCGGATAATTTGGTTAAGAAAGGTAACATTATTAACGATGTAGTTGGAGAGTCTATTGACATAGTGCCAACTATCGCAGAACTACTTGGCTTTAGGAGTAGGGTTCCCAAACAGTTTCTTCATGGGAGAGTTCTTAACGAAGCATTTAATTAGGATATGATACTTAGATTTAAACTATGGTTTCTGATTATAGCTTTCACAATATTTATTTTGAGTGAAATAAAGCCAATTGCTAAAGAGAAAGAACCTGATCTTTCTCTAAAAGAGAGTCAATTTTTTAAAATCTATGAAAAAATATTTCAACCTTCTTGTGCTATAGCAGGTTGTCACAATGGTGAATTTGAGCCCAATTTCACGAGCTTACAATCTTCATATAATACATTAGTATATCATCCTGTAATAAAAAACAATAGGAAAGATGCTTTTAAGTATCGGGTTGTACCAGGTGATACAGCCGCATCAGTTTTGTTTGAACGTATTACTAACTGCTGTTTTGTCGATGTTAATGACAGAATGCCCTTTTATGATAAGGATGGGCTAAGTCAGGAAGAAATTTCATTAATTGCAGATTGGATTAAAAATGGTGCAAAGGATATTTTCGGAGATAGTCCCTCAGCACAATTTGTTCTGCCAAAAATTGAGCAAATTCAGATAAGCAAAAAAAGCAAACTCGGAGAAATTGGAGTTGTTACAGAAATGTTTTATAACGAATTGGGAGAAGTACTTGCCCAAAGTATTGATAAAAATGTTGATAGCATATTGGTCAATATAAATATTCATCAGAATCAAATGGAGGATTCTCAAGATCATCAATATTTTTTACAATTATATGGAGATAAGGATTATTCCCATCAGAGATATGAGTTGCCTCTTACTTTTATCCCTAATACAATGATTCTTAAAGCAGCTTTGTCTGGAGAAATAATTAATGTGGGTGAACTTTTATACCTAAGAATTGAGGTGAAGGGAAAGAAAACAAACTTTTCTTTCCCTTCAAAAACTACTCTATATAGTCTAAGAAATAAATGGGTAATTATAAAGTTATAAGCCTAAAATGTCAGTATATATTGCTCTTAGTTATTTGAGTGAATTTGTTAATAAAATGTCCGTAAGTAATTGATGGATCAACTGTCATGTGAAAATAAATATCTTCTGACGGTATCTTAGAATTGGTTTTTAAAGTTGCTATATCAAGTTCTTCTCTTCCCCTTATACTATCACCATTGCTCAGGCAAACAAAGGCCATTTGTACATGTGTCCAATAGGGGACATTTATATAATTTTGCATTTCTGCATTTTTAGAGTTGATGTATGCAAAATAGGCATTTAGGATGTTTCCTTTGTGTATTTCAGCGCAAGATAATTTTCTATATGTTTCACTACAAGGTTGGTTTTTAATAATATGTTCTAATATCTCAGTGTCATTCTTCCACAATTTGATTTGTTTAGTTGACTTGATCGAAAAATGAAAGAATAAAAATGTAAAAACTAGTATCAATAATCGCCCACTTAATATCTTTTCAAATAAATAATAGATGGCTAATCCCACAAAAGGTGTTGCCGTATATACAAATCGATCTCCATTATTCCAGGGGACATCAGGAATTGCTAACATTCTGATAGATGTGGGGGCAACAGTTACTATTAAAATGGAAGAAGCCAGAAATAGATTCTTGTTCTTATTTAGCATAATAATAGCGAAGACAAATAAGCTTATAGAGCATAAAAAATAATAATAATATTGTGGGTTATGAATTATTTGTCCGGTAGTAGATTCTTGATATAGAGGCGCATAGTAATTAGTAACTATGTATTGTTTCATGAAAAATCCAAATGATTTCAGTGTAATTAACAGATATTCTAATTTTGAATAGCCCCAATCTTGTCTCATATCTAAAGTGTGAGCTGAACTGTAAGAATATGTTTTGTATATAAATAGAGTAATTAAAGAAAGTAAGTAAAGAATAATAGTTCTTTGCCTGTATAATATTTTAGGTATTAAGGCAAGGCTGCTTTTATTGAGAAAAATTTCTATGATTATTATAGAAGGCAGAATAATGACTGCACTGAGTTTAGCTAAAAAAGCTAATACTGTAAATAGAAGAAATAGTAAACATTTGAAATAGAATAAACCTTTCGATACTTTACATTCTCTTACATTTAAGTACTGAATGAGTGAAAGAAAATAGAACAAGCCAAATATAACTTGTCTTCTACAGGATGTCCAGGCTATATTTTCTACTTGTATGGGATGTAAAGCAAAAATCATTGCAACACATAGTGCAACTATTGGGACAAATTCCATTTTTCTGAATAAGTGATAAACAAGACAAATGTTGATGATATGCAAAGTAAGAGTGTGCATTTTCATAGCAAATGCATTGTATGCAAATAGAGAGTAATCTATAGAAAAACTTATGTATGCCAATGGTTGGTATTCTAAATCCACTGAGTCCCTGAATAAAATATCAAAAATAGCTTGAAATGAAATTTCTTGAACAGAAGGGTTATTGATGATTAGCCAGTAGTCGTCAAGTTCTATGATAAATTCATGGCTTAAATGTAATGCGTATAATATAAAGGTGTATGCACACAAACAAATAAGCAGGAAGAAGGGAACTTTTGACTTCCAATATTCAACCTTGTTGTGAAATAGCAGCATAACTATTTTTTATCTATTTACAATACAATACACATTTTCCCCGTAATAATATTTCATATAGTCATGTTCAAAAGCTCTTTGACTGTATATATTTTCATTCCTCGCACCACATACAAAATATGTGAGATCATTTTCTCTGCAAAATGATCTGATTTTCCTTAGAATATTTGGAAAAAGTCTTTGATTCTGATATTGCTTATATATGCCTGCTATTGTAGAATCTACCATGTCAGGTAAAATTGTTAATGCAATAAATCCCACTGTTTTATCGTTATTTTTCATCAGCCATAGTCTATTCATTTTATTGTATTCTGAAACGAAGTATGTTTTGTAGTATTCGTAAACACATTGTAGTTCTTGTTCTTTACTGATCTTTCCATTCAATCCAGGTAAACGATAATACCCAATCGGATATTCTCCCCATGTGTCCTGCAGTAAATTGTAAAGCTCATTAGCATCTGATTCTTCATAAGGAACAAAATGTATTCCTTTGCTTGTATATTCAGGAAGAGGTGCTTCCAAACAGTTTACCTTATATCGCCTGATACTTCCATTGTAATAAAATGGTACTCCCAATTGACTTAATTTTAAGGAGGCATATTCATCATTTACAGATGTTTTAATTCTTATGATATCATATTTTGTTTTATTTATTTCTTCTTTCAAAAGATCTATGTCTATTTCTGAACAGTCGTATCTGCCAATATTATAACCTAAAATTCTGCTCTCATTTTCAGAGAATAAAAGAGTGTTTTTTTTCATGATAAGGTAAGTTTAGCGTTCATGTTCATAATCTTCAAAACTGTCGTCAAAAACATAGTATTCAAAATGATATTCAAATGGTAGAAACGAATAGTGCAGCTTGCTCAACTCTGAATTGGGCATATATTTTTTAAACCGTATTGGCATATTGTATACTTCTGATGATAATTTTTCAATTAATTGAGCACGTGTTTCTGTATTATATACAAAAACAACTTCTTTTCTCTTTTTATAAAGGCATTGATAAAAATTTATAAAGTCAGTATTGGGACATATGGCTTCTAAAGTTTTCTTATGGGAATCAATCATATTAGACCAATATTCGCCATAAGCAAGGTAAGTATTGTTTTTATTTAAATAGATATTTTCAAAAGCTCTCTGGTGCAACAATGTCATTGTCCATATATCAAAGAATAATATTTTATTCTTGAAATTCGTGTTGATTTCTTTTATGATATTTGCTTTCTGCTCCAATTCATTTTCTTTTTCTTTAGCAATAGCATAAGTAGTTTGAAGTTTGAAAAAAACAAGAGTCATTAGAATTAATGTAATTAATACATTTACAGACTTCCTATTGCTAGGAACCTGATTGTTTTCGAAATAAATATTTAAAACCATCAAGGTGAAAATGATAGAAGTGGTAATCGCTACCCTTTCCTCCATTTTTGAGAGCGATGTAATAATAAGTATCGAAGAGCAAAAGCAAAGCAATAATAGCCAAAGTACAAGGATACTTGTCTTGTTTTTACTGCCGTATTGATAATATTTATAGGTAGCCAATATTATTGTCAGTATGTTAATAATCAAAACCATACTGAATCTATCGAGCCAATTCATATAAACATGATATTGGTTATCGTAATACTGTGATGCCCTATAAAACTCTTCCTCTAATTTTTTTTTAATTCCCTTTAAATTTTTTAAGGAAAATGAACTAGCCGGCCCCCATTGATCTAGTATTTTTTTATTTGTAAAAGTCGAATCCGGGTGGAAATACATAAATACTGCTCTGTATTTTATATCATTTCTATAAAGTGCATAGAAATCCTTACCGTTAAGATTCCTTCCATCAGTAATATTAAGTAAATGAGCAACTTCATTTCTTTTATTTCTATCACTTTGCTTTACTGATGTGTAGTCTAACAGTTTGTAAATCCCTATTAATATAAAGATCAACAAGCATATTTTTATTATTTTTCTTTTATTGTGTACTCCCCTTATTATATATATGAGGAATAAAGGAAGTATGATTATAAGTACTTCAGGTCTTGTTAATAGCCCGATTAAGAAAGTAAAGCAAAAATATATCGTAATTCTATTTCTTTTTAAATTTTGTCTAAGACTAATATCTAAACCAATTAATGATGTCCCTAATAAGAGTATTGAAATTTTGGTAAAATTGATAAAAACTATGAAGTCAATCCAAAGGATACAAAATAATATTAAAGGGATACAAAATAATTTTAAATACTGGCTTAAGCTTGTTTTACAAAGTAAGTATAGGATTATATAATAGAAATTAATAGTAGCTAACAATGTATATATTCCCATGAAAAGGCCATACCAGTTTATAGCAGGATAAATAGAGAATAAGTACTTATATAAATACGAAAGACCTAAATGGACAGTATAAAAATGTTCAATTGGTTCACCCAAAGGAATTCCTCTGAAATAATTGTATTGTAGAACATCATCAACCCAACCAAAATAATATCCGAAAATAAAAAATGTAGCCAGAAATGATATTAAGCCTAATATTAATGATATTAAGAATTGTGACTTAATCACGATAGATCGATTAAATAGTAAATTACTGGTTTTTAGCTTTTGTTTCCATGAAATATGATGTTCTCTCTGAATTCTGCTATTGCATTGTCACTAGGTGGGCTAACAGTCAACATCTTTTTTACGACAGATCCAATTAATAAGGGAGCAACAGAAGTACAATTCAACCAACATGGTGTTTTGCATTTTCCAAATGATGCCATGCTTTTCAAAAAGTCTAATCTTCTTTTACCTGACCATATTGTTTGTATGTCATCATTATAAACATTTCCTATAATATGCGAACAACTTAAGCAGTTACCCGTTTCGTCTATAGGCATGAAATTTATCCAAAGCGGCAAACAGGCAAGAATAGCTTCCTTTTCCATTCGTTCAGGGTGATTTAAAAACTCAGGAAATCTTTTATAATAATGATTTCCAAACTCTTTAAATTCTGTACCTAAGAACAAGAACATTTTTTTTAATTCCTCTTCTATATTGTTTTTTTCTATCTCAAAAAGCACATCCTCGCTAACTATTTTATGATGAGATTCATTATTGTGAATTGGCTGTAATGCTACAAAGTCTGCTTTAGTTTTAAAATATTTTACAAATTCTGGTATTTCACGAAAGTTGTCCTTCATGACGACACATCTTACTTCAGTGTAAGGTTTTTTTCTCTTTCTATTTGTCTTGATATATTCAAGTCCTTCAATAGCATTTTTATATGAGCCTTGTTTCCCTCTGATTTTGTCATGTAGAGAAGGATTCATAGAGTCTATGCTGATTGTAATAGAATCTACTTCAGAGTTTATCAGAAATTCAGCATGTTTAGATAAATTTAATCCGTTGGTATTTATTTTTACAATTTTTCCACTCTCTTTAAGTATTGTAATAATTTCATTTATGTTTGGAACTAACATAGGTTCTCCACCTGATAGTATAACAATCATGACATCTGACTGAGCTATTTTTTTAGCAACTGTTATAAGGTCTGAGGCTATAATCTTTTTAGTATCCAGATAAGAGTCACAATGCATACATTTCAGATTGCATCTTTTGGTTAATAACCAAGCAATAATTGGCGGGGATACATTTTTATTGCCAAAAATAAAACTAGCATTTTCAACGGCCTTATAGTATAATTTTAGCTTTTGGGTTTTTGTAAGAAAATTCATTCTTGATTTTAATTTATGATCCCACTATTGTCTAAAATTAGTTAAACCAATTGAAAAGAATTATATTTTTCTTCAGGACTTAAAAAGGCTCAACTTGCAACCTTCATCTCACTAAGTATAGTTGAGCCCTGATTATGAAATGATTTTTTTAATTAGTTTATAATCAGAAGTAATATTATCAATAAATTGATGATGACTATCTTAATTGTCATCCATAAGGTTTTTTAATTGTATAATTAAAGTTTTGTTTTCTGTATAACTATTTGATTATAAATTATTAATTCTCAATTTTTGGATGCCTGGATTTTGGCATTTTGTTGTGTTAGCATATAAAAAGAAAATTATTGGGTCGGATAATATTCAGATTGAACTATAATTACAACTTAATTAGGGACAATAGCTATATTTACCTATAAAATCAACAGAATGTCATCGAAAGCTATAGAACCAATTTATTTCTACTTAACAGGTAATTGGTATAAAGGTAAAATGCCTAACTTTTATGATGTGTCTGGATTTGAGAGTACCAAAATTCTGGAAGAGAATTATTTACAGATAAAAGAAGAAATAAATCATTTTTATGAGACAGATCAGCAAAGCTTAAAACCTAACTTTACTCCTTATAAATACTTAGAGGAAGGATGGAGGACTATTAATTTACATGCTTTCATGTTGAAGTATCCTAAAAATATTAAAAAATTTCCGGTAATTGAGAGTGTAATTAATAAAATTCCTAATGTAGTAACAGTACAAGTTGCAGTACTAAACCCGCAAACAAGAGTAAAAGCGCACTTTGGAGATACGAATGCAATCATAAGAAATCATCTTGGTGTGATCGTTCCTGGAGTATACCCTGAACTCGGGTTTAGAAATGGAACAAAGGAGAAGTGCTGGGAAGAAGGCAAAGTTCTTGCAATTTGTATTGCACACCGCCATTACGTTTGGAACTATACTAATCAGAAAAGAATAATACTCTTAGTTGATACTATACATCCTGATTATCTTCGATACAAATATTTAATATGTGGAGGCTTGCTTGCTGCATCTGCACTAAAACTTATTGCAACAAGGTACCCTGTTACTAAAAAGACACCTCATTGGATGGTAAGAGCATTACATAAAATAGTTGCTTCTGTTTTTGTGGTAATCCTGGTTATTCAGGAAAAATTAGGTATAAATTTAAGTACAATAACAGATAAGCTAAAAGTAGAACTCTAATACTGAATATTCCATTCAGAAATTTCTCTGTATGTTCTAATTTCCTCCGGTCCGTAGAATTCCTCTAATGACTTTGGTGGAATTGCGAAATAGCCAAGCTTTTGTTTTGCATAATCAGTTATATGGTCTGTATTTACACCATGATGTTTAATCATTGCCGGTAAATCAAACTTCTGTTTCATGTTTGGTCGAACAACTCCTAATGCTAGCGCATGCCTCCAATCATCTGTCATATTTTGGCCCCCAGCATGCCATAGTCTAAGGTTAAAGTAAAGCACAGAACCTGCAGGTGCTTCTATCTGGATGGCATTACTATAGAAATAGTCATTTGTTGGTTGTTGCTTTAAATTGTGAGAGGAAGGTAGAAGATAAGTAGAGCCATTCTCTTTAGTAAAATCACTCAACATTACCAGACCAGCTAAACACTCGCAGTAGTGAGGGAAAAGTTTTGGTCTATCAACATGTATTCGGCTTGAGAAGTTTTTACTATTTGGTGGCATGCAAGAAGAAATGTATACGTATAATATTGATCCTTTGCCCATTATATGGTTAAAGGGCTCCATTAGATTTTTATCATCAAGAAGCGATAAAAATGTTCCCCCGTACATAGGACAAGCTTGTATTATTCCGTAATCTCTATGATTTTTCGTTCCATGAAAATTCGATTCTTTTTCAATTGCAGCTAGAATTTCTAACTTTAATTTTTCTATAATTTCATTAGGAATGACATTTTTTACCACACAGTAACCATATTCATTAATCGCATTTAAAAAAACATTACTGTTATATTCACTAAGATCAAGGAACATTGCTTGTTATTTATTTATAAAAGTAAAGAACGCTATTTTTATACACAAATTAGTTTCCAGTGGAAGAAAAAAATTGTGATTCATGGACCGTTGAATATTCAATAATTGTCCCGGTTTATAATTCTTCGGGAATTATACCCATACTTGTGGATAAGGTTATTACTGTAATGGATTATTTAAAGAAACCTTATGAGATTATACTTGTAGAAGATTGTAGTCCGGATAATTCCTGGGATGCAATAAAAAAAATTTGCAAACAGATTCCTAATATCAGAGGTTTGAGGCTTTCCAATAATTATGGACAATGGATGGCTACTATGGCTGGAATAAGAGAATCAAAAGGGAAATTAATCATCACAATAGATGATGATCTGGAATATGATCCACAAGATATAATTTCATTGATTGAATGTATACAAAGCAGCGATTTTAAGCTTGTATTTGGCATAGCTCCCAATAAATACCTGTTGCAGGGGAAATCTAATATATTTAATGACTGGCGAAATAAAATAGTTAATTTCCTTTTGGGTAAATATGTTACAGATAGTTTTAAGATTTTTAAAAGAGAATTATTATTTACCAGAACTAATATTTTCATTCCAAATATACATTTCGAGGCATATATTAACCACACTCTTCATAAAAAATATGTAGGTTACATGAACGTAAATTTTCATAAAAGATACTCGGGTAATTCCTCTTATAACTTTTTCAAAAAGACAAAGCTGATTTACAAACATAGTATAGAGTACCACAAAAATTTGCCTGAGTTGAGCTTTTTGCTTTTAAGTATTATACTTATAACGGGAATTTGTGTTAGTTTTTTGCAGGAAAATATTGTCCCATTTCTCATTACAATATCATTCTCGCTAACTCTGTTATTGGTGTTGTTACTGAAATATGTTGCCTCTATTTATATTTCATCAGCTCAAATTCCTGATTATCACGTTATTGAATATTTGTAATTTTATCATGTTTTTTATAGTATAATAAAATTATAATAATATAAAATATATTTTTTTAACTGTTTACGGCTTAATTTTATAAATGACGATAAAAAACTTAGGTTTTTTGTAACTTGTATGTACTTGTAAAAATGAGGATACTTTTAATAAATCCGCCGGATGAAAATGCAGTTCAGGAGTTTCCTGATGATGAAGGTAATGGTTATCTGGAAGCTGATGATTACGGGTCTTTTCCGCCTTTAGGAGCTTTGTATGTATTGAGCTATATAAGAAATAAATTTCCTCAACATGAATATTTTTTTAAGGATTGTGTAGGTGAAAAAATTTCTCATCAAAAGTTGCCGGATGAAATACGTGAAATTAAACCCGACATAGTTGGTATTACTAGTTTTACAATTTCTTTGGTGGATGTCGTATTATCAGCTAGAATTGTCAGAGATATTGTGCCTAATGCACATATATGTCTAGGTGGCCATCATCCTACAGCTTTTCCTTATGAGGCTTCACAATTGCAGGAATTTGATAGTATAATAGTAGGTGAGGGAGAGTATGCTTTTGCATCCCTGGTAGAACACATAGAGAATAATATGGATTTTACTACTATAAAGGGTGTTTATACCAAAAGTAGCATCGAGAAATATATTACTCAGAATTTTAAAGACCGGAGATTTTTAGGACATTTGAATGTGCCTCCGGCATATGTGGAAAATGTAGATGATATTCCTATTCCGGATAGGAGTTTTATAAAGCATATACAATATGAAAGTATAGTAGGGTTAACAGGGAGTCTTGCAACAATAATCACAACGAGAGGCTGTCCATATAAATGTACATTTTGTGATGTGCCATATAAGACTTATCGACAAAGAGATGTCGAATTGGTAATGGATGAAATTGAAATGTGTATTTCTTTGGGATACAAAGAATTTCATTTTTATGATGATTTATTTAATATTACTGCTCAAAAAATAATTGATTTCTGCATTGCATTAGAACGAAGAAATTTGAATATTATATGGGACTTTAGAGGTAGAGTAAATGGAGTAACATTTGAATCTTTAGAAAGAGCAAAATCTGTAGGTCTAAGGATGATTTCATTTGGTGTTGAGACAGGGACTGATTTGGGGCATAAAACATTGAAGAAAGGTTCTAATATAGCTCAAGTGGAACAGGTATTCATGTGGTGTAAAAAATTAGGAATAAAAACTATTGCTAATTATATGATAGGACTTCCTCATGAAAAAAGTAGAGAAGATGTATTTGAAAATATCAATTTTTTGATACAATTAAAGCCTGATTATGCGCAAATTGCAATATTGAATTTATACCCACATACACAAGTTTTTAAAGATGCTATCAAAATGGGAATGATAGAAGACGGCAGATGGGAGAAATTTGCATTAGATCCAAAGCCTGGCTTTAAAGTAGATCATTGGACTGAATTTTTATCAGAAAGAGACTTGGTTTATTTACACAGAGAATCATACAGAAGATTTTATTTTAGAATTTCGTACGTTGCAAAAAATATTACAAATATTAAATCGTTCCATGAGCTGAAATCAAAAATTAGAGGTTTTTTCAAGCTTTTGAACCTTAAAAAAGTTTTAAACTCTTTTAATTGAAATGGATGAATTAATTTACGGAGTAAAATTAGGGGTGATTTTATCGGTAATAATCAGTCCAACACTATTAATCATACTCTATTACTCAATTAATTATGGGAAAAATAAAGGATTAATACTTTGTTTGGGATTATGGACGTCAGATATTCTACATGCCTTAGTATTTACGTTTGGAGAAAATTTGCTTTCATCCTTTTTAGGAATTATTAAATCTTATTACACGTTGGTGAGTGTGATAATTTTACTTTTTTTAGGAGTAAAAATTTTATTTACTCCTGTGCGGCCTTTTACAGAGAAAGAAGAAACTTCTCAAAACAAATGGTATAACTATTACTCAAAAGGCTTGCTGCTGGCAATCTTTAATCCTGGAAGTACAATAGTTTGGTTAGGTATTATTGGAATATCAGGCAGTAGACAGTATGATTACATTTCTCACTTTTCTTTTATTTCCGGAATAATTTTCACCGTAATTTTTTTCGATTTTTTGAAAATTATTTTGGCAAATGGAATCAAGAATTTCTTATCCATAAACTTATTAAACATAATTAATAGGATTATTGGTGTACTTTTGTTGATAGGGGCGTGTGTTATGTTGTATAGAAATGAAGCCGCATAATACAATAAAATTTGAAAACTGAAGTGCAACAAATATGTCAGTAGGATTGTTTTTGAATTTACCAAATAACGAATCTGTAATGAGGAGATATATGTGTTCATATTTCTCTCCTACGTTTTTATTTCAACCTATTGAATTACTTTCTTTAGCCGCTGTCTATAGAGAAAGAGGTTATGGATCACCAATTTTATTAGATGCAATTGCAGAAAAGAAAACTACACAGGATGTTATTAATGTCATTCAGCAGATTTCACCAGATTTTATAATATCACTTAGCGGTTTTGAGTGTTTTGAGGAAGATGTGAATGAAGTAACTACTATAAAACAAAAGTTTCCCGATATTCCGATAATCTTATTTGGGCACTATGTAACACAGTTTCCTGACATACTTATATTAAACA
Source organism: bacterium (assembly GCA_037189845.1). Classification (GTDB taxonomy): domain Bacteria; phylum Bacteroidota; class Bacteroidia; order Chitinophagales; family JADIYW01; genus JAMLHH01. Next base: position 83,208 of record JBBCIS010000006.1, read on the forward strand.
CTACAATAGATTACTTGATTCATGGTGAACCTGATGTCATATTTGGTGAATTATTAGATTTTATTTACAATAATAAAGATATATCAGAAGTTCAAGGCATTTCATACAGGGGAGAAAAAGGAGAAGTTATTCATCAAGGTAAAAATAATAGAATACCAAATCCAAATGAGCTTCCTATGCCTGCATTTGAATTACTCAAAAACCATTATTATACTGAACCTTTTTTTCCTAAGCCTTATGGATTGATACAGAGTGCACGGGGATGTCCTTATCAATGTAATTATTGTGTAAAGTCTTTTGGGACAAAACTTACAATGCTCACACCTGAAAACATTATTCTACAGATTGATGCTTACAGGGACTTGTTTGGAATCAAAGCATTTAGATTTATCGATGACACATTTACTGCAGTTCCAAATCGGGTGATTGAGTTTTGTAAGCTGTTAATTGAGAAAAACTACAATCTTAAATGGTCTTGTTTGACCAGACCAGATACACTGGACCCTGTAATGTTAAATTGGATGAAAAAAGCTGGTTGTGTTCGCCTCTATATTGGGGTTGAATCCGCATCCTATAAGATTTTAGAGTACTACAATAAAAAGTTTGATATAGATTTATCTTTAAATTCTATTCGGGAAGCAAAAAAAATGGGCTTTGAGCTAATGGCATTTTTTATGGTTGGAAGTCCGATAGAAACGATTGAAGATGTAAAGCAAAGTTTAAGATTCGCGTTAAACGCAGGATTTGATTTTATAACTGTAAGTAAAATTTCCCCATATCCAGGTACAGAATTATTTAATAAATTAAGAGATGACATAGATTTCTCAGCATTACCATATAGAAACCGCTTTAAAGATGAAAATATAGAACTCCGTGGTTATAAGTTTCAAAGATATTTCTTAAGAAATTTTTATTTCAATTATAAAACTATATTGAATTTGTTATCAAAGCCACGTTGGTATATGACTCAATTGCCTCAAAATATAAAATCCTTTCTTTCTTTTCTCCTCAAAGATACTTCTCAGAAAGACAGAAATGATTTTATTTAAAGTGTGTTATTACAATTTTTATAGCTGAATCATATTTTGGGACATATATTGAATGCTGTCATTCAAAATGTCCTCTTGAGTGAAGAAAAATCTGGATGAGATGTGGTTTCTAAATCACATAACACTTCTGTATTGGAAATGAAATTAGTCTTTGAAGTGTATCATAAACTATTAAATTACATTTTCCATCATTGGTTTTATATAGAAATTTACACACAAAAGTGTATTTCTTAAAAATTTGCTGTCATATAAATACAATATGGCTTCAAAACATCCAGGTCAGGATCAATATTAAAGGTTTCAGGAGTTTGAATTTCTTTGTAATCAATTTTTATGTTGTATAATTTTTCCGCATACATTTTATAAAAGTCTAACTGATCTGTATTCGAAATCAATACAATATTATTTTTGTTAGCGATCTTTTCGAGTCTAGCAATTAGATTTTTCATGTTTTTACCAAAAAAAGGCTTATGATGATTAATATAAAACGAATACATACTAAAGTAAAACATGTCAATATAATAGTGATTAATTTTATCCATAGGATTAATATCAAATAGTTTGCTAGGATAATTAGAAAAGTCTTCTGGAAAGTTTGAATATACAACCGTCTTACCTTGCTTTGAGAATTCTTCTAATAGTGACCTATAGTAGTAGGATTTTTTAGCAAAAACTCTTTGCAGCCTTAGTTCCTCGGTTACAGTTTTTCCATAACTTAATAATACAAAAAATAGAATTGAAGCATATATGAAAACATTTTTCTTCAAATTCAATAAAAATATGGTATGCCAGATTGTTGTCAGAAATAGCCAGAATAAAAGAGTGTTAAGTATATCTAATGGGAATAATAAATATAAATTTGATAGTAAAAAAATCAAGATCAATGCAAAGAAAACCAATGATTTTTTTATCCCTAAAGATCTGGTTTTTTTATTCAATATTAATAATGTAATAAATAAGAAGTATATTATATAAAATTGATAATTTAATTTTATTGAATCAGAATGAATAGATATGTTGTTCTTTAAAATATTTATATAAGTATCCTTGTTGAACTTTATATGTTTTTGAGAATCATCTATAATTCCTTTATAATCCTGCCAGGTGTATTTATTATCATCTTTAATAAATCGGTTCATTGCGAGTCTTTTCACAATAAGATTGCTATCATTATCATAAATAATTCTCTGTCCTGTTCGATCAATTACTTCGTGTTCATACATCTGAATATATTTGTCCTCAGGGAAATATTTTCCTTGAATAAATTTGAATCCGGTAAATACTAATAAGGATAATATTGAGTATTTTAAAATATAGGGTAATAATTTTCTGTGGCTTAAAAATATTACATAGATTATTGATGATAAAATGGCGATAATTACTATCTCAAACCTAATTACTAAAGCAATTAAAACAAGTATATACGACAAATATTTGGCTAAAACATAGTGGTGCTTGCAATATATATATATCGATAGTATCCCGGTTAACGTGAAATTAATTGCAAGTTTCCAATTTATTGTTAGAAATATACTATCAAAAAAAAGTAGATACGCAGAAAGTATCAAAGTGGTAATAGCAATTAAATTGTCTTTTGATTTTCTACAGTCTATCCAGATGAATGATGTAATGATTGTAAAAAATATGATGTTTAACAAAGTATGTAAACTACTGTAAAATGATACATTTTTTAGCAAATCAGAAATAGAAGACATTAGGGATGAGACCCCGGTCCAAAAATTTAAGTAATTATAGGGATACTCTAAATGTGTCGTTATTTCATGTAAAAATAATGAATTTATAATTACTTCATAATCAACGAAATATGTTCCGATGCATAGATTTACTATTAATATAAAAAACGCACTTAAAATAAATGCTATAACAATAAAGTATTTGTTTATTTTTAATTTAAAGTCAGAAAATATCATTCACCCTTTATTAACTTTAAAAGTTAAATTAAAATATGAAATTACCAATAAAGATTTGCTCTTTAAGAAATCTAATATTTTTGGGGTATTTTTTTACTGTTTTTTTTTACGTTCTCATAAATGGATCTTATATCGAAGCTTATGAGGCTTTTATTTCTGCATTCTCTTCGGGTACATACATTAATATTTCTTCAGATTTTGCTTTTTTTGATGTAAACATGTTGATCCTACCCATAATATCTTGGATAAATGCTTTTTTTCCAGGAATACAATTATATGGTTGGATAGTTTTTGTGATATCTTTATTTTCTATATATGCATTATATATTACATTTTATGATGTTTTATGCGAGATTAATACAAGATTGGCCACAAAGTACATAGCTATTTTATCCCTTTTGATATTATTAGCGCCAAACTTATTTTTCCTGAGCACTACAAGAAATGTTGTTGTATTGTTTTTTGCGGTTAATCTCCGTTTTTATTTGTTGAAAAGGATGGGTGTCTTTACCTATGTATTTGCTTTTATTATTCTTTCTATTCTAAGAGTTGACGCAGTTGTGTTTTTATCAGCAGGGTTATTTTTTTTATTAATATTGTATTATCGGAAAATCAATTTTTTCTTCTCTTACCCGCTTCTGGTCTCACTCTTTATTTATTGTCTGTTAAATTTTGCAATTCATTTTAAAGCAAATGATGGGATCAAATCTTTTTATTTTCATGAAATCGAGGTGTTAGATAAGGAAAATTATAGGTTTGAAAATTTAGAAAAATCCGACTATACACAACTAAAGTACTTTGCAAGTCATAGAATAATGAATGACAGACTTTTTGATGTGGAATTTTATTCAAGAATTGCCAAAACTGATCACAGTCATATTACAAATAGCTTATTAAATTTTTCATTGATCGTTCAGACCTTTAATTTTTCAATTGAAGAAATATTGCTTTCTATTGAATTAATAATTGTAGCAGCCGTATTCTTGGTTTTAATTTTCGTTCTGTGTACTTTGAAAACAAGAATGTATTTTGCGTGTATCTTACTTTTGATATACCCTGTTTTTGCATGTACTTATATCTCACTTCCTCAGAGATTTTTATATCCTTATTACGCAATAACCATATTGATTTATATGATTATTCTAATTAGATATACTCTAAAACCATTTTATTTTTACTTTTTAATGTTTTTACTTATATGCTATGCTGTTTTAATGAATATAAATAAAAACTTAATAGCTTACTCGAAAATAAATTTGCTATTTGACAGAACAGAGGCTTTGCTCGACAAGCATAAGGGTAAAGAATTGTTTATTGAGAATTTTGTATCACCTCGTTTTAACTACTTTTGTCCGGACATCAGATACAGGTACAATCAAAATAGTTTTTATTTTGTAAACCTATTTTATTTTCAAGCTTACAGCTCATATAGAAAAATGTGGCAAGAAAAATGTAAATGCAATCAATTAAATTTATATGAAAAATTAAACTATATAAGTAATTGTAATTCAGTTTTTATGATTGGGGAAGAGTTGAAAAAAGAGTATGAAAATTACTTTATCGAAGAGTATTCAAAAAGAATTCAATTTATTCCAATTGATAAAGAAGCATCTTCTTTCTACCGTATTAAAATATATGATATTTAGTATTTTGTTGGATTTTTTTTAGGTAAATTCAATTAAATTAGCATTTAATGAAAATTTGTATAATCAGACCTAGTGTCATACATAAAGAGTTGGCTCTTTCTCATATGCCATCAGCGCCTATAGGTCCAGCATATATAGCTTCAGTATTGAGGCAGCATGGACATGATGTACAGGTTATAGATGCTCCAATTGAAGGGTTTAATAATGTGGAGAAATTCATAATGGACACATATATTTATGGACTTAATCCTGAGAATACTATTTTAATGGCTGATGAAGATACAGAAGTGTTTTGTATTAGTTTCATGTTTACCAATAATTGGTACTTTGACAGAGAACTTGTAAAAGAGGCTAAAAAGAGATTTCCAAACTCGATTATTATAGGAGGAGGTGAGCATGCAACTGCAGTTCCTAAGTATTGTTTTGATACAGCTCCGGGCTTAGATTTTATTGTGATGGGTGAAGGTGAAGCGACAGTAGTAGAACTAATGGATGCGATAGAAAAGGAGGAAACCTATGAGGAGATTAATAGTATAGTTTATAAAAGAGGAGAAGAGTTAATTATCAATCGTGGAAAGAAAGTAAAGAGAATATTAAATATAAGTCAGATTCCCTGGCCGGCATGGGACCTGTTTCCATTAGATAAATATTTTGACAATAAAATATCGTATGGGGTATATCGGGGTAATTCTTTACCTATTATGGCATCAAGAGGTTGTCCCTATGAATGTACCTTTTGTTCAAATCCAATAATGTGGGGACGGCAATATACACTTAGAGATATCAGTGATTTTCTAGATGAACTAGAGTTTTGGAACAAGAATTATAATGTTGTTAATTTTGATTTTTATGATTTGACTGCTGTGATCAAGCGTCAGTGGATAATCGATATGTGTGATGAGTTAGAAAAAAGAAATCTTAAAATCACTTATCAGATTCCTGCAGGTACAAGAGCAGAAGCCATAGATTTTGAGGTGGCATCAAAGTTATTCAAAACAGGGTGTAAAAATATTACCTATGCTCCTGAATCCGGCTCTGTCAAAGTTTTGAAAGATATTAAAAAGAAAGTTAAGCTGTCGGTAATGTATTACTCAATAGCTTGCGCATATAAGGCTGGCATGAATGTGAAACTCAATATAATAGTGGGAATGCCTGGAGAAACACATAAGGATGTGTGGCTTACGATATGGTTTCTAATAAGAAGCAGTTGGATAGGAGTACACGATATGTATCCTGCAATTTTTTCTCCATATCCGGGTAGTGTATTGTTTGATTCCTTAACCGAACAAGGCGAAGTAGATATATATAGTGATGAGTATATTGCTGAAATTATCAATTCTCACGATTTATGGCCGGGAAAAACTTATAATGCTTCCATGAAATCTTTTTATATAAAACTCTATAGTGTCATTATGTATTTTGTTTTTTATGGTACTAATTTCCTTTTTAGACCTCAGAGAATCTTTCAATTACTTAAAAACATTTATACTGGTAAGCACGAATCCAGATCGGAGCTTGTGTTAGCACAGACATTGTTTAAATTTAAACGGGCAAAGGAAATTAAAAAAGAAGTGGCTTAATTGGGGGTATTGAAAATACCTATACGGTTATTGCTACTAACACGATAACAATCAATTTAGCGTAGTTTATTTTTTGTAAAACATTTTGGAATAAAGGAAATAGCCTTCCGACTAATAAATTCGATCTGTTTTGAGTAAATGAAGATAGAGCAGATATATCATCCAGGCTGCCATCATGTTTTTGAGAATAAATCCATAGTTTATAATACAATGCTTTATATTTGACAACGGCTATTTACGATGAAGGTATGTCTGATTAAACCACCAATTTTACACAAAGGAGTATCATTTGCAAGATTTGCTACTCCTCCTTTAGGATTGGCGTATATAGCAGGAGCTTTGAGAAGTGAAGGTCATCAGGTTCAGGTGATTGATGCATCAGCTTTAGGAATAGACAAAGTTTCTTTATTTAAAAATAAGATTTATCTATTTGGATTAAATAAAGAAGAAATATCAGATTTGATTGATGAGGATACTGATGTAGTGTGCTATAGCTTTATGTTTACGAATAATTGGCTTTATGACAGAGAGTTGGTTAGATATGTAAAAAATAGATTTCCTCGTATTCTGTCCATAGCTGGAGGTGAGCATGCTAGCGCTCTTCCTGAATATTCTATAGAGCAATCCGGACTGGACTTTGTGGTTCTGGGTGAAGGAGAATCCGTAATTGTCCAATTAATGCATGCTATAGAAAGACAAGAGTCTTATCAGAGTATAAAAGGAATTGTTTATAAAGTAGAAAACTCTTTTATAAATACTGGAAAACAGGTCCGAGCTTCTCAAATTGAGAATATTGTGTGGCCCGCCTGGGATTTGTTTCCCTTGAATATTTACTTTGAAAATAAAATGACCTATGGAGTATACAGAGGTAATACGCTACCTGTTAATGCTACAAGAGGATGTCCATATCAATGTACGTTTTGCAGCAGTCCGGATATGTGGGGGAGAAAATATGAAATGAGACCTCCGAAAGACTTCGTAGATGAACTGGAGTTTTTGAACAAAGAGTATAAAGTAGTTAATTTTGACTTATATGATTTGACTGCCATTATTAAAAAATACTGGATTGTAGAAATGTGCAGAGAGATCATAAAGAGGGAATTGAATATTACATATCAACTCCCTTCAGGAACAAGGGCGGAAGCAATAGATTTTGAAGTCGCAGAACTGCTATATCAGTCGGGTTGCAAAAATATTACCTATGCTCCGGAGTCTGGTTCTGAAATAGTTTTAAAAGATATTAAAAAGAAGGTGAAAATCGACAAGATGCTGGAGTCTATAAAATCATCCAGCAAAGTTGGACTAAATATCAAATTGAATATGATAATTGGATTCCCGGATGAAAAACATACGGATATTTGGGAAACATTACTCTTTTTAATTAAATGTAGCTGGTATGGTGCCAACGATGCTGCACCTGCTGTTTTTTCTCCATATCCGGGCAGTGAGTTATTTGAAAGACTTAGAAAGGAAGGAAAGATAGACCCGGCAGACGACGAGTATTTGTATGATATCATAAATACGTATGATTTGATGCCCGGAAAGATTTTCAGTAATCACATCAGTGCTTTTGCTATCAAAATTTATGTGTATCTGTTTCTGTTAGTATTTTACGGATCAAATTATCTTTTCAGACCAATAAGGCTATTCCGCACTTTACAGAATATATTTCTCGAAAGAGAAGAATCCAGAATAGAACAGTTAGTGCTAAATAACTTTCTTAAACCGTTGAAATTGATTTTCAGAGGCTAGCTCCAATAAGTTAGGATATAAGACTATTCTTTTATACGCATATAGTTTTTCCAGATATAAGAAAGCATCTTAATTTCTCTTAGAAAATCAAAAGAAGACTCTTTTGCTGCAGTCCATTGAACAGGTATTTCTGATATCTTAAAATTGTTCTTTTGTGCTATTATCAATAGTTCTGCATCCCAGAACCATCCTCTTTTATAGGAATAGTCATACCCGAGTTGGTTGTGTAGATTTTTGAAATGGTCTGTTTTAAAAGCCTTAAATCCACATATGTGATCCTGAACGTTGCTTTTAAACGTAATTCTTAAGAAAGAATTGAATATTTTGCTGTATAACAAACGTTTAAGACTTCTTTGAGCTTTTATACCTTTGTATCTGCTTCCAATTGCGATGTCATAATCATTTACTTGTATATTGTCAAAAGCAGTACTAACAAAACTTAAGGGAACAGAAATATCTGCATCAAAAAACATTGCAATCTTATACTGAGCTTCACAGATAGCCTTACCTAGATTCTCTCTTCTTGATGGTCCTGCCTTATTCTCTATTAACCGGATATATTTCTTCTCCTCAATAATAGAGTAGAGGATATTAACGGTATGATCTGAAGAGTTGTCATCAATGATGATTAGCTCAAAATTGTCAAAATTTTGATGTAAATAATCATAAATTATACTAACAGAATCTTTTATAAAAGATGCAGAGTTATAAACAGGGATAAAGACAGAAATTTCTCTATACATTTAAAAAAGTTTTAAATACTCTGTAAAACAAATTCTCAATCCTGAAAATTTCTATACTTTCGATATTACTGATCAAAGGAGAATTTTTCTTGTTAAGAATAGCTTTTATAATCATGTCAATTGAAATTTTTAATAGATCATCGGAATATCTGATTGTATTTTGTTCAGAATATTTAGTCATTATCTTGCCTGAATCCTGAACCGGTGAAATAAAAGTGGTTTTCCCATCCACACTTAATTCCAGATTGGCCATTTGAATTCCGGATGATTGCTTTAAGTAAATTTCTCCTTGTATAGTTCTATACATAAAAGAAATTTTAATGGAATCAGTTGCCGTAATGATATGTGTGATTTTATGAAAAGCTTTAATGTCGTTGAGTCCAAGTTTGACAAAAATACTGACAGGATGAGAAATCAGCAAACGATAAAGTGTGTCGATATCTTCTTTCGAATTTTTTATCCCAATCTCAATTTTTACTGACAAATATTTTGATGGTTGAGGGGAATTTAAGTAAACGGGGATAAATGCTCTCTGACAATTTGTAGAAATAAGTAATGAATGTTGGTCTGCCTGATTAAAAATTTTTGAAACTTCATTTTCTAACTCAGCCATTCCAATAGGTAGAAGTGGTTTCTCTACCAATACATGTTTTCCATTATCTACCGCTGTTTTCAAATATTTAAAATGAGTTTGATCAGGAGAAGAAATAATGATTAGATCAAGATTTTTTTGTTTGAATAATTGATCCATTTGGTCAACATGAAAGAATGTAAAACCTGATAGACTTGGGTGGGTAGGTCTATTCCTTCCTACAATAGCTATCAGATTTGCATTAGGGTGGCGATTGACCTCATTGACTATAAACCTTCCTAACCCATAATTCCTTCTTTCGGATCCGATAACAGCAATACCCACTTTTTCTTTCATAGAAATAACAGCAATTTATCTAAATTCTCGAAGGAAATTTAAAATATATTCTTCTGCCTGAAAGATAGAGCTTATTTTTCCTGAAAAAATCTTTATAAGCCTTGAATTACAATCAAATAGTAAGCTTCTATTTGCATCTTTATTATTGTGAGTGGCTCTTATAGTTGAAATTTTTCCAACTATCTGATATTTTTTGTCAAAATCTTTATAATAAAAACATGCCTTCTCTATCATTTCTCTTTGATGAAGAATCTCATCCCCATATGAAGATGCCTGGCTGCGAATATCTTCAAGATTATTTGATTTTATTATAGAAGAGAATTCTACATCATATAGTGTGTAGTGGTTTGCTAAGGGAGAGTAGGGTGTTAATGATTGAAAGTCACCATCCATTATCACAAAGCTAAGTTCTCGGTCATTATTTAATCCCTTTAATATGGGTAGTTGGATGAGTTCATAACGCACATTTAGATTGTGTATATATGAAAAAGATGAGTAGGAACAGTCTATTACCAAATCATACTGATGATGATTGTTGATGATTATATTGTTTTCTGTTTCGGTTAACGAATATACAGGAGTATTCAAAAAGATAAATTTTTGCAATTCGTTCATGAAAAATGCTCGTGCCTTTGGGAAATCAATAAAATATTCTTCACACAGCAATGCACCCTGAAGATTCTGAAAACCATATCTTTCTGCATGAATTTCCTGAAATTTCAGATGGGATGCCGATAGAATATCTTTGTACGTTTCCCAGTCTAATAATGAATCTATTGAAGAAATGCCATAGATGTTGTGTTTTTTGTCTAATAAAAACTGGGGATATTTTTTTTGAAAAATATCAAGGTACAGATTGTTTTCTAATCTAGTTGATTTTGCCCTTGGATAGTGGAATCCGCCATGTAACCTATTGGTATTATTACCTGAAGCGCCAGCAAAAATATTGCCTTCTTTTTCAAATAGATTTACATGATACCCCTTCCTGATTAATTCATAAGCTATATGACATCCGTACCAGCCGGAACCAATGATTCCTATTTTTATCATTGCTTGATTTGTCAGAATACTTTGTGTAAAAGGCAGTCAAATTAATCAATTTGATAGACATATCAGAAGATTGGTATTCAAAAAATTTTTTTTACTCAAAAATGTTCACTTGTTTGCCTGATTTTAAATGTTAGCTTTAATCTACAATCTAGATAATCAGATTTTTTTAGTTTTTTGACTTGTGTACAATTAATTCGGATTTGTTAAGAATAAAAGAGAATTAATTATATAAATGGAGCTATGAAAATTAACATACTAATTATTTATAAATATGTTACTGGAAAATCAATGACTGTTTTGATAAATAGTCTTGTTGGAATTTTGAAAAAAGCAGATGTCAGGTATTCCTTTTGATTATTTTGAACAACTAAAGTGAGAATTTTAAGACAAAAGCAATGTATTTGCTAACTTCGTTTTAAGTTTTGTTAGAATTTAATTAATGATACCATTTTTTAGAAAAAATTATTTTTTAGAAGATTTAGATAATCTACAATCATTTTATACTGGAAAATATTCTGATATCAGAAGTGGTGTTTCCCAATATTGTCAATCTAAATTTTTATATAAAAATTTTCATCTGACAAAATCCTGTACTCAGTCTCTTGAAATTGCTATTATGTCACTCAACTTACCTAAAGGTTCTGAAGTGATATTACCTTCATACGGATTTGTTTCTATAGCAAATGCAGTAGTAATAAATGGACTAAAATGTGTGTTTGTAGATTGCGATTCTAATACCATGAATATCAGTATCCCTGCAGTCCTAAATGCTATTACTGAAAAAACCAAAGCTATCATTACTATTAATTATTCAGGAATTGCCTGTGATTATGATCAGCTATTATCTGTGTGTAATAGAAATGAGATTCTTTTGATAGAAGACAACGCACATGGTATCTGTGCAAAGTATAAAGAAAGCTATTTAGGAACTTTTGGTGATATTTCTACTATGAGTTTTGATTTTTTCAAGAACATAAACTGTGGAGAAGGCGGTGGTATTATTATTAATAACAGCAGATTTTTAGATTTCTTTTATAAGACGTATAATTTTGGTACCAACAAAAAAGATTTTTTAGAAGGAAATGTAAATGCCTATGAATGGAAGCAATCAGGAACTAATGCAATACTAGCGGAGCCTTTAGCTGTAATTCTTAAATATCAACTAGATAATTCAGAACAAATAATTCAAATATTCAAAGATAAATGGCAGTTTTATTATGAAGAACTTGGCCAACTTGAAAATGATGGGAATATTGAATTAGTGAAGATGCCCGAATTTGCAGAGCATAATGCTCACATGTTTTGGCTAAAGGTAGATTCTGCTATTACACGTGCCAATCTTATTAGTTATTTGGGAAATAATGGAATAGAAGCGACCTTCCATTATAAACCACTACACACTTCTGAGTTTGGGAAAAAAGTAGGGGAATTCAGAGGGGAGGATATTAATACTACCAAAGAAAGTGAAAAGTTAATTCGATTGCCTTTTTATTATAGTCTGAAGAAAGATGAACAGGCTGAGATACTGGACAGATTATATAATTTCTTCAAAAAGTAAAGAAGTTTTTTGTTTGGACATATTTTTAGGATATCTATATTTATTGGTAATTTCATCGGACAAGATAACAAGTTGAACAACGATTTTATTAGAGTAGCTTTAATTGGATATGGATATTGGGGTATCAATATTGCAAGATCAATTTTGTCACTTCCTAACATGAAACTGGTATCTGTTTCTGATATCAATAGTGAGAGGATAAAGATGGCACAAAATAATCATGCGGATATTAATGTATATGATTCGTATCTGGATCAGATTGAAAGTGATTCTTTAGATGCAGTAATTGTAGCAACTCCTGTTAGTACACACTTTGAGGTAGTAAAGAAGTGTTTGGAAAAAGACCTTCATGTCTTATCAGAAAAAGTACTGTCAGAGAATAAGGAAGAAATTATTTATTTAAAAAATATTGCAGAAAAAAATAAGAAAATATTGGATGTAGGTCTTACATATCTACATAATAATATTGTCAGATACATCCATGAGGAGATAAAAAATAATTCTTTAGGAGAGATTTTGTACATAACGCTCAAGCGTACTGGTCTGGGTCCTATAAGAAAAGATGTAGATGTAATTACAGATTTAGCAGCACATGATATCTCAATTCTGTTAAAATGGTTTGGTAAGCCTGATTGGGTTTCTTCAGAGGTGATACAAGATTATATGACTGGAAATCCGGATATTTGTTTTATTCAAATGGGTTTTGATAATATAATTGCAACAATCCATTGTTCATGGCTGACTCCTATTAAGCAAAGGCTAATAGAAGTAGTAGGTAAATCAGGAATGATAATTTTTGATGATATAGGTGTGGAGAAATTGAAAATAATAAAGCCTCAGAAAGAATACTATAAAGAGGTGTTAGACTTTGGTTCCGCGCAGTTGAAAATATCAAGTGGAGATATTATTATACCCAATATTGATTATTCACAACCTTTGTTAAATGAGTTGGAAGCATTTTATGATTTAATACTCAACCAACAAAGTTCTTCAATGCCTGATATATCCATTTCTATTGCAGAGATTTTGATTGCTATAAGACAATCAATTGCTCACAAATCAGCTAGAATTGTATTGAATAAATGACTCCCTATCTGAGTATAGTAATTCCGGTATATAATGAAGAAGAGATTTTGGAATCTTCTATAAATAAGAATATTGATGTTCTGAAGAAATCCGGTTTCACGTTTGAAATTATAATAGTAAATGACTCTAGTACAGACTCCAGTTCTGAAATTCTCTGTCAAAAATTTTCAGAGAATGATTTTGTTGAAATTATTCATCATTCAGAAAATAAAGGATTCGGAGGAGCTGTAAAAACAGGTATTCAGGCTATCAGAGGAGATTACATCTGGTGTATTCCTGTCGATAGTCCGTTAACAGAGGATACATTCTATGCTTTTGAAAAGCATTTTGGAGAAGCAGATATTTTGATTGGATATAGAATTGAGAGAAAAGGCTATAACCAGTGGATGAAATTGAATAGCAAGGTGTTTCATTTTCTTGTTTCTATGTTGTTCAGAATGAAACTTAAAGATTATAACTGGATACACTTATATCGTAATAAAATATTTAAAGAAGGCGGAATTCAGATCCAGTTTGATGGTCTCTTTATGTTGGCAGAAGTACTCATTAAAGCAACTAAGAAAGGATATACTATTAAAGAGTTTCCGGTAGAACAACAGCAACGATTGACAGGTATAGCCAGTGCATCTAAACTGATAAATGTGATAAGAGCCTTAGGAGATATTTTAAAATTTAAGTTTCTCGATATTCTGAATAAGATATGAAATCGTTTAATTTAGAATCATGAAACTTGCGCTCGGACAATTGTTAGTAGAAGGTGGAGAGCCCCAAAGGAATCTGGAAAGAGCCAGGCGCATGATTCAAAAAGCAGCAGCACAATCATGTGATATTATCCTATTACCAGAAACATTGGATTTTGCCTGGACACATCCGAGTGCATTAGTGGAGAATCAAACTATACCCGGAGTGTTTTCGGACTTCTTCTGTCATCTGGCGAAAGAATTTAAAATTTTTATATGCTTGGGACTTTCTGAAAAAGCGGAAGATAAAAACTATAACACAGCAATACTCATCAATACAGATGGAGAAATTATTCTGAAACACAGAAAAATTAACCTTTTGGAAGTGGAATTTCCATTTTATGAAGTAGGGCAAAAATTGGAGGTCGTTGATACTATCTTGGGTAAAATCGGAGTTAATATCTGTGCGGATAATTATGGAGATGCTTTACACTTAGGACATGCCCTAGCCAGAATGGGTGCCCAAATAATACTGTCACCTTCATCTTGGACAGTAGATTACCATGTCACTGAGATAGACGAACCATATTATGATAAGTGGGTCAAGCCATTTCAATTGTTGGCATCCATGCATGAAATCATAGTGGCGAGTGCTACCAGCGTAGGATATATAGTTGGAGGACCTTATGAAGGGAAAAAAAGTATTGGAAAATCTTTAGTAGTGGATAAAAACGGAATACTTGCAGAAGGAGTATTCAATGAGTTTGCGGGCGACTTGCAAATAGTCGAATTAGAAATTTCTAAGAATAATATAAAAGGAACGCAAATTGGACAATCATTGAAAAAGAAAGGATATCGTTTCGATTTATAGTAAATTTATTCGGTACAAATCAGCAAAATGAATAGTCCTTTTACGCAAGTAGGTGAAAAAGTCATCGTCAATGGCAAAATTACTGATATAGAGTATCAGATATGTACACGTTGCTGTCAGGATGCTACTATTCCTAATATTAAATTTGATGAGAGTGGGGAATGCAACTACTGTCATTTTCACGATATGATGACAGAGATATTTCCCAACGGAGAAAAAGGAAAGCAAATCCTTTCTAAACTTTTTGCGGAAGTAAAGAAAAAAGGGAAAGCAAAAAAATATGACTGCGTAGCCGGAATCAGTGGAGGACGTGATAGCATTTATTTACTCTATTTTTTAGTGAAAATCTGGGGCTTGCGTCCTTTGGCGGTACATTTTAATGATGGTTTTGATAATCCGGTCGCAGGAGAAAACATGGTCAATGCCTGTAGGATCTTAGGTGTGGAGTTGCGTACTATTACCTCTGACTGGCGGGAAGCCAAGCAATTGAAAATAGATTTTCTGAAAGCATCCACTCCGGATCTGAATATGGGTACCGACATAGGCATCGCATCTTCGCTGTATGGTGTGGCAGCCAAAGAAAATATCAAATATGTCTTCATAGGACAATCTTTTCGCACAGAAGGAATTAAACCTTTATCATGGGCTTTTTTTGACGGTGATTATCTGAGAAATGTACATCAGCAATTTAGTGATCTTCCCTTGAGAAAATGGAAACCTTTTGATCCGGGATTTCATTTGGGAGTTAAGGAGCTTTTTTATTATACTGTTATAAAAGGCATATATACTTACACACCTCTGTATTATTGGGATTATATCCGTCCGGAGGCACAAAGGATTATTGAAAACGAACTAGAATGGGTGTATCCCGGAGCGCATTACTTTGATGATTTGTATCACAGTTTAATCAAGTATGTACATCGGGTCAAATTCAATATTGATATGAATATGAATAGCGATGCTGCACTCGTACGCTCAGGATTTTTGTCCAGAGAGGAAGCATTGAAAAGAGCACATAGTATCTATCAGATCGAAGATCCCAAGGTGATAGATTTGTGTATCAAAAGATTGGGAATTACTCGCAATGAACTGAACGAGTGGATGGCATTACCGCCTAAAACTTTCATAGATTATCCTACGATGTACAATTGGATCAGACCTTTTAGATGGTTAATCAAAATAGCTTCTCATTTCAATTTTGTGCCTAAGGTGGCATATTATAAGTATTTTGTCCTCAATAAAGATGTAAAGTAGATATGTACATTCTCGGTATAAATGGAGGTGTCAGATTGGGCTACAGAGATGCTTCCGCAGTGTTGACACTTGACGGAAAGGTGATAGCGGCTGTAGAAGAAGAACGGCTCAACAGAATCAAATCCTCTCCGCACCAGCTTCCCGAATTGGCGATAAAACAAGTGTTGGAAATAGCTGGAATCACTCTAAAAGAAGTCGGGATAATAGCTACGCACGGCAGCACCTGGGGTGAACAATACGGACATGTTATGAGAAATTTTTTTCAGACAAATTTTGCACATATACCACATTTGATGAGATTTCATCACCATGATTGTCATGCTGCCGGTTCATATTTCTCTTCCGGCTTGGATGAGGCACTAGTATTTACTTTTGATAATTCCGGAGACGGGATAGGGACTCAGGTAACATTGGCAAAAGAGGAAAATCTCGAAGTTTTAGAAAGGATAGAAAGGCCTAATAGCCTGGGAATGTTCTATGGGATGGTGACGCAATACTGTGGTTTTATAAGGGATAGCGATGAATATAAGCTGATGGGGCTTGCTCCTTACGGAAGGCCTCAAATAGATTTATCTGATATTTTAAGAGTAAGTCAAGAGGGTTTTGAGCTCAATAACGAATATATCCAGAAAATAGAACCTGGTCAACCACAACCAAGCATTCAACAAGCTATATATAGTGAAAAACTGATACAGAAATTTGGTATGAGAAGATTATCTCACCAAGAATATACTCAGTTTTATAAAGATTTTGCTGCTTCAGCACAAGCACAGATAGAGTTGGCAATGACCAATCTGATACGAAAATATATCATCCAAACTGGAGTGAGAAAAATCTGTATTTCAGGTGGAGTAGGTTTGAATTGTGCTGCCAACAAAGTGATTTTAGAAATGCCTGAAGTCGAATTTTTATTTGTTCAACCCGCTTCAGGGGATACAGGAATTTCACAGGGAGCAGCATATCTGGCAAATATTTCAAAAGGAATTTTTCCTGAGAAAATGTCAGATGTTTACTGGGGAAAATCTTATTCTGACGAAGAAATAGGTGACTATATACAGAAATTAGGATTAAAGGCAACGAAAATAGCAAATCCGGCAAAAATAGCAGCAGAGCTGGTTGTTGCAGGAAAAGTCATTGGTTGGTTTCAAGGCAGGATGGAATTTGGTCCGAGAGCGTTGGGTAACAGAAGTATTCTTGCCAATCCGTTATTGAAAGATGTACAATCCATAGTCAATCAGAAAATCAAATTTAGAGAAGGATTCAGACCATTTTGTCCGTCTTTGTTAGAAGAAGATTTTGATTTGTATTTTGATGGAAAACAAAAGGTTGCTCAGTATATGACTATCAACTATAAAGCAAAAGATGGTGTAAAAGAATTGCTTCCGGGAGTCATACATGTCAATGACACTGCAAGAATCCAGACAGTTACCGAGAAGAGTAATCTCTTATTTTATCAATATCTTCAGGAATTGAAGAAACTGACAGGTCATGGAGTAACTCTTAATACAAGTTTCAATGTTAATCATCAGCCAATAGTAGAAAATCCCATTCAGGCCGTCTCTACCTTTTACGGAAGCGGGATGGATGCATTGGTGATAGGAAAGTATCTTTTGAAAAAATAAATGAGATTTGTATACGTTTTCCGGAAGGGGAAACAACCATTACCTAATACTTTTTGACACATTTCTTCAGTATACTGTTCCGATGCGTAGTAGTAGTCTTTTAGTAAGATATACAATATGGAAAAACATGAGAGTCATAGATTCGCAAACATCTGATTATTTTAATTTGTCAAATCAGTACTGAGAATTTCAGTATAATTATAGGTATTTTGACCTGATACAATGAAAAATAAGGAGATAATCTTTTCGTCTGTTGTTCTGACCATCATAATGCTGATCAGCTGGATCGTATCATATAGCAATATTCAGGAAATGTTCAGAGTATCTGTACTGGCATTTATAGGAATGATGATATTGTTGTTGTCAGTTTCTCTTTTTTTGAGAACTGCTTTACTCAGATTGTCATTAATGTCTTTTTCAGTTTTTATATTATTAGTGGAATTACTACTGTTTTTAGGTGTGAAGACCAAAGTGCTTTCAACTCATAGATTTCAGCCTGTGACAGATTTTTATTTTGATAAATTACCTGTTTTTTCTGAGTCTTCTGTAAGCTTTGACAGTGTTTTGGGCTACAGATGGAATAGAGATTCCGTCACGGTGAGAAAGTTCGCAATGGAAACTATGGTTTTTGAGAATACTTTCAAAGGCAATAATTTTGGTCAACATTCAAGCAGAGAATACTTTCAAAGAAAATCTAGCAATCATGTAAAAAGATGGATAATTTTTGGTGATTCATTCACAGATGCGTATTTTTTAAAGAGAGGTTGGGTAGATGTGCTGGATAGCTTATACAAAGCTTCAGAAGATTCTGTCGAATTATACTCCTTTTCTGTAAATGGAGGAGGAATTAAAAACTGGTATCAAATATTTACCCGGTTTTTGGAATCAGATTTTGAATATGACGGAGTTGTCTTTGCAGTTTTTGGAAATGATCTGGCGAGAGATTTTTTTGTGATGCATCAGGATAGTGGAAAAACTTTGAGTCAATATTATGGAACACCTCCTGATATGGATATGGTGAAAATGGATTTGAATGAAAATAAAAGAATAATCAACGAAAACAACATTCATTCAGAAGTGGATTCGAGATGGTATGTTTCTAGAACTTTGAATTATGTCTATCGGACATGTCTGGAAATTAAATATTATCGGTCATTGAAGAATAGCACTCAGGACTTACGGGAGCAATTTATTCAACCTGCAGATTTGAGGTTGGATGACAAATATTTCATTAAAAAATACGGAGATAAATATTATTTGTTTGCTCAAATGCTGCTTTCTTTGAAACATTCACATAAATCTGTAGCTGCAATATCTATTCCGGATGAATATGGATTATCGCTGAACAGAGCCTCCAAGACCACCTCTGTACAACAGGAACTATCTTGGATCAGTAAAGAATTTGGTCTTACTTATATTGATGGGTATCACCTTCTGTTAAAATATACCTCTGATAATGTGGAAGCATTTATACCTTTGGACGGACATTGGAATCAGCACACTTCCGATAGTTTTGCAAAGGCAATTTATAAAGATTATAATACCTTTTTTAGGTGATAAGGTTATATTTTAATGGACTATTTATGAATATTGCTGCAGGATATTGGAGTATGTTTTTGAGATAGAATCGTATTTGAGATTGGTAAACTTATCTTTCATTTGAGCTGAAAAGCCATTTGATCTGATATATAATTCCGATTGAGATATTCAACATTATGATGGGAAGATACCAATATAATGAAAGATAGATTTTTCTTATTTCTATATCTTTATTAATAAAATTATGAATGATTTTTTTGTATGATAAATAAAATATACAGCATGCTATTAGCACTATCCCACAGCCTGCGAATATGGCCAGGAAAGAAAAGCCTAATATTCCCAAATCCCAATCCATCATGGTAGTAAATATCCACATAGAGAAAACTATAGAAAAAATATTACTCAACTGATATATAAAATAGACTCCCTTATTCGGAATTTTTTTATTTGTATGATATGATAAAATAGCAAAATATAATGTAGTCATTTTGCTGATATCATGCCTCGAATACAGATCATTTCCTATTATTAGCTTGCCAGAGTTAAAAGAAGACTTATTGCTATCCTGATCATCTATAATTTCATAATTTAATTTTTGTGCAAGCTCTTTTAAATGTTCAATCAGAAAATTTCTATAGTTCTTTCCAAATACCTTCCATAAGAAAAGTGCGTTGACAAGTATAGTAAATGCAATTATTAATATAAACAGCATTATTGTTTGTTATTTGTTTGGAATAGATTAGTGCAATGAAGTTAAAATAAAAACAAGTGATTAACTAATGTTGAATTAAGGATATTTTTTCAATACAAATACAAAATAGGATATTAAAGTAACTAGCACCAGAGAATTTTGACATAGGATTATATCTATAGTGATAAACTCAGGATTTTTGTTTTCACAGATAGTATCATTGAACGAGAGAATTTTATTTATCGGTTTGGATTGTTTTTTCTCAGATGAGCGTCATTCAATTTTTCGCTTAATAATGAATAATGGGCGATTTTGAACTTCCTTATATATCCTATATATATATTCTCCTATTATACCTATAAAGGTGATTTGTAAAGAGTTAAAGAAGAACATAAAAAACAAATTTGATGACCACCCGTAAGGAGCAATTCCTAAAAATTTACTGGCAAAAACATATACAAATCCCAACAATGAAGTCAAAACACCTATAACTCCCAAAATCAACATGAATCTGATAGGCAGATATGAGAAGCTGAAAATTGCATCGAGGGCAAGCGAAAAAAGTTTTGACAGATTCATTTTTGATTTGCCTGCAAACCTTGTGTCTCTATCAAACATGATATAGTCCTGTGCGAATCCAACATGAAGCCGTAATCCGGGGATATATCTGATCTTTTCAGTGTATAGCATGATAGCCTCTTTTACCTCTTTCGTAAATATTGAAAAATTTCCTGCATCATTGGCATGTTCTAAGCTTGAAATTCGATGAAACAACTTATGGAAGAATGACATAAGAAGCTTACGATAAGTGTTTTCCTGTTTAGATCTTCTTTTAGCATATACAATATCCAGATCTTTATTGCCAGTTAATTTCCTGTACATTTCCTCAATGAGTTCAGGAGGATCCTGCAAATCTCCGTCCATCATTACGATATATTCACCAGCAGAAATTGTAAGTCCTGCAGTAAAAGCAGATTGATGCCCATAATTTTTGGATAATTGAATGACTTTTATTCGCTTGTCTGACTTGTTGATTTTAATTAGCTTCTGTAGTGATTTGTCGGTACTACCATCATCTATAATAATGATTTCAAAATAGACTTCAATTTTTTCTAATGCAGCAATAGTTCTGGATACCAGCTCATCTATCAATAGTTCTTCGTTATAAATTGGGATGACTACCGATATCATTATTGTCTAATTTGGGATTAGTGCAAATATTTTTCTGTACCAATATACGATATGAAATACAAATAAGAGAAATAAGCTTTTTTACAACTGGCTCAATATCGAACCTGCTAATCGTTATAATCCCGCAAGATTGAGTTTAAGATTAGTTCGAGTGAATTCAAACGAATTTAACTGAACTTTACCTGTAATATATTTACTTTGCTTGATCAAGGTTTATGAAAACAACAACAATAACGTCAGACAACAATTCTTTAACGTCTTACCTGAAGGAAGTTCTGAAATATAGATTTTTAATTTTCACCTTAGTCAAGCGCGATTTTAAAGTGAAATATGCTCAGACTTTCCTTGGTTTCATATGGGTCATCCTTCAGCCTTTGACAGGCGTAGCAATCTTTACATTTTTTTTCAAATATCTTATTGATACGAGCTCATGGAGCTTGGAAATTCCGTATTATATCTATGCATTTTGTGGATTGATTGCCTGGATATTTTTTTCCGGTTCACTTCAGTCTGCGGGAACAAGTTTACTGAACGAAGAACAACTCATCAAGAAGGTGTATTTCCCAAGACTGCTCCTGCCAATAGTGAGGACTGTAAGTGCTATGTTTGACTTCCTTATTTCAGCAGCAGTACTGATAATTGTTGCTGCTTTTTCCGGAATCAATATATCCCTGAATGTTGTTTTTGCGCCATTTATCCTGATTTTAACAGCGGTTGTTGCACTTTCAGTTTCTATCTGGTTAAGCGCATTGACTATCAGATTCAGAGATTTTCACCATATCATTCCATACCTGATTAGCTTTGGAATTTGGCTGACACCAGTCTTTTATCCGGCAACATTAATACCTGAAAATTTTAAATGGCTGATTTATCTGAACCCTATGGCTGGTATTATTGATCTATTCAGATGGTCGTTTTTTTCTACTTCTCTTCCTTCCGGATATATTGCGCTTGGCTTTATTTTACCTTGCATTCTGTTTATTTCAGGACTTGTTTACTTTAGAAAAGTCGAAAAACTGATAGCCGATTATTTGTAGTATATTTATCCGTAGATAAATTTATGGATACATGAAAAGAAATGTTTTCAGGAATCCCCGGTTGCAATCAATCTTTGATGAAACTGGTTATGTTAAAGTACCGTTTTTAGACGAAGTTGAAGTAGAAGAATTACTTGCTTTCTATCTTAACAGTGAATCCGGACTAAGCGGAGGATATCATTCATCGATGTTTAGCGATTCAAATGAATACAGAGCAAAAACTCATGCAAAAATCAGCTCAATAATTCAGGAAAAAGTTGCTGATATTCTGGACCGGCATAAAATAATTATTTGTACATATCTCGTCAAAGATCCCGGAAATATGAGCAGAGTAGGGTTACATTGTGACTGGTCTTTGA
Source organism: bacterium (assembly GCA_037189845.1). Lineage (GTDB taxonomy): Bacteria > Bacteroidota > Bacteroidia > Chitinophagales > JADIYW01 > JAMLHH01. Next base: position 105,778 of record JBBCIS010000006.1, read on the forward strand.
CAGATGAGTCTAAATATCAGTCCATTATTCTTTGGGTGTCTTTGTGTGATGTTGATCGTGAAAATGGTGCAATGTATATGTTAGACGGTAGCCACAAAGATACTAACTCCATTAGAGGTGAAGGCATTCCGGTACCCTACGACACATTACCGGATGAATTTGTTCTCGAAAACATGACATTAGTTCCTGCAAAAAAAGGAGAGGCCGTTATATTTGATTTGAGCGTCCTGCACTGTTCATTTCCTAACGAAACCAAATCCTCACGGATAGCATTCAATGTAGGCCTTATACCGGAAGAAGCTCCATCTTTGCATTATTATGTAGATAATGATACGCCCAAAGGAATGTTTGATACATATAAGGCTGAAAATGATTTTTATTTTCAAAATACAATTGGAAAAAGACCACCTCAGGCACTCTTCCTTGAACAAAAGCCATTTTATTTTGATGGATTGAACCCGGAAGAGCTTATGAATAAATACAAAAGAGTCCATGTTTAACAAATCATCCTCCTCAGAAGAGGTTCGTAAGTATTACAACGACTGGAACGACAGGTATGAACGCAGTTACGGACATATCATACAAGCTTTTCGACCTGCGAATGATGATTTACTGATAGATTATTTATTGAATAGTTTAGACTTGAAAGCAGGGAGGCATTATCTTGATGCTGGTTGTGGAGTTGGTGGTGTATCTATTCCTTTTGCCCGGAAAACAGATTGCAATATTACCGGAGTTACTATTTCCGACAGACAGGTAGAAAAAGCAAACCAATTGATTCAGGAGAATGATTTGGGATCAAAAATAAAAATCAGCCAGGGTGATTTTCATCACCTATCAAAACTGTTTGAACATAATATCTTTGATGGTATATTTTTTATGGAATCGCTTGGACACTCCAACTCGCCCGAAAAGGTATTGTCAGAGGCTTATCGTGTTCTTAAGCCTGGTGGTTTCATCTATATCAAAGATTTCTATATACGGGAGACTGCAAACAAGCAAGAACAGAAACAGATCAGAAAGGTAATTGACAAAATAAACAAGCACTATAAATATCAGGTAATGAGTTTAAATCCATTGCTCTCTTCAATAAGAAAAATGGATGTGAAGCTTAATTTTATCAAGAGCTTTGATTTCCAGGATGACATAAGTGTGAGATCTGATTTTGAAACAAAAAACAATATTGATTTATTCGAAAGCAAGACTGAGTTTATGCCTGCTGATTGGTTTGAAATAAAATTTACTAAATACTAATCTAAAATATAGTGCGACCAGTTTTCTTTGACCAGCAATACAATATTCTTTTAAAAAAACAAGGATTTATTGTTTTGCCTCTGTTGGATGAAAATGAAGTGAATTTTCTTTTGAGTGAGCACAAAAAAATCGAGCCTGAAAGGGTAGAAGCATTTTACACAAGTATCTGGCACAATGACGAAAGCTATAGAAAGAAGGTAAATGAAATGATTGCTTCCATTATACCCAAAAAGCTTTCCAACATCATTATCAACTACAAGCCTGTTTTTGCCAATTTTATGGTAAAGAAAGCTCAGGAAAAAAGTCATCTGGACTTTCACCAGGATTGGACATTTGTTGATGAAAAAGAATTTGTAGCGCTGAATGTATGGATTCCTTTAGTAGATACCAATAAATATAATGGAGCACTACAGATTATAAAAGGGTCACACCACTTTGATATCCCCTACAGAGGAAGAAATATAGAAGGACCCTATTGGCATCTTTCTAAATATATCAGATTGTTTTTTGCTCATTTGCTTGAGATCAAAAAAGGATATGCTGTCATCTTTGATGAGAGACTTATTCATGGTTCATTTGATAACACTTCTCTGGAAGATAGAATAGCAGTCTCAAATGTAATGATTCCGCAGGAAGCACCAATTCTGCACTATTTCAAAACTGAGACGGGCAATACAATACAGAAAATTCAGGTAAATCCCGAGTTCTTTACTCGTTTTGCATTAAACGACGATATATCTGATTATAGTGATTCTGTACGATTTCACTACCCAATTAGACCGTATTCTCTGGTCAAATTTTCCAAAGATTATTTTTCGGCCCAATTCAGATAAATATGAAAAGAATTATTTTCAAAAATACTGTATTGGATACTCAGCTAAAGGAGAAAGGTTATGTCGTATTGCCTTTCCTGGGGGAAGAACAACTGAAAATCTTAAGAGAGGCTTTTTATAATTCAAGACCACCGATCGACAAAGGTTTTCATTCTACCTCTACCAATAATAATCTGGAATACCGGAAAAATGTAAATGATTTGATTCAATCTGTCTACAATCCTCTCGCACAACAATTGCTGGAAAATTATGAGCCTGTTTATGCATCATTTGTAGTAAAAGAACCTGGTCTGGAAGGTAATTTTCCTTTACACATGGATTGGTCTATGATAGATGAGCAAGATTCGGTTTCTCTGGCATTTTGGAGTCCGTTGGTAGATACGAATACCAATAACGGGGCACTTATGGTTTTGGAAGAAAGCCATAAAATAGGGTTAAGCTTCAGGGGTGGTCCCTTTTTATTTCAGGCACTGGATAACAGAAATTTATCTGATGCTAAACTTCAGGTCCGGACGTTATATCTTAAAGCAGGTGAAGTAGTTATTTATGACCATAGACTTTTTCATGGATCCTCGCCCAACCTAAGCCGAGAAACTCGCCCGGCACTCAATTTTACTATGAAACCCAAAGAAGCTAAACTATTGCATTATCATCAGAACGGGAACGAGATCGAAACATATTATATAGACTCAGCTTTTTTTATTCATTACATTATGGGTGAACAGCCCAAAGGTTATCCGAAGATATGCTTTGCATGCAATGATATGCTATTTTTGAATGATCAACTTATAACTACATTAGTAAAATGAGAATTGCTTTTAATGAACCTGCTTTAGAAGAGTCATTCAGACAGAATGGATATGTTGTTATTACCAATCTTTTGAATGACGAAGACATTGAAAGATTTACCCGATTCTATAATTCTATACCAGCAGCCTCAGAGGATACTTTTTACAGTTCACACTGGAATAATGATAAAGCGTACAGAAAACATGTAGATAATTTTATCCGGCCAATTTTGTTTAGCAAAACACAAGATCTTTTTCTTGATTATCGACCAGTATATGGATATTATCTGGTAAAAATGCCAGGTGAGAAAGGGACAGTCTCTATTCATCAGGATTGGATGTTGGTAGATGAAAGCAAGTTTGCTGGCATAACCATCTGGATACCTCTCGTTGACACTAATCTGAGTAACGGTTCTTTCCAGGTAATAGAAAATAGCCACAAATTTCTCTCACAAATCAGAGGATCAAACACTCATTTTCCCTATCGTTCTAATCTGGAAGAAGTTCACAACACATTCCTAAGTAATATCAATTTGGGGAAAGGTGATGCAATCATTTTCGACCATAGATTAGCACATGCATCTTTACCTAATTTAAGTAAAGATCCCAGAGTTGCAGTAGGATTAGTAGTTCTACCCAAAGAAGCATCAATAATGCACTACTATTTCGAACCGGACAAAAAGCAAGCAAGTCTCTACCGGGTAGATGATGATTTTCTGATAGATTTTGGATTGAAAGATAAGCCTGACCGTTATACTTTTATCAGTAAAATACCTTTTACAAATCCAGTACTCCCCACCGAAAATCTGGCAACTTCATACGCTATACATAAAGGAATATGACACGAAGAATTTTTAAATCAGATATTCTTGAAGAACAAATATCCAGGAAAGGCTATGTGAAAATTCCTTTTCTGAATGAGAATGAATTAGAAGCCTGCAGGGAAATATTCAACTCGCTGGATCCCAAACTAAATGTTCCCTTCTATTCATCTATAGATAGTAAGGAAATAGAATACAGAAGGGAGGTTGATAGGAGATTGCATGAATTGTTGGGAGCAAAAGCTGAGGCGCTTTTTGATAATTATAAAACTATAGCGCATACCTATATTGTCAAAATTGCTTCTCCGGATACTAAAATTCATCTTCATTTGGATGATATCCATCTGGACCAAAGTCGTTACAGAGCAGTAAATCTTTGGTTGCCACTAGTCGATGTAACTAAGGAAAACGGCTGTTTAAGGGTTTATAATGGTACACAACGTCTACCTAAGTATCACAGAGGATTTGGTGTAGATTTCATTTACAGACCTTATATACCGATCCTGGAAGAAGGTTTAATTGATGTGCCTGTCAAAGCCGGAGAATTGGTAATTTATGACGATTTGCTTATTCATGCTTCCTGGCCAAATCTGTCTGACTCCATAAGGCCGGCAATAGTTTCAGGATTAGTTCCTGAAGAGGCAGAGCTTTGGGCTTGCTTTCATCATAAAGGTATTCAAGAGGATGAAGTAGAATATTTTAAGGTAGATAAAAACTTTTGGCTTACATTCGACAAGCTCGACAGACCTGAAAAAACATATCCTTCACTGGGTATTTTTAAAGTTCAGAAACCAAATTATTCTGAACAAGAGTTTAGACAAAAAATTGCTAATTTGCAATACTAAAATCAATATAAATGCGCTCAATTTTTAAAGACCCTGTTCTTCAGGAAAGATATGAAAGTGAAGGCTATGTTGTTGTTCCATTCTATACAGAAGAGGATATAAAAGAGCTAAACAATATTTATGAAGCCTTAAATTCACAATTAGAAGATAGAGGATTCTATATTTCTATTATGAGCCAGAATCTGGCATACAAAGAGAAGGTTCACCACTTAATTAAAGGTATTGCATCAAAAAGAGCAGAAGAATTATTTATCGACTGTAATTTCATATCCAGTTCTTTCGCTGTAAAGAAGACCGGAAAAGAAAGTGTGTTTGATTTGCATCAAGGGGTGAACTTTACAGATGAAAGCAAATACGACACTTTCACTGCCTGGACTCCGCTTATTGATGTCAATGAAAATAATGGCTGTCTGTTTGTATTGCCAGGAAGCCACAAATTATGGCATCAAATTCGTAAAACACCGGATTTTATTCCTCCAATCAGAAATATCAAAGAACATCTTTGGGAAAAGTATGCTGTTGAGATTAAAATGAAAGCAGGAGAGGCCTTGGTATTTCACCACAGATTGATTCATGGCTCCAAGCCCAATTACAGTAATTCTCTTCGATTGGCTACGCTTAATGCATTCATTCCCAAAGAAGCGCCTTTACTTCTATATACTTCCAAAACAATGGATATAAATGACAGAGAATTAGAGGTTTATCAGTTTCATAAAGATAATTATTACACATTAGACGTACTTCGCAAGCCGGATTACCTGGATGGAGTCGAACTTATTGGCCATGCTAAAGAGGAGGTGCTCACTTTTACCGAGCAAGAATATGATAGCATGTACGAGAAAATGTTGGCAGGTACACATATTATCTAATGCTTATGCAGGGTCATGGCTCAGATATCATGATTGAAGTTCAGGGTATAAGTAAAAGATTTTCGAAAAAAAACAGGCTTAAGGAGAACTTCAGAGAAATAATAACCGGCCTTCTGATGGCAAAAGATACGTCAGAACAGTTCAAAGCATTAGACAATATTTCTTTTTCTGTTAAACGGGGTGAAGTGCTTGGAATTATGGGTGCAAATGGCTCAGGAAAAAGCACTTTGCTAAAGATAATCAGTAGAATAACTGCACCAGATTCAGGTAAGATTGTATTAAATGGAAGTGTTTCCTCTATTCTTGAAATTGGAACAGGATTTCACCCCGATTTAACAGGAAGGGACAATGTATTCCTTACTGGTGCATTGTTGGGAATTGATAAAAAAATACTCAACGATAAATTTGAGAAAATTGTCGCATTCAGCGAGCTCGAAAATTTTATCGATACACCCGTTAAGTACTATTCAAGTGGGATGTTTGTTAGACTGGCGTTTTCTATTATCTCTGAATTACAATCAGATATTATCTTGCTCGATGAAGTTATGGCGGTAGGAGATACTTCCTTTAGTTTAAAAAGTTTTGATAAAATCAGAGCTCTTTCAGAGAGTGGAAAAACAATTGTAATGGTCAGTCATGACCCGGCAATTATTACTCAATTGTGCGAAAAATGCATAATTCTTAAAAAGGGAAAGGTGATTGCAATGGGCAATACTTCAGAAGTTGTATCAAATTATACTGAAGAAGCAGTTCAGAGCAGACAAGAACATTTGATCTCGGAAAATAACGGGAATTTAGCATTAGCAGGTCAGATAAAATCGTTATATCTGAAATCAATAGAAGTGCTTCAGGAAGGGGTTGTCAAGCAGGAATATTCTAATGCTCAATCCATAGAAATAAATTTTACCCTGGAGAAGAAAGAGGAAATGAGCTTTAGAATTGCATTGGCATTCAACCACCAGATTTCTATTCCGGTTTTCTCAGCGACACCTGCAAGAGCCATTCACCCTAAGCAGCTTTGTTCTGATTTTGCTGCCGGAATCTATCATTACAAGCTTAGTTTGCCTCCATCTTACTTTAATCAGGGGATCTTTACTATTGACTTATACCTGACTGACGATAATAATAAACTAATTGAAAAAATAATCCAACTGGTTCATTTCAAAGTAGTACGAACTTTGGATAACGAAAATGTGAATGATACTTTTAATTTTTTAGGAGGATATTCCGGTCCTTTAGTTCCAGTTTTGGAATGGCGTGCTCAAAAGGATATTTTTTAATATTATAATGTATATTATGTCTTCTGAAAAAGTTTCTTCCAAAACCCGGGCCGTTTTATATCCCTGTTAAATTGGTAGTAAGCATTTTCAATTTCATTCCAGGATAAATCAGAATCATCGTAGGAAATAATTTCGTCACAATTGATACCTTCAATTCTTTTCCAGGCTGGATATTCGAGTAAAAACTCTTCATCTACCTCATAGCGTTCTATATATTCTGTCTTGTTTTCACATGATTGATATAAGCTTACTTTAGCCTCTTCAGGAATGGACATAACAGAAATAGCAACCCGTGTAGCATTTGATATGTTATTGGGAGTATAATGTAAACTTCCGGTATTGTAAATTAAGGCTTGACCCGCTTTAGGATAAATATTTGTGCAAAACTGATCCATTATCTTATCAGAATGATTTTCAAATCTATGACGCAAGTATCTTCCTCTGTAAGAATGAAAAAATCTGTAAGAATTCCTGACAATACTAAAGAAGCTGTTTTTCTCGGTGATATCATGAAGCGGTATCCAGATATTGTAGCCGTCAAATGCACGTTCGTCACAGAAACTATAATCCTGGTGCAAATCCCGATTGCTATTTTCTCCGGGCTTTTTGCCAATAAAATTTGCGTAAATCGCCTTAAAACCATTTAAATGATCTGAAAATAAAGGTTCCAAAACTTTAGCTATCTCGTTTTTTACCTTTCTTTTTTCATCAAGAGAAGGTACATCATCTGAAGTATTATAACAGTTTGGCAGTTCTGCTTCAGTGGGATGAGTGGCATCATGAAGCTGAATCATTTCTTCCACTTTTTCACTGCTGAGCACAGGCAAAATTACATAGCCTTGCTGCAGATATAATTCTTGTAGTGACGGATCTTTAAAAATCGGTTTCTTTGACATGATTACAAATATATCACTCCTATTTATGAATCTGACTTAAGAGATAAATTATAATTTCCTTAATCTCTTAGCTCATTTTGCCTATCTTTAACAAAGCAAAGAAATATTAATGTCGTTTTTAAAGTGGCTAAAACCTCTGAAATTAAAAGCAAACAATGAGCATGTTTTGAAAAAATATGATGCTGTTTTTTTTCGTGATCAATCCCTGCAAAATGAAATCAGGAAGTATGGTTATGCTGTAAGAGACTTGTTGGATATAGATTCAATTCTGGCACTGCACGAATCTTTTAAAGAAATTCAGCATCATCCGGAGTATAAGGTGGATGGGCTTTTTTGGAGCAGCGGAAGATCTTCAAGTACAGAAATCAGAAATCTTGCAAAGTCAAGCATAGATCAATACATCAGGCCAGAACTCAACAAGTATTTCCACCAGGATGTCGTAGAGCTAATTGGAGGAGTATTTGTAGCAAAGCCACCATCCAAAGAAAGTGCCTTAAGTCCACACCAGGATAGTTCCCATGTAAATGAAGATGAGTTTATGTCTGTTTATGCGTGGTGTGCATTGTCCGATACCAATCTTCAAAATGGAGCTGTTTATGTATTGCCAGGCAGTCATTTGTTCGGAAATATACATCGTTCATTGAATATTCCGTGGCAATTTGAACCTTACAAAGAAATGATGTGGAAATATTGTATTCCTTTACCTATGAAAGCAGGTCAGGTTTTATTTTTTGATAGTGCTACTATTCATTGCTCTCCCCCTAATCTTAGCAATGAACTTAGATTAGGCGCAAATTTCTTTGTACAACCCAAACAAGCCCCATTTACCCACTACTTCAGAGATGAAAGTACACCAGAAGGTGAAGTGGAAAAATACCATGTAAGTATTGACTTTTACTATAATGAAAATTTTGAAGTCAGACCTCCGGAAAAGTATGCTTTCCTGGGGAGAGAAACATATAGGAACCTGAAACTCAATGAACGTAAATTAAATGCGATGTGCAAGGCTGCACTCAATTATGCTAAAAGTTAGGGATTAAATTATTTATGTCATTTCTGAACAAAGGTTTTTATTCCATTAATTGATTAGTCCTGGAAAATAGATACAGGATTAATAATAGATATAGTCCTGATGATTTTGATAAAAAAGTTAAAGAGTTGAAAGGGATATTACGCTTTAAAGCTACTTTCATTAATTTTGAGAGACCACTTTGGGAATTTGCTGAGGATTTAGAGGATTACTATAAACGTTTTTGTCATTGGAGAGGTAACCCATCTATTCTTGTAGATAAACACTACAACAAAGAGGCTCATGCAATAGTTTCTGATAAGTTTTTACAGGAATTTTTGCCACCGCAACAGAATAATATAGACTATTAAAGCTCAGTATGCTACGATCTGATCACAGATAGAAGCTCCTTTTCGTTTATTTTCCTCAGTGATATTTCTTGCCTGCCAATTATAGAGTATCCCTCTGGGATTTCTTTCATATTGAATTGCATAAAAAATAATGGATCTACCTTATATATCCTTACGCTGTTTTCTTGAGGAGATTTGTAGTAATGTATAGCATCTGCATCTGATGGTGTCATAATTAATTGTACTGCTGTCCGGACGACGCTGGTTTTGTTTTCTGATGACCAATGCAGAATGCCATCATCAATTATTGCTGCCTGCCCGGCTTTTAATTCAAAAGGCTGGAGATATTTTTTCTTCAAGACTTCATTTAATTCATCAAAAACCCAGGGTAAAGACGGACTTCTGTGCTTGCATAGTGTTTTATGAGTTCCCTTTACTACTTCCAGTGTTCCATTCGCTCTGCTAACGTCTACTAAGGGGATCCAAACTGACACAGATGTATATTTGTCTTCATCTACAAATGTCCAGTTTTGGTGTACCGGAACTTCTCCTTTGCCAGGTTCTTTATCAAAAATATTTATAATAAGCGGTTTGTAATTGAAAAGATGCTTATCTACCAGAGGTTGGAAAAAGTCAGTCAGGGCTTTGAATACCTTTTGCTTAAAAGCCAGATTATTATTGAAAAAACTTAGCTTATAAGAAGAATTCTCCTCTACGGAAGAGTCTAAGTGACCTCTGTTTAATTCTTTTATAAGCGAATGTAATTCTTCTAATTTGTCCTTAGAGAGTAAGTCTATAGTGACGAAGCCATCTCTGTGAAAATTAGTTTCTGCTGCTTCATTATTCAAAACACGTCTCATTAGTATATTTATTTACTCAAAAATAACTTTTTCCACCACGAAACCTTGTGTTGAATATCACAACTCATTGTTTTCTCTAAGATGTCTTTAGAATAAGTAGGCTGTCGGTGCTTAAATTTCTTCAAAAGATTAGCTTTCAACCGGGGCCTTTTTCCAATGTTGTAATGAAAATAGAAATTATCTTCCACTTCATACATTTCGACCTCATCATTTTCTTCGGGCTTGTAGTAATGGATAATCGGAGCATTTTCCGGAACAATAATCGCTGTTACTGCGAGTCTGGCCGTTGTCGATATGTTAGGCGGTGAAAAATGTAATACCCGATGTTGCCAAATTACAGATTCTCCTTTTTTTAGAAATAAAGGTTTTCCAAATGTATTCTCAATATAGCTGTGATTGTCATAAAACGGACAAAAAATCCCTGGTCCTCTTACATTATTTTCAAATAAATGACTTCCTGGGATCATATGCAATGCTCCGTTTTGCTCTGTTAAATCATGAAGAGGGAACCATATTGCAAAGGAGTCATATAGAGATTCATCTACATAAGACCAGTCCTGGTGTAGTTTCATAACGCTGTCTTTTCCAGGCTCCTTTATCATAAAATTGCCATAAAGCAGCCGATAGCCTGGCATTAATGTTTTTAATGTTTTTTCCAGCTTCTGGCAAATAAATACACTGATTTCTTCCTTTATAGCAGCGTCATTCCACATTAATGTGGGATGGAAGCCGGTTTTGTATGGATTAGAAAGTTTTTCGTAGTAGCATTTTAATTCTTGAACAGTATTATCATCGATGTCCACTCCCTTTACAAATCCTTTTTGTACTATACTTGTTTCTGATGTTATCGCCTGAAATTCAAGTGCCATTGTGAAATCTAAGATACTGCACAATAAAGAGTCTTTCAACTTTTAGATGGAAAGATTTTTGACCATTTCCCCCTCCATAGCTTTCCTATGTCAAATCTCGGCTTTATCCTGAGAAAATAGAAATCTGAAATTAAATAGAAAAAATTGTACCCGAGATAATACATGCTGGAAAGAAAAGTTTCTCTTTTAAAATGAATCAGTGCATAGTAAAATCTACCTGTGAAATACGTATATCTGAGTTTTTGTATTCCTGAAGAAATTTCTTGTCCAAGCTGATACTTATTCAGTAAATGACCTAACAGGCTTTCCTTGATATAAACATCTTTAGGTATTCCGATTCTGCGGAATTCTTCATTCATCCAGTGTATTGCCTGCCAGTCCTGAGGATATTGTCTACCAGTGAGCAACTGACTGACTATGGGCCAGCTGTCCTCATTGGTAAATGAATAAATATATTCGCTGAGCTGCTCTTCTTTTATATGTTGATTGAGGATGTTGATGGGCAACATCCAGTCTTTATTGTCAGCATGTACTGATGCTGCAGCTTGCTCGTAACATCTGAGCATTAGTGAAGTACCCCGTGGGACATGCATAATGTTGCCTACTACAAAATCATCCTTTTGCTTACTCTTTCTGAAAACATAGTCCGTTTGAAAATTAAATCTTTTCAAACATGTTACATCCATATCTACCCACCAACCTCCGTGAAGATAAAGTAATCTGTATCTGAAAATATCAGAAAAACCGGCAAAACTCCCTTTTCCATGTCCAAACTGGTTACTCTCCTTATAGCTGAATACATCTGCTTCAGGTATTATTTCCCGTGCATCCCGAATCAATAATTTGGGTATTTCGTTATAAAGCTCAGGCAGATCATAAGTCCAAAGGTGAAAATCATAACCTTGTTCTATAAAGGAATATACCGTAAGTTGTTCCAAAGGAGATAATGCACCTTTGATCCATAATCCGTGTACCTGATTAGCTATGCTCATTATTCCCTGTTAGTCTTTTCCACCATTTTCCTATATCGAAATGCGGTTTAGTGTGTATGAAATACAAATCTGAGATAAAGTAAAAGAATTTATATCCCAGATAATATATGTTGAGCAATAAAAGATAAATTTCATGAATTATTCTACTGATGCCCGGGAAAAGGATAAGCATTACTAAATACCCTGCCAGAAAACCTCGCCATTCCCAAATTCCAAATGTGCCTGCTACCATTGCAACCGGTAACCAAACTTCATATACAGTGTTTATTTCTGATAACCACTTCTTCTTATCTGATATATCACCGGAGCTATAAAACCGATAATAATTTCTCTTTACTAGTAAAATTAAAACTCCCGTTATCACAATATAAAATGAATACGCAGAGACGGGAAACAGCAAGCAGAGTAAACATGAAATTTCTAGAAAAAATAATAAACTCTGAGCCAATGTCATGCGATGGTTGTCAGTAAGATGTGCTAAGGTCTTCTGACCGGCGAGATGATCCAGTTTCTGATCCTTATCTACATGATAAATGATATTTCTTAAACCCCTGAAAATCCCAAACCCTAAAGTTAATAGCGCAATCGTCCAATTGAGATTTGCTTCAGCATACAGCAAGCATATAAAATAAAATATCGTACCGCTGTATAAGCTGTCCAGGATAACTGCGGCTATAGGAAATCTTTTTAACCTTACAGGAGGACAACTATATAGAATAAACAAGATAATCTGTATCGAAAAAAGGACTAGTATATATGTGTATTCCCAAAACAGAACAGTAGATATGGCTGTAAAAAATATGATCAATCTGAAAATCAGAGAGGCCTTGGAGGTAGAAAATGTTGCTACAATATTATTCTTCCCTGCCCTTATGTCATCCTGAATATCAGTAAGTTCATTTAGATAAAATCCAAAAGCAGCAGTGGTCGCTGATAAAAACAGTATAGAAAAACTATTGAGCACAGAATCAATATCAATAGGATAATCGGAATAATGTAAACCGATCAGATAAAACGATATTACTGGAATAATGATCGCATTCCACCAATCCTTAATTCTGATAGCTAAAAGTAATTGCTTCATCCCGATGAAGTGACTAAGATACTTGATATGCTCCTTTTTTGACTAAATATTACCTTGTAATTTGAAAAGCATATCTTTGGATAAAGATTGTGATTTTATAAAGAAATTCACGTATAAAATTTTTCATTTGTCATACCTGCCTAAAATATTGATTATCAATTATGAGTATCCGCCGTTAGGTGGGGGAGCAGGTATTGTCACCAAACACCTGGCGGAAAGGTTGGCATCAAGAGGCTATCAGGTACACATAGTAACAACCTGGTTTTCCGGCGAACCGGAATTTAGCTCAGATGGAAATCTGACCGTTGTACGACTTAAATCCAGAAGAGAAGTTACTTATAAATCAAATCCTATAGAAATGCTGTCCTGGGCTAGACACGCATTGAAATATTTTAAACAGCTGCCGGAGGAAAAGTTGTTTGATGCCTGTCTGGCAAATTTTACAATGCCCGGAGGTTTAGTTGCTAAATATGTTAAAAAGAGATGGAATATTCCCTTTGCAATACTGAGCCATGGGCATGATATTCCGTGGTTCGCACCAAAACAGATGCTGCCCTGGCATATAATGGCCTATCCGTGGATAAGGGATGTGATGCGATGTTCTTCAAAAAATATAGTGCTCACGAATGATTTGAAATCAATAGCAGATAAATTTGTAGGTACACAAGAAGCGAAAAAGAATATCGTGATACCCAATGGAATGCTAATGGATCAATATAAATCCGGATTTGATAGTAGTAAACGGGTTATCCAGATCTTGTTTGTTGGCAGATTGGTAGAGCAAAAAGATCCGGTTACTTTTATTAAAGCCTGTAAAGCGATAAATGATCTCAGAATACCGGTACATTATACGATGATAGGAGATGGGCCGTTAAAGTCTCAGGTAGAAAAGCTGGCAATGGCGATGAATATCCGAAATATAGAGATCATGGGTCAGGTAAGTCATTATGACGTATTGAAAGCGTATGAGAAAACTGATATTTTGATTCTGCCAAGCAGAGAGGAAGCAATGTCGTTGGTCATATTAGAATCAATCTCCAGAGGTATTTATGTGATTTCAACTTTGGTGAGTGGCAATGGTCACTTAATAGAAGAAGGTGTAAACGGTAAGTTTATACCATTTGGGCAACATAAAAAAATTAGTGAAGCAGTTGCCGATTTCTACTACAGTAAATTCATGAAAGATTATCAGTATCCTGAAAATTTAATTCAAAAATTGTTTGACAGATACAGTTGGGATAGGGTAGTAGACCAGTATATTGATGTGTTTCACACTATTTCCGGAATAGATAAACCCGTAAATATTCTAACTTAATCGGTTATTGCAATTTGCTGTAGATTCTTTTCTGTTACTTCGCTGGATACAATTCGGTTATTCTGTGTAAGTACCAGCATAAAAAGAAGCTGAGCTGCGCTAAAAGTAGCATATAGCAAGCTAAACTGAAGTGAGATATAGATGGTCGCAATAAAAGGAATTCCTAAAATAAAGAAAATAAAGTCATCTATTTCCTGATTCATTCTTTTTGAAGTGAATTGTAAAAGTATAATAAAACATAGCAAACCTAAAGCCAATATACCGAGCTGAATTTTTACAGATAAAATAATCACACAGGTCAACAATTTCGATGTCAGTGAAAGAACCTTATTTAAACGGACGGTAAAAATAGTGCTTTCGGAAAATCTATAGCACAATGCCATTATATAAATCACTATAATTCCGGCACCTAGTCCTTTGTTAGAAGCATAGTAAGCCAAAGTGATAATACTACCTATTATTAAACCATTGATAATAATTAAAAGCTGTGGTCCTAAATGATTTCTGAAAAGTGTGAAAACTAAAAGCAAAATAAAATTGAAGAGAAGAAGATAAGTGAAATAGCCTGTAAACGGATGTATCAGAATTAATATCATATTTGCGAGCAGCAATACTATGATTTTCCAGTCAATTCTTATTGAATGGAGAATAACTAATGCAATAAATGAAAATGCAGTCACAAATATCCCTTTTAAGATGTATGTCGCAAGATATTCCTTGAACACAAGCCCTAACATATAGATGCTGAAAATATACAACATGGGAAAAAGTATGTATCGTCTGGCTTGTATTTTTAGAAAGAGCCAAAGAGCTATGGGTGTCAATAAAAATGAACTCATCAGCCCGCAGGTGATACCTATTAACAAACTATCTATTTCCATCCCTTGCTCTACTCCGGCTTTTATGACTTTCATAGAAGTAAAACTCACGCAGATAAAAGTGGCTAAAAAGAGAGAAGGGAATTTGTGTTTTAGAAGGAAGTGTAAGAAAGAAGATAGTTCTTTTTTGAACATAAATAAAGAAATGCCAGTCAGAGCAAGGCCTAACCCGCTAATGGTAAGTTGGGGCAAGTATAACAAAATCTTATAAATTCTATCAATTTCAGATAATTCATAACCCAGATTTTCTCCTATTCTCAAGCTTAAAGCTTTAGTATCATCAAAATGAGCATATTGATCCAGAAAAAGATGCAAAAGGATTGCAATTCCTATACTGAAAATAATTTTGGGAAGTGAGAGCAGCGCATCTTTTATAACTGGAAAACTGACGTTTATTTTTCCTTTCCCGGAGAGCGGAATCAGCACATATTCCAGATAATATGTCAGCACAGTTCCAATAGGAATCAATGTGAAAATGATATTTGTAGCACTATATGAAAAAATATGATTTCTTGTTTCTGAGAATCTGTAAATAATATCTAAATCCGGTACGAAACTTCCTATGATCAATGCCGGAATACTGAAAAATCTCGGAAACCATCTGGCGAATGGCACTATAAATCCCGGATGTAAAAAGGTATAGGGCATTATCCTTTGATTTTCTTTAGATTGTTTTGCGTGAGATCTGCAAATTTGAAAATTGAATGATAAATATGTTAATTTACTTTCTAAAATAACAGAGATATTTATTTTAATCAGGAATTTGACTTATTGTGATATTTAAAATTAAATAAATGTATAAGTGGATTTTAGTACTTGTTTTTTGCTTCTTGTTTAACAAGCATACCTGGGGCTCATCTCTTGAAATAAGGAGTAAATCTCTGAAGAACACTGAAGTGTCAGTTTTTGTGTATGAAAAGGACAATTTTTATTTGGTTACTGAAGGCAGGTTTTCAAAGAAAGGTTCGTTCAGGACAGAGATCTCAGACGGCAGGTACTATTTTGTCCGCTTGAAGGGTGTGAATGACAAAACATTCATGTTGTGGGGTGATGCTGTCAATACTAAGATCGAAGTTAATATCAATGACTTTAACAATTCTATCATTAAAGGTAGCCCCCAGAATGTCTTCATATTTGCTGATTATGAAAGAATTGAGAAGAATGACAAAGCATTGCAGCCATTAAGAGAGCAATTTCTAAAAGAAAATCCGGATTGTTATTTAGCAGATATTTTTCGATTGACGAGGAATTTTGAGAACCGGTATTTTAGCTGGTATACGATTCCCGGAGATAATGTAGTTAAATTAAAGGAGAATTATAATTACGACAGTCTGATAACCACATTTGTTAAAGTAGGAGATGGAATTACTCTGCATCCTGTTTATCTGAATACAATCAAAGAAGTGTTTTATGAAAGTGAGAAGGAGATTTTGTATGCAAAGCAATTTCTCACAGAGCTATTAAATCGCATGAATCCTTATAAATCAGGATATGATTTTTTATGTAAAGAGCTCTATCAGCTTTTCAAATACCGAAGTAGTGAACCGCATTATGATGCATTATACTTGGATCTGTTGGAGAAGCATATTCAAAATAAAAGTTTTTTATGGCTGTCAAGTTCAGATAGTCTGAATGCATTGTACGAAGTACGGGACAGGGCGAATGTTCAATTGTATACTTATGCGAAAGATATTTCATTAAGAGACAGTACTTTTAAAAAGGTAAATATTTCAGATGCAGTTTCTGAGCATGAAATTAATTTAGTGCTGTTTTGGAATCCCCAGGGAGAAGGGTACCGAAAAGTTATAGACTCTCTGCGAAATGAATATAAAGGATTTTTAGAGAAAAATAATATCGGTATAGTTCTCGTCTGCACCAACAAGGATAAAGAAATGTGGATGAGTGCTGTCAGCAGTATAAATGAACCATCATGGATATATCTGCAGGACAGGCTGGAATTAAAAGTACTGGATTCTTCATATCTGATAAAAGACAAAAAGCCCTGGATTTTTTTAATGACCAGGGAAAGCTTGATGATAGGAAGCAGATTCCATGACCTTCAGATGATAGAAACGTATGTCCAATATTATCAGAAGAATCGAAACACGGTTTTTAAATAGAGTATGTATCAGACTTTAGTAAAAAATATAGAAGGGCTTGATTCCAGATCCATAGGTCTTTTCAGAATCCTTTTGGGACTGCTTTTAATCTACAATTTTATTGAATACAGAATAATTCCTGCACCCGAATATTTTCTGCCTTCTAATGGCATTTTTGGAAATGAATATCTGGATAAAGACCAAACGGATAAATTCTGGTCTATATTCAAATGGATAAGAAACGATATTCAATTCTATATTTCAGTTATAGTCACACTTATAGTTTATTTAATCTATACCATAGGATTTAAGTCTAAATATTTTGGATTTATAGCCTATTTCTTTTTTTGGCAATGGAATCAGAGGTTTTACATTTTTGAAGTAGGTTGGGACAAATATCTGGGAGCAATGCTTTTTATGAGTATGTTCTTACCTTTAAGTCATCAATATTCGGTAGATAATCGAATTTCTAAAGAAAAGAGTTTCATAGCTCCTTTTGAAGATAAATCACCTTTCGCTTTTATCATGCTGATGCAAATAGGGGTGATTTACTTTTTTTCAGCATTACATAAAAATGGAAATTTGTGGATGAATGGTGAAGCTGTAAAATATCTTCTTGCCGATTTTACACTTGCCAGAGGCCCGGCAGAATGGTTATTGCAACACGAAGTTTTATATAGGGCAGCTACTTATTTTACTTTAATTATAGAGTTTGCTATCATTTTCTTTCTGTTTATTCCATGTAGAATGTATTTGAGAATTTTAGCAGCTTTGTCCATCATAGGTTTACATTGGAGTATCAACTTGTTTTCAGATATTGGGCACTTTAAATATGTAGCTATTTGCGTGGGTGTACTCTTAATACCTTCATCTTTTTGGAATAAGTTATTTAAAACTACTACAAAGATCAGAAATTCTGTCTTATACAGGGATAGCCTTTTTAAATGGCTGTATGCGGGTATTGCTATATTAATGATATGGGTTTTATGGATAAATAATTTTTACAGGTTAGGCGAAAAAGATACAAGGGTTGGAAACCTTATGAAGAGTTCGGGTATTCAAAGTGTGTTGAATGCATTGAGAATTCCAGCATTCTCAATGAGTTCCTGGATGAATCAGGGCTGGTCATATTATGCACCTGATCCGAAAGAGTTTGCAGGGGTGATGGGTATTAATATTTATATGATTAATGGGGATAGTAGGCAGGTACTTCCTCCTCCGTCATTTAGTGAAGGCAAACCGCCATATCAGTTGAATTATACCAGCAACTTAGAAAAGTATTTCATTACCAAAACGAGATTATTAAATACTAACGGGTACAAAAATCTGAGGTTTTATTGGGCACAGAGGAAAGTAGAAAATTATTGCCTGATCAATAATATACCAGCTTCTCAAATAGATAAGATAGAACTTGTATTCTATTTTTCATTATTGGAAGAAGTATACAGCTTGAAGAAAATGACTATTTATCCGGAACTGGATGCTGTTTTAAAACCCATACAGAGATGAGTAAGAAGATAAGCAGCAAAACTGTAAAGAATACCATTCAGACTAATACTGCCGATAAGAAATCATTAAGTGGACTTATCACTGACTTTTTAGAGCAATTAAAAAGCCCGGTGTCTTCTGCATCTTTAGAGCTGTTCAGAATATTATCAGGAGTTATATTTTCTATCGAAGGCTACAGAATATTCAAATACATAAAACCATTCTATTTTAATACTGAATTTCAGTTCAGAATGCCGCTTACTGAATGGATCCCGTTCTTTTCCGAAGGTATTTGTAACCTTTTGTCGTTGGGGCTGATTATTTCAGGTGTATTGATAGCAACAGGAATATTGTTCAGGTTGGCGTCATTTTATTTTGCTCTGATATATGGTTATTTTTTGTTTCTGGATGCATCTTTTTATAATAATCACTACTATCTGATTTTACTGATAGCTATATTATTCATTTTTACTGATATCGGAAAGAGCTTTACCTTAAAAAAAGTTTTTCAAAGGGATCTTAGGGTATCAGTAGTTCCATACAGGCAATTATGGATATTCCGGTTCCAGTTCTTCTGGGTATATCTGTGTGCCGGGCTTATTAAATTAAATACAGAATGGTTGTCCGGAGATGTCATCCGTGCTACATTAATTATGAGTTCGGACTATTCTAAAATTAAAGGTTATCTGGATACAGAGCTATTGATAATATTCCTCACATATGGAGGGCTGATTTTTGATTTAACTGTAGGATTCTTATTGTTGTTTAAGAAAACCAGACTACTGGCAGTATTAGCAATTTCTTTTTTTCATATAGTTAATATTTTTAATTTAAAAATAGGCGTTTTCCCATACTTTATGCTGGGAGCAAGTATCCTGTTCTTTGATCCGGGGTTGTCAGTCTTAAAGCTCTTTAAATCTGACTTTAGTACAGTTACTCATATTTCAAAATCAAAATCCCGCATATCTGTTACTATTACTATAATATATGCGCTTTTGCAGATTACAATACCCTTCAGACATTATCTGATTAAGGATCATGTGGATTGGACAGGCGAAGGGGCAAATTTTGCGTGGAGGATGAAAAGTCAGGTAAAGTACGCCACACGAATGGATTTGTTTATTATAGATAAGGAAAGCAACACGGAAATAAAACCCGATCTCTATATGCATCCTATGCAGGTAAGAACACTATACAGACAACCTTATTTTATTGTTCAGCTAAAAGATTATCTGTTAAAAAAGGTAAATAAAAATCCGGATGAAGTAGAGGTTTATGCCAGGATTAATATTGTATTGAATATGCACCCTCCTACATATATTATAGATACAACAGCAAATATTTCAGATATAAAGCTTGAGAGAGTAGGTCACAACACATTTTTAGAAACATTCTATACATATAAATAATATATTACACATGAAATTTTTTCTCAATATTTCATATGTTTTTTACTAAGTTTATTAACTTTAATTTAAAATTATGTATTATGAAAAGAAATCTACTTATTATATCCTTTATGATTATTTCATTTTGTGTTAATGGCTTAGAGAGTAATGAGTCCTTGCTTAAGAGCATAATAACCGAAAGAGCAAATATCAATAGTGCCAGAACCAGTTCTGCAGAATATGTTTTTGAGGATTTAAAATCATTAAAATTATCTCCCGAATGGTCAGTATTACTGTATAAATCAATTCTGGAAGATGTGGGTCTGAGATTTTCACCTCAATCAAGAGATTTGTATATTTTGATTATAGCTAACCTTATCCAATATGACCTGGAGCATAGTCAATCTCCGGCTTATTCTGTTGACAGAGCTCAATTGATCGGGTTGACTTCGAAAATAAAAGAAGAATTATTTAAAGATATAAATGCCCAGGGGCTCACATCTGAGGAATTTAGCCAGTTGCTTTCCGAAATAAAAAAAGAAGTGGCAGTATCATCAGGAGATGTAATCTCACTCGTGGAATCCAATTTATAATATTGATTTTTAATGAAATAAGATATGAATGGTAATATTTTTAAAAAATTGCCGGTATATAAAGTTTGTATAAACTTTACTTTATCCCTGCTGTGCTTTATTACGTATCTCTCAGCAAGTGCACAGATAAATATTTCTACAAGCTGGAGCAATACCGGCCGGGCGTGCAACGGTTGTGCTGATAATTTTGCTGCGGGCGGAGCAGACCCTAACAGTGATGTGAGCTTTAGTGTATCTGGTACTGTACATTGCCCGACTACAGGTACAGTTACAATCAGAGCCTGTGATGATGATGACTATGGTGGTTGTGGTGGTTTGCTGGACGATTGTGTTGCATCAGCATCAACTACATATACCATCGGCTATTCTGCTATAACTCCCACCAGTGGAACCGTTGCTGTCAGGTATCCAGGTCCGGCATCAGGGCAGTGCGGAGCACAGGCAAACTGGTCAGTTTCCAGGACTGGTAGCTTTGCGGCTAACTTAAATCCCTATAATAATTCATGTGCAAATGCATTTGCTCTGACGAATAACGGAAATGGTACCTTAGTTTCAAATCATACCGCCGAATGCTTTAGTAGCAATATCTGGTATAAATATACCCTTACGAATGCGAATTTATCATATATAGATTTTGATATATCACATAATCGTTTTGATGGAGGTATGAGTGAAGATGAAGTCCGTTTTGGGAGTTGCGGAGGTTGCAGCTTGCCCGATGACGGTGGGGTTGGAGTATGGAGGATCAATAATCCCAAGCCGGGAGATTATTATATACGGGGAAGTATAAGCTTGTCATCTATAACCAATACTGAATATTTTAGTTTTGTAGTTACGAAGGGGGCTGTCGTATCTATACCTGCACACGACGATTTGTGTAATGCCCATAATCTGCATGGTACATTTAACTACAATAGTGGAAATCTGTCCCACTCCTCTAATACATCGAATGCTTCTTCGGAAGATTTTTGTGGAATGAACGAACCTGAGAGTGATAATGAAAAGACACTGTGGTACAAGTTTACTACAGGAACAAGTCCGCCCACCAGTATAAATGTCAACCCTTCTGCTGGAGATTGGGATGATTATGGTGTAGCTATTCTGTACAGACAAAATTCTACCCCGAATTGTGCAGGTTATCCTGTGTCAAATTTTTTCAGTTTTATGTCTAAGGTCGGAGAGAGTACACTCGGAGCTTCTTTTAATGTTAACTGCTTAGCCGCAAATACGACTTATTATTTACAATTGTTCACCAGAGAATCAGTCCCTTTTCCGGGTACCCGGGATGATGGCCCTGTTTCTGTCACAATCACAAATAGCGGAGCACCGGTTCCTACCAACGATTTGCCTTGTAATGCTGTTTCGATCGGAGTTTCTACACCCGGAAGTACGATCAGTACTGCTAATTCAAGAGCAAATAATAACTTCTGCGTCGGAAGCTCAGGAGAAGGGAGTTTTCCGACCTCCTTTACCAAGCATCAGACTGTATGGTATTCATTTACTACCGGAGCAACAGTTGGTTCTGAAATTAAGGTGAATGTGAACAGTGATCCATTTGGTTATGGAAATGAGATTAATAGCGAAGTGGCAGTTTATAAAATTGGTAACGGTAATATTTGTTCCCCTACGGGTATTGTCAGAGTGGATGAGGACGAACAATTAGTTCCGGTTGGCTGGTATTCTGCTTCAGCCGATTTCTGTCCGGATCCTAATTCAACCTATTTGATTTTGGTAGATCATGATGATGCTTTTACCACAGCCGGCGAAGGATATTTTGATATTGATATTATTCAGAATAACCTGATAAAAGGCCCCGACTTTATCTGTCAGCCTGCCAGCTCCGCCACATCGGGACTAGATGGCTTCCTAGGAGTATTGAGTAGTGCCAATAATACTAACCTGGTACTAAACAATCAAACCACAAGATGTGCCAATGTATCATTTGACCCGGACAACACTACCATTTTATCAGGTTTGAATAATACTGTCTGGTACAGATTCCGTACTCCCGCAGCAGATTATTCTGATAATACACTGTTCCATCTTTATGATGTGGAGGTTAATAGGTTAGGCTCCAGTTCTGCTGTAACATATCCTGCCTTGTATTTTTATGAGGAATCGACTCCTACAACCAGAAACTGTGGTGATAATGCTCCCGATTATGCAAACCTTACATTTATAGATCGTGATGAGATAGACCCTTTGAATATTTTCAATGGCGGTAATGCACGTGTAAGAGATCTGTGTCTGAAACCTAATACGAACTACTACATTCAGGTAGATCCCGTCGGTGGTATTCCTTTTGTGGACAGCTGGGTGGATTTTAATGTGGTCGTCAAAAAATCAGCTTTCCGTCCCGGAAATAGAATTTGTGACGCTACAGTTCTGCCTACATCTGTGGTAGCAGGTCTTAACCATACCACTACAATCTCACAGCCCGAGTTGATGGCTGCACCTATGTTCGGATTGCCGCATACTAATAAATGTGCTTCGGCTGACAATGGAGAGCCAAATATTTCACCTGGCGGCCCGGGAACGAGTGGAGGACATACGGCATCCGTATGGTATCAGTTTACTACTGATGGAGACCCCGCAGAATGGATAGAGTGGGATCATGATGATTTTGCTACCCGCGGGCAAAGAGGCGGAGCTTGTATTTTGGGAGCCTTATGGAATTCAAGGGTTAATATCTATGAGTCCTCTGCCGGTGCCTGTATCTATCCATCGCTGATCATGCAGTCAGAACATGACCTGACAGGCGATTTGCCTTGGTTGGCATCAATAGATCCGGGCAAGTTCAGACTGAGATGTCCTTTGCCAAATACTACCTATTATGTACAGGTATATGACGCTGAAGCATTTTCGGTTTCACCTTCTACCTGTTATGAAGGACTTTGGGAGCCTGCTATCAAAACAGCAAACACGACTAAAAGCATTCCTGTAAATGACGAACCTTGCGGAGCGATATTCCTGGGTACTGTTCCTGCTGGGGGTACATTAAATGGTGTAACATTGGCAAATCCTAGTGGCGTTTATGACAATTTCTGTGCTACGAAATCTGTAGGGTTTATTGCTGACCAGACTCAGCCATTGGAGCGGGATGTATGGTTCTCGTTCATTGCGCCGCCATCCGGGTCTGTACTGATCACGGCACAGTCCGCCCCTACGGGCAAGCCGACTTCTGTGGATGACGATATAGACTTGCAGATAGCGATTTGGGAGCCTATACTCGGTGATGCCAACCAGACACCGCATTGTAGTTCACCGAGATATCTCTGGACACCGATTATTTCCAGAGATCACGATATATTGGACTATGCTGACGTGCCTGTGGTTTCAACTACTTATTATGACATTTTAGATACTAGAAATAATATACTCAATGAGGGTAACAGCCTGATAGCTACCTGTATGAATCCGGGTAAGATGTATTATATACAGGTAGATGGCGGAGAATATCCGCTGTGTGATCTATTTGATGGAGGTAACTGTATCATGGGTTATTTTAAATTACAGGTTAAGGATGCCGGATTGTACGATATGGCATCTATGGCCAGCCAGCCAGTTGGTAATGATGAGCCATGTGGTGCAAAAAATCTGCCTGTCAGTTCGCATAGCGGTCCGCTGCAATGGACGGTGGGCAGCAACCTGTGCGCTACTGCCATCAATGATCCTCTGCCGTCCCAATGGAATTCATCAGATGCTACGGTCTGGTACAAATTCATAGCACCGTCGTCCGGTAAAGTAAAAATCCGTGCTGAAAATATTAATCAGATCAACAGGAGGGATAAATCTAATCCTAATTCGCCAAGTGGTCTGCTGACCGTTTCCGATCCTGACTATCATGAGGAAATCAACCTGCAGCTGGCTATATATACCATGGGTAACTGTCTGACCAAAGGCTCTCTGGTAGAACATACTTCCAGCTATGACGGTAAATTAGTAGAGAGCAACCCTACTGATGATGACAATTTTGTGTCATTAAATCCTCTGTACACTGGTTTTGATGAATATATGGTAGCCCGCTGTCTGATACCGGGCAGGGAATACTATATCATGGTGGATGGGGAGAATGACCCTACACTTGGTTTTCCACCCGCTGATATCGAAGATGTAATAGGTGATTTCAGAATATCCGTACAGGATTATGCTACTGTACCGGCCAGTCTCAATGATAACGTATGCCAGGCATTTGAAATTCCTAACGTCCATACGCTTAGTATTAATGCCAACAGGCAGACAGGTTTGTTCAATAACGAATGTGCTACTATAGAGCCGCATATAGAAGGTCCGGGAAAAGTTGCCGAGGAAATGAGAAATAGCCTTACTCCGACTATTCTAAATGTGGATGCCAAAAAAACACTCTGGTTCAAGTTCAGGGCGCCTTCCTCCGGAAAGGTATTGATTCAGGGATTGAACTCCGGTAATGACAAGATAGACCTGGCAATGGCTCTGTACGATTTCCCGGGAGAAAATTGTGCTTTGGCAGCATCCGGTTTCAAAGTAGGAGAAGATTATGATCCGGCTATAGTCACTTTCCTTGAGGATGAAGATTTTGAGGTGAAGTGCCTGATTCCGGGCAGGTATTATTATTTACAGATGGATGGAGCCAGTAACCCGGTAGCCTGTATTCCCGGTAGCCTGTGCTCAACAGGAGAGTTCAGAGTTCGGATTACTCATCTGGCAGATGATCCGAGATCAGATATCCCGCCTCAGAATAACGATGATTTCTGTGATGCCATTAATTTGGGTGCTCTCAATCCGGGTAATGTGAAAACAAGGCTGCAGGATAATAACAGATGTTCTACCGAAGAGATCAATGAGCCTGGCGGTTCCGGTTGGAATTTCAGCTTGTTTGATGATCAGGAAAGATCGGTATGGTATAGATTCAAAACAGGAATGAACTTAGGTCCATTGGCACCCGGTAAGTTTACCATCACGGTAAATAATCCTGATCCTGATCCTTGTTTTGATATCGATATAGAGCTGTTTGAGTACTCTGGTACGTTCCTGCCTGCAGCATGTAATATACAGGCAAACAGCAATTCTCAATTCAATAACTTATTAAAAGTTGGAAAAGGTTCTCCTATAGGGCTGATTCCTTTGACAGATGCCAATAGAAGTGAATCTATTGAAATAGACTGTCCGAGACCAAATACAGAGTATTTCCTGAGAGTATCAGGATCTTCTACCTGTCCGGGTTTTGGAGCTACTATGGGAACCTTTGATGTTCGGGTAGAAATGGATGGAATTTCCATCATGGCAGCTCAGAACGATGATATTTGTGAAGTGATGTCTGCAGGCAATCCGGGTAATATGGGTAATCTGGCTTCAGGTGGATCTTTGTCAAGACTTAATCATACCAATCTTTGTGCCACACAGGAACTGGGAGAGCCGAATACAACTCAGAATGCAGTACAAAGTGAGCCGGAGTATGATGAAACGATGTGGTACAGGTTCAGAACTCCGGCTAATCCGGGCGAAATTAAGGTTCGTCTCCAAAACGTGTTTCAGCTGGGTGTGGCTAGTGTATCCAGCGTGACGGTTTATAAGGGGAATTCTTCAAATTACAACCCTTGCAGCAGCGGTTTCGGAGGATTGATTGAAGTAGGATCTGACTGGGGATCTTCTACGATAGTAGGAAGCTTTACTGTGCAGGATGGAGAGGTAACTTTGCCTTGTCCATCGCCTAACTGGAACTATTTTGTACAGATAGATGGATATGATCTGAGTGTTTTTGGTTTCTCACCTCCGGGATATACCGATGAGTTTATTTATAATCTGTATGTCACAGATGATGGAAGTGGAAGCACCAGACCTGCTAATGATAAGATTGCAGGTGCTATTCCTGTGGATGATGTAGCTCCGTTGGACGGTCAGTTGACTGCAGGAGGAACATTGACAGTAAAAAGCCACAACATGTGTGCTACTGCTGATGATAATGAGCCGAGATTTTCAGACATAATTAATGCCGGGGTGAATGGTTCTAATACGACCGATCATCAGAACTTTAATGAGGATGAAACAGTCTGGTTCTATTTTACTACTCCTGCCAAACCGGGTATTATCAATTTGAGGGTGCAGGATGATCCGGATTTCCCGGAATTGTTCAGTCCTAATTTTGCTGTTTTCTACAATAACGGGACTGCGCCTACCTATGCAAGAGTCACAGAGGCTCCGTCTTCCAGGTTGATTCAGGAAGGAGCAGAATCTGCAGCCGGCCCATCCGGTACCACTACCAACAGGAACTATACATGTCTGTTACCAAATACAAAATACTATATACAGGTAGATGGTAATGACGTTACACTTTCAGGCAGAGTCGATCAGGGAAGGTTCATTGTAACTGTAACTGATGATGGAAACGGAAATCCTGGCCCATCTAATGATTTAATCTGTAATGCAGAAGATTTGACATCATCTTTGAATTATGGTGGTACAGCTACTTTTGCCAACAGAACGAATTTCTGCTCCTGGGAGGAAATGGGAGAGCCAAATACATCCGGTAATATGAGCGGTTCGGGTGATGATGTGACTTCCAACGATTATGATGAAACTGTCTGGTTCAGATTCAGACCTGCACAGGAAGGTGAGTATACCATCAATCTTTCAGCCAGTTCAGTAGGACATAATTTTATCCTGTACAGATCCACCGGCGGTACATATAATTGTGCAAATCCGGTATGGAGCAATCTTACTCAGATGAGTACGTCCAATGGTTTGAGCAGTGGTACATTCAGCTGTCTGGATGATAATGTATGGTACTATATACAGGTGGATGGTAATGATACCCCTGGGGATGATGTCGGTACATTTACTTTGTCCATATCTCATAATGCTGCATCTATTCCATCACATGATATGATCTGTAATGCCTATGATCTGGGTACAATAAGTGGTGCAACGAGTACAGCAGTTAACCAAAATAATTTCTGTGCATCTGAGGAAGTGGGAGAGCCTAATGTCAGCGGGAACTATAATAACATCAATGCGCTTGGCTATGATAAGACTCTATGGTATAGATTCAGGACCCCTGCTCAAATAGGAGACTGGACAATCAATGTGACCAATAACAGTCCGTTCACCGACAGGATCAGTGGTACATTTACCTTGTATCAGGGAGCAGGAGCCAATCCTTGTTCCGGAGGAACACCAATATGGAGCAATCTTACTGAAAGAATTGGATCCGGTATTGCCAATGTGACAAACGGCAATAATTCTCTGTCCATCGAATGTTACAGATTACAACCCAATACATATTATTTCATACAGGTACATGGCGAAGATGCAGGCATATTTGGTGAAGTTGGAACTAATTTTAATGTTGCAGTGACGCATAATCCGGCTATAGTAGGTAATAATGATAATGTATGTAGTGCGCAATTAATATCAGTAGGAGCAGCTGCTTATGCAGATAATAATATCTGTGCCGGTACACAGTCAGGAGAGCCGGATATAGATCCTAATTCTCAGCATCCGTTCTCAAGTGGTTATGATGAGACGATGTGGTACAGATTTGTAGCGCCTGCGGAAGGATACGTAAAAATTGAAGGAAGAAGCCAGGCTTCTGATGAGATTGATTTAAATATGAATTTGTATGAATTGCCTGCGGGAGTGACAAATATCTGTACAGGTGGTGTGCCGAACTGGTCATTATTAAACAAAATAGGAAGCGCAGATCCGTTAGCGAGCTACGATTTTGATTATGAAAATGAATGTCTGATACCAGGTAGATCTTATCTGTTCAAAATTGATGGCAGGGATTTATTGAGTCTGGACAGAGGCAACTATACAGTGAGAGTCATCAACAGGTACCAGGAAATTCCGGTAGTGTGTGCTCCGGTAGCCAATGATGATCCGTGTGCGCTTTCCGGGGCGTTTGATATGACTGCGTGGGTATTGGATAATCCTTGTCCGGGAACATTAAACTACACAGCCAGTTATACGATATCTTCCAGTACACCGAGGATAGATTGTGCGGGAAGATCACAATACGGATTGAGTTGTGGAAGCCGTACCAATTGTAGTGACTATTGGTTCAAATTTACTGTGCCGATGGATTCAGAAGGCGGAATAAAAATACAGGGAGATGATGAACATGGCGGTAGCCACACAATGGTAGTAGGGGCTTACAGAGGGAATCCTTGTGACCCGAATCACCCGATGCAGTTCCTCGGTTGTGATGCCGGAGGCACTTTTGATGATGTGGAATTTGACATTGCTGCTATTCCGGGTGAAACTATCTATCTGCAGGTTTTCAATGACGGTACACTTCCTGTTTCCAATCCTACATTTGCACTATGCGTATCTACCCGTTGTGAGCCTAAAACAGCTTGCGGACCTACAATATTAGAGTATGACGTACCTCAGTGCTGGAATCTGGATGAAGATAATTCCTCAGTCAACAACAGCGGAGGTCTCTATGGCAATTGTCTGCCGGGTGGTGCTACTTCTGCCAACTATTTTACATTCTCTACCGAGTGTGGAGCTACTTCTGATGGACAGCCGGATACTTTGACATTAGTATTCAGTGTGAATAACGTAGGTTCCAACACGGCTATCGCTATCTACGAAGATGCCACGCCTTGCGATGGTATCGCAGATGGAATATTAGTGAACTGTGTACCGTTTGGTAATTGTACAGGCTGCAGCCCGTCTACGACTTTCTCTCAGACATATCAATTGGAAGAGTGCAAAACTTATGTAGTCCAGATCCTTGGAGAAGATGATGACGATGATGGTAGTAGTGGTCAGATTTATATTTTCAAATCTACTCTTGAACCTCCTGTTTTACCGGTAGAGCTGTTATCGTTTACAGGTTATCATGATGGCGAAAATAACGTACTGAACTGGAGCACTGCATCTGAGAAAAATGCGGATCAGTTCCTTGTAGAAAAATCCAGAGATGGTATCAGCTATACGGTCATAGGAGTTGTAGGAGCAAATGGAAACAGCAGGGAATTACAACAATACTCATTCCTGGATACAGATGTCTGGACAGGTGATAATTATTACAGACTCAGGATAGTAGATATGGATGGTAAATACAAATACAGCAATGCCATCAATATTGCTATTGAGAAAATATCTTCACCTGATACTAAAACGTCTCTCCTGTATGTATATCCTAATCCGACTGACAGTAAGACAAGAGTTGAGATGTTTGTTAATGAAATGAGCGCTGATTTTGAGATTAAAGTGACGAATATATTAGGTCAGAATATGCATTCTGAATTTATGACATTCTCCAGAGGAAAAGTTTCGTTTGATATAGATGCTACGAAATATGCTCAGGGCACTTATATCATATCTGTAACCAATAAAAATACATCAGAATCTCTCGATGCTAAATTTGTAAAACAATAACAGATGTTTTATCTGAAAGCGGGTTGGCAATTTATTGCTAACCCGCTTTTATTTTAGGGAAACTTAGTATTGTGATTCCCGTCATTTTGTGATGACAGATAGGTTTAGTTTGTCAGAGATATCTCAGATTGCTAAAATCAATAGAATAGTGATACGAAACCATGGAATTTGCATTTAAATCAGAAGCCAGTATTTATTGGATGCCACTAATACACGAATTGACATCCCATTACAGCTTTCACTATCATTATGTTTGTCCGAAAAGATAAATGAATGCTTTATTCATCTATTGGTGAATTCGTGGCTATCACTTTGGAATGCTTGTCGAATATCCTCTAAAATTAAATACGGATGTTCTGAATATACGAGCATAGAACCGCTTATTATTTCACATCAATAATCGTAATCTCTACTCTTTGATTGAGAGGATTTCTGTAATCAGCAGGAAATTTCAGATGACTTTTTCCATATCCTTTATACCTTAACCGATCTTTTGCTATTCCTTTGGAGATAAGGTATTCGTAACAGGCTTTAGCTCTGGCAGTAGATAATTGTTCGCAATATGCTTTGGTAGGGATACCATTGGTATGTCCTCCGATTTCAATAGAAATATTGGGATACCTGTTCAAAAATTTGACGACGATATCCAGTCGTTCATTGGATAAGCGGGTAAGCTTGATCTTATCTGCGGCAAATAGTAAATCATCAATATCTATTTTACTGCCCGGGGAGAGAGGAATCTGATCCAGTTTCTTTTCAAAAGGATCTTCAGAGATCAGCTCAGCTGTTTTCGGAGCATCTTCGGGAATTACTTCTTCACTATCCTGCAAAATATGAACGTTGTACTGTCCGGAGCTTGTATTTCCATACACATCTGTAGCCTGAAACTTTAAAAGCGTGGTACCTAATGGAAATTCTTTTCCGCTGACCATCCCTTTGGTTAGCTGGATATCTTTGAGCCTGCAATTGTCTGTAGCAAGAGGTAACTCATAAATGTATGAAAATGATTTGTCCTCACTACCGATATAGATTGTTGTATCTTTCAGCGGCTCTATGACCGGTGCTTCTTTGTCTTGGACAAAAACACTATATATACAATTTCTGCTGACACCCAGATCGTTCCGGATTTCATATTCAATGATTTCCTGCCCCAATTGAAGCGTATCTCCGTTTTTAGCTCCTCTGATCTGTCTTATTTTAGCTTTATCACAAGGACTTTCTACGGTTGGCTCATAGAGATTTGCTATCGTAAAGCATTTTCCGGGATCAGTCTGTACCGTTTGGTTCTGCGGACAAGTGAAGACCATAGATTTATCATAACCGTATGATTTTGAATTTGCATACAAATCATATATCTGGTTTTTACTCAAAGCGTCATCATACAATCTGAAATCTGACATCGAACCTTTGAAAAATTCTGTAGCACCGGGAATGTCTCTGCCGATATTGACGGGGGCAGTGTTGGGACTTAATTTTTCTTTGTAAGGATTTGACCAGGCAAGCTCTGAATTGATGTAAAACCTGACTTTACTACCATCGTATGTCAAGGCAATATGGTACCATTTATTATACTCCAGATTATGCTTTTTGAAATCCCAGTCGTTTTCTGTAAACGCTGTATTGATAGACACCGTACTCTGGGTATTCCCCTGAAAAACCTGGACTCTGTACTGAGGCATATTGTCCGTTTCTGCAGGAAATTCTCCCTTGCATATAAGAGTGAGCCATCTTAAGTTTTCAGAGGTGGGATAAGGCTCAAGCTTTATCCAAGCGGAAACAGAAAAGTGCTTTTTTATACTTCCTAAAGTAGAGGAATGCGGTATCGATATAAATCCGTTGGTGCCATTGAAATTAAGTGCTCCGCAGGGATTGCCGAACCTGTCTTCAGTAGAGGTAACGCCTCCGATAATTGTTCCGTTATTTTTGTTGGGACTCAGATCTTCAACATGTCCTGACATAGGCAGATGAAAAATATACTTCTGTGCAAAGACATGATTGCCGGTACCTGTGAAGATAAGAATGATCAGTATTTTATAAAAGCTATTCATAGTGGAACACCAAAAGATTGACGGCGTCATTTTCATGCAATGTGCCCTTCAGATTATTTGCTTTGCTGCCATCCGTATAATATAGATTAAAAACATCCTGACAGCCGGTATCCAGATTGATCATGAAATGAATGCTTTTCATTTCTTTATATTCTTTAAGAAATCTGAAGACTTTGACAGCTCCATCGTAAAGAGTCGTTTCAGAAGGAGAATGGATAATGACGTTGATTCTTTCATTGTTTTCATCAGTTCCGGCTATCAAAAATCTACGGCTGGCCTTTTTAGCACAACTTTGCTGAGTATTGTTACATGGAGAAATATTCAGCAGATCATCGTATGCCAGTAAATGAGATTGGAAGACAGTAGCGTCATTATTTTTTGCCCAATTGATAAAAGTGTTTCTGTCAAAGCTGTTTTTTATATCAATTGCTTTATTGTTCCCCGGGATACTGAGATTTCCATCTGAAATTTTTGTTGCTTTGATGTCTCCTTTCTGGTTAACAATGATCAATCCACCCAGCCTGGAATCTATGCTGTTATTGACAATTACCCCATTATCTATACAAAGACCTGCCGGTTTTGCTGTCTGGGGCGAGCAGGTGGTCATATAGGTTCCACTCGAAACAGCAATAATATTTTTACCTTTTTTCCATAATTGAAAACGTTCGGGAACAGTTTTGTTGTTGTAGGGATCTGTCGCCGCAAAATATTTTGCACTGATTCGCTGATTTTGGCGCTTGAGAACTACTACATGAAATTTTTCTGATTTAAAAACTGCCGTAGTCACCTCGATAAGATCCTCATCGTATTCTTCCACACCTTTAATAAAAGCAGTGCTTATCAGAAAGATAAGAAGCGCTGTCAGAGACGGAAGATACCTTTGAAAAGTCATGATTTGCCGGATTTGAGAAGGGTGTATATTGTAAATAAAACACAGCTGGTAACGAAAGTCAGGATAATGAACAAGATTGTTTTTTGAAGTAAAGTGGTTTGTAAAACAAATCTGTTAAAGAGATAACTATATCTGTTATCTGCAAAGTTATCTAAAACCTTTTCTGCGCTGCTGAGGCCGGTAGATGGATTGTAGTTATATTGTTCGCATACAGTGCTGATGTACTTATATTCAAAAGTATATTTGCTCCAATAGTGACTTTGAGCAATGTGCTCCAGATTTTGAATGATACGCTGCAGCCAGTAATCAAATAACGCCTGATAGAAGATTTTATTTTTTTGATTTGCCAGCGTCATAGGATAAAGACCGGAGACTTCGTTGGTCAGGCTTAAAAGAGTATTTAAATCATTGAGATCTATACTTTGTTCATATACTTTTTTGAGTGTATCTGACAAAGCAATAAATATCAGCTCCTGAAAATTGTTATCAATCAAAGAGTCGGAATATTGAACATACTTCAATAATTCCTGTTGCTTTTCAATATTGCTTAGACTGATATTTTCAGCTATGAGGCGATAAGGGAAATTCTCATAAGAGTTTTTGTTGCGTATCTTTTGGACTATTGAATCTGCAGAGATTGTTGAGCTGTTGTAAAATCTTTGTACTTGCCTGTAATCATTCTGATCATTACGATGCAGATAATAAGATAAAAATACCCCTATGGCAATGACTGTCAGCAGAGTGATTATTACCGGTATTATCCACTTTTTCATCTTAATAATATCTGTTCAGATTGTATTTTATTCCCAGGTTATATGCATTACCATAGTATCCGGGATTACTTGTTTTAAAAAGAACTTCAGCATCAATTTTTACTGCATTATGGACCCAGACGGATGCTGAGATACCTTTGCCCCAATCCTGCTCAGTTTTGAATTTCCAGTTGAAATCGTTCCATGACCAATCATATTTGCGGGTCATGAGGTATGCAATGTCAAAATAGATAGCTCTTGGATTTCTGAAATTGGACCCTATTCTGAGACCAAATCCTATTTTGTCTTGTCTGTGGCTTTCTTTATGGCGGCTTTTGTCTTCCAATGAATATTTTTCAGTATACATTTTATTGGTGTAACTGGTGAGGAATTTTATATGCTTAATACCTGCTGCCAGCTCCACTCTTGGTTGAAAGATGGTATAATAATTATGAGATTCTTTGATTGGAACCGGTGATTTGCCAAAGAAATATTTACCTATAATAAAATTTGCTCCCAGTCCTAAGATGATATTTTTCTTATATAATGGATGAAACATTAATCCGGTTTCTGCTCCTATACCTGTTTTAAAAGAAGTCGTATTCTTATCTACCGGAGCCAATCCGATAAAATTTGCTCCCAATTCAAATCCTAACTGGAATTTCTTTTCCGGTTCAGCTTTGGTATTTGCGATACTTCTGCTCAATGGCTGAAAAGTTTTGGTAATGCATTTGCTCGCACCACATGTGTTTGTACTGTAAACACTGATGCTTACAGGATTTTTAAATTTATATCTGAGAGATTCTCCTGTACCGATTTGTTTTCCTCCACATTTTCCCTCATTCCAGATCCAGTTGAAGCTGCCTGTTTCATTGAGTGACAAAACCCTGAGTGTGGTTTTTTTGCCTTTATAAACCTGATCATCTTCTGATTTGATATCTACCGGTGCTTCCGGTGGAGGTAAAACCTCAATTTCTGAAGATACAGTTGTGGTGTTGCCGCATTCCCCTTCTGCTCTTACGAGATACCGGGTTTTTTCTGTAGGAAAAAGGCTTACATTAGTTCCGGTTGCGACCTTATTGGAAGGCTGTATATTATTCTTATACCATACCCATTGGGCCTCTCTGCCTAATTCGCCTCCGCTTACTTTGAGCTGTACGGGAGTGCCATGACATACAATCGTACCACTACCGGAAATGATACCCTGAGGCGCGGTTGATGCTGTTTCGACCAGAACTCTTTTACTGATACAAACAGTAGTACCAAATTCTCCTGTTGCTTTTAAAAAGTAAGTAGTATTTTCAGTTGGAGCGACTGTCAGGATTTCCCCGCGGCCTGCTTTCTTTCCTGTACATGAACCTTCATACCATACCCATTCAGAATTCTCCCCTAATTTTCCTCCGACGAAAGACAGCTTTACAGTTTGACCTGTACAAATATTACTATGTCCGTAGATGGAAGTCGGAAGCTTGGATTCTTCACTGACATCTACAGTGGTATAAATACACTCAGAAGCAGCTAAATTAGATTCGGCTTTCAGGTAATACCGGGTAGTCTGTTCAGGTGAAACGGTAATAGACATACCGGAGCCAATAGCTTCACCGCCGCAGCTATCTGCATACCATTTCCACTGAGCGCCGGCGGCCAGCATACCTTCCCGGAAAGAAAGTGTGAGAGATTCCCCTTTATATATCTTTCTCCCTCCGATAATCTGTTGCGGAAGTACAGAATGCAGGCCTTTTAATTCCTTTTTCTCTTTTGTTTCGAGGTGGCTGGTGCTGATGCCATAGATTTCTTTTTCCAGCTCTTTTCCCTGAAATGTATAATCGAGACTTTCAATAATACCATCATAACCGTTGAGTCCGATGTTTACAGAATTAGTTTCGATGTATTTGATGCCATTACAATGGATGTAGTCCATTTTCCATGTGACATATTTCTTTGTGCTATACAGTTTTCCTTTAATTCTGTATCTGTATTTTGAGGAAACTCCCTGAACATCACACGCAGTAGGGGAATATCTGAATGAAATTTCTACAGAAATGTTGTTGTCAGTATATAATTCCTGATAAGGTGACCATGTCTGAGCTTCTGCATACAGAGATAGGCAGGATAGGAGAAAAGTAATAAATAATTTTGCCAACTATTTTCAGTATTATTCTAATAAATGTAGCAAAATAGCTTTGATTTCTGACTTGCCGCTAAAATAAAAATTAGTTAAAATATTTTCCAAAGTGTAGAAAATCAATTAGATATAAATTTAATGTTTACTTGCTTGTTTTATTGTCGAATGTATTTCCATTTACTTTGTTACTACCGGATCTTATGAATTATAAGATGATATAGTTTGCTGATAATTAAAATTCTATACTTATTTATAATATTTAATGACGTTGTTGCCTTACAGCGGAAATAAATAAAAAATCCACGTACACATCAAAATGACCTGTACGTGGATGAGAAATTTTCAGGAAAATTCTTTCCTGCGTTTTATTTTTTAGCCTTTGGTGGTATTACGGGATCTTTATCTTCTAAAGTTTTGGAAATCACATCATAAGGGCCGGTAATGATCTTATCATCTTTTTGAACACCTTCAATGATGCGGATATAATTATCATCCTGTATTCCTGTTTTAACAGGTGTTTGAGCTGCATGGCCGTTTTTCTCCAGGAAAACCACCTCAATAGTCTCTTTCGTAAGGCTGTCTTCTCTTGTGACCACTGCCTGGATCGGTACACAAGCAACTTGCTTTTCTTTTTTGGTGAAGATGTCTACTGTAGCAGACATCCCGGGCAAAAATGGTCTTTTGCCATCTGCTGTCAGATCTGAATAAGAGGATTCGAGAATACGGACTCTTACCACAAAATTGCTGGATTGTTCAGTGGAAAGCGTAGAATTGGCAGAGCCTTTGGACGTGTTGGATACCTGGGTGACAACACCCTGGAATTTTCTTCCGATATATGCATCAACTTCCACATTGGCCGTATCACCGATTTTGACTTTGATAATTTCGTTCTCACTCACGTCAACGCGGACTTCCATATTGGAAAAATTGGAAATTCGCATAATTTCAGTACCGGTCATCTGAAGGGTACCCACAACTTTCTCGCCTTGCTCTACATTGAGTAGTGAAATGATGCCTGACATCGGTGCAAAAATGGAAGTTTTTACGAGGTTGGACTTTGCATCTCTGATGGAAGCCTGTGCTCCTTTAATAGAAGCCTGTGCGCCTTCGATAGAATATTTTGCTCCTTTGATAGTTTCCTGAATGGCTTCAGCTTCAGCTTTTGCGGTACGATAAGATGTTTCTGCCTGTTCTAATTCAGCGGTAGAAATAGATTTTTTACTGTGTAACTCTTTGGCTCTTTTGTAAGCCAGCTCAGCATTGTCAAATTGTGCCTGTACCTGTTTTTCTTTTGCTAAAGCATTGGAATAGCTGGCCTGCATGTTTTTGAGATTGGCCATTGCATTATTGTACTGAGCTTCTGCCTGATCTACAATCGCCTGATAAGTTTCAGGTTGAATTTTGGCAAGTAAGGTACCTTTTTCCACATGCTGGCCTTCTTTTACATTCAGCTGCACGATTTCTCCGGAAACATCAGAGCTGATTTTTACCTCTTCTTCAGCATAGATCTGGCCGCTGGCAGTAACAGATTCAGTAATGTCTCTGTTTGCTACAGTTTCTATATTGACTTCCTTAGGTTTGCCCGAATCGTTTTTAGATTTTTGTATAGCCAGAAATATTCCGACAGCAATGACGGCTACTAATCCTATGATGAGATATTTTCTGTTCATAATTTATTAAAAGTCAATAGTTTTTCCATTGTAAAAATCCAGCACCTTTGCATTGAAGATGTATTCATATTTAGCCTGAGTCAATCGGGACTGTGCAATAAACAGGTTGTTTTGAGCAAGATTGAGCTCCAGCTGGCTAATAGCACCATTCGTCAGTCTTTCCTGAGCAAATTCAAATGATTTTTTTGCTGCAGTAAGATTTTTTTGTGCTGCGGAATAATTGTGCTCAGAAGTAGATGCCTTGATATGAGCTTCTTTGATATTATTGTACAACGTGAATGAAACATTTTCCTCATTCAGCCTGGACTGATGCAATGAAAGTCTGGCTCTTTGTGTGCTGAGATATCCTGCTCTGCGGTTGTATATAGGGATGGATAAATTTAGCCCTACTGCATAGGATAAATTATTTGTAAACTGTTTACCGAAAGGCATCGCCTTTGTATTGGGAACCGGATACAATGTATAAACTGCTTCTCCACTGCTTTTAATATAACCGATGGCGGTTTCAATAGTTTGAGTTCCGTTGGTTTCTGTGAACTGGTCAGAAAGATTGGTTCCGGCTGCTGAGAAAAATGATAGTTTCGGCATGTAATTGGAACGGGCAATTTTTATCCCAAGCTCAGCGCTTTCCGTTTTGGTCTGAGCTCCGGCTATTTCAGGACGGATGCCCATTGCATTTTGATATACTGTTTCGATAGATTCCAGCACAAATTTTTCAAAATCTTCCGCTACAGGAGGCGTGACAATTTCTATTTCCTTGTTTTGGTCAAGCTGTAAGACAGTTTTCAGTGCCATATAAGCAAGCTGAAGCTGTTGCTGAAGCTGTATAATATTGTACTCATCAGATGCAATCTGAGCTTCATTATCGACTAAAGCTCGTTCTGCAAGTGCTCCGCCTTCGACCAGGTTTTTATTGTTTTCGTATTGCTCCTGGCTTCTGACAAGCTGTTCCTTCGCTTGCTGAACTTGCTCCTTCGCATTCAGAATGTTCAGATAGGCATTCATGACCTGTAGCTGAATACTTTGCTTGAGTGTTTCGTTATCTAATCTGGCTGCTTTAAGATCTATTTTGGATTTTTTGACAGCATTCAGATTCTTCATACCTTCAAAAACAGGTTGATTCAATGATACCTGAAGATTTCCTGTGCTGATCGGCTTAGTGACATACTGATAGTTGGACATATCCACCGTACGGCCAATCGCATAGGTATATCCCGCATCAGCCTGTACAAACGGAGTAAGATTGAGCCTGTCTTGCTGTAGCTGTAATTCTCCTAACTCAATATTGATGGCGTCCAGCCTGATTTGTATATTGTTTTCGATGGCATATTGCAGACAACGATCCCAGTCCCAGACTTCCTGCGCCTGCACCTGAAATGCGCTACCGGCGATAAATATCCCTCCCAATAAATTCCTGTAAAACTTCATAAAGTCCCGTAAGGGAATAAATGTAAATCTATTTATAACATCCACCAAATTGAGAAGAACCGCGTTAAGAATTATTAATTGTTTTGGGAGCGAACAGACAGTGATATTATAGACCAAATTAACAAAGTAAAGAGCCTTTTTCAATATGTCAGAAGACTATGGCTGCAAAGTCTCCATTATTTCTCCTCATATATCTGATACTGTGAAACAGCTAACTCATTTGTATTTAATATTTTATGATAAATTAAATATTTGAAGTTGTTTTGCTGTAAAACGTCTGTATGCTAATTTCGATGACGCAAACAATTAGAACCCATTCAATAATTGCTAACACATAAACACAACAAATTATGAAAACAAAAAAAATGATTACTCTATTATTAATGACATTCCTATTATGTAATCTTTTATCCTGCGACAAAGGACCCTATGAAGATTGTAGAGTAGGTTTCAAGATAGAGTTTATCGATAAAAATTCCAAGGAATGTTTTACAGAGCAGGATTCTTTGCTGTCCAGATATCAGTTAACAGAGCTGTATTTATATAGAGATCCTTTTAATGGATATAAAGAAGTCGCAGGCGGTCTTAGTAGCAGTGAATTAGGGACATGCTTATTTATATATGGGGGAAGCCACGATTTTGATAAGTTCAAGACTTCAAAATTATTATTTGCGGTCGGAGAATGGCCTGTCTTAAAGGACACAATAGAATTAAATATAGAAGGAAATCAGGCCATAATAAAGGTTAACGGAAAGTTGTATGAGGAAAGGCTTCAATGTTATGAGGAATGGTTTGTGTTAAGGGTCGAAAAATAATCGAAAAAATGAAGAGATTTAAGACTCTTATGTTATTTGTGATGCTGATAACTTCATACAAATCATATTCTCAGATGTTAGACTCTTGCCTTACCGAATCTTTGGACTCTGCTTTGTTTTTTCTCAGCCGTGGATTGGAGGCAACCAGTTCCTTTTAAATCTGTTAGACTTTATCGAAAGCAGTTGTAATAATTAAAGCTTCTCTACGAATATTCTCCCTAAATATTATTACTATAAAACAGTTAACTGATTTGTATTTAATATTTTATGATAAATTAAATATTTGAAATTATTTTGTTGTAAAACAACTGTATGTTAGCTTAGAGGCAGCAAACAACTTAAACCCATGATTTCTAACACATAAACACAAACAACTTATGAAAACAAAAAAAATAATTATCCCATTATTGCTTACAGTCCTATTATTTAATCTTTCATCCTGTACCAGAGAGCCCTATGAAGATTGCACTCTATCTTTCAGAGTGAATTTTATTAATAAAAATACAGGAGAATGTTATAAAGATAAAGATTCTCTGTTATCTGCCTGGGGACTAGATACACTGTGCTTATACGAAAACCCTAGTCTTAACGGAGGAGATAAGGAGAGATGTTTATTCCGGAATGCTGATCCTACCGGAAGTTGTCTATATATGGTAAATAGTGGTATGAGTTTCGATAAAAGTAGAAATCCCACATTTACTTATGCATTGGGCATAGCTTCCAATCTCATAGATACTATAGAGTTTAGATACAATGGATCCTCTGCAGAAATCAGGATAAATGGAGTATTACAGGATCAAAAGGCAACGTGTAATGAGCAAGCCGTATTGGAAATTATAAAATAAGGATGATGAAATACTTTAAGACTTTATTGTTGTTGATGTTTTGTCATGTTTGTTACGGACAGTCAGATACCTGTCTTACGGAACCTTTGGATTCTGCTTTGTTTTTTTCTCAGCCGTGGATTGGCAATAATCATATACTACTGAACGAGCTGGACAGCATTGAAAATATCATGAGGAGCGGAGATGCGATTGCCCGGATGGATGTGAGCGTAATAGGTGGTGTCAATCCTCATATGTATCAGATTCCCGTGGTAGTGAAAAACTTCTATGACCTAAGCAATCCAAAAATTCCGGATGCTGAGATTGAGAGATACCTGAATTATGTCAATAAGCTGTATCAGCACAACGGACTATATATCCGCTTATATTTAAGGAATATCATAAATGTATTGGATTCAGATAAAAACGATATAGGAGGTGATATAGAAGCTAATAAGGTGATGAAGCATGAATATCAGGATAACATCCTGAATATTGCATTCGTTAGAAAGTTTGACGGGGCATCTGGTATAGCTCATAAGCCGCAGGATCCTTTGCTGAAAAAATATACTTGTGTAGTGAAATCTCTTTATCCAGAAATACTTTGGGACAATGCCAATTCACTGGCTCATGAGGTAGGACATTGTCTGGGTCTGGTACATACACATGATGAAGGCAATTTTATAAAAGATAAATGTAAACAGGAACCGGTATCCCGTACTCAAAAAGCTCCGGTGACATGTCTGAACATATTACATATCGGAAAACCATTGTGCGAATACCGGGGTGACGGACTATGTGATACAGATGGAGATCCTGATTTAAGTTCTATTTCTAGTCATTATAGCTGCAATGATTACGATTATTTATCTATGCCAATACCTCCTTTGAAATATGATGCATGGGGTAATGCGTGGCTGCAGGCACCAAGAGATAATGCGCTCAGAAATCTGATGAGTTACAATAAAGGAAAACATAACTGTCGTAGAGAGTTGACGCCCATGCAAAAAGCGGTCATGTACAAAGGAACTAAGAACCACGGCCCGGCATTTAACCAAAGTAATGAGCCGTATTTTTATACCAATGCAGATGTAGATGTTTTTGAAAATGATAATTACTGGAAGACCGACAATGGTAACAATGATAATTTTAATTACAGTTATTATCACAACTCCTTTGAATCAGACTTCAATGGAAATAACAGAATTGATCTCAATACACAGCAATATCATACTTTCCATCTGTTGCCTAACAATGATGGCAGCTATTACGCAGGCGATATAGACTGGATTTATTTTCAAAACAATACCGGAGGAACTAAGAGTTTCATCATTCAAACATTGGTAGTGGATGGTGGGTTTGTACCGGATACAAAAATCACACTTTATAATGTTAATGCTACTACGGGTGCTTTAGGTTCACAAATAGCAACACATGATGACAACAGTTCTTCCGATAAATTCTCCAAACTTACCAGAAACTTAGCTGTCGGCTATTATGCAGTGAAAATCGAAAACAAAATCACGAATGTTTCTCAGGATGGCAGCAAAGGGCATTATTATATCCGGGTAGATGCGTGCTATGATAAAACGCAGACCAAGGTTACAGGAGCCAATTCTATCTGTGGTTCATCGCAAACATACACTGTATCTAATATACCCGCGGGAGCGACGGTGACCTGGTTCCATCCGGGTGTAGAC
>JBBCIS010000007.1:0-175925 GCA_037189845.1 bacterium
TTATTCCGAATGCTTTCTCTCCCAATGGAGATGGAAAAAATGATGTGCTCATCATCAAAGAAGAAAATATCATTTCCTCCAGAATCATCATTTACAACAAGTGGGGCGAGGAAGTTTTTGCAACAGATAATAATCAGCTCAGCTGGAACGGAGCTCACAAGGACAAGCAGCTATCTCCCGATGTATATGGATACTACTACACTGGGGCTTGTATGAAAGGTAGCAAAGTCGAATACAAAGGAAATATTACAATTGTCAGATAATGAAAAAGTTAATTCTAACTATCGCAATCACCGCCATCTCTGTAATGGCATTTGCACAAGATGCTCAATTCAGCCAAATGATATGGAATCAACTATATCTCAATCCGGCTCAGGCAGGAACTGATTCGTCTCAAAACAGATTGTTTGCAATCTACAGGGATCAGTGGCGGCAAGCCAATATTCCGTACATGTCAGCAAACTTTACGTATGACCGTGCTATTCATTTCAAAAACAATTCAAAACATGGTTTAGGAGTTGGAGGATCCTTCTTTTATGACCGTGCAGGGTCAGCAAATTTAAGCAATCTTCTTGTAGAAGCGATGCTCTCCTATTCATACAAATTCAACCAGCAAAAGCAA
Source organism: bacterium (assembly GCA_037189845.1). Classification (GTDB taxonomy): domain Bacteria; phylum Bacteroidota; class Bacteroidia; order Chitinophagales; family JADIYW01; genus JAMLHH01. The sequence continues at coordinate 623 of JBBCIS010000007.1, forward strand.
AGAGTATCTCTTGGAATGAGCTTAGGTTATGGTAACAGATCATTGGATCCATCTAAATTAATCTTCACTGATGAAGGAGATGGCTCGGGAGGAGAAGTGATCAATAAGGATCAAATGCACTTATCCAGATTAGTTACCGGCGTACATTTCAGTAGCTTATTGAAAGACAAAGGCAGTTTTGATGTAGGCTTCTCTGTATTCAATCCTCATCAGCCCACAGGGACTTTCTTTAATGCTGAAACAGTACAAAACGCAAGATACTCAGCATATACTAAATTCAATTTCAAAGCAGGTGAGAAATGGCAGATACAACCTTCCTATATTCATAATTCACAAGCCCAAAACCATCAGGAGCTTGTCAATGTACTGGCAAGATATCAACTCAATAGCGTCGGCCTTTGGTTCGGACCAGGTTACAGATGGAATGATGCAGTTATTGGTTATATCGGCGCAGAGCTCTCTAATTTCAGAGCAGGATTCAGCTACGATCAGAATATTTCAGATTTCAAAAAAGCTACAAACGGGATCGGAGCTTTTGAAGTATCTCTTTCATATGCATGGAGTCCAAAACCTAAGCCAGAACCTGAAATCTTCGAGCCTGTAGAAGAAATCGTAGAAGAGCCGATTGTGGAAGAAGTTCCGGAGATCATTGAAGAAGTCGTAGTTGTAGAACCTGAAGTCGTAGTTGTAGAACCTACTCCTGAAGAAATATTCCAGGAAAAAGTGAAGAAAACCTTTGAAGCAGGGAGTGTTGTAAAATTATATTTTGACAACAATGAACCAACCGGTGCCAATTTATCCAAAAACTATCACGACCTGGCTAATTTGTATATTGGTAAAATTGATGATTATAAAGCTAAAGGTGGTGCTGATGCTGAGAAATTCTTTAATGATGAAATCATAGCTGAATTTAATCTCTTCGAGGGAGTTGCTGAATACATGTTAGAAGCATTACAGGAGGGTCACAAAGTAAATATTTCTATCAAAGGATATGCATCCAGTCTAGGTTCGAAAGAATACAATCAGAAACTTACAGAACGTCGTGTAAAATCAATCGAGAAATATCTTCTTGAGTTTAACAATGGAGTTTTGAGCACTTATGTCGGAAACGGACAACTTGTTATTGCCAGAGAACCATTGGGCAGCAATGACCAAAATCAGGCTACAGGTAAAGACCCGGTTTATTCGCCTGAATATGCCAAAGACAGAAGAGTAGAAATCAAAATTGAAAAAATTAAATAATTATTAGAGTGTAATTTTATCAAATATGCTATAGACAATTTGGCATTCAGCCCACACCTAACAGACTCCATGCACAAGTGAAAGGAGACTAGACATACCAGTCACATAATTCTATCACTACGATATGGAGTCTGTATTTATTCCAAATATTTGATCTCATTACTAGTTTACATCTATTTTTATTGAAAGGTATCATAATACTTTTTGAATCAAAATGATTTGATTTTAGTTTGTATCTTCTCGAGAAATATCTAAAACATCAATATGAGAATCTTCATCATCCATAATCAATATCAACAAAGAGGAGGAGAAGATGCCGTTGTTGAACAGGAAGTTGATCTCTTAAAAAGAAAAAATGAAGTCCAACTTTTTACAACAAAAAATCATAAAGGAATAAAGGGAGCTATACAGACGTTACTTTCTCCTTACAATTATTTCATATCAAAAAAAATTATCAAAAAAATTGTAAAATTTAATCCCGATATAGTACATATACATAATCTACACTATAGCATAGGGCCATTGATTGTTAGAAAAATAAACAAACTAGGTGTTCCGATGGTGATGACTCTTCATAATTACAGACTCATCTGTCCGTCCGCAACCTTATCAAACAATGGCAAATTATACTTAAAAAGTCTTGAAGAAAATTTCCCATGGTCAGCAGTATTAGACAGAGTCCATAACAGCTCTTATTTCAAAACTTTTTATCTGGGATTTACTTACTGGCTTCATAAAAAGCTGAATACCTGGAATAAAGTAGACCGTTATATTGTATTGTCAGATTTTGCAAAAAAAATTATTACCGATTCAACTTTAAATATCAGCGATAAAAAAATTGTAGTAAAACCTAACAGCACTTTCATTCCTGATAATAATGTCAATTATCAATCTCAGCACCATTTTCTTTATATCGGAAGGTTAAGCACGGAGAAAGGTATTGAAGTATTGTTAGAAGCATTCAGTGGAACTTCTTTTAAATTAAAAATCGCCGGAGATGGCCCTCTGAAAAAATTAGTGCTCAATTATACAGCAAAATATTCCAATATAGAGTATTTAGGTCCTATGCTTTTTTCTGACTTAGATAAAGAAATCAGGCTCTCTTCAGCCGTAATTGTGCCGTCGGTCTGCTACGAAACTTTTGGATTAACTATCATTGAGGCCTTTGCCAGACATACCTCTACGATAGTTTCTGATATTGGTACTTTTAAAGAAATTGTTCATAATGATTTCAATGGACTTTGTTTTAAAACCGGGGATAAAAATGATTTGATTAATAAGTTAAAAACATGGTCAGAATTATCTGAGGAACAAAAATCTCGGATCAGGGTTCAAGGGTTTAATGATTTTATGCAAAAATACACCTATGAATCCGGACTGGAAAGATTGACGGAAATATATCAGAAATTACTTAAACAGCCTTAAGATTATCTTTGTTCCAATACTTCGAAATCAAAAAACAATGATAATGAATGAAAATTTTAAGAAAGATACTTATTCCAGATTATTCACTTTAAACTCTCCTATAATAATGAAAAGGAAAGCATCTATTCCATATTGTCGAATGGCTGATTAAACAATAATTGACCAGAGAAGTAATTTCATATGTGGATATACCTTGATTGACATTAGGTCATATTACCTCACTAATAGGCTAAATTTAGTTGATAAAATTGTTAAGCACACTGTTTTATTTAGCATTTTTCTTAAGATAAAATAGCATTAACATGTATTTCTTTTCTTCAAAACAGCACTGAAGCCTCTCTTTATCTTAGATACATTTTTTTAAAATCATTTATGGCATTCTCCGCCACCTCATGTTTGTCCTCTGTTACAGCAAGAATATCTGTATAAAAAATCGTTTTGGAAGACAGATCTTTATTCATAGAGATAATATAGTTATTTAAACTCAAAAGAACATCAATATTTGCATTTTCCAAAATCAGATTTCCAAAATTATCGAATACATAAATAGAATAATAACCTTGTTTTTTTAGAAAGCTGTAAAGAACACGATATCCCTCCGCTTGCAAATCATTGTCAACTTCATTTTCCCAAAACAGCAGAGGTTTGTATGCTTCTATAGTTCCCGAAGCTGAAAGCAAAACATCCCAGTCATAGCCATCAGTATCTGATTTTATCAAGACAATTTTATCGCTCTCTTTAAGCACGGCATCCAGCGGCTTGTGAGTACTTATAACAGAAGTACCATAGTTATTACTAACAGTCGCAGTACTTGTGCTCCCTGAAGAACGGGAAAGTTCTCCTACTACCTTTCCCGTGCCCACCAAAAGTTTGTAAGTCGTTATTCTTCCTTGTACAGATTGAGGCAACATGGAAATATTTTGCGTCAGGTAGTCAAAGAAATAGTCCGAGCCTTCTACACATATAAACTCATTTTTGCAATGAAACAAGGTCGAAAAAAGAGTATCTCCGATATTTGCACCCACGTCCACTACTACACCTTCCGCTGAAAGATGTTTCACAAGTATTGGTAAAAACCTATCATACAAGCGATATCGGCTTTGATAATATGGTAAAAGATGCTTCGACGGAATCCTAATTCTGTATCTCTCTATCAGGTAGGATGTCTGCCAGTAGGTTTTCAGCTTTTGAAATATGACAGTAATTTTTGAAAGCATTTTTCGGTATGTGATAATATATGGAGTATCATAAAAATACTCTTTTCAAAATTAAATAAACAGAGTAAAATAAGTCCGTGTTGTTGAAAATATCCATCAGTGTCATACATTTGTCTAAAAAGGAACTCCTGTTTTCCCTTTTCTAAAATCAGATGTCAGAAGTAAATATATCCTCCTGAGTATCCTGTAAACGATTCTTGGGAATGACTTGTACCAAAATCTGTTGTAGTAATAATTATCGGCATCCTCATTTATCAGGATTTTATCAGGGTGAATTAAAGGTATAATCTTTTGGGTCGGAATATTTGCAAAAGGATCATTTGGATCAGTACAATGCAAAGCATCCGCACTAAAACCTATATTGGAAATCAGATTGACATTAGGAAGAATTGCCAATCCATTGTATCTCCATACAGCAGCCATCCACTGAAAATCCCATGAGTTTATTTCTCCTCTCTTGGTCAACAGAAATTTGTCCATAAAAACCTGTCGGGTTTTCCATGACGGGTAATATTTCTTTAAAACTTCTTTAAATTCCGCTTTAGAATAATCATCCATCGTGAAAGAATATTTGCTCCACGCGCGCTTCCATGTAGCAAATCCCCAAATATGTGGCTGCAATGAAAAGAAATATGAAGCCTCCCCTCTTTTGATTCCATATTGAAAATTATCACCGCTGATGTGCATTATTCTTTCATTGTTTCTGTACTTTTCTAATAATTCTGAACAATAAGCAAAAAAATCAGAGTGGGGCAAACAATCTTCTTCAAAAATTATTCCTTCATCTACATGTTCAAAAAACCAATTAATGGCTGAACTCACGCCCTTGCCTGCTCCCACATTTTCATCTCTGAAAAAAGTTTTTACTTCACAATCCCAATCAACCTGTTCTACAAGGGCTTTACACTCTTTATTTCGCTCAGCTTCTCCCTGAATATGTTTTCTGGGACCATCGCTTGCAATAAAAAGGTATTTGGGTCTTTGTTTCTTAATTTCATCAAAAACCTGCTGCGCTAGTTGTATCCTGTTAAATACAATAAGTAAAACAGGTGTTAAAAGTTGTTTGGACATTAAAGACTACTTTACTGTGATAAAACTACTAAATTCTTTCCCAAATGTTTTTTGTAGACTCTCTATTATGATTTATACAGATAAAAGCAGACCGTATCACCATCATTTAGCAGGTTTAATTTTTTAATCTCCCTCTTATAGGCTTTGTCTTGTGCTTTACTAAGAAACAATCCTTTACTTTCTAAAAGATTTCTATTATGTTTTTCGTGCAATAAATAGATAGAATAAGGTGTGTCATAGAAAAAATCAACTAGCAAAAAGCCATGTTTTCTTGCCAGCATCTCAAAACTTGTAATAGTATGCAAATAAAAGTGGCGCGGAGGATCCAGATGAAATGCATTAGATTGATATTTTCTATAATGATGGCTGGATGCCACTGGTATCCTGACAACAGCATACCTGTCATTTTTCAATAATCTGTCGAGCTGAACAAAAACATCATGCTGGTCATACATATGTTCTAATGAATGATGAAGCATAACCATATCAAATACACCATCAACTTCATTAAGTACTTTTTTCAGAACAGAAACACCAGTTCTATAGTGAATATCTTTTTCAATAAAGGGGTCTATCCCTAGGACGTTTTTAAAGCCAACCTGATTCATTTTTACAATCTTGTCTCCACTACCGCATCCAACATCCAGAATCTTTGAATCGTAATCAATCATCCCCTTCTGAATCCAATGGTATGGAGAAATACCATCCACTTCAACTGCTGCCAACAATTTTCCCAATAAATTATTTCCCCAAAGCCTGTAATTCATCAATTGTTTCAATAAAAACAAGCGCATTGGACTTTTTATTTCAGGGGAACCCTTAAATGAATAATAGCTTGCAGGATAGTACTTACTCATATCTTCCGGAGACTGCACTATCTGAACGCAACCACATCTTCCACACTCAAAGTATTCAAACTCTTCCAGCAATCCCAATTGTAATTCTCTTGCAACAAGTAGCTTATGAAGTTTTGTATTATCACAAATCCTGCATATTATATTGGACTCTTCAGCTATCACAAAATATTCTTATGATTAAATAACTTTTAAAATGGTTTTTAAAAATAAACAAATTGTAAAATACCTCATAACAAATTCAAATTTGATTGAACACCTTTGCTCATCATTCTATAATGAAGACAATCTGTAAAAAAACAATGAGAATCTTATATCTTCACATATCATTGAAATTTGCTAAAAATGACAAAAAACAAACCTCAACAATCAAAAGTTGAAAAAATCTCACAAAACCAAATTTTCAATTCCAAATGGGCGATAATCATTGTTATTCTCCTATTACTGTTTTCAGCATTCATATATTATGCTCCCAGTTTTAATGAAAAGTCTCTTCCTGCTCACGATTTACAGCAAGGAGTTGCGATGGCAACTCAATTAGCTGACTTATATAAAGAAACCGGCGAATATGCAAAATGGGCGATCAATTCTTTTTCCGGAATGCCATCTTTCCAAATATGGATTTCATATGAAAACCTTTCCTCATGGCTATCTGTCCTCATATACAATCATACCAATGCATATATATTTATATCATTATTTATATCAATTTGCTCTGCAATATTATTTTATTCTATCGGGACTCATCCTATTATTATATTCATAGGAGGTATATCTTTGATTTTCAGCAACTTTACAGTTATAAGCCTAATGGCCGGCCATAATAATAAAGTGATGGTCATGTCTATTGTACCTTTGACACTAGCAGGTATATGGTTATTATATGAAAGAAAAAAATATATAATTGCATTATTTCTGATATCGCTTTCCATAGCTCTGCAAGTTCGTTTAAACCACGTACAGATTACATATTTCATGATATTTTTTGTTGGAGTATGGAGTCTGTTTAATTTCTTTTATTGGACCAGAGAAAAAGATTTCCGTCACTTGATTCTATCTTTTATTATCATGGCATTGGGTATAAGCTTAGGAGCAATCAATAATTCAACTCAACTACTTGCAAACAAAGAGTATAGCGAAGAAACACAAAGGGGAGGACCCAGTAAAGTAGAATTAGCCAAAAACCCAGAACAAATTGAATCTGATGGTGTCGGATATGAATATGCAACAGCATGGAGTTATGGAATACTAGAATCATTTACATTATTAATACCCAATTTTTCAGGTGGACCAGATCCATCCGGAGATATAGACGAAAGCAATGAAGTCGCAAAAGTATTAATAGCTAATGGTGTTCCTGTCAATAATGCTATTCAGGTTGCAAAACAGTTACCCACCTACTGGGGAAGCCAGCCATTTGTAGCAGGAACAACCTACATCGGATCAATTATTATATTTTTAATGTTCTTAGGATTTTTCATTCTTAATGACCGGAAAAAATGGTGGTTGATAGGTAGCTTTATAATAACTTTATTCCTTGCATGGGGTGACAATTTCAGTATTTTTTATAAATTTTTATTCAACTATCTTCCATATTTTAATAAGTTCAGAACACCTTCGATGGTGTTTTACCTGACTACAATTATTGTCGCTATTACAGCAGCCCTTACCTTACAAAAATTTGTTCAACAATCTCAGGACAGAGAGATGTTATGGAGTAAGTTTTTTAGAGTTTCTTTGGGCTTTATAGGCTTTATGTTAATAATTACTGTCCTCGGCTCTGGAATCTTTTCATTCTCTTCTCCAGAACTTGATACCAATATTAAAGCACAGCTCTTACAAATGACGCAGAATAATGTTTCTCTGGCAGATGCCATTATGGGAGGACTTATTCAGGAAAGGAAATCTATGATGAGAGCAGATTCATTCCGTTCATTGGTATTGATATTATTAACAGCTATTGCTATTGCAGCTTTTCTTAAGAGAAAGATATCAGCTGAAATTATGCTATCAATTATTGCAGTATTAATATTGATCGATATTGTTGGAGTGGACAAAAGATATGTAAACCATGACACATTTGTAGACAATGCTCTAGCCGGAATAGATGGACCTATTCCAACTGAAGCTGACAGATTTATCCTGCAAGATACAACTCAAAGTTATCGTATACTTGATCTTACAGTCAATAGCTTCAGTGATGCAAAGCCATCATATTTCCATAAAAACATTGGAGGATATCACTCCGTAAAATTAAAACGGTACCAGGATATTCTTACTTACTTAATGAATCAAAATATTCAGGAATTATCCAAAGGTAATATCACTCAGGCTCAAATTCTGAATATGCTCAATACCAAATATATAATCACCTCCAACGAAGCCAGAGGTGTATATAAAAATGAGCAGGCTTTTGGAAATGCATGGTTAATAGATAAGATCAAAATATACAATGGACCTGTAGAAGTATTTGATCAGCTAATGAATGAAAACTTATCTAAAACAGCTCTATTGGAACAACCTACTCAAAGTATTCCACAAGACAAGCAGTTTGAAAAAGACTCCAATGCTTATATCCGATTGATAAAATTCAGTAATGATGAATTGATATATAGTTATTCCTCCTCTTATCCATCCTATGCGGTTTTTTCAGAAATCTATTACAATAATGGAAAAGGATGGTCTGCTTATATTGATGGAGTACACGCAGACCATGATCAGGTGAATTATATTTTAAGGGGATTAAATTTGCCGGCAGGTCATCATGAGATTTCATTCAAATTTGACTCCCCCACTTTGAAAACGACTGCCAAAATTGATCTGGCCAGCTCATTCATTATCATACTTATTGGCTTGGGTGCAGTAATAACTTTTATAAGAGATAATAGAAAACAAAAGATATAAAATATTGGGAGGTCTTCACCTCCCCAATGTTTCTATTATTTTATACAGGAATCCTTTCTTCTCTATTGTAAAAACCGGAGCCAACTCGCCTCCAAAGCTTCTGAAAAAACGCTCTACACCGGCAAGCATACTTCCCTCAAAATTGAAACGGACACCTTTCTGATGCGCAGATTGCAATGCAGTCCAAAACAGTAATGCCATAGCTCCGCTGTCATTAAATGCATCATCATAACCGCCATACAGATACAGCATTTCTTCTTTGTCAAATACCAGATACAATGCTCCCAACACCCGATTATCAGCATCAATGGCTTCCAATATTTCTACCTGCTTTTTCCGGAGAGCTACCTGATGTAGTTGTTTCAACAAGGCTTCATCTACTTTATAATCCGGTTGATTGCGCATACTGATTTTGAACATGCTCAATACTCCCTGCAAATCATTTGTATTTCGTACAGATAACTGTTGCCGAGCTTTTCGAATCTGTCTCTGAATACTGTTTTTAAAATTCTTAAAGATAATCTCCTCATTGGAAGTATCCTTTATCAGATAAGTATACGCTGTCTGCTGTCTATATCCTTTCCAGTAAAAAGGCAGCCAGTTCTGATAGCCGGCTGTCCATTTGAACTGAACAGAAGCAAAAGCCGGAAGCTTTTCTATCAGATCAGTCAGCACTTTATTTTCAAAGCTGATTTTCTGATATTCGTTCAAATTATCAGGGTAAATCAACCTGGGTCCCATATAAGGGATAAAAGGCGGCATCGTCACTTTCTTCCATAAAAGCTGTTGTTTGTGAACATATACCCAAAATCCCTGTATCTCCTGTTTGTCATTGAAAGAAAAGACCACATCCCAATCTCCGGTATTTTGAACAGCTGCATCCAGCCATTCTCCCTGCAAATAGAGAGGCAATACTGTTTTACTGCAATACTGGTGATAAATTTCCTTATTATTCATAAAAAAGGAGTCCCAATGACTCCCCTAATATCAGTGAATTATTTGATTTTTTTAAGTTTCTTCACTCCGGTATTCCAAAGAAAGAAAGACCATTTATCAGAAATCTCATCGATAATTTTAGAAACGGGCTTACCTTTTCCGTGTCCTGCCTGCACATCAATACGAATCAATGCAGGAAATTTATTCATTGTGTATTCCTGTAATCTTGCAGCAAATTTAAATGAATGAGCGGGAACAACTCTGTCATCATGATCTGCTGTAGTCACCATAGTAGCAGGATAATTTACTCCTTTTCTGAGATTATGATAAGGAGAATAACCATACAGATATTTGAACATCTCTTCGCTTTGGTTGCTTGCTCCATATTCTGAAACCCAGCCCCACCCTACTGTAAAATTCTGATATTTCAGCATATCCATCACTCCTACCGCAGGAAAAGCTACTCTGAATAATTCCGGTCTTTGAATCATACAAGCTCCTACCAATAATCCTCCATTGGATCCACCCGCAAGAGCCAGCTTTGAAGAAGATGTGTATTTTTCTGTAATCAGATATTCTGCAGCTGCAATAAAGTCATCAAATACATTTTGCTTTTTCATCAGCATTCCTGCCCGATGCCACTCTTCTCCGAACTCCCCTCCTCCTCTCAGATTAGCAATGGCAATTACAGTTCCCTGTTCTAACAACGAAATATAAGAAGAACTATATGCCGGAGTAATATTTACACCAAACCCACCGTAACCATACAAATAAGCCGGATTTTTCCCATTTTGTTTCATTCCTTTTTTATAAATCAAAAACATAGGAACCTTTGTACCATCCTTTGAAGTATACCATATCTGTCTGGTTACAAAATCGGATGTACTGAAACCTAATTCAGGATGTGCAAGCTGAGCTGTCGCTCCTGTTTTCAAATTATAGCTATAACTTGTATTAGGTTGAGTAAAAGAGGTAAAATGATAAATCAGCTCATCATCACTTGCCTTTGAATAGCTCAACTCCGCTGTTCCCAATCCCGGAAGTTGGATATCTTTAGCATTTTGCCCGTTTAAATCAAATACTTTCAATTCAGAACAGGCATTTTTAAGATATCCGGCTACAATTTTATTTCCTGCAATAGCGCTATATTCTATGACAGATGAAGATTCCGGCACAATGGTTTTCCAATTTTCCTTCTCCGGATGTTGAAGATCAATAGAGATTATTTTATAATTTGGAGCTTCCACATCTGTCTTGATAATAAAATGACCATCGACATGCCCTAGTACTTCATTTTTACTTTCAAATCCTTTGAATAAATAAACAAATGGCGTTACTTCTTTCGGGTTCTCCGGTAATTTTCTGTACAATAACTCGAACCCGTCTGAACCTCTGTATTTGTACAAAATCTGATATTTATTGTCATCTGTATTTCTCACATGATGATAATGGCGTGGAGCTTCCGGGTCTGTATATATCAAAACATCTTCATTCTGGTCAGTACCTAACTGATGGTAATAAATACACTGGTTTTCAGTAGCCGCAGAAAACTCCTTTCCAGACTCCGGCGTAGGATATTTGCTGTAATAAAATCCATCTCCATACCACTGAGTATCACTGAACTTTATCCATTTCAATTCATCTTTCAGGAATTGAAAGGTATTTAAGTCCAATGCTTTTATTTCCATCCAATCGCTGCCTGCCTTATGGAGTTCCACAGAGATTAGATTTCTCTTTTTATTATAATCTAAAAAAGAAAAAGTTGTTGTTCCCGCAGGATCTTCTTTATTGGGATCTATCAATACTTTTTCTTCCCCATCCATACCTTTTTTGTACATCCACAATGCCTGATTCTGTAACCCGTCGTTCTTTTTATAGATGATTAAATCTCCTGCCTTGAAAAAATCAGTAGTTTTCACATAATTGTACAATTCTGTCAATCTGGATTTAAGCTGATCCCTATACTTAATCTGTGACAGATATTTTTGAGTAACCTTATTCTCTTGTATTACCCAGGCATGGGTTTCTTCAGAATTATCATCTTCCAACCACTGATAAGGGTCATCTACAACATGCCCAAAATACATATCCTGATGATGTATCTTTTTTGTTTCAGGATAAACAACCTGCGCTGATAATTCATTCATCAACAATAATATGCCAACACACAACAAATTATATTTCATATCTATCAACACCTCATTCATTAATAAAAATGAAATTTAGGGCTTATCTATGATTTTTTAGAATGCTGTGTGATGGATATTATGCTATTTTTTGTTAAACAACTGTAATAAACAATGAAGGATTATTGCTGATTAAGCTTGAATTTAATCGGAGCAGAGATTTTAACTCTTACCGGATTTTCTCTTTGTTTGCCGGGTTTCCAGCGAGGCATAGATTTGATGACTTTTTCTGCTTCTTTCCCTAATCCTCCTCCAGGATCTCTTACAATCTCTACATTGGAAACGGATCCGTCTTTTTCAATAACAAACTGAATTACAGCTGTACCTTCAATACCGTTATCTATAGCTATCTGGGTGTATTTGACATTCTTATAGATAAAAGCCATCATAGCATCACTTCCTCCGGGAAATTCAGGCTTTTCTTCTACATGTACAAATATCGTGTTGCTTGTAGCAGCACTTTGATCACCTGAGCTACCCGGATTAGGACCTCCTGTCTGTCCAGAAGGTACATTATCTATTACCGCTGGAGTTGGAGCAGCACCTGCAGAAGTTTGGGTGCTGATTTGAGCATCAGGGGATAAAATCTCATCCATAGTAGCATGATCTGTATTATCTACCAAATGATCTGCCCGGACATCGTATTCCACATACTTCTGCTGAGCTACATCCTGTGTCGCAGGCGGAACAGCTGCCTTTACTTCTTCTTGTACCGGGAGAGTTTCTTTTTGGGGGAGTTTAACATCTTCACTTTCTACCTCAACAATAGTAAAACCTCCATCATTGACAATTTCATCTGCCTTCATATTGAACTTGGTCAGCAGCATAAATACAAGAAAAAGAACAGTAGTAATTCCAGTAGCAATTAAATGATTTCGCCCGCTATTTTTCCTCATCTGATACGCTCCATACGATTTGTTTCGACCCTCAAAGATGATATCATCCATAGTCATAGTCATTTGTAAATTTTTCATATTATATACATTTACAACTATAACTATTTTATTTAAAATTTATTATACAATAATAAAATAAAAATATTAAAAATAATTGACTATTATATCTTCTATAACGGCAACTTCTAAATTCTATTGTGTATAAAACAAAAGAGGTGATTCTTTCCAGAATCACCTCTTTGAATATTGATTGAATAAAAGGTTATTTGCTCAATTTAAATTTAACCGGAGCAGACATTTTTACCCTTACAGCGTTATCTCTTTGCTTACCTGGTTTCCATTTAGGCATAGATTTAACAACTCTTTCCGCTTCTCTACCTAAACCTCCTCCCGGATCTCTCACAACTTTAACGTCTGTAATTGAACCGTCTTTTTCCACTACGAACTGTACTACAGCTGTTCCTTCAATACCATTATCCAAAGCGACCTCAGGATATTTGATATTTTTCTGGATGAACGCCATCATAGCAGCAGGTCCTCCAGGGAATTCTGGCTGGTTTTCTACAATTTCGAAGATTTTATTATCATCTACGTCTTCTCTTTCTCTTACCGGAGCCACTGGTCCTGTTCCATATGATTTAGGTGCTTCCTCTACTACTTTCGGTTTAGCATTACCTTCTCCTTCTTTATTGATAGTACTGATGGCCTTAGAATCATCCTTAGCTTCTTCTACAGTAGTAATTTTTTTATCCGCTACTTCCTCATCTTTTTTCACGACCATCTCTACGAACTTCACCTGAGGGGCCTCAGGCGGCGGGGGTGGTGGTGGCGGGGGCGGTGGCGGAACATCTAAGTCCGGTATTTCATCCTGTGGTAAATCCACTACAGTTGTTTCAACTATCACCTGCGTTTCCTCTTCATTATTACCTGAGCCTAAGTCAATTTTTGTAAAAACGATGGCTGCGACAAATAATGCTACGGATATCGCCGTTGCTATAGCTGCATATTTTGGATTGATCTTACGTAGCTGATAGGCACCGTATTCTTTATTACGGCCTTCAAATACTAAGTCATCCATGGTTACAGAAGCAGGATACTTATCCATAATATCTTTTAATTTTATAACGTAATTTTACTCAATTAGTTGTTCCATTACCATTTCGCCTGAACTACAGAACTTTCTGCCTGAGATAGTTCCTGAATAGCAAAGATTTTAGTTTTGGTAATGTCCATCTCATCCAATACGTCTACAATATTTTTATATACTGCATCAGGCGTCATTTTGATCAGACAGATCGTTTTATCAGGTTCCCTGAATTGAGCGTTGACTTTCCTCTGTTTGTCTAAAATCACTTTTCTGATACCATCAGCACCATAATGTGTTTTCTCCAATACTTCAGGAGTCAATTCTTGCGGGAGACCTTCATAATACCATACTACATCATCTTTATCCATTATAAGAGTGAGTACCTGAGATTCCTTCACGTCTTCTCCTTTATCCTCTGGTTTTTCTATTGGCTTTGGCATTGCCAATTGCATTGCCACCGGTTGAGACATAGTTGTCGTCAACATGAAAAAAGAGATGAGAAGGAAGGCCAAGTCTACCATTGGTGTCAAGTCAACATTTGTTGACATTTTTTTGGCTTTCACCTTACTTTCGTGTCTGCCTCCGCCACCGCCGGACGTATCCATTTGTGCCATGCTATATCTAGGTTTATTGGATTAATCAATTTTGCCTTCCAAAGAAGTAATGAGGTTAAATCTATAGATTTCTCTTTTTCTGAGTGTTTCTATGATATCTTTTACAGCAACTACATTCGATGATTTATCTCCCTTTATCGCAATCGGAACTTCAAAGTTTTCATCTAAACCTGTTGCTCTTGCCGCATTGATCCAGTCACCCAACTGATTATCCGAAGAGTCTTTAGGTACACCAGGCATATTCTTATCCTTGTTCATTTCACTGGACTTGGTATTCAATAATGCCGGTAGCTGATTCATACTGTATCCAAAAGTTTCCACGTTACCAAAGTTGTTGATTTGTGCAGGAGTCAAAGATTGCAAAACAGGATATTTACTTCCATATCTTTCAATCAGGCTGTTCAGAGTTTTAATCCTTCTGGAAGGCACATTCAACCCTAAATAAGCAGTTCCTTTATTATCAACTGTAATAGTCATGAAATCTTCAGGCACCTTTTGTTCAGCTCTGGAAGATGGAGTGTCAATCATCACCGTGTCTGACGGACGGAATTTTGCTGTAAGAATGAAAAAAGTAAGTAACAGGAACGAGACATCGCACATGGCAGTCATGTCTACCATTACACTTTTTTTAGGAATTTTTACTTTAGGCATTCTTCAGTATTATGAATGATGATTAGTTGTTGTTAGCTGCAAAAGTTTGGGTGATGCTGAAACCCATCTCGTCAATAGAGAAAGTCAAATCATCAATCAAACCTGTAAAATAGTTGTAGCTGATAATCGCCACTGCTGAAGTAAAGATACCTATCGCTGTATTGATCAAGGCCTCAGAGATACCGGATGCAAGCGCTCCCGGATCTGGTGTACCGGATGTTGCCAATGCAGCAAATGCTCTGATCATACCCAATACTGTACCGAAAAGTGCGATCAAAGTTGCTACTGATGCTAAAGTTGCAAGAATAGATAAGTTCTTTTGCAACATAGGGAGTTCCAATGTTGTAGATTCTTCGATTTCTTTTGAAATATTCAATACTTTTTGCTCAGTGGTCAAAGAATTATTTGCCTGCATTTCTTTGTATTTATGCAAACCTGCCTGAACTACATTTGCAACTGATCCTTTTTGTTTGTCACAAGATGCAATAGCAGCATCGATATTTCCACTGTTTAAGTTTGATTTTACTGATTTTAGGAAATCTTCTACTTTGCCGGAACCTTTTGCTTTTCTGATAGATAAGAAACGTTCGATACTGAAAATAACTACTACCATAAACATAGTCATCAAGAAAGGTACAACGAAACCACCGTGATATACTATACCTAAGTAGTTACCAGGCACTGCTTCTTTTTTAGTAGCATCTGTAAAGTTTGATTCTGCTCCGAAAATTAAGTGGAACACTAATTCTGCAACGATAAATGCAACAAGAATAATAATTCCTGAAGGGATCTTAAATCCGCCACCTTGCTTAGCCGGTTGAGCTGGTTTTGCTTGAGCCATACTGTTAGTTTTTGTTTTTTGTTTTTTTGATGTCGGTAAAAATAAATGTAAATTTTATTATTCCTATACTTTTTTACAACTAAAGTCAACACTCACTACCTTTTTAGTAGAGTAATCTTTTGTTTTCTAATCGTTAAGGAACAACAATGTGAAAGGCAGTTTATTTAAGTTCTCCTAACATTTCACCCGGTTAATGTAACGCTATTAGTTGAATAATCGTATTTGCCCACCATCTTTTTCTTATCAACCCTCATTCAAAGGATACAATATCAGAGAATTACGATTACAGTCAGGTTCCCGCAGGAATACTTGCAAACGCAAGTAATAGACATAAAACTATTGATAAAAAATGAATTATAAATCAAGGATAGAATCAGATTCGACTCTCTTTTATTGTGATTCACCTCATAAATAGCTGAATTACCTAAAATGTTAAAATATTCTGAAAAAATTATAATCGATCATATTATTCATTATTTATCCATTAATAACTTCTCTTTTCAATTACTGTACAGTCTGACTGCGAATAATATATTTCACGATAACGACCTGCTACGTTCACATAAAATTCAAATCTTACTTACTCAGTCATTATATGACCAGGAGGCTATCTCTCTGCAAAGAAATCTAAACCATTTAAGCCCTTTCGTTAATCTCTTACTTTTTGACTCTCATTAAAGGGCGTAAATTTTTCAATAAACAGATGCAAGTATACCTACTTTGAATCAATAAAGAAGGTCATCTGATAAATACAAATGACCTTTTTAATTTGTCAGAATAAAGGTTTAAAATGTAAGCATATTTTAAAAACTATCTAAAATCTCAGAGATTTGATCTGTTTCTCTTACTACTCTGGCCTTACCTTCTTTGATGAAAGAAGTTCCGCCATTGGAGTTATCAATATTGATAATTCCGTACTCTGCTTTTGTAATGGTTCCGCCTGCAAATTCACCAGATAAAATGATTCCGAAAATAGCAGAATTACCGTCTATAGTAGCTTTTACTTTTCCGTAAACACTAAATTTATTCCCATTACCAGAGACTACAGTAACAATACTTGTGTCATTATAGCTAACAAAATTTTTTCCATACATTTTGATATCAAACGACGAATTATCCTGACTAAACAGATGAAGTTTAGTTTCTGCATATGTAGTACCTATCACATCCGTAGAAATATTCGAGGAGATTAACGACATAGGAGTTAACCTAAATATGCCGGTAACATTGGGAGGAGTTGTACCTTCATGTACTTTCATACCCAGTAAATTCAATGAGTCAATATACTTTGCAGGAATGATGTCTACAATCTTAGCTTGTTGGATTTGTTCCAAATCTTCTTTTTCTTCATCTTTTTTACAGGAAAAAATTATACATACTGAAATGAATAAAAGTGCAATTGTCGAAATTTTTTTCATGTTATAAATATTAGAACCCTACTCCTGTGGCTTTTCGGATATGCCCCGTTTGCAAGTGGTCTCTGGACTCCACAGACCAACGCTGCCGTCAATCATACCATAAAACTATTAGCATCAGATGCTGCATCCTATACCTCATTGAGTGATATTTGTGTGTAATAAAGAGAAACTCAGGCAAGACCTTGCTGCGCAGCTTTCAGAATGGCTTCGGCTCTGGATTTGACATGCAGCTTGCGATAAATATTTTTCACATGCGTACGGACAGTCTCATAACTGATAAATTGTGTCGTAGCTATCGTTCTCAAATCTTTACCGTCCTGCATTTCTTTGAGAATGCACAATTCTCTTTCGCTCAATGGCTCTACAGAAGTGTCCGGAGCTACCAGTATGACATTTTTACGACTAAAAAACTGCCATACTTTTTTGGCAATGGATGCAGACATCGGCGCACCTCCGTTATAGGTTTCCTGAAGCGCTTCCAGTAATTTATCCGGGGAATCTGTTTTCAGAATGTAACCGGAAGCACCTGCACAGATGGCATTGAATATCTTTTCCGAGTCGTTGAAAACCGTCTGTATCAACACATTGATCTCGGGAAAATTTCCGGATACCAGCTTCGTTGCTTCTATTCCGTTCATACCCGGCATTTCTATATCCATCAAAATAACATCAGGGTCATAAGATTTTATATCTGCCAGTAACTGGCGACAATCCGGCAAAGTCCCTACACAGGCAAATGATTCAGAGTTATTGATAATCATCTGAAGAGCTTCACGAATCAGCTTATTATCTTCAAATATCAACACCTTAATTTTCATATAATGATACTATCATGCTGTAAAAATATCGAACCATCAAACTTCACTTTATACCTCATCAGGTGATTTTACAAGTAATATTGACCTCCGTTCCCATTTCAGAAGAATGAATTTCCAATAATCCTCCTATCTCATCAGCTCTGGATTGCAGATTATCCAGGCCATTTCCTTTCTTGATTTCCTTCGGACCAAATCCCTTACCATCATCAGAAATGCTGACTTTTAAAATATTATCCTCGGTCACAGCCTTTATTTTAATGATTTTGCATTCACTGTACTTCACTGCATTATTAATGACTTCCTTGCAGATGAGATATATGTTTTTTCTCTGTTCCATCTTTAATCTGACACCCTTTACCTGAGATAAGTCATCCAATACGACCTGTATAGATTTTACCTGAGCAAGCTCTACAGCAAATTCGTACAATCTCAATAGCAAATGTTCAATATTGTCATATTTTGGATTCACTGCCCAGATAATGTCACTGAGCTTTTTGACCATATCTGTAGCATTCTTTTCAATAATTTTCAGAGAAATATCTGCCTGAGCTTCATTTCCATTGGAAAACTGGCTTTTGACAACATGACTATATAATGCAATTCCACTTAAGGTAGCTCCTACCTCATCATGGAGGTCCTGACTGATTTTATTTCGCAGATTGGCTAATCCCAATTTTTGACGGCTATAAAAGCGGTACATCAGAAAAACAATCACAAATATGACCAGAATCAAAACGATAATCAGCAATCTCGTATTGGCCAGCTTTTTTGCCTGATTGGCCTTTTCGACCTGCATGTTTAGTATCTTGGATTCTTTCTTCAATCCTGACATAGCTACTTCCAGATATCTCAAACTGGCAGCATCATGCACTTTCTCATATAGTCCTGCCAGTTCATCCATCGCCATAGAAAGACGGAAATAATCTCCTTTT
The DNA here is from genome assembly GCA_037189845.1 of bacterium. GTDB lineage: Bacteria > Bacteroidota > Bacteroidia > Chitinophagales > JADIYW01 > JAMLHH01. The sequence goes on from JBBCIS010000007.1 coordinate 19,715, forward strand.
GCCTCATATATGCTCTTTGCTTTCAATAAAAACTGCTCCTGATAGTATGGATTAATATTTGCTTGATCTCCCATAGTAGAAAATCCTTCTGACAAGTAGCGATAGGCCGTACCGGATTCCTCTCTTAAAAATGTACCGGCTGCCAGATTTCCTAATGCAAGCAATCTGACATCTGCATTCTTCCCGGATGGCAACAAGGTTATCACTGACTCATAGTAATGAATAGCGCTGTCAGCTTGCTTCAGCTTCAAAAATGCATCACCCAGCTGAATATTGGCAGCAGATATCGCCCTGTTTTCTTTTGCTTCTTCTGCCAATCTTTTAGATATTCTGCAATAATAGATCGAACTGTCGATCTGATTCGTATTATAAAAAGCTTCTGCCAGATTTCCGTACAGATGATATGGTCTTGAAAGATTATACTTTTCTGATAGTTCGGAAAGACCTTGTCCGGCATATTTTGCTCCTGAATAAAAGCTTTGTAACGCCATCTTCATATTTCCGAGATTCGTATAAAACAAGCCTTCAAAGTTATAGGCATCCAGTAATAAACTATTGTTTTTAAGTGCTGCAGCAATCATTTCTGCTTTTTGAGCCTCCTGCAATCCTAATTGGTGAAGATTGTTGTAGTAATAGATTTCAGATTGCCGTGAAGCCTGTAGAAAAGAATAAATATCCGGCTGTCTGAACAATAATTTTTCTGAATAATCATTTAAGATCATCTGGGCAGAATCGTATGCTCTGTTATCCATGTATTGATCAATTCTTCTCAAAAATTGCTCAAACAGAACTGTTTCTTTCTCTCGCTTTATATCTGAGACCTTTTCAGAGGAAGAAGTACTGTTACAAGCTGTCAGAACAACTTGCATCATAAAAAGCAGCCGATAGATACTCCATCCTTTATTCATCTCTGAAATACTCAGACAATCTAAGGATATATCTCATATTAAGAAAGCGGATATGCTTAAAATAAAATAGTGCGATGCAAGGATGCGTCGCACTACTCCTCTTTAATATTTACCTGCTAATATGCTCTTGCAAACAATACTCTCTGTTTTGAAGGTTGACCGGAAAGAATACATTTTCCATCTTCCAATGTGTTGTTCAAAGGAATACAACGAATCGTTGCCTTTGTCAATTCTTTGATTTTATCTTCCGTTTCAGAAGTTCCATCCCAATGTGCAGCAACAAAACCCGCTTTTGTATCTAAAATATTGACAAACTCATCCCAGTTGTCTGTTTTTGTAATATGCTCTTCTCTGTAAGACAAGGCCTTTTGATACATATTGTTTTGTATATCTGCCAATAGATTTTCAATAGTCTGATCAATGTTTTCCAAAGAAACTGTTTGTTTCTCTTTCGTATCTCTTCTGGCTACTTCTGCCACTCCATTTGCCAAATCACGTGGTCCGATAACGATACGAACAGGATAACCTTTCATCTCGTATTCAGCAAATTTGAATCCCGGACGCTTCGTTTCATCATCATCTATCTGGGCACGTATACCTCTGGATTTCAATGCCACTCTGATTTCATCGGCCTTATCTTTCAATGCAGCAGTTTCTTCAGGATTTTTAGAAATGAACGGAATGATGACCACCTGAAACGGTGCCAGCTTCGGAGGCATTACTAAACCCTGGTCATCCGAATGCGCCATAATCAATGCACCTATCAGACGAGTAGAAACGCCCCATGAAGTTGCCCAGACCAATTCCTGTTTCCCTTCTTTATTCTGGAATGTCACATCAAAAGCTTTTGCAAAGTTCTGTCCCAAAAAGTGAGAAGTGCCTGCCTGTAATGCTTTACCGTCCTGCATCAATGCTTCAATGCAATATGTTTCGATAGCACCTGCAAATCTTTCATTAGGAGACTTCACACCTCTTACTACCGGTAGTGCCATAAATTCTTCAGCAAAAGTGGCATATACTTCGAGCATTTTTTCTGCTTCTTCAACAGCTTCCTGAGCAGTAGCATGTGCGGTATGCCCTTCCTGCCACAAAAACTCAGCAGTTCTCAGAAATAATCTTGTACGCATTTCCCAACGGACAACATTTGCCCATTGATTCACAAGAATAGGAAGATCTCTGTATGACTGGATCCATGATTTGTAGGTATTCCAGATAATGGTTTCAGAAGTAGGCCTGACGATGAGCTCTTCTTCCAACTTTGCATCCGGATCTACCACTACACCTCCACCGTTCGGATCATTTTTCAATCTATAATGAGTGACCACTGCACATTCTTTAGCGAAACCTTCTACGTGATCTGCTTCTTTGCTCAAAAAACTTTTCGGGATGAATAACGGAAAATAAGCATTGACATGTCCTGTATCTTTGAACATCTTGTCCAGTACATCTCTGATGTTCTCCCAAAGGGTGTAACCATAAGGCTTGATAACCATACATCCTCTTACAGCAGAGTAGTCTGCCAGACCACCTTTGAGGACCAAATCATTATACCACTGCGAATAATCTTCGTTTCTGCTTGTTATTTCTTTGCTCATCCTAAAATTGGTATGTTTTTTGAACTTTTAATGGCGTATTTTCATTAATTAAATAAGAGTGTAAAGATAGTATTTAATTATCCTTCGCTTAAATTTTCTAAAAACAGAGAAATGAAAAATTTACTGGTCATATTGGGGATAGGTTCTGCACTTTTAGCAGGTTGTAGTTCGAGTAGCAGAACTGGCTACACGTATTATGATGATGTCTATGATAATCGCCCTTCTTATGCTGAAAATAAAAGAAGTTCTGCCTATGTTGATGACAGGCCATCTTATCAGCAGTCACAGCCTTCTTCCAGATATCAGACTGAATACAGAGAAGATGAGAGATATTTAGATGATGAATCTCAAAATTCTTATGGAACATATACTGAAAGAATCAGAAGATTTAATAGCGGAAGTACGGGATTTGACTATTACAGCCCTTATTATACCGGATATAATGATGGCTTCAACTATGGAATAGGTATTGGAACCGGTATGGGATATTCCAACTTCGGCAGATGGGGTTCTTCACTTTGGAATCCGTGGTACAGCTCTTCATTTTATTTCGGATGGGGAAGACCATCCTGGAGCATAGGATTTAATACATGGTATACACCTGCTTATTTTGATCCTTTCTGGGGAAATTCATGGGGATGGGGAAGAAATAACTGGTACAATCCATACTTTGGTAGCGGATGGGGTTCTCCATGGGGATGGGGAGGATATGGAAATCACTATCACAGAAATGATAATCATCCAAGAAATAATAACTCATACTATGGTCCAAGATCGGGCAGCTACGGAAATCAATATTATAACGGCAACCCTTCTCAGGGGGGAAGATCAAATACCGGGAGAGGATCCAGCTATGGCACACCACAACCTAATAACAACGGTAATATGAAGTACACTCCTAAAAGTACGCCTTCACCCCGTGCAACTCCTCAGGCAAATCCCTCTCCAAACAGAAATCAAAGCCAGCCTAATAGAAATCAGGGACAACAAAATATCCCAAGCAGATACAATCAGCCCAGCTACAGCAGTCCTTCACAAGGTGGTGGCAACAGAAGCACTCCAAGCGGTGGCGGTAATTCGGGAGGCAGTAGAGGTTCCCAAAGTGGCGGTGGTTCTATGCAAAGGAATAACAAGTAACTTTTGTTGAACAGAATAAATATATCTTACTACACGTAACAGCATGAAATATATCCTTTCCATACTTACCATTGCCGGATGTTTAACAGCACATGCACAGACTGATATAGATGCCTACAGATTCAGCACTCCTATGTCTGTAGGAACAGCCAGATCAGCAGCAATTGGTAATGCTACTACCGGAATCGGTGGAGATATTTCCACTCTCAACAGTAATCCGGCCGGACTTGCACAAATCAGCATTTCAGAGTTTAGTATATCAGGAGGATTCAATGTAACCGGCAGTAAAAACAATTATCTCGGGATACAAACAGATGCTCAGAAATCCGCTTTTCAGCTCAATAATCTGGGATTAGTATATGTTCCTAAAAAGAAATTTACCAAGATTAAAAATATAAGCATTGCTGCTTCATATAACAGAACAGCAAGTTTCAGCTATCAAATAAATGCAGGTGGTGTCAACAATAACAGCTCTTACAGTGATATCTATGCTGAACAGCTGAACAACGATGGGAACGACAGTACAAGTGCTATGACAAATTATCCGTTTGGAGCAAGCCTTGCCTTCGAGTCAGGGCTTATCGGCAGAACAAGTGATAATTTTTTCTACTCTATTCTGGATTTACCTATCTCTCAGAGATACCAGATTAACAGAAAAGGCAACATGAATGACTTTTCAATGGGAACAGGAATTTCATTCAATGATCAATGGATGGTTGGGCTAAGTATTGGTATTCCTTCTATTAATTACGAGGAAGAATTTTATGTAAGAGAAACGGATGATGCAAATGTCAACCCCGACTTTATCTATTGGGACAAAACAGATAAATATCGCACTGAAGGTACCGGTATTAATGCCAAATTCGGTATCCTGTACCTTCCAAGTCCCAGTGTAAGAATTGGAGCCTCTTTTACCACTCCTACCAGATATTCTATGAAAGATTTGTATCTGACTGCATTCAGAGCAGACTACGAAACTTATACAATGGATAATTTCAATTCTCCGGCTGAAGGATATTTCAATTATAAAATGAAAACTCCTTTAAAATTTAATGCAGGAGCATCTTATGTAAATCCGGATTTTGGATTTGTTTCAATTGAATATGAATACACGGACCCAAGCAAAACAAAATATATTTTTGCCGATAATGAGTATAATCTAAACGATTTTGAATCTAATCTCAATGAAGGCATTGCTTCTAAATATAAAGCTATACATACCATGAGAGTGGGTGTTGAAGGTAAAATTGCTCAACATTTCAGAGGAAGAGCAGGATTTCAATACAGAACTTCCGGATTTGCGAATCAGGAAGCTGTAAGTGATTTTGCCAAAAATACAGTGATGGCATTTTCCGGTGGATTTGGCTACAGAGGCAAAAGTTTCTATACGGATTTAGCTTATGTGCATACTTTATCTGATGAATACATTATACCTTATACAGTATCATTAGCAGAATCACCTGTTTTAAGCTCAAAATACAACCGAAGCAATTTCTTACTCACTGTAGGCTTTAAATTTTAATTTTATCTGCCACAGACTTGTGGTATATTTAATGATGGATAGTCAATCTAAAAGCAAGCTGGCTGCACTGGAAAGATTAAAAAAAAGCCAGGTTTCCATTCCTGAGCTTTGGAATAAGATATTACAGAAAGACAAAGTTGCATTAGGACAAGCTATTTCCATTCTGGAAAGTCAATCACCTGTACATCAACCGCTCGCTGAAGAGCTCATACAAAATGCGCTTCAGATAAAATCTGACAATTGTCTTAAAATAGGCATAACGGGAGTTCCCGGAGTTGGGAAAAGCACTTTCATCAATACGTATACTCAGCTTTTGATTCAAAAAGGTCTGTCAGTAGCCATTCTTGCCGTAGACCCTTCCAGCCAGCAATCAGGTGGCAGCATTTTGGGAGATAAGACCAGAATGACAGAGATTTTCTCGCACCCGGATGTACTTATTCGTCCCAGCCCTTCAGGGCAGCAGCTAGGAGGTGTTACACATAAAACAAGAGAGGTCATTTTGTTATGTGAGGCGGCTGGATATGATAGGATTCTGGTAGAAACAGTCGGTGTAGGCCAGTCAGAAACAGCTGTCCATCAGATGACTGATATCTTTTTATTACTCATGTTGCCAGGTGCCGGAGATGAACTACAAGGCATTAAGCGCGGCATTATGGAACTTGCAGATATACTCATCGTACACAAGGCGGATGGCGAAAATCTGAAAAAAGCAAAGATTGCCGCTGCAGATTACAAACGAGCCTTACATCTTTTTCCTCCGTCAGATAGTGGTTGGATTCCAGGTGTGCTCATTGCATCTTCCGAAGAAAATATCGGGATCCATGAAGCGCACGAAAAAATAGAAGCCTATCACCTACATGCTATTTCTAATGGATATCTTTTTGAAAAAAGAAAAAAACAATGGAATTTCTGGTTCAAAGATTCATTGGAATATCAGCTATTACATCTGATAACCTCCGACACTCAGATTTCCCCTCTTTACCAGGAATTGGTATCTCAGGTGCAATCACACACAATCTCTCCATATTCAGCTGCACAAAAGCTGATAGAAAGTCTACGCTTTAATGGCTCGCGATAAATCAACTTTCCGTTTCAAAAAATTCAGCATCAGACATCAGAATGCTTCCATGAAAGTGGGAACAGACGGTGTATTATTGGGAGCCTGGTCTGGTAAAAAAATTTCTCCGAAAAACATCTTAGATATTGGTACCGGTTCCGGTCTGATAGCATTGATGCTGGCTCAAAGATTTCCTTCCGCAAAGATTACCGGGATAGATCTTCATGATTTATCCATAAAAGATGCTCAATATAATGCTGACAGATTTCCCCTGCCACATCATATCTCTATGCTGACAGAAGATTTTTTGGCTTTTCAACCTAAAAAGACTTTTGATTTTATAGTCAGTAATCCGCCGTATTTCTCCGAAGCTTTGTTATCTGAAAAAGATGATAAAAACAGGGTCCGGCATCAGGTACATCTGACTATGGAAAAACTGGTAAAACATGCGAAAGATATTTTATCAGAAAATGGGATGCTGGCATTGATTCTCCCAACAAAAGAAATGCTGGCTACTATTGAAACAGCCCATGAATACAGCTTATTTCCTCAGCGTATTTGTAATATTTCAAGCACTATTGAACAACAACCTATCAGGATGATGGTTGAGTTCTCCGGTTTTAAATCTTTTCCTCCGGAGGAAGATTTACTGATTATTTATGAAGCAGACAGAAGCTACACTGAACAATACAAAGATTTGACGAAGGATTTTTATCTGCATTTTTAATTCAAAAACTGCTCGATACTCTGGTTATCGAGATCAAGATAATCAACGCTTCTTACAACCATCCCTTCTTCTATAAATTGTATAGATGGCAAAGATGGCCCGGACAATTGTAAAAATTGCGGCTGCAGTAATTTTGAATAAGGAATTGACTCGCATTTATGTTCTTTCCTGAACTCTTTAATGGTGCCGTCTTTTCCGTTTATAAAAAGATAAAATGGATATTTGGGATGCTGTTGTTGAATAATTGAGATTTTATCTGCTGCCAGCTTGCAATGTGGGCATTCCACACTCAGGAATACGACTATATGTTTTCCTTTTTTGATCTCTATTTCAGGATGATCCTTCTGATTTTCTGCAAATAATAAGTCAACATCAAAAGGATATGCCTCCTGGCTATCTTTTGTGGTATTCAAACCTACGTATACAGGTTCAACCGCATAAGGTATTGTAAACGATGCAATAGCAACTCCTAACAGAATATAGTTGTTACATTTTGAAGGAGATGGTTCGATAGATTTCTTGATCCAGATCAGCATTCCTATCAAAACAATATTCTTCAGAATGCTTTGTAGCGGCGTCATCGATAGCCAATCACCCATACAACCGCATTCCGCATCTGCTCCCGCAGTGAACCAACGATAGGCCAATACAAGAATCATAAAGAGTAGAAATCTTATAGACAATGGTATCGCCAAACGATGCAATCTACATCTGAAAAGCAATAAGATTCCCAAAATCAATTCTACACTGATAACTGTTCTGGCTATATAAGGTGTCCATGACCATGGAATAGAAAATGAGCCTAATAAAAACTCGAATTGTATTACCGGAAATAACTTAGCGACTGCTGATAAAACAAAAAACAGAGCGATAAATATAAGAAGGAGTTTAGGAAAGGAAATTTTCATACCAACAAATTATACAATATCCATAAAATATTTAAGTTACATGAAGTCGGAAATTATGATTATGGACATAAAAAAAGGGCAAATTCTCATTTGCCCTTACTAATTTAAGCCAGTTTTTAGCTTAATTTACAGTTACCGTAAACTATTGACATTGCTTCGCAAGCAGTTTCCTGATCACCTTTTTTCCCTTTAGGGATTTTTACTGAATAGTCATCACATTTACAGTCTCTCTCTTTTTTACAAGATGTTGTTGTTCCAAAAGCGATACCGCATACCGCCACAATAACAAATAGCTTTTTCATACGTAAGTTTAATTAATAAATGGTTATATAACAAAGATACCACAATTATACAAACGACATAACATTTTGAAATATTTTTTTCATCAAATACTCATTTTTGTGTATTCGATTTTTTGATATAAAATTAAATACTGGAAAATAATTACCTTTAAATCATGAGAATAATCTTATACTTATTATTCTGTATTTTATTAGCATCCTGTTTACCAACCAGGAGTATTGTTTATAATCTGCCGAAAATCAAAACAAACAATGTATTTCCACAAGTTCAAGTGCAGGCAGACCCTCAACCTTTTCATTTTGTAACAAATATTGACACCAGTTTTGGTAAGAAATATAAGCTTGCCAATCTTTTCAATCTTTTCGAACAAACGGATTTTGAAAAGGCTCTGAAAGGGAAAGATACCAGAGCATTTCTGGTTATTCACAAGGATACCATCATCTATGAAAAGTATTTTAAAGGGAAAGATCAAAACAGTTATCTGACATCTTTTTCCATGGCTAAATCCATTGTCAGCACTTTGGTAGGAATTGCGATCAGTGAGGGAAAAATTCAAAATACCCGGGAACCTTTTTGTAAGTACTTTCCGGAAATAGATTGTGAGAAATTTGGAAATGTAACAATCGAACATCTTTTACAACATACATCAGGCATAAAATACAATGGTCTGATCAAGCTCTATTATGGAAAAAATCTGGCAAAAAAGGTCTTACCAAAAGGATTCAATGATGAACCCGGAACAAGATTTTATTATGACAATGCCAATTCTCAGATCTTAGGTATGCTCATAGAAAAGGTTTATCAGAAACCAGTTTATGAAGTCTGGGAAGAAAAAGTCTGGTCGAAAATCGGAACTGAACAACCTATCCACTGGGCTGTAGACAGTAAGAAGACTCAACAAGCCAAAACATTCTGCTGTGTAGATGCTACTGCCAGAGATTTTGCAAAGCTTGGCCGGGTATGGATGAATGACGGCAAATACAACGACCTGCAGATTGTACCAAAATTCTGGCTGGATACTATTCGCACTCCGAGAATCAGTGAAGGTGCGGCCATCAATTATAAATATCATTTCTGGAGGGCACCTTCTGCTTACAATTGCTTCACCGCCGCAGGCATGTATGGTCAGCTAATTTTTATGTGTCCTGAAAAAGATCTGATGTTTATCCGCTTAGGCGAAAAAACCAATCTCCAGATGGATGATAAATTCTGGATCCCTGTCTTTTTACAATTAATCGACCAGATGGAAGTGGATGGACGATTTGAATGATTAGAGATCGATGTCGTTTAGTCAACAAAATGGATTGATTTTAGATTCTTCCAAAATGACATAAATCCATCCATTTTATATAGTAAGTCATGCTGCGGTCAGTGAGCGAAGTCGAACTGTAAGCATCTCACTGCTATAGTTTAACTAAACGATATTGGATTATTTTTTACAATCAAGTTGTCGTCTTCAAAATAATTACCGCAAAAATACGGCGATTAAACAATTTATTCTCCGCAAAAAGTAAATGCGCAGAGTCATGCATTCTGTTCAATTCTAAGACAATGCTCATTTTTCAGCATTAACTATTGTTCGCTAAGTCTTGAATACACTGTTCTCTGATTTTCCATATTTCGCTAAGTGACAAATTTATCTGTTTCTCACTTTCGAGCCACTTTGAAAGATAATTTTTGTGATAGTCGACTTTGTAATCAGTGATTTGTTCCGGTAAAATTTCTATTTCTTCTATCAGTTCGTCCAAAAAATCTGATGGCTTTGAGTCGATTTTGGTCAAGTCCATTATTTGGTTCTGATATTTTAAGTAACAATGTGCCTCCGGAATATATTCCAGCTTATTCTCTGAAAGCGTCACAGAAATTTCAGGTGTATTTTCCTTGTTCATTTTAAAAATACCTACGATGAGCTTTATATTATCAAAGCCATTTTCGTCAGCAAGTCTTTTGAGTAAGGCATGTTTTGTACTGCATGTACCACAATTGTCAATAAATACAGAAAGTAAGTTGTTTTTATCAGAATTCCGTCCATAAGGTAATTGTTGCACAAACAATATTGCCTGCTTAAAGGTCGATATATTTCTATCTGCAAACTCCTTAGGAATTATCTGACTGGACTTTATTTCAAATTCCGGTTGAGGCATCATTGCTTTTCCTCTTTTACAATTGCTAATAACCGCATTGTTTAAAACCTAAAACAGTTTTCAAGTACATTATTTCACAAGAGTATCACTCTCCTACAAGTGTCGTATAGCATTCCTATTCCCAGATAACGCTTTCAGACTTATTGTACCAAGTCTGATAATTATGCTGGCATTTGCCTTCAAGGATATTGCGTTTTACCTTTAAAGTAGGTGTCAGCAGATTATTGTCAACAGTCCACTCATTTTTCATCACTACTACTTTTTTAATCTTCTCGTGCTTATCCAATGTCTGATTAACTTCTTTTACAGTAGTCAATAAACTTTCTTCCACTACACTTTTTTCCAATGATTTGGCTTCCTGTGAAAGCACGACCAATGCCATTGTCTGAGGAAGATTTGAACCGACTACGCAAACCTGCTCTATCATTGTATTTTTTGAAAGATTCATTTCTATCGGTGCCGGTGCAACATATTTTCCTTTATCCGTTTTGAAAATATCTTTGATACGTCCGGTGATTTTAAGAAATCCGTCTTTATCTACTTCACCCTGGTCACCTGTACACAGGAATCCATCCGGTAGCAATGCTTCAATAGTTTTTTCATCATCCTTGTAGTAACCAATCATATTGGCTTCACTTCTGGTCTGAATTTCTCCTTCTTCAGAAATTCGTACCTCCACTCTCGGAAATGGCTGTCCTACATAGCCCGGCTTTCTGTTATTGGGTCTTGTAAAATGCGAATAAGCACTGTTTTCTGTCATAGCATAAGCTTCACAGATTCTGATATCCAGTTTATCAAACCATCCCATTGTTGCTGCAGGTAAAGGTGCAGCACCAGCCAGTACGTATTTTGCTTTAGCTAATCCCAATCCTGTTTTGACCTTTTTTCTGATGAGAGATGATACAAAAGGAATGGACAAAAGCAGATTGAGCTTGTTCTGCGGTAATTTATTCAGGATACCCATCTGGAATTTTGTCCAGATTCTCGGTACCGCAAGAAATACGGTAGGTTCTACTTTTTGCAGATCCGCGGGGAATGACTCCAGGGATTCAGCAAATGAAATTTTCCCTCCTGAATATATTCCGCCCATTTCTACCAACATCCTTTCGGCAATATGCGAAAGAGGTAAATAGGAGAAAAATCTTTCTTCTTCATCTAATCTTTCTAATGCCGTCAAAGCATAAGTAATGGCAAAAGAAAAAGAATGGAAAGTATGCATTACTCCTTTGGGCAAACCAGTTGTTCCTGATGTATAGATAATTGTCATCAATTCGTTGCCTTCACGATGAGCCGGTTCTTTCAATGGAGGTGTATTTGCTACGATATCATCCCAATGTGCATCACATTTTTCTGTCCAGAAAGGAAATGAGATCGTGTGAACATCTGCAGGCATACCGCTTTTTTGCTTTTGCCATTCATCCAGCTTACCTACAAATGCTACCTTAGCCTCGCTATGTTTCATGACATACTCAATAATATCGGCAGGAATAGTCGGATACAATGGTACAGATACATATCCGGCCATCATAATTGCAAGGTCGCTCATGACCCAGTGAGCAATATTTTTTGAAATAATAGCCACCTTGCTACCCGGTTCCAAGCCAAGATTCTGCAAATAAGCTGCCATGCTTCTGACTTGTTTATCCGCTTCAGCCCATGAATATTCGTGCCATTTTCCATTAAAAGGCTGATTCAAAAAAATTGCCTGTGGAGTAGAACGGACTATATTCAGAAACTGTACGTGAGGAAAAACAAGTTGAGCCATGCTTTCGATTTTAATTTTAGAATAACTCAAAATAAATAAAAAATTAACAACAAGGGTTTAAAAAAGGTGAAAGTCACGGCTTTTGCAATTAAAAGGCAGTTGTCTGCCACTAATACACGAATTGATTTTCTAGGCATGACATACATTTTTCTTTATTACCATTCTCAACCTAGATAGTTTGATAAATGAAAAACGATGATTAGAACGCCCAAAATTGTTTGGTTAAGTTTAGTACTTAGATGCACACAAATCTGAATCCGAAGGATTCGCATGTTTATAGTCAGATTATGAGCGTGTTCGCATTCGACCCCGAAGGGGTCGTACCTTACTTTACAGATGATTTGGGCTAGAAACATTTCATCCCTCTGGGATGTGTAGGCAGTACAGCTTTTAGCCTTAATCCTGATAAAAAATATTGCAACAAAATTTATTCTGCCATTTTCTTTAGGGGGAAGTAACCAAAGAATCGCACCCGACTTTTCACCTCAAAGTCAAGGGCGCAGAATTGCATAGAGATTTGATTTCAGTTGCTTTTGTTTCTCTCATTTACGCCTTTGGTGAATCAAGCAGGCGTCAGCGGCTGAGGGATAGAGCGGAGAACCGGAATGTAAATGGAGGCTCGCAGTGAAAGCCCGACCCGCCACAGCGGGGCAGCCCCCGAAACTATCTGAGGGAAAAGAAACCGGTATTACACTCATTCATCCTATATTCGCAGAATGCTTTCTGAAAGACAGTTATTCCTAAAACATATTGCTCAAACCAGCGATAATCCGCTTTTGCTGGAAATAGAAAGGACTTCCGGAATGTGGCTTTACGGGAAAAACGGTGAGAAATGGATGGATCTCATCGCCGGCATTAGTGTGAGTAATCTGGGTCATTGTCATCCTGCTATTGTTCAGGCTGTCCAGAAACAGGCCGAAACTTTCATGCATACGCTTGTTTATGGCGAACTAGTGATGTCACCTCAGGTACAGCTGGCAGAATTGCTGACCAATATTTTACCGGAATCATTACAACAGGTATATTTTACTAATTCAGGTGCTGAAGCCGTGGAAGGTGCCATGAAACTGGCGAAAAGATATACCGGAAGACACGAAATTGCAGGCTTTCACAATGCGTATCACGGAAGTACACAGGGAGCATTGAGTCTTCTGGGAGATGAATACTGGAGAAATAAGTTCAGACCGCTCCTACCGGCAATACGAAGAATACGATATAATATAGAAGAGGATTTAACGCAAATCACGGAACAAACTGCTGCAGTTTTTATAGACCCGGTACAGGCGGAAAGCGGTATCACTGTCCCAGAAAAAAGCTATATGCAGGCACTAAGAAAAAAATGTAGTGAAACGGGGACTTTGCTGGTGCTGGATGAAATTCAGACCGGGTGCGGGAGAACCGGAAGGATGTTTGCTTTTGAGGAACTGGAGATCGTTCCGGATATTTTATTGCTGGCAAAAGGTTTCGGTGGCGGAATGCCTATCGGGGCTTTTATTTCTTCGTCTGAAATCATGGGAAAATTAACAGAGAATCCTGTGCTGGGTCATATCACCACTTTCGGAGGTCATCCGGTAAGCTGTGCTGCAGCTCTGGCAAATCTGGAAATATTGCTTAACAGCACTTATATACAGGATGTCGCAAAAAAAGAGGCTTTGTTCATAGAACAACTTCAACATCCGGCTATCAAAAAGATCACTCACAAAGGACTGATGATGGCTGTGCATCTGGACTCTTTTGAGAATCTGCAAAAGGTCATTCAGGTATGTATTGGCAAAGGTGTGTTAACGGATTGGTTCTTGTTTGAAGCCAATGCTTTGAGAATTGCACCACCATTGATTATTACAGAGGAGGAAATACATTTCGCCTGCAATGTGATTCTTTCTGCATTAGATGAAGTGTATCCGCATCTAAAAAACTAATATGAACGTACGTCAGTCCTTTTTATTCAATACGATTTTTGCTTTGTGTGTCAATTTTGTCATCAAACCTGTTTGGGTTTTTGGCATTGACCGAACCGTGCAAAATGAGCTGGGCGGTGATGCTTACGGAATTTACTTTGCGATCTTCAACTTTACTTATCTTTTTCAGATTTTATTGGATTTTGGTCTTCAAAATTATAATCAGACAGAAATAGCTACTGACAATTCCAGATTTGCTAAGCTCTTTCCGGGAATGCTTTCTGCGAAATTAGTATTGACTATTTTCTACTTAATCCTGACGATTGCAGCAGGAATCATTCTGGGCTATGCTGCTCATTCTTTTTTCCCATGGCTGATACTCAATCAGATTTTACTTTCCTTCAACATCTTTATGCGCTCGAATATCAGCGCTCACAGACTTTTTATAAAGGATTCTTTTCTGTCTGTTCTGGACAAATTTCTGATGATTATTGGATGTTCGTTTATGCTCATTCCTTCTATCCGGTTTATACCGCTCACTGTAGATAATTTTGTATGGATACAGACTGCTTCTTTAGCTGCAACCACTTTGATCTGCATCTACTATAATTTACAGCTTTCGTCTTCTTTTGAGTGGAAATTTGATATTCCGCTTTTCAAAAAAATCGTCATTCAGGCGATTCCGTTTGCGCTGATTTATTTTCTCATGACTATCTTTTACAGAGTAGATACTGTGATGATAGAACAGCTCCTGGGTGATAAAGGAGCTCGGGAAGCAAGTATTTATGCTCAAAGCTATCGTATCATGGAATCTGTGAACAATATCGGATATATCGTTTCAGGCGTGTTGTTACCATTGTTTGCTTTTCAATTGGGTAAAAAAGAAAATATCCACCAAATTCTCAAACAGGGATATAATATTATGTTCACTGTGATTATTCCGATAGTCGTCGGCGGTGTTTTTTATGCAAAAGATATTATCCATACTCTGTACCCAGGAGAAGATCCGACGTACAGCGGTGAGATTTTTACCATTCTGCTGCTCAATTTTATTCCTGTAGGCTTGTTATATGTTCTGGGTCCACTATTGACTGCAAAAAGACTTTTTAGAATTATGATTCCAAGTCTGACGATTGCCAGCATTATGAATGTGGTCGTCAATCTTGTCCTAATTCCCAAATACGGTGCTTATGGTGCTGCTATTACTACTTTCGGGACACAGATTTTCATGCTGACGATATATTGGCTGGCAACTTACTTTCTCTTCCAATTAAACATCAACTGGAAAACGATTGCTCGTTCGGCATCTTATATTTTATTGGCTATTGCGATGAATTACGGTATGAAATCTACCAATATTTTCTGGCTGTACGGTCTCGCGATAACGGGTTTCTCTAGTTTGCTCATTTCCTTATTATTGAAAATCATCTCTAAGGAAACGTTGTCGCTGAAAATTGGAGATTAACGATTGACGATTTTTGATTGTGGACTTTCGATTGTGCTAACGCAAGCAATTAAATACATCGGCAATATTCCATACAATCTTTGAGCCGGATTATGCCCGAATCATAGTCATCATCTGAATCAAAAAAATTATAGCTCTGACTTCACAGACTAATTTACCTTGCTATCCAGAGTGAGGGATTTTGTGTAGCATTACCCTGCCAGATCTCGAAGTGCATTTCTGTTTCATTTGTTTCATCGTCGGTGTAGACCTTACCTATCACCTGCTTTGCAGATACAGATTGGCCTTTAGATACTGACACACTTTCCAGCTTCGTATAAACTGTAAAGTAGTCTCCATGACTGATGATCACTGCATTTTTATAAATCGGATTGCTGACAATGCTGATGACTTTCCCATCGAAAACAGCCCGGACACTCGCATTTTTTTCTGTGCGGATTTCTAATCCTTTATTTTCCATATCACCTCCCCAAACCGGATGCTTATATGGCCCGTATCCTCTGGAGATAGTGCCTCTTTCTACCGGCCACGGCAGTCTGCCTTTATTGGATGCAAAAGATGCAGAGAGCTTGGCTACCTCAGGGGTTACAGGGGCAGGTGTACTTGTTTTTCCGGAACTACTACCTGTACCCGAAGTGCTACCTTTAGATTCATTTGCTTTAGCCGCAGCTTCTTCTTTCTTCCTTCTTTCTTCTTCTAATTTTCTTTGACGCTCAATTTCTTTGGCAATGATCGCCTGAATCTGTGCATTCAATCTTTCAGCTTCTTTTTTCTTCTGTGCGAGTTGCTTATTCAGATTTCCTTCTTTGACTTTGAGCTGCTCCACTAATTTAGATTTCTGGGATTTGTTTTTAGTGAGTTCAGTTTCCTGTTTCTTTTGCTGGCTCAATAGCTTCTCCTGTGTATTCTTCTTTTGCTGTATTTGTGCAAGCTTCTTGTTGATTTCGGCCTGGGTTTTGACAATTTCGTCTACCTGCGTTTTTCTGAAGTCACCCACTTTTCGCAGATAGTTGACTCTTCTCAAAGCTTCTGAAAAAGATGATGAACTGGCAACGAATAAAAACTGGTCTGTCAACCGATAAGACTTATATGTACCGTGAATAGCTCTTGCATAGTTTTCACGAAGCTTTTTAAGATTGGTTTCCAGTACAAAAAGATTGTCGTTGGTTTCATTAATCTGTACAGTAAACTCCTTTACTTCTTTGGAAGTATTATCAATTAATTCTTTACGCAGCTCTATTTGTTTTTCAAGATTGACAATTTCTTTCAGTGAATTGTCTCTTGTCGCCTGCGTTTGTTGTATTGCTTTCTGTGTCTGATTGATTTCAGATTCTAATTGTTTTCTTTTTTTCTCCAAAGTTTTCTGATCCTGTGCCAGCAATGATACGGGCAGGATGAACAGCAAAATGAAGTAACTCAGAATCTTTTTCAATATTCTATCTTTTTATACTTGTCTGATATCTCAAACGGAAAATTCAATTCATCTAATATAGTAACTTCAGAAAATTTTGACTGCATTTCGAATACTGCACTTCCCTGAGAAATATTTATTAATCTTTCAAATGAGAAAAGACCATTACCCACTTGTCTGATGTCACCATACTTTGCAGACAAATTTCGTTGTTGTACAAGATTTTGTGCCTGATATTCTATCAACATATTGTTGATTCTATTGAAAACTGCATTTGAGGTAAATCCATTCCGGTGAATTGTACTCCATTTGAGCCACTGGTCTGAAGTGGTTACCTCTACAGGTAAAGTATCTTTTATTACCGGTAGTCCGAGCAGCAATCTTTCCATAGCAATAAAATCCAGGTCCATATTGATTTTGGAAGCTACTTTATTCATCGGAAGGCGATGATACTCGTTATTTATTCTATCCACCCACTGTACTCCACTACTATCTATCAATGTTCTGACACCTTCTATACCAAACAAGCTCATGGACATCCAGATACGTTTCCCTTTTTCCCATCTCATAACGGTATTAAAACTCTGCACTGAGCCATTCAATACAGCAGTAGCTTTCATTTTTGCCTGAAGAAATTTGAAATCTGTCACTATAGAATCCGCAGGGGACGTAACCTGTATCATCTCCTTTTGTCCAATCACAACAGGAGTCTCGTCAAAACTAAGCTTTACTTTCTTCTTACAGGCTACGAATGTTGCTGCACAAATACAAATCAGAAAAATATTACGCTTCAGGATTTTCATATTGCTCAAAATTAAACAAATAAAACTTCCTGAATTCTTAAGTTAAAAATCATACCAAAGTAATCCCGAAAGTGATTGGAATATGCTTTAGCTGCAAGTGTACTACATCACTAAAAATACTTGTAATCAATATTCTATATAATTTCTTACATTTACCGACAGAGGAAAATCATATAACTCAACGTTCATTTTATTTTCTAATTTTTATATAAAAACTTACATGAGCATAGTAAAAGTCATTAACCTACAAGATTATCTTTCTGAAGATCCGGCTAAAAAAGCAGCTTTCGTCCAGGCATTAGGCAAGGCTTATGAGACAATTGGTTTCGTAGCAGTAGAAGGTCATGGTATTACTGATGAAACCATCTCTAAATTCTATGAATTGGTAGAAAAGTTTTTTGCTTTGCCTACAGATTTAAAAGTAAAATACGAAGTTCCTGAGCTGGCCGGTCAACGTGGTTATACTTCTTTCGGCAGAGAGAAAGCAAAACAAAGTGAGGTACCTGATTTAAAAGAATTCTGGCAAATAGGTCAATACGTAGAAGATGAAGTCATGCCTGCTGAAGATTATCCTGACAATATGGATGTCACAGAGCTGGAAGGCTTCAATGCTGTAGGAAAAGATTTGTATAAAAGCTTTGAAAGAGCCGGAGCACATCTTTTAAGAGCTATTGCCAATTATCTGGATATAGATGAAAACTATTTTGCACCCAAAATCAAAAATGGCAACAGCATTCTGAGAGCCATTCATTATCCACCGATCCTCAATGAACCCAAATCAGCCATTCGTGCTGAACAACATGAAGATATCAACCTGATTACATTATTGGTAGGAGCTTCTGCTGATGGTCTTCAACTCCTGACCAGAGAAGGTCAATGGGTAGATGTGAAAGCAGGGCCTGGCCAGATTGTAGTCAATGTGGGCGATATGCTTCAAAGATTAACAAATAATGTATTGAGATCTACTACTCACAGGGTAGTGAATCCTCCACGTGAGCTATGGCATACACACAGATATTCCATTCCCTTCTTCCTACATCCGAGAAGTGAAATGCCTTTGGATTGCCTGGAAAATTGCATTTCTGAAAATAATCCTATTGCTTACGAACCTATTACCGCAGGCGAATATCTTGACGAAAGATTGAGAGAAATAGGATTGAAAAAATAAATTTTCAGGTCCATCCGAAGATAATAGGGTGAGTGATAATTTTCTTCTGACAAGTATTTGTTAGAAATATTATTTCTCACCCTGTTTTTATGCACCGGAAATGTAACTGACTATCAGATGATTCATTTCTAAAGGATTATATCTCTATCAATCCATCTGCTTGGACCCAACCTTGCTTGTTACGCTCAGTGATGACTTCTGACCAACCGTTTCCTGATTGGAGAACTTCTACTTTCTGACCGGCAAAGATGTCATAGACTTCTGTAGAAAATTTTGCAGGATCTTTGTACATGATCATCTCACCCTGTGCGATGGCAAAAGTTTTCAGGTGTTTGTTTTGATATACCAGTGCGCTCTGTATAGAAATATAAGCTGTGCAAATTCCAATTACAAGCAATCCTATATATAATTTCTTCCGTTGTGCAGGTCTGGCCAGCAACAATATATATGCGATCAACAATATTGCTATCCATACAATGATTATATTGATGATGTAGAGATATTGTTCATCTATTCCGGACCAGAAAGAGATTTCCTGAATATCTGTAACGCCCGATTGTTTGCGCGCATAGGCTAGATTATTCTGAATTTCGGTATCACCCGGACGGCTCCTTAAAGCTTTCTCGTAGTATGCAATTGCTCTTTCCGGCTGATCTGTTTGTAAACAGGTGTTCGCAAAATTGTAATACAAATTCGGAGAGGTATATCCTTCACGAATCAATCCGTCATAGATATGATATGCTTTTTTATAATCTCTCTGTATGTAATGTTGTTGAGCAACTGTAAACAATGAATCCTGTTCAGTAGCATTTACCAATGATACTGACATCACAACCAGCAATATGCTTAAAATTCTTTTCATGATGGTTGTGATTGCAGGATTCGTGAACAAGCATCTTCTGCGAGATTTTTGAGCTCCTTAGAAGTGGATTGCATAGGCGAATATGCAGCCCTGTCACAGGAAAGCAAAACAAAGGCTATTTTTTGCTGTAAGGTTGGATCTTCTATTTTTTGAAGAATATCTGCATCTGATGTGGCTGTTATCTTTAGATCCTGCTGTAGCTTGGTTCTCAAAGCCTGTGCCAGCACTGAGTACTTTTTCTGTTCAGGGAATTGATCCAGATCCGGCCACTGGAAACCAGCTAAAGATCTATCAGGTATTAATTCTGATTTTTTTCGTCTCCAGACCAATAATCCTATAAATGCCATGAACGGAAATCCTGACGCTAATGCAATCGTTACCGGCAAAGCTGAGCTTTTATTTTCTGCTGTCAATCCGCTTTTTAACTCTGCCTGAAAATGCTTTCCTTTAGAGATCTCCTGTTCATTGCCTGCCTGGGCAGGGGAAACACTTAAAGCAATTTCCGGCAATTCCTTTGTGATATAGTTTTTTTCATGTGGGTCAAAATACACAAACTCGTATGGCGGAATAATAATGTTACCTGTTTTCTGTGGCACTACTGCATAGTTAAATGTGCGTATTCCCCCATAGCTTTCACCATTTTTCTTAGGGTTGTCGATGATCTCAGGTTCAAATCCTTCTACAGAACTTCCCAAATCTACTTTCAGCGGGGAAATTGCTTTCAGATTACCCCAGCCACGTATATCTACACTCATGGTAGCAGATTGTCCCTGTGCAATATTACTGGATGAAACTGTTCTGCTTGCATCAAACTGTCCTACTGCACCCGAAAAGTTTTCCGGCTGATTTTCAACGGGCAGTGGTATCACTTCTACCTGTAATGAATTAGATGAAATGACAGCCATCTTAGGTGTTGTCGTCTGAAATAAGGTAGTTCCGAAAAAAGGATCTTTATCCGGAATCAGGATCACGCCTCTGGCAATCAATGGATCTATTGTCTGCTTACCTGCCTGTGCTGCAAATAATGCGACTTTCCTGAATGCCTGATAATAAAATCTTTGTCCGCGATACTCCATCACACCTTCTGCCTGATGGTTGGGAATTTCCATTTCTTCTGAAAGAAATCCCTTAAAAACCGGCAGCTTTTCGACCTCCATAGTTTGAAAATCCAGTCTACGCAGCAGCTTATAGGTAATTGTTACCTGCTCACCCACATATATTTTTTTCTTATCAGCTTCCGCCAGCAAAAGGATATTGTCTTTCCAGTTTTCAGTAGGAGGATCTATCCTTTGAGAAGATTGAGGGGCTGTCTGTCCGTAGGAATTTTGCCCCTGATTCTGAGAGCGGGGTTGATTGCCGTTATTCAGCACTTCTATTGAAAAAGGAGATGAAGCGACCTTTTTACCGTTAACAACTGCCCTGGCCGGAGCTATTTCAAAAGTACCTGCTGACAACGGAACTATAGTAATATTGTAAGTGATACTTTTAGAAACCTTACCATTGATAATGGAAACATTTGTTGACTGACCGGATTGATACACTTTAAATCCCTTAAAATCAGGAAGACTGAAATCATCCACGCTTCCATCAATCGTATAGGAGATCAAAACAGATTCTCCCACGCTTACCTGATCAGCACTTACCTGTATAGATATGCTCTGAGCCGATATGGCAGTGCTGAAAAGCAAAAATGCTATAAAAAATATGATTCTACACCCTTTCATTACCAATCCTTTTCTATATATGGTTGACCTGACTGTTCACCCTGTTTTGTCATAATGCGCTTCTGTACTGCTTTTTCCTGCTGGTCCAGTGCCTGGAACAGCCGCTGTACGTCCTGCGGTGATAATTTTCCTTGCTGTGGCTGCTGTTTCTGAGGCCCATTATCTTTTCCTGTATCTTTTTTATCATCCTGCTTAGGTTCTTCCTTATCTTCAGGCTGATCCTTTTGATCATCTTTATCTTTTCCGTTCTGGTCTTTTTTCTGGTCAGAATTTTCTTTTTGATCGTCTTTATTTTCCTGATCCTGATTTTTTTCGTCTTTGTTCTCCTGGTTCTTGTCCTGATCTTTATTCTGTTTTTCGTCCTGATCCTGCGGCGGTAAAAGTGCCAATGTCAGGCTGAGATTGTATTGTGTTCTGTAGTTGCCCTGTTGATATCTCAAAGAGTTTTTGAAAGCATCGGCTGCACTTTTAAAATCTCCCCGATAAAAGAAGATACAACCTTTATTGAATAATGTTCGTGCGGCAGTCAATGTATCCGGTTGCTTTTGCAATGCCTGATCATATAAAGCCAAAGCACTATCCGCATTCAGAAGCGCATGAAATCCGGTTGCTGCATTATAGCTGCTTTCAGCCGAACTGTCTTTAGTCATAATTTCCTGATAAGTTTTTAGTGACCCTGCAAAATCTGCTTTCTGATAGGACTCGTAAGCTTTATATTTTTCATCTTTGGAAACACATGAAGCTAAAAATCCCATAAAGCATACCAATAACAGCAACGGTACTATTCTTTTCTTTCCTCTGAAGCTCAGAATATGTACTCCTGCCAATTCCAACATCAGCAATAGTATCGCCGGGAATAAAAACCATTGGAAATAATTCTTGTATCGTGTATAGATTTTTTCCTCTCCGGTAGATCCGGCTGCCCATTTGATACTTCTCTGAATTTCTTTTAAGGCTTTTTTATCATCTGAAATATTGAAATATTTACCTCCACCTGCGGATGCTATTTCTTTCAGTACATCTTCATTGAGCCTGGAAAGTATCTGATTTCCTGAATTGTCTCTCTTATAGCTGACACCTCCGGCTCTTGATTTTTCCGGAATTGGTGCTCCCTTCGTTGTTCCTGCTCCAATAGTATGAATGATCATTTTATTAGAAGCGGCCTGTTTTGCTATCGAAACAGCTTTGCTGTCATGATCCTCGCCATCAGATAAAAGAATCAACACTTTTTCCTGCTGATCATCGGCGGTCTGCATAGATTCTGCTACAGCAATAGCTTCACCCAAAGCTGTACCCTGAGTAGGAATCACATCTGTATTCACGGATCTTAAATGCATTTCAAAAGCACCGTAATCTGTAGTAAATGGCATCTGAATGTATGCTCTGCCTGCAAAAATGATAAACGCCACTCTGTCGCCGCCAAATTTACTCACCAGATTTGTCAAGAATTTTTTGCTTCTCTCCAACCTGTCGGGTGCAATATCTTTTGCCAGCATGCTATTGGACAAATCCAGAGCGATGACCACATTACTACCTTTATTGGTAACAGATTCTTCCTCGGTACCTGATTGAAGATTCGCCATTGCAAGAATCAATAAGGTAATGGCAGCAAACCATACAGATCTTTTGACCAAAGTCTGCTGGGGTGATTCAGACTGTATGAGCGAGCGGATTTTTTCAGGATTACCTAATGAGCTGAGCTTTTTTGTCCGCTTTTGAGTGAGAGAATAAATCGCCATTACGGCTATCGGAATGATCAGCCACCACCACAACGCTGCAATATGTTCTAAACGCCACATATCAGATATTTTGTTTTAGGTAAATGGCTTTGACGATCCATTCTATTAATAAGAAGAGCAGACCTATGACCAGTAACGGGAAAAATAATTCTTCTTTCGGAGTGTATGCGCTAACCTGGATCCTGGATTTCTCCAGCTGATCTATTTTCTGATAAATTTCTTCCAGCTCTTTATTGTTCTCAGCACGATAATATTCGCCACCTGTTCCTTTGGAAATAACTTTCAGGAGTTCTTCATCAATCTGAACTTCCATATCCCTGTACACTGTTCTTCCTGTAAAAGGATCCGGTACCGGATATGGGGCAGTACCATTTTTACCGATACCAATCGTGTATGTCCGGATATTTTCAGCTACTGCCATTTCCATAGCAGTCTGAGGATCAATATAACCGGTATTGTTTACGCCATCTGTCATCAGAATGATGACCTTAGAGCGTGCTTCGCTGTTTTTCAGTCTGTTCACAGCAGTTGCCAGGCCCATTCCGATCGCGGTACCATCTTCTAACACATTGATCTGAATATTGGACAAGAGAGCATTTAAAACTCTATGATCTGTGGTCAATGGGCATTGCGTAAAGCTTTCTCCGGCAAAAATCACCAGGCCGATTCTGTCATTGGGTCTTTTTGCAATGAAATCTTTGGCAACTTTGATCGCAGCCTGTAAACGATCAGGCTTGAAATCCTGCGCCATCATACTTCCTGAAATGTCCAGTGAAAGCATGATATCTATTCCTTCAATGCTCAAAGGGGAGCTGCCGATAGGCTTTTGCGGACGTGCCAGCGCCACTATCAGCAATACTAAAGCCAGCATTCTGAAAATAACAGGAAGATGTCTCAGCTTCACTCTTCCGCTTTGCGGCGGTGCTGATGTAGTTCCCAGTGAGGGAACTTTCATCTTTCTGACCACCTTGTTTTCTGTTTTCTTATAGTGTCGCCATAAAAACGGGAGCAATATCAGCAACAGCAAAAACCAGGGATGTGCCAATGTGATATTACCCATTTTCGACCTCCTCTTTTACGACTGTCATTTTATTTCCCGGTTGGAAACGAATGATTTCTCTGGCAATTTCTATTGCTTGCTTTTGTTCTTCCTCATTAGAAGTTTTTTTAGCAAATTTAATCTGGTCACTGATTTCCAGTACTTGTGCAACAGCATCTATCTGCGAAGAATAGGCCTGCTTGCCTGCAATTGCACTTAAAACTTCTCCGGTAGAAAAATAAGGAGCAGGGACATCCCACACTCTTTCCATGTATAATCTTACAATATCAGTAAACTGGCTCCAGCTGTCTTTTTGCTTCGCATAAGGGATTTGCTGCTCCAGAATATCCAATTGCTGCAAAGCCCATTCTCTCGGATCAACATTGATAGGTATAGATAATTTTTTACGGTGTTTTCTCCATTGAAGAAATGCAAAAAATCCTCCCAGTATGATCACAGCTACAATTATCCATATGAATACATTCCATTCTGCTGCAGCTGCCACCGGTAGAGGTCCATATGCCGCCCGCAATGCATCTGTCGTATCTACAGGAATTCGCCCTACCTGAAAAGAACTTCCCTGAATGCTTAATACTTCACCTTTTCCATTATCTGTATATGGGATTTGTATAATTCCTGTTTCTCCGGAAACACTGTCAAAGGCAATGTAGGAGTATCTTTTTTTATAAATTTTGGATTGTACTTTATCTATTTCTTCCAATGAAGATGGACTGCCAAAGGCTTCCAGTCCTTTGATGGCTGGTGCATTTTCCGGCAGCTCAATCTTTACTGATTTGGGCGCAATGACCTCTATTTCCAGATAAATCTTTTCTCCCAGATATAAATTCTTTCCATAAAAAACTGCTGTCCCCTGAATAGAATCATTGGCGAACAATACTAATGGAAAAATGAACAGAATAAGGAACGCTATCTTTTTCATCTTATTTTCTTTTTGCTCTTTGATGAAAAAATGCCTGCAGCTTTTTGATATAATCATCCTGATCTGACAGCTGTATAGTGGAAGCATTGACCTCAGAAAATACTTTTTTGAAATATGTATTTCTATAAGACGACTGCTGCTGATACCAGCTTTTGTACTGACCGGAAGAAGTATCCACCCATTCCACTTTTCCTGACTCTGCATCCATTACCTGAATCAAACCGACATCCGGCAGCATATCATCCAAAGGATCTTTTACTGTAATGCCGATCAAATCATTTTTTGCAGAAAGGATGCTCAATGTATTTTTATAGTTGTCAAACAAAAAATCTGACAGTAAGAAAACAACAGCATTGCGCTTATGAATTTTCTTATAATAATTTACAGCTTCTTCGAGATTAGTAGTGCTTCCGGGAGTTGATTCTGTAGTCATAATCGCCCGGATCATTTGAAGGATCTGTTGATAGCCTTTTGCCGGAGGTATAAATTTTTCAACTGTTGAATCAAACAACAGCAAACCTACACTATCCTGGCTCCTGTTGGCAGAAAATGCTAAAGTTGCAACCAGCTCGGCTATCAATTCTCTGCGATCTACATTTCCGATAGAAGTCAAAACGGATGGGCTGATGTCCACCATAAAAATGACGGTCTGCTCTCTTTCTTCCTGGAAAAGCTTGACATACGGAGACTGCATTCTGGCGGAAACATTCCAATCAATATGGCGGATATCATCACCGTAGGCGTATTCACGCACTTCGCTGAACTGCATACCACGACCTTTGAAAGCGGTATGATATGCACCTGCAAATTGCTGATTAGAGAGAAGTTTTGACCTTATCTCAATCTTTTTGACTCTCTGGATGATGTGACTGATATCCATTACGGAACATCTATTCTTTGAATGATCTTTTCAATAATTTGCTCTGATGTGATTTGCTCTGCCTCTGCTTCGAAAGTCAACCCGATACGATGTCTCAATACATCTGTCACCACTGCTTTCACATCATCAGGAATCACATAAGCGCGATGCTGCAAAAACGCATAAGCTCTTGCCGCAAGTGCCAGACTGATAGAAGCTCTCGGCGAACCTCCATAAGCTATATATGAACTGACTTCTGACAATCTGTATCTGTCCGGCTGACGGGTTGCAAATACGATATCCAGAATATACTGCTCAATTTTCTCATCCATGTAAATACTTTTGACAGTATTTCTGGCTTTCAGAATATCATCACTGGAAACGCAAGGCTGAATAACCGGCCATTCTCCGGTAGTATTCATGCGCATGATCAACCGCTCTTCTTCATACTTAGGATAATCTATCACAACTTTGAGCATAAAACGGTCTACCTGAGCTTCCGGCAAAGGATAAGTACCTTCCTGTTCGATAGGATTCTGGGTTGCCATGACCAAAAACGGTTCAGGAAGCTTGTAAGTATTTTCTCCGATAGTGACAATTCTTTCCTGCATCGCCTGTAACAGTGCCGACTGAACTTTTGCAGGGGCACGGTTGATCTCATCCGCCAATACGAAATTGGAGAAGACAGGACCTTTTTTCACCTCGAAAGTTCCTTTGTGCTGTTGGAAAATCATAGTACCTACGATATCTGCAGGCAATAAATCCGGCGTAAACTGTATCCTGCTGAAATCCACTGATACTGCTTCGGACAATGACTTAATGGCTAGTGTTTTTGCCAACCCCGGAACACCTTCCAAAAGAATATGTCCGTTAGTCAGCAATGCGAGCAGCAATCTGTCCAGCATGTGTTGCTGACCTATGATAGACTTCGCAAGCTCTTTTCTGAGCACGTCCACAAATTGACTCTGTTCCTGTACTTTTTGCTGCAATTCTGCTAGCTCTGTAGCATTTAATATATTTGAATTCATGGAATTATCTTGTTCTCTGATACTGGATGGCAAATTTAAATAATACATACACAGTTGCCAGTATTCGCGGGTTAAAATATGTTAGTTGTATGTTATAAAGTCATAAAGGAGGTATCTGGCTGCAGACAAAAGACTACTGCTTTGGACTATGTCAGTTGCTTTATTTGTCCAATCGTACATCATTGCCGTTTAGCTAAACATTTTAGTGTTTTTATTTTGCTCACCAGACGATATTGATTCATCAATCGCCCATCTTCATAATTATCCATTTTTGATTTTTTGTGTATTTTACGTGAACGAGTTGCATATGGAGAACTACCAGGTTATATTTTCAATTTTCAGTGCAATCATACTCTTTTTATACGGATTAAGCTCATTCAGTGCCGAATTAAAAGCTGCTGCCGGAATTCAACTGGAAGCTATCATGCAAAAGCTGACGGCAAACAGGTTTGTTGCTTTCTTCGTGGGCCTGATTTTCACCATCGTCATACAATCCTCTACAGCAGTGTCATCTCTGGCTGTTTCAATGGTAGATAGCGGCATTTTATCTTTTTCCGGTTCGCTGGCAATCATGTTAGGCTCGTATATCGGGACAACAGCAACGGCCTGGTTAGTTTCTTTCAAGCTGACAGGCATCGGTCCTATCTTTATAGTTTTGGGAACACTGATATCACTTTTGCCATTTAAATTCAATGTCTTCGGAAAAGG
The DNA here is from genome assembly GCA_037189845.1 of bacterium. Taxonomy (GTDB): domain Bacteria; phylum Bacteroidota; class Bacteroidia; order Chitinophagales; family JADIYW01; genus JAMLHH01. The sequence continues at coordinate 47,425 of JBBCIS010000007.1, forward strand.
AATTTTCTTCTTTGGATTTATCTTTTTCAGCCTGGATCTGGTCAGCACATCCATCACTCCGCTAAGAGAATCCGAAGTTTTGACTGATTTACTTTTATATACTTCCAACAGATACGTCAGCATCCTTATCGGGGTCATTCTGACGGTAATTTTACAATCCAGCACAGTGGTAACAGGATTAGCCATTATTTTTGTACAGCAAAATCTCATTCAACCTGCAGATTCTATTCCGATAGTATTGGGGGCAAATGTCGGAACCACATTCACAGCACTTTTTGTCTCCATGAAAATGAGTCATAACGCGAAGAAATTTGCGGTATCCAACACGTTGATAAATATCATTGGAGTTTTATTACTTATTCCTTTTTTGAATGTCTTTACCATCTGGGTGCTCAGCGTTGCTCCTAATGAAACGATGGTAGTAGCAATAGCGCATCTTAGCTTCAATGTCGTGTTGGTTACTATTTTTCTGGTTTTTCTGACTCCTTTTATAAAATTAGTCAACAAGATGTTTTAGCTCATTTTTGTAGCAAACCATTCTGGCGTTAACATTTTATTGCCACTAATACACGAATTGGAATTTCCCAATGGTATTATTATTTACAATCATGCAATCTGCCTGTTAAAGACACGGAATAGTTTATCCATTTATTAGTGAATTCATGGCTATCTCTTTAGATAATCACCTGTCGGACCTCGCTAAAAAGTTAAATGCAAATGCCCTAAAACCATATTATTTCAGTCATATTGGATTTGCATCCATATTTCGGGCAAATTCACCCATTGAGGTATTTAACCAGCATTCTCCATTCAATAGATTTATCACAGAATAATTTCATGAAGATTTACATACATGAATTTCTGTGGAGTCCAGCAACCACTATGAAAACGGGGCAAATCCGAAAAGCCTGATGAGTAGGAAAACCTAAATACACAAAAATGAATGCACGTCTAAAACACCTCATCCTCTTAATGGCAGTAGTTACTGTTATTTCCTGTAAAAAAGACCAGGAGCCGGAAAGCAAAGTAGATGAAAATGGTCTTACAAAAGAAATTGTAAACTTTGTTCCCGATAGTATTATCCAGCTGATGAAAGGTATGGGTATGCCGCTGTACACAGGAGATAATCCTCCGATTATTGCTCCCAATTCTTTAGAAAGAAAATTCAGAATCAATAATTTCACACTTTTGACAAGCAATATTAAAAGTGAATCTCCCGGAAAAATATTCTCTAACTTGATTATAACAGTTAAAAATCAGGACAATCAAAATCTGACGATTGAATATTATGATGAAGTAGAGAATACGACATCCACCTCAAAGGGAAGCGCCAGCTATATTGTTGGTCAGGACAATATGTTTTCAATATTTGTAAAAAGTCACAACACCCAACCTTCTACTAATTCCAAGGCTGATCTTGTCATAGTGATTTCAGGGAAAATAACGGATTCCGGTATCCAGGGTTTGCATTATGCCAACTTTATGCTCAATGATTACGGAGATCCGGCGGGTGTTTACATGGAAATCGGGAATGGCAGAGTTATTTACGATGCAGATGGTATGTCAGAGTTTATCGAATAAACTATATTTCTATACGAGTTGTAAAATGACATCGATTTCCCAGTACCATTTTTATTTTAATCCAATACATCCTTGCCTAAATCAGGAAAAACTTTACCGATTTTACTTAAAAGATAATCACCGTAAGTACCTGAGAAATCATGCACACTGGCTCTATCCCATCTTTCATCACGGTCATCTTCTGAAGGAGAATCTATACCTTCAATCCGGCGAACCTGCGCAGTAAATCCGGGATCAAAGAATAACGGGAAAGAATATCTGCTGACTCCGGATTGATTTAAAACCCTATGTGGTGTAGAACGATACAATCCGCCTGTCATGCGATCCAGCATATCACCGATATTGCAGATAAATGTATTAGGTATCGGAGGAGCTTCTATCCACTCACCACGACTTTTGACCTGTAGTCCACCGACAGCATCTTGTTTCAGAATAGTGAGCAAACCATAATCTGTATGCTCGCCTACGCCCCATTGTGATACATGGCTGTCCTGTGCAGGATAATGAAAGATTCTGAACAAAATCAAAGGGTCTTTTGTACAGGTATCATAAAAATAATCTGCATCCAGACCCAGACTCAAAGCTACCGCCCGGAGAATTTTGTGCCCCAAAGCAGTTACTTCGTCCATATATTCTAATACTACGTCTTTGAAACCTTTCGGTTTTTCTGTAAAAAGATTTTGCCCGTGGAGAGGATAACCAGCCTGTACAAAAGGGTGAGAGGCATCCAATTCCGTCCCGAAATAAATCCCTTCCTTCAAATCCGGCTTACCAGAGGTAAGCTCTCCGTTGACAGGGAAAAATCCTCTCCATGCTTTTCCTCCTTTGGACATCTCTATTTTGAGCTTTTCTTCTTCAGACTGATCAAAGAATTCCCTGCTCAGACGCATCAGCTCACTCTGTAAAAATTCGCTGATATCATGTCCTGAAATATAAAAGAAGCCGTGCTGTCTGCATGCCTGCGCAATATTCTGAGCGATCTCTTTCTGACCTTCTATCGTATCCAGGCCACTGATATCTATAACAGGTATAGAAGCTACATTTGTCATTGTTCTTCTTGAATTTGAGTGTTATCAGACTTATTCCAAAAGAGATAAACAGGTATTCCCAGTAAGATGATGATGAACCCCGGCCAAGTATAAGTAGGCTGATAAATCAACAATCCCACTCCTATCGACAATGCCGCCACTATGTACAAAAACGGTAAAACAGGATAACCGATAGCTTTGTATGGTCTTTCCATATCCGGGTATTTTCGTCTGAGTACAAATACCGCCCCAATCGTCAGCGAGTAAAAAATCAATACTACAAAGATGATGTAATTCAACAGGTCGCCATATCTGCCTGTAAGGCACAGGATACAAGCCCAAATGCATTGTACCCAAAGTCCCCATTGCGGTACACCATTTTGATTCAAATTTCCTGCTTTGGAGAAAAATAAACCATCTTTTGCCATCGTATAATACACCCTCGAACCTGCCAGGATCAATCCGTTATTACATCCGAAAGTAGAAATCATCACCATGACAGCAATGATCATTGTACCCACTCCTCCGAATATCTTTTGCGAGGCTGCAATAGCGACTCTGTCATGCTCAGCAAAAGCAATTTCCTGCATGCTCAATGTTGCCAGAAACATGAGATTGGCAGCAATATAAATCACTGTAACAATCAAAACGCCCAGAAAAAGGCTCAGACCTACATTACGCTGAGGATTTTTTATCTCTCCGGCAATAAAAGTAACATTGTTCCATGCATCACTGGAAAAAATAGAACCTACCATGGAAGAAGCAAATCCCGCAAAAATAGCAGCTCCTGCAATCGGCACCAATGATTGTGTATTTACGTCCCATCGGGCATTTTGCCAGGCATCAGTCCAGTTAGCACTCCAGATTTCTGCATTGAATCCGGCAGTCAATCCTAAAACCACCAATCCAGACAGCGAAAGAATTTTAATCATTGTCAGCGTAGTCTGTACTATTTTTCCTTCTTTCACTCCCCGGGAATTAAACCAGGTCAAAAGAACAATTGTACCAATAGCAAGCGTCTGGGCTCCACTGATTTTAAAGAAACCCAAATCAAGGAAAACAGAAGTTTCGCCTACTACGGGAAAAATATATGCAGTAAACTTAGCAAATGCTACTCCTACTGCTGCAATTGTTCCGGTCTGTATCACCATGAAGAAAGACCAGCCGTAAAGAAATGCTATTAACCTCCCGTAAGCAGCTCTGAGGTAAACATATTGTCCACCTGCTTTGGGAAACATAGAAGACAATTCTCCGAAGCTCAATGCTGCAGTGATGGTAATCACTCCGGTGATTGCCCAGATAAAAATCAGCCATCCGGCACTTCCTACATTTCTGACGATATCAGAGCTGACGATAAATATTCCAGAACCTATCATAGAGCCTGCTACCAACATAGTAGCGTCTAATAATCCGAGTTCCCTTCTCATCTCACTTTCGTGCGTTGATAGTTCTGTCATATATATTATTTGTATTTCCTAAGGTATGGAAAAACACAAATAATTCATATTTTCTTTTTTAATCTGAAAGTGTCAGAAATCAGACATTAACTGTTTTATGCCAGCTAATACATCTGTGTATGATCAGATGCTCTTTGGATTAGTACCATTTTTATATTGCTCGTTCTATTTGTTACCCATCAATACCATTTCTTCATAAGGTATCAATGTATCGTAACCGAGCTCAGAGAAATAACTTTTTGCTTCTTCAAAATCTCCGTGATGAGTAATGAGAACAAAATCCCCGCCCCATGCACCCAAAGATTTTACTGTTCCCCAGTAATCCGGAAATAAGCGATCTTTTACTTTTTCTATCTGCAACATCCGGGAAATGATTACTTCGTGAACGGATAAAAGATATTCAAACTCATCAAAGTCCTCACACTTCAGTATTTTGCGGGAAATGTCGTTGATTTCATCGATCCATTCGGATTTATCGTCCTGTAATGATTTGTAATAACGGATACCTTCCCTGCTATCCTGCTTTTGTCCGAGATATAAAAATGCTATCCATTCTTTAAATACCGGATCAAATTGTACGAGTTCAGATTTAGGCTGCGGGAATGCTCTTTGGTATAAAACAGGTGTGTCTGAAGTAGCGCAGGCAATATCATATCCTGATCCTCCGAAGGACTTCTGTAAAAGATAATAGGGATCTGTTCTCCACCATTGCGCTAAAAGTGAAATCAGCGTGGAACTACTGCCTAAGCCCCATTCATTGGGAAATTCCAGATGTGTGCTGACTGCATAACCGGATAAATCAATGCCCAGCTCTGCATCCGCATATTGAAATAAGGATTGTATATATTGAGCTTTAGTACTGTCGCTGATGCTTTGCCATTGTTGCTGATGAACATCCCAGATACCTTCCAGCCATATTTCTCCCAGATAATTATAGCTTTCCCAATGTAGAAAATTCCCTTTCACATCTTCGGAAATCTCCATTTTCTGACCTTTTGCAGTGGGTAAGGCAATTGCCAGTGCTCCATCCAGTACTACGTACTCTCCGGTCAGTAATAATTTTCCGTGTGCGTAGTAGCTTTGTTTCACTCAGAATAATTTATGCAGTCTGATTGGAACGGATCTGATCCAGCATCACTCTCACATTGGTGAAAGAAACAATTTTATCTTTGAAATATTCTAAAGCGTAAGTTTTTTCGGTATCGGTAGCTTCCAGATGGTTCATGATATTCAAAAGATGCATTTTCATGTGTCCTTTCTGAATACCAACCGTCGTCAAAGCTTTGATAGCCGCGAAGTTTTGTGCCAGACCTGATACGGCAACGATTTTCATCAGCTCTTTTGCATCAGGATTGCCTAAAAGTTGCAGACATCGTTTGACCAGTGGATGGAGCTGTGTCAGACCTCCTACTGTACCTACTGCCAGTGGTAGATCTATCCAGAATTTAAAAATGCCGTTTTCTACGCTGCAATGTGTCAGGCTGCCATAGCTACCGTCTTTTGAAGCATAAGTATGACCGCAGGCTTCTACTGCGCGGAAGTCATTACCGGTAGCAATGATAATAGCATCAATGCCGTTATAGATACCTTTATTGTGTGTAGTGGCTCTGTGCGGATCAATTTCAGCAATGCGCACAGCTCTTTTAAATTTCTCAACGAACTCCTGAGCTGGAACTCCGTTTTGTACGCCCAACTCTTCTACAGGACACTCCACCCATGCTCTGGCGATGCAATCCGGCGTATAATTGGAGACAATAGACATGATGATATAAGGTTTGTCCCCGTATTTATCTGAAGTGATTGCCTGTTGAATTAACTGAGCCAGCTCTTCGAGTACTGTATTGATGTAGTTAGCTCCCATCGAATCACAGGTTTCAAAACTGACTTTCAGCTGGAAAAAATCCGGTTCTTTATCTGTCAGATCCACCAGCTCAATATCTAAAACACCTCCTCCTCTTGCCTGCATATTGACGCTGAGGTATGCGCTGTTTTCTAATAAGAAATTTTTTATCTGTGGAAAATCAGCTTTCAGTTTCGCTACATCTCCTTTGAATAGAAAATGTACCTGACCAATCTTAACCGTATTGATAATTTCCGCTTTGAAACCACCTTTGTCCATCCAGAATTTTCCGGTTTTGGACATAGCTGCTACCACTGAGCTTTCTTCTATCGCCATCGGCAAAGCATACACTTCACCATTGATCATGAAATTCGGAGCGATACCTAAAGGGAGATAAAGATTGGTAATAGTGTTTTCAGTGAACTCGTCAAATGATTTCTGAACCTGCTCATCTCTGTGCCAGAAACCTTTCAGCTCATCTTTTACTGCTGTTTCCCCGTCAAAAAAATTCTCTACTAACCAGTCTATTTTTTGTTCTTTGGTCAATTTCGAATATCCTTCAATCTTTTTCATCTTTAGTTTTTTATTTTTATCAAATGCTTCAACTCATCAGTTCCATATTTTTCAATAATTTCTTTTGAGCTGCTTGTAAGCAATTCTAATTTCGCTCCATTATCCAAAAGCCAGTTGAACATTATTGTACTATTAGAGTTTGTAGCAGTAAAAACGCAGCAATTTAATAGCATACCATTATTTATATTGATATCTATACCTTTTGAAATTGCAAATTTTAGGCCTTCCAACTCATTGTTCTGCACAGCGTAATATACACCTTGATAATTGTAATTAGAAAAATCCGCACCAATAGAAAACAGATATTCTGCAACGTCAATATGAGAATATGCTACTGCTGCTTCAAGAGCAAGATCTATTTCAAGCTGGGTAAAACAGTCTGAAAGTATTTCTTGCAGGCTGGGTAAATCTCCTTTTCTTGCAAAATTTTCTATATTATGCTGGCGCAATTCGCTCATAAAACCTTACCTCACTCTTAAATATCCCTGAGCCAGTCTCAATCCTTCTCTCTGACTTTCGATAAAGCTGTGTAATGCTTCATAAGATTCTGCTGCGTACTTCAATAAAGTAGAAGCTTGCCCATAGACAGCATTGCCTTTGATTTTGTTCATACCATAGTATCCGTCAAGGAAATTTTTGATACCTCCTGAAATGATAAATTGCTGGCACTGAATCTGACCTGCACTTTCAAATTGTATCTGATTGACCATCTCTATCATTTGTTCGGCAGTATGACCGATCTGAGCAATCTTCTGATATAACTCTTGTTGAACAGCATCACTGCGCAAAAGTTCTAATTTCGAAAAATTTGTTCCACCATGAGCTGCAAATTCTATTGCCTGCAATGGCAATTTCATCAATGCGCTCAGGCTTTCTTTCCCCATTCCCTGCCCTACTTCTTTGACGATAACAGGGATTTTTGACAATTCCAGAAATTGCTCTATTGTTTCTATAGGAGGCTGGCGCAATTTATCGCCTTCCGGTTGCAACCACTCCTGAAGCGGATTGACATGGATCATCAGCCCGTCTGCTTTCAGCTTATCAACCAGTGCATCCACTTTTTCCAATTGTTTCAGACGGATGAGCTCCTCTATTTGAGCGATACCCAGATTGGCATAAAAAGGGCGGTCATCACCCATGATATGTCTCAGGTCAAAATCCGATAGTCTTTCATTGCTGTTCAGTAGCTGGCGACAAGAGCCCAAACCCATTCCCATCCCGAAATGATAACAGGAACGTGCAAGATTTTCATTGATCTTTCGAGCCTTTTCAGTACCTCCCGTCATACTGCTCACCCAAATAGGAGTATGCATTCGCTTACCCAGAAAATCGACTGTGGGAATTTGCACATCAGAATGACCGAAAAGTGGTTCGTAGCTGAACCTGTTATCTATAGTATCTGTCTGAGAAGCAAAAGCTAAATCAATGTGGTCATTTTTACGCTCTTTAGCAGTCGGATCATTTTTCAGCTCACTCATGACAGATATCTTTCAGTTTTGTAAAATACTTACTTTTTGCCGTCAAGAATAGTCAGTGAGTTATTCATTGCCTGAATATCTTTCATCCAAAGATCTTTTTTATTCAAAAAGCACCAGCCGGATGTCTGGTACAACATCGTATCCTTTTGAATCAGCTGCATGTTGAAGATTAATTTCTGATCTTTTAACACTCCGGTCAGTAATATATCCTGTACATAATACCCTTTATCGTTTGTATAAGCAGTATCTCTCAAAACCATAGTTTCTTTCAGCGCATGTTCTACCTTTTTGACATTTTTCAGATCATTGGACAGAGAGTCATAAAGGTATTTCACATATCCTGAATCCGGTTTCCACGATTGAGGCACTACGATATAGTACACATCTCTGTATTTATTCTGCAGACCGATAGCTGCTGATGGATGTAAATCCTGAGTTCTTTTGAGATAAGGAGCATAATCCAGTTTAAGGTAATCACGAATCTCCAGCTGCTTCGGAATATCCGGATATTTACAGGAAAACATTATCAATGAAGAAACTGCTAATAATGCTGCAAAGATTTTGAACTGCTTCATATTTCAGGAAATTGTCCCAAAGTTAACCTTAATGTAGATTGCAAAGCATATTTTCTGTCAGGAATTAAGAAAAGCATAATCATATAATACCGGCTAATAGAATGGGCAATACGCAATGAATAATTTACGGTACAGTACAATACGATTATTGTGAAATCATTACCAATATTGTCGGAGGATAAACAAGAGTGTATCTTTGCAGTAATGTTGAAAGATATCCGTCAGTTTTCATTACCTGAATTGACCACCTGGTTTAAAGAGGAAGGAGAGCAAGCCTTTCGTGCGAAACAGGTGTACTCCTGGTTATGGCAAAAGTCAGCAACTGATTTTGACGACATGACAAATCTTTCTCTTGGATTGAGAAATAAGCTTAAAGAGCAGTTCGATATTAAACCAGTACAGGTCCACAAAGAGCAGTTTTCTAATGACGGTACTATCAAATCTGCATTCAGGCTGCACGACAGTCATCTGGTAGAAGGTGTAATGATCCCGGTAGAAGACCGTGCTACTGCCTGCGTATCTTCTCAGGTTGGCTGTAGCCTCACCTGCAAATTCTGTGCAACCGGCTTCATGAAACGCGAACGCAACCTGGAACCTGCAGAAATCTATGACCAGGTAGTACTTATCAGAAATCAGGCTGAAAAATCTCTGGGCAGACCACTCACCAATATTGTATTTATGGGTATGGGTGAACCATTGCTGAATTACGCCAATGTTCTCAAGGCAATAGAAAAAATCACGTCACCAGAAGGTCTGGGAATGTCACCAAAGCGTATCACCCTTTCTACTGCCGGAATAGCCAAAATGATTAAAAAGCTTGGAGATGACCAGGTTCGCTTTAATCTGGCGCTTTCATTACACGCTGCAAATGATGAAAAGCGGGATACCATCATGCCTATCAATGAACAGAATAATATTGAGGTACTGGTAGAAGCCCTCAACTATTTCCATGAAAAGACAGGCAACAAAATCACCTTTGAATACATCTTATTAAATGGTGTAAATGATTCCATACAGGATGCCAGAGAAATAATTGAGCTCTGTCAAAGAGTTCCGGCAAAAGTCAATATTCTGGAATATAATAAAGTGGAAGGAGCTACATTTTCACGTACAGATGCTCAGCGGAGAAATGCATTTGTGACTTTTCTGGAAAAAAAAGGAGTGACTGCCAGCATCAGAAAAAGCCGTGGAAAAGATATTGATGCAGCTTGCGGACAGCTGGCCAATAAAGGTTAAGAACTACATCATACGCTTGAAAATATCCTCTTTCGCTTCTTCTTTTAATAACATATAATATCAAATATTTTTTTCTATCTTTGCAGAGTCGAAAGATAGGGGACCCTTGCAGTCCCCTATTTTGTTAGACTAATAGATATGGAAAGCATAGATATTCTAAAAGAAAAAATTGCGCTCGCTCTGACTGAAAAGTTTGAAGGAACTGATTTTTTTATTGCAGATATACAAGTCACTGTAACAAGCAGAATTGCAGTATTTGTAGACGGGAAGGAAAATATTACGATCCAGCAATGTGCTGAAATTTCCAGATTTTTAGAAAACTACCTGGAAACTAACGGATTGGTAGGTGAAAAATACTGGTTGGAAGTATCATCACCGGGTATGGATGAACCATTCAAAGTTCCTCAGCAATATGAAAAATGGCTGGAAAAGCCGGTCGAAGTATTGTTGACATCCGGAATCAAAGAAACCGGGACATTAAAAGCTTTTGATGAAGGGTCCGTCACCATAGAATTGCCGGAACAAAAGAAAAAGAAAGAAATTATTCCTGCGGAGCTGAAAACTTTTGCCCAGGAAGACATTAAATACACAAGAAAACATTTCGTATTCAAATAGTACAACTATGAATAGTGCAGAATTAGTAGACTCGATATCCGAGTTTAAAGAGTTTAAAAACATTGACAGACCCACAATGATGCGTGTGCTGGAAGATGTATTTAAAACCCTTCTACGGAAAAAATATGGTTCTGATGAGCACTTTGATATCATCGTAAACACTGACAAAGGTGACCTGGAAATCTGGCGCAACAGAACAATCGTTGAAGACGGTGCGGTTGAAGATGAGCTTCAGGAAGTTTCTATCTCAGAAGCTTTGAAAGTAGATGCCGGTTTTGAAGTAGGAGATGATTGCTACGAAGAAATTACGCTTGAATCCTTTGGTAGAAGAGCTATTCTTGCTGCAAGACAAACCTTGATTTCAAGAATTCTTGAGTTGGAAAAAGACGAAATCTTTAAAAAATATCAGGACAGAATCGGTGAAATAGTCACTGCGGAAGTATACCAGGTATGGAAAAAAGAAATGTTGCTTTTAGATGATGAAGGTAATGAGCTTCTGCTTCCTAAAACTGAACAAATCAAATCTGATTTTTACAAAAAAGGAGATACACTAAGAGCAGTTGTAAAAGATGTGGAAATGAGAGGAGCAAATCCGAGAGTTATTCTTTCGAGAGTAGACCCTTCATTCCTTGCGAAACTTTTAGAGCTGGAAGTACCTGAAATCTTTGACGGATTGATTTCTATCAGAAAAATTGTACGTGAACCGGGAGAAAGAGCAAAAGTTGCTGTAGAATCCTATGATGACCGCATCGATCCGGTAGGAGCATGCGTAGGTATGAAAGGATCAAGAATTCACGGGATAGTGAGAGAGTTGAGAAACGAAAACATTGATATCATTAACTACACCAATAATACCAGCTTATTCATCCAGAGAGCTTTGTCTCCTGCGAAAATTTCTTCTATTGAAATTTCAGATGATAAAAGAGTAGCTGTCTATCTGAAACCCGATCAGGTTTCTCTGGCAATTGGTAAAGGTGGTCTGAATATCAAATTAGCAAGTCGTCTGACAGGTTATGAAATCGATGTATACAGAGACATTGATGAAATTGAGGACGATGTTGATCTGGAAGAATTTGCAGATGAAATTGATGGATGGGTGATTGATGCACTGAAAAACATCGGCTGCGATACAGCTAAAAGTGTATTGGATCTTGACAGAGATGAATTGGTAAGAAGAGCTGACTTAGAAGAGGAGACTGTAGATGAAGTCATCCGCATACTAAGAGAAGAATTGGATAATTAAAAATCGTGTGCTAGATAGTAGTACATTTGTACAAGAATTAAACGTCTATAATGACAGAAAATAAGTCGATACAGTTGGTGAAGGCTGCTAAGGAATTAAATGTAGGTATTAATACCGTCATTGAACACTTAGCAGAAAAGGGTCATGTAATTGAAAACAAACCTTCAACCAAATTGTCACCAGAACAGTACAATTTGCTTCTGAGCGCCTTCAAGCAAGACCTTGCTATCAAGAAGAAAGCAGAAGAAATTAACATCGGAAAAGTAAGAAAGGATAAAGCAGATGAAGGCAAAGATGAGGCCTTTGCTGCTCCTGCCAAAGAAACTATTGTAGAGCGTCCGCGAATTATTGTCGAAGGACCTAAAGTAGTTGGCAGAATGGATCTCGATGCTAAAAAACCTGTTTCTGAACCTAAACCTTCAGAATCTCCGGCACCAGCAGCAAAAGAGGAAGCACCTTCAAAACCAGAAGTAAAAGCTCCGGAAGTAATTCCGGCAGCAGAAGCTCCTAAGGTCAAAAAGGAAAAACCAGAGACCAAGGCTCCTGCTCCGGTGGAGGAACCAAAAATCGAAAGACAGCCCATTGAAAAGCCTGCTATTAAAGTAGTGGATAAAATTGAGCTGCCTGCCCCAAATACTCCCAGACCAGCTCCGATTGCTAAAGCTGAAGAAAAAGAGCCTAAAGCTCCTGCAGAAAAAGCTACACCTGCTGAAGTTCCTTCAACTCCGGCTCCTTCAGCACCAGCTGAAGATAATGTAGTCATCAGAGCGGAAGCAGAAAGACTTTCCGGAGTGAAAATCATGGGTAAAATTGAATTACCTGATGCAAGAAAAGCATCTTCTGACGCCAAAAAACCTTTTCATAAAAGTAATGACGAGAAGAAGAAAAGAAAGCGTATCGGTGGTAAAGCTGTTGATATCAATAAAGTATCCAACGACGATAAAGGAGCAGGTAGTACAGATCGCTTAGGCGGTGGTAAACCTGGTCAAGGTGGTCCGGGTGGAAATAATAACAATCGTCCGGGTGGTGGCCCAGGCGGAAATCGTCTGGGTGGCCCAGGCGGGAATAACACCAATCGTCCGGGCGGAGGCCCGGGAAGCAATAACCGCCCGGGAGGAGGTAATCGTCCTGGAGGAGGTAATCGCCACGGGGCAGGAGGTCGTAACGATCGCAGAAATGATGAGCCTCAGGCTATTTCCGGTAAAGAGATTGATGATAAAATCAAAGCAACCATGGCCAAGCTTGGCGGTGGTCACAGATCCAAATCCAATAAGTCAAAATACCGTAAAAGCAGAAGAGATGAAGGATTCGGAAATGACGAAAATCAGGAGGGCGCAAAAATTCAGGTTACAGAATTTATCTCTGTCAGTGAATTAGCCAATATCATGAACGTTTCTCCGACTCAGGTAATTTCTGCATGTTTCGGTTTAGGTGTTATCGTGTCTATCAACCAGCGTATTGATGCTGAAATCATTGAATTGGTAGCCGGTGAATTCGGATTTGACGTAGAATTCATCAATATCACAGAAGAAGAAGAATCTGAAGAAAATACAGACAGTCCTGAAGATCTTTTACCGAGATCCCCTATTGTGACCATCATGGGGCACGTAGACCACGGTAAAACTTCTTTGTTGGACTATATACGCAGCGCAAATATCGTAGCCGGTGAGGCGGGTGGTATCACCCAGCACATTGGAGCATATGAGGTAACTTTGCCTGACAGTAAAAAGAAAGTAACATTCCTCGATACTCCCGGTCACGAAGCCTTTACTGCGATGCGTGCACGTGGAGCAAAGCTGACAGATATAGTAGTGATCGTGGTAGCAGCTGACGATAATGTCATGCCTCAGACAAAAGAGGCTATCAGCCACGCACAGGCAGCTGAAGTACCGATGATTATTGCAATCAACAAAATAGACAAGCCTGCAGCTAATCCTGAAGGCATTAAGAAACAGCTGGCAGAGATGAACATTCTGGTCGAAGACTGGGGTGGTAAATATCAATGTCAGGAAATCTCAGCCAAAAAAGGTATGGGTGTCGAAGACCTACTTGAGAAAATTTTGTTGGAAGCAGAAATGCTTGACTTGAAAGCTAATCCTGATAAAATTGCAAATGGTAGCGTTATCGAGGCATCATTAGACAAAGGCCGCGGATATGTATCTACGATCATGGTCCAGGAAGGAACACTCAATATCGGGGACTTCGTGGTAGCTGGCCAGTATTACGGTAAAGTAAAAGCTTTGACGAATGAGAGAGGTGTACGTGTCAAAAAAGCAGGCCCATCTCAACCTGTACAGTTACTGGGCTTGAACGGAGCACCTACAGCAGGTGATAAGTTTAAGGTGTACGAATCTGAGCAGGAAGCTAAAGAAATCGCCAATAAACGTTCTACAATAATGAGAGAGCAAGGTATACGTGCTCAGAAACATATCACACTGGATGAGATCGGAAGACGTCTTGCACTTGGAAACTTCAAAGAGCTGAAGATTATTGTCAAAGGAGACGTGGATGGATCCGTAGAGGCATTGAGCGACTCATTGCTTAAGCTTTCCACAGAAGAAATTCAGGTATCTATCGTCCTTCGCGGAGTAGGTGCTATCACAGAGAACGACGTATTATTAGCTGCTGCTTCTGATGCCATCATCGTAGCATTCCAGGTGAGACCGACATCTAATGCCCGTACGCTTGCAGAAAGAGAAAGTATTGAAATCCGTAACTACTCTATTATCTACGACGCTATTGATGATGTGAAGAAAGCTATGGAAGGTATGTTGGAGCCTAAGTTTGAGGAGAAAATCGTTGCGAATGTTGAAGTTCGTGAAGTGTTCAAAATCAGCAAAGTGGGTACTATTGCCGGATGTTATGTTCAGGACGGTAAAATTGTCAGAGCAAACGGAATCAGAATCATCAGAGACGGTATCGTGGTATACACCGGTGAGCTGGATGCATTGAAACGTTTCAAAGACGATGTGAAAGAAGTTTCCAAAGGATATGAGTGTGGTATCAAAATCAAAAACTACAACGATATTCAGGTGGGAGATATCATCGAATCTTTCGAAAAAGTAGAAGTGAAGAGAAAACTATAAGATCGTTCTTCAAAGTAACTTTATAAAACAAAAGGTCAGACTTCACAATCTGACCTTTTTCTTGTTTAGAAACTTATCTATTGATATCAGAGTTTTATCAATAGCACATGGATTAATTCCAGCTTTAGCTTTGCTTTAAACAGCTACTTATATATATGATACAGATTGTAATTTAAAGCAGACCGGGTGTACGACAAATTTCCCTTTTTTGGACAAATGACCTCGAAGAGGTCTGATGTTTATAGAGAAAAGCAGATAAGAATAACGATACGACTCTGTAGGAGTCGCATATTGCGTAATAATCTCTTTCTATAAACATTAAATCCCTTTGGGATTAAAAATAAAAATGAAGTTTGGGGAAATTTGTCGTACACTCAAGCAGACAAGCAGACCTATATTTTAAAATTTCACAATCGTTAATGCCGACGTCCTGAAAAGCCTTCGGAATTAAAATAAACCAATAAAACGCAGTAGATATGAAGTGTAATCCGAACCAAAGCGAATCGGGAGTGGTCTGCATTGCAGTGCATCCGGAAGAAAATCTTCGGGAGTGTGAACGGAATTAAACTTGAGCATCTACTTGATTGAACTTTGTTAAACTATCAACACAATCATTTAAACCGTAAAATATGTTTGGGTATTAAATAATTTGACGGAGAAATTTTTTATATTAATATAAAATAATCATCGTGAACAAATACACCATTGCAGGAATTGCTTTACTTGTTTTGATAGTAGCCGGTACTACTTTTTTTATTACCAAGGCCACCATGCAGCTCGAAATTGACAAAGCTGTTCAGATACATATCAATGAAAAAGTACCGCTGGAAGCACAGATAGACAGTACTATCATGATAGCTTTGATGAACGATCTACAAACTAAAATAAAGGTAAATGATGAGCTAAAAATCAGACTGAATGAACGGTTTGACGTTCCTCTCCAAATGGAGCTGCTGGTTCCGCTGAATACAGAAATATTTATGGATCAGGTGCTGGATCTGGAATTTGACTTACCGGTAGACATTTCACTTAATCAGGATGAAATGCCTTTGAAAAATCTGGTCATTCCATTTAATCAAAAGTTGATGATCACAGATTCGCTGGCAGTAGATTTCTCTATCCCTTTAGAAACAAAAATCCGAACCAACTTCAAAAGATTTTTCAATATCAATCTTCCTGTAAAGGCAGATATTCCTGTCGCTCAGAAAATCCCGGTTCATCAACCTCTGCAGGTCAATGATACGCTGACCCTTAGTATGCAGGATTATAATATTCCTCTGCGCACAATTATTCCGGTAGTTGCGAAAGTACCTGTAAAACAAAAAGTGAAAATCCAGGGGGAATTGCTCGTTCCTGTCAATCAGATGGTATCTATTCCTCTTTCGAAGGTCATATCCACCCCTGTCTTAGAATCTTTCACCGCTCAGGTAACAACGACCAATGATTTAGAAACAGCCTTTAAATCCAGTCTGAAAGCGAGTGCAACGTTTAACGGACCGCTGAGAGTAGAAAAAATGGATTCATTGATTATTGATCCTACCAGAATTCAGATTAAAATGAAATAGGCTATGTGTCATGTAGCTTATGATTTACCGGAAGAGCTATCGATCTGCCTCTTCCAGTAATTTTATTATTTTCTCTTTATCATCCAGATTCTTTTCCAGTCTTGTGATAAATCTGTGCAAATCATTTATTCTTTCCTGCAGTTCTTTATACAAAACCTGATCATAAGGATATTGCGGACTACTGAGCTGATAAGCAGCAGCAGGTTCACTAAATTGCTGAGGCAACCGCAACACAGGTGTATGCCCATATAAAACGAACGAAGGATTTACTCCATAATGTTCTGCAAGCTTATGAACTGTATCTGTTCCGATTCCTCTTTTACCCGTAGCATAAGAAGAAGCCGCTTGTCTGGACATTCCAATAGCCACCATCATCTGATTTACAGATGTTATATTGTGACCATTTTCATTCAGAGCTTTGATCACATCCTGCAACCTTTCCAGCCTCTGCATAGCACCCTCCATTTATATATCCTATGTTTATTTAATTTTTTTATGCAAAACATTTGTTTTTGTAAAGCAGATGTATTACATTTGTATGACATACTAACATATACTTAGAAACATAACGGTTCTAAGCAATACAGGTAACTAGTGAAGATACGTATAATTTATTATACAGTCTGTTTTATTTACATGTGTTATGAAAAAGAATTAATTATGTTGTGTGAATATTGTGAGATATATTGAGCGTATTCTTTGTGCAATAAGGGGGAAATACAAAAATATGATCAATCCATATTCTCATTTTTTCAAAGGTAAAGAGGTTACTTAATCTGTAACCTCTTTACTTATTTATAATAAATACCTTTTCATTCCGGACACTCTTCTTCCAGATCTCATGCAAGGGGAAAATGGTCATCAACAACCGATGTATACTCTTTCTAATAGTTATACTGAAATATTCCGGAAATAATTTAAGATCAGGCTCTTACCGTCTTTAGAGGTCGTCACACTTTTACCATTCATAAGAAGTATCAGATCTCCGTCTTTTTTGTTGATCTCTTTTACATAAGCAATGTTAACGATATTAGAGCTTCGGATCAGCATGAATGACAAGCATCTCAAAAATATACTCAAAATGCTTCACTTAATGACACTATACCCACAATAGCACGGAACCATAAAACATTTTCCCCTTCAGGAAAATTTGTCGCAAACTAAATGTGAATGCCGTGCTGAAGATTCTGTGAAGAAAACCCAATACATTGGATTTTCGTTGACTCAATATCAGCTCTCCTTTCTTAAAAATCCCTGCATTCCGGCTACCACTCCTTCCAAATCCAGTGCAAGCGGAAAATGTCCGCCTTTGACTTCCACAAATTCCTGATCCGGCACTCTGACTACTTTATCGTCTTTAGCATGGATCCTTAACGGATTCGGCAAAACCGAAACAGGCTTTTCATCGTAGGTCAGTATCATCGAAAGCTTAAACAATTCCTCATTGGTAAAATCCTTAAAATGTACTTTCATGACCTCCATCAGCGGTTTTTCTATGGGCTTGCCCTTTACTTTGGACAACATGTAATTTTGAGAGAGGGGACTTTTTATAAAACCTGTGATGGATAAAAGCGGAGTCGTCAGCCAGGAATGCGGCAAGGGTGGTATTACCTTTTTACAATCGCTGAACCCTGATATCATGCAGATTTCATTGCCCTGGATTTCACGGATCAGAAACGCAAAGTATCCCCCGGTGGAATGCCCTATCAGCTTATCTTCGGGAAGTATTCTGTAATGTTTGATTATCTTTCTCACCACTTCCATACCACTGTAGTTGAACAGTGAAACCTGGGAAAGCACATTCGGATAATCTACCCGCTTTACTTCGTAATCTTCCAGATATGGAAGTAAAGGATCATACACTGAATTATTTTCTCCAAAACCCGGAAGCAAAAAAATACGCTGAGCCATCTCTTATTTGACCAATTTATTCATACCCAATTCTAACAGCTTCGTATATCCTTGCGGAAGCGCTCTGGTCATAAAATCAAACAGATATGCTTCTTCTCCGATAAGAATTTTATAGTTGTTCTTTCTGACTGCATTCAAGATGACATTAGCAGCTTTTTCAGGAGAATGCACCAGCATTTTCTTGAAGTTTTCTACCTCTTTTCTCTTTTGAGAATCACCTTCTGCTTCTTTCAGTGCATCTTCCGCTATATTGGTATTGATACCTCCGGGGTGTACACAATAAACCTCCACATTCGTATTGGACAATTCACCTCTTAACGCTTCAGTGAAACCTCTCACAGCGAATTTAGTAGTACAATAAGGTGTTTGCTCCGGGATTCCTGCCAGCCCAAAAACACTGGAAATATTGATTACGGCTGCTTCCGGCCTTTGTAACAGATATGGCAAAAACTCTTTAGTGCCGTAAATGACTCCCCAGAGATTCACCCCCATAATGCGCTCCCACTCCTGATAGGTCAGGTCCAGCAAACTTTTTTTCCCCAAAGCAATTCCGGCATTGTTGAATACCAGATCTACCTGACTATATTCTGCTATCACATCTTTTACAAAGGCTTGTACCTGCTCCAATGATGCGGCATTGCTCACTTTCGTCAGCACCTGCGCCCCTGCTGCACGGCATGTTGCCGCTGTTTCATTCAATCCGGTCTCATTGACATCGGTCAATGCAAGATTTGCTCCGCCTTTTGACAACTGAACAGCCAAAGCTCTTCCGATACCTGAACCTGCACCCGTAATGACTGCTACTTTATTTTGAAAATTTTTCATGCCTGATGATTTAATATACATTTGATGGATTCAATAATAGATTTTTGCCAGATCTGCCTGTCAATATGAAAAATGGAAGATTGTTCGGCGATAATTTCCTGGAAATAGGATTCTGCCACACTCAGCTTTTCGTAACCAAGTATCATAGACCAGATGGTAGCAAAAATAATTCTGGCATCAGTCTGATTTTTAATACTTCCTTCCTGCTGACCTTTTTCCAGAACCTCCACAAGATAGCCGGTCGTATTGAACTGAATGGCTAATACTTTTTGATAATATTCACTTTCTTTCATTCCGGAAGTAACTCCCGTCTCAAATCCTGTCTGTCTGGAAGGATGAGACATACTGATATAATCTGTGATTGGATTTTGTATTTCCGGCTGTTCTTCTATCATTCTGAAATAGAAATTGAGAAAAATCTGTATCTGGTCAAACGCCTTCTGATCCTTAATTGCGTTCAGCAACAGCATGGTGTTTTCATGTACGCATTGTATCGAATGGTGTACCAGCGCCATGTACAGATCCTCCTTGTTTTTGAAATAGAAATACAGGACACCTTTGCTTACTCCGGCTTCTTTGGCCACATGATCCATTTTGGTCCCATGAAAGCCTTGTACATAAAAGACTTTTGCTGCTGTCTGAAGTAAAAAATCTATTTTCCTGTGTCTTTCTTTCATTTTTTGGGTTCAAAGTTTAAGGTTCAAGGTTTAAAGTTGTGCTAATGCAAGGCTTTTTTGCTGATTTTCAACCTTTCCAAAGTTCTAATCTTTGAAAAAACTATATTCAGGCGTAAGCCAACTTTGAACATCAAACTTTAGACCTTAAACTTAACTATATTGAAAATAGAAATAATTGACCCAAAAGTCAAATTTTAGAGAAAAAATTTAAATTGCAAAAAATCTGTTGGTTAGCATAATTGATGATAAAAAACACTAAACCAACGACACTTACATTTAACTTTTTTGGGAAATGTTCGACAAAAGAGATAGCCACGAATTCACTAATAAATGGATAAAATTTTCTGTTTTATTCTTGAACAGTCTTTTGATGATAAATTATGAAAGTAAAAGACTCTTTGTCTTACTGAAAAAGTCAATTCGTGTATTAGTGGCAAACAATAAGCTTTTAAATGCGAACTCCATGTACTAGACTTTAAACTATTCAAGCTTTAAACCTTAAATCACTATCCTCTGGTAAAAACCCAGGTATTTCCTTTACTCATCGCTTCATTGAAACTATATCCGTCGGTATCAAATCCTTTGATGTCAGCAATTTTTTTAATCCTGTTATCAACGATATATCTTGCCATCAGACCTCTTGCCTTTTTAGCAAAAAAGCTGATGATCTTATATTGACCATTTTTATAATCATAGAATACCGGGGTAAGCAGTTTTGCTTTCAGCTCCTTAGTCGGGATAACTTTGAAATACTCTTCTGAAGCAAGATTGATGAGATAGTCCTTTTCTGTCAATTCCTGATTCAATTGATCTACGACTGTGCTTCCCCAATACTGGTAAAGATTTCTCTTGTCCTCTACCGGAAGTGTAGTTCCCATCTCAAGACGATAAGGATGTATTTTATCCAGAGGTTGTAAAACACCATACAATCCTGATAAGATTCTGATATGCTTCTGCGCAAAATCCACTTCCTTTTTCTCCATTGTATAAGCATCCAGTCCTGTGTATACATCGCCATCAAAAGCATACATTGCAGGACGTGTACGTTTGCTGTGATCAGCTTTCCATTGGCTGTATCTTTCGACATTCAGCTGTGACAAAGCAGGAGAAATATCCATCAGATTTGAAATGCCTTTTACATCATAAGTTTTAAGCACATCAATCAACTTCTCCGCCTGCGGGATATATCTCGGAGTCGTATAGGTGCGTTTTGGGTAAGCTGATGTCCAGTCTAAGGACTTGGCAGGAGATAGAACAATGCGCATATTCATAATAAGATACAAAAATAAGACTCTGAGGGATTTTATAATGTTTAAACTATACTGTAATTTAATGCCACTATTGCCTTCATGAGTACGAACAGGATACATATACACATGCAAAAGCGTCAGCTGACGATACTTGTTCCTGTCAAAAAAAATAAGCGTTTGATGACCTGGGTATTTTTATCTGCCATTCCGTGGGTACTGGTTTTATGGGGAATTGTAGAAAAATTATACCAGCCCGACGCAGGTTTCTGGTGGAAACTTTTATCTCTTTTAATCATCCTGTCGTGGTCAGCAGTGGGTGTGGCAGGATATACTGTTCTGAGCTTTATGTTTTTCGGCAGGGAGAAAATATTAATCACCCAAAGTCAGATGCTGATAGAAAAACCTTTAGTATTCTACAATCGGAGAAATTATTATCTGGCAAAAGATATCTCCAATCTCCGGGTGGGCAGAGAGGAATATAAAGCTCGCGAAAACAACGAATGGATTACCAGAGAGCGAAGCATTTTACTGATGGATTATCCAGAAAAACACGTTGCTTTTGCAAGAGGCACTTCTGCTGAAGAAGCTGAATGGATTCTTCTAAAAATAGCTCAAAGCGGTCTTTTGCCTTCGAAAGCATTTGCGCCTATGCATCAGGTATAGGATTTAGTTCATGGTTCACAGTCCACGGTTTGCCGTGTGCATGTTGGCGCGAGCGTCCTCGCTCGTGCATAGAAAAGTTATTTATCTTTATCAAATGAGTAGAAAGTACAAGTTTCATGAAAAGGACGGAGCTTACTTTATCAGTTTTGCAGTAGTAGAATGGATAGATGTTTTTACCAGAATGGAATACTTTTCGATTCTGATTGACTCATTAGATTTTTGCAGAAAAAATAAAGGGATGTTAATTTTTGCATATTGTATAATGCCCAGTCATGTCCATTTGATCTTTCGTTCCGCAGATGGTCGTCCATCGGAATTGATACGAGATTTTAAAGGATTTACTTCTAAAAGGTTACTCAAAGCTATTGCGGAAAATAACCAGGAAAGTCGCAGAGAATGGATGGTGGAAAAGTTCGCAATAGCTGGAGCAAAAAACTCCAATGTAAAAAACTATCAATTTTGGCAACAGAATAATCATCCTATAGAAATCTGGTCTAACCACGTATTTGAACAGAAATTAAAGTATATACATGAAAACCCTGTGAAATCAGGCTTTGTAGCAGAGGCTTATGAATGGAAGTACAGCAGCGCAAGAAATTATATAGATAGTTATGAAAACTTTTTAGAAATAGATGTTATTTGAGAGTTTGAGCGCACGAGCGGGACGCTCGCACCAACATGTGAATTAGGAGCTAAATTAAACCTTTGTGCTTTCTTTCAGACTCCAACGCACGAGCGAGACGCTCGCACCAACATGAGGAGAAACCAAGCCCAAAATTGGTGTACGTGACCTTGAACTTCTGCAAATCTACAGCTTCAACATCAGCGTAAAGTAAAACCCACGTCCATCTGATGGAATGGTTCCCAGACCCGGATAGCCTTCTGCCCTGCGGGTAAAATATTGCGCATTGAACAAATTATTACACGAGGCTTCTGCTGTCAGCATTTTCCATGTATAGCTCAAAGAAATATCTGCCACCTTGTAAGATGGAATAATTCCTTCTACTGATGTGGGAGTTAATATAGCATTGGTGGCATCAGAATAATGCTCAGAAGTATAGCTAAACTGGAAAGTAAAAGAAAATGGCTTGTATCTCAGTGTAGTACTCGAGCGCAACATAATAAACATCCCCATTGACAATAAGGAAGTCAGCCTGTTTTGGTATTATTGCACTCAATTTCGGCTATGTCATGGAAGAGAATGTTACACCAGCTTCATTAGGAACCAAGTATTTTTATTACCAGCTATATCGTCCTGATGTCCGGCTGCATATAGAATTGCCGACTCATGATCTGGGCGTGTATCAGGACGGAATATTTGCTTCTCTCCTGGATGAAGAGGTTTCTAAAGAAAATGCTGCCCTTAAATATGTGGAAGCTCCGAAAATCAAAGCTGTTATTTTTCTGGATGCACTATATAAAGCCAGTAAGGGAATGGAACCATTTCTATCTATTTCCACAAGACTTTTCAAACTGCTGGTAGATGACCATCAGGTCAAAGCTACTGAAATAGATCTGGATGCAGAGCTTTTCACTAAAATCAAGACTATCTATCTGGGCATCCTGCAGGAAAGTGCAGCAGATGAGCTGATAGAAAAGGGATTTGAAATCGTCGTGCAGGAAGCTATACAACTCAGCACTGAATGGATGCTGGAAACCGTATCAGGAAAGTAATTTCACTTTCCCGTCTATATGCAGATTAGCAGCCGCTCCTTCAGGATTAATATCTATTTTATTGAGCTTCAGTGCAGACGCTTTACCCGACAATAAAGCAAATTCATCGTTATAACGTTCTACCTCTTTCTGTAATAATTCCAGCCCGTCATTCAGCTCGTCCTGAATATCAAACTGTAAAAACTCTTCAAGTGCTGCGACAATCTCTTTGTAATAAAATAAATTGACCAGTCTCAATATCCATTTTTCTGAAGTAGCCACATAGCTGATATCCGTTATCCTGATTTGCATATTCGACGGATCATAGATAATATTTGCTCTCGCAAAAACTTCTGCATCTCCGCTATAATTTAATTTTTTATATCTGGCATCAATGGTTATAGGGACAATCACTTCCAGCTGACTATTCTTCATGCTCAACTTAAACTCATGGAACAATAACCCAATCTTATCATCCAAAATCCAGTGTTGTTGGTTGGCAAATTGATTATTGAGGTATATGCTCATATTTTGATAATCCATTCTGACATTGACATCTACAGAGATGTTGTAGCTTAACATCGCACCGGAAGATTTGAAGTCCATAGACAACATGTCAAATGCTCTCTGAATAGGCTTTTGTATAAAATTTTCCAGATGCGCATCTATATCCACTTTCATCTGAGCACCATCCAATACATATGGCATTTCTTCATCAAAAACCTGTATAGGCTTAAGGGTCATCAGCTGCATGAGCTTCCCATCTCTTAATCTTAGGAGTATCTTCTTCCAGGCAAGACCGATGATTCCTGAGTGTAATATTCTATCTAAAGCTGGCATAAATTATTTATAAAAACATTTTCTACGTGATAAAATGGTACATTTTTTATGGGTAATCCATAACTTACAAAAAGAAAGTTATTTAAAATACGATATTATGAAAAAATTCGCTCTCGGATTCTTAGCCTGTTTAGTCTTTTTAGGAGTTTTTGCCCAAAATAATGCTGTAAATATCCAATCTATCGATATTGGAACAGAAATCCCATTACCGGATTATAAAATGGAAGACGTTTCAAACACTACCATTTCATTGAAAGAGGCAAAAAAAAGTAATGGATTATTGGTTATTTTTTCCTGTAACACATGCCCTTTTGTGCTTGGATGGGAAGACAGGTATATTCCGGTAGGTGAATGGACCAAAGAAAATAACGTTGGTTTTGTTCTGGTCAACTCTAATGAAGCTCAAAGAGACGGCGTGGATGCTCTGGAGAAAATGCGTGAACATGCTGCTTCTAAAAAATACAATACTTTTTACACTGTAGATAAAAATCATGAGCTGGCTGATGCGTTCGGAGCAACAAGAACTCCCGAAGTATTTTTATTTGATGGTAACGGAAAGCTGGTTTACAAAGGTGCAATAGATGATAATATGGAAGATGCGGATGCAGTTACTAAACCATATCTGGGCTATGCGCTTCAAAATCTTTTGACCAATACTCCCAACGACCCTAACGCCACAAAATCAGTTGGTTGCACGATCAAGAGAACCAAGTAATAACAATAAGAAATATTTTGAGGGGGGCATCAGCTCCCTTTTTTATTATGTTTCTGTGAAGTAGAAAATCTCATTTGCTATTAGCAGTACATTTGCTTCATGAATTTATCGACTACCTCCAAAGCCTGGTCCTCACAAAGCGACTTTGGGAAAGGTGTCTTACTGATACTTCTGGGGGCGGCTTGCTTCAGCACGAAAGCGATTTTTGTAAAATTGTGTCTGTCACACGGAGTCGATGGTATCACAGCATTGATGTTCAGAATGCTGTTTGCCCTGCCGTATTATCTGGGTGTATTAATTTTTTCTCCGGCAGTAAAATACCAGAATATAAAATCAGCTCCCTGGGGAAAATTACTGGGCATAGGCCTGGTAGGATACTATCTGGCGAGCTTATTTGATTTTTTAGGTTTACAATATATTCAGGCTAATCTCGAAAGACTGATTGTTTTTGTCTATCCCACCTTAGTATTGATGTTAGGTGCCTGGCTTTTCAAACGTAAAGTAACCAAAGCTCAGATGATTGCTGTAGGAATTACTTATTCAGGCATCATTATAGCCTGTATGAGTCAGGATTTCGAACTGACAGGTAAAGGTGTGGGATTAGGGATCTTTTACATTTTCATGAGTGCTCTGACATATGCTTTTTATCTGGTGTATAGTGATGATCTGATCAAACAGATGGGTACAATCGCATTCAATTGCTTATCCATGCTGATATCTACTGTCGCGGTATTGACTCATTTCGGGATTCTATATGGATTTAAAATCACCGGTTATGACTGGGAAGTCTATATGTATGGCGCATTGATGGGTATTATTGCCACCGTTATCCCTACACTGTCTTTGACCAAAGGTATCTCACTGATAGGGTCGTCTAATGCCGCAATACTATCCACTTTCGGTCCGGTTGCAACAATTCTGATGTCTTATTTTATTTTGCATGAACCGTTTTCAATGCTGCAGGGCATCGGTACCATTTTCGTACTCGCAGGTGTTTTGTTTCTGGGATTAAAGGGTAGGAAATTTTAACCTTTAACTTTGGAAAAGTCTGTTTCGTCCGAGTGGAAACTTTCCCAAAGTGATAAAAAAACGGGTGACCCACTCGCAGGTCACCCGTAACCTTAATATGAAAACAACTTACTGAATCACAATTATTTTTTTGGTATAAACATCATTTTCACTGGAAATCTGCATCAGATATGTCCCGGCAGGTAAAGCTAAATGAATCTGATGACTGAGTCTTTGCAGTGTACCTGTCTGTAAAACGGCACCAGAAAGATTGATAATGGCAAAATTCGCAGGTAGCTGAATCTCCGGTACCAACTCTACCTGAATAGAGTTTTGTGCAGGGTTTGGGTACACTTTGATGAATTTATCAGAAGTTTCCTGATTGTGTACTCCGACAGTCGTCACCTCTTTGCAATCAGACGTGTCGCTGCAACCATCTGCTGTGACTCTCACTGCATAGCTGCCATTAGCGGATGGTGTGTAGATTCTGTCTGTAGCTCCGCTGATGACTTGCAGGTTAGCCCCATTACAAGAATACCATTGATATCGTGCTGATGCGGGAGACGCTGTGAGTGTATTACCGTTGATTGTAATGGTGGCGTTGACAATCACGGGAGTGACTGCACGTGTAGTAGCATTGCTGGTACCGCAAGTGCCTACTGCTCTTACAAATACATTCCCTGCGGTAGTTCCTGTGACCACTTTGATAGAGTTGGTAGTACTCGTACCTGTCCATCCTGATGGGAGTGTCCACTGATAGCTGGTCGCTCCAGTCACGGCAGCAACACTGTAGGTTGCCTCTTCTCCCGGACATGGCTGTGCATTGCCCGTGATGGCTCCCGGCTGCGACATGGTGGTCGTGACTGTGATGTTCAGAGTCCGTGCCGTGCTGGTGCCACAACTGCCGTTGGCGATTACGCTCAGTGTTCCGTTGCTTGTCGGTGACAGTGTCACGCTGGTACCGGTGCCAACAGGATTCCCTCCACCGGAGTATGTCCATGTATAGTTTGTAGCTCCTGATACAGCAGCGATGCTGTAAGTAGCAGATACTCCACTACAGACAGTAGTACTTCCCGTGATAGTTCCCGGTTGTGGTGTAGTGGCAGTAACAGTGATGCTCAGTAGTCTTGGATTACTTGCTCCGCAAGAATTATTGGCAACTACGCTCAGTGTTCCATTGCTTGTCGGTGACAATGTCACGCTGGTACCGGTGCCTACAGGATTCCCGCCGCCGGAGTACGTCCATGTGTAGCTGGTTGCCCCGGATACAGCAGCGATGCTGTAAGTGGTAGATACGCCATTACATACCGTAGCGTTGCCTGTGATAGCAGCTGGTTGAGCAGGTTTGTCATTGACGGTGATGCTTAGAGTTCGTGCTGTACTTGCACCGCAGGAGTTGTTGGCGACTACGCTGAGTGTACCACTGTTTGTAGGAGTGAGTGTGATACTCCTGCCAGTACCTACAGGATTCCCACCGCCTGAGTAAGTCCATGTGTAGTCAGTTGCACCTGTGACCGCCGCAACGGAATAAGTCGTTTGTACACTACTACATACAGTAGCGTTGCCTGTGATAGCTCCCGGCTGTGCAGTCTTGTCGTTGACGGTGATACTAAGAGTCCGTGCTGTACTTGCTCCGCAGGAATTGTTGGCGACTACGCTGAGCGTACCACTGCTTGTAGGTGTGAGTGTGATACTCCTGCCTGTACCTACGGGATTACCACCACCGGAGTAGGTCCATGTGTAACTGGTTGCTCCTGTAACAGCTACAACGGAATAAGTCGTCTGTACGCCATTACATACGGTTGCATTGCCCGTGATAGTACCGGGCTGAGCAGGTTTGTCGCATTGAACCAGCAGAGTATCGTGTGTATGCGACCATTTGTTGCGATTATCTCTTACGCGTCCCATGAGCTCAGACGGAGCATTGGCAGTGAGCTTGTTTTCGGGAATATAGACTGTCCACTCTCCGTCAGTTGACACAGGTGTGAGATTGATAAAATCTGCCTTCCCGTAGCCCGGGTCTGATTTGGAAGTAAAGAAATACTCGAATCGGACGATATTCAGTGTACCTGTATTGTCGGGTACATCTATTGCCTGATAATCGGTCTGGCTCCAGTTACCGAGTGCATCTCTTGTTCGGAAGTACAGATGATGGAATCCTGGAGGCAGATTTGCTGGTATCTGTGCTGAGAAATTCTGGCTGATATTGCTGTCCGGTGGAGTAATATTGAAAGAAGTTCCCTTGCCGAAGCCAGGGTCAATATCAATAAAAAACTCTCCGGCTACTGCATTGAGCTTGGTAGTGGCTTTTACTACATGCAGACCAACATAATCTGTATGACTGCGGGCATTCTGATTGTCCCTGACACGGAAGTACAGCTTGTGAAATCCAGGAGTCAGCCCCGCAGGAACAGGAACGTTGAAATTCCATGAGCCGTCTGCATTAGCAGTAACATTTTGCAGCGAGCCTTTACCATAACCGGGGTCGGTATTGATGAAATACTCCACCTGTACCACCTGCTGCGCCATTGCCTGACCACCCAGCCACCAGAGTGACAGAATGGTAAAAATGAGCTTTTTCATGGCGATATTTATTTGATGGTTCTGGCTTTGATATTGACTGGTAGTCCGCTGCCCGGTACTACAACTCCGGTAGTGCTGAACTCATACACAGTAGGGATAGTAGCGAGTCCGGAAAGGGTATATCTCTGGGATTCCGCTCCGCCGAATACGCCACGCTCTCCGTTGGTACCCGGATTGGCAGTAGCCCATGCTGCCTGTAGCTGATATTTGCCGTCCGTAGAAGTGGCAGTAGTCTGAAAAACGTTATTCATATTGGCGACCACTGCATTGGGTGTGCCTGCAAACTGGTTGACATTAGTGCCCGTGGCGTAGGATACGTTATTGTTGGTATTGCTGTTGATATTGACCGTGGCGCCAGATGCTTTCAGAATGTTGTTTTTGAACTCGGAAGTAGCTATATCAATAGCGAGTCCATTGGCGGGACCATCAAAAACATTGTTATTGCATTGTTTAATATTGTACTGAGTATTAGAAACCCTTGTATTCAATGGTCTTTGGACAATATTGTTATTGAATACGATATTGCTTGGAACACCATTGGTTGATAGGCTCAAAGCATTGCTTGTTGACGTAGTAAATAAATTCTGAAGGATATAGACACTGACAATTCTATAATCTAAAGCTATACGATAATGTAATTTACACCGTTTTATGACTACATCATCGACATTAACATCAACGCTATTACTACCAGTGACAGTCATTCCTATAAGCTGAGACCCTGCAGACCCTGTATTAAAATAAACATAAGAAACCTCTGATGCATATAGATTAGTCGAAGTTTTCACATTCTCTGTAAGGAAATATCCATTACCAATAATGACAAGTTTTTTTGTAATGGTGGCTCCACTATAGGTGGATGGTGAGCCTTCTACATATAATGTGTCGCCGGATTTTACTGTAGAATTTGTAGCAGCAGCTGCATCGTTGATTTGTTTGTACACTGGATAGTTGATAGTCCCTCCGAGATTTTCTCCGAATAGAGAAGTTCCGTTGTAATTGGAGTTGTTGTTGACTCTCCAGATGGTAGCGTCAGCATTTTGTACTGTGATGAACAAGGCTGCTACATATACAGCGAGCTTCAGTAGTTGATTTGCTTTCATAATTATTGGTTTTTGTAATGAAAAATAGTATTGAGTATTGGGAGTTGCTGTCGCCTGCAGGCTGAGGTCACCCGAAGTCTGATGAAAGTCTGAACTGTGATTGTTATGATTTTCGTGTTGTCTGTGATTTTGGTATGGATTAGTCCACTGTGATACTATTCGTCCGATAATCACCGGATTGAAACCCGGCGTTTCTGCAATACATAGATTTAAAAGTTTAAATGTTTAGAGTTTGAGTGCTTATTTTCGTTACCAAAGCAATTATTCTCTCAGTGCAGTAAATTCGCCGTCAGTCAGGGTGAGTACTTCTGTTCCGCCAACTCGTTTTATCTGTCCATTGAAAGTGCCTTTTATGTAATCTTTTTTAATTTCTGTAAGAATAATCTGTACAGGATACGAAAGCCCCTCCCCCATGCCACTCATATACACATTGTCGATATAATCTATACCACCCCCGATATGACCTGATACCCAACCGGTATGGGGGATGATTTTATCATGGGTCATGGTGTCGTTGGGAGCAAAAGGGGTAATGGAGTAGCTGAGTAATGTTATCTGGCCACTGCTATCCCCGACAAATCCCGATATCGAAAGCATATACACATTGGGTTGGGTTAGATACATTGTGTCGAATATAAAAACCTGACACTGAGGATATACCTTTAGCTCATCGTTTATTTTGACTTTCATATAGCCTTTTAGCTCCGCCACATTATTCTTTTTGCAAGACTGTAAGTAACTCGCTGTCGAAATCATCGCTATGATGATGAAAATATTGAAGTACTTCATTGTTAAAGACCTTTTTTCAATCTTTCCAAATAAAATTCTCCATCGGTGATAGTATGTCTAACTATATCATCATTGTCTAATAAATTTCCAGAGAAAACACCTCTGACATATTTATCTGTTATTTCATTAAATTTAATTTTTGCGGAGTTTTTGCCGGAAAAGACAGATGTGGAGTAAGGTTCGCCTGTAGGACCTCCATAAAAATACGTTATCAAACAGATTTGATTTTCGGTAATATTGATTTGATATTCTTTTCCCACTACTATAGGTTCAGGTACTGTAATAACAAAAGAAATCCATTCGTCTAATGCTAAGATCTTAGGAGAGGCCTCCATAGTTACACCATAGTTTCCGGATGCTTCGTCAAAAACAGCAATTGCCATATCTCTGAATTCTTTTTGAGTACCATCTAACTTGAACTTGGCATAATATTCTTTTTTGAGAGGATTGTCGATTTTTTTATCCTTTTTGCAGGAACTTATGCTGACTGCCATAATACACAACAGCAGTATGAGGTTGATTTTTGAATTTTTCATTATTTTTTGTTTTAAAGTAGGCTTGCGACAGATTGAATTTGGTGTTTCTAGTCAGGGCTTCGACTGCGTGGTAATTGAGGGGAGCGGAACGGCTCAGCCTCCGGATATTGACTGCGTTCGGATACCACTGTTTTCGTAATTTTGATGGTAGATACAAGCCATGGCTTGTATCTACCATCAAAATTACGCCTGACATAATTCGTCATTCAGACATTCTCTCATTCCCCCTACGGTAGCTGTTTCATCAAGCAGGGGTACATCATATTCTGTGAGTTTTTCAGAAACTGCCGTTAATCTGTCGATTTGTTCGGCATTCAGGTCTTTTGCCTGTTGTTTCATCTCTTCCGAGCCTGCTTTTGCCAGTTCAAGTTGCATTTTGGTACAGTCTTCAGATGAGAGGTCTCCTTTTTTCTCATATTTTTCGACGATAGATTCCATTTCTCCTATTGTTTTGTCGATGCTGTTTCCACAGCCTGAGAATGTTACTGTAATCACAGCTATGATTATGAATAGATAGTGTTTGATTTTCATAATTATTGGTCTTTGTAATGAATGAATTTGTTTTTGTTTAGACGACAGACGACCATATGTGCTAAAAGTTGCTTACGCCAGATGAAAGTCTGAACTATGATTTTTTGAGTATTAGGTATTGGGATTGCTGAAGCCCGTAGAGGTTTTTATTCTCACGCAGAGTCGGAAAGGGCTGAATTCAACCATCAAATTAGTTTACAATCCTTTGAACCATCCCTGAAACATTTCGCCTACAAGTGGTATTGGTTTGGGTTTTTCATTGATGGCGTTCATCAGGCTGATAACCCACATCACAAATGTGAATGGCAAGACTATAAAGAACCCTAATAAAGGAATGATTACCAAAAAAGATAAAATTGCAATTCCCAGATTCTGGCGGATATAAAATGAGCCTAAATCTGATTTGTTCTGATTGTTCAG
Organism: bacterium; assembly: GCA_037189845.1. Lineage (GTDB taxonomy): Bacteria > Bacteroidota > Bacteroidia > Chitinophagales > JADIYW01 > JAMLHH01. The sequence goes on from JBBCIS010000007.1 coordinate 79,206, forward strand.
AATGAATGCAATCAACAATCCGGGAAGTGAAAGGTGCGAAAGAATCGCTATGAGTTTGGTATTTTCATTGAGAGTTCCTAACGTAGAACCGGATTGGGTGAGCGATACGCCGCAGCTTATGCACATGACCTGATTGGGATTAGTTTCTACGCCACAACCTGAGCAGTAGTTCTTTTCTGTGCGAGGATTAAATCCGCATTTCGGACAGCCAACAGCTTTTTCATTGACTTCGTTTCCGCAATTTCTGCAATACATGGTTTTGTTGTTTAAGGTTTATGAGTTTTTGAGTTCATAGCACACGGTCTATACTTCGATGGACTCAGTGACAGATAATTTTCTAAAAATTCACACACAGTCCCAAGCGTGCAAAAGATATGTCATATCCTAACTCAGCAAATGCTCCGAAGTGTTCTGCGAAGTTGTATTTGGCACCGATGAAAGCACCATATACGCCGTACATAGAGCCGTAGTTGTAAGGATTGCCTCCGTAACGGTCATAGTAAGTGTCTTTGTATCTGTACATCCTTACACCCAATGTGACACCTGCGTATGGGTCAAATTTGTTGTTTTTGTCTTTCAGAACTGTGAGGTGATAAGTAGCTCTGGCTGCAAATATGTAACTCGTCCATGTAGCCCTGTAATCTCCGTTGCCGTATTTGTAATGTGAAGATTTCCAGCCCACGATACCACCGATGCCTATCGTGCCGGGCCCCACATCGCCTTTGATGCCGTGGTCATAGCTGATGACAAATGCCGGTAGGTTGACGGTCTTGCCGTAGTAGCCGTAGCCTAATCCGAAACCTGCTGATAAACCTAATGTTTTAGAACCTTTGTCAAATGCAGGTTCGTTGGCCATAAGGTTCTGGAAGATGCTTGTAGTCATTACAATCATCAGGATGCTGAAGATTTTTTTAGTGTTCATAATTGTAGTGTTAATTAAGGTTTAAAAGATTTTTTTAATGTTCAGGGTTATTTTTCGATATTGTTTCTCAGTGAGAAGTCAAACAGTTTGAGGGAAGATCTTTGTTCACTGCCTTAGCGTCATTGCGAGCCTTTTATGGTTTCGAGAGCATTCGAACTACAGCCCAAGCCTTAACCACCATCGCACATTGGTCATTCTCTCATTTTTTACGAAATTCAGAGATACTTATAGAATTTTATCATCTTATGGGTGATAGTATATCCGCCTTTTCGGATAATTTATCACTATATTTGCCTTACTCATGAGCAATGCTATAGGATACAAGGTCAGGAAAGTGCGCGAGCTGAAAGGCATCACGCAGGAGTATGTGGCGGAATCTCTCGGTGTCAAACAAAATACTTACAGCAGGATGGAAACGGGGAGTCTCAAAATTCAGGACGCACAGCTGGACAAAATCGCCGAAGTATTGGGCGTCGAAAGAGAAGAGATAGAATCTTTTGACGAAAAGCTCGTTTTTTATAACTGTACCCAACATAATAATACAATAGGTATCAACCAAACATTCAATAATGCCTCATCCGATGACATCAAACGCCTGTATGAGGAACTACTCAGTGCCAAGGACCGTATTATAGCGCAGTTGGAGCGGAGGCTCAGGGATTTGGGAGAATTGTAAATGAGGACAATGCGTGAACGAAAGAATGCTGATGTCCGGTGACTGTAAGAAAACTTTGCTCCAAAAACGCTATATCTTTCCCGGTGTAAGACTTGTCAGTTGTTTTACTGCTCTGTGTGCAGGCAACCAGGCCATCAATGCGCTGATAGCGATAATAATGATGGTAATCAATGCGAAGTCGCCCCACTTCAACTGAATCGGATAAGCATCAATCATAAAGGATGCTCCGGGTATTTTGACCAGCCCGAATTTTATCTGAATCAGACAAACTACTGTTCCAACTACCAATCCGGTGAATGCTCCCAGCAGGGAAATCAGTAGTCCTTCGAAAAGGAATATATTCCTGATCTGTGATTTATCTGCACCTAAAGCACGTAATGTGGCGATATCCTGTTTTTTCTCGATAACCAGCATGGACAATGAACCGATAATATTGAATGCAGCAATTAATACAATGAAGCTCAGAATGGCAAAAACTGCCCATTTTTCTGTCTTCATGACTTTGTACAGTGTTTCATTTTGCTCATAACGGGTTTTGACGATAAAACTTTCTCCTATCTTTTGCTGTAGCTTATCCTTGATTCTGACGGCATCTTTTTCAGAATCAGCTTTTATCTCAATAGCTGAAATTTTTTCCGGCATATTCATCAGATTTTTCGCAAAATCAATAGGAACAATGATATACTTATTGTCAAAATCCTGTTGTACTGCAAATACACCTCCCGCATAAATCTGTTCCGAACGGAATGCATTTGCCACATCATTCAATGCAGTCTTATCGCTTCTGGGCATATATAAGGTCACAAATGTATTAGGCATCATAACATTGATTCCCAGAGTATATGCTACTCCTGCACCTAAAACGGATGACGAAATGCCATTGTAATATAACTCTGTACCTCCACTGTACATAAAGCTATCCAGCTCATCTACCACAGAATAGTAATGATCATCTACTCCTTTCATAGTGATGATGGATTGCTTCCCCTGGAACTCAGCCAGTACATTTTCCTCTATCACCTGGCTATAACTGATAACGCCTTCTGTACTTTTCAGCAATTGTTGCATTTCATCCGTCGGCTCAAAGAATTTACCTTCTGCCGGAAGAATGATCAAATCAGTATAAAATACTTTGTACAGAGATTTGACCAAATCTTCAAATCCATTAAAAGTGGACATCACTATGATCAATGCACCGGCTCCTACAGCCATAGCAAATGCTGTAATCATGGATATAACATTGATGACCCGTGTGGATTTTCGGGAAAAAAGATATCTCGCGGCTATAGACAGAGCAGGGTATCTCATCCCTATCGGCTATAAATCTTCTTTATACGGATTCGTATCCTCAAAGTCGCTGTTTTTTCTCAGCTCCTCAATTTCGCTATCTTTCTCTTTGATTTCTTTGAAAAGATTATCCAGTTTGATGACCTCATCCATGGTATCATCTCTGAAAAAAGCCAGTTCTGGTATCACTCTTACTTTATTGCGAATTTTTTTACCGAGCAGTCCTCTGATTTCTTTATTGTTGTAATCAATTAGCTTGAGTAGTTCATTCGGATTCGGGGTATTATATATGCTCAGGTAAATTCTCGCAGTATACAAATCCGGTGTGATTCTGACAGAAGCAATTGTAACAAGCGCACTCCCTAAAATTTCTCTGGCTTCTCTTTGAAAAATTTCACTTAATGCGATTTGTATTACTTTATTGACTTGTTGCTGTCTGATAGATTCCATACCTGTTTCTTTTCCAATGTAAAACTAAGAAAACTATAGATATATTTGTTGGAAGCATGGATAGCATACGAGTACTCTGGGGGCTGATTCGGAAATATTTAACTCTTGTTGGGTTAAATATGCTCTTCAATATCCTTTCTGCCGGATTATCTGTTTTCTCTTTGTTGATGCTGATTCCTTTTCTTCAGGTACTTTTTTATCAGGAAGAACAACTGCTCTCTAATTCGGGTCTCCCAAAGATCCCGTTTATAGACGTGCTCTATCACCAATGGATAGATTTACTGGAAAGTCAAGGCCAGCAGACTGCACTTTTTGCGCTTTGCATTTGTCTGATGCTGGTATTTATCTTGAAAAACGGCACCAGATATCTGGCCGCATATTTCCTTGTACCTGTACGTACTGGCGTAATGCGCGATCTCAGGGCAGACATTTATAAAAAATTGCTCTCGCTGGATTTTAGCTTTTTCAAGAAAAAAAGACGTGGCGAAATTCTCACAAAATTCGGCAATGATGTTCAGGAAGTAGAATACGGCATCATCAATTTCATAGAAACCGGCATAAAAGAACCTGTCACGATTGTTGTCACTCTGACAAGTCTGGTCATCATGAGCCCTTATCTGACCATGTGGGTTTTGATACTTTTACCTGTGTCTGCTTTAGTCATAGGCAGAATCGGAAAGAAATTAAAAAAGGATTCTTTTAAAGCTCAATATCAGCTATCACTTTTACAGATGATGGTGGATGAAGTCATGCATGGTATCAGAATCATTCAATCTTATAATAATACCGGTGTTTTATTCAGAAGATTTCAGGATGTCAATCAGGAATACAGAACGCTTCATTCGGATATGCTGAAAAGAAAAGAGCTGGCTTCTCCCCTTTCCGAAATGCTGGGAGTTATTGTTGTGGCGGCTTTGCTGCTCATCGGCGGTAATGCTATCCTGAATGGAAACAGCAGCTTGTCACCGGAAGTGTTTATCACATACATTGTCGTTTTTTCCCAGATCATTTCTCCGGCAAAAGCTTTTTCCAATGCATGGTATTTTATTCAGAAAGGAGTTGCCTCTCTGCACAGAATTCAGGATTTGCTGGAAGAAAGACCTTTTTATGAAGTCAATCCGGGCACCATCAGCAAACATTCTTTCGACAGCAGCATAGAAATCAATAATCTGAGCTATGCATTCGAAGACAGAAGGGTATTGAAAGACATCAAACTTTCTATTAAAAAAGGTCAGAAAACAGCTTTCGTAGGACCATCAGGCAGCGGTAAAACAACTCTGATCAATCTGATTTCCAGAATTTATGATGTTCCTCAGGGGAAAATTCTTGTAGATAATCTGGATGTAAATGATATTCAGTTACACGATTTCAGAAATCTTTATGCTATTGTTACACAAGATCCGATTTTGTTTTTTGGCTCTATTCAGGAGAATTTACTGATGGCTGATTCAAATGCTTCTTTTGAGGAAATGATAGAATCTCTGGGCCATGCTGATGCACTGAATTTTGTATTGGATCTGCCGCAAACAATGATGACAGATATAGGTGAAAGAGGTTTAATGCTCAGCGTCGGACAACAACAGAGGCTGACTCTCGCCCGTGCATATCTTAAAAATGCCCCGATTTTAATTCTCGATGAAGTAACGGCTTCGCTGGATGGCGTTTCTGACCAGTCTATCCGTGAATCCATAGGAAAAATCAGCAAAGGCAAAACAGTCATCACTGTAGCTCACAGGCTTGCATCTATCGCAGACTATGATCAGATAGTTTTTTTAGAAAGTGGTGAAATTACCGGAATCGGAACCCACCAGGAACTGATACAATCTCATGCATTATACAGGCAGATGGTAGCTTCTCAGCAATTGAACAGTATGGTCAATTAGGAGTAGGTGCTGACAACGGTCAACGGACAACCGCTGTTTTATTCTTCAGCAAGATTAGATATCGATTATCAAGAGTTTAAGTAAGTAGAAATCAGAGTATAACTTCTACTAACTAACTAATTAGGCATATTGAGAATCAACGTTTTCTTAGTTTCAGTCATGCCATTGATGCCAATTTCCATTTTTTTCAGCCTATCTATCATTGCTTTTGCCTGAATTACTCTGTTATTAGGATATTCATTCTGAATCACGTTATTCACTATCCCCAATCCCTTTTTAAAGGTTTCAATATCCACTGCAAGTATATATTTTTCAAATGGGACAAAGATATCTCTGGCATAATGATGTAAAATTGACAGCATCGATCTTTCAAAATAAGGTAAATCTTCTGCCTTGGGATTTTCTGCAAGAATTTTAACTATTGCTGATTCCAGGTGTACATTTTTTACGTTCATCCAGGGTTTTGCAAAAGCATAAGCATCTTTTCCCAGGCTATCCAGCAAGATCCTCAAACAGGTTGCCCTGATTTGATTGGAGCTGTCAGTTTGCAGGAGATTTTTTGCCGTCAGAATGATTTCCGGATCTTTCAGCTTTTGCAGCGCCAACAGGGTATTGTACCTCTCAAAAACCTTATCCGAATAAAGATATGGCAATAATTTTTTCAGAAGTATTTTTTGATTTGATGAATCAAAGGAAGCCGCCAGCTCCATGATCTTCTCTCTGACAAACCAATGCTGATTTTCCATCTGAGGCAATAAAATGTCTGCGACCACTTTAAAATCTCCTTTCTTTTTCAATTGATTGATCACAAAAATCTTATCCAGCACATAAGATGACCTGTTATAAATTGTACGCAATTCGTCGTCGGCATATGTGTACTCAGCTTCCCAAACCTGCAGCTTACCCGGATCGAAATTAATAGTCAGCGGTTTCGACGGAGAAGATATCCTGATCCTGTCCTGTTTGTTGGAAAGTGTAACCATATGCCTGACAACAGTATCCGGAAAAATCAGATCCACATCCAGTATTATCTTATGTACCGGAATTTCTGCATTGGGATGCAATATCTGCTTTTGATAAAAATCCAATACAACTTCCTTGTGCTCTTCATCGTATTTGTGAGCAATCTCTACATTCGGATGTCCCGGTTGATACCACCATTGATCAAAAAACCAATTCAAATCCTGACCTGTCACTTTTTCAAAAGCCATCCTTAACTGATGTACTTCTGCTGATTGAAATTCATTAGCTTTTAAATATTCTCCCAATCCCTCAAAAAATGCTTCATCTCCGATGTATTTTCTCAAAAGATGTAATGCCATTCCTCCCTTTTCATACCTGTGCCTGTCAAACACATCCTTGGGAAGTGTATAATAGTTTTGTATGATTGGCTCTACTTTCTGGTAGGTATATTCATGCAGGTAGGAATTATACCTGTTGTACCAATGCACATGCGCATCGTCTATTCCTTTCCATTTTTCCAGCCAGAGATATTCTCCGTAATTTGCAAAAGATTCATTCAGGGTGATTTGTGACCAGCTTTCACAAGTCACCAGATCGCCAAACCACTGGTGCACCAGCTCATGCGCAATGATGAGATCTTCACCCCAATATTTATCCAGGAGATCCTGTCTACTGCACATCATTCCTTCGTGAAATACAGATATCGTGGTATTCTCCATTGCTCCGGCAGTAAAATCATATACTGCTACCTGCTTGTAATTATCCCAGGGATAGTCGTAATAAAATAAATCAGAGAAATACTCCATCATTTCCGGTGTCCGTCCAAATACTTCCTGCACATCTTTGAAATAAGGCTCCAAAGCATAATAACTGACTTCTTTATCTCTCCACTTATCTTCATATTTCAGATACGGGCCCACTATCAGAGCAAATAAGTAAGGAGTATGTGTCTGATTTTGACGCCAGTAATCTGTTCTGGATCCATCTGTATTTTTAGTCTGGCTGATCAAAGTTCCGTTAGAAATCGTCGTCATAGAATCAGCTACTGTTACATATATTTCCTGAGTCGTTCTTTGGTTGGAAGCATCCAGCGTAGGAAACCAGCAGGATGATGTTTCTGTCTCCCCCTGCGTCCATAAAATGGTGGCCCGGTAAGGATTGGTTTTATGACTATTGATGAAATAAGCACCCTGCCCCAACACTTTTTGCATATCATTCAGCTCATGTGTATGTGCGGTATATTGAATTTTAATTTCAAAAGTATCCTTTCTTCCGACTGCCTGGGGTAGCTGGATTTTCAGCTTCATACCATCATACGCATACTGCATAGGAGCTACATATTGATCTAAGCTCCATGAAACCGTATCAAAATCCATCCCTTTTGCATCCAGCACTAATTCCGACTGCTTATAAAATTGTGCTTTCAATTTTAGTGTTGCAATACCACTGATTGATCTTTTTTCAAAATCAGGGGTGATTTCCAATTTCGTATGCAGCAGCTCGAAATACCTGGTATAAGATCCTTTATAGTCTGATATTTTGTTGACGGGAAACACATTCATTGTGTCCATCAGATATTCTTCAAAAGTATCTTTCTGTTGATTTTTTTTGTTTTTCCTTTTCTGTCCGTACGCCGGTAGAATAGATGTAAATATTAAAATCAGTATTAAAAGTTTTAAGATCGGCTTATCGGATATCATTTTTTTCACATTTGGGTATATCATATCAATGGATAGGCATTGAATATTGTTTATCTTGGCTTGGGATTTTCAGATTAATAGCAAATTCATGAAATATAAGGTTAATGACGCAAAAGATAACACTGTAGATGTAACTTTTGAAGCAGATAAAATCATTTTAAACGGTCAGCCGATCGATTTAGATCTCGCCAATATCTCTTCTGACAGATATCACATTCTCCATAATAATCAATCTTTTAACCTGGAAATTCTTGAAGCAGATCTGGCCAACAAGCTTTTCAAAGTCAAAGTAAATGATCAGGTTTTTGATCTTACTTTAGAAAATGAACTGGACCAGCAGCTCAGAAAAATGGGAATGTCCAAAGCTGCCTCTGAAAAAATTGACAAAGTCAATGCGCCTATGCCGGGATTGGTGCTTCAGATTCTGGTCGCTCCGGGACAAGAAGTTAAAAAAGGCGATTCTTTGATTATTCTTGAAGCCATGAAAATGGAAAACATCATCAAATGTGCCGGAAGCGGAGTCGTCAAAAATATTCTTGTAAAGCAAAAAGACGCTGTAGAAAAAAATCAGGTCTTGATAGAAATGGAATAAAATGTCTGAACTGATTTCTGACCAGCTGGAGCAATATATTTTCGACCATACATCTGATGTTTCTGATGTGCTGAATGCATTGGAACGCAAAACTTTCAAAGATGTATTAATGCCCCGCATGCTTTCCGGAAAAGTTCAGGGAAAATTTCTATCTCTCATCAGCAAATTGGTTCGCCCTCAAAATATCCTTGAAATAGGTACTTATACCGGTTATTCTGCTATTTGTCTGGCAGAAGGATTGGCAGAAAATGGTCAGCTGATCACGATTGACATCAATGAAGAAAGAGAAGACCTGGTCAATGAAGCTATTCTTTCAGCAGGCTTTCAGGAAAAAATTATCTGCAAAATCGGACATGCTCCGGATATCATCCCTGATTTAGATCTGGTGTTTGATATCGTTTTCATCGATGCTGATAAAATCAACTACAGCCTGTATTTTGATCTGGTCATAGATAAAGTCCGTTCCGGTGGCATCATTTTAGCGGACAACGTACTTTGGAATGGAAAAGTAGCAGAAGAAAAAAAGGACAAGGATACGGATGCTTTGAAATCTTTTAACCGAAAAGTTCAACAAGATTCCAGAGTAGAAAACGTTATTCTGTCTGTGAGAGATGGGATAACACTGATTTACAAAAAATAATAAATGCCTTTTATGAAAAAAATATTGTCGGTACTCACATTCATCTTTATCATGAATGCCTCTATCGTATCAATATTTGCCAATACCAAAGCTACTGCTGAGGAATATATCCAGATGTACAAAGGGATTGCTATTTCTGAAATGAAGAAATATGGTATTCCCGCCAGCATCAAGCTCGCCCAGGGACTGATAGAAAGTGGCATAGGATCCAGCAGACTTGCCGTACAAGGCAACAATCACTTTGGCATCAAATGTCATTCTGTATGGACAGGACCTTCAATGAAGCACACGGATGATGCTCCTGACGAATGTTTCAGAGTATATGATGACCCCAAAAAGTCATTCATGGATCATTCACAGTTTCTGATGTCCAGGCCGTGGTATGCCCCTTTATTCAAGCTTAAAACCAATGATTATGTAGGTTGGGCAAAAGGACTTAAAAAAGCCGGTTATGCTACCAATCCCCGATACGCAGAAATGCTGATAGATGTCATCGAACGGAATCAGCTTTTTGTTTACGATATGGATCTGTCTGAAAAAGAGATGGAGACATACCGGGGTCAGCTTATAGAAAAAGAAAAAGAAGAGCTGATTGCGCTTCAGAATAAAGATTTTAATGTAAAATCCACTCATCAGGTAGCATTACCTACATCCAGACCTTCTGCCCACTCCGGTGTACCATCCGGCACTATCTTTTACAACAATAAGGTAAAAGTGGTCAGGCTCCTGAAAGGAGAGACGATTCAGGACATCAGCAAAAAATACAATATTTCTGTCAGCAAGCTCAGACAATACAATGACCTGACTGCCAAACAGGAAATTCCCGAAGGCCAGCTTGTTTATCTGGGAGAAAAGAAAACCAAGGCAAAACAAAAGACACACCTGGTTTTAGCACATGAAAACATGTGGAGTATTTCTCAAAACTACGGAGTGAGCCTGAGTAAATTATATGAAAGAAATCTCTTGAAAAAGGGAGAAGAACCCGTTACAGGCACTAAATTATTCCTGAAGAAAAAAGCAAAAGTAAAACCTGCTATCAGAAAATCCGGTAGAGAAAAACAGCCCGCATCTATTACTGTTCCCATTGTCACTCAAACAGGAACTGAAAAAAACAGCAGTCAGGAAATCACAGCTCCTGTCGTGAAAAATCCTGTTATTAACAACACCATCTCCATCAACTTCCATCCATTCACCAATCCTCCTTCCGGTGATGGAACTCCGGTCAAGTTTATTTATCATACTGTTCAGACAGGCGATACACTATACAATATTTCAAAAAGATACAATGTAGATGTAGAGCAAATCAAGGCATGGAACAGAATGACCGATAGCAGCATACAACTCCATCAACAATTAATTATCTTTCCATAAAAAAGTTTTATGAGCAATATTCATATTGACGGCAAAGAATTTAAAATCTTTATCACTCAAGAGAGAATAGAAAAAAGAATTCGTGAAATTGCTCTGGAAATCCAAGACAAGCATAAAGGTGAGGTTCCTGTTTTTATCATTATCCTGAATGGAGCATTTATGTTTGCAGGAGAATTTTTTAAATCTTACACTTCTCCCTGTGAAATAGAATTCGTCAAGCTCATGTCCTATATCGGTACAGAAAGCTCCGGAGATGTGATCAATTGTATCGGAATCACAGAAGAGCTTGTAAAAGGTCGTTCTATCATTATTCTGGAAGATATTATCGACTCGGGAATTACGATGGATTATTTCATTGAATATCTGCAGGCACTACAGCCCAAATCAGTAGAAATTGCTTCACTCCTGTTCAAACCTGACAATCTGAAGAAAGATATTAATCTCAATTATTATGGATTCAGTATCGACCCCCTTTTTGTGGTAGGATACGGATTGGATTTTAATCATCAGGGACGAAATTTGAACAATATTTATCAAATAGTTAACTCATGAAACAATTGAGAATGTTATTTTTGTCCAAACATTCTTAATCACACATGCTGAATTTAATATTGTTTGGCCCTCCGGGAAGCGGCAAAGGTACCCAAGCACAATATCTGGTAGAAAAATATCAATTATTACACATCTCTACCGGTGATCTTTTGAGAAGCGAAATCAAAGCATCCACTCCTCTTGGTATTGAAGCAAAAACTTACATCGACAAAGGAGAATTAGTTCCTGATGAAGTAGTGATAGGTATGATCAGCAGCCAGTTGGATTCAAATATCGGAAAAGTTAAAGGCTTTATTTTCGATGGATTTCCGAGAACCAAACCTCAGGCAGAAGCTTTGGATAAATTATTAGATTTCAAAAATACTTCTATCAGCCAGGTACTTGCTTTGGAAGTTTCTGAAGAAGAGGTAGTTTCCAGAATTCTGAACCGCGGGTTGACTTCAGGAAGAACAGATGATAATGATCAGCAAATCATCAAAAACAGATTCAATGTTTACCTGAAAGAAACGACTGCAGTAGCAGAACATTACAAAGAATTCGGCAAGTTTACTGCAATTCCGGGCGAAGGTACTATTGAGGAAGTTTTTGCTTCTTTATGTACTGCTATTGATCCGTTGATATAAGCAGCAAATAAACTATATCATAAAAGGAGCTTCCCAACCGGACAGCTCCTTTTTTTATACTACTCTTTCAGTACCAGAACAGGTGTATTGAATTCTGTAGCCAAGGTCGCACTGATATTTCCCGAGAGTAAACGCTTCCAGAAAGTTTTCTTATTAGATGATGTGATCAGAAAATCTATTTCTTTCTCCTTCAGAAAATCATACATTCCGTTTACAACCGAATCATCCTGAATAAAATGGAACTCCAGCTCTCTGTCACTAAAATTATTTTTTATCTGGTCCAATACTGATTTATCTGCTTCATATACATCCTGCTCATCACTATAAACATGAGCTACATTCAGATGTGTCAAACCAAAATGACCGATAAACTTAAATGCTTCGGTGAGGTGATCTATCTTAGGCGAGACCAGCTGATGGGCAAATGCTACATTTTTTATCTCTCTCTGATGAAATTTGGAAGGTATAACAACGGTCGGAACATTTAACTGAGTCAAAACATAAGCTGCAGTGCTACCAACAATTTTATCCAGAAGACTCGTTTTTCCATGTGTACCCATAATGATCAGATTGATATTATATTCTTCTATGAGATTTTCTAACTCACTCATGACATATCCTGACAACAATACTTTTTGAGTAGGAATATTTAGTTTTTCAAACTCTTCCTGTGCTTCACGAAGCGTTTCCTCTGCTGTGTGATACAACACCGAAGTCAATTCAACAGTAGAACCCATTTGTGTAATAGTACCCACAACCGGAACCAATGCGTGAAAAATTATTACCTCGCTCCCGCTTGCTGCTGCAAGTTTTTCAGTAAAACGCATTGCGTGGGTGGAATGCTCTGAAAAATCTGTCAGAAATAAGATTTTATACATACATGCACAAAGTTTAGAATACAACAACAGTTATCCTTTTCAATGTAGCTAACAATTTTTAATAGTATTATCATTTAGCTAAAAATAATATTAGGCTAATGTTAATTTTTCATTAAAATATTCTATATATTTCTAAAATAGAAAATTAAAAACCAAAGAATGAAAGAATCAATACTCTATCTCATCCCAATATTGGGATTACTCGGACTAATCGTCATGTTTGTTAAATATCAATGGGTCTCCAAACAAGAACCGGGAGACAAAAAAATGCAGGAACTGGCAGGTTATATCGCTGCAGGAGCCATCGCATTTCTTAAAGCTGAATGGAAAATTCTTTCCTACTTTGTAATCATTATTGGTTTGTTATTAGCCTATTCAGGCACTTTAGTAGAACATTCCAGTCCTTTAATTGCACTATCCTTTGTAATTGGAGCAGTTTCCTCAGCCGTAGCCGGATATATCGGGATGAAAATTGCTACCAAAGCTAATGTCAGAACCACCCAGGCTGCCAGAACATCCTTATCCAAAGCACTTTCTGTGTCTTTTACAGGTGGCACTGTAATGGGTCTGGGAGTTGCCGGACTAGCAGTATTCGGACTGGGAGGATTGTTTATCATTTTCTTAAAACTGTTCAATGTTATAGATGTCACCAGTGATGCGATGAAAACCACCATTGAGGTTCTGACCGGGTTTTCTTTGGGAGCAGAATCTATAGCATTGTTTGCGAGAGTAGGCGGGGGAATTTACACCAAAGCTGCTGACGTAGGTGCGGATCTCGTAGGTAAGGTGGAAGCGGGTATTCCTGAGGATGATGTCAGAAATCCTGCGACTATTGCAGACAACGTAGGCGATAATGTGGGTGACGTAGCAGGGATGGGTGCAGACTTATTCGGTTCTTATGTAGCAACCATTCTTGCAACTATGGTTTTAGGACAGGAAATCATATCTGTAGACCAGTTCGGAGGATTCGCTCCTATTCTATTGCCTATGATCATTGCAGGCCTGGGAATTATATTTTCCATTGTCGGGACATGGTTTGTCAAAGTAAAAAATGAAACTGACAGCGTACAGAATGCCTTAAATCTTGGCAACTGGGTTTCTATCATACTCACAGGAGTAGCCTCTGTATTTTTAGTTAAATGGATGCTCCCTGAGACTATGTCGTGGAGCAATCCTGCCAGAGGAGCAGATTTTACACAAGAAGGAGTCATTGGCGCCATTATTTTAGGTTTGGTAGTAGGAGCATTGATGAGCATCATTACAGAATACTATACCGCAATGGGCAAAAGGCCGGTATTGAGCATTGTCAGACAATCATCTACCGGTCATGCTACCAATATTATCGGAGGATTATCCGTTGGAATGGAGAGTACGGTGTTACCAATTTTAGTTTTGGCAGTAGGGATATACGGTTCATACTATTTTGCCGGACTTTATGGAGTAGCAATTGCTGCAGCCGGGATGATGGCTACCACTGCTATGCAGCTGGCAATAGATGCATTCGGACCTATTGCAGATAATGCAGGGGGAATTGCGGAAATGAGTCAGCTGCCTGAAGAGGTACGCGGTCGTACAGATAATCTCGACGCTGTAGGAAATACGACCGCTGCTACCGGAAAAGGATTTGCTATTGCTTCCGCTGCTTTGACTTCACTGGCATTATTTGCAGCATTCGTAGGAATATCCGGCATTAGCTCCATCGATATTTATAAAGCAGATGTACTGGCCGGTCTATTCGTAGGCGGTATGATACCTTTTATTTTTTCATCTTTGGCTATTGCAGCGGTTGGAAGGGCAGCGATGGCAATGGTAGAGGAAGTCAGAAGACAATTCAGAGAGATTCCGGGAATTATGGAATACAAAGCTAAACCTGAATATGAAAAATGCGTGGCCATCTCTACCAATGCTTCCATCAGAGAAATGATTGCACCGGGATTGATTGCATTAATTACACCTGTCCTGGTTGGATTTGTTTTCGGCCCTGAGGTATTAGGTGGATTATTGGCCGGCGTTACTGTTTCCGGTGTTTTGATGGGAATATTCCAAAGCAATGCAGGTGGAGCCTGGGACAATGCAAAAAAGTCTTTTGAAAAAGGAGTAGAGATCAACGGAGAGATTTACTACAAAAAATCAGAACCACACAAAGCTGCTGTAACAGGAGATACTGTAGGAGATCCTTTCAAAGATACTTCCGGCCCTTCCATGAACATCCTGATCAAATTAATGTCCATTGTTGCGCTGGTAATTGCCCCACACATTGCTGTACATTCCGGTCACACCTCCACTATTGAGAAAAAAATAGAAATAACAGAAAGTACCGATGGTTCCGTTGTGGTCGAACAAGAGGTCATCGTAGAAGATAACTAAAAATTTGGTTTCATTTTAGTTTGAGTTTTGGAAGCCCGGGTTTGAAAGGATCCGGGTATTTTTTTGGAGTGAGTAATATCTGGATAAATTATTTACACTTGAATATTAACAATAATACAACGTAACAACTCAACAAGACCAAAATATTTAAAGAATCAATAGCCAGGAAAATACTTACACTTTCATTCTGTCAATCTATTAACTTAGCAGTATGTTCTTAGACTTTTTCCTGTTACTCAGAAAAGAAGGGCTACCTGTATCCATACAGGAGTATCTGGCATTGTTGGAAGCACTGCGAAAAGGCATCGCTAATTACTCTGTAGAGGATTTTTATGCACTTTGCAAAACCGTTTTAGTCAAGCATGAGCAATATCTGGATAGGTTTGATATACTCTTCGGACATTATTTCAAAGGGGTACAATTTGTCTCTGAAGCAGCTCAAAAAGAGATACCGGAAGATTGGTTGAGAAAGGAGCTGGATAGAATGTTTACTGAAGAAGAGAAGAAATTGATCGAAGCTTATGGAGGGTTGGATGAGATCATGAAAAGGCTGGAAGAATTGCTTAAGGAACAGAAGGAAAGACATCAGGGTGGTAATACATGGATAGGTACAGGCGGCACTTCACCATTCGGACATGGTGGGTATAATCCTCAGGGCGTCCGTGTTGGTGGTTCCGGTGGACAGAAATCTGCCATTAAAATATGGGAGAAACGTCAATTCAGAGATTATGCAGATGATCTGGAGCTCAATACCAGAAATATTAAAATGGCGCTCAGAAGACTACGTATCCTGACTCGTGACGGCATTCCGGATGAACTGGATCTTCATACTACAATAGATAACACCTGTCGCAATGCCGGTTATATAGATATAGCTATGCAGGCATCTAAAAAGAATAAGGTCAAAGTACTCCTGTTTTTCGATGTGGGAGGCTCTATGGATCCACATATAGAATTATGCTCGCAGCTATTTTCTGCTGCTAAGTCTGAATTTAAGCACCTGGAATTTTTTTACTTCCATAACTGTATTTATGAATCTGTCTGGAAGAATAATTCCCTGCGTTGGGAAGATAAGATTCCTACTCTGGATATCTTCCATAAATTCAATGGAGATTACAAAGTGATCATTGTCGGAGATGCCACAATGTCCCCTTATGAGCTTACACACGCCGGAGGCAGTATTGAACACTATAACGATGAAAGTGGAGTCGCATGGCTGAAGAAGATGAAAGAGCATTTTCCATATACTGTATGGATCAATCCTTCATCAGAGGCCTTCTGGCATGGGACCAAAAGTATTCAGATTATCCAGGAGATTTTTCCTGAAAGGATGTTTCCCATGACAATGGAAGGACTTTCCCGTGCAATGAAAGAATTAAAAGGAAAAAAATTGAGGGTCTAACCTGTTTAGAACTTGCTGAAAGTAATCAATTTTAATTCTCACCTGAAAAGATAGGAGCGAATTGCAGATGAACTTCTTTCTTATAAAAAAGCTTGGTAGTATCTGCAAAAGATTCTGTAAAATCCGAAACATAGAAATGATGCTCTACCTCTTCACTGTTACTGATCAGATTTTCGTCACGTAATAGATTTTTTACGTATTGGGCTACAATTTCATTAGTCGCCAGTATTTCAACCTTTTTATTATTATCCTTATAATATTGAGCAATTTCTTTTTTGATCAGCGGATAATGCGTACATGCCAGAATAATTGCATCAATATTGTCCAGTACCGGGTCGTTGAGATAGGCTTCTACGATGGCTTTACTGATATCTCCTTTGACAAATCCCGACTCTATCATAGGTGCCAGTAAAGGTGTTGCCAGAGTAGCTACTTCTATCAAGGGATTAGCAGCAGCAATTTTAGCAGGAAAAATTTGGGAACCAATTGTAGCACGCGTGCCTATGATGCCCACTTTATTGTGCCGGGAGCTGGAGATATATTCGACCACCGGATCTATGACATTCACTACACGAATGCCAAATTTATCAGCATGTTCCTGTACAGCTTCGAATGCCGCAGCTGACGCGCTGTTACATGCTATGATGATCAGCTTCACCTTATTCTGAAGTAAAAAGTCCGTAATTGCCAGACTGAATCTTTTGATAGTATCAGGTGATTTATCTCCATACGGAAGATGGGCGGTATCTCCGAAATAGATAAAACTCTCTCGGGGTAAAGTATTTAAAACAGCATTGGCGACCGTAAGGCCGCCAATACCAGAGTCAAATATTCCGATTGGACTTTCTGCTGTTTTCATTTCCTATTTAGGAGTTGCAGGTGCAGTAGCAGGTAAGCCTAACTTTTTCTTCAAAACGTTGATGATATTTTCTGACTCATCAGCATGCAGGATATTACCAGCGCTGGAATCAAAGATGTATGTATATCCGTTTTCTTTTGCAACATCAGCAATAGCTTTATTGATTTTGTCAAACATTGGCTGATAAAGTGTCTGACGTTTTTTACCTACCTTCTCTTCAGCAGATTCCTGAAACTCCTGAATTCTTTTCTCTAAATCCTGAATTTCTTTTGCTTTGAATTCCTGATCTATTTCAGTCATTCCTCCTTTTTGAGCAGTTGCCTGAAAGTCCTGAATTTTCTTTTGATACTCACCATACATTTTTTCTAAGCTGGCATATAAATCGTTACCATATTTTTCCAGTTCAGTATCTGCAGTTTTTTTCTCCGGAATAGCATCTAACAATTCTAATGAGTTTACATAGCCGAATTTGTAAGCCTTGATCTGTGCATTAGCGTTGAATGCGAAAGCGGTCATCACAACTACCGCGAGCGTAAAAATGATTTTCTTCATCGTGATTGGTTTCTAATTAGTTACTTTAATTTTGGTTAGTTAAGGTTGGATTGCTTTAAGGACTTGTTCACTCAGATCGTACTTGGAATTCGTATACAACATTGTAGAACCGCCTGCAGCTTTGTCTAAGATAAAATCATATCCCAAATTAGTAGCAATTTTTTCGATTGCATTATATACTTTTTCTTGTATAGGCTGTACTAATTCCTGTCTTTTTTTGAATAAGTCTCCTTCAAATCCGAATCTTTGCTTTTGGAGCTCATTAGCCACCTGTTCTTTCGCAATAATTTCGTCCTGGCGTTTTTTCTTCATTTCATCAGTCAGCAAAAATTCCTCTGACTGATATTTTGCATAAAGCTGTTTGACTTCATTGTATTTCCCTTCAATTTCTTCATTCCATACAACGACCATACCATCCAGTTTTTTCTGGGCATCATTATATGCAGGAATTTTTTCCAGAATATACTCTGTATCCACATATGCAAATCTTTGAGCAAAAGCACTCAGTGAACTCAACAATACGATCGAAAAGGTAAATAGAATCTTTTTCATATTTTTAATTTTTATTCCGGCTCAAACCCTAAGATAATTGTAAAAGATCCATTTTTCGCAATATAATCGAATAATCCTTTCGCAGTCTTAATGCGGTTATCGTCGTCATTTTTCGGTTGGTCAAATCTTATGCCATAATCAACCCCTAACAATCCAAACATAGGTAAAAATGCTCTGATACCAATACCAACGGCTTTATTCAGACTGAATGGATCATAAGTTTTAAATGTTCTGTAGCTGTTACCTGCTTCTGCGAACACTAAACCATAGATTGTTGCGGAAGGATTTAGTGAGAACGGATATCTCAATTCCATGGTGAATTTATTGAAGATCGCATCTCCTCCATCATCAGAATATACTCCGTATCCTCTTTGTGAAATGATATCCTGACCAAATAATACGATATTGCTAGGAAGACCATTACCTCCGACCTCAAATCTTTCAAATGGAGATAAGCCCACATTTTTATTATAATATCCGAGGAAACCAAACTTCGCTGCAGCTCTAAATACGAGCTTGTTTTTCTTATCCAAGGCCTGATACCAATCGAATGTCATTCTCCATTTGTGATATTCTACCCATTTCCATTTATCCTCTACAGGAGCATCTTTGTAGAAATCGTCTTTTCTGAATAAAGAATATGGAAGAGAGAATTGTCCGGAGATACTCACATTAGATCCACTGGTAGGATACAATGGCTGGTCTAATGAATTTCTGGAAAGTGTGAGCTTTAAATTCAGGTTGTTAAAGTTTCCGTTTTCAATAGTTGCGCTCTCACTGTAAATTCTTTCACGGAAGTTGTTCAGCTTGTAGTTTTGATAGTTCAAAGAAGTCTGGAAGACGAAATAATCATCCGGGAACTTCAATCTTGTACCTAAAGCTATTGACGCTCCGTTTGTGATCTGGCTTCCATAAGCTTTGTTAGTACTGTAATTCATCAGCTGATACCTGGAACGGAATGCAGAGAAAGATAATGCATTTGGTTTTCTACCGCCTAACCATGGCTCAGTAAACGAGAAGTTGTATGTCTGATATTGTTTACCATTACTTTGAACGCGCATACTCAATTTCTGACCATCTCCTGTTGGTAAAGGAGTCCATGCTTTTTTCTCCTTGATATTTTTGATGGAGAAGTTGTTAAAAGACAAGCCAAGTGTACCAATGATACCCTGAGAGCCGCCCCAACCTGCAGAAAGCTCAATCTGGTCAGCTGATTTTTCTGTCACAGTATATTTGATGTCTACAGTACCATCCTGAGGATTTGGTACCGGTACAACCTGCGTAGCCTGCGGATCAAAAAATCCTAAGTTGGCAATTTCTCTTTGAGATCTGATCAGGTCTGTACGGCTGAATTTCTGACCCGGTAATGTTCTTAACTCTCTGCGGATAACATGCTCGCTTGTTTTATCATTACCTTCTATGATCACATTTTTGATAGTAGCTTGTGGCCCCTCAGAAATTCTTATTTCCAGATCTATAGAGTCACCGTAAATACCCGTTTCTTTGGGGTCAATAGAGAAGAACAGATATCCGTCATCATAGTATAAAGATGAGATGTCGGCCCCGTTAGGATCCATGTTAAGCTTTTTCTGTAAAAGCTCAGTATTGTAAACATCTCCCTTTTTGAGACCTAATATTCTGTGTAAAGTCTCACTTGGATATTTAGCATTTCCTTTGAAATCAATATTTCTGAAATAGTATTTTTTGCCCTCGCTGATTTTCATTTTGATCCTTACTTCACTGGAGTTCGGCATGTACACTGTATCGTAAGTGATACTTGCATCCCGGTAACCTTCTTTGTTATAAAAATCAATTAATGCTCTTTTATCAGCAATGAATTTTTCCTCATTGTATTTGGATCCTTTAAATAAGCTGAGGGTGAAACGGTCTTCAAAAAACTCTTTAACAGAGTTGAAGTTCATATTTGCTAGTGTATATAAGGCTTTTTTGAGCCTTGTTTTATCTGTGAGAATTTCCTTATCTGACTGATTAAATAACTTTATTGTTGTTTTCTGACGCGTATCTTTCATTGCCTTACGCACTTTAGCGAGGCTCAGCTCATCTACACCTTCAATTTCTATGGAGGCAATCTTGGCTTTTCCGCCTTTATCGACATTCACATAGACAGAGGCAGTATTCAATGCAATCGTATCGGGAACTATAGCAAATTTCACCTCAGGGGACAGATATCCCTTTTCTCTGTAAAATTCCACTACTGTGTTTCTGATATTGTTTTCCAGTGAAGGTGTAATAGGCCTACCCTTGAGAGAAGTGATTTTTTTAGAAATATCTTCTGCCTGACCTTTCTTGATGCCCTTGAAATAATAGTTGGACATCCTTGGTTTTTCCACCACGTACAGATACAGGTCAGCTCTCCCGTTATTCACATTGTCAATTCTGAACTCTATATCTGAAAAAAGCCCTTGTTTCCAAAGTGTTTTAATTGCTTTTGAAATTTCTTCACCGGGAATTTCCAGCTCTTGCTCTACAAATATACCGGTAATGCTCCTGATAATATTTTTATCAAAAAACTGAGAACCTACAATTTCAAACTTGTTGATTACGTATTTCTTCGGGTCTTTAAAATCAATAATCCTGTCATTTACCGGAGTTATTTCCTCTATTTCCTGCGGAATTTCATCCTCTACTTCCTGTGCAGAAACTACGGCGCCTGACAATAATATAAATAGCGCAACTAAATGCTTAAAACGATTCATTAACTGTTAATTTGTTCACTTGTTTTTCCAAATCTTCTTTCTCTTTGCTGATACTGCCAGATGAAAGAATAGAGATCTTTTTTTTCTATTTCCGGCCAGAATTTGTCTGTGAAAATAAATTCTGCATAAGCTATCTGCCAAAGCAGGAAATTACTTACACGGTGTTCGCCGCTGGTTCTGATCAATAATTCCGGATCCGGGATCTGAGCAGTGTAGAGATAATTTTTTATAGTATCATGTTGAATATCTTTTAGAGCAATCCTGCCATCCTGTATATCCTGATGCATTTTGAGAAATGCTTCATATATTTCCTCCCGGGAGCCATAGCTCAATGCAAGCGTTAAGGTCATACGCGTATTCGTACTGGTTGCAGCAATAGCACTTTGCAATTCTTTCCTGCATTTTTCAGGCAGATTATTCAGGTTTCCGATAGCGTTGAGGCGGATATTGTTCTTTTGTAATGTTTTAATTTCTTTTCCTATCGTCAAAACCAAAAGTTCCATAAGTGCTGTCACTTCAAAAGCCGGCCGGTTCCAGTTTTCAGTAGAGAAAGCATATAATGTTAAATGTTTAACACCGATTTCTGCACAGGCTTCTGTAACTTCTCTCACTGCTTTTACACCATTTTTATGTCCAAATACTCTGGGTTTGCCATATTTTTTTGCCCATCTGCCGTTGCCATCCATGATAATGGCAATATGCTCGGGCAGGTTATTTAAGTCTAATAAATCCTTTATATTCTGAGGTATAGTTTCTTCCATATAATTAGACTTTAGAATGTAGGACATTTAATGGTGTTAAAAGTATACGTCACTCCGATGCTGTAAAAATTAAAACGATCATTGTCCTTGGATGAACCTCTTTGCTTACCGGGATACCCGATAGGAACAATGCTCAACTCTGAAGATCTGTCGGAAAGGGCTTCAGAAACATTGACTCCATTCACATAATAATTGAGCTGCGAAGCATCTACATACTTATTGCTTACATCATCCAGGTTATCATTGAATGTTTTTCTTGAAGATACTTCTACCTGTAAAGTCCAGTTTCGGTTAAGGCTGAATTTGACTCCGCCACCAAACGGAATAGCTATAGCATATGGACTGTAGCCGCTTTGTGTTTTTTCTCCGGTAGCATTTGCATTTTTCTGGCCTTCAGTTCCAACCGGCTCCAGGAAAAACTTTTGACTATTATAAAAAGTGTAGCTTCTGAAGTTATAAAAGCTCAATCCGGCAAAGACATAAGGTGTCCATGTCTTCTTCTTTTTGACCTTATTGGTTTGTTGTCCGCCTTGTTCCCAATCAAAGAAGTTAATTTCATAGAGTCCGCTGAATTCTATAATCTGAGATTGAAAATCTAAATTTCTTGCCAGCAGATAAGGCTGTTTTGTGGAAAGCTTAGCGTCAGAGGCCGCTATCCACGCATGAGAAAGCCCTGCTCTTACTGCCATCCTGTTATTGAGATTGTACCGGTAAAAAATCCCGGCACCGGCTCTGGTCTGCTTAAAGGAATAGTTAGGATTGAGATCACCATAATAATTTGTGGCGGCTACCATAGCACCATATTCGCTCCTCTGTGCGCTCGCATTGAAGGCACAAATACAAAATACTGCCATGCTGATAAATATTTTCAGCCTAATAACCACTTAATATTCCACAATTTTGGGTGAACAAAGATAGGTAAATAACGAAGAAAACGAACTGGATTATATTCAGAATGCTTTCTTTATGATTTTTAACATTATTTCTATTGCGAAAATACACGGGATGAGCTATCAGTTTCTGGTATCTTCTCCCCACATGAGTTTCTGTCTTAGGGTTTTGATATAAGAGCTTTCATTCATTCTCAGTAGTTTGAACTGGAAAGATTCCTTTCTGATAGCCAGCTTGAAATCTTTTTCTACCTTCTTATATCTGGAATCAATAGAACATAGGTAGTGTCTGGCTCTGGTTTCTACTTCAAATGACAAAATGGTATTGTCAGGAATGATCATCGGTCTCGCGTTCAGATTGTGTGGTGCCACCGGAGTCAATACAAAAGTATTTGCAATAGGGAATACTATAGGGCCTCCGCAACTGAGAGAATATGCGGTGGATCCTGTAGGAGTACAGGCAATAAGACCGTCTGCCCAGAATGAGTTGAGAAACTCTCCGTTGAGATAGGTATGTACTATGATCATCGAAGATGAATCTGTTTTGTGAAGTGTCAGCTCATTCAGGCCATAATTGACATCTCCGAATATTTCTCTGGAAGTATCGACATGCATCAATGTCCGTTCTTCAATAGAATAGTTGTGGGAGTGAATAGCTGCAACGAGCTGATCAATATTGTTCTTGTTGATATCCGCCAGAAATCCCAGTCTCCCTATATTGATCCCGGCCACGGGTATATCGCTGTTTCTGACAAAATGTACGGTATCTAACAGAGTCCCGTCACCACCGATAGAGATCAGCAGGTCTGTCCTGTTCATTAAATCAGTATGAGATTTAAACGGATGCAATCTCGGTAAATCAGGTATTTGCTTAATAAATGATTTCAGATACGGCTCATAAACCAGTATCTGATATCCCAACGCATTTAATTCCTGTAGCAATAGCGGCAGGTATGGCAAATGATCTTTCTTGAAAACTTTACTGTATATAGCTATAGTCATTGGCAATGAGTAAAGGCAGATGAATAAAGTTAATAGATTATTTCAATGTACAGAATATAAAATTCTAAAGAAGATCAAAGAGCTGTTTCTGTTTACGATTCATAGTCATGTTCGTTAGGATTTAAGTAATGTCACAAAATTATGTCCTAAGTAATATTTATAGGTAGAGATTTATCACCAGATGCCAAAGAATAATTATTCAATTCTCCTTTAAAATTGTGTATTGTATGTTATTTACATAAGTTAAATTATAATTTATTTATTTAAATATCTATGTTTATAACTATGTCACAAGTTTCATTTATTTGACAATGCGACCTGGATCTATTCTGTGATATTTGTATCAGAAGCATCCTTGCATTTGCTGTGTGATGACTTTCTGAGTCTTAAAATATTTTATATGAAATTTTTAATTGTAATTTTTGTTCTATTGTGTACTGCGGGATTCAGTTCACTGAAAGCACAAGCTACCTGTCATAAGCACATATTTACATACAGTTATGATGCGAATGGCAACAGAACTTCACGTACATATACACACATCAACCCTTGCAGGGCAATACCGGAAGATATATCTGACCGGGAAGAAATAGACAATAACAAATGGGAAATAGATGAAAATCTGGAAGTGAAAGCATATCCGAATCCTACCAGAAGTGGCTTTAACATTCAGCTGAGCAGAGTCATCTCCAACAGCAGAATTCAACTATATGGAATCAAAGGAGACATGATATACAACGAACCTTTCAGCGGAAGAGAGTTATACATAGATATTTCCGCCATGCCGGCCGGGACATATTACATCCGTATAGAGCTTCCGGAAATGGAAACACTCACTTCTAAAATTATCAAACTTTAATTATCCCCCCAAATGATACGGTATTTCAATCAACTTATTCTAAGCATCGTGTGCTTATTAGTGAGTACATTATCCATGTATGCGCAGACCAATATCTCCTATCGTCCAATGATTACGAATGCAGATATTTCAGCTTCTATAGATAACAATCTGGCTGTTGGTAAGATACCGGGAGGTGGCGGTGTCACCTTTATGGGTTCTGCCAGCTATCAGATACCGATTGAGCTGCCCGGTGGTACCAATGGAATGGTTCCCACTTTGTCACTGGATTACAATTCTCTGACACCAAACGGGTTATTGGGCTCTGGGTGGAGCCTGAACGGTATATCGGCAATTACATACACCGAAAAAAATAACTTCTTTGATGGTGCACCTGCAGGAATCAACCTCAGGAACGGCAGCCCTTTTCTGCTGGACGGCAGCAGATTGGTAGGATTGACAGGTACTTATGGCACCAACAATGCTACTTATGCAAAAGAAAATCACGATTTTTCTGTGATTAGCTCCAAAAGTAATACTACAGGATGTACTAATTGTCCCGCCTATTTTGAGGTAAAAACACAAAATGGGTTGTTAATTGAATATGGGAAAACAGCGGATTCAAAAGACCTGCATAGCAACGGTATAGATGTAACAGCCTGGTATATCAATAAAATCTCAGATAATAACAGCAATTATATAGAATATGTATATACCATCATCAATGGTGAAAAGCTCATCAGCGAGATAAAGTACACCGGAAATACAAGTGGCAGTATATTACCATATCATTCTGTCAAATTTTCTTATGCTACCCGGGAAGATAAAAACTCCTTTTACATAGGGGGCAGTAGCCTGGCAGCAAAAGCATTGAAGAAGACCAATCTTCTGGAAAAAATTTCTGTTTACACCAATACAACAGAGCTGATCCGGGAATATAAGCTGATATATGGATATGACCATTTCTCTTATCTGAGCGAGATACAATTGTGGGGAGCTGCCGGGGAACGTCTGAATAGTACATTGTTTAAGTACGGTGCAGATCCTCAACCCTCGCTGACTTCTGTAGAAACCTCAAGTATTTTCAGCAGTGAAAAAGCTGATTTGTTTACCGGGGATTTTAATGGCGACGGACACACAGATATCTTTGCGATGTATTATACCACCAAAGGACTCGGAGGAAAGCCCTTTTACAAAAGCTACAAAATTTTTACAAAAAATCCGGCGGGTGGATATAGCCTGAAATGTCAGGATACCTTACCTGCTTCTGAAATGGGTGGGCTATGGCATTTTGATCCCTATATTTTTGATTATTCTGGAATAGGCACTGATCATATTGTGCTCAGCAAATATTACGAATACGCAAGTGCGCTCTTCCTTATGCATTCTTTTGTATTTATTAATCAAGATTGCGGGATTGCATACCAATCGGACCCGAACTTCAACAATAATGCTGAAATGATCTCATCCTCGGCTTATCACCGCATCAACAGAAATGGTTTGTATATGGGCGATTTTACCGGAGGAGGGTTTAAGACAATCATTACTCACCTTTATAAAGATATATATATTGGAGAGACAAAAAGTTCAGTAAAATACAGCATAAATGCTCCTTTGGGCCCGGATTTTAAAAACCTGGCTTTTGAAACCACACATCCATATACAATAGACCATTATTTCCGTAAAACCAATATCGGGTTTCCTTTTGATTTTGATGGTGACGGTAAAGACGAGCTGGCATTATTTACATCTGATTCCATTTGGGCTTTTTCTTTTAAACAGGTGGGTAATGAGTTAAAAACAAACTTGTTGTTTGCTCATCAGATAAGTTCTTTACACCCATTGTCCATAGAAGATATTTATGCAGGTGATTTTAACGGAGACAGAAAACAAGACTTTCTCATCAGGCAAAAAGATGATAATCTCAATCCCTGGTTTGTTTTTTACAGCAAAGGACATACTAATGATCCGGAAAAATTTGAAAAAGTAGCCTTACTTTTAGATGACCCTTATAAGACATACTCCGGTACACAGAATAGGATCCTGATAGGAGACTATAACAATGACGGCAAGGACGATTTCCTGGTTTCTTATCCGGTAGCTAATAACTCTACCGTCTCAGGTTCTGCTATATATTATAGTACAGGTGTAAATTATGAGGCAGCATTGGGAGTTCTGTGGGATAATAATTTCAAAAGGGTATCACTGCCCAATAGCACCAATGGTTATTATCCCTACCTGGCCTCTGATTTTAACGGAGACGGACAAATAGATGTCTTACAGGTGTCCAGAAATGCTTCTGATATCATTCAGCCTCTGAAAAATCTCTATATCAGACCCTTTGAAAAGAAGCACCTGCTTCATAAAATCAGGGACGGGCTAGGAAATGTATTTTCTTTCGAATATGACCCGCTGACCAAAGGTGGTACTTTTTATACGAAGACCACAGGTGGCACGTGGCTGTATATATACAAACCCCTGTCATTTTATGCAGTTTCAAAACAAACTGTCCCCAACGGCATCAGTACCGACCAGTTTGAATATCAGTATACAGGATTTTGCTATGATCTTCTACGAAAGAAATCAGTAGGATTTCTCAGCATTACAGAAAAAAATCTCAGTAACGGCTATTCTGCAAAAACAGAATTTAATCACTTTAAATTCAGTACATGGGATCTGAGAACCAATCTGCCGATATCCCAAAAAGTATATAAGACAAGTCTGGGAGAAAGTAATCTTACATACCACAGTAGTACTGACTGTACGATGAACAAGTATAACAATGGTACAACTACCTTTGATAAGGTGATCTGGTTTCAGAAAAACAGTGAAACCAATAAAGATTTTATCACCGGAGCTTCTGCTCTGACTACATTCACAGGATATAATGGACTGACAGGATTATATACGCTGTCAGAAAACAAGATTTTTGAGAATACCGGAGCTTCCGGGGCTCATTTAGAGAAAACAACCCGGCAATTCACATATACAAATTCAGGTACTCCGGTCTCTACACCCAAACCCACACAAATCATAACAGGAGTAGAGAGAAGCGGCAGTACATCTTCTCGTACGGAAACATATACATACAATACCAAAGGATTACTCACGCAGAATGTATCCTGGTCCGGAACTCCTAAAAGCATTATCAAAACAATGACACACGATGTTTTTGGAAATGTAAGAACTGTCACTCTAGCTACTACCGGAGAAAATAACAGAGTTCAGAAATATGATTATTCAGATAACGGGCGATACTTGGTAAAAGAATACACAGATCATGTGGATCTGAATGCATCTGTGGAATACAGCAGCTTCAACAACAGATGGGGACAACCGACTCAGATAAAAGATATCA
Source organism: bacterium (assembly GCA_037189845.1). GTDB lineage: Bacteria > Bacteroidota > Bacteroidia > Chitinophagales > JADIYW01 > JAMLHH01. Next base: position 107,041 of record JBBCIS010000007.1, read on the forward strand.
ACGGGAAATTTACCACAGTCAGCTATGACAACAACTGGGGTTTTGTGACCGGTACAACGGATCCGTTGGGAAATACCAAAGTATATTCCAGAGCATGGAGTACTTTACATGGTTCTGCGTACAAAGTATCAGAAGCCATTTCAAACGGTAATGACCGTAATATATTTATAGATAAGCTGGGCAGGGCTGTGAGGAATGAAACGATAGGATTCAACAGCCAGATTTTCTACGAGCTGAATGAATACAACAGCAGAGGAGATATCATCAAAGTTACTTCTCCCGGAGCCAACGGCATAGCCATTGCTACACAATACACCTATAACTACGATCATCCTGCAGGAAGAGTAACAGCTGTCAGCACTCCCGTGGCTTCAGCGTCAGTCGGATACAGTTACGGATACGGAAAGACTACTGTGAGTCAATCCAACAGCTATACCGGATGGGCGCACAGCCAGGTCTCTACTTCCACGACAGATGCAGCGGGCAAAGTTGTTGCCGCTTCGGATAATGGCGGTACGCTCACCTACAAGTATGATGCTTTCGGCAATATGAGCGAAGTGAAGTCCGGTACAGATGTCATACAGACCGCGGCTTCTGATGCCTATGGCAATCGCGCTTCCATCTCGGACAATAGTTCCGGCACCATCTCTTTTGAGTACAACGGATTTGGCGAGCTGACCAAACAGACGGATGCAAAGAGCCAGCAGATACAAATGACTTATGACAGAGCAGGCAGAGTCAAAACCAGAACGGTCAACGGCGTACCGACCAATATGACTTATATCGCCACAGGCAACGGATTGGGGCAGCTCAGCGCCATGAGCAGACCTGCAGATAATGTCAGTGAATCCTATACTTATGACGCCTGGGGCAGACCAGTGACACAGAATAAAGTGATAGGCGCAGAAAGCTTCAGCTTCAGCTATACATACAATAATGCTGTCAATGCTATTGCTCAGGTCAATTATCCGAGCGGACTTGCTGTCAAATACGGATACAATGCTCAGGGATACCTGACTTCCATCACCAACGGAGATGATAGCAAATCCTTCTTCTCTAGTCCGGATATCAATCACTGGGGACAATACAAAAGCTTTACTTTGGGGGCACACCTATACAATAAAGTCACGAAAGTTACCTATAACAATTATGGAAATATTACGAATATCCTGGCAACCAATCCCGGCGGCGGCGGTGCAGGGAAATTTAACTATTCCTATGCATGGAATGATGGTACAGGTAATATGGTCTCGCGTACAGACAATCTGCCGACCATCACTCAGCTCGAAACATTCGGCTATGACCATCTGGACAGGCTGACCCATTTCAAGATAGGCATTACTCCTGATAAAGAAACCAGTTATGCTGCCAATGGAAACATCTCATCCAAATTTGATGCAGGTTCCTATAATTATAGCACTACAGGCAGTTCCCCGTATGCAGTTACCTCTATAGTGCTGCAGAATAACAGTGCAACAAATCTGGGTGCTACCGCCCTGTCAAAGCAGGACCAGAACATCACATACAATGCATGGGATCAGCCCATGAAAATCACAGAGGGGACAAAAGAGCTGGACTTCTGGTACGGGGCAGATGAGCAGCGCATCAAATCCGTGTACAAAGAAGGCAGCACTACCAAATATACCCGGTATTACTTGGGCGATTTTGAAAGGGAAATTTCCGGCGGAGTCACCAGGGACATCCACTATATAGAAAGCCCGGCCGGCACAGTGGGTATTGTAGTCAAAGAGGGCAGCACGTGGAATTACTATCATACCTATACAGATGCATTAGGTTCTGTGCTTTATGTATATAAAGAAAACGGTGCTATAGAAGCCCGTCAGTCTTTTGATCCCTGGGGCAGGTACAGAAATGCGCAGCACTGGACGGAGTACGATGTGACGGATATTCCCAAGCCCTGGCTGTATAGGGGCTTTACCGGGCATGAGATGCTGCCGGGGCTTGGGCTGGTACATATGAACGGACGGATGTACGATCCTGTAGCTGCCCGCATGTTGGGAGCAGACCCCATCATCAATAACGCATTCAGCACACAGGCATTCAACAGGTACAGCTATGTCTGGAACAATCCACTCAAGTATATAGATCCGACCGGGTATAATGGTTGTGGTCCGATAAAATGTCCGCGATGGGATAAAGAAGGGAAAGATATATGGCAAGGCGTTAAAGACTTTTTCAACAATTTGGGACAAGCTATCACTGATAACGTAAGTGCAGGAGCCGGTCCTGACAAGTATCATTATATGCCCAATATGGAGAATGACGCATCAGGATACATTACGAATATGGCTGTAGCGGTGAATCAGATACTCGGAGGACTGAGTGCAGAATATGCCCAGGGACTGTTTCTATCCGGTGGTAAGGGTCAGATCAACAGCACAGGCAACAACTCTACCAACGGAATAGGTGCAGGAAGCTCACAGGTGTTGTATGCGCAGGGATCGGTAGGAGATAAAAGTATTCAAAGTAGCGAAAATGATTACGTTATTGGTCCCGGAGGTAAATATTTAGGAGAATATGTTAACAATTATGGAGGAGTTAAAGGGTTAACGGTTAATACTTTTTATGGTTATTACGCAAACCATTCAGGTGGTCTTGTAATTTCTTTAAGTTATACAGGAGCTAAGGCTAATGGTGCTAATTGGGCACAAAAAATATATACCGACTCTCCTCTAGGTAATAAGACATCCCCTTATTGGGATGGTGATACAGGTTCTATTTATTATTATACAAGTGATGAAATCAAACGAATGACTAATGGAAATACAGTATCGTTCTATGATAATCCATCAAGAAACTCAGATGCTACTTGGCGTGCAGTTCTTACATTATATAATGGAAAAAATCGTATTTTATCACTTTCTTACGGATTTACAATAAAGAATGGTATAACAACCCTTTATCCTATAAAGATTGTTTATCCTTAATATTATTTACCTTCTAAAACAAGAAAAAGAAGTAATATGAATAAGCTATTTTTAACACTAATCATATTTGTATTGTTTGAAATCAGTTGTGCCAGTAACGTGAAAGATTCCCAAATGGAAATTCAAGTAACCACAAATAAATTAGATTCTAAGGAATTTAAAGAGCACAAGGGCTCTTTCTATTCAATTAATATAGAATTAGTAAATAATACTGATTCTATAGCTCGTCTTTGGGTTATGTCATGCTCATGGCAGGATAATTGGATATTTAATATAGATACTATGGGTTTTTATAGTCAGGGTTGTGATAAAAATTATCCTACTATTAAAGAAATAGGGCCTAGGCAGAAGTTAACATTTAATGGTGTTATTCATAGTACAAATAGTGCCAAATTGAATAATCAAATTGATGTAAGATTAGGGTTTGTTCTAATTAAAGAGCAGGATATTTCTAAAATGTCTGATTTCAGAAATGTTTTAAGTAATAAGATTGAGAATCAAAATGAAATAATTTGGAGTGAGCCCTTTAATATAGGAGAGTAGGAAATAAAGAAGATAGTATACAAGGTCATTTAAATGTTTTTGATATTTGTTTGGGGATGGCTGGTTTTTATCCATGAGAGAGTTTGATATAAATATCGATTTTAGATAAAAATCATAAGAGATGAAATTCTTTATATCCCAGGTCTTTTCAATAGAAATTGAAAAAAAGGCCAATATCCCAATGGTAATATCTGATTATCTAAGTAAATATTTTGACTCCAAAAATTATGGGAGTGACTTAATAGAAATGGGAATTAATTTAATATGCGTAAGTCCAGGGTTTGATCAATTCTTTGTCCCTAAAAAACCAAAGTATATAAAAGATAAAAAGACAAGGAAAAGTATTTATACACAGAATGACTATACGATTGAGATGTATTTTACATATGACATCAAGATTGACTTTGAAACTTTTAAAAATGCTACTGAAAGTGACGCCGAAAAGATATTAGCCCGTGAAATTCTATCATCTTTAAATACATTGGATTCAATCAGGAAAAAGATAAAAGACTTTGATTGGTACGCATTTAAACGAGATTTGGAGAATTATTTCAGGGAAAAAGGGTTTATTTAAAAATTCAGGAAAATCATGATATATGGTTGATTTTTTCAACGCGGACGCAGACCACCCGATAATAGAATCTTTAGATAACTTCATAAAAAATAAAACATGAATTTGGATTGGCAATTATTGTAACTCCAGAAGTAGAGAAAAAAACAATTGTCATACGATCATTGTCTGATAATTTGAAAGAATACTTCAAGGATAAAAGTATGGAACTGATGTAAAATCCTATACTATAGGAGTACATTGTGAAAATATTCCTCTTGGATTTGAGAAGTTTGCCATACTTCCAAAACCTAAATATATCAAAGGCAAAAAGACAATTAACCCTGATGGTATTCCTTTTACCTTGGAAGATAATTTTGAATACAGTATCAAGCTTGATTTTGAAATATTTAAAAATGCGACTGAAAGTGAAGCAGAGAAAATCTTAGCCAAAGAAATCTTACAATCATTAATTCTAAGAAATGAATTAGGAGAGGATATTTCGCTAATCGAAAAGAAGAGATTGGATACAATCAATAAGCTATTGAAGAAAGGGAAGCTATCTAATCTTTCAGATTATGAACTGATCTCAGGTAGAATAGATGAAATTTATGCGGATGCCGGAAAGGCAGAAGAGGTAAAGCAACTAAACGAATTGTTGTTAGCCTATCAAAATGTAAGATAGTGATAAATCAGCTATTAAAAAGTCTTGTTGATCTTCTTTACGGAACAAGGCGAATACGAAGGAAATTTGAACGTGAAAATCCTGACGAAAAAGTTTTGGCAGCGGATGCAAGTAAAGGAATCGTCGCAACATCATCCGAGGAGATAAAGCGGGGACTTGATTGGGTGACTTCTCAAAGAGCAGTCGTTTTGTTGACAGACCAAAGGATTGTTTGTGAAAAATGGACTATTCCACTAAATAACATCTCGACAGTACAATTACTAAAAGTCAATTCGTTGCTAGGTAATGGTCAGGTTTTAAAAATTCAAACAACAGATAATAAAAGTTATCAGTTCGGAATGCAGTTGAATCCGGAATGGACGAGCCAGCAAAAACTTCCATTGATTCTTGAAAAAGGGCAAATAAAACATTCCGCTTTTAGTATCATTGTAAGAATTATGGTAATAGGGTATTTGACCTATTGGTTTTATGAACGGTTTATAATCGGCTGAATATATCTGATCAGAAGGGAACTGATTCCTGTTGATAAATTAGTCGGTATTAGATGTGTAAAGGGTTATATTTATTCTTATTAATCGGATAACTCTCTGCTACCTCAAAAGCAAAACAGCCCCGCTCATCCGTTTGAAATCAGATTGATCTTTAAACTGATATTCAGCCTGCCAGATATAGCTATCCATCATCTGTTCGATTCCTTTGTATTTGCCGTCCCAGCCGTGACGAAGATCTTCGGATTCAAAAATTAGATGTCCCCATCTGTTATAAATCCTGATATGGAAATGTTCTATTTCACAAGTGGTGATAGGCTTGAAAGTGTCATTTTTCTTGTTATTGTCAGGACTGAATGCTTGTGGCAAGGCAAAAGTACAATCATCACATCGCTTGATTACATTGATGGTGGTAGAATACTCTCCACAGCTGTTGGACAATGTGACGCTGTAACTACCTGCTTTTTCGATAGTGTATTCATTCTCTGTACTACCGTCATTCCAAAGAATATCAGTATTTATTACAGGGATAGATATGGCAATGGGTTCTTTACAGATGACCACCTCTGAGGCAAACTCCCAATAAGGAAAATCTGTCACAGTTAGATGTAGTGTGATGGTAGAGTCGCATCCGCCCTGACTGAGATATGTCTCCGTGTATGTACCGCTTTTACTGATTTTCTGATTGCCGAAGAGATAATTTTCTCCGACGCAAATAGTGTCTCTTATTGCATTCTGATAAGTTTTCAAAAGTGTTACTGTTGTCGTCACAATAGAGTCACAACCTGAGGATGTGACCAGATTCTGAACAAACACGCCTGCCTCTGCAGGATTACAAGTGGTTGAAGTGAGCTGAATGTCATAAGCAGGGAAAAATGTGACTGTGGTTGTCACAATAGAATCACAACCTGAGGAAGTTTTCAGATTCCGGACAAACACACCTGCCTCTGCAGGATTACAAGTAGTAGCAGTAAGTTGTATGTCGTAAATCTCATTGACAGTAAGTTCTGTGGTTACTATTGAGTCACAACCAGCTGCATTTTTAAGAATTACAGGATATGAACCGCTGGTAGAGATTACAGTGCCATCCTGCAAAGTGTGTAATTCCCCTTTACAGATTTCTGTCTTAACAGTAGTGTATGATTCCAGGCACTCACTGAATTTTACTAAAAAAGCATCAGAGCTTCCTCCAAAAATATTCTGATGACCTTCAGATGCTATATTATTGACAGATCCAGTATTTCCTGCCAAAAAAACGCTGCCCTTTACGTTTGCTATACATGAGAATCCAATGTCAAGACCACTTCCTCCATAATATGTTGCCCATTGACGTGTTCCGTTGGTATTAAATTTTGCCAGAAAAGCATCCTGAACACCACCTGCATGAGCATTTTGGTGACCATCATATGCAATCCCGGATTTTGATGTTGTTGTACCAGCCAGATAGATATTTCCCAAACCATCTGTGCCACAAGAAAGTGCCCGATCAGCCTCACTACCGCCATAGTAGGTTGCCCATTGTCTGATACCTGAGGAATTGAACTTTACCAAAAATGCGTCATCCTCTCCACTAAGAGTGTTCTGATGCCCTTTGAATGAAATATTATTCAAGGAATATGTTACCCCTGCCAGCCATATATTTCCCATGTCGTCTGCAGTACAGGATGTGCCTGATTCTGAGTTGCTGCCACCATAATATGTTGCCCATTGTCTGATACCTGAAGAGTTGAATTTTACCAAAAAGGCATCATCGCTTCCTTCAAGTGTATTTTGGTGGCCACCGAGAGCAATGCCGGAGGCAGAGGATGTCCTTCCAGATAAATAGACATTACCCGAGCCATCTACAGTACATGATTGCCCTTCCTCAAATTCATTGTTACCGTAGAAAGTTGCCCATTGACGTAATCCATTGCTATTGAATTTTACCAAAAAAGCATCCATTGACCCGCCATAGGTATTTTGATGTCCATTGAAAGCAATTCCAGAAGAAGACCATGAGGAGCCTGCCAAAAAAACATTGCCTGAGTTATCTATTGCACAAGAATTTCCTAGATCAATTTCGTCTCCGCCGTAGTAGGTTGCCCATTGCCTGATTCCTGAGGAATTAAATTTTACCAGAAAAGCATCTTCATGCCCCCCAAGATTATTCTGATGTCCATTGAATGAAATTCCAGAGGAAGAAGATGTGGTTCCTCCTAGATAGACATTACCAGAACCGTCTACTGCACAAAGTGAACCCACCTCATTATGATTACCTCCATAATAGGTAGCCCACAGCCTGACACCTGCACTATCGAATTTTACCAGAAAGGCATCATAATCAGTTCCATTGAGTGAATTCTGATATCCACCTGAAGATATGGCATTTGTAGAGAAAGTGCGACCTGCCATATACAACACATTACCCGAACGATCAACTGAGCTGGAATGTCCTACATCGTCACTACTGCCTCCGTAATATGTTGCCCATTCTACCACAGGGTCGATTACCAAGGTTTTTGACTGGTCGTAATTTGTCAGCCTGAACTGTATTATGTTATTCTCCAGATGATAGCCTGTACTGATAATATTCTCACCTTGAAAAGAGACGGGCGCCTTATCTATGATATCTCCCATCCGGGATTTCAACTTTATACTGCCGTCAGCCAGTAAATTCACACTTTCGGCATGCTCGTACCGGATTTTTATATCATCCGGATTCCCACCCGGGTGCACAACAAACTCATATTCCAGTTTCTCATCTTTAAAAAACAATACCCAGTCTATCTTGGGATAAATATTTCTGTATGTGATTTTCTGATAGCTGTGTACATTCAGTGCATCATGGTTGTAATATTGTATATAGTCCGCACTTTTTCCTTCTTTGATGATTTCGGCATTTGGATTGAAGCCAACCAGCAGAGCATCCATGCGAAAAGTTTCTGTAATGATTTGCCCTGACAACTCTTCTGATTTCTCATACACACTTTTTCTGTTCTGTACCAGCTCATGATAGCCTTCGGGATAGTGTACTTTTTTGTACTGATATGCGATACCATCTTCCAGTATAAACACATCAAGACCATTACCTTTAATTACAAAACGTACTCTAGCCTTGTCCGTTCCCTGTACTTGCCCTTTATTTTCCTCAAAAGATAATTTTTCAGAGAATTGTTGCTGTATCTGTTGCTGAACAACGGGGAAATTTAAGGATTTAGCAGAAAAACTTGCTTCACTATTCTGAAAAAAGAGCATCATTATTAAAAGAATGCTTCCAAATCTTATATAGGATGTATAATTTAAAATTATGTCAAATATCATATCTGTAAAAGATATCTAATGTACGATTTTTTATGCTCTGATTTATGAGAGAGTCCTTGCGAGATCTTAGTATCTAAATAGCAATTGTAGAGATTTTATTTAAAAAGGTAATTCTAAATGAAGATATAATCCATGTTGCTTATTCCTGTTCAGTGAATATTCTATTCGGATCAGCTTATCGTACATCATCAGCACATCCAGTCCCACACCGGCTCCTACCATCCATTGGTTGTGCAGGGTATTATATCTGGTAAAGTAACTATCATCAACATATCCTCCATCAATGTATGCTTTGACAAAGAAATCAAAAGGTAGCTTCTGCTTTAGCAGCGGCTTTTCTTTTTTAGAGCTCGCTCCCAGACCTACCGAACCCAACTTATATCTGTATTCATTTTTCACCAGGGTATAGCTCTGACCATCTATTACATAATACTCATACCCTCTGACAAAATCCTGCCCATATCCCAGGCCACTCTGCAGATTATAAGGTTGCTTTCTGGGATATGATCCTTTCACTTTAATATAATGCCCGGTAGAATGCTTATTATACTTGTCCAGACTGAAAAATTTACTGCCGGAAAAAGTTACAGTTGTCATATTGACCTGCTTCTGTAATCCCATACCATAATTGGTAAGCGTTCCTTTGAGCTGATATCCGGTGGTAGGATATGCCCTCAAAGTCCTTTTGTCAATATTAAAACCATATTCGAGCGAAATGGCAGATTGTGTATTAACGCCATCAAGAAAATAATCACTGTTCAGCTCACTGACTACGGGATCTATCCAACGGTAGCTATATTTGGCTTCGATGTAATGCTGAATATTGATATTTCTGTGCAGGAGCAATCTTGGTGCTATGTCTATAGATCTTTTAATGATTCTGTCCTCGTATATAAATCTCAGCTTGTCCCGATAAGTGCCGTAAGCCATTCTTTTTGACTGCATCATCTGTATATTAAACGAGGCACCGACCCTTCCGTTTTTGGATAAGTTAGGCATATGATAATTAAACCCTAAAAGATGAGCGAATCCCAAAGAAGCAGTGATTGTCAGATTTTCATTTCTTCCCCTGAAGTTGGTCCAGTTCAATGATACACCATACTGAATTCTTTTGAAATCTTTGTTTCTGTCCACCCACCATTCATTCAGGTTCCTGTCTGCCAGCTGAAAAATAGGTATAGGTAAAATATACCACCGTTCTGTCACCTGTACATGGATTTCAAGCCCCTGATCATCCCAGTTCCTGACATTCAGCTTTATATCAGTAAAAAGTTTTGTGTTCAGGATATTCAGTTTGATCCGGTCCAGCGTCAGGGATATATTGGATACAGGAATGGAATCTCCTATTCCGAATCCCATCTCTCTGATGATGACATGAGGCCGGGTTTTTTTATTTCCTGTGATGACAATGTCTTTGATTTTGGATTTTTCCCCACTGATTTTCAGAATATTGTCAAAAGAAGGAATCTTCACCTGTGCAATCACAGCTGTATTATATACACAAAGTATCATTAGCAGTATAATAAACCTGAAGACCGGCAAAAAAGTTAGCTTTTGATGATACAAAGGTATTGATTGTCATTAAAATATTGTCTCTGAATTAGATAACATAAGCAATGAGGACAATGTGATGCTGATGCTTTCTGAATCAAAAGCGGAAAATAAAGGGTGGAGAGATATTTATATGCGGGCAAACTTTACACTAAATAATCTAAACATTCAGATAGACCATCAATGAGTCGTAACGTTCCTTAAAACCTTCTTCATATTCTGAAGTATGATAAACAGCCACTATGTGATAATTGAACCGCTCAAAGGTCAGTACGATCTCTTTGAGATCATTTTTATTGATTTTGAGCGTAATCAGAATGTTTTCATTATCTGTACTGCTCGAAATATAAGAGTGAATAATGCTGGCGTTGTTACTTTCTACTATTCTTGAAATTTCTGCCATAGAATAGTTGATGGATTTAATCTCCAGTACAATGATACCACCCTGTTCTTCAATAGATCTGTCCTGAGCAAGAAACTGAATAATAGATCTGTTTGAAATAGCACCTACGTATGTGCCGTCCTGATCTGCTACAGGAAGGATGGCATTTTTCAAAAGATCTTTACCCCGTAAAATATTGAAGAAATGTTCATCAGTGTGAATTGTAGCAGTCTTTACGACATAATCTGCCAGAGAAAGAGAATTATCAAAAACATCCAGTAAATCGTCTTCATTGACTATCCCCAAAAATGTATCCTCACCATCAGTAACAGGCAAAGCATGCAGATAATTATTTTGCATAACCATCAGAGCCTTATCTACAGAGTCCGTAATCTGCACAACGGGTATTGAAGCGTCTAAGAGCAGGTGGGCAAACATATGTTATGCTGTTTGTTTAATAGAACGCAAAAATCCTTCCAATAGTTCATTGAAGATATACGGGCGTTCCATCATGGCCGCATGGCCGCATTCATTGATCCAGGTCAATCTCGATTGAGGGATCAACCTCTGAAACTCCTTCGCTATTTCCGGAGGTGTGATACAATCATTTTCCCCCCAGATCAACATGACCGGAACTCCGATTGCTTTTAATCGTTCTGAAAGATTATTTCTCACAGCTGATTTTGCCATACTCAGCACACGTATTGCTTTCTGACGGTTATTGACAATTTCAAACACCTCATCTACCAGATCTTTAGTAGCAAGAGACGGATCATAAAAGGTACTTTGAGTTTTACTGCGAATATATTCGTAGTCCCCTCTTTTAGGAATCCCCTGAGAATCTCTGTCTTTTTCAAAAAGACCCGAGCTGCCTGTCAGTACCAGCGCATCTACTTTATGTGCATGCTTCAAAGTGTATTCTATCCCTACATGACCGCCCAAAGAATTTCCCACAATGATAAAATTGCTGATGCTTAGATGCTCAGTCAGGTTTTCCAGATATGTGACCAGTCCATCAATATTTGTGGCATCCAAAGGCATCTCCAACAAAGGGAAAAAGGGAACAATTACTCTGTATCTGTCAGAAAAATAATCTACGGTATGCTGGAAGTTAGCGAGGTTACAGAATAACCCATGCAATAAGATCAATACTTCACCCTCTCCTTCATCAATAAATTTGAAGCTTTCGGTATGTAGAATTGAAGTCGACATAAATCAGGAAATATAAAATTACACAGCCAGTATTAACTTGATTTAGAGCATTTATTAAATAAACATTAAACAATTCGAGGTCTTCTAAAGAAAACACCCACTCCAGCATCAGCTAAAATGGGTATTTAAAGTCTTTTTATGAATATTTTTTGGGGTGCCCCTCGTCCTCTTTTCATCGGAACTCAGGTCGGGCTTTCAACTCCTTCCGATGATGCATCGGAACCGCTTCTATCCCTCACCCATTGTAAACGCTTATCGTAGCAGCGATTATTCCACAATCAGCTTGTTAATCGAAGAACTGTTTCCGATATCTACTTTTACGAAGTACATACCAGCATTCACTCTGGAAAGTGAGATGTCATGATATTGATTCAATGTGGCAGATTGATATATGACTCTTCCTGCAATGTCTATCAAAGCAATATATGCCTTACCGCTTTCCGACCATTCTACACGAGTCGTATTTTTTGCAGGATTCGGGTACATTTTTGATGTAAAGTTGTTTCTCTCTCTGACACTTGTCGGCAGTGCAACTTTTACTGTAGCCGTATTAGTAATAATCGGTGCATTAAAGTCGAAATAAATAGCTGCTTTGTTTTCTACCGATACTCCTGAACCTAAACCAGCTTTTGGCTGAATAGCAAAAGTTACCTGACCATTGGATGCCGGTTTGTTGACATTGCTATCCGGTAAAAGAATATTTGCAAAAGTGAAAGTAATCACTCCATTTTCGTTCAGCGACCAAACCAATGGGTGAGTACCTGATATAAACCTAAAACTTAATGGATCCAGATTTGCCTGCAGTGTATCTTTTACAACCACTGTAAAGGCTGTGTCATTTCCTGTATTTTGGAATCTGACAGTATATAAGAGCTCTGTACCTTCTGCATATCCCGGTGCCAATGATTCCGGATAAACTAATTTGTCATTAGGGTCATAAGAACCACGGATGGTAGAAGTAAATGTATACGTGTTGTTTTGAGGCGTTTCATCATTAGCTACCTGATGAGTTTTTGCAGTCAGAGAAAAGGGTGTTCTGATGGTTTCAGTAGCTGGAACAGTCAGATTGACCTCAAAGCTTCTGCTGGTATTGTAATCTAACGAAATATTACTCCAAAGAATGCTATCTGTAGTGCTTTGAGCTATTGGTGATGCACTGACAAATGTCCAGTGTAAAGGAGCATGTAATGACAAATCAAAATCTGTAACAGGCAGTGTACCTCTATTTATGACAGTAACAGTTGCTGTAGGCGTAAAGCCATTTCTGACAGTAAAAGGAGAAATAAGCACCTCTAAGTCTTTGACATCACGTAGCTGGATAGCAAAATTCATCGTATCTACGCTGGTGCTGTTGCCTGAGTTGGTATATGTCCTTTCTGCGGGAAGAATTTTATCTAAATGCGGATGTTTGTACGAGATAGACAATTTAGTTTCTGTATCTGGATTTGCATATAGACTATATTCTCCGACAGAATTTGTAGTGATAATTTTTCCACCAGATTGGATGAAAGCTCCCTCAACTCTACTGTCTGTAGGATCTAGTACTCCATTTTTATTGAGGTCTATAAAAACAAGCCCCATCAGAAAATCCGGAACCTCTCCACATGGCTCCGTACAAACCGGCAATGTGACAGTCGCTTTGATTGTATTGGTTTCGTTGGGAATACAAGAGATTTCTGTATTTGTAATATCTAAAGTCGTCAACGAAGTCGGTAATGCCGGCAAGCAATCCATATCGGGATTTCTTGAGATATTGAGTGTTTTTAATTGTGCCGGCAGATTAGGCAAAAAGGTCAGCACATTATTTGAAACATCTATACTTGTCAAAGAAGCGGGAAGATTATTAGGTAACTCAGTTAATTCTGAACCGACAATTTTCAAGCTCTCCAATCCATCATTGAATAAAAGCTGGTCATCAAAAATGCTATTTGTTATTTCGAATTTTTTCAATGAATTGGGTAAAGCTGGTAACAAATTCATTTCGCTATAATCAATGATAAACTCTTCCAACCCTTCATTGAGCTTAAAAAAATTAACAGGAGGAATGTGTTCTTCTTCTGATGAATTATTGATAGAGATTCTCAAATTAATTTTTTTGGCGGTCGTCGGGAAGATTAAATTATCAACGGGAAAGTCGCCGAAGTAATTATATGAAAACTCACCATCTTCTGCATACCAGACACCTTCGCTTATATGAAATTCTTCTATATACGTATTGGATAAGTCACGCAATCCATTTGTGTAATTTAGTGTATATTTTTTAAGTGTAGTTGGCCATACACTCCCCAGTTCGATATAACACACTCCGTTTTCATATAGTTCTTCCAGCTGATTAGGGCCTTTATAAACTTCAACTACTGAGAAGTTATCTGAGGTTTCATCCCCAGAATATATTTCGAGCCTTTTAACAGAATTAGGCAATCCACCAACTCTCAGATACATCTGTTCACCATATTCTACTATTGTATATTGACTTTTCTCTGCCCTGAGAGTGACAGTCTCTATTTTTAAAGGGATTTCTTCTTCCCTTGCTTCAAAATTATCTATATAAATACTTAATGAAAAGGAATTTAATTCTGTCAGATATTGCAATCCATTTAGATTTTCTTGATGTAAATAGGTGAATTCTGGATCTTCTGCAATTTCTAACAGACTCTGATCATCCATGACCAATGTTGTAATAGTGGATAAATCCGCACACTCTGTGTCTAACTCCCGATTTTCGATACAATTTGGGACTATTTCTTCCAACTTTTTTGCTAAGAAATAGTTTTCAATATAAACGGTTTCTGCATGTGCTGTGCCCATCAAAGGGATGAATAATGCAGTGAGTACATGTTTTAAATTCATAGAATTCGTTTTAATTGGTTATTCTACAATCAGTTTGTTTATGGAAGAGCTATTGCCGATATCTATTTTCACGAAGTACATACCTGCATTCACTCTGGAAAGAGAAATGTCCTGATACTGATTTAGGGTAGTAGATTGATAAACGACTCTACCTGAAATATCTATCAGAGAAATATATGCTTTGCCACTTTCAGACCATTCTACACGAGTCGTATTTTTTGCAGGATTAGGATACATTTTTGAAGTAAATCTGTTTCCCTGTCTGATACCAGTCGGGACGATGACCTCCACCGTAGCAGTATTAGTAATGATCGGCTCATTGAAATCAAAATAGATTGCTGCTTTATTTTCAAAAACAGTTCCCTGTGGTAATCCTGCTTCCGGAACCAGAGAGAAAGTTACAAATCCTTGTGAACCGAGTGAATTTGTAGTACTGTCTGGCAATTGAATATTCTGAAAATCAAATCGGATGACTCCATTCTCTAAAGGCGCCCACGTCATAGCATGACTGGAATCTATGATATCAATAGAATTGGCAATCAATCCTGCCTGAATGGTATCCAGAATGTAAACAAACGTTGCTGTATCATTTCCGGTATTCTGGAATCTGATAGTATAAATAAACTTTTCTGTAGAAGAATACTCAGGAAGAATCTGAGAAGGATATACCTGCTTATCGTTCGGATCGTATGCACCTCTGATAGTATCAGACAAAACAAAAAGATTGTTTGCCGGATAAACATCGCCGTCTACCGGAGTAACTTTTGCAGTAAAAGTGTATAAATCTCCTAAAATATTACTGGTAGCGGGAAGTGTGGACGTAGTAGCAAAAGTTCTGGATTGTAATGGAATCAGAGAAATATTTTCCCAGATAATACTGTCAGCAGTAATTGTTGTTGCTACCGGATCAGATGATTGATATGTCCAGTCTGCAGGCTTTTGTACCGATAATCTTACGTTGTTTTCAGTAGTAGCACCAAAGTTGGTTACTGTAAATCTCGCAGTATTATCAAATCCGGGCTTTGCCTTATTATTACTTCCTGCGACTTCCAGATCATTTGCATTTATGAGATGTATCGGAAAATCTACTTCATAGACTTCTCCTATACCATAGTGTTCAAACTTGCCTTTTACAATGACATTATCAGCATAAAAAGTCTTGTTTAATAATGGGTGATAATACTCTATTTTGTATTGAACTATCTCAAAAGGCTCTACTGTAACAGAATATCTTCCCTCACTATCAGTAACATAATTACCTTTGCTCGTTTGAATAATTGCTCCGGCAACTGGTACATCTCCTTCATCAAATTGCCAGCCTCCAACTAAATTAAGAAATACTCTTCCTGTAAAAATATCGTTTCCAATGGATGCTCCACACGTATTTGTACAGAGGGGCAGCTCAGTTGAATGATAGATGTAGTCCGTTTCATTAGGG
Source organism: bacterium (assembly GCA_037189845.1). GTDB lineage: Bacteria > Bacteroidota > Bacteroidia > Chitinophagales > JADIYW01 > JAMLHH01. Next base: position 122,988 of record JBBCIS010000007.1, read on the forward strand.
ATACAGGTGACATTCGTATACTCAATGTTAAGTGTTTCGAGTGTTCTTGGTAATATTGGCAAACATTCCACATCTATATTTCCACTAAGATTCAGCACTTTCAAATTTGCGGGAAGAGATATATGGTCAGGGTTGTCGATGAAAAAGCCGCAATCAGTAGCAATCAACTCTTCCAATGTTGCAGGCAGGGCAGGAAAAGATGAATATTGATTCATAGAAATATCTAGAGTCAGCAATCCATTATTGAAAGCCGGATAATCTTTGAGTCCGCTATTTTTCAATTCTATGTGTCTCAGGCTGGCAGGAAATGCGAATGTGCCTGAATAATAATAATTATCATTGTATTTCAGTGTTTCCAGGCCGTTTGGCATTTCTCCGATCAATGATCCCATGGTCTGAAAATACTCGAGATGTTTTAGCGAAGACGGGAAATTAACTTTGTTGAACCATTCTGCATTTCTGATAATGAGCGTTTCCAATCCTTCATTAAAGACAAAATTACTTCTGTAGAAATTTTCATCTAAAGGACTATAATCTAAATCGGTAAGATATAGTCCGTCAAATGTCAGCTTTTTTAAAGTAGAAGGGAACCTGGGAAGAAGCGGTTCAGAATTTCCTTCTTCATAGAAATACCGTAAATCAAAAATATTTAATTCAGTGAGTCCTTCATTCAAGTTGATTGTGTTCAATTCGCTTCCATTGCTTAATGTCAGTTTTCTAATGCTTCCCGGAAGAGTTCCAAGATGCAGGTAAAAACAGCTTGCCACGATTTCTTCTACAGAATTCGGCAGGTTAGTGGCATTGACACCAAAGTAATACATAGCGTCTCTGCCTCCGTCGATACTAATTTTTTTTACGGAAGCTGGTAATCCATCAATATTCACTTCCAGCAAATCATCAAAAATGTCAATATTTTCCAGATTGTTAGATCTGATACTAAGTTCCTGAAGCTGGCCAGGAAGTTCTGAACCGGATACTTCCAAATCAAGTTTGTTGATTTGTAGTGTCAAACTATTCAGTCCAGTCAGGAATTCAAGTCCATATAAATTGTTTGTATGTTTCTCAAATATTTCATCCTGAATATCAATTAATACATCATCATTTAATACAAGAGTACTGATAGATGTCAAATCCTCACACTCTGTGTCCAGTTCCCTGTCTTCGATGCATCCAGGAACAATTTCTTCCAGCTTTTTTGCCAGAAAGTAGTTTTCAATATAAACTGTTTCTGCCTGAACAGAACCAATTAACGGGAATAAAAATAAAGTGAGTAGATGTTTTAATCTCATAATACAAAGTTTGTTAGACTCTAAATATATGAAATTGATTTTATTCAAACAGGATAAATAAATCAAACAGGATAAGTCTGGCATATCGCTATGTTAGAAATTCTGGAATCACTACATTTATCTTCATGGTTCTAAATTATCTCTGGGTATTTTTCTTTCTCATCTCTTTTGTCGTAGCTGTGATCAAATTAATCATGGGAGACATGATGGTAATCACCAATATGGTCAACAGCACTTTTGAGATGTCGAAAACAGCCTTTGAGATTTCACTGGGGCTGACCGGCGTAATGACCTTATGGCTGGGACTCATGAAAGTAGGCGAAGCAGGAGGTGCTATCAGAGTTCTGACCAGGTTGGTAGGACCTTTCTTTTCCAGGTTATTTCCTGAGATTCCCAGGCATCACCCGGCAATGGGAAGCATTCTGATGAATTTCAGTGCCAATATGCTGGGATTAGATAATGCAGCTACTCCTTTAGGATTAAAAGCAATGAAAGAATTGCAGGAGATTAATCCGCACAAAGAGAGGGCCAGTAATGCCATGCTGATGTTTCTGACTATCAATACTGCCGGACTCACGATTGTGCCTGTCAGCATTCTGGCTTTTCGTACACAGGCAGGAGCTGCTAATCCTACAGATATTTTTCTTCCGCTGATCATCGTTACCTATGGCACTCTTCTGATAGCAGTACTGACCTTAGCCATTATCCAGAAGATCAATATCTTTGATAAAGTCATCGTTGCTTATTTTACCGGAATTATTGGGTTTATAGCGGGACTGGTTTATTTAGTCAAATCTCTTCCGGCAGAGCAAATGGAAAGGATTATCGGTGTAGCGGGCAATCTGATTATTCTGACCATCATCATGTCATTCATAGCACTGGCATTTTTCAGAAAGGTCAATGTATATGAGTCTTTCATAGAAGGAGCCAAAGAAGGTTTTCAGGTTTCTATTACTATTATTCCATATCTGGTAGCTATGCTGGTAGCTATCGGATTGTTAAGAAGCTCAGGGTCATTAGATTTGATTACAGATTCTATAAAATATGGAGTTGCTGCTATTGGCTGGGATACATCTTTCGTAGAGGCAGTTCCGGTAGCTATTATGAAATCCTTCAGTGGCAGTGGTGCCAGAGGTTTAATGGTAGAGGTGATGAATACTTCCGGTGCTGATTCTTTTCCCGGCAAGCTCGCCTGTATCATGAACGGCGCATCTGATACGACATTCTATATTCTGGCATTGTATTTTGGATCTGTGAGCATCAAAAATACCCGATATGCAGCCGGAATAGGATTGTTTGCAGATGTGGTGAGCACTATCATGGCAATATTGGTGGCATATCTGTTTTTCAGTGTGGTATAAAAGTGATAAGTTTTGCCTGTAATTCATTATAATGTCAGCTGTATGGGCTTTGCTTCCAAATGTTCATATTAGCTGATTTATCTCCACATTTTCCCAATTGACATATTGCCACTTTTATCCCTAAATTTGTATCAATGTTTGAAACAAATCCCGAATTTGAAGAAAGAGCCATACTTGTGGCTGTCATGAGAGATAAAGAAACGGCTGCCAGAATTGATGAATATCTGGATGAGCTGGAATTTTTGGTATCTACTGCCGGAGCTAATACTTACAAGAGGTTTACTCAAAGACTCGATCATCCAGATACTAGGACATTTGTTGGTTCTGGAAAATTAGAGGAAATCAAGCAATATATAGAGTTTGCCGAAATTAATCTGGTTGTCTTTGATGATGAGCTTTCTCCGGCACAGATCAGAAATCTGGAAGAAGAGCTAAAATGTAAAATCTTAGACAGAACAGCTTTGATTCTGGACATCTTTGCCCAAAGGGCTAAAACTGCACAGGCTAAAGCCCAGGTCGAACTTGCACAGATGCAATATCTTTTACCCAGGCTGAAAGGTCTCTGGACACACCTTGAAAGACAAAAAGGCGGGATTGGTATGCGTGGTCCGGGGGAGAAAGAAATCGAGACAGACCGGCGTGTAGCGAAAGATAAAATTGCTTTACTGAAAAAAGAGCTGGAAGCTCTGGACAAACAGGATCAGACCCGCAGGAAAACCCGGGGCGAGCTGATTCGTGTGGCACTGGTAGGATATACCAACGTAGGCAAATCTACCATCATGAACTTATTGAGCAAATCAGACATATTGGCGGAAAATAAATTGTTTGCAACTCTCGATACTACCGTCCGGAAAGTAGTGATAGACAATGTTCCTTTTCTTTTATCTGATACAGTAGGATTCATCAGAAAATTGCCACATAATCTGGTAGAAAGCTTCAAATCTACTCTGGATGAAGCCAAAGAATCAGATATCATTGTTCACGTGGTAGATGCCTCTCATGAACAATTTCAGGATCAGATCGCTGTAGTGAAGCAAACGTTGCTGGATCTCTCAGTTGTGAATATTCCGACACTGATGGTTTTCAATAAAATGGATGCCTATCGCGAAAGGTATTTCGATCCGTTTCTACCCGAATCTGTAAAAAGTGACCTGGAAGAAGAGTTTAAAAAAAGCATGCGCAGCCAGTTCCAGTGTCCTTGTGAATTTATCTCAGCTACCAACAAAGAAAATATAGACCAGCTGAGAAATACAATGGTATTGATGGTACAGGATTCCTACCACAAGCGATATCCGTACAAAACGCATTTTTATTGATGTTGCTGAGTAAGGTGGCCCTGTTTTACAACTCAGGTCTTTTGTGTTTCCACGGCTGTACCTGCTCTAATTGAGATGCGAGCTGGAAGAGCGTAGCTTCATCTCCCATTTTAGCAGTAAACATTACACCCACAGGTAAACCACTTTTACTCCAGTGAAGTGGAACGCTCATGGATGGCTGTCCCGTCATATTTGCTATGGGTGTGTAAGGAATGTATCCAAGCGTACGCTTTGCAATAGTATCTACTACACTTGTACCTTTCAGATAAGGAACAAGACCGAGTTTGATAGCAATTTTCAAAATAAATTCTTCGACAGCATTGCTTTGTAAAGCTCCGTTTTTGATAGGAGTAGTCGCTAAAGAAGGGCACAACCAAAGATCATAGGTCTGGTGAATCTGGCCAAATCTTCTGGAAATGGTATTCCATTGTTTACGGGCATAGGCAAAATCTCTTGCGGAGTAAGATCTTCCAAGAATATTCAGTAACCATGTTGTAATTTCTACCTCATCTTTCTGAATAGGTCTTCCTCTCATTTCCCCCAGAATATCCAGATCTGCTGCTACATCAGCCATTAACATAAAAAATGTTTTGGTCAGCACAGCTTCTTCATAAGGGAGCGGGATCTCTTCCACCTGATGACCTGATGATGTCAAAAGTTTTACTGTGCTATTGACCGCTTCAATACATTCAGGATCTACTTTCTGACTAAATGGATGTTGAGTGCTGAATGCAATTTTTAGCGGGCGGGGAGTATGTTGAATTTCTGAAAGAAATGATCTTTCCGGTGACTGAAAAATAAACGGATCTCCGGGTTGAGCTCCGATCAATGCATCCAGTAAGGCAGCACTATCTCTCACCGTTCTGGAAACAGCAAAAGATGATACTAATCCGCTCCATGCCTCCCCATTGCCGGGTCCTAGAGAAATTCTGCCCCGGCTGGGCTTGATACCAAAAAGTCCGCATGCTGAGGCTGGAATTCTGATAGAACCTCCGCCATCACCAGCACTGGCCATTGGAACAATACCTGCCGCTACTGCTGCTGCCGACCCGCCGCTACTTCCTCCTGCACTATAATCTGTATTCCATGGATTTCTGGTAATTCCATTCGCTTTAGGTTCTGTAAAAGGAGTGATCCCGAATTCAGGAGTATTGGTTTTTCCAAAGATATTCAGTCCTATTGCTTTCATTTTCTGAACAGTAAAGCTGTCTTCTTTGGGAACATAGTGTTTCATCGCTTGTGAGCCATGTGTCATGGGTTCTCCTGCCAGCGCCAGCTCCAGATCTTTCATCAGGTAGGGCACTCCTGCCAGGATGTGCTGAGGCAAAGGCTGATGTGCTCTTTCACGCGCTTTCCCGTATATAGTATGGATGATAGCATTGATTACAGGATTCACTGCTTCTGCTCTTGCAATAGCTGCTTCCAGCACTTCTGCCGGGGAGGCTTCTCCTTTTCGGATAAGCTCTGCCAGACCAATGGCATCATATTGACTATAAGTACGGTAATCCATTTCTGAAATTTTAAGATTTAATTTGTTCTTCGTCCCAGTTTTTGATGAATTGAATCATTACCTTTTTCATGGCTTCCAATCCTTCCGGATCCAGATTGCTAAGATTATCCAGCCTGGTATGATAACATGGATCATACTTACCGGAATCCATACCGATTACTGTGATGGCCGGCAATCCTTGTATGGAAAATGCACTACCATCAGTAGCTCCTAAAGGCAATGCTTTTTTCTTGTATGTAACATCAGACTGCTGAAAAGCAGTTTCCATTTTTTGTATAAGATGCTCCGGATATTTTACGAATGTATTGATTTCCTGAGTGACGATAGTCAGCTGAGATTTTTCTTTAATTGTATCAAAATTAATAAGTACAGCTTTTTCTCTCAAAAGCTCATCTTTGTGTTGTTTGGCATAAGCATAAGATCCTCTCAATGCAGGTTCTTCACTGCCAAAGCTGATAATTTTGATGCGGGTGTTCTGTAGCTTGTCTTTTGAAAATTCTTTTCCTAATTCTACGGCAAGTGCTACCGCTGACAAATTATCCAAAGCTCCGTCCACAACATCTTCCCCATGTTTGAAGAACATGGATAACGCTGCAGGAGAAATAGCGATAAAGATATAGTAAGGCCACATGATGGCTCCTTCAGGAGGCGCCAAATAGGTGTAAACCCAGAGTATGCCTAAGTATACAGGAAGCAATACATAGCCAAAGCCGGCAATAGTATTCAGTAAAACTCCGTACTGTTTGAAATGATACCACCATTGGAATTCATACACGCTATCTATGTGACCTGCTATCAACAAGGTAGATTTTACTTCTCCTTCAGGTTCTATCTTTCCTTCTACATTCCAGGAGGTTTGTTTGGGAAATAAAAAATCCAGTACGTGTCTGTATGTCAAAAAATGCCAGACAAAAAAGATAGCACCTATACCGGAAATGACTGCTGACAATAAAATTCTCTGGTGATAATTAGTGGACATCAGCCATAGGGCAAACCAAAAAATGATGCTGAAGATTTTAAGCGATTCAAAATGAGCTGAAAGAGGACTTTTAAACTCTTCTATTTTGACCTGATCACAATATTCTTTTAAAACTTCCGCGGTGTATTCCTGGGCACCCTTTTCTTCAGGAGTCCCTCCTGCTCTTCCTCCGAATCTTTGAATTACTTCAGAAATATACTGAATCATCTTAGTTTAATTTGGTGTTAAATTACCAAAATTAGAATGAATTCTCACCAGGATGATTCAGAAAGTCTTACTCAGCACAATATTTTGCTATCTCCGTGCATAGATATATTCTTCCAGCTGATGCACGCTGCTTGAAAATTTGAACATGTCATTGACTCTGTAATAGTTCTGCTTGTCTACACAATTGAGATATGCCTGTTTTGCAAATTCAATTCTGCTGTCTTCATATTCCAATACAGAAAGGACTTCTCTGATTTGATAGGTATCAAAATAATTATTATAGAGTGCCTGGCGTGCAACTGATAATCTATCGGATTCAAATCTTTGATTTTTCAAGGTGTACATGAAATCTCTGAAATTGAAGCTTCTTGCATTGTAATCATTGTATCCGTAGATCGGTCTGGGTGCCGGCACATTCACCTGAATCACAGGTCTTGGCTGAACGATCGTGACAGGATGATTGTGATAATAATTACTTCCATGGCCATTCCAATGATTATGCCCCTTCCCTTTATTGTGCCCGTTTCCATTCCATGAACCGTTATGGTTTCCTGAGTGGTTGTTGTGGCTCCAGTTTTGAGAACTATTCTGATGCCCGTTGTTCGGGTGAGATGCAGATGCAGATGATTGAGGAGCAGGTTTAGCCGGGGTAGCCTGAGGATAACTTCTCGGCTGAGCCAATAATGTTGTACTCATCAACAAACCCAATATTCCGATAGTAAAAATCTTTTTCATGACTATATATTTGGATTGGTATAAACAATTGGTGTGCCATTTTATTTGTGATGAATATCACAACAGCATCCACAATGTTTTTGGGAATTGCATTCAATTGATTAAATTAAGTTTTTATAAGAACGTAAAGCATGAACCCACGCCGATATGTAGAAGTTTGTATTATCTCAGATATACATTTGGGTACGTACGGTTGTAGTGCGAGAGAGCTCAATCAATATCTGAAAAGTATAGATCCCGGCATTCTGATTATCAACGGCGACTGGCTGGACATCTGGAATTTCGGCTCCAATTACTGGCATCCTGAACACACAGAAAATTTGTTTTTAATCTTTGATTTTCTCAGAAAAGGAGTCCCTGTTTATTATCTCACAGGCAATCATGATGATTTGGTGAGAAAGTTTTCGGATCTGAAATTAGACACGCTGGAAATCAGGGATGAGCTCATTTTAGACCTTGACGGTAAATCGCACTGGATATTTCACGGAGATATTTTTGATCTTTCCGTTAGTCATAAAGCGAAATGGCTGGCACAGTTAGGTGGCAAAAGCTATGATTATCTCATCAGAATGAACAGGATCATCAATACGATCAGAGACAGAATGGGATTAGAGAAAATTATGTTGTCTAAGATGATCAAAGACAGCGTAAAGAGCCTGGTGAAAAAGAAAGTTTCTGATTTTGAGGAGATAGCAATTGAAAGGGCTATCCTGCACGGGTTTGATTATGTGATATGCGGGCATGTACACAAGCCACAGATGAGATTTATCACTACAGGTGAAGGCTCTGTAACCTACCTGAACTCCGGTGATTGGGTAGAAAATCTGACTGCATTGGAATATAACAACGGAAAGTGGGACCTGTTCTTCTATCAGAATGATCTGGCATTCAAAGGAATTGACAGGAGCTAGATTCACTTTTTGCAAATCTTCGACAGGTCAGTTTATGAGCAAAATTTGCAATAATACGATCTCAATTATTTCAACACTATTAGTGGTGTAAACTGATTACATTTACTCCAGATTTTTTACATATATGTTCGAAATTTTTACTACCCCTGAGGCATGGATCAGCTTGCTGACGCTGACCTTTATGGAAATAGTGTTGGGTATAGACAACATTATCTTTATTTCACTTATTGCAAACAGATTGCCTGCAGAGCAGCAAAGTAAAGCGCGGATTCTAGGTCTGGCGCTGGCTTTGATTTTCAGGATAGGTTTATTACTATCTATTAAATGGATCGTTGGTCTTACTGCTCCATTATTCTCTGTCATGGGATATGATGTTACAGGCAGAGGATTGATTCTTTTGCTTGGCGGATTATTTTTATTAGCGAAAAGTACCACTGAGATTGCCCACAAGGTCGAAGGAGAGCATCCTGATGCAATCAAAGAGCAGAACACGACTAAAAAGCCGGTCACTTTTTCAAGCGTTATTGCCCAGATCATTCTTTTGGATATTGTATTCTCATTTGACTCTATTCTGACAGCAGTCGGATTGACAGATCAGATTATTATAATGATACTGGCAGTTATCATATCCATGATCATAATGATGATTTTTGCGAGACCGGTGAGTGACTTTATTAATAAGTATCCTTCTTTGCAAATTTTAGCATTATCCTTTTTGATATTGATTGGATTTATGCTTATTCTTGAAGGGTTGCCGGAAGGTTTGAATTTCCACATACCTAAAGGCTATATCTATTTTGCTGTATTCTTTTCTCTCATTGTTGAAATGGTTAATATTCGCAGAATAAAAAAGTCAAATACTAAATAAATTTAGATATTGTTATTATGAAAATGCTCAGAATTTCCTTTTTACTGATTACTGCTATTTTTTCCGGAACAGCTGTCTTTGCGCAGGATGCTGCAATGCAGAAGATGAATTATTTCCTACGGTTACTGCAGTCTCAATATGTAGAGGAGGTCAATCTGGATAGCCTTGTAGATATCGGTATCACCAGTATTCTGGAAAAGCTGGATCCGCATTCAGTATACCTTAGTCCGGATGAATTGAAAAAAGCAAATGAACCTTTGGAAGGAAATTTTGAAGGTGTGGGCATTCAATTCAATATTTTTGAGGATACCATCAATATTGTTCACGTCATCATAGGTGGACCGTCCCAAAAAGTAGGCATTCAGGATGGAGATAAAATTATCAAAGTAGATGGTGATACAGTTGCCGGCGTAGGCATTACCAATGAAGGAGTTTTTAAAAGGCTGCGCGGAGCTAAAGGGACTGAAGTAGTAGTTAGTATTAAACGGGAAGGTGTTTCTGAGCTATTGGAGTTTCTCATTGTCAGAGATAAAATTCCTTTGTATGCATTGGATGCAGCCTACATTACCCCGGATAAAATAGGATATATCAAATTATCCAGATTTGCATCTTCAGCAACTACGGAAGTGAGATCAGCTATAGATTCTCTCAATCTATTAGGGATGAAAGGTTTGATCCTGGATCTTACCGGAAATGGTGGTGGTTATCTCAATCAGGCAGAAGGTTTGGCGGATTTGTTTCTGGATGATGATAAATTAATTGTCTATACAGAAGGAAGATCTCAGCCAAGACAGGATCTTCATGCTACCAGCGATGGGAATTATCAAAAGGGGAAACTGGTAATTATGATCGATGGATCCAGCGCGAGTGCCAGTGAGATTGTCTCAGGTGCAGTACAGGATTGGGACAGAGGTGTTCTGGTGGGTAGAAGAACTTATGGAAAAGGATTGGTTCAGAAAGGGTATTCTTTACCGGATTATTCTGCAGTGAGATTAACTATGGCTCATTATTACATTCCAAGCGGCAGGTCTATACAAAGACCTTACAAAGCAGGAAATCAAAAATATGCTGAAGATTTTATTGAAAGATTTGAAAGCGGAGAGTTATTTGACGAGAAAAAAATGATTTTGACAGATTCCACTCCTTATTATACCAATGGAAAAAGATTAGTTTACGGAGGTGGAGGTGTGATTCCTGATGTATATGTTCCTGTAGATACTTCATGGAGAACAGATTTTTACAGTAAGCTTTTACGTACCGGTATTTTTTCAAAGTTTACATTGAAGTATGTCAATGACCATCGTTCTGAATTGAGTAAAAAATATCCGGATGTGCAATTGTTTAATAAAAACTTCCTTGTAGATGATGCTCTTTGGGAAGAATTTCTGGCTTATGCTGACAAAAGCGATATTAAACCTGATCCTGAGAAAAAATCCAATGAATACAATATGAAGCTGCAGCTCAAAGCAATGGTAGCACAAACGTTGTTCAATTCAAAAGCTTACTATCAGATCATCAATGAACTGGATCCCGTATACAATAAAGCGATGGAAGTCATCACGGGTAAAGAGTACAAGAAAATTCTGAAAATAGAATAGTGATTAAGAGATAATGTGATTTCTGCCAAATAAACAGAATCATTATTTATACGCCGGATTCAGTGATGGGTCCGGCTTTTTATTTTAGGTATTTTGGTTACCATCGTTTAGGTATCAGCACTTGTTAATTCTATGTAAATGCTTGAATGGCATTAAAATCAACCACGTATTTACTTTATTATCAATTACATATTAAACAAGCCTTCTGTTGGTTTTACTTTCAGATTTAAGTTATACATTCTCAGTTTTTTACATTTTTTCCTGACTTAGGTATTCTTATCCGTGAAGTAGATTCCTTCTTCTGAAAGGAAGTGGTTTCATTTATCTTTGCACGCTATTTAGAACAATTCTAATTTAATTGGATCCATAAAGCTATTTGAACTTAAGTATATGTTACGAATATTATTGATGCTGAGCTTGTATTTCGCAGTTCCTCATTATATCGCAGCTGCTTCGTTGACCGGAAAAGTTACAGATGAAGAGCAGCTTCCTGTAGAGTTTGTTGCCATAGGATTATATCAATCTTCGGATTCTTCATTGATAAAAGGAACTTTGTCAGAAGAACAAGGTCTTTTCACTATTTCGGAAATTGTACCCGGAAGCTATTATATCAGCATCAGCTATCTTGGATACAAAAGATTAATAGTTGATGTTATAGTTGAAGCCGGTAACACTATAAAAGATTTGGGTGATCTAATCTTAGAGCCGGATGTTCAGGAAGTTGCTACAACTATTGTAACAGGAAAAAAAAGTCTGATAGTGCAGGAGGCGGATAAGACCGTTATCAATGTTGCAAATACTATTCTTGCAGAAGGGAATAATGCGCTGGAACTTTTGGAGAAATCTCCCGGATTAGGTTTTGACGCAGACGGAAATATACAGCTGAAAGGAAGAACCGGGGTTTTAGTCATGATCAATGGGAAAAGATCTTATTTGTCCGGGGAAGAGCTGAATAACTTTTTAAAAAGTACACCTTCCAATTCCATTCAGAAACTGGAGATCATCACCAATCCATCTGCGAGATATGACGCATCCGGAAGTTCTGGAATCATCAATATTGTTTTGAAAAAAAATGAATTGACCGGGACAAACGGCAGCATTTATACAAACTATGGACGAGGCAGAAAAAACAGAGCCGGTGCTGGGCTCAGCCTGAACTACAGAAACAGATCTTTTAATATTTTCGGCAGCTATGACTTCTGGTACAGAGGTGAAGAAGAATACAGAGATAACCTCAGAAATTTTTTCGATTCCCGGGAATCTGTTTTTCCTTCCAGAACCTCTCATCAATATTCTGTCACTAATGAACCTCTCACAACCAACAATTTTAAATTGGGTGCGGATTATTATATCAATGAACACAACATTATCGGAGCAGTGGCGTACGGAAATATCGGGACATATATCAATCGCAACCAGACTTCCAATATATTGACAGATTTCAATAACATTCTTTTGTTGGATGCATTTACAACAAATAATAATAAAGAAACCTGGAACAGCATTATTTCAAATATCAACTATGCCCATTATTTTAAAAAAGAAGGCCGGGAGCTGACGGTAGATTTTGACCATTCATTGAATGATTATCGTTCCAGTCAGAATATGAAGACTTTGTACCGCGGAGGAACAGAGGCGGGGGAATTACCATCCTTTGACAGAAGAGGGAATATTCCATCCAAAACCAGTGTATATGCTCCTAAAGCAGATTATAAACATGTTTTTAATAAAACAATGCATTTTGAAGCTGGTTGGAAAAGCAGTATTGTCAGTGTGGACAATAACCTCAAGTATGATACACTTCAAAACAACAACTGGGTATATGATGCTACAACCTCCAACCATTTTAAGTACAAAGAATTTATTCACGCAGCCTATTTCAGCTTTTTCAAAGAATGGAAAGGTATCAGCATTCAGGCTGGCTTAAGAGGAGAACACACGCAAACTACCGGAACTCAGGTCACGACGGATTCCACTGTAAAAAGATCATATTTTCAGCTGTTCCCAAGTGCATTTATCAATAAAAGCATAGGCGAAGATAATCAGCTCCGTCTCTCTTACAGCCGCAGAATTGAACGTCCGGATTACGGTGACCTGAATCCATTCAGAGTTTACACTGATCCATATTTATATTTTGAAGGAAATCCGTTTTTACAACCGGAACTCTCTCACTCCTTAGAATTTACGTATACCTGGAAAAGTGCGCTCAGTACATCATTGGTCTTTAGCTATACATCAGATGTTGTCAACTGGATCATAGGTACAATAGATTCTTCTGAAATTACTTTCCAAAGTCCTCAGAATCTGAGTAGTCAGGTATATCTGGGTTTGAATGTGTCCTATTCCAAAGAATTCTTCCCTTGGTGGTCACACACTTCATTTGCTAATGTGTACTGGAACAAATATAAAGATGAGGCGAATCAGTATGATTTTGAAAACAACATGGTATCATTTGAGTATAATACACAAAACTCATTCAAATTTGGCAAAGGATTTTCTGCCGAATTGGGCGGGTTTTACAGATCCAAATCCATTTACGGCGTATTCATTACCAAACCTATGTTTGCCGTTTCTGCCGGAGTACAAAAATCTTTCTCAGACAAAAAGGCTACTTTGAAAATTGCGCTTAGTGATATATTCAGAACACACAACAGATTTTCATACGGAACTTATGACAATCTGCAAACAAGCAGAGATCTTAAATATGATAACCGTGTACTGACGGTATCTTTCTCATACAGATTCGGAAAAGACAATCTGAAAACAAGAAGCAGAGAAGGCGGCAATGATGATATACAAAACCGTGTAAGAGGGGGCAGCTAATATTCAGGAACAACTTTTATGATTATTCGTTGTTAGGATAGTTGAAAGAAAAGAAAATGAAAGTTTTAGGAAATATTCTCTGGATAATATTTGGTGGTTTTGTAACAGCGATGGAATATTTCGCAGCCAGTGTTCCGCTGTTTTTATCTATTGTTGGAATTCCTTTCGGAGTTCAGGCAGTCAAGCTGGGGATTTTACAATTATGGCCGTTTGGTGTTAAAGTAAGAAAAAGTGAGAACGGATCAGGTTGCCTGTATACCGGTTTGAATATACTTTGGTTCATTTTTGCAGGAATTCCCATCTTTTTGACTCATATATTGTTTGGAGTGTTACTGGCGATTACAATTATCGGTTTACCGTTTGCAAAACAACATTTTAAGCTTTCAGGGCTGGCATTGAGCCCATTCGGAAAAATTCTTGAATATCCAAAGTCAGGTATATTATAGAAAAACAGTATCTTCCATTAAGCACGCAAAATCAACTTAATGAGAAGACTTTTACTACTCTTTTTTATCTGTCTCTGTATTTCATCAGTAAATGCACAGATTACAATCGTAAGAAATGATCTGCCTGTCATGAATGATGCAGTCAGAATCACCAATACAGATATTTCCGGTATAGATTATACTCAGACAGGAGCAGATTTCTCCTGGAATTTTTCACATCTCCCTGACAGAGGTGAAGAAGTTATGGAATACAAGGCCGCTTTACAGACAGATTACCGCCTGTATTTCCTGGGATTGACTTATTTCGGCTTGAAAGGTGAAGATCTGACAATTGGCGGATATGGATTAAAGGATATTTACAATTTCTACGAAATAGATAACAGCAAGTATGGAATCAAAGGAATCGGAGTGAAGTTTCAGGATGCTCCTTTAGCTGCGGTTTACTCAAAACTGGACAAAATATTCAGCCTGCCTATGAGGTTTGGCCAAAAAGACAGCAATCAATATGCATTCAAAGTCGATATTCCATCTCTCGGAACTTACAAAGGAGACGGCATAAGAGTCACCGAGGTAGACGGTTGGGGTAATATCACTACTCCTTACGGGACATTCCCTTGCCTGAGGACAAAATCTGTAGTGAATGGAACGGATAGCGTTATAGCCACAGTTTTCGGATTTGAAATAAAGCTGGGGTTACCTGTATCCAAAATAGAATATCAGTGGTGGGCAAAAGGTCAGAAATCTCCTGTCATGAACATAGAAGGACGTATGGTTGGAAATAATTTTTTACCTGCTAAAACTTACTACAGAGGCACTGACATCAGTGTGCCAACGTCTGCACAGCAACCATCTCTTTCTTTGGAATGGAATATCTATCCTGTCAATGGACAAAAAGGTTGGAGCATTCAGATTCCGGATGAGTATCTTGGAAGTGACCTGAGCATTTATCAACTGAACGGACAGCTGGTTCAATCCTTAAAACTTTATAACAATCTCCGGCAAATATCTGTCCAGGGCCCGGCAGGCACGTATATTGCTGTTTTGAGTAACAATCAGGGCTTTTCTTCTAAGAAAGTCATACTTCAGCAATAAGAAAAATATATAAAGAGTGGAAGGATTGATCGATATAGTCATTTACTGGGCAATTTTCATTGCCTTAATACTCATTCCTGTCTGGGTATCAGTCAAAATATATCAATACTTTCAAAAGAAAAATTCAGATCTGCGGTTTGCCGCATTTATTCCTGTTGCCATAGTTATAGTGATCGCTTACTTTCTGAAATCTCCTTCAGATAAGTATTACAAAGAAATTTATCAGGAGGTGACAAGATCAGAATTTCCTATCAATGCACGGATTAAAGCGAAATATACAACTGAACAGTCATGGCTGAATGGAAGAACCTTGCTAAAAATCAGTATGGATCCTGAGCATGTTTCCAACCTGAGACAACAATTAATAGGAAGTGGTTATGCTGTAGATAAGGATCCCAAAGAATATCAGCAGCTAAAATTCAATGATCCGGGCAACTTTCAATTATCAGAACAGGAAAAGATCGGTGATGTTCTCTACAACAGACCTGTGGGGCAATCGGATCTATACTATAGTGTGGCTTTTCTGACAGATGGGGAAACGATTGTGGTCAAAAAAGTCAATGACCTCACAGAAGAAAATGTAAAATAAAAAAGCAGCAGGATCATCCTGCTGCTTTTTATTCAGAACAAATTGCTTTGTTTGTAATCTGTATAGCTTTGCATAAATCAACTTCAATCTCCGCCTGTCCCTTTGAACTGGTCTTCTTTGAACCTGAACAAAATATTGAAGGATGTCAAAGATCCATAGATACGGGTAATATACTGCTGTAAGTCTACCTTTTCTTCATCACTGAGCTTAGAAGCATTGATTTTTTGCTCCATTACTCTCAGGCGGTCTCTGACCATGACTATTTTATGAAAGAACGTATCAATAGGAATTGCCTTAGGTTGAAGATCTCTATTGCCCGGTTTTAGAATCATCTCTCCATCTTTCCATTTCTCTCCAAGATATACCTGCTCGGAAGGTGCGGTAAGAGGCTCTAAAATATCTCTCAGAATACCTTCTACCTGCTCAAGTGAAATAGTATCTTCTTCCGGCTTTTCTACCTGCTTGACGATGATATAGTTTTCAAAATTCTTACTGATCTCCTTTTCTCCGTGTTCCGGAAAATAGATCTCATAATATCTTTCTTCTACTCCTATTACAACACCATTGCCATAAGTGGGATGTGTCAGTCTTGTACCAATAGTTAATTCCATACGATAGTACTAGATAGTCATGATTTCTTCTTCTTTTATCGCCAGCATTTTATCTACTTTGGCAATAAATTCATTGGTAGCCTGCTGAATGGTTTCTTCAGCACCTTTAGCCATATCTTCAGAAAGACCGTCTTTAGACAAAGATTTGATTTCGTCATTACCGTCTTTACGGGCAGAACGGATAGAAACTTTGCATGTCTCTCCGGCTGCTTTAGATTGCTTGACAAGATCTCTTCTTCTCTCTTCTGTCATTGGAGGAATTACCAGTCTGATGTTTTCCCCGTCATTTTGAGGCGTTACACCCAGGTTGGCCTGGAAGATAGATCTTTCCAGATCTCCGATTAGCTTTCTTTCAAACGGCGTGATTAAAAGTGTTCTGGCATCCTGCAATTTTACAGAAGCAATCTGTTGAAGCGGAGTAGGCATACCATAGTACTCTACTTTTACTGCAGACAACATATCCGGACTTGCTTTACCTGCACGGACCCTTCTCAATTCTTCCTCTAAATGTTTCAGAGCCTTCATCATAGACTCCCTCGTCTCATCAATGACAAATTGAACTTCTTCGTTCATGATAAATTTATTTCAATTACTTGACTAATGTACCGATTTTTTCCCCGTCTAATATACGTAAGATATTTCCTTTCTCTTTGATAGAGAAGACTACAATAGGTAGCTGATTTTCTTTACAAAGTGTAAATGATGTCTGATCCATCACTTTCAGCTCTTTTGTAATTACTTCCTGATAAGAAATATTCTCAAATTTGGTAGCAGTCGCATCCTTCTTTGGATCAGCCGTATAGATTCCATCGACACTGGTTCCTTTTAATAATGCATCCGCTCCGATTTCTACTGCTCTCAATGCAGCAGCAGTATCTGTCGTAAAAAACGGATTTCCGGTTCCTGCAGCAAGAATAATCACACGACCTTTTTCAAGGTGTCTCACAGCTCTTCTTTTGATATAAGGCTCACATACCTGCTGAATGGAAACAGCTGACATCAATCTGGTGTTGATATTCCTTTTTTCCAATACACCTTGTAATGCCATACCATTGATGACAGTTGCCAGCATTCCCATGTAGTCGCCTTGTACTCTGTCTATTCCCAGGTTCCCTGCCTGTAGTCCGCGGAAAATATTGCCACCGCCGATGACGACTGCGACTTCATATCCTTTATCTACTACACTTTTGATTTCATCTCCGAAGTGGTCAATCATGTCTGGCTGAATACCGAATTGCTGATCTCCCATCAGTGCTTCACCACTGAGTTTAAGTAAAATACGTTTATAAGATGCCATGAAAGATTAAAATTATAAAAAAAAGGGAGAGAATTGCTTCTCTCCCTTCTAAAATATTTGGTGGTTCTAAGCCAGAGACATTCTCTTGAAGCTTACTACACTCAGATTTTTATCTACTGATTTTACATACTGGTCTACAGTTTTGCTGCCATCTTTTACGAATGGCTGGCTCAACAAAGTAGATTCTTTCAACATGGAGTTGACAGCACCATCAGCGATTTTGTCTAACAGATTTTCCGGTTTGCCTGCAGCAACCGCTTTTTCTCTTGCGATAGCACGCTCGCGATCTTTTACATCTTCGCTTACACCCGAAGCATCCAATGCAAGAGGGTTCATAGCAGCAATCTGCATCGCTACGTCTTTACCAACTACTGTGTTTGCTTCGTTTAATGCCTGATTTAACTCAACGATTACGCCCATTCTGTAACCCATGTGGATATAAGGAACCAAACCTTCACCGGATACTGAATCGAATTTTTTCACTTCGATTTTCTCACCGATTTTAGCAACTGTATCTAACAATACATTCGCAACAGTTGTTCCTTTGAATGGAGTAGCGTTCAAAGCATCTATATCAGCAGGCTGGGTTTCAAGAGCCAATTGAGCGATTTCTTTTGCCAAAGCGATGAAATCTTCATTTTTAGCAACGAAATCTGTTTCAGCTGAAAGATTCAAAAGGATACCGTAGTTATTAGCTTCGTTGGTCAAAGCGATAACAACACCTTCATTTGCTTCACGTTCAGCTCTGTTAGCAGCGATTTTTGCTCCTTTTTTACGTAGAAAATCGATCGCAGCTTCAAAATCTCCGTTGGTTTCTACCAATGCTTTTTTACAGTCCATAAGACCTGCACCAGTTTCCTGGCGGAGTCTGTTTACTTCTGCAGCAGAAATTGACATATATCTTTTTTTGATTGAATTCTTTAATGATTATTCCGCACTTTCAGTTTCTTCAGCTTCGTTGTCCTCACCTGCTTCTTCCTGAGCTTCAGCCTCGACAGCTTCATCTTCCTCTGTATCTTTATCACGTTTTCTGTCAGCTAAGCCTTCTTTGATAGCTTCCACTAAATACTCAGTGATAATTCTTACAGATTTAGAAGCATCATCATTACCAGGAACAGCGAAATCAACTAATGTAGGGTCAGAGTTAGTATCAACGATACCGAAAGTTCTGATACCTAATTTTTTAGCTTCAGCTAAAGCGATGTGCTCGTGGGAGATGTCTACCATGAAGATAGCAGCAGGTACACGACCTAAATTTTCAATACCACCCAATACTTTATCTAATTTAGCTTGCTGACGACCTAGCATCAAGCGTTCTTTTTTAGTGATATTGTTGAAAGATCCATCGCTCAACATCTTCTCGATGCTTTGTTTTTTCTTGATAGATTTTCTGATAGTAGCAAAGTTTGTCAACATACCACCCAACCAACGCTCAGTTACGTAAGGCATGTTTACACTTGCAGCCAGTTCAGCTACAATGTCTTTAGCTTGTTTTTTAGTAGCAACGAAAAGGATTTTTCTTCCTGATTTCGCGATTTGACGTAAAGCAGCAGCAGATTCTTCAAGTTTCTCCTGAGTTTTGTTCAAATCTATGATATGAATGCCTTTACGTTCCATGAATATATAAGGCAACATCTTTGGATTCCATTTTTTCTTAAGGTGACCGAAGTGAACACCGGCATCCAATAATTGCTGCTGAGATATCTTTTCCATATTGCAGTTACAAATTGTTCTGTGAATAAATTAACGTTTAGAGAACTGGAAGCTCTTACGTGCTTTCTTACGACCAAATTTCTTACGCTCTACCATTCTAGGGTCGCGAGTCAATAGTTTTTCAGTTTTCAAAGCAGGTTTGCTTTCTTCGTTGATTTTTACAAGCGCACGAGCAATACCTAAAACTACAGCTTCCACCTGACCTTTAACACCACCACCCTTTACGTTTACTTTCACATCATACTGATTGGAAGTGTTCGTTAGTTCAAATGGTTGAGTTAATTTAATCACCAGATGTTGTACTGGAAAATATGCTTTATAGTCTTTACCATTCACTGTGATAGCTCCGCTACCCGGCTTAAGGTAAACCCTTGCAACAGAAGTCTTTCTTCTGCCTAATGCATTGGTATAAGTTGTTGCCATTTCTTATTTAAATTTTATAGTTTCAGGTTGTTGTGCAGCATGTGGATGCTCAGCGCCTACATAAACATGTAGTTTTTTGTACATCGCTCTACCAAGTCTTGTTCTTGGAAGCATATGTTTTACTGCATTCTCAATAATGAATTCCGGTTTTTTAGCTAATGCTTCTTTTGGAGTCATGAAACGCTGACCTCCGGGATAACCAGTGTGTCTGATATACACTTTGTCATTCATTTTTTTACCGGTCAATGCTACTTTCTCTGCATTGATGATAATTACGTGGTCTCCTGTATCTACATGTGGAGTGTAAGACGCCTTATGCTTTCCCTGTAGAATTTTTGCGATCTCAGAACTCATACGACCTAAAGTCTGGTTCTCAGCATCTACTATCACCCATTTGCGCTCTACTGTCTGAGGCGTGGCTGATACCGTACGATAACTTAATGTATTCACGGAAATGATAATTTTCTTGTTCTAATTAAATTTGGACTGCAAAGATAGTTTTAAATCACATATCTTATATCAAATCGCTTAAAAATAATTCGTTGGTTTTTTGCAACTATTTGATTTTCAGCATTTCGATCGCACAACTTTTTTCATTATTAACATTTCAGCAACAAAAAAGCAGTACAACTCTTTCCTTTTTAAGATTTTGGACGGCTTATCGGGCTATCGTTCATAGTCCTCGCTCGTCTCCCGAAAGTGTTCGAGACTCCCTCCGGGCTATCCACTCTATCCCTGCCGTGGCAGTGTTGGACTATCTGAATACAAATAAATTGGCGCGTAAACAATTAATACGAAATGTATTAAAAAGAAAATCCCCGACTACAATCGGGGATCTGTGAGTTTTATAAAATGCTATATTGTTTAAAATGCTTTTTTCAGAAGCTCATTCATGTCAACCCGTTTTCTTACGATATCTTCTACCTGATCAATATGAACACGCTCCTGAGCCATGGTGTCACGCTCACGGATAGTTACAGTATTATCTTCCAGCGTCTGGTGGTCTACAGTGATACAGAACGGAGTTCCTAATGCATCCATACGTCTGTAGCGTTTACCAATACTGTCTTTTTCCTCATAGAATACACGACCAACGAATCTTAATCTGTCATAGATTTCTTTTGCTTTATCCGGCAAGCCATCTTTTTTGATCAGTGGTAATACTGCTACTTTGATAGGAGCCAATGCAGGAGGTAAATTCAATACAGTACGGGTTTCGCCGTTTTCAAGTTGTTCTTCTTTCAAAGATTCGCTCAAAATTCTCAGGAACATGCGATCCAGACCGATGGAAGTCTCTACTACGTAAGGCACATAGTTTTGGTTGAGCTCACTATCGAAATACTGTAATTTTTTACCACTGTATTTTTGATGCTCAGTCAGGTCAAAATCAGTACGGGAGTGAATACCTTCCAGCTCCTTGAATCCAATAGGAAAACGGAACTGAATATCTTCAGCAGCATTGGCATAATGAGCGAGTTTCTCATGCACATGGAAGCGCAGGCTCTCCGGAGTTGTTCCTAATGCAAGATGCCATTTCAGGCGAATTTGCTTCCATTTTTCAAACCATTCCAGCTCCGTGCCAGGACGAACGAAAAACTGCATCTCCATTTGTTCAAATTCACGCATGCGGAAGATAAACTGACGTGCTACGATTTCATTACGGAAAGCTTTACCAATCTGTGCAATACCGAATGGTATTTTCATACGGCCTGTTTTCTGTACATTCAGGAAGTTCACAAAAATACCCTGAGCAGTTTCCGGACGCAGGTATAAATCTGTAGAAGTTTCTTCTACTGAACCTAATTTTGTGCCGAACATCAGATTGAACTGGCGCACATCCGTCCAGTTTTTGCTGCCACTGATCTCACAGGCAATTTCATACTCTTCAATCAGCTCTTTATATCTTTTCAGATCACCCGCTTCAGCAGCTTTAATATATTCTGCTTCCAGAGTGAGACCTTTGTTGTAATCGCGGCTTGCTTTTGCTTTTTCTTCATCAGAAGCATCGGCAGCAATGCCTTTCTTCGTAAGCTCTTTTAGTCCCTTCTCTTTGTATTTCTCGATTTTTTCCTCCAAAAGAACATCTGCGCGATATCTTTTTTTAGAATCTTTATTATCGATCAAAGGATCACTGAAACTGTCTACGTGACCGGATGCTTTCCAGGTAGTCGGGTGCATGAAAATTGCAGCATCAATACCAACGATATTGTCATTCATCTGCACCATGCTTTTCCACCAGTATTCTTTGATGGCATTTTTTAATTCGACACCGAAAGGTCCGTAATCATATACAGCACCAAGGTTGTCATAGATCTCACTCGATGGGAAAACAAATCCGTATTCTTTACAGTGAGAAATTATCTTTTGTAAATCGATTTCCGCCATAACGTGTAAATATAGGTAATGGAATGACTATTTATGCTAAATTAAATACAGACAGAGTTGCATATCGCTATGGAACTCTGCTGTAAATTATGATTGTTCAACTTTATCTCTTTGCTTGTTGATGATGTAGAATTCACTCAAAGCCAGAGATGGATCTTCTACGATATCAATCAGCATTTTTGACTGGAAATACCAATGCCATTTTTTAGGAATAAACCCTTTTTGCAAATATGCTGCAACAAACGGATGTACTACCAGATTATATTTGTTGCCGGATGCGTCATAAGCTTCTTTCAGAGATGAGATCTCTTTCTCGATATTTGCTGAAATAAATTCAGGTGTCGGGCTCTCTGCAGCAATGACAGCACTTGTCTTTTCTGTATCAAGTATAATCTCTGATCTGACTCTTTGCCGGGTGATTTCCATCAAACCGAATTTGCTGATAGGAAGGATACTGTGTTTAGCCCTGTCTGATCTCATCGCTTCTTCCATTGCCTGATGAATCTTTGCACGATATTCAGAAGATTTCATGTCTATAAAATCTATGACAATAATACCTCCGATATCCCTTACTCTCATTTGACGGGCAATTTCCAGAGACGCTTCACAGTTGACATTGAAAGCATTGGTGTCCTGGTCCAATGTCGTGTTGATTTTTGGACCACTGTTTACATCAATAACATGTAGCGCTTCCGTGTGCTCTATAACAAGGTAGGCACCGCTTTTTAAGGTGACATTTTTTCCAAAGGAATTTTTTACCTGACGGGTGACATCAAATTCATCAAAAATTGGTCGAAGTCCCCTATATAATTCCAGCTTATCTGAATGTTGAGGAGCCTTTTCCCCGAGATAGTCTCTGAGCTCGTCAAATAGCTTTGCATTATCGCAGATCACTCTTTCGAAGCTGTCATTGAGCATATCTCTGATCAATGAAAAAGATTTTCTCATTTCAGACAAAAGCCTTCTCGGAGCTTTGGGTTCAGCTAAGCCATTTTTCAGCTTTTCCCACTTGTCCAAAAGAGATTCAATATCTTTTCTGATCTCTGATTCACCCAGATTTTGTGCATTTGTACGCACTACAATTCCGAAGTTCTTAGGCCTGATGCTTTCAATAATTTGAGTCAGCCGTTGCCTCTCAGTATTGTCGGTAATTTTTTTCGATATCCCTACACTATTGGTAAAAGGAGCCAATACAACATATCTGCCCGGTATAGTCACCTCGCAGGTCATTCTTGGACCTTTAGTAGAAATTGCCTCTTTCATGATCTGGGTGATCACCCATTCACCTTTTTCGAGAATATCCTGGATTTTACCATCCTTGGGAATATGTTCTTCCAGTTCAAAATTATTCAGAAGCGCAGACTGTGCGCTATCAGTAATACTTTGGGTGAACTTTTTCAGGCTGAGCAGGCTTGGACTTAAATCAGAATAATGGATAAATGCATCTTTATCATGACTGATGTCAACAAATGCTGCATTTAATCCGGGATTAATTTTTCTGATACGTCCCAGATATATATCGCCGGCAGAAAAATCATTCTGATCATAACGATCAATATGATATTCCATCAGCCTTTTATTCTCAAGAAGCGCAATTTCTACCCCAGTAGTGTTAGAGTGAATAACAAGTTCTCTAACCACGGTGATAGAATTTATCAATGAAAAAGAATAGATAAGTCTGAAAGTATGCTTCTCTCAGACTTATCTATTAAAATTTAGTGAAACCGAAGATTATTTTTTCTTTTTGTGACGGTTTTTTCTCAATCTTTTCTTTCTCTTATGAGTGGAAATCTTGTGACGTTTTCTTTTTTTTCCGCAAGGCATAACTTTAATTTTATTTTTTGTTTGACTTTAAATCTTCAATGTACCCGTCGATCTCAGCGTCAAAATCAGGATTGCCGACCAGCTTTTTGCAAGCTTCAAAAAGCTCAATAGCTTTTTCGTTATTACCCAATCCTTGTTGTGTGATAGCCATAAAAAATAAGGCTTCCGCATTGGATGGGCTGATCGTCAACGCCTGATCTAATCGCTCCTTCGCTTTGTCAAACTGACCTGACATGATAGAAAATCTTCCAAGCAATATCAGAGCCGGAACATTATCCGGTTCAGATGCGATGACTTCCCGCAATAGTGCGATACCTTTCATCGGTTCCTGGGATCCTTCTACGTAGACAGTACCGGTTTTGAGTTTCAGTGTATTATCATCTGGACTCAGCTTCAGAGCGGCTTCGTACGAACGGAGCGCAAAGGTAATAAGATTATTTTTAATTTCGAGGTTTTTCGATTGCCTGAATTGTAAAAACAATTGATCTCCGGCATTCACCAACTCTTCGAGATTGTTTTCCAAGTCTCCGGCATGGTAGTGGTAATAAGCTTCCAGCTCCGGAACTTTTGCAGCCCAAAAGTGAGCCGCTTCATGAGCAGCAGCAGATTTGGCTTTTTCACCTGTTGCCTTTGTCCAGTTATCTCTCAGATTTTTGGCAACAGATTGTTCTTGTCCGGAAAGTAGTGCAATTTGATTTTCTTCAAATTCATCAAAAGATTTCCCCGTATCCATGTTTGCATGTGCATGAATTTCCGGTTTGCTCTCCTTTTTAGTAGTAAAATTTCCGAAATACAACCCTCCAATCACAATTATAACCAGTAAGCCCAGTATAACCGTCCCTTTCTTTGCTGTCACTACCGATTATTTAGGTGTATTTCTTTTGATGCTTGACTCTTTGATAAGCTCAACAAATACTTTTGATGGTTTGAATGCAGGAATATCGTGCTCAGGGATCTCGATGGCTACATTTTTTTTGATGTTTCTTCCGATTTTTGCTTTACGTGTTTTTCTGATGAAGCTGCCAAAGCCTCTCACGTATAAGTTCTCGCCTTCAGATAAAGTGTCTTTCACTTCTTTGAAGAATGCTTCTAGGGAAACAAGGACGTCAACCTTAGGAACGCCTGTTTTTTCTGAAATTCTGGTAATAATGTCCGCTTTTCTCATTTTTTTATTAGTTAATTCATGTGGAATTGAATCAGTTAGCAAAAATGGTAAATAAATTGAGAAAAAAAAGGTTAAGATTGTCATTTCAACACTTTCTGTATTAATAAATGTCTATAATTTTCAAAAAAGGACTCATTTCCTGGTCAAAATATAAAAAAAGGATACTTCCATGGGAAGAAACCAGGAATCCATATCATATTTGGCTGAGAGAAATTATTTTGCAGCAGACAAGAGTCGAACAAGGTGCTGCGTATTATCAGAAGTTTTTAAAAGCTTATCCGCAGGTAAAGGACCTGGCTGATGCTCCGCTGGAAGAGGTATATAAAAACTGGGAAGGGTTGGGTTATTACTCCAGGGCAAGAAATCTCAGGCACGCAGCGCAACAGATTACAGGAGATTATCTGGGGATTTTTCCTGAGGATTATGATGAGATATTAAAATTGAAAGGAGTCGGAGAATATACGGCAGCTGCGATCGTATCCTTTGCCTATGATTTACCTTATGCGGTACTGGATGGTAACGTCTACAGGGTGTTGTCAAGATACTTTGGCATAGATATTCCGATTGATACGACTGCCGGAAAAAAATATTTTAAAATCCTTGCTCAGGAATGTCTTGATATATCCGCTCCGGCAATATATAATCAGGCTATTATGGATTTCGGAGCAGTGATATGTAAACCTCAGCAGCCATTGTGCAACCATTGCCCGTTCTCTTCTGATTGCATAGCCTATAATACAGATCGTATACAGGAATTACCTGTGAAATCTAAAAAGCTGATCAAGCAGGAACGATTTTTTAATTATCTCGTGATGAGTGACGGGAAAAATATTGTGATTCAACAAAGAACAGAGAAGGATATCTGGCAGCATCTTTTTCAGTTTCCTATGATAGAAACTTCTGATTCATTGATGACGTTGGAGGATATTGAAGCAGCTTCTAAAAATATCTTATATCCGATAAAAGAAAGTAAAGTATATAAGCAGGCTCTTACACATCGCAATATTGTGGCGAAGTTTTTTCTTATTCAGGTGAATAACATAGAGTTGAAGGACAACTGGACAAAGATTAAAACAGATGAATTAGATACGTATGGATTCCCAAAAATAATCCGAGATTATTTGTCTGAAAACAATAATTATATATATTAGATATAGTTCTTTTTAATGGTGTTAAAATTTTGGTTATGAGAGGAATTAATAAGGTGATGTTAATAGGTAGAGTTGGCATGGAGCCGGAGTTGAGAAAAATGGAAAATTCTCGTTCGAAATTGAATCTTAGACTGGCTACAACGGAGAGTTATAAAAATCCTAATGGCGAGTGGCAGGATATTACTGACTGGCATACGATAGTCATGTGGGGACCAATGGCAGAAAGAGGAGAAAAAGATATAAAAAAAGGAACGCTGATATATATAGAAGGAAAAATCAGAACGCGTTCATGGGAAGATAAAGAAGGACATAAAAGATATACTACTGAGATTATTGCGGAGTATTATCAGAATTTATCTCCGAGAGAAAATCAACCGAGAGAAAATAATAGCATCAATCATGCTGAAGACAGCGTAGATTATAGTAAATTAAGCTCTTCGGAAGAAAATCTTCCATTCTAGATTGTTAACCTAAAACGCAGATCTTGGACAGTAGTTCTCCCGTACCGCTTGGACCCTTTCTATTTTTAGTAAGTAATTTATCGGATTTTTTCGGTGAGAGCCTTATTCCTGTTCTCGTTAATATTTGTTTGCTGGTAATATTCATATTTCTGACCGGGGTAATTTCTTCGGTGGAAACTTCCTTTTTTTCCATGACCAATGCAGAGAGGAAGGAATTAGAGAAAGCTTCTGAAGGGAATGATGTGTCCATACTGAAATTACTGGATGAGCCTAAGAAATTACTGAGTACAATACTTCTGTTCAATCTGATATTGTATTTCCTGATTGTATGGGTAGGTTTCAGGATCTTTTATCTCATATCTGCAGGCCTGGGATTTTTGCCGCATTCGTATGTAGGACTTATTATCGTTTTGGTAAGTATTGTGCTGCTAAGATTGATTTTCGGAGAGATTGCACCCAAAGTGTATGCCGTGCAGAATAATCTCAAAGTTGCCCGGAAATCACTTTGGCTTGTCAGATTGCTGAACTTTTTACTCAAGCCATTAGCACATTTGTTTTTAACGAGTGCCGGAATACTGGAAAAAAAGTTTGAAAAGTATAATCGCGGTGCCTTGGCAGAAGAGCTCGGACAAGCATTGGATCATGTGACTGAGCGATCCTCACAACAAGGAGTAGAAGAAAGAAATCTTCTGAAAGGAATTGTCAAGTTTGGCAATATCTATGCTACACAAATCATGCGTGCGCGGGTGGATGTGGTGTGTATAGATATCAATTTGAATTTTCACGAGCTACTGGATACAGTCAGAGACTCGGGATATTCCAGAATTCCGGTTTGTAACGGTGATCTTGATAATACTACGGGTATTATTTATGCAAAAGATTTACTGTTTCACCTGAATGAAGATGATAGTTTTAACTGGCATCCGCTCATCAAGCCTGCCTTGTTTATCCCTGAAAGTAAAAAAATTGATGCATTGCTGGAAGAATTTCAGACCAGACGTGTGCATATGGCTATTGTTGTGGATGAATATGGCGGAGCATCCGGATTGGTGACATTGGAGGACGTACTGGAAGAAGTGATCGGCGAAATCAAAGATGAATTTGATGACATCCATGAAATTGATTACAGAAAAATTGATGCGTATAATTACCTTTTTGAAGGAAAAACCGGTGTTAATGACGTCTGTAAAGTATTAGGTTTCCCAATAGATACTTTTGAGGAAATCAGAGGAGAAGCTGATACTATTGCCGGAATGTTGCTAGAAATAAAAGGAGAATTACCCGAGCATGGAGAGGAAATAGAAATAAATGGTTTTACCTTTAAGGTGATGGAAATGAATGCTACGCGCATAGTGAAAGTTAAAATCACCATACATGAATCTTAAGCACCTTATTTTTTATACCTGTTGCCTGTTATTGTTCACTTCCTGCAAAGAGGAATATACACCGAAACCCAGCGGATATTTTCAGCCAGATCTACCTGAGCATGCTTATAAAAAATATGAAAATAATGTCTGTCCCTGCACTTTTGAAGTGCCGGTATATGCTGAAATAGAAAAAGAAAATCATTTTTTTGATGAAAAGCCGGAGCATCCTTGTTGGGTGAATGTAAATTTCCCTGCTTTGAATGCAACCATTTATCTATCATATAAAGATGTCAGAAACAGGGCATACTTTGAAAAAGTAATAGAAGATAGCTACAGGCTGACATTCAAGCACAGTCAGAAAGCAGATTTTATAGATGAGGAGGAAATCAATATTCCGGAACATCGTGTTTTCGGATATCAGTTTGATGTAGGAGGTGACGCGGCATCCAGTACACAGTTTTTCATTACAGACAGTGTTCGCCATTATATCAGAGGAGCACTGTATTTTAAATCAACTCCTAATGTAGATTCGGTACTGCCTGTATTGGATTTTCTGAAGAAGGATATGGAGCACCTGATCAGCACTTTGGAATGGAAGTAGCAAATCATTATATTGTAATAAATTCATTACTATGAAAAAGAATTTGATATCAACTGTCACTTTATTCATAATCACTGCTTTTGCTGTATTTGCTCAAAACGAAGTCAAGCTATATAAGTCGTATAATGACTATCTGGAGAAAAAACCTGACATCATTTATAATGAGTTGGTAGGTATTCATCCTGATGTCGTGAATGAGAAAGTGCATAAAAGTATTTGTAGCCCCAAAATTTATGTACTGGATGAAAATAAAAAAAAGGCAACTATATCAATTGTAGATTATTGGGGATTTGAGTACAAAGGAATTTTATTCAGAAATAGTGATAAGAAATTACAGAGGTTAAAAGAAAAATATCCGGAAAAGAGATATTATGCACTAATAGACACGATTGACAACGGTCTTTACTATTGGGAAAATGCCCTTTTGGTATTGAAAAGATATATGGATGTTAAAGGAGTGAATTCTGCATATTCGTTCGTAGATTATGGGTCGTACACACGCTTTTCTAATACAGTCGATGGAGAACTCAATTGGGATATAAATAGCTTGATACAACAACATCCAAAGTTAGAATCTTTACCTGATTGTTACTGTGATAATTTAGAGAAGAAGCCCAAAATGTATATAGATAGAAAAACCGGACAATTTAGGTGCTTATTTTATTACGAGACTTTTATTGCGACAAGTACACCAGATTTCCCATATACATTAGATCCAGTGATAAACAAGTTGGATATTCATAGGGAATGTATTAAAAAAATCAAGTCAGCCAAATAATGCTTTTGACAGCATTTTGAACATTTTCAAATAAATACTCTATTTTAAAATCCGGTTCATTGAGAATCCGGTTGGTTATATGTCTCACGTTCTAGATACACCTATAGAATTTTTAAAAGGAGTAGGCCCTGAAAAAGCCGCTATACTCAAGCGCGAAGTCAATATACATACCTTTGGAGATCTGCTGGACTATTACCCATACAGATACATTGACAGGTCAAAATTTTCTACAGTATCAGAGCTGACAGATGCCAATACCTATATCCAGCTCAAAGGAAGATTTATTAAAATAGAAGAAATCGGACAAGCAAGGGGCAAGCGATTAGTCGGACATTTTCAGGATGAAACAGGAGTCGTAGAAGTCGTCTGGTTCAATGCGACCAAATGGATCAAAGAATTTATCAAGCTGAATGAAGTGTATGTTTTGTTTGATAAGCCATCCTTATTCAATGGTAAATTCAATTTTACCCATCCAGAAATAGAAACTTTTACATCTTACCAGACCAGCGGTAAACAGGGCTATCAGGCTCTTTACAATACTACGGACAAGATGAAAACCAAGTGGCTGGATTCCAGAGCTATGCTCAAATTAGTGAATCAGCTTCTGCTGACCATCAGGCCCGAAGATATTCTGGAAATCATTCCTGACTATCTGATTGATCAATATCAATTAGTGGACAGATATACATCAGCGGTGCAGATACATCAGCCTACTTCTATACAGGACCAGCAGAATGCCATCCGCAGAATGAAGTTTGAAGAGCTGTTTATTCTGCAACTGCAGCTTGTCAGACTTCGCCTGCTGAGAACCAGGGAACAAGGTCTTATCTTCGGTCAGGTCGGACAGGTTTTCAATGATTTTTATCACCAATATCTGCCTTTTGAGCTGACCAATGCACAGAAAAGAGTTCTCAAAGAAATCCGTAAAGATACCTTGGCCGGGTCACAGATGAATCGATTACTACAGGGAGATGTAGGCAGCGGTAAAACAATGGTAGCATTGCTCACTATGCTCATGGGAGTAGATAATGGTTTCCAGGCAGCACTGATGGCTCCGACTGAAATTCTTGTACAGCAACACTTCTCCGGTATACAGGATCTTGTACAACCTTTGGGATTAAATGTTGAAATTCTCACCGGTTCGGTCAAAGGAAAAAAACGGAAAGAAATTCTGCAGCGCCTCGAATCCGGAGAAATACGCATCCTGATCGGTACACATGCTCTGATAGAGCCTGTAGTAAAATTCAGGAATCTTGGAATAGTCGTTATTGATGAACAACATAGATTCGGAGTACAGCAGCGGGCTCAATTGAGAAGTAAGTCAGCTATACCGCCACATATACTGGTGATGACCGCCACACCTATTCCAAGATCGCTGGCAATGGTGTTTTATGGTGATCTGGATTATTCCGTAATAGATGAATTACCTCCCGGAAGAAAGCCGATTACAACCGTACACAAGACAGATGCGCAACGACTGGCTGTGTATGGGTTTATGAAAAGTGAGATAGCCAAAGGCCGCCAGATATACATCGTCTATCCCTTGATCGAGGAGTCTGAAAAATCTGATCTTGCGTCGCTCATGGAAGGATATGAAAATCTGCTGCAATCTTTTCCCCGGCCGCAATATCAAATCAGCGTCGTACACGGTAAAATGAAACCTGAGATAAAGGATGAAGAAATGCAGCGTTTTATCCGTCGTGAGACCCACATCATGGTTGCTACCACTGTGATAGAAGTCGGTGTGAATGTTCCCAATGCCTCCGTGATGGTCATAGAAAACGCAGAGAGATTCGGTTTGTCCCAGCTACACCAATTGAGAGGTCGGGTCGGTCGTGGTGCAGAACAGTCTTTTTGCATACTGATGACCGGCAATAAGCTTTCCAGTGAAGGCAAAATCCGGATTCAGACGATGTGCAATACCAATGACGGGTTCAAAGTTTCAGAAGTAGATTTGGACCTTCGAGGTCCGGGAGATATCGAAGGCACACAGCAGAGCGGAGATATCAGGCTCAAAGTTTCTAACCTTGCATTAGACAAAGCAATTTTAGAAGAGGCCAGAAATGCAGCTGTGAAACTACTGGAACAGGATCCGGGCCTGGATATGCCTCCACATCACGGTTTGAAATATTATTTTTCACATCATGCGACCTTGAAAAAAGATTGGAGCCAGGTGCTTTAACGTAAGTTTTGAGCACGTACCTCCGTTGCACTGCGGGTCAGGCAATTCGCTTGTATGACTCCTTTTTATTTCGTCATATCGCTGCTGTCCTTCGTGCATTTATCCGGGAAATCGTTCGCTTAGAAAGAATAATCTGTTACTGGATTTCCATTGATGATGGTGCCATCCAATATAAAAGCTGCATCCCCTTTCTTGAACAGAAAAAATAACATTGGCCATGCAATTGTCAATCCTAAACCTAACCCTACACCTAAGACCATGCCTTTGATATCTTTCGGTTGAATGATAGTTCCACCTATCAAATCTATTGTCTGGCCATTCACTGTATTGACAGATTTCAATCTCACTTCAACAGATCCGGATCTGCCTACCGATCTTTTGGATGTCATTTGTACGTCTGTAATGACCGGAGCACCTTCTGCAATCACAATATTTCCTTCTGAATCCCTGACCGCCTGCGCAATTACAAAAGATGAATTTGTTCTTTGCTCGCTGTCAATAATCCCGACAGTTTTAACCAAAACAGTTGTTGATCTTTTCAAAGTTCCGTTTGCAAAACCTGATTGTAGAATGAGAACAAATGCAAAAAATAAAGCAATACCTTTTTTCATCTTTTAACCGTTTGACATAAACATACAGAATGAAATAACTTGAAATTGTTATAAAACACAAAAAGAATAATTTTCTAAAAAACCATTCAAAAGTTCGTTTTAAAAGAAAAAAACTTTTTATCTTTGCACTCGCTATTACAAAATTAGCAAGGCCGCGTAGCTCAGGGGATAGAGCAACTGCCTTCTAAGCAGTCGGTCGAACGTTCGATTCGTTCCGCGGTCACCAGGAAAATAAGGGGCTTTGAGTTGATAAAACTTTAAGCCTCTTTTTATTTGCATATGATTTGCATAAAATTCCCGGTCTATAGTTGGAAATTTTTGTTTTTAATCTATTTACCGAAGAGTAAAAAGATACAAACTTTTGTGTATTAATAAATGTTCTTGCCGATCCATTATCCCTAACCGAATCGATCTTTTACTAGTCTACTTAACTAACGATCACTTTAACTCAGCTTCCCCTTCACATCAAATGCGTCACGCAATCCGTTTCCAAGCAAATTAAATGCTAATACGAGAATCATAATAGCGATACCCGGAGCTAATGCAAGAAAAGCTTTACCTTCTATAAAAAGATAATTATGGTGCTCATTCAACATGACTCCCCAGGATGGCATAGGAGGGCGCACACCGATACCCACCAGGCTTAATCCGGCTTCTACCAGAATTGCAGAAGCAAAATCTGATGCAGCAATCACCATGATTGGTCCTATAATATTAGGTAAGATATGTTTGAATATGGTTCTGAAATGTCCGAAGCCCAAGCCTTTCGCAGCCTGTATGTATTCCATCTCACGGACAGCCATCACCTGGCCTCTTACGATGCGCGCAACTTCTACCCACATGGACAGACCTACAGCAAGATATATCACCCAGAATCTGTCAACCCTTCCATCCAATGCAAAAGTCAATGCCATTGCTAAAAGTATCGTAGGAACAGCCCAGATGACATTGATCAGCCACATGATGATATTATCCACTACTCCTTTAAAATATCCCGCTACAGCACCTAAGAAAATACCTATCGTCATCGATATCAATACTGCAATAAATCCTACAGAAATAGATACCCTCACACCGAAAAGCAAGCGGCTCAAAATATCTCTTCCATAATTATCCGTACCTAACCAAAAGGTTTTCTGAATAATATTTTGGGACGCTATCTGAGCTTTTGCCTGCTCTATATCCTGAGAAATAATGACACCCTTGGCATCTTTGAACTGAATATTATTACCTACTACTTTTATATCGCTTCCTTCAACAGGAATACCGTAAATAATTTCAGGAATGCTGACTTTTGTTTCCAGTGGAGGAATGTGGTCTCCTTTGTATAATTGAGCTACCAGCTCAGCTTCATCCCATTGATATCCGGTAACGGGAAGCATTTTGTAGGGATTTTCTTTTCCCCTGGCAATCCGCCGGAAGATATTCATTTTTTCTTCTTCCTTGTTTTTCCTCACTTTTAGAATAGTGATCTGATAGTTCGGATTTTTGTTTGCCAGCTCAAGAATCTGGTCATTAGCGTCCGGAGTCCCATCCGGAGCCAGTACAGGAGCGAAAATTGCCAGAAAGACTGCAAAAAGTATGACAAACAGGCTGAATACAGCCGGTTTATTCTTTTTAAGCCTTACCCATGCTTTATATAGAGGAGCTTCTTTGTATTGTGGTTTTTGTTGTAATGCCATGTACTTCTAAAATACAATTATTCCTTTCAAAAATGGTAAAACCCTGCTTATCTGTATCATCAGGTATTAAACAAGGTCAGAGTTGCCCCGGGAGGTGTTTTTCCCAGATGATGAAATGCCTTAGTTGTTACTTCCCTACCTCTGGGTGTTCTTTTCAGATACCCTTCCTGTATCAGATACGGTTCGTAAACCTCTTCTATAGATCCGGCATCTTCCCCGACTGCAGTAGCAATTGTCGTCAGGCCTACCGGACCTCCACCGAACTTTTCTATGATGGTAGTTAAAATATTATTGTCCATTTCATCCAGTCCATGCTCATCAATATTTAAAGCAGATAAAGCATATCTTGATATTTCTGTGTCAATCCGTCCGTTACCTTTGATTTGAGCAAAATCTCTTACCCTTCGTAACAATCCGTTGGCAATACGGGGAGTTCCTCTGCTGCGTCTTGCAATTTCATGAGAAGCATCCGTATCTATTTCCGTATTCAGAATAGCAGCCGACCTTCTGATGATCCGGCTCAATACATCTGCCTTATAATATTCCAGCCGGAAAGTAATTCCGAATCTGGAGCGCATCGGAGCTGTCAGCAAACCGCTTCTGGTAGTGGCTCCTACGAGCGTAAAAGGATTCAGATTGATCTGTATAGATCGGGCGCTGGGACCGCTGTCCAGCATGATGTCGATTCTGAAATCCTCCATTGCACTGTACAGATATTCTTCTACCGTAGTATTCAAACGATGAATTTCATCTATAAACAAAACATCGTTTTCTTCCAAACTGGTGAGCAATCCGGCAAGATCTCCGGCTTTCTCAAGCACTGGCCCTGAAGAGATTTTCATATTAGTACCCAGCTCATTGGCAATAATATAAGAAAGTGTGGTTTTCCCTAATCCCGGAGGTCCATGCAGCAGGACATGGTCCATAGATTCGCCTCTCAACTTTGCAGCTTTGATGAAAATATATAAGTTTTCTACGATTTGCGGCTGTCCTGAAAACTGCTCCAATGCCTGAGGCCGAAGTGCTCTTTCCACTTCCTTCTCTACAGGATTCATTCCTTTTCCTTCGGCATCTAGATTTGAATGTTGACGACTCACCCTTCAAAGATAGTAAAATGAAAAACAGTATTATATCACATTCGTTCAGGAAGAAATTTCGGGATTCTTCAGCTGTGATTCTAAATTTTTTATCCTGAAACAAATTAGTGTTAACACCTCAACATAAAAAGTCGGAATTACATTATATTTAGGTTGTTATAGTTTTTAAAATACTTTTTGTTGGTTTTGAACTAAAATCATTTTGACAATGTTTACAAAATGTAACGTTTAAATCAAGTAAATCAACCTCAAAAATAAATATATATGAGCGGACAAAAAATTTCAATTAAAGACGGAGTTCTTCAAGTTCCTAACAATCCGGTCATCCCTTACATTGAAGGAGATGGTATAGGTCCGGATATCTGGAACGCATCGGTCAGAGTTTTCGATGCAGCGGTAGAAAAAGCATATGGTGGTGAAAAGAAAATCGAGTGGAAAGAAGTTTTAACAGGTGAGAAGGCATTTAAGTTGACCGGTGAGTGGTTACCAAAAGAAACGTTGGCAGTTATTGAAGAGCATTTAGTTGCAATTAAAGGTCCTTTAACAACTCCTGTAGGTGGAGGTATCCGTTCCCTGAATGTAGCTTTACGACAAATACTGGATTTATATGCCTGCGTCAGACCGGTAAGATATTTTGAAGGTGTACCTTCTCCGGTGAAGCAGCCTGAGAAAGTGGATATGGTCATCTTCAGAGAAAATACAGAAGATATCTATGCAGGTATCGAATATCTGGCTAAAACTCCGGAAGCAGAAAAAGTATTGGATTTCCTTTTGAATACAATGGGAGTGGACAAAATCAGATTCCCTGAGTCCTCATCTATCGGTGTAAAACCCGTATCTATCGAGGGTACAGAAAGATTGGTAAGAGCGGCTATCAAATATGCGATCCAGCAAAAACGCAAATCTTTGACTTTTGTACACAAAGGAAACATCATGAAGTTTACCGAAGGTAAATTCAAAGAGTGGGGTTACGCTTTGGTAGAAAGAGAATTCGGAGATCATGTATTTACCTGGAGACAATATGATGATATCGCTGCTGAAGAAGGAGCTGCTGCTGCAAATGCTGCTCAGAAAGAAGCGGAAGCTGCAGGTAAAATCATCGTAAAAGATGCTATCGCTGATAACTTCCTGCAACAAATTATCTTAAGACCGGAAGAATACGATGTGATTGCTACATTGAACCTGAACGGTGATTACATTTCTGATGCTTTAGCAGCATTAGTAGGAGGTATTGGTATCGCGCCGGGAGCAAATATCAATTACATAACCGGTATGGCAATCTTTGAAGCAACACACGGTACAGCACCGAAATATGCTAATCAGGACAAAGTAAATCCAAGTTCAGTCATTCTTTCCGGAGTAATGATGCTGGAATATATGGGTTGGCAGGAAGCTGCAGATCTGATCACCAAAGGAATAGAGAAATCTATCTCGCAAGGCAGAGTAACTTATGATTTCCACAGATTGATGGACAATGCAACATTGCTGAAATGTTCTGAATTCGGTGACGCTATCATTGAAAATATGTAAGATCAAGCTTTATTATAAGTAAGGGAGCTTCGGCTCCCTTTTTTGTTATATATATATATGCATTTTTTAGGTAGGTCTCTCTTTTAAATTTTACAATTGGGTATAGTATTAATTATTAGAAATTTACACTTTTTCATTTTGTTTCCATTGTCAGAATCTCTTTCGTATTGTATATGTAAATCTCTTATTTTTACTCCATCTTATTCCACACCATATCTTAAACGAAATGCCGTCTGTCCGGTACAAACAATACGTCTTACAGGGCTTGCTTTTGCTATGTTGCTTTTTTATTTCTGTAAAAAGTGAAGCAAAAGAAGATTCTCTTGTTGTTAAAATGCTGATAGAGCAGGGCGATAAATTGATAGATACAGATCCTGCAGAAGCACGCCGCATTTTCGATAAAGCAAAAAAGCTATCCGATAATGATGAGTTAAGGCTATATTATGCACAAGCACTTTTTAAGGAATCATTTCTTTTGCTGCAGGAAACGAAATACCGTGGGGTAATAGATTATTGTTCAAAAGCTGCTGAAATATTTCATGTTTACGGCAAAAAAAACGAAGAAGCCAGATGCTATTCCCGTATAGGCCTCGTATGGCAGTATCTGAATGATTATGAAAAATCGCTGAACTACCTGTTTCGTGGACTGAAAATCGCCGAAGATTTGAATGATCCTAAACTAAAAGGAGCCTTTTACACCAATATAGGACTGGCTTACGAAACCCTGGAAGATTGGGGAAACACGCTCGCTTATGCACAAAAATCTCTCGAAATAAAAAAGCAAACCAGTGATACGCCCGGAATGGCAAGAACGTACAGCAATATTGCCAATGCGTACTACTACCAGAAACAGAATGATGCTGCAGCCGAATACCTCAGGCTGGCTTTAGACGTAGGCCGTTTTGCCGGAGATAGTGCCACCTTTTCCAATACTTTGCTCGGTCTCGGCAATCTGTATATAGACCAAAGCCAATATGATTCGGCACACTATTATATCAGTGCGGCTTTGGCGTATTATGAAAGCCATAAGGAGCAATTATTTGCAAATTATTGTGTAACGCTGATGGGATTCGGATATAACCAACTGAAAAGAAATCAGCTGAAAGATGCCGGAAGAATTCTGGAAAAATGTATGGAGTGTGAACCTGAAATAGAAGATTTTTCCTACAAAAAGCACCTGTACAGGTTCAGGTATGAATATTATAAAAAAACAGGCAATATCACAGCCGCCTTAACGAATCTGGAATTGATGTATGAAGCAAGCGACAGCCTCAGCCGGCAATCCAAAAATTTTGAAAATCAGCGTATTGCTATTCGTTATGAATTTAACCGGAAAGCTATTCAGGACAGCCTGAAATACCAGCTGAATCTGGCCAAACAGCAGAAAACTACTGCAGAATACAGAAGCCGCATGTACCTGTTGGTCGTGTGCGTATTGCTGGTGGCTGTCATCGCATTTTTCTTCTATACACGCAGCAATATCAACCGCAAAAAACGATTAATAGCGAATCAGGAAACACAGCTTGCAGAAGCTAAAGCACTGCGGGCACAGATGAACCCGCATTTTATTTTTAACTGCCTTAATACCATTGACTCATTCGTGCTGCAAAACAGGCAGGAAGATGCCTCACGGCTGATACAGCGCTTCTCCAAACTTTCAAGAAGAATACTGGAGCATACTACTCACGATTTTATCACCATACAGCAAGAGCTGGAAACGTTGGACATTTATCTGCAGATAGAGCAATTGCGTAAGAAAAATCAATTTGATTTTGAAATAGATGCTGAATCGGATGCGCTATCTTTTCTTATACCTCCCATGCTGCTGCAGCCATTTGTGGAAAATGCTGTCATACATGGCATGAAAGGAATAACAGAATCAGCAGGATTCATATCTGTAATTGTAGAAAAAAGAGAAAATTCTATTTCCATCGTTATTGAGGATAATGGCATCGGAAGAAAAAAAGCAATGGAGCTGAAACTGAAAGAGGGCGACACTCATCAATCTTTGGGAATGGCTGTAACATTGCAGAGGCTGGAAACCTTGTACGGACACAGCGGATACGAGGAATATATACGCTTCACTGATTTTGAGTCACCTCAGAATGGTACTCAGGTTGAGATTATTCTACCATTAAAAAAAGAACAGCATGCTGAAAGCGATTATACTGGATGATGAGCAGGAGAATATCAATGGACTTATTCTGAAATTGCAAAGAGTGTGTCCTGAGGTGGAAGTAGTCTGGAGTACAACAGAGCCTCTTCTTGCTTTGAAGCATATCCTTGAAATCGAGGCAGACATTCTTTTTCTGGATGTGGAAATGCCTGAAATGAATGGCTTTAATTTTCTAAAAGCTTTATCACGGAGAACTTTTGAAGTCATTATGGTGACTGCATATAGCGATTATGCTATTAAGGCATTTAAAGCGGATGCTTTGGATTATCTGTTGAAACCTGTAGATATCGATGAGCTCAGAGCTGCTGTCAACAAAGTACAATTAAAAAAGAGCATCAACAGCCAGTTGGAAAACCGCATAGAAAAGCTTTCCGGTATTATCAGCAAGCAGCAGCCGGGCAAAATCGCCCTGCATGGAGCCAAAGAAATTCATTTTGTACAATTGTCTCAAATTATCCGAATCGAAGGTGAAAACAATTACAGCATTTTTTATCTGGCTAACGGACAAAAAATCATAGTGACCAAGACCCTCAAAGATTATGAAGAAACATTGAAAGAGCAGAATTTTTTCCGAATACACAAATCTCATATCATCAACATGGATTATCTGGTAAAGCTCAACAAAGCGGATAATCACTCTGTTGTCATGTCAGACGGTTCGGAAATAGAAATTTCCATACGTAGAAAGGCTGATTTCCTGAAAATGCTGAGCGGAGAATGATAACGAAAGTGCTTTTCGATAACCTTATCTCTTCATCAAAAACTTTGGAAAGGATAAATCTTTTATTGTTTACTTCCTGTCGTTTTGGGAGTACAAAACATCTCGGGGCTTGAGTACCTTGTTAGATGCTGTGTTTATTTCTCCATTCGTTAGGAACGTCAAGCCAAATCGCTGGTGTCAGCCATTGATTGTCTCTAAATGTTATTTTTTCGTCTGTGAATGAAATTGTCTTTGTCTTAATTAAGTTTATAATTGTGTCAATTTTTTCTCTTTCAATAAGGTTGGCTGATAATTGTATTTCATCCACTTTAATTGGAATTTCTGCAAACCAACCATCATAAAAAACGCTTTCGGGTCCACCAAGTCCATATATAGGCTCTTTGTTGTCTAAACAATATTCCCACCAACTAATACTGTCAATTTGATAGCCGCTTTTCACAATTTCTTCAATAAATTCTTTGTAGTTCTCCCTTGATACAATTATATCGATATAACCGTATCCAACAGGTTGAGCCTTGTAATGTCTAATTATGGTGTCCAATTTTAATTTGTCCATGATAGTCGATAGTGCCTAACGACTGGTATAATGTTAAGCTTTGTTTTGTTCATTATTTAATTCTTTCAGGACTTCTATTGCTAAAAATCCATATGTTTTTCCAATTCCCTGTTTGTGCTCTTTAATTTCAAATCTTTTTGAAACATCAGTGAAAGAGTATAATTCAATCAGTTCTGTTCTATCAGCATTTAAATCTGCCTCAAATTCATAAAAAATTTCATCAGATGTCAGGATGGTTCCTTTATCGGTACTTATTCCTGGAAAATCCTGTTCATAATTCAAGATGATAGATTTGTCAATATCAATTCCTCTTTCCTTCAACACTTGTTCCAATGGCTTTGGAATTCCACGTGTTCTCCAATATTTACTTTCAGAGCGAATCTTATTTTTCTCAACCAATATTTGTTCCTGAACATTTAGTCTTCGCTGGTTTGCCAAGGTGTTAATATTTGTTTCTGTTTTCTTTTTCATTAATGAAGCCTAACTCATTTATATATGTAATAATACTACGCAAATATTCTATAATTTCTGGCTTTGTATAGTTTTGTTACAAACCGTCAAGCAGGCTTTTGAAATTTTGCTGGTTTCGGTTTCCTGAAATGGTATAAATTTCTGTAGCGTATAGCATTTGAAAAAGTACCATCCTGCGTATGACACAGAGGACGCTTTCTCGACGTTTTCCTACGTTCTCTCAAAAAAATATGCATGTCCTAAAGTGCCAGCCATAACACAATGCTTTAATATATTTTTAATGTGAAAAATAGTTAAAATCATCTTAAAAATATAAAACATGAAGCAGCTTTTCCTCATCATGACAATAATGGCAATGCTGGTTTGCATGACCGTACAGGCACAGACAGGTATTGGAACGCTTACGCCTAACACAAGTGCAGAGCTGGATGTGTTTTCCACTACACGAGGATTTTTGCCACCTCGAATGACAGCTGTACAGCGTACTTCCATAGTTGTTCCTGCGCAGGGCTTGATTGTTTTTGATACAGATAGCTCTTCATTGATGCTGTACAATGGCAGTAAATGGGAAAAATTATCAGTGAGCAATGGAGGCTGGGGATTAAATGGCAACACAGGTACAGACAGTAACAATTTTATAGGCACAACAGATAATCAGCCTTTACACTTTAGAGTGAATAATCAGCAGGCAGGATTAATAGAACCGGAAAGTTCAGTAGGAAACAATACGGCAATAGGTACCAAAGCACTGAATAACAATGATGGAGGTTTCAGTAACAGTGCTTTTGGATATGGCGCTCTAATGTCAAATACGGAAGGGATACAGAATACTGCTATCGGTTTTGGTACATTGCAGACGAATAGCACTGGAGGATGGAACACTGCAGTAGGGCAGAATGCAAACAATAATAACACCACCGGTGACCGGAATACTTCTATAGGATTTTTCAGCCTTCTCAATAATACAACAGGTAGCTACAACACTGCATTAGGACACTATGCAGATGTAAGCGAATCCTCCCTCACCAATGCTACAGCTATCGGGTCCAATGCACTGGTAGGTGCGAGCAACAGCATGGTATTAGGTTCTATCAATGGTGTAAACGGAGCTGATGCCAATATCAAAGTAGGTATAGGAACTACTACACCTCAGCAGGCATTCCATGTAAAAGGAAAGGTACGAATAGATACACTTGCAAACGGTGCCGGTACCGATGGTGTGGTGACTGTGGATGCTAATGGTGTCCTGCGTCAACGTCCTGCTTCTTCTTTTGCAGGCGGCAGTGGATGGGGACTTACCGGTAATGCAGGAACAGACAGTACAAATTTTATTGGTACGACCGATAATAAACCTCTTCGTATCCGTGTGGATAATGTAAAATCAGGTATCATAGACAATCAGACAGGAAATACGGCTTACGGATATCAGACACTGAGAGCCAATACTACCGGTACTTACAATATGGCAAACGGACATCTGGCACTCAGCCAAAACACCACCGGAAGCTATAATACTGCAGACGGCACATCTGCGCTTAAACTCAATACGACAGGTAGCAGAAACACCGCCAATGGTTTCGGCGCATTAGTCTGGAACACTACCGGAAGTAACAATGTAGCTATAGGGGTAGAAGCATTGAGCAAAAATGAAACCGGAAGCAGCCTGGTGGCAGTGGGTGATTCTGCTTTATTTAATCAATCCGGAGGTGCGGGCGGTAACACTGCTGTCGGCAGTAAGGCATTATTTTCCAACACATCAGGGGAATACAATACTGCAAACGGAAACAGAACGCTATACGGCAATACAACAGGAAAGAGCAATACTGCAACAGGATTTGAAGCACTTCGTTCTAATATCACAGGAGATGCGAACACTGCAAGCGGGCATCAGGCTATGAGGTTCAATACTACGGGAGCCTTTAATGTGGCTGACGGACATCTTGCACTCAACCAGAATACAACCGGAAGTTATAATACAGCGAGTGGTACATCGGCATTGAAATCTAATACTACCGGAAACAGAAATATTGCCAACGGTTTTGGAGCATTGGTCTGGAACACTACAGGAAGCAACAATGTGGCTATAGGAGTAGAAGCATTGAGCAAAAACGAAACAGGCAGCAACCTTGTAGCAGTGGGTGACTCAGCATTGTACAACCAAAACGGAGGTGCGGGTGGCAATACTGCTGTCGGCAGTAAGGCTTTGTTTTCCAATACTACTGGCCAATACAACACAGCCAACGGAAACAAAGCTCTATACCGCAATACAACCGGTATCAGTAATACAGCCAGCGGGGAATTGGCATTAAAAGACAACACGACCGGAGGCAATAATACTGCAGGCGGACAGTCTGCACTTGTATCAAACACTACGGGGAACAACAATACCGCAAATGGAGTTGGTGCACTTTACTATAATACAACCGGAAACAATAACACGGCTATCGGGTACATCGCTGATGTAAGCTCCGGAAATCTTACCAATGCCACTGCAATCGGTGCACGAGCAATGGTAAATGCATCCAACAGCATGGTATTAGGTGCTATTGCAGGGGTGAACGGTGCTATCGACAACACCAAAGTAGGCATCGGCACTTCCACACCGCAGCAGGCACTGCACGTAAAAGGTAGAGTGCGTATAGATTCTCTTCAAAGCGGAGCTGTAAGCGATAGCATAGTAACTGTAGATGCCAATGGTGTTTTGCGCAGACGTTCCGCATCGGCCTTTGCGGGTGGCAATGTACAGACATTATCCGTCAGCGGCAACCAGTTGTCTATTTCAGGAGGAAACACAGTCACACTTCCGGGAGGCAGCGGGCCGTGGACAATCAATGGAAACAATATCTATAACAGCAATTCAGGAAATACAGGCATCGGGACAACCGCACCAGTTGCGGCATTCAATGTCGGTGCAAATAAAACCGTTTTATTTGGTTCCGACACATTGAACATAGGTGTCAAAATGATGTGGATACCTGCCAAAAAAGCTTTCAGGGCGGGTGAAATTTCTACAGGAGATGACAGTTGGAATACCAACAAAATAGGAGAATACTCATTTGCCTCAGGCTATAATACGCTTGCCTCCGGTGCTTATTCTACGGCTACCGGTATTGCACGAGCCACAGCGAGCTATGCCACAGGGCTGGGTGGCGGACATGCTACGGACATGTACGCCACCGCTATGGGTAGCAGCAGGGCTTCGGGTATTTATAGTATTGCGGGCGGTGCTGCCACTGCTGCCAGCCAGGGTGCTACCGCATTCGGAGAGCAGACCCAGGCTGCAAATGCCCACGCTACCGCTTCCGGTTATTATAGCGTGGCCTCCGGCCAGTTTTCCACAGCAATAGGCGGTGCTAACTATGCCCGTGGATTTGCAAGCACTGTCTTCGGGTCAGGTAATACCGCCAAAGCTTACGGCGGCGTGGTAGTAGGTGTATTCAACGACACATCGGATGTGGTAGCCGACCCCAATGAGTATAGCATGACAGACCGGATCTTCCAGGTCGCCAACGGATACAAGCCCAGCTTATTTACACCTGCGGTACAACGCAACGCTATTACCGTACTCAGAAATGGAAACACAGGTATCGGAGTATTGAACCCTGTGGCAAAATTAGATATTGCAGGAAATATAAAAATTACAGACGGCACACAGGGAGCGGGAAAAGTGCTGACTTCTGATGCTAATGGTGTAGCAAGCTGGCAAACGCCTGCAAGTGGTGGTAGCAGCGGCTGGGGGCTGAATGGTAACAGTGGAACAACCAATACT
Source organism: bacterium (assembly GCA_037189845.1). GTDB lineage: Bacteria > Bacteroidota > Bacteroidia > Chitinophagales > JADIYW01 > JAMLHH01. The sequence continues at coordinate 167,283 of JBBCIS010000007.1, forward strand.
AACTTTATCGGCACTACAGGTCCGGCAGACCTTGTGTTTAAAACCAATAACGAAAGAGGGCTTGTATTACAATCCAATGGGGTATTAATAGCTACAGGCAGCACTCTCAACGGTACAACACCCAACCTGGGAGCAGGCAGCCGTATGATGTGGTTGCCGGAGCGTGGCGCATTCAGAGCGGGAACAGTGACCGGCACACATTGGAATGAAATCAATACAGGATATAACAGTATAGCAATGGGATACAATGCGATGGCTCCCGGAACGGGCGGAGTCGCCTTGGGAACAGAAGCGTCTGCAAGCGGTCAGCTAAGTATTGCTATGGGAAATAATGCAGTTGCAGGTTCAGCGCATACAATTGCTCTCGGGCATCTGGTCCATGCCAGCCAACCGGGTTCTGCCGTGATAGGCGACGAAGAGTTTAGCAATACACTGACATCTGCGGCCATGAATCAGATGAGCATGCGTTTCAAAGGAGGTTACAGATTATATACATCTTCTTCTACAACAGGAGGCTCGGCACTATACGCTGAATATGTTCCGGGCGGCAGCAGCTGGAACTTTGTGTCTGATAAAAGGAAAAAAGAAAACTTTGAAGCCGTAGATGCAGAATCTATTTTGCAGAAAGCAACTGCTCTCGATGTCACTACCTGGAATTATATAGGATACAATGATGGCAAAAGCAGACATTATGGTCCGATGGCTCAGGACTTCTTCAGGGCTTTCGGCAATGACAAATACGGAACTATCGGAAGCGACACAACGATATCTTCTGCTGATTTTGACGCAGTGAATTTAATTGCCATACAGGCACTCGAAAAAAGAACAAAAAATCTGTTGGAAGAAAGTACTTCATTAAAAGCTGAAAATGCTTTATTGAAAGAACAAAATGAAATGCTGAGCAGCGAGTTTACCCAATTGAAACTACAAATGGTACAGCAACAACAAGCACTTGAAAAGAAATTAGAGCAGCTGATGGTGGCGTTGAATAAAGAAAATAAACCCTTGAAATCTCCTGATGAATTGCAGAACGAAAACTCTGATAGCTCCACACAATCAACAGAAAGCCAGCCGCTCACACAAGCGAAAGTCAAAAATAGAGATTGAAATCTTCATTCCGTTCATTTAAAACAACTGATATTATGAGAAATCTCCTTTTTCTGATAGCAGCACTGATATTTCTGCCGTTTATTACTTCTGCTCAGTTACACATAAGCCCCCGTAGTACATTTTATGCCACCGCAGGTACACCCCTGAATTTTGACAGTCTTATCATAGTTCCGGATGTGTCTATTGTTTTCAGTAATCTTACTATTGATAAAAATTACGAACCAATATTAGGCAATTCAGGTAGAAGTGTAAGCAGAGTTTACACGATTAGTACACCGGTCGAGATTTCCGGAATAGTAGGGATGTATGTAAGTGATGACGAGCTGAATGGCAATATTTTATCAGACTTACAGATAGCGTATGACCCCGGTTCGGGATTTATCACCACTGGAACAAGCGGTGTGAATAGTGCCGAAAACATGGTTAGCAATAATTTTATACCACCTGTGTATATCAGTAAGCTGACAGCGACAAGCACAGGAATCGTACTCCCGATAAAATTGAGAAAAGAAACTCCGGCGATTTTTACGGTCTATCCTAATCCGGCTACAGATAATGTATTTGCTGAACTATCCGGTAATGAGCGACTCAATGCGTCACTTATCCTTACTGACCTGAGTGGCAGGATAGTGATGAAAATGCCTTTCAGCCAAAAGAAAATCAGCTTCAATATAGCTCATCTTCCGTCGGGAATATATTTTGCTAACTATTCAGATGGGGAGAATAAATTTAGCTTTAAACTAAGTAAGTTATAGTCGATGATTTTAATGCCATATCTCTTTCAGGTGTATAAACAAACACAGCGTGACTGCAATAATTTACCAGGCATCTGCTCAATTTTAAACTATAGATATCACTTAGGAGTCCTGAAAAAACTTAAAAGATTCTTGTAATATAATAGTCGTAATAAAAATTTATTGAAGATATTTGTTGCTTACTACCCTGTCTGGTGGTACATTTTTGAAACACGCAATAAAAAATAGTATATGAGTTCTTATAAAATTACATTTCTGTACATCATGAGTGTGATGATGCTTTTTTCCTGTAAAAAGGACCAACATAAAGAAGAGCATACATTGGATCCTAATTGCACTTATGTAGCTAATGGAAGAGCTATTACACACAACTATCAGGTGCAGAATGCTGAAGAACTGACCGGAAAGAAAAATCTTCAACCCAATCGTTTTTATATAAAAACATTTGTTTCACAGGCAGAAGATATGGAGAGACTCAATGAGCTGGGTGACTTTTTACCTTTCGATTGGAGATATGAACCTGATGCAAATCTTTCACATAAAATAGAAGCTAACGACAACGGAGTCTGGATGTATGGTGTAGTTACCGGAGCCAATAAGAATCGTTTATCATCATATGAAACAATAGATGAATTATATTATCTGGATGATAACGAATCTGCCGGTAGAATGGCGGCTCATCAGATAACCGGAAAAGTAGAATTCTATGATCCTATTGATAAAAAAACAAAACCGCTTAAAGACATTACAGTCATTATAAAAGATGGCGGTAAAATGTTACAGGCTGTTACTGACCGTTCGGGAAATTTTACCATCAGTAATAGAATTTACGCTGAAAAAGCTGAAGTGCTGTTGAAATTTGAAAACTCAACTATGGAAGTCAGAACTCTGGATTTGAAAAATCTGGGTTTGATTTTGACACCTAATACTATCTCTTTGGGTATGATGGGCAAATGTGCTTTTGATCAGTTGAATATCAGCATTGGTACTGAAACTAAAAACAATGATTTATACAACAGTGCAGCTGCATTTTTCTCCTACCAGCAATTCAAGGATTTTGCAGCCGCAAACGGATATGGGATCCCTGAGAAAAAATTGAATCTGTGGATTGCGAGAGATGTGGAATTCTCGACCGGCTATGCAGCTCCTATGTTGCGACACGTAGGTTCGGATCAGGGAACAAAAGATTTATTGGTGAAGCTGTTTAATATCCCTGCTAATCTGGCTAATAACCTGGCTAATCTTATCAAAAAAGACCTGCCGGACGTATATGCTCCTTACGAAAGCACTGATAATGACCGTACATCTCCGTATCATATAGAAACCTTGTACCACGAATATGGTCACTGTACACAATATACACGCTCAGGAAATGCATTCTGGGGTGATTATATCGAGCATATTTTCAACAATGGAGGCTATGGCTCAGGAGGCGGAACCGTTCCGGGACTGGTTGCCATGTCCGAATCATGGGCAGAGGATTTTTCATTTGAAATGTTATCTCAGGTATATGGAGCTGCATTATATCCGCATGAGCTCAGAGATAAAAATGTATGGACGGCATACAGATGGATTCCCGTAGGTATCTATTATGACCTGATGGATGAAGAGAAAAATGAGACTTTCGATAATGTCGGTGGATTCACATTTCCGGAACTGTATCAGATTTTTGGACCGGATGTCAGGACTCCTCAACAATTCAGAGATCAGCTGTTCATCAGATATCCTGCAAAGGCTGAACCTCAGAGAGATGCTATTGTCACGCTTTTCAAGCAATACGGGTACGAGTAAATCATAAATAGCACGTGGAATAGTCAGCCTGTTTCCTGGAAATAGTGCTGAAATAATTTCCTACATGTATCCCTGACCAACCTAAATGATGTAATATTATCAGCGGTTTTCTGTATCATCAATGGGAGAATAGCGTTGAAATAATTTCCCGCAGATATTGCTGATCAACGCAGATGATGTAATATTATCAGCGAGAAAATAGCACTAAAAAATCAATGGCTCTGTTTTTTCGATGATGCCCATTCCAAATAAAGCATAGTCGAATCTTACCGGATCATTCGAGTCAAATTGCTTCAGATAATTGGTGAGCTCAACAACAGTCTGCCAGTCCGTTTGTTTGCGTTGGATAAGGCCCAATCTTCGGGCATTCCTTTCTACGTGCACATCCAGCGGACAAAGCAGCTGAGATGGAGAGATTTCGTTCCAGATACCAAAATCTACTCCGTGCCTGTCTTTTCTGACCATCCATCTCAGATACATATTGATGCGCTTACAGGTGGATTTACCGGATGGTGCTGCTAAATGTTTTTTCGTTCGGGAAGCAGTTGTGTCCAAAGACATAATGCTATGATGAAATCCTTGTAAAGCCGGCCCTATGTGTTCATTTTCAATTGTCAGATGAGAAGCAAATGCCTGCTCGAGACTTTCATTTCTCTGATAATATTGGTGAAAGAAAGCAATAACTCCCAGCAGATCCGTACTATTAAACGTACGATGAACAAAGCTTTCAAAACAGATCAGGTCTGTTTCCTGATGATTCAGGATAAAATCATGAGGACTTCCATCCATCCAGCTAACTAATCTTTTGCAGTTGTTGATAATGGTTTTTCTTTGCCCCCACGCCAGTGTAGCAGCAAAAAAACCCATAATTTCAATATCCTGCTTTTTAGAAAACATGTGGGGAATACAAATCGGATCTTCATCTATAAATGAAATCTGGTGACATCTTTCATAATAGTATTCCAGAATTTCACTTATGTTTTCAGTAGTCATAGCGACTGCAAAGTTCATTAATTTTCCCTTAAAAACCTTTTACTTCACCATCATTCTGACATAGATGTGATATTGAAAATCTATAACTTTTCATCCTGTTATCGCCTCAAATGAGATGGCTATCAGATTCAACCGCTTACTATTTTGCATTTATCAATGCCCTGTGATAATCCAATATCCCTTTACTTAAAGGTTGATTTACGATATATCTGTTGATCAGATAACTTGGTATAACAGCAAAGGAGACATCATAAATGAAATGAGCATGTTGCCAAACCAATAATAAAGCCACTAAAAACGCTGATATCAGCAGATACGTTTTTACCAATTTATCTTTTGCAACAAAGAAGAACAACAAAATCAATGATGTATGCCCGGAAAAAAACAGGTCATTTTTTACTTCATACTCACCATAGAAAAATTGTAAAACAGGATCTTTTATATAAATAATATCATGTGGCGGTGCCAAAGGGACCATTTTAACTACCAAAGTCCTGATAATAAAAAGTGCAGCTACTCCCCAAAGCCCGTCAATGAATAGTTTCGGCCTTTTGATGGCATGTACGAATATCACTAAAATAGCCATGTACTCAATAATGAAAATCTCCAGCGACCAATCTTTGGCCGGAGTCAATAATGCCATGACTGGGTCATAAATAACACTCCCTGACTGATGTGAATTCCATGCTAAGATTTTAGCTGTAAAAATTGATAGCGATATACATATAAACACAGACCCAATAAAGTAAGCTTTATTCGTAGCATCTGAAAGATACATTTTCCAGGTGTTTACAATGCTCATAAAATTTTCTCTTTCCATAAGATTCGACATAAATGAATTTTTAAGTTACGTTACGATCATTATATAATGCATAAGTCAATCTCCATAAATTTAACTTATGCCCTGAAAACTTTAGTAAAATAAATCGAATATTCAACTACAAAGATATCTGATAACATCTTTTGTAGTCATATCCGGAAGTTCCTTTTACGTTCATTTTCCATTTCTGAAAGGCGAAGCATCCTGTTGTTCTTTGATCATTTTTCTGACATACCTGAATGCTATTATCCAAAGCCCGATAATTGCAATAAGCCCCAGATAAGGGTAACTATCCTGCATCAGCAGATAATTATATAAGCCATGTAAAACGACAGGAACTCCAAGTGCTTTGATGGTGAATTCAGGATTTCTGTCTGAAATATATTTTGCTTTGCCGGTATAATAGCCCATAATAATCCCGAATACCGCATGTGCGGGAACAGCTGTAAACATCCTCAGTACTCCTGTCTGCCAACCTCCTTCCAGGACAAAATACAGATTTTCCAGTGTGGCAAAGCCCATTCCTATCATGACTCCATACACAATTCCATCAATCGGTTCATTAAAAACCCTGCGGTAATACATGAAATACCTAAGACTGATGAACTTGAAAAACTCTTCTAAAAAAGCTACAATGACAAATGAGTATAAAAAAATCTCCATCTGACGACCTTCAAAATGATCCGTCAGCCAACCGAGTCTTCCTGTAATGAATGGAACTATCACTGCGCAAAGAACTCCCAACATGAAAGAAACGAACAAAAAGCTCATCGGTTCATGCTCGTACTTGTCTTTGTGATAGATGTACCATACAACAGCTGCAACAGGAGCTATTGCTAGCAGGAAAAGTCCAATCGTCATAATGTTATTATTGCAAAGCTACTTTCAGGTCTTCGATCAAATCTTCTGCATCTTCTATACCTACACTCAATCTGATCAAAGAATCTGTCACTCCTGTTTTTAATCTTTCTTCCAAGGGAATAGATGCATGAGTCATCGTCGCTGGGTGTCCTATCAGAGATTCTACTCCACCTAAAGATTCTGCCAATGAGAACAACACAGTTCCCGACAAAACTTTGTTCGCTGCTTCAATAGAATCTTCTTTTAATGAAAAAGAGACCATTGCTCCCGGCAATTTCATTTGTCTTTTTGCCAGTTCATAGCTTGGATGAGATTTCAATCCCGGATAATTTACTTTAGCGACTTTCGGGTGTGCAGCCAAAAATTCAGCCACAGCCTGAGCATTCTGACAAGCTCTGTCCATTCTCAGGTGCAGGGTCTTGATACCTCTCAGGATCAACCAGCAGTCATTTGGCCCGGGAACAGCTCCGCTTGCATTTTGTATGAAATGTAAACGATCTGCCAATGCTTTATCCTTTACGATGACAGCACCTAAAATTACGTCGCTATGTCCGCCCAGATATTTTGTAGCTGAATGACAAACAATGTCTACTCCTAAATCCAATGGTGTCTGCAGATATGGAGATGCAAATGTATTGTCTACTACCACAAGGATATTTTTAGCTTTTGCAATTTTTACAACAGCCTCAATATCTACTACATTAAGCATCGGATTAGTAGGCGTTTCTATCCAGATGAGCTTGGTTTTATCATTGATCTTATCTGCTACATTTTGCGGGTCATTCATATCTACAAAATGAAAATCAATGCCGTATCTCTGATATAATTTGGTGAAGATTCTGTAGCTGCCGCCATAAAGGTCATTGCAGGAAATCACTTCGTCGCCCGGTTCAAGCATTTTAATGATAGCATCCGTAGCTGCCATACCACTGGCAAAGCAGATGCCATATTCGCCGTTCTCTAATGCAGCCAGATTGTTTTCCAGTACAGTACGGGTAGGATTTTGAGTACGGGCATATTCATAACCTTTATGCACACCAGGAGCATCCTGCACATAAGTAGATGTCTGGTAAATAGGTGTCATGATAGCACCGGTAGACGGGTCCGGTTCGATTCCTGCATGTATAACTTTAGTAGCGAATTTCATTGGTCTGATTTTGTAAATTATAAAGGTAAGAACACTTTTTAAGTAGCAGATGTTTTACGTTCTTTTTTAGGTCTGTTGATTTCGTAAATAAAATTGAATACAAAATTGTTTTCGGTCAACATGTCCATATTATTCAATGGAAGTCTGGAGATATGCATATAACCTATATCCATTTTGAAATTGGGAAGGATACTATACTCAAATTGAATCCCGGCTCTGTTGTGGTCAAAAAGGTGTTCTTTCGTCACTCCTGTAACATTCAGAAGAATTTCATCATAAATATTCAGCTTGATTTTTTTGCCGATATCATACCTGAAACCCAGGCGGTTTCTGTATCGGACAATGTCCTGCTCGCCGTGAGTAAATAGCCTGTACTCAACAAAATTTCGGTTAGAAATGTAAAAGTTTTTCAGGATTTCGTGTTGCAGATCTATTGCTGCAGAAAAACGGATCTCTCTTCTTGGATCTGCACCAACATCAGATGATTTTCTGATCACTCTGTAGTTAGCAAAATAAGCAAAAGGTGAAACCGAAAAATGTACAGTTTTATTATGTCTGTATCTTATCCAGTTGCGGTATGAATACAATAAAGTTTCGTCAAGCAAATTTTTATTACTCAAACCGTTTTGTCTTCTATGTTGAAATTCTGTTTCAATTCTGAATTTATCGGATGGGATATAAGTCAATGTCCCTCTCAGCCATAAATTATTATGACTTTCAGCTTTCAAACCTATAGGAATAAAAGCCCCTAATCCCCAAAGGGACAAAAATATAACACGTAACATTCTTCTTCTCTTTCCCTGACAAACAGTAGCATCCGTATGTCGGATTTATACTTTTTGTACGAAGTGCAAATTTGAGATAATATTTTGTTCTTTGTAGCTACTTTGGTTACAGAAGAAAAAATCTTTTATTGGCAGCCCTTATCTTTTTACCCCACTCTACCAGGTGTTGAATTCCGTTCTCATCCAGGATAAAACTTAAAAGTTCTCTCATTTACCTAAATAAATGAGGTACTTAGTTCTATCAGAACTTCTTTCTACCGGTTCATCCAGGAATATTTATTACCCGGATCGGATAGCTTTGCTTAAGGTATCCCCCCAAACGAGAAGACCCTGAGTAATTATCTTACTCAGGGTCTTCATTATGTGGGTTGGCGGCGACTT